>JAVBNX010000013.1:0-183640 GCA_031551275.1 Rikenellaceae bacterium
TCCATTTTGATCTCGTACCCTTTCGACACGCCTTCCACCATGTTGGCGATGAGCGCGCGATAAAGTCCGTGCATCGAGCGGTGCCGGGGCTGGTTGGTTGGGCGGGTTACTGTCAATACTCCATCCTCCGCTTTGACTTCGATATCGGGATCCACTTTCTGGCTCAAAGTCCCGAGAGGCCCTTTCACGCTCACCGTATTATCGTCGGAGATCGTAACCGTCACTCCGGCGGGCAAGTTTACAGGTAATTTTCCAATTCTTGACATTTCTTGTTATCGTTTAATTATTCGTTATCGATTAATAGACGTAGCACAACACCTCTCCGCCGACGTTCTCCTTGCGAGCCTGTTTGTCGGTCATGATGCCCTTCGAAGTCGAAACGATGGCGATACCGAGCCCGTGCAATACGGTCGGCATTTCGGCGACGTTCGAATAGCGCCTCAGGCCGGGACGGCTGACGCGGCGCAGGCCCTTGATGGCATTGGTTTTGGTTTCGGGGTGGTACTTGAGGGCGATCTTGATGGTAGGGTGCCCTTTTTCGTCCTTATCCTGCTTGTATGCAAGGATATATCCCTGGTCGTGGAGGATCTTTGTGATCTCCATCTTCATTTTTGATGCAGGAGCTTCAACCACCTTGTGGTTGGCTTTCACTGCGTTCCTGATTCTGGTCAGGAAATCCGAAATCGGATCGGTCATTGTTTTCTATTGATTTAGTTGTTGTGTTTTGCTTACCAGCTTGCCTTCTTTACCCCCGGAATAAGCCCGTTGGAGGCCATTTCGCGGAACTGGATGCGGCTCACGCCGAACAACCTCATGTAGCCCTTCGGGCGGCCGGTGATCTGGCAGCGGTTGTGCAGGCGAACGGGGTTCGAGTTGCGGGGCAACTTGGACAGACCCAGCTGGTCCCCCTCTTTTTTGAGGGCCTCGCGCTTAGCGGCATACCTTTGCACGAGCTTGAGGCGCTTGGCCTCACGTGCCTTCATCGATTCTTTTGCCATTGCTTATGCGTTTTCGATTGCTGTTTTCTTTGCGTTTTTGAACGGAAGGCCGAACTCGCGCAGCAGGGCGTAGCCTTCGGCGTCGGTCTTGGCGTTGGTCACGAAGGTAATCTCCATGCCGAACATCTTGGTGATCTTGTCGATCTCGATCTCCGGGAAGATGATTTGCTCCTGGATACCCAGCGTGTAATTACCTTGTCCGTCGAATTTTTCGTTGATCCCCTTGAAGTCGCGGATACGCGGAAGCGCCACGGCGATCAGCCTTTCCAGGAACTCGTACATCTTCTGGCCCCTCAGGGTTACTTTCACGCCGATGGGCATGCCCTTACGGAGTTTGAAGTTCGAAATGTCCTTGGTCGACTTGGTGGTAACGGCTTTCTGGCCGGTAATGGTACCGAGTTCGTCGGCGGCTACCTCCAACAGTTTCTTGTCGGCGATGGCCTGGCCCATACCCTGGTTGATGACGATCTTCTCCAACCGGGGAGCCTGCATGACCGTTTTGTAGGAAAACTCCTTGATCAGCGAAGGAACGATCTTCTCGCGGTAAAGCGTCTTGAGTGTAGGTTGGTATTCCATTATTTGATCTCCTCCCCTGACTTTTTAGCGTAACGAACAATTTTACCGTCCACAACCTTGCGTCCGACCCGGCTGGGCTTGCCGCTCTTGGGGTCGATCAACTGGAGGTTGGAAATGTGGATGGGGGCCTCTTGTTTTACAATGCCACCCTGGGGGTTCTGCGCGTTGGGCTTGGTATGCTTCGAGACCAGGTTGAGTCCCTCCACGAAGGCCCTTTGGTCTTTGACCTGCATCTTGAGCACGCGTCCCTGGCGGCCTTTGTCGTCTCCGGCAATGACCATCACGGTGTCCCCTTTTTTGATATGCAATTTTACTGACATCTCTTTGGTTTTTTGCTTATAATACTTCAGGAGCCAGCGATATGATCTTCATGTACGAGTCGCGCAGTTCCCTGGCAACCGGCCCGAAGATACGCGTACCGCGCATTTCGCCCTGGTTGTTCAGGAGTACGACCGCGTTGTCGTCGAAACGGATGTAAGAGCCGTTCTGGCGGCGGATCTCCTTCTTGGTGCGGACAACGACCGCTTTGGAGACCGTGCCTTTCTTCATATCGCCCGAAGGGGTCGCGCTCTTGACCGTTACCACGATCTTGTCGCCGATCGAGGCGTAGCGCTTCCTGGTACCGCCCAACACACGGATGCAAAGGACTTCCTTTGCGCCGCTGTTGTCGGCCACTGTGAGTCTGCTTTCTTGTTGTATCATGGCTATTTCGCTCTTTCAATGATTTCTACTAACCTCCAGCGTTTGGTCTTGGACAGGGGACGAGTCTCCATGATCTTGACCGTGTCGCCGGGATTGCAGGTATTTTCATCGTCTGCGGCGACAAAACGGGTCGTTTTGTTCACAAACTTGCCGTAGATGGGGTGCTTGACCTTCCTTTTGACCGCAACCACGATGGATTTCTCCATTTTGTTGCTGGCTACTACGCCGATGCGCTCTTTTCTGAGATTCCTTTCCATCGCGTTTACTTGTTAACGGTTTGTTTCTGTTTGAGGATGGTCATCATCCGGGCGATATCCCTGCGGTTCTTCTTGAGCACCGAAGGATTCTCCACGGGCGAGGTAGCGTGGTTGAATTTCAACCTCACCATATCCGCCTTTGCTGCCTCGATCTTCTCCTGGAGGTCGGCAACCGAGAGTTCGTTGATTTCTGTTGTCTTCATCTCTTATGCTTTTCTCTTAATTGGAGGATTCGTCGTAGTCCCTGCGGACGATGAACTTGGTGGGGATGGGCAGCTTCTGGGCACCGAGGCGCAGGGCCTCCTGAGCCACTTCGAAGGGCACGCCTTCCGCTTCGATCAGGATGCGGCCGGGGGTTACCGGGGCCACGAAGCCCTCGGGAGCACCCTTACCTTTACCCATCCGGACCTCGGCGGGTTTTTTGGTGATGGGCTTGTCCGGGAAGATGCGGATCCAAATCTGGCCTTCACGCTTCATGTGACGCACGATGGCCTGACGGGCGGCTTCGATCTGGCGGCCCGTGATCCAGGTGGAATCGAGGGCTTTGATGCCGAACGAGCCGAACGCCAACTGGTTACCGCGGCCTGCGACGCCTTTCATGCGCCCTTTCTGCATCCTGCGGAACTTGGTCTTTTTTGGCTGTAACATTATCGTTTACTTTTACTTGTTTTACACTATTACCTGCGTCCTCCACGGTCGCCGCCACGGCCTCCGCGGTCGCCGCCGCGATCACCGCGGTCACCACGGTCGCCGCGTCCGCCGCGATCCCTGCGGTCGCCGCGCTCGCCGCCCCTGGGACGACGGCCCTCGCCGCCACCCTGTCCCTGGACGTTTCCGGCCGCGCTTGCGCCCTGGATTTCGAACAGGTCGCGCTTGCCGTAGACCTCGCCGGTGCAGATCCATACTTTGATCCCCAGGATGCCGACCTTGGTCAGGGCCTCCGAGAGGGAGTAGTCCACGTCGGCACGGAAGGTGTGCAAAGGGATACGGCCCTCTTTGTAGGTCTCGCTGCGCGCCATTTCGGCTCCGCCCACGCGGCCCGAGATCTGAATCTTGATCCCCTCGGCGCCCATGCGGATGGTCGACGCGATGGCGGTCTTCACAGCCCTGCGGTAGGAGATGCGTCCCTCCAGCTGGCGGGCGATGTTCTGGCCTACGATCACCGAGTCGATCTCGGGGCGCTTGACTTCGAAGATGTTGATCTGCACCTCTTTGGAGGTCAGTTTCTTCAGCTCTTCCTTCAGCTTGTCGACCTCTGCGCCGCCGCGGCCGATGATGATGCCCGGGCGTGCGGTCGAGATGGTAACGGTAACCAGTTTGAGCGTGCGCTCGATGATGATCTTGCTGATGCTCGCCTTGGCCAGACGGGTGTTCAGGTACTTGCGGATTTTGTTGTCCTCAACCAGTTTGGAGGAGAAATCCTTGCCTCCGTACCAGTTGGAGTCCCAACCGCGGATGATGCCTAAACGATTCGATATCGGATTGACTTTCTGTCCCATCTGTTTACTTTTTTTCTTCGATTACCAACTTGTCCACCACGATGGTCACGTGGTTGGAACGCTTGCGGATCCTGTGGGCACGGCCCTGGGGTGCGGGTTGCACGCGCTTGAGCTGACGGCCGCTGTCGACCATGATCTCCTTGACGCACAACGGGGTGTCCTCCAGCCTTTGTCCCTCGTTCTTGGCCTCCCAGTTGGCGATGGCCGAACGCAGGAGTTTTTCGAGGCGGATGGATGCTTCCTTCTTGCTGAAACGCAGAATACCCAGGGCACGGTTGATCTCCACGCCGCGCACGGTGTCGGCCACGAGCCTCATCTTGCGGGGCGAAGTGGGGCAGTCCTTGAGGCTGGCCACCGCTTTCTGCTTCTTATCGGCCTTGAATTTCTCGGCCATTACGCTTTTTCTTGATCCCATGTCCTGTTATTTTTTCTTGTTACCGGCATGACCCCGGAAGTTGCGGGTGGGGGAGAACTCGCCCAGTTTGTGTCCTACCATGTTCTCAGTTACATAGACGGGAATGAATTTGTTCCCGTTGTGGACCGCGATGGTCTGGCCGACGAAGTCCGGGGAGATCATACTGGCCCTGGACCAGGTCTTGATCACGGCCTTCTTCCCGCCTTGGGCCTGGGCGGCAACCCTGGACTCCAGTTTGGGCTCGATGTATGGTCCTTTTTTTAATGAACGGCTCATATCTTCTGTTTTTTTATCCGTGATTACTTGTTACGACGCGAAACAATGAATTTCGAAGTCGTCTTCTTGGGGTTGCGGGTCTTGTAACCCTTGGCCAGCAAGCCTTTGCGCGAACGGGGGTGACCGCCGGACGCACGCCCTTCGCCACCGCCCATGGGGTGGTCGACCGGGTTCATCACAACGC
This sequence comes from Rikenellaceae bacterium, assembly GCA_031551275.1. GTDB lineage: Bacteria > Bacteroidota > Bacteroidia > Bacteroidales > Rikenellaceae > JAVBMJ01. The sequence goes on from JAVBNX010000013.1 coordinate 4,908, forward strand.
CCCTGTTCCTCGGGCGGCGTCCGAGCCAACGCTGGCGGCCGGCTTTGCCGTCCTGCTCCAGGCTGTGGTCGGGGTTGGAGACGGCGCCGATGGTAGCCTTGCAGGTTACCAACACCATGCGGGTCTCGCCCGAGGGCAACTTGATGATGGCGAACTTACCTTCGCGGGCCAGCAGTTGGGCGTAGGTACCCGCGCTGCGGGCCATGGCCGCACCCTGTCCGGGGTAGAGCTCGATGTTGTGGATCACGGTTCCCAGGGGGATCTCCGAGAGGAAGAGGCTGTTGCCCACCTCGGGAGCGACGCCCGCGCCCGACTGGACTTTCTGCCCTACCTTCAGGCCGTTGGGGGCCAGGATGTAGCTTTTCGTACCGTCTGTGTAGACGATCAACGCGATCCTCGCCGAACGGTTGGGATCGTACTCGATGGTCTTGACCGTCGCGTCCATCTCTTTGGCGCGCTTGAAGTCCACGATGCGGTACATCTGCTTGTTGCCGCCTCCGAGGTAGCGTACGGTCATCTTACCGGTCTGGTTGCGGCCGCCGGAGTTCTTCTTGGGGGCCAACAGCGACTTTTCGGGAGTCTGGGATGTAATATCGTCAAACCTGCCGCCGATCTTATGCCTTGTGCCCGGTGTCATGGGCTTGAATTTTTTAACTGCCATGGTTTTTAGATATTACTGTAAAAATCGATCTTATCGCCCTCTTTCAAGGTGACGATAGCTTTCTTGAAGTTGTTGGCCTGACCCACCAGAAGTCCCGCTTTGGTGAAGCGGCGCTTGTCTTTGCCCATGTAGAACATGGTGTTGACGGCCGTGACGCTCACGCCGTACATCTCTTCGACAGCTTTTTTGATCTGGATCTTGTTAGCGCGGGGGTCGACCCTGAAACCGTAACGATTCAACTTTTCGCCCTGAATCGTCATCTTTTCGGTCAGTATGGGCTTAACTAATGATTCCATGTTTATTCTTTGGCTAACAGTTCGTTAATAACGTTGAGCGAACCTTCGGCCACCAAAAGGGCGGCTGCGTTCATCACGTCGTAGGTACATACGCTCTCGGCCGTAACGACCTTCACGTTCTTCAGGTTGCGCGACGAAAGGGTCACGTTGTGGTCGCTCTTGGGGAGCACCACCAACACCTTCTTGCCGCCCAGCTTCAGGCTCTCGGCGATGCCGAGCCAGGTCTTGGTCTTGGGAGTCTCCATAGTGAAGTCCTCGACCACGGTGATCGCCTCGCCCTTGGCTTTGTAGGCCAGTGCGCTGCGGCGCGCCAGTTGCTTGAGTTTGCGGTTGAGCTTGAAGCCGTACCAGCGGGGCTGGGGGCCGAAGATCCGACCGCCGCCCGGAAAGAGGGGCGACTTGATGCTGCCTGCGCGTGCACCGCCGGTGCCTTTCTGGCGCTTGAGTTTGCGGGTCGAACCGGCCACCTCGTTGCGCTCCTTGGTCTTGTGGGTACCCTGGCGCTGGTCGGCGAGGTACTGGCGGACGTCCAGCCAGATGGCGTGGTCGTTGGGCTCGATGCCGAAAATCTTATCGTTGAGCGCCACCTTCTTGCCGGTGTCCGCGCCCGAAATGTTGTATACTGAGAGTTCCATCGCTTAGTCTTCGATTAAAAGGTAAGACCCTTTCGCCCCGGGAATGGAACCTTTGACGAGCAAGAGGTTGTTTTCGGGGATTTTCTTGAGCATCTTCAGGTTAAGGACCTTGACCTGCTCGCCGCCTGTTTGTCCGGGAAGCCTCTTGCCTTTGAACACCCTCGACGGGTAGGAAGATGCGCCCAGCGAACCGGGTTTGCGCTGGCGGTTGTGCTGGCCGTGGGTCTGGCCGCCTACCCCACCGAAGTTGTAGCGCTTGACAACGCCCTGGAAACCTTTGCCTTTGGAGACGCCGGTAACGTCCAACCAGTCGTCGTCCTCGAAGACGTCGATGGTGATCACGTCGCCCACCTTGAGTTCGGGATCGAATTCCCTGAACTCGGCAAGACGGCGCTTGGGAGTGGTCCCGGCCTTTTTAAAGTGGCCGAGAAGACCGCTGCTGGTGTGCTTTTCCTTCATCTCGTCATAGGCAATCTGAACCGCCGAGTAACCATCTTTCTCGACCGTCTTGATTTGCGTAACAACGCAGGGACCAGCTTCAATAACAGTGCATGGTATGTTCTTACCCTCGGCACTGAAAACGGAAGTCATTCCGATTTTTTTTCCAATTAGTCCTGACATGTTTATTAATAAAAAAGTAAATTTTCTGTTTGTTGGTCCCGGGTCGGTAAAACCTTCCCCGTGGGATTTTTTATGAGGTTCGTATGCGACGCTCGCGAGGATTTTCGAGCGGAGCGTACTAAAGGTACGTGAGCATCGAAAACCGGAGCAGAAGGAAGCAGACGGGCCTCAGAAAAAATCACACATCACACTTTGATCTCGACCTCGACTCCCGAGGGAAGTTCCAGTTTCATCAACGCGTCGATCGTCTTGGGCGTCGAGGAGTAGATATCCAGTATGCGCTTGAAAGTGCAGAGCTGGAACTGCTCCCGTGCCTTCTTGTTGACGAAGGTCGACCGGTTTACCGTAAAGATCTTCTTCTGGGTGGGCAGGGGGATAGGCCCGCTGACCACTGCACCCGAATTCTTGACGGTCTTAACGATCTTCTCGGCCGATTTGTCGACCAGGTTGTGATCGTAGGACTTGAGTTTGATGCGAATTTTTTGACTCATCGTTATTGTTTTTTATTCTTCTTCATTTTTGCGGACACCTGCCTTGGCAATGATCTCCTTGGCCAGGCTTGCGGGCACCTCGTCGAAGTGCGAGAACTCCATCGAGCTGGTTGCGCGGCCCGAGGACAAGGTCCTCAGAACGGTCACGTAACCGAACATCTCGGAGAGGGGCACCCTGGCCTTGATGGCCCTGGCGTTGCCTTTCTGCTCCATCCCGGCGATCTGGCCGCGGCGTTTGTTCAAATCGCCGATGATGTCGCCCATCGATTCCTCGGGGGTGACCACCTCGACGGCCATGATGGGCTCCATGATGACCGGCTTGGCCTTGGGCGCGGCGGCACGGAAACCGTTGCGGCCTGCGATCTCGAAGGACAACTGGTCGGAGTCGACCGAGTGGAACGAACCGTCGATCAGGGTAACCTTCATCGAATCGATCCCGTAACCGGCCAAAGCGCCGTTGGCCATGGCGGCCGCGAAGCCCTTCTGGACGGAAGGAATGAACTCTTTGGGGATGTTGCCGCCCTTGACGCTGTCCACGAACTGCAGTCCGGTCCCTTCGAAGGTCGCGTCCGCGGGACCGATCTCGAAGATGATGTCGGCGAACTTACCCCGGCCGCCGGTCTGCTTCTTGAATACCTCGCGGTGGTTGACCGTTGCGGTGAGGGCCTCCTTGTAGTTGACCTGGGGCGCACCCTGGTTGATCTCCACGCCGAACTCCCTTTTGAGGCGGTCGACGATGATCTCCAGGTGAAGCTCGCCCATTCCGCTGATCACGGTCTGGCCGCTGTCGGGATCGCTCTTCACGGTAAACGTGGGGTCCTCCTCGGAGAGTTTTCCTAAAGCCACGCCCAGTTTGTCGAGGTCCTTCTGCGTCTTGGGTTCGACCGCAAGGCCGATCACAGGCTCGGGGAAAGTCATCGACTCGAGTACGATCGGGTGCTTCTCATCGCAGAGCGTGTCGCCCGTGCGGATGTCCTTGAAGCCCACGCCGGCGCAGATATCGCCCGCCTCGACCATCTCGATCGGGTTTTGCTTGTTGGAGTGCATCTGGTACAAACGGCTGATCCGCTCCTTCTTGTCCGAACGGCTGTTGAGCACGTACGAACCGGCGTCCAGTTTGCCCGAGTAAGCCCGCATGAAGGCCAGCCTGCCCACGAAGGGGTCGGTGGCGATCTTGAAGGCCAGCGCGCAGAACGGGTCATTGACCGAAGGGTGGCGCTCCGCCTCGTTGCCGGTGCGGGGATCGGTCCCCACGATGGCCTCCACGTCGAGCGGGGAGGGCAAAAAGGCCATGATGTAGTCCAACAAAAGCTGCACGCCCTTGTTCTTGAACGAGGAGCCGCACATCATCGGGATGATGACCATCTGCATGGTCGCCTTGCGGATCGCGGCGATCAGCTCGTCGGGAGTGATCGACTCGGGATCCTCGAAGAATTTCTCCATCAACGCTTCGTCGATGCTGGCGACTTCCTCGATGAGTTTGGCCCTCCACTCGGCCACTTCGGCCTTCATGTCGGCGGGTACCTCCTCGTAGGTAAAGTTGTCGCGGACGTTCTTGTCGTCGAAGTAGATGATCGCCCTATTATATATAAGGTCTACCAATCCCTTGAATTCGGCTTGCGAACCGATGGGCAGGCAGATGGGCACCGCGTTGGCTCCCAATTTCTCCTTGACCTGCTGGCAGACGTTTAAAAAGTCTGCGCCTACGCGGTCCATCTTGTTCACGTACCCGATCCTGGGGACGTTGTACTTGTCGGCCTGGCGCCACACGGTCTCGGACTGGGGCTCCACGCCGCCTACGGCGCAGAAGGTCGCCACCGCACCGTCCAGCACGCGCAGCGAGCGCTCCACCTCGACCGTGAAGTCGACGTGTCCCGGGGTGTCGATGATGTTGACCTGGTAGATGTGCTCCTTGTAGTTCCAGAAAGCGGTGGTAGCCGCCGAGGTAATGGTGATACCGCGCTCCTGCTCCTGGGCCATCCAGTCCATCGTCGCGGTCCCCTCGTGGGTCTCGCCGATCTTGTAGGTCTTGCCGGTGTAGAAAAGTATGCGTTCGGAAGTGGTAGTCTTGCCCGCGTCGATGTGGGCCATGATACCGATGTTCCGGGTGTATTTCAGATCTCTTGCCATCTTGTGTCTTTCTCCTTACTCTTATTAAGCTCTGAAATGGGCGAACGCCTTGTTGGCGTCGGCCATGCGGTGCATCTCTTCCTTACGTTTGAAAGCGGCTCCCTCCTGGTTGTAGGCTGCCATCACTTCGGCTGCCAACTTCTCCGACATGCTCCGTCCGGGACGCCTTTTCGAGTAAAGGACAAGGTTTTTCATGGACAATGAAATCTTGCGTTCGGGACGAACCTCCATCGGAACCTGGAACGTCGCTCCACCAACCCTGCGGGACTTAACCTCCACTTGGGGTGTGATGTTTTCGAGCGCCTGCCTCCAGATATCGAGAGGGGCCTTATCCGCGTCTTTCATCTTCTCGCCGATGATCTCCATTGCATCATAGAAGATCGAGTAGGCGATACTCTTCTTACCATCCAGCATCAAATTGTTTACGAAACGTGTAACCAACACGTCCGAGAACTTGGGATCCGGAAGTAGAATTCGCTTCTTAGGCTTTGCTTTTCTCATTTCTGTTTTTTGTTTACCCGGTCGTCCGGGCTTTTTTGTTTTTTGCTTCCCCTGTTTTCGGGCAGGGCTCCCGTTTACTTACTTGTCTGCCGGCCTACTTTTTCTTTGCGGGGGCTGCTGCACCCGGTTTGGGCCTCTTTGCTCCGTACTTCGAGCGGCGTTGGCGGCGTCCGTCCACACCGGCTGCGTCCAAAGCGCCGCGTACCAGGTGGTACCTTACCCCGGGCAAGTCTTTGACCCTGCCGCCCCTGACCAGCACGATGGAGTGCTCCTGCAGGTTGTGGCCTTCGCCGGGAATGTAGGCGTTGACCTCCTTGGAGTTGGTCAGACGCACACGGGCCACTTTACGCATGGCCGAGTTCGGTTTCTTGGGTGTTGTCGTGTACACCCTCACGCATACGCCGCGGCGTTGCGGGCAGGCATCCAAGGCGGGAGACTTGCTCTTGAACTGGAGCTGCTCACGTCCCTTTCTGACTAATTGTTGGATAGTTGGCATTTCGTTTTGTCCTTTGTTTTAGTTAATTACTCGAATTTTCTTTTCGAAATGGGCTACAAAGATACATATAATATGCGACCCAGCAAGGGGTGTACGCACTTTTTTCAGCGAAAAGGCTATATTTTCTGCGGTTTTCGGTGTTTTTGGGGTGGTATTGTTATTGTATTTTTTTATTTTGTTTTTGATTTGATAAATATATTTGATTGATAATTGTGTTTTGTGGTCATATACAGATGGTTATATAGTGCGCGAAAGCCCCGCTTTTCAGGGCGGGGCCGACCGGTAATCCAACTTACATTCCCCCATTCCGGCGACCATTTGCGGCCTGGTCGCTTTGAGAATAATTGTATCCGGCGGGGCAAAGATAATACAATTTCCTAAAAAAATACCGTTCGGTATAGAAATCAGTGATTTTCATCCTGTCTTTTGTATGATGGGAACGGCAATTGATGACCCCGATAAAATCCGCGCCTTAAAGGAGCTTGCGGAGAGGCTGCGCGCCGAACGGATCAAAAGAGGGGAATCCCTCTACGATGTTCTCATGGCGACCGGGATCAATGTGGCCAGAATCGAAATGGGCAAACGCAACCCGTCCTATCTGACCTTGCGCGACCTCTGCCATCATTACGAGATTACCTTGAGCGACTTATTTTCGGGGCAGTAGATTTCTATTGACACAGCGGTCGCCCTACCCGCCTTGGCTCTTACACCAAACGTATTTCAGGAATTAGCCCGAAGCCTGCACGGGGGATTCGCTTCGCTGTCCCCCTTGCAGTCCGGTCCGATCACCCCTCCCTCCATCTCCCTCCCCTAACCGTAGGGGAGGGAGGGTATAAGGTGCTGCCGCTCCCGCTCTGGGTTCCGTTTCCGAGTCTGGATCAGTACCGCTCTGGTAACACCTTGCAGTCGGGAAGCAATGAGGGATGGCTGGGCCGTGCAATTCTATGTTCCATATAAAACCTAAAACTCTCCCGGCTGTCGAGCTGCCCGCCGGGAGACATAGCGCTCCGGTTGTGCCTTTTCGGCAAAAATGCTTACCTTTGCGGGCTGTAAGCCGGGGCTTGGATTCTTCGCCCCAGGATTTGTAATTTAATCAGGTGATTCGTAATGGATTACAATTTCAAGGAGATCGAGGCCAAATGGCAGAAGTGGTGGGCGGACATGGGGACCTACCGTACGGAGGTCGATCCCTCGCGCCCGAAATTCTATGTACTGGACATGTTCCCTTACCCCTCGGGGGCGGGGCTTCACGTCGGGCACCCGCTGGGCTACATCGCCTCAGATATCTACTCGCGCTACAAGCGGCTTTGCGGCTTCAATGTGCTCCACCCGATGGGCTACGACGCCTTCGGGCTGCCCGCCGAGCAGTACGCGATCCAGACGGGGCAACACCCCGAGAAGACCACGGCGGACAACATCGCGCGCTACCGCGAGCAATTGGATAAGATCGGCTTCTCGTTCGACTGGGACCGCGAGGTGGTTACCTCCGATCCGGGGTACTACCACTGGACCCAGTGGGCCTTTTTGAAGATGTACGACAGTTTTTATAACAACCTGGCCAACCGCGCCGAATCGATAGAGCGCCTTGCGCGCCACTTCGCCACCTGGGGCAGCGAGGGCATCGACGCGGCCTGCACCCAGCCGCTCGAATTCACGGCCGGGGAGTGGAACGGCTGGGACGAGGCCCGGCGCGAGCAGGTGCTCACCAACTACCGCCTGGCCTACCGCGCCGACACGATGGTCAACTGGTGCCAGGGTTTGGGCACGGTGCTGGCCAACGACGAGGTCAAGGACGGGCTCTCCGTTCGCGGGGGCTACCCGGTCGAACAAAAACTGATGAAACAATGGCTGCTCCGGGTAACCGCCTATGCCGAAAGGCTCGAGGACGGGCTCAACCAACTCGAATGGAGCGACTCATTGAAAGAGATCCAGCGCAACTGGATCGGCAAGAGCAAGGGCGCGCAACTCTTCTTCGACGTGGAGGGCAGCGAGCGGAAGATCGAGGTTTTCACCACCCGTCCCGACACGATCTTCGGGGCTACCTTTATGGTGCTGGCCCCCGAGCACGCCTGGGTCGCGGAGCTGACCTCCGACGAGCAGCGCAAGGAGGTGGATGAGTACATCGTCCAGACCAAGAAACGCTCTGAGCGCGAACGAATTGCCGAAACAAAACGCGTCTCCGGGGTCTTTACCGGGAGCTACGCCGTCAGCCCCTTTACCGACGAAAAGATCCCCATCTGGATCAGCGATTACGTGCTGGCCGGCTACGGCACGGGGGCCATCATGGCCGTCCCTGCGCACGACTCGCGGGACTGGGCCTTCGCCACGAAATTCAACCTGCCCATCATCCCGGTCGTCGAATCGGTAAATGAAAAGGGCGAAAAACACGATATCCGGAAGAGCTCCTACGACGCCAAGACGGGGTATATGATCAACTCGGATTTCCTCGACGGCCTGGATGTGACCGAGGCGATCGCCCGCATGTTCAAACACATCGAACGCATGAAGATCGGCTCGGTCAAGGTCAACTACCGCCTGCGCGACGCGATTTTCAGCCGCCAGCGCTACTGGGGCGAGCCCTTCCCGATCTACTACAAGGACGGGCTGGCGCACCCCCTTTCCGAGGACAAACTGCCCCTGGTTCTGCCCCCCATCGCCGATTTTACCCCCACCGGGGACGGCCAGCCCCCCCTGGCGCGCGTCGAAGGGTGGCACACGAAAGAGGGCTACCCCTACGAGTTGAGCACCATGCCGGGTTTCGCGGGCTCGTCGGCCTACTTCGTCCGCTACATGGACCCCAAAAACGACAAGGCGCTGGTCAGCCCCGAGGCGAACGAGTACTGGCGCGACGTGGACCTCTACGTGGGCGGCATCGAGCACGCCACGGGCCATTTGATGTACTCCCGTTTCTGGAACATGTTCCTGTACGATTTGGGCGTGGTCTGCGAGGAGGAGCCCTTCAAGAAGCTCATCAACCAGGGCATGATCCAGGGGCGTTCCAACTTCGTCTACCGCGTCAAGGGCACCAACAAGTTCGTCTCGCTGGGCCTGAAGGAGCAATACGACACCCAGGAGATCCACGTCGATGTGAACATCGTCAGGAACGACGTGCTGGACCTCGAGGCCTTCAAGAAGTGGCAGCCCGAGTTCGCCTCGGCGGAGTTCGAACTCGAAGACGGCAAGTACATCTGCGGCTGGGCGATCGAGAAGATGTCCAAGTCGATGTTCAACGTGGTCAACCCCGACCGCATCGTCGAGGAGTACGGCGCCGACACGCTGCGCATGTACGAGATGTTCCTCGGCCCTTTGCAGCAGGCCAAGCCCTGGGACACCAACGGCATCGACGGCGTGCATAAATTCTTAAGGAAATTCTGGCGCATGTTCTTCGACCGCGAGGGCAACCCCGCGATCAGCGACGAGCCCGCCACCGCCGCGGAGCTGAAATCCCTGCACAAGTGCATCAAAAAGCTGCGCGAGGACATCGAGAACTTCTCGCTCAACACCTCTGTCAGCGCGGCCATGATCTGTTTGAACGAACTGGGAGGCTGCACCAAGCGCGCGATCTCCGAGCCCCTGACCATTTTGTTCTCCCCCTTCGCCCCGCACATCTGCGAGGAGTTGTGGCACGTACTGGGCCATGAGGATTCCGTCTTCGAGGGCACCTACCCCGTCGCCGAGGAGCAGTACCTCAAAGAGGACTCCTTCGAATACCCCGTCTCCTTCAACGGCAAACTGCGCTTCAAGCGCTCCTTCGCCCTGGATACGCCCGTCCCCGGGATCGAGGCGGCCATCCTGGCGGACGACGACACGGCGCGCTACCTGGAGGGCAAGACCCCCAAGAAAATCATCGTGGTCAAGGGCAAGATCATCAACATAGTAGTCTGACAACAAAAAACCCCGGAATCAACTTCCGGGTTTTTTTATGCCGTAAAACTTAGTAGCTCGAATTGTCCCAGCAGTGGGTGCAGAGCTCCGATTTGGGCAGCCCGATCGCCTCGACCAGGTCGTCCAGGCGCTGGAACTGGATCGTGTCCGCGCCCGTCGACTGGCGGATCACCTCGACCATTTTGGCGTGGCGCTCCGAGTCGGGATCGGCGTACTCGGCCAGCATTTCGGGGGTAAACTCCTCGGTGTGCTCCAGATCGCGGATTACCCGGCGGGTAAACAAATCGAAGGTCGAGCGCGAGGTTGAAAAATTCAGGAACGTGCAGGGATAGATCAGCGGCGGGCAGGCCACGCGGATATGGATCTTATCGGCTCCGGCCTCGATCAGCTTGACCACGTTGTCTCTCAGCTGGGTGCCGCGCACGATCGAGTCGTCCATCAGCATCATCTTCGCGCCCCGGGTGAAGGCCTGGTTGGGGATCAGCTTCATTTTGGCGACCAGATCCCTCATGTTCTGGTTCTGGGGCATAAAGCTGCGCGGCCAAGTGGGGGTGTACTTGACAAAGGCGCGCACGTAGGGCAATTTTTTCTGGTGGCTGTACCCGATGGCGTGGCCGATGCCCGAGTCGGGTATGCCGGTAATAAAGTCGGCGTCGTCGGTCTTGTCCCTGCGCGCCAACGCGGCCCCGCAACGGTAGCGCACGGCCTCCACATTCTGGTCCTCGTACCACGAAGAGGGGTAACCGTAGTAGACCCACATGAACGAGCAGATCTGCTTGCGCTTGCCGGGGGGGATGAGTTGCGTGATGGCGTTGGAGGTCAGGAACACGGTCTCGCCGGGTCCCAGGTCGCGGTCGTATTTGTAGTCCAAATTGATGAACGAGCAACTCTCGGTAGCCACCGCGTAGCCGTTCTCGTTGCGCCCGACCACGACCGGCGTGCGGCCGAACTTGTCCCTCGAGGCGTAAATACCCATCTCGGTCAGGATCAGCAGCGAGCACGAGCCTTTGATCTTGCTTTGCAGCAAACGGATGCCCTCTTCGAAGGTCGCGCCCTGCGTGATGATGATCGCGGCCAGCTCGGTCGGGTTGATCGTCGAGCCGGACAACTCGGCGAAGTTGATGTGCTTCTCGACCAGCTCGTCGGAGAGCTGCTGCACGTTGTCGATCTTGCCGATGGTCACGATCGAAAAACGCCCCAGGTGGGACGTCAGCGTGATGGGTTGCGATTCGGAGTCGCTGATGATGCCGATACCGGCCAATGCGCCGGCCAGTTTATCGAGGTCGCCCTCGAATTTGTTGCGGAAGTAGGCGTTCTCGATGCTGTGGATCGAGCGGACGAATTTCTCCCCGTTGTACACGGCGATACCGCCCCGTTTGGTCCCCAGGTGGGAATGGTAGTCTGTGCCGTAAAAGATGTCCGTGGTGCAACTCCTGCGCGATACGCAACCGAAAAAACCGCTCATTATTTCTTACTTATAAGGTGTATGAATTCTTCCCGCGTAGGCATCTGGGAGAGGAAAACGCCCGTGAACGCCGATGTGGTGGTCGACGAGTTCTGTTTCTGCACGCCGCGGATCTGCATGCACATATGGCTCGCCTCGATGACCACGGCCACGCCCAGGGGGTTGAGGGCCTCCTGGATGCAATCCCGGATCTGGACGGTCAGACGCTCCTGGACCTGCAAGCGTCTGGCGTAGGACTCCACCACGCGCGCGATCTTGCTCAAACCGGTAATGTACCCGTTGGGGATGTAGGCCACGTGGGCCTTGCCGTAGAAGGGGAGCATGTGGTGCTCGCACAGGGAGTAGAGCTCGATGTCCTTGACGATTACCATGTGGCGGTAATCCTCCTTGAACTTGGCCGAGAGCAGGATCTCCTTCGGGTTCTCCTGGTAGCCCTTGGTCAGAAAGGCGAGCGAGCGAGCCACCCGCCTCGGGGTCTGCAAAAGTCCCTCCCTCTGGGGGTCTTCGCCCAACCATTCGAGCAGCGATCTTACGTTTTGGGACAGGGCCTCTTGTTTTTCTTCTGGGATTACCGGGAAATCTTCCATGATCGTTTGCAAAGTTACACTTTTTTACGCGCTTTTTCAAACCAGCCTGCGGCTTTTCGACGCGGGGGTCAACTCAAGGTTTTGAACGTCAGCGTATGAAATTATCGTTAAACCGGGGCTTTTCCCCACCTCAATACTCCCCAGGACGCTTTCCAGCCCCAGCGCCTGCGCCCCGCCGAGGGTGGCCCATTGGAGCCTTTCGGCCAGGGGGATGTGCGGGAAGTTCCCCAGCTCGCTGAGCATCGAGGGGGTCGGGTTCGAAGCCGGGGAGTCGGTCCCGACGGCGATCCGCACGCCCTGCCGCCGGAGCACCTCAACAGGTGGCAACTGACCGGTAATAAATTTGTTCGAATTGGGACAAAGTACGAAAGTGACATCGGCGGCGTCCAACCCGGCAACCTCTTCTTCCGAAATAAAAGTGTTGTGGACCAGCAAAATTTTGCGGCCGGGGGTCGCGATCCCGCGAACCCGCGCGGCGGGAGAATCAGCCGACCCGCCTGCATCAAACTCCATACCCGCCGCGCGATACCATTCGGCCAAAGCCCCCTGACCCGCAAAAAGCTCCCGCTCGGCCGGATCCTCCAGAAAATGGATCGAGAGGGGATGCTCCGGAGTGGCCCCCGCTGCCGCGGCAAAGCTCCCGCGCCTCAACGAGTAGACCGCATGGGGCGTGACCCCGCAGTCCAATCCCGCTTGGCGAAACATTCCGCACAATTCGACCGTACGTGATAGATCGTTGTTGTTCAGGCCGAAATGCTCGGCGAAATTGACGTATCGGATCGAGCTTTTCGACTTCATCCCCAGGGTCGAGTCCCCGTTGCAGATATCGGCGACGGCTGAAACCCCCTGCTGCCACATCGTTTTATCGAACGCAACGGCAGCACGCTCCCGGCGTGCGAGCAGCTCCGGATCGTTGCGGCGGCGCGCGATATTCGCGGCAAACGCAGCCAGCCCGCCCCCCGGGGGAAGCGCGCCTTGCAGGTAGCTTAACTCCGTATGGCAGTGTGCGTTGACAAAGCCGGGGACCAAAATCCCGTTGTAGAACTCCACCCCGGCCAAACCGTCGATCCGCTCATGGCGCTCCACGGCGAGGATCTTTCCGTGCGCGTCAACCGTTATCACACACCCCTTCGACAAGCCTTGGGGGATGAGTGTCCAGTGCGCAGCTATCCTTCTGATAGGAGTCGTACTCTTTGCCATCGATCCGGTATTTGTAGTCGAGCAACACATGGTTCATCCTTTCGAGCGCCTCCTTGACGGGCGGCATCCAGTTTACCCTGAGCGAGTCGACGGTCAAATGGGGCGCGGTCATCTCCTTGCGGTAGTTGCCGAACAGGATCTCCATCTCCTTGATCGAAGGCTCGGCGGTCAGGGTGACCGAGTATCGTTCCCGGCTGTTGGTGCGCATCCAGTTGGTCCTGGCCGCGCTCCGGCGGCCTGCGGTGTCGATCGTGGTGATCGTCGTGCGCAGGGACAGGTTCTTGTCCAGGCTGTCGACCGTGTAGTTGTAGGCGATGGTGTACTCGCCGGCTTGGGCGGGGAAGACGATCCTCAGCTTGGCCGTGTCGGCGATCTTGCGGGCCCGGATCAGCGAATCCTCCAGCACCGGCTCGCGGAAACGCTCCTGGCTGCGGCGGTCTATCGTGTCCAGGGTGGCCACCCGCTCGGAGTAGATCTTGTACTGCCTGTCCAACTCCCTCGAGGAGGCGGCCACCACGTCGGAGAGGCGCGAGGATTTGCGGCGCGAGAAGTTGGCGATCGTGTAGGCCATGTCGCGGGGCTTGTAGCCGTACTTTTTGAAGATCGGGGAGTAAATATCCAGGCTGTCGGCCGAAAACCTCTGCTGGGAGACGTAGGCGTTGGAGAGGTAGATCTCCGTGAAGATCTTCTCCAAATCGCTGTCCTTAATGACTTTGGGGCGGGAACACCCCGCCGCGCAAAAGACCAGAAGCAAGTATAGTATCGCTTTTTTCATCGTATCGCCCGGTTAACCGTCGCCCGTGCAATCAGGTAGTTGACCGCCGCAAAGGTAACTACAATCAGCACAACATCCCAACCTTTGACCACCACGGGGTAGGCGTCGATCAGAAAAGTCTCGGCCGGGATCTTGATCCACCCGAAGTGCTGCTGCCCCAAACTGAACAAAAGGCCCAGCAAAAGGCCCACGCCCGCGCCCAGCATCGAGATAAAGACCCCCTCGGCCACGAATATTTTTCGTAAAAACTCCTTCGTTCCCCCCAGCACGCTTAGCGTTTCCCGGTCGTCCTTCTTGTCGAGGACCAGCATTAGGATCGAACCCACGATCCCGAACGAGGCGATGATAAGCACCAGGACACCAATGAAATAGATCGCCCACTTCTCGGCCTTCATGATCTTGTACAGCGAGGCGTGCAGCTCGGCCTGGGTCAAAACGTCGTACCCTTCGCCCACCTTTTGCCGTATCCTATCGCGCACTTTTTCAGCCTTTTGGCCGGGCATTACCCGGACCATCGCACCCGACGCACGGCCGGGGTAGTCGAACAGCGTCTGGGCGAACTCCAGCGAGGTAAGTATCCAGGTCCCGTCCGTCTCGTTGTCCAACGTGAAGACCCCCGAGGGGATCACGCGCTGGCGGCGGTAGCTGTCCATGGGAAGCAGGGTCGAAAAGGCACCCCGGCGGGGGGCGTACAGCCACAGCGCGTCGCCCAGCGCGGTGCTCACTCCCAGGTTGTAGGCCAGCGAATTACCGATCACAGCCTCGTCCATGTCGCCCCATTTGAGGCTCCACTTGCCCTGCGAGATCATCTTCTCGATGGGGACGACCTGCGTGAAAGCCGAGTCCACGCCCCGCACCGAGCAGATAAACTGGCGGCGGTCGTACTCGGCCAACGCGTTCTCCTCCAGGCAAAAACTCAGCCCCGCGACCCCGGAGGCCGAGAGCACGCCCTGGCGGTCAAACTCCTCGATGACAAAGGTTTTTCCGGTGTGGGGACGGACCACGATGTCCGAATCGAAATCGCTGTACATAGCCCGGACCAGGTCCGCGAAGCCGTTGAAGACCGAAAGCAGGACCACCATCGCCGCCACGGGCACCCCGATCGCCACGGCGCTTACCCAGGAGATGATGTTGATCACCGAGTGGGAGCCTTTGGAGAAGAGGTATCTCCGGGCGAAGAAAAGTGCGGTCCGGGGCATGGCTGCTGCTTTGCGTTTCAGGATTTAAGCAGATTGTCGATCTTCTCGATGTACTCCATCGAGGTATCCAGTTCCAGGGCCAGCTCGGGCACGATCCTCAGTTGGTTGCGGACCCGCGTGCCCAGGGCGTGGCGGATCTTGGGCAGGTTCTCGGTCAGCACGCGCATGACCTCGCCGCTCTTGTCGAAGGGAAAGATGCTGACGTAGACCTTGGCGAAACTCAAATCGGGGCTCATCCTAACCTCGGTAACCGAGGCGATCACACCCCTAAGCAACGGAGCGGCCTCTTTGAGGAAAATATCGCCGATGTCCCGTTGAACTTGGTGCGCTACTTTATTTTGCCGTGTATTCATATCGTATTATTCAACCGGATCACTCTCCGGGGCGGTTTGCGTTTCGGGGGCGGGGCCGGGTTCGGTTGCGGGCTCAACGGGAGTTGCATCCGGTTCGCCGGGCTGGTCCTTCGCCTCTTTGAGCTCCTCTTTGGCTTCGGCTTTGCCCTCTTCGGCTTTTTGGAGCTCCTGCTGCGACTCTTCCAGCGCTTTCTGGGCTTCTGCCTCCCCTTCACGGGCCTTTTGCAGCTCGAGGGCCTTTTCCAGGCGGCGGTTCTCGCTGCGCTCCATCTTGGCGGCGGCGTTCTTCGAGGGGGCGGAGAGGATGCCGCCCTTGCCCAGGCGGTAGTAGACCCCCACGCAGAAGGTCATGTCGTCCAGCGGGGAGCGCAAGGGGTTGGAGGCGTATTTGTTGCGGTTCTTCAGCACGTCGGAGTAGCCCACGTAGTATCGGAACTCGCCGAAGTACTCCATCCTGCCGGCCAGGTAGCCAATCCCCGCCCCCCCGACCAGGCCGTAGCCGAAGCGGTTGTCGCGCACCAGCTCCATCTCGTAGTCCCCCTGTTCGAAGATGCCGTCCGTGCGCGAGCGCCACTGGTAGGAGGAGTTCAACACGTAGGAGAAGGTGACCCCGAGGTTGACGAAGACCCGGATCCTGCGTTCGAAGAAGTAGAAGTGGGGCTGCCAAATCATGGGCAGCATGATCGAGTTGACCTGGCGGACGTACAGCGTGTCGGAGCCTTTGAAATTCTCCTGGCGGTAGCCCTGCTGGATGTATTCCAGATCGGCGCCCACCCCCCCGACGTACTTCTGGGTGCTGTAATATTTCCACGACACGCCCCCCGTGTAGAGGTTCCAGAGCGAAAGGGTCTGGGTGGGGGGGAACAAACGGACCGAGCCCGACGCGTAGCCGCCCTTCACACCCACGTAGTGCTGGGCGGCAGAGGGCGTTGCGGCCAGGGCCGCAAGCGCGAGGAACACTCCGTATAGAAAAAACTTCTTCATCCTTCGCCAGACTCTTTATTGTGTACGGCCGGGCAAACCGCCGGTCATTCCGCCCATCGCCGAGCCGAAGCCCATGCCGCCGCCCTCTTTCTGGTCGGATTTGTATTGGGTCTTGTTCTTGGCCTCCGCCTCGGCGCGCTTGCGCTGGAGGATTATCTCGGCCTGGCGCAACTGCGCGGCCAGGGCCTCCATGGTCACGGGCTTGAACAGGTCGGCCATATCCAGGTTGGACTCCCCTTCCCAGTTTGCCTTGGTAATGATCTCCTGGCCCCCGTCGGCGGCCGTGAACATCTCCACGCGCTCGGGTTGGATGCGGCGCCGCAGATCGCCCGCGTCCCACACCCCGTTGCCGTTATCGTCCTCGATCACACGGAGTTTGACCGTGCCAACGGGAATGTAATTGAACTTGCAGTCGCCCGTTTTGACCCCGCGCTTCTCCTCGATGACCTTGCCTCCGCTGTCCAGCAACTGGAGGATGTATTTGCTCTGGGGCGTCTTGCCCTTGACGTGGAAGATCTGCGAGGCGAACTCATCCGGGTTGAGGGTCGTCCACTCGGTGCGGATCGTGTCGTTGCTCTGGTTCAACACGTCGGTCAAAGCCCCGGCGGGGATCTCCAGCTTGTATTTCTGGTTGGGCGTCCAGACGGCTTTCAGGTGGAAGGAGCGCAACGAGAAAGTGTCGGGGGTAAGCGTGAAGCGCACCTTGTAGATTTTCTCCCCGTCGATGCGCGTGAGCAGCATCTGCGAGGTGTCGACCCTTTCGGCGGGACAATCCAGCGTCAGGGTAACCTCCCGCTCGGGATTGAGCTTGCCCTGGGGGTCGATCGTGTATTTGAAGGGATTTACGGGTTTTTCTTCCTCCTTCTTCTCTCTGTCTCTGTCCCTTCTCTTCTCCTCGAACTTGCGCCAGGTCAGTTTCAGCGTGTCGGTCCTCGGGACCAGGTTGCTTACCGAGTCGTGGTAGTGGTACCTTACCATCCCGACCAGCGTGTCGCCCAGCCGTTCGGGGCTGACCCGGAGCCAGTAGGCGATCGAGTCGCACGCCGGGCGCAGGTACTCCCTCAGGATCGAGTCGGGCTCGATGCCCTGGATCGAGAAATCCTCGATGATGGGATCGGGGGCGGAGAAGACCAGCTTGACCATGTTCTGCAAAGGGCGCTCCTTGGTGGTAAGCAGTTGTCGCTTGAAGGGCTTGTCCATGAAAAGGCGCATGTAGAGCTGCGGATCGCAGACCATGTAGCGGCGCATGGTGTCGTACCAGATGGTAAAGTCGGGCAAATCGGCGGGGTTTTGCGGTTCGTCCAGAAAGCCCACCCGGTCCACGCCGGGCTCGTAGGTCCCGTTGTTGTTCTTGTCGTCCAACGCGTAGATCCAGTAGGGTATCGGTTTGAGGTTCTGGACGATAAAGCGGCCGTTGGGCTGGGCGCGGCCGATCACGGCGGCCTTGAGCTTGAACAGGGTCGAGTCGAGTTCGGGCAGGGTGTATCGGCCCTTGACCGGGCCCGGAAAACCGGCGGCCACGGCGGCGGTATCGACTACGGCGCCCGTATCGGAGAGCGAGTCGATCAGCTCGGCCAGCTCCACGGAGTCGGTCATCTCCTGGACCGAGTCGGCGGGGAAGAATAAGATCGACACCTTGCCGATACTGTCCCGTGTGTAGGCGTCGACCGTGTAGCCCGAGGCGAACATCGAGTCGATCTCGGGGCCCGTGGAGAAGACGTAGCGGTAGTCGCTCATCACGTTGCCCTCGTTGTTGTCGGTAATCATGCCCCCGAAGTTGAGCGCGAAGGTGGTGTTTTCGGGGAGCGTGTCCTTGATGTCGATCAAAAGGCCTTTACCCCGCATGGTAATCGTGGGGATCTTTTTCATGGCGGGCGAGACGAAGAACTCCTTTTGCTGGTCCTTGAGCTTGACGTACTCGTCGAACTCGATGTAGATGCGCTTCTCCTTGAAATTGGTTATCCCGTTGTGCGGGGCCTGGATTACCACCCGCGGGGGCAGGCTGTCCTTGGGTCCGCCCTGGGGCGCGACCGGGTTGGCGCAACGCCACATCGACGCCCCGCAGATGGCTGCGGCCACGGCGGCTCGGATCGCGATGCTGCGTATGGTCCTTAGAACTTCGTTCATTTAATTCCGCAAAGATAGTAATTTCTACGGTTCGGCGGGCTCCGGCTCTTCGCCGCCGGGTTCTTCCGGTTCCTCCGGCTCCTCGGGTTCTTCCGGCTCCGGGGGCGGAGCGGGGAACTCGCCGAAGATAAACCAGCGGCCCGACTTCTCCCAATCGAGCAGTTTGTAGGGCTTGAAATGGAGGGTAACGTAGACCTCGGGCATGCCGGCCACCATGGGCTGCATGGCCACGGCGTACATCGACGACCCCTCGTCGGCGACGACCAGCGTGACCGTCTCCGAGGTAATGGGGTCGGAGATCAGCTCTCCCGCCCAGTTGGGCATGGTCATATCGGCCTTGTAGGTTCCCGAGCCGTCCCGCGCGGTCATCACTCCGGCCAAAGCGTCCTCGAGCGAGGCGACGTGGTAGTAGCTGGTGTCCACGTAAAAGACGTACCCGATCGCGTCGGACGCGACGACCTCCTCGCCCTTCTCTACGGTCTGGAGGTAGGCGGCGACCGTGAAGGTCGTGCTGATCGCCGGCTTAGAGCACGACCCCAGCAGCCACATCATGACCGCAAGCAGCGCCGGTATGACTCTCTTTTTCATGGTTTTCAAGCATTTCGTGTATCGTAAACCCGCTTTGGGGGTGGGTCTCCAGGGGCATGATCTCGTCCAGCAGCCTGAGCACGAAGTCCCTCTGTCCGATCAGCGGGTGGGGGACGGTAAGCCTCGGGGTGTGGATCGTTTCGCGGCCGTAGAACAGGATATCGATGTCGATCGTCCGGGATTCGTATCGGCGCCCGGGATCGGCGGGGTCGGCGAAAACGGAGGCAGCGGGTGGAGCCGGGTTCTCCCCCGGTCCCGATTCCGGGGTCGTTTGCCGGATGCGGCCCAGTTCGTTCTCGATCTGCTGCACGGCATCCAAAACCTGCTCGGGGGTCAGCTCGGTCTCGCAGACCAGGGCCTGGTTCCAGAACGGTTGCTCCGCGGTAAAGCCCCAGGGCGCGCTTTCCCGTTCGGACGAACGTTGGACCACCGGGCCGATCCGTTGTTGGATCAGCTCGCGGGCCCTGCCCAACGAGCCGCGCACATCGCCCAAATTGCCTCCCGTCAGCAGGACCGTTCTCATAGCCGGTTGATCAGTTTGCTCACCGTGAGGGCGAAGTGGGAAAATATCATCTTCGGGTTGCCGTTGCGCTCCACCTGCACAGAGGCCACGTCGCACTCCCGGACCAGGGACTCGAAGTTGCCGCTGTGGATGAAGGGTGCAAAATTGGTGCAAAACTTCAACTCCTCGCCCGACAGGTAGACAGTTTGGTCCAGTTTCATGTTGAGCATAAAACTGTTGCGGGCCATGGCGATCGTGTACTCCAGAAACTCCTTCTGGGCTTCGCGGCCCATCGAGGCGACCCCCTCGCTCCACTCTAATAGCTCCATGTGGCGGTCGTTGTAGCAGAGCCTCATCAACGAGGTAAACGGCTCGAAGTACTCCTGCGAGGCCCCCTCGCCGCTTGCGAGTTGCAGGGCGCGGGTAATGCTGCCGCGGGAGAGGCGGGCGGTCCCGGGGTCGGCGGGCGTACCCGCCAAGGCAAGCCATCCGGCGATCTCCTGCGTCTCCAAAGGGGGGAGGTCGATGCGCTGGACCCGGCTGCGGATCGTCTCGATCAACTCGTCCGGGGAGGCGCTGACCAGCAAAAAGAGGGTCTTCTCCCAGGGTTCCTCCAAAATTTTGAGCAGGGAGTTGGAGGCCCCCTCGCGCATGAACTCCGGCAGCCAGAGGATCACGGTCTTGTAGCCGCCCTCGAAGGATTTGAAGGAGAGTTTGCGCACCAGCTCGTCGGCGTCGGCCTGGGTGACGATGCCCTGCTGGTTGCCCATCTCCAGACGGGCGTACCACTCGGGCAGGTCGAAATAGCCCCTGCGCGCTGCGAAGAGTTCGCGCCATTGGGGCAGGTAGAGGTCGGTGGTAGGCTTGCCCGCCCCGCCGCCCTTGACCGGGAAGACGAAGTGTAGGTCGGGGTGCTCCAATTTGGCGATCTTCACGCACGAGGGGCACTCGCCGCAAGAGTCGCCGTTTTGGCGCTGGGTGCAGTTCAGGTATTGGGCGTAGGCGACGGCCAGGGGCAGGCCTCCGCTCCCCTCTTCGCCGCAAAGCATCTGGGCGTGGCTGACCCGGCCCGCGTCCGCGGCCTGGGCGAGCAGTTGCTTGAGCCTGGTATGTCCCGCTACCTCTGAGAATTTCATTTTTTTCCGGTTGAGCCGAAGCCTCCCTCGCCGCGCTCGGTGGCGGAGAGTTCATCGGTATTCTCCCACTCGATCACTTCATGCCTGGCGACCACGGCCTGGGCGATCCGCTCGCCGGGCTTGAGCACGAAGGGTACGTCGGACGTGTTGGCCAGGATCACGCAGATTTCGCCCCGGTAGTCGGCGTCGATCGTGCCGGGGGAGTTCAAGACCGTCAAACCGTACTTGGCGGCCAGGCCGCTGCGGGGGCGCACCTGCATCTCGTAGCCTACGGGGATCTCGACGAACAAACCCGTGGGGACCATCGCGCGGCCCGAGGGGGCGAGGGTCATATCTTCGGTCGTGTTGGCCCGCAGGTCCATGCCCGCCGAGTGGGGCGTGGCGTATTGCGGCAGGTCCCATTGGGATCGATTGATCACTTTTATCTTCATTTTCTGGCGAATAGCGTTTTCAGGTCGATGTTTTCCTTTCGCAGGGCGATGACCCCGAACAGGGCGACAAGCAGCAAATTTACCGAATATTTCCCGACCGGCGGCAATTCGGCCGATAAAAAGCTCGCGGCGTAGATCAGGACCCCCGCTAAAGCGTAGAAGCCGATCCGTTTGAGGTCGTAGGGTGTGCGGCAATATTTCTGGTTCAACCAAAAGCTCAGCACCACCATCGCGGCCTCGCAGCAGGTGCGGGCGATCGCCGCGCCGAAGTAACCCAGGCGGGGGACCAGCACGATGTTCAGCAGCACCGTGACGGCCAGGCCGGAGAGGGTAATGTAGAGGGCAAAACGCGTGGCGTCGTTCTGTTTGTACCAGAACGACAGGTTGAACAGCACCCCGGCCAGCACGTTGCCCAGCAGGACCACGGGCAGGATGTTGACCCCCTGCCGGAAGTCAGTCCCCACGATCAGGGCGAACAGGTCGGCGAACAGGGCGATGCCCAAAAACAGGCCTATCGAGACGATGATAAAGAATTTGAGGGCCTGGGCGTTGGCCTGCACGAAATTCTCCTTCGAGAACCCCGACAGGAAGAAGGGTTCGGCGGCGAAGCGGTACATCTGGGTAAAGAGCACCAGCACGACCCCGATCTTGACCACGGCGCCGTAGATGCCCAGCGCGCCCATGGCTTCGGAGGCCGGCATCAGGTATTTGATCATCTGGCGGTCGATGAATTCGTTGGCCGTTCCCGCGATCCCGCTCAAAAGCAGGGGCGCGGAGTAGAGCAGCAGCTTTTTGAGCAGGGCCGGTTCGATCCTCGGCCAGATCCCCTTGCAGGAGGGCAAAAGGGCCAGCAAAGTGACCGCCGAGGCGATCAGGTTGGCGGCGAAGACGTAGCCCGCGCCGAATTCGGGGTCCCAAAAGCGGGACAGGGCCTCGATCTTCGGTAAAAAGGCGTAGAAAAAGACGCAGAAGAGGATGTTGACCGCCACGCTCAGGATCTTGACCGAAACGAAGCGGACGGGGCGGTTCTCCCTGCGCAGCTTGACAAACGGGATCGCCGCGATAGCGTCCAAACAGATTATGCCCGCCACCATCCAGATGTAGGAGGGGTGCGAGGCGTACTCCAGCGCATTGGCTATGGGGGCGTTGAAGAGCAGGACCAGCCCTAAGAACAATACCGAAGCGGCGCAGACCGCGCCCCAGGTCGTCGAAAAGACGTTGCGGCGCTCCGGATCGCTCTCCGCCTTGGAAGCGAAACGGAAAAACCCGGTCTCCAACCCCATCGTCAAAACCACCAGCGCGAAGGGGATCAGGGCGTACATATCGGTCACCACCCCGTACTTCTCGGGGGTCATGATCCGGGTCAGGTAGGGCGTGAGCAGGTAATTCAGCAGCCGGGCCACCATCGTGCCCCCGCCGTAGATCATGGTCTGTCCCGCAAGCCGCCTAAGCATGGTTTTCGTTCTCCAATCGTAAATTTTGTGTCGGACGGCAACAAAAGTACGGTTTTTTATCGGGATTCTCTACCTTAGTGGTATGACAATTGCAGCTACAAACACCTAAACTCTTGCGGTTATGAAAAATTTCTTGTTGGGGGCTTCCCTTTGCCCCGTCGCCCTTTCGTGGGTGTTGTTGGGACTGAGGCTTGCGATCGGCGGGATGATGCTGTCGCACGGATGGCCGAAATTGATGAATTTCAACCAGATGTCCGCCTCGTTCCCCGATCCGTTGGGCGTGGGGCACACCCTCTCGCTGCTGCTGACCGTGGGCGCGGAGGTGGGCTGCTCGCTGCTGCTGATCGGCGGCTTCCTGACCCGGCCCGCCATGTTCGTATTGATCGTCAACATGGCCGTGGCGGCGTTCGTGATCCACAAGGGGACGCCGTTCGCGGAGAAGGAGCTGGCGGTAATGTATTTGGTGTTCTACATCGGTTTCTTCTTTACCGGCGCGGGGCAGTTCTCGCTCGACCGGCTGCTTTTCGGCCGGATGTAATCCCGGCACGCAATGCGGCGCGCGCTGAAGATCGTGGGTTTTACGCTGCTGGGGGTGGTTTTGCTGCTCCCGGTGGCTGTTTATATGCCTGCGGTCCAGCGTTTCGCGCTGCATAAGGCCGTCGCTGCGATCGAAAAATCCACGGGGTGGGAGATCTCCGTGGGCGGGCTGCGGATCAAGCCCCCTTTGAAGCTCTCCGTCGCGGACGTTTCGGTAACGGGCGGCGATACGCTGCAAATCCGGGTCAAGTCGCTGACGGCGCAGGCGCGGATCGGGGCTTTTTTGCGCGGCGGGGTGATCGATATTCCCTCGGCCGCGCTGGAAGAGGCGTACGTGAGGCTGTCGATCCCGGCGGCGGACACGACCGATACCGTGGCGGGGCGGCCGTGGAAGATCCGGATGGGGGAACTGGATTTGAAAGAGGTCTCGTGCGACCTGGTCCTGGGCGGCGACACGATCTCGGCGGGGATTCCCTCGGGAAAAGTTTCGGCGGCTTGGATCGATACGGGATTGCCGGATATCGAGGTGGAAAAGGTGGTGATAGACGGCGGCCGGGCGGCGATGGCCAGCGGGCTCGGGACGCTGCCCGGCGGGTTCGATATGGGGCATATCGTGCTGGATTCCATTGCTTTGCTGCTCGATTCGTTCGATATGAAAGGAGCAGTGATCGCGGGAAATCTGGTGCGGTTGGGGCTCAGGGAGAAGAGCGGGCTAAGGTTGGAGCTGACCGGGCGGGCGCGGATGGACACGGCGTCGGTCGTTTTGCGGGGGCTGGTAATCAAAACCGCCGCGTCCCATTTGGAGGCGGACGGAGTGGTCGGGCTCGGGGGGGCGCAAAGCGAGGCGGCGGTAACCGCGGCGCTGGATGTGGATGAACTTTCGCCCTTTTTGCCGCCGGATAGCAAGGCTTTGAAGGGGCGGACGGTGTCCATCGGCCTGCAGGCGCGGGGGACCATCGACCAAATCGACGTGGAGCAGTGTAATATCACGGTTCCGGGGGTGGCGGCGGCCCATCTGAAGGGGCAACTCGCCCACCCTGCGGACATGAAGAACATAACGGGCAACCTGACGGTGGACGCCCGGGTAAGCGACCCCTCGCCCATCAGAAAATACCTGCCCGAGGGGGTTCGCATCCCGCCCGGGACGGCGCTTACGGGGACGCTGGCGGCGGTGAGGGGGGAGTTCCGGCCCGACCTGGTGGTCGCGGCGGCGGGGGGACGGGTAAAGGTCAAAGGGGAGTGGCATCCCCCGATGAAGCGCTACCAGGCGGATATTCAAGCCGTGAATTTCGATTTGCAGGCCTTTCTGCCGGGCAATCCGGTGGGGCGGGTCGATCTGGATATCAAGGCGGGCGGCGCGGGGTACGATCCCTACTCGCCCTCGACCAGCCTGCGCGCGGAAGCAGCGCTCCGGCGGGTGGGGTTGCCGGGGTATGTGTACGGTCCGGCGGAGCTTCGGGCGGAATACGCGGGGAATCATTTGAAGGCCTGGCTCGACAGCCGGGACACGGCCCTGGTGGGGCGGCTGACCGTCGACGGGGTGCTTTTGCGCGACTCGCTGCGGGCGGAGGTACGGGGAAATATCGAACAACTGGACTTGCGGCGTCCGGGCCTGGCGGGGGATACGATGGTAATGGGCCTGCGGCTCCATACCGTCGCCTCGCGGGGGCGGCAGGGCGATCTGGCGCTCTGGCTCCGGACCGACTCGGTCGTGGTGGCCACGCCCAACCACTCGGACTCGGTGCCGTCGATGACTTTGACCGCCTTTGCGCGGCGCGACACGATGGGGGTGCATGCCGTCTCGGGGGATCTGAAGCTCGACGCGGCGGTCGGTAGCGGGCTGGACTCGATCGGGGGGGTGGTAAGCCGGGTGATGCAGGAGCTTAATGAGCAGCTTGCGCAACAGCGGATCGCGGCGGGGCGTTTGCTGGAGCCTGTGCCGCCTTTGTCGCTGAAGCTGACCGCGCAGCAGGATAATCCGCTCAGGAAATTTTTGGCTTTGAGGCATATCGGGTTCTGGACTTTGGACCTCGACGTGGAAAACAACGGTAACAGGCCCCTGATCCAGGGGTTGGTCACGGCATTCCAGCGGGGCGACCTGACCTTCGACACGGTCAGGCTGGCCGCCTCCACGCGGGGGGACAGTTTGCTGGCCGCCCTGGGGCTGCGCAACCTGCCCACGCACGGGTCGCCCCATCTGGCGGCGGTCGACGCAAGGGTCAGCGCGGCGGGGAACACGGCTTGGGTCGAGATGATGCAGCAAAACAGCACGGGAAAAAAGGGGATCGACATGGCCCTGACGGCCACGGCAGAGGACAGCAGCACCTACACCTTCCGGTTCGCGCATCCGGACCTGGTCGCGGGCTATACCCGTTGGAGAGCGGACCGGGGCGACTACGTGACCCTCAGGCCGGGGACGACCCCCGAGGCGCGGCTGATGCTCACTTCGGGGCGGCAGAGCATCTCGGCGACCAACCTCGACGCCGGGGGACAGCTGTCCGATTCGATCAGACTGGTATTGAAGAACATCAATGTGGCGCAAGCGGCGGCGCCCTTTACGGACGACATCCCCGTGGAGGCCCTGCTTTCGTTGGACGGGGCGATGAGCCTGGCCTCCGGGAGCATGGGGGGCTCGCTGAAAATGGCGCTGGACAGCCTCTCCTACATGGGGCGCAAGTTGGGCGACATAGCCCTTACGGCGCGGTACGCGGGCGACACGGCCCAAAATCACAGGTTGCTGACCCGCATGGCCATCGGGGGGCGGGAAGCGCTGACCGCCCGGGGGGTGCTCTCCTCCAAGCCGGGCGGGGCGATCGACCTCTCGGCGGGGATCGACTCGTTGCCGTTGCCCGTGCTCAACTCGTTTCTGGCGGCGGCGGGGATCTCATTGACCGGATCTGTAACGGGAAAGCTCGACGCCACGGGGACGCTGGACAGGATCGTGGTCGACGGGCAGGTCGACCTCTCGAAGGCCCAGGTCCACGCCGACAAAGCGGGGGCGGGCTTCGGGTTCGATCCGAGGCCCCTGACGGTGCAAAACAGCGTCGTCCGGTTTGACAAGTACAAGATCTTTGCGAGCGACAGGAGCTTCGCCACGCTCGACGGAACGGCGGACATCTCCGACCCGGGAGATATCCTGATCGACGCGGCCCTGAAAGCCGACCGCTTCCGGGCGGTCGATGTGGCGCGCCGGAGCGACCTGCTGGTCTTCGGCAAGGCCGACCTGAAAATGGGCCTTACGGCCAAAGGGCCCCTGTCCACCCTCAAAGTGCGGGGCAGCGCGGGGCTGCTGGGGGGCACCGACCTGGTCTACATCCTGCCCGACTCGCCCCTCGGGGGGACCATCGACCGGAGCAACGTAGTAACCTTTATGCTCTTCGCCGATACGATCCAACGCTACCTGCCCAAGGCGGTAAAAACGAAAAAGGCCTCGACGCTCGACCTAATCGCCGGACTGAGCATCGACGAGCAGGTCGACCTCTCGCTCTACCTCAACGCCGACGGGCAGGACCGGATCGAGGCGCGGGGCGGCGGCGATCTGGTCTTCGCGCTCGATCCCCATGGCCAGACGCGCCTGACCGGGAAATATACGCTGCGGGGCGGGACGGTCAACTACTCGCCGCCGGTCATTACCGAGAAGAATTTTTCGATCACGCCCGGCGGGTCGGTAACCTGGACGGGCGAGGTGGGCAACCCGACCCTCGATATCGAGGCCAAGGACCGGGTACACTCCTCCGTGTCGAGCGATGCGGAGGGGTCGCGCTCGGTGGTCTTCGATATCATTATCCGGGTAAAGAACACGCTCGAACGGCTCGCCATCCTGCTCGACCTGGAAGCCCCCGAGGATGTGACCATCCAGAACCAGTTGGCCTCCTTCACCCCCGACCAGCGCTCCTCGCAGGCGATGAATATGCTGATATACAATACCTACACGGGGCCGGGGACCACGGCGAAGGTCTCGACCGCCACCCCGGTCAACGCCTTTATCGAGAAGGAGTTGAACCAGTGGGCGCAGTCGGCGCTGAAGAATTTCGACCTCAGCTTCGGGATCGACACTTACGACCAGACCGGGCTCGATGGGGAGAACACGCGGACGGACTACTCCTACAAGATCTCCAAGAATTTGTTCGACAACCGGGTAAGGATCGACGTGGGGGGGCGCTACACCACCGGCACCCAGCCCGGCGAGAGCTCGACCGAGAACCTGGTGGACGATTTGACCATCGAATACACCGTGGGCAAGAAGAACAATATGTTCGTCAAGGTGTTCCGCCACCAGGGCTACGAAAACGTGGTCGAGGGGGAGGTCACGCGGCAGGGGGTCGGGTTCGCCACGCGCAGGAAAGTGGATAATTTTTGGGATATGTTCCGGTCGAAGAAAGCCATCGCAAGGCGCAACGCAGCTAAAACGGAGGGGAAATGAGGGCGCGGGCGGGATATATTTTAGGGTTGGCCGGATTGCTTGCGGCGGGGTTGGCCGCGGGGTGCTCGACCACGCGCAGGCTGGCCCCGGACGACAAGCTCTACACGGGGGTCAAAAAGATCGAGATCGTGGAATCGGAGTCCCACAGCGTGCCCTCCGGTGTGCTCTCCGCGGCCAAAGAGCCTTTGACGGTCAAGCCCAACAACCCCTTGTTCCCGCCCTACGTGCGCACCGGGCTGCCCATCGGGCTGTGGATCTGGAACTGGTTCTACACCGAGAGCGGCAAGGGCTTCAAGGGGTGGGTCTACCGCAGGCTGGCCAAAGAGCCCGTCACGGTGCGCAACCTGTCGATCCCCTACCGCACCCAGATGGTGGTCGAGGAGCTGGAGAACAACGGCTACTTCGGGGCGCGGTGCGACTACACCGAGATCCCCTCCAAGCACAACACCCAGAAGGTAAAATTCAAATACGAGATCCGCATCCCCCCGGCCTACCACTACACCGAGGTGGGGGCGATGCAGGGGAGGGATACCCTCTCGCTTTTGATCGACTCGCTCTGGAAGGGCTCGAAGGTCAGGCAGGGGGCGCGGTTCAGCGTCGACACGATGGTCTACGAGCGCGACCGCATCGGGCGCGAGCTGCGCAACCGGGGCTACTACTACTTCCGGCCCGAGTACATCGAGTTCCAGGCCGACTCCTCGGCGGGGAACAGGAGCGTAGCCCTGCGCCTGGCCCTGCGGAAGGATATGCCGCACGAAGCCGGGAAATCCTATGTGATCGGCGATGTGACGATGGTGGTGGCGGCGGCCGTCGCCGGGGAGTGGGACACGGTTACCACCCCGAAGTGCGTGCTGGCCTACCAGAAGCCTTTAAGGGTGAAAAAATCCCTGCTTATCAACACGCTGGAGCTGGAAAAGGGCAAGCCGTACAGCCTCAAAGACCAGAACGCCACCCTGGACAACCTCAACCGGCTGGGGGCGTTCAAGCTGACCGACATCGTGGCCGTGCCCCGGGACTCGACCCCGCAGAACCGGATCCTCGACTTCCTGGTCAACACGGCCGTCGATACCCCGCTGGAGTCGTCGCTGGAGGTGGACGGGACCTCCAAATCGAACAGTTATGTAGGTCCGGGGGCGGAGGTCGGGTTCACCAACAAGAACTTCCTCAAAGGGGGCGAGCTGCTCTCGGTCAAGTTGAGCGGGGAGTACGAGTGGCAGATGGGCACCAAGACCCAGGTCGACCAATCTACCCCGACCAACTCCTACGACTTCGGTTTGAACGCCAGCCTGACCGTCCCCCGGCCCTGGCTGCCGAGGTTTTTGACCAAGTCGCTCGCCTACCCCGCCACCACGTCGCTCAACACGGGGATCAACGTGACCAACCGGCCGGGGTTGTTCCAGATGGCCTCGTTCGATATGTCGATCCGCTACAACTTCCAGTCCTCGAAGAGCAGCTTCCACAGCTTCACACCGGCCAAGGTGGAGTACAACAATTTGCTCCGTTCGTCGGCGTCGTTCGATCAGACGATGGCGGAAAACCCCTCGCTCGCGCTCAGCTTCGAGGACCAGCTGATCCCCTCGATGGAGTACGCCTACACCTTCCGCAAAGAGGTGGGCTACAAGGGCATGAACCGGATATGGCTGCAAACCATCGCCACCTCGGCGGGCAACATCATATCGCCCCTGATGGGCGCCATGGGGGATGACGTCCCCCGCAAGATCCTGGGGATCGGCTTCTCGCAATTCGCCAAGGGGCAGGCCGAGTTCCGCTTCACGCAGCATGTGGGCGCGAAGAATTCGCTGGTCCTGCGCTTCTTCGGGGGGATCGGCTACGCCTACGGCAACTCGCAGGTCATGCCCTACAACGAGCAGTTCTACTCCGGGGGCTCGTCGAGCGTCAGGGGGTTTTCATCGCGCTCGATCGGGCCGGGCAGCTATGTACCCGATCCCTCCAACTCGGACGGTTACCTCGACCAGACGGGGGACATAAGGTTGGAGTGGAACGCCGAATTCCGCTTCCCGATCATCAGCCGGTTGTCCGGCGCGGTGTTCCTCGACGCCGGCAACGTGTGGCTGATCAAGCCCGACGGCAGGCGCACGGGCGGGGCCATCGGGTGGGACACGATGTGGAAGCAAATCGCCCTGGGGACCGGGACGGGCATCCGGGTCGATATTACCTACCTGGTGCTCCGGTTCGACGTGGGAATGCCGCTGCACTACCCTTACGCGGTGGAGGGGAAAAGCGGCTATTTCAACGATGTGAAGCCGTGGAAGAACATGAGTTTCTACCTGGCGATCGGGTACCCGTTCTGATTACTTAACATCAATTTAAAGTAAAAAACAGGGCTGAAAAGTGCGGTTGTTCGTAACTTGCTATTCATTACGACTAAACCATGCTCTTATGAAAAAGCTCTTCTTCGCTACTTTACTGATCCCCGCGCTGTTAATCTCCTGCTTCGACGACGGGGAGGATTGCGGGCCCGTGACAAGCGCCATCGACGTGACGTCGTTCAACGGAATGTTCAACCATCCGACGGTGGAGACTGCCAAAACGCGGGCAGGGGATAACTTCGAGGATGTGTGGATGTCCCTTTTCTGCTGCATGGACCTGAACGGGACGTGGCGCACCGTCTTCTCGGGTAAAGACCTCTACAATTCGGACCTGACCGACCTGATGAGTGGGGAAGGCGGGCTCCGGTTCTGGTGCTACGATATCTCGCCCGACGGGAAACGGCTGCTGATCGAATACCAGAAAGCGAACGAGAATACGGCCGTGCGGGAGTACGACGTGACCACCGGGAGTTTCTCGCCGGCCATCTACAACGGCCAGTACGGCATCTACATCGAGAGCATGGCCTACGACAACAGCGGCAACAGGATCGCGTATGTGGAGGGGAGCGAAGGCGGCTACGAGCTGACCGTGATCAACCGCGACGGAAGCGGCAAGATCAAGGTGTGCGACGATCTGGAACTGATCTTCGGGGAGGATGAACAATCGCGATCCGATTACGGTTACTGCCCCGCCTTTACGCCCGACGACAGCCGGGTGATGGTGACCGGCAGCCAGGGGATCGCCCTTTTCCCCGTTGCGGCCTCGGCGACGGCGGCAACCGTGTGGAGCGCGGTGCAAGAGCAGGGAAGGGTTGCGCAGGGAATCACTCTCCAGGGCATGGAGGGCGGATTGCCTTTCAGCGCATCCCGGGCCGTGTATTGCAGCGATTGGTATGAATCCGTGGGCGGCGGAAGCTGGTACGCCACCATCAGCGCGGTCAACTACTCGAACGCGGGAGCGGCCGCCACACCCGCGGCGGCGACCCTGCTGACGCCGGAATCGGGGCACCGTTTCGGGCTGCCCTCCCTGACCCGGGACGCCAAGATACTCGGGTGCGAAGACTTCGACCGCTCGGGCGACATAAGCATCTACAAATTCAAGACCTGGAATTTCGACGGGCAATCGAGCGTCTCGGGGATGCGGACATACAACTTCCCGCAAGGTTTTTATCCGGAGGAAGGGTGGCAATCGGCCACATTCAAGGCGATCGACAAAGCGTACTTCGAAAGCTGCCCGCAGACCGTGATACCGGAACGGCCCCGGTTGCTGTAGCAGGCGGTGCAAATCGTCAATTGGCTGCAGAATGTAAATTTTCCCTGTTTTGACACGAAAAAATATGCTGTAAATGGGGCGTTTATCCTGAATTTTGTATAATTTTGCCGACAAAATACCAGGACTATGAAAAAATTACTCTTTACCGCCCTATTGATCCCCTTCGCGCTGGCCTCGTGCTTCAACAACGAGGAGGAGTGCGGTAGCGGCGCCTGCATCGACGCGGCGACCTTCAGCGGCGCATTTTATTTCCCCTCGGTAACGACCACCAAAGCGGGAACGACCTACACCGATGTCCAAATGTCGGTCGTCTCGGCGATGGACCTGCAAGGCAACTGGCGCACGGTCTTCTCCAGCGTGGACCTGCACGACGCGCAGCTTTCCGATATCATGGAGACGGAAGGCTCATTGCCCCGGTTCAGGTTCTTCGATATCTCGCCGGACGGGAATTGCATCCTGATCGGATACATCAACCAGCAGGAGCGCATGGCCGTGCGCGAGTTCGACGTGACCACCAGGACGTTCTCCAGCATTATCCTTACCTCGGGGTACTGGGGCCTGCAAAGCATGGCTTACAGCAATCTGGGCGGCAAGATCGCTTACGTGGAGGACGTTGAGGTCTACTCGCTCAACGTGGTCAACCGCAACGGGACGGGCAAGATCGCCGTGTGCGGCGACCTGGAGGAGATGTTCGGCGACCAGGTGGTAGCCAGCTCCAATTTCGGATACCTGCCCGCCTTTACCCCCGACGACAGCCGGGTGATGGTCTCGTCCGACGCGGGGATCGCCCTGTTCGAGATCTCGGCCGGCGCGGCTACCAAGACCGTATGGACCAGGGAGCAGGAAAATACCAGGATTACCCCGGCCATGGTGGAACATATGGAAGGCGCGGTGCCGTTCAGCGCTTCGCGGGCGCTCTTCGTAACCCAGGTGTACGACTCTCCCAATCAGTCTTACACGATCAACGCGGTGAACTACTCGAATTCGGGTGCGGCGGCGACCCCCGCAGGGGCGACCCTCTATTCCTCGCCGAGCCCCAACGTAACGATGCCGCCCGCCACCCTGACCATGGACGGGAAATTGGTGGGATGCGTGAACTACAACTCGAATACCTCTACGCCGACCTTTTTGACCTGGAGCTTCGACGGGAACTCGACCCTGTCGGGGAAGAAATCGTATAACTACCCGCAAAACGTTCTCGGCAACGAGGCAATAGCGACCTTCAAGGCGATCAACAAGGCCTACTTCGAGAGTTGCCCGATGACGGTCATCCCGCCGCAGATGACATAGACGGTGTACGGATACAAGAACGGGGCGATGGAAATTCCATCGCCCCGTTTTGTTTGATCCGCGCCGCTACTCGCGCGTCTGGCCGTCGCCGCGCACCAGGTATTTGTAGGAGGTCAACTCGTTCAAAGCCATCGGGCCCCTCGCGTGGAGCTTCTGGGTGCTGATGCCGATCTCGGCGCCCATGCCGAACTGCGCCCCGTCGGTAAAGGCGGTCGAGGCGTTGTGGTAGACGCAGGCGGCGTCCACGCTGCGTTCGAACAGGGCGGCGGCGGCGCGGTCTTCGGTAACGATCGCCTCGCTGTGCTTGGACGAGTGTGCGGCGATGTGGTCCAATGCGTCGCCTATCCCCGCGACGGTCTTGATCGCCATCTTGTAGTCCATGAACTCCATGCCGAAGCTCTTTTCGTCGGCGGGCTTCAAAAGTTCCTTGGGGTATTTGCCCTTCAGGGCCTTCATGGCCGGGGGGTCGGCGTAGAGGATCACGTGTTCATCGGCCAGGGATTCGCACAACGCGGGCAGATCGCCCAGGCGCTCCTTATGGATGATCATACAGTCCAGCGCGTTGCAGACGCTTACCCGGCGGGTCTTGGCGTTGAGGACGATCTCGGCCCCCATCTCCAGATCGCCTTCGACGTCGAAATAGGTGTGGCAGACGCCCGCACCCGTCTCGATGACCGGCACGCGCGAGTTGTCCCGCACGTAGTCGATCAGCTCGCGGCCTCCGCGGGGGATGATCAGATCGACATACCCTTTCGCATTCAAAAGCTCGGTGGTCGCCTCCCTCGCCACGGGCAGCAGGGCCACGCTGTCGGGGTCGACCTCGCACTCGGCCAGCACCTTTTGGATCACCCCGACGATCGCCTTGTTGGAATCCTCCGCGCTGCGGCTTCCCTTCAGGATGCAGGCGTTGCCCGCCTTGAAGCAGAGGGCGAACACATCGCAGGTCACGTTGGGGCGCGCCTCGTAGATGATGCCGATCACACCGAAAGGCACGCTCACCTTCTCTATCTTCAGGCCGTTTGGCCGGGTCGTCTTGCTCAGCACGCGGCCCAAAGGCGAGGGCAGCGAGGCCACGGTGCGCATCTCGGCGGCGATGCCCTTGATGCGTTCGGGGGTAAGCAGCAGGCGGTCGTAGACGGGGTCGTTGCGGTCCATGCGGGTCAGGTCCGAGCGGTTCGCCTTGAGGATCTGCTCCGAGTGGTGCTCCAGGGCGTCGGCCACGATCCCCAGCACGTTGTTGATCTGGTGGTCCGAGAGCATGTTGATCGCCCGGGACGCTTTGAGTGAGTTTTCGAACAATTGTTTCATCGCTATATCAAATACATATAATCGTAATGGACCAGCGCCCGGCCGCCCTTCTTCCCGGCCAGGGCTTTGGCTTTCGCGCTGTCGGCGGACACACGGCCAACTCCAATTCTCGTGCCGTCGGGGGCGACGATGGCCACGATATCGTCCTTTTCAAATTCGCCCGCGACCTTTTCCACCCCTACGGGCAACAAACTGACGGCCTTGGAGTTGCGCAAAGCGTCCAGCGCCCCGGCGTTGATGTGCAAAGCCCC
This sequence comes from Rikenellaceae bacterium, assembly GCA_031551275.1. Taxonomy (GTDB): domain Bacteria; phylum Bacteroidota; class Bacteroidia; order Bacteroidales; family Rikenellaceae; genus JAVBMJ01. The sequence goes on from JAVBNX010000013.1 coordinate 38,837, forward strand.
CGAGGCGAAGCCCTCGCTGTGGGCGATCCACTTTTTGAGGCTCGAAACGCCCTTCTCGGCGGGCTTGAAGCGGGTGCAGGGGACCGTCTCGTGGCCCAGCAGCAGCGAGGTAAGGATGCCTTCGCGGGTGCCGTTGGCGATGACCACCTCGACCCCCTCGTCGGCCACGCGGGCGGCGATGCGGCTCTTGGTCAGCATGCCGCCGCGCCCGAATTGCGACTTTTCGGCGCTGATGTACTGGCTCAAATCGCGTTTGCCCGGCTCGATGGCGGCGATTACCTTCGACCCGGGGAGCTTGGGGTCGCCGTCGTAGATGCCGTCGATGTTGCTTAAAATCACCAATGCCTGCGCGCCCATCATGGTGGCCACCATGCCCGAAAGCTCGTCGTTATCGGTAAACATCAGCTCGGAGACCGAGATCGTGTCGTTCTCGTTGATGATCGGGACCACGCCGTTGCGTAGCATGACCTCCAGGCAGTTGCGCTGGTTGAGGTAGTCGCGGCGGGTGGAGAGGCTCTCCTTGGTGGTCAAAACCTGCCCGCAGGCGATATCGGCCTCGCGGAACATGTTGTAATAGTGGTTGATCAGCTTGACCTGGCCCACCGCCGAGAACAGCTGGCGGGAGGATACGGGGTCGAGCTTCGAAGCCCTGGAGCCTATCTCGCCCCGGCCCGAGGCGACGGCGCCCGAGCTGACCACGACGAGTTCCATGCCCGACTGCTGCAAAACAGCGAACTGGTTGACCAGCGAGGCCATCCGGGCGGTGTCGAGCGTGCCGTCCGGGCGGGTCAACACCTGGCTGCCGATCTTGACCACGACGCGTTTAAGCTTTTTCATTTTTTGCTCGCTTTGAGGCCCTCTTCGACGGCGTGGGCGAAGCCGTTCTCCTGCATCGCCGCCAGGCCTTTCAGGGTAATCCCGCCGGGAGTGGTTACCCGGTCGATCTCGGTTTGGGGCTCGCTGCCGTTCTGCGCGAGCAGGGCCAGGGCCCCGGCCACGGTCTGCATGACGATCTCACGCGCCATGCCCCTTCCGAGTCCCATTTCCGCGCCGCCGGCGATCGAGGCGTCGATGTATTTCAACGCATAGGCAATCCCGCACGAGGCCAACGCGGTGGCGGCTCCCATCTGCTGCTCTTCGATCAAGAAGACCTTGCCCAGGGGGGCGAAGAGGGATTTCAGCGAGTCGGTCTGTTGCGGGGTGCCGTTCCCGGCGATAAAGGTCACGCTCTCGCCCAGCGAAATAGCCGTGTTGGGGATGATGCGGTAGATGGCGGGCAGGCCCTTCGCCTGCTGCAAGTACCCGGCAAGGGTTTCGACGGCGACACCGGCCACGATCGAGGCGAAAACCTGCCCCGCGTGCATCGCAGGAGCGATCTGTGTGATGACCGTTTCGGCCAGCCAGGGCTTGACGGCCACGATGACCAGATCGGCGCCTTGTGACGCGGCGAGGTTGTCGGCGGTCAAAACAAGGCCCACAATATCGGAGAATATCTCCTTTACGTTATCGGAAGGGTCGGAAAGCGTGACGTTCCCGGCGGGGATACCGCCCCGGGCAATCATTCCCCGCACGATGGCCCCGCCCATGTTTCCGCCGCCGATCACAGTTATTTTCATAGTGTAAAGTTAAACTTTGCAAAGTTAATCACATCGGGTTGAAAAAACGTCGATTTTGTTAAATAATTTGCAAATCCGCCCGCTTGTCAATATCTTCGCAGCGGATGAAAGTGTGAAAAAATGGCACAAAAGATCGGAGCGAAACTCAAACAACTGCGCGAAGAGGCGCAAATCGAGATCGGGGAACTGGCCGCCGCGGCGGGCATCGACGCTTCCCAGATGGAACTTCTTGAAAAAGACGAAATAACGGCGTCCATCTCGACGCTGATCAAACTGACGCGCAGGTTGGGCATCCGGTTGGGCACCATCCTGGACGGGATCGAGAACCAGGGCCCCGCCGTCACCCGCAAGGGCGAGCACATCCCCACGGTAAGCACCTCGAACGCCAACGTGGATTCGCGGCGCCACCTGGAGTTCTTCTCGCTGGCGGGCACCAAGCCCGACCGGCTGATGGAGCCCTACGTGATCGACGTGGAGTACATCGACCCGCAGCAGGCCAGCTCGCTCTCCCACCACGAAGGGGAGGAGTTCCTCTACGTGCTCGAAGGCGAGATCCAACTGCGTTACGGCTCGCAAAACTACGATCTGCAACAGGGCGACACGATCTACTACGACTCAATCGTCCCCCACTGCGTATCGACCCCCGCGGCAGGCAAAAAGGGGCGGATCTTAGCGGTAATCTACATACCTTATTAAGCCATGCAACAGCAATTCGAACTTACCGAGCATACTTTAGGCAGCTTTCTGGAGTATTGGGCCGCCGTCCAACCCGACCACGACTTTATCGTCTATCCCGACCGCGATTTGCGGTTCAGCTACGCCGAGTTCAACCGCAGGGTCGACAACCTGGCCAAGGGGCTGATGTCGATCGGCGTCGAGAAAGGGAGCAAAGTGGGCGTGTGGGCGCGCAACGTGCCCGACTGGCTGACCTTTATGTTCGCAACGGCCAAGGCGGGCGCCATCCTGGTTACCGTCAATCCGTTGCTGAAAGCTTCCGAGGTGGAGTATATCCTGCAGAACGCGGATATCCATACCATGTGCATCGTCAACGGCTACAGGGACAGCGACTATGTGGAGATCATCAACACGCTGGTGCCAGAACTCAAGTCGTGCCAACGGGGTCAACTCTCGACCAAGAGGTTCCCGGAGTTGAGAAATGTCATTTATATCGGACAGGAGAAGCAGCGCGGCATGTACACCACCGCCGAGCTTATTATGATGGGTGCGCACGTGGCGGACGCGGAGTTGGATGCGGTCAAATCGACCGTCAATTGCCACGACGTGACCAATATGCAATACACATCCGGCACGACCGGTTTCCCGAAAGGGGTGTTGCTCTCGCACCACAACATATTGAACTGCGGCCTGGCCACGGGCGACGGGATGAAATTCACCCCGGCCGATAAAATCCTTACGGCGGTGCCTTTGTTCCATTGTTTCGGATGTGTGCTGGCGGTCTGTTCGGCCATCACGCACGGCTGCACGCTGGTCATGCTGGAGGATTTCGACGCGTTGAAGGCGCTGGCATCCGTGCACAAGGAGCGTTGCACGGCCATCTACGGCGTGCCGACCATGTTTATCGCCGAGTTGAACCACCCGATGTTCGATATGTTCGATTTGACCTCGCTCAGGACCGGCATCATGGCGGGTTCGCTCTGCCCCATCGACACGATGAACGAGGTAATGACCAAGATGCACGCCAAAGACATCATCATCGTCTACGGCCTGACCGAGACCTCGCCGGGCATGACCCTGACCAGCACGGACGACCTGCCCGAGATCCGGTGCACGACCGTGGGCAAGGCCTACCCCATGATCGATGTGAAGGTGATCGACCCCGAGACGGGCGAGGAGTGCCCCCCCGAGACCCAGGGCGAGATGTGCTGCAAGGGCTACAACATCATGAAGGGCTACTACAAGAACCCCGAGGCGACCGCCGCCGTTATGGACCAGAACGGTTACCTGCACAGCGGCGATTTGGGCGTGATGGACGTCAACGGCTACTTCCGCATCACGGGGCGCATCAAGGATATGATCATCCGGGGCGGCGAGAACGTCTACCCCCGCGAAGTCGAGAACTTCCTCTACAAGATGCCCGCCATCAAGGACATCCAGGTCGCGGGCATCCCCAGCGAGAAGTACGGCGAGGAGGTCGGCGCCTTTATCCAGCTCAAAGCCGGCGCGATGCTTACCGAGGAGGAGGTCAAGGCCTTCTGCCGCGGCCAGATCGCAAGGTACAAGATCCCGAAATACGTCTTCTTCGTCGATAGTTACCCCCTGACCGCCAGCGGCAAGATCCAGAAATACAAGCTCAAGGACCTTGGGCTCAAGCTCTTGCAGGAGGCCGGGGTCGAGGTGGTGTAAAGGCCGCCTGGAAACGGCGCGGGGGAAGGGCGTAATTTAATTGCGGTAGATTATGAGAAGCCTCTTCGTTGTTTTAGCAATTTTGTGCGCGGCTCCCGCCATGCAGGCAGGTCCGCGGGTCTCGATCGGCGGAAAGGCAGGGGTAAATTTTTCGCGCCCCACTGAATTGTACCCTCTGGAAGGATGGGATTTCATGGCAATAGCGGATAGAGAGACCTCCACGCGCAACTCATTCGGAGCGGGGGTGTTTACCGATTTGGCTTTCTCGGAGCGATTCTCGCTGCGGATCGGACTCGACTACGCCAAAGAGGGCAACAAGAGCCGGGCCGATTTCTATCAATATTCTTCGGGATCGCGTTTTACCCTGGTCAGCTTTCTTACCGAGAACACCGAACTTAGCTATCTGCGGCTTCCTGTCGAGGCCCGGTTCGGCTTTCAGGTACGGGAGTCCCCGTTGAGGCTTTACGCGGGATTGGGATTTTTTGCCGCCTGCCTGCTCGATGAGAGCTACAAATGGACGTACACAATGAATTTTGCATACCCTAGTCCCGTTTTTCTCTCCGAAACATACTCCAACCCGCCCCGGTTCCGCCAATTTAATGCGGGGATAACGGGTAGCGGCGGAATGGCATACCGCATGGAAAGAAGCTCGCTTTTTTTGGAATGCAACGTGAGCCGGGGGTTGATCGGAGTGTGCGAAAACTTCGAAGAGATGAATTTTGAAACATTCTCGATCGGGGTCATGCTCGGGGTCAGTTACCGGCTCGGGAAATGAACTTTACCATAGAGGGAAATATCGTCGACGCGCCCGCCCGCAGGATCTTCGGGGGGCGCGTCGTCGTTGAAAACGGGCGCATTGCGGCGGTCGAAGAGACGGGCGGGGTGTATGACCGCTACATCCTGCCGCCGTTTGTCGATTCGCACATCCACATCGAGAGCACCATGCTGCTGCCGTCGCGGTTCGCGGCCGAGGCGGTCCGGCACGGCGTGGCGGCGGCGATGGCCGATCCCCATGAGATCGCCAATGTGATGGGGATGCAAGGGGTGCGCTATATGCTCGACGACGCGGGTAGGGTGCCTTTCAGGTTCTTTTTCGGAGCCCCGTCGTGCGTGCCCGCCTCGCCGCTGGACCCTTCGGGGGAGGTAATCGGCGTGGAGGATATCGAGGCGCTGTTGCAGGACGACCGGATCTGGTTTTTGGCCGAGATGATGAACTTTCCGGGGGTGGTCCACGGCGACGCGCAGGTCATGCGCAAGATCGCGGCGGCGCAGAGGGCGGGCAAACCCGTGGACGGGCACGCGCCGGGGCTGCGGGGCGACGGCCTGCGCAGGTATGTGGCGGCGGGGATCTCCACCGACCACGAGACCGCCACCCTGGAAGAAGCGGAAGAAAAACTCTCGCTCGGGATGAAGATCCTGATCCGCGAGGGGAGCGCGGCGAAGGATTTTGAGGCGTTGTGGAGCCTGATCGACCGCTTTCCGGGGCAGGTCATGGTTTGCAGCGACGATATGCACCCCGACGACCTGGTTGCGGGGTATATGGACGGGGTATTCCGCCGGGCTTTGGACAAGGGAGTGGATCTGTTCAACCTGGTCACGGCCTTCTCCCATACGCCGGTGGAGCATTACGGGGTTCCCGTGGGGCTGTTGCGCGTGGAGGATCCGGCGGACTTTATTGTGGCGGGCGACCTGCGCGATTTCTGGGTCGGGCAGACCTATATCGGCGGGGTAAAAGTTTTCGACAGGGAGGCCGGGGCGTTGTTCGCCCTGCCGGATGCGGTCGCCGTCAACCGTTTCGAAGCGGGGCGGATCGTGCCCGGGGCGTTGAAAGTGCCCCGGACGGGGACGCGGATCCGGGTAATCGAGGCGGCGGACGGGGAGCTTTACACCGGGAGCGGGGTGGCGGACGTGGCCGGGGAGACGGTCGAAGCGGATGTCTCGCGCGATATTCTGAAATTGGTCCTGGTGGACCGGTACGATGCGAAAGCTGCGCCCGTCGTGGGATTCGTCAGGGGTTTCGGGCTTAAACGGGGCGCTTTGGCCGTGTCGGTGGCGCATGACAGCCACCATATTTTGGCCGTCGGATGCTCCGACCGGGCGATCGCGGCGGCGCTCAATGCCGTGATCGACGCCCGGGGCGGGCTTGCGGCGGCGGATGAGGCGGACGTGGAGATGTTGCCCCTGCCCGTCGCGGGGCTGATGGGCATGGACGGGGCGCGGCAGACCGCCTTGCGCTACGAGGCGTTGCAGCGCAAGGCGGCGGAGATGGGGTCGGCGTTGAGCTCCCCCTTTATCACACTGTCGTTCATGGCGTTGACCGTGATCCCGGAATTGAAATTATCGGCGGGGGGATTGTTCGACGTGGGGAGTTTTTCGCATACTTCCCTGTTCATTTAATATGAGGGCACGAAAATTCGTGCCTTTTTTGTACCTTTGTAGCAATGCGTTATTTCGGCGACTTTTTCGCGTTCCTGGGACGGATCCTGTGCCTTTATGCGGCTTTGATGCTGCTGCGCGTCGCTTTTTACCTCTTCAACGCCGATATTTTAGGGCCCATCCAGGCGGCGGAGTTTCCCCGGCTGCTGTGGGGCTCGCTGGTCTTCGACTCGGCCTCCATCTTCTACCTGAACATTCCCTTTCTGGCCGCCTCGCTTCTGCCGTTCCGGTTCCGGCAACGCGGGGGCTACCAGAAGTTTTTGAAATGGCTGTTCCTGACCGTCAACTTCCTGGGGCTGATCGTGGCCACGGGGGACATCTTCTACTTCCCGTTCAAGCTGGCGAGGGCCACCCTCGAGGAGGCCCACTTCGCGGGGTACGGCAATTTCTTCGCGCTGATGGGCGGCTTTATCGTCGAGTACTGGTACGGGGTGTTGCTCTGGGCCGGGGTGTGCGCGGGGCTTTGGTGGCTGTACGGGAATATCCCCTACAAGGCTTCGACGGGCAGGGCGTTGCCTTATTACGCCTCCCAGACCGTGATCCTGACTTTGTCGGCGGTCTGCTCCGTGATCCTGATCCGGGGCGGGGTGTCGGCGGCGGCCTTCCCGATCAACGTGGGGGACGCCACGCTCTACGCCTCCCCGAGGAAGGCCGCGCTGGTGCTGAGCAACCCGTTCGCGCTGATCCGGACCTCGGGTAACAAGCTCTCCGTGCCGCACTACTTCGAGGAGCCGGAGCTGAGCGAACTCTACTCGCCGGTGCACAACAACCCGCACCCCGTGGAAAGGGCGTTGGCGCCGGAGTGGAAACTGGAAGCGGGGACCAACATCGTGCTGGTGGTCATGGAGAGCATCGCCACGGCGCACATCAAATCGCTTTCGGACCAGTATCCGGCCGACCTCCCCTCGATTACCCCCTTTATCGACTCGCTGGTCGGGGAAGGCTTCGTCTTTACCAACGCCTACAACAACGGCAAGCGGTCGATCGACGCGCTGCCGGCTTTGTGGGCCTCGATCCCCTCGCTCGAGCAGCAGTTCATGAAGGGGTCGCAGGCATTGGCCAAATTCGACGCGCTGCCCCGGATCCTCGATCGCGCGGGCTACGCGACCGCCTTTCTGCACGGCGCGGTCCATGAGTCGATGAGCTTTATGCCGTTGGGCATCGCACTGGGCATCGAGCGGTTCTACATGCAGGACGAGTACGAGAAACTCCACGGCAAAAACGACTTCGACGGCAAGTGGGGCGTCTGGGACCACAAGTTCTTCCCCTTCGCCGAGGAGCGGATCAACGACTTGCCGCAGCCCTTCTTCGCCACACTGTTTACCCTCTCGTCGCACCATCCCTTCAAATTGCCCCCGGGATTCGGGGGGCGCTATCCCCAAGGGACGCAGGAGATCCACCCCGTGATCGCCTACTCGGACGAGGCGCTAAAGGAGCTGTTCGCGCGGATGGCCCAAAGGCCCTGGTTCGAAAACACGCTCTTTATCCTGACCGCCGACCACGGCTCGGGGGCGGACAACGAGAAGTACCTGCAAACCCCCTACAACAACAACGTGCCGTTGATCCTCTACCGACCCTCCCACCCGATCCGGGGGTGGTCGGCGGTGGTGGCAAGCCATATCGATTTGATGCCCACGCTGTTGTGCATGATGGGCTACCAAGAGCCTTACCTCGCTTTCGGGGAGAATTTGCTGGAGAGGAAACACCCGCTCGTCTCCTACCGCGACGAGGGGTACGTGATCCAGACCGACTCGCTGTTGTACCGTTTCAACGGGCGCGAGGTGGTCTCGGGATCCGACTACCTAAGCGGGACGGAGGTGCTAACGCCCGCGCCCGACTCGCTTGTCAACCAGACCAAAGCCTATATCCAGCAGTACTACACGCGGCTGCAACAAAAGAACTTTTTACCGTAACCGATGACCAAACCGACGAGCTACAAGAGCAAAAGACGCTACTATTTCTACCGGGCGGCCAGCCGCCACTTCTTCACCTCGGCGTGGGGCGGGGGGATCATGCTGGTCATCTTCGCCATTGTTGCCATGATTCTGGCCAACAACGGGGCGACCCGGGAGGCCTACCACCACATCCTGGAGACCAAATTCGAGATCGGATTCGAGGGGCTGAAGATGTCGATGAGCCTGGAAAAGTGGATCAACGACGCGCTGATGGTGATCTTCTTCTTCGTGGTGGGGCTCGAGATCAAGCGCGAACTGATCGCGGGACACCTGGCCAACGTGAAAAAGGCCTCGCTGCCCATCGCGGCGGCGCTGGGCGGGATGATCGTCCCGGCCCTCATCTACGCGGCGCTGAACGCCGGGACTCCCTATGCTTCGGGATGGGGCATCCCCATGGCGACCGATATAGCCTTCGCCATCGGCATCCTCGCGCTGATGGGCAGCCGGGTCCCCGTATCGCTGAAGGTCTTTTTGACCGCGCTGGCCATCGTGGACGACCTGGGGGCGATCATCGTGATCGCGCTCTTCTACACCAGCAAGATCAACCTGCTGCTTTTGGGCGGGGGGTTGGCGATGTTTGCGTTGATGCTGTTCTTGAACCGGTTGAACGTCTACCGGCTGCGCTACTACGCCCTGCCTGCCCTGCTGCTTTGGCTGATGCTGCTCTACTCGGGCGTGCATGCGACCATCGCGGGGGTTTTGATCGCCATGGCCATCCCCTCCCACCCGAGGTACGGCCGCAAGTACTTTATATACAAGGTCAGGCACTACCTGGAGGATTTCAAATTCCACGACCGGGAAGGGCAGGAGGTGCTGGCCAACGACAACCAGCACGACGATCTGCTGATGGTCAAGAGCATAGCCACCAACACGGCCAGCCTGCACCAGCGCCTCGAACACGCGCTCTACCCGTTGGTTACCTTTGTCATCATGCCCCTGTTCGCGTTGGCCAACGCCGGGGTAACGCTCGGTTCGGCCTCCGAACTGAACATCTTCGCCTCCACCCAGGGAACTGGGATCTACTTCGGGCTTCTGATCGGCAAACCCGTCGGGATCGCCCTGATGGCGTGGCTGACCATCCGCCTGGGGCTGGGCGTGATGCCCGAAAGGGCGGACTGGAAGCAACTCTGGGGCGTCGCGGCGTTGGGCGGCATAGGGTTTACCATGTCGATCTTTATCGATACGCTCGCCTTTGCCGACCCCTCGATGATCGCGCAGGGCAAGATCGCCATCCTGTTGGGCTCACTCTCGGCCATCGCCCTGGGTGTCGCCGTGCTGCGCATGGCCACCCCCAAAAGCCGCCAACCGGGAGTTTAGGGCGCCCCAACACACCCTAACTGAAAAAAAACATGGCCCGATTCTTGGATTTGCGGGGAAATGATTAAGTTTGCACCCTATATGCCCTTTTAAACAGGAACCAAATAAAAACAATATCTCTGATGAAAAAACTTTTTGTAATCGCAGCCGTCGCCGCAGTCGCAGCCATGAGCTCCTGCTGCAACGGTTCCAAAAGCCTTAAAAACGAGGACGACTCGCTCGCATACGTGATCGGCCTGGACATGGGCAACAGCGTGAAGAACCTGGACAGCACCCTGAACGTCAACATCATGGCCGCTGCCATCCGCGACGCGTTGAACAACAAACCCAAAATGGACCAGGAGCAGGCTTACGCCTTCGGCCGCGAGTACTTCATGGTACGCAAGCCCGCCAAAGCCCTCAAAGAGTCGGAAGCTTTCCTGGCTAAAGTCGAAAAAGAGAACAAGAACATCCAGAAGACCGAAAGCGGCCTGATGTACGAGATCATTACCCCGGGTAGCACCACCAGGGCTACCAACGACGCGGACGTTGTTCGGGTTATGTACTCCGGTACGCTGCCCAGCGGCAAAGTGTTCGACTCCTCCTACGAGCGCGGCGACACTGCAGAATTCGCACTCAACCGCGTGATCAAGGGTTGGAGCGAAGGCCTCAAGCTGGTCGGCGAAGGCGGCCACATCAAACTGTGGATCCCCTCCGAACTGGCTTACGGCGCACAAGGCGCTGGCCAGAGCATCGGCCCCAACCAGGCCATCTGCTTCGACGTGGAACTGTTTACCGTAACCCCGGCACCTGCTGAGGAAGAGCAGAAATAATCTTCGGGTAGAAAATAACGACCGCCTTCGGATGATTCCGGGGGCGGTTTTGTTTTATTTTTACTCTAAAATTTGGTTTATATTATAAACTTGTTTATATTTGTGGCGTAAATAAAATACAAATCAGATTATGGAGACCCGACTCAAAGAACAACAAAGTCTGTCGCTCATCAGCGAGATGATCGCGCAGACGCGCAACAACTTCCAGCGGGGCGCAGGCAACGCCTTTATCCTGAACGGCTGCGCGGTGGCCGTTATCGCACTGTTGAACGCGGTGCTGCTCTTTACACTGCCAAACCCCGGGCACTCATTCCACGTGTGGTGGCTGATGGTACCGGTCTGGTTCATCGACCGCTACATCGACAAGCGCACCGACAGCGCCGCGACGGTCAAAACCCACTTCGACAGGATCATCTCGATGACCTGGCGGGCCTTCGCCGCAGCCGTCGTTCTGCTGCTGGTAACCATCTTCGGCTTCGCGATCGGGGGCGACAATTCGATGATGTACATCCTGATCACGCCGGGGATCCTGATCATGGCGGGAACGGCCCAACTCATTACGGGCGTGGCGTGCCGCTTCAGGCCCGTGATGACCGGCGCGTACATCCTATGGGGCGGTGCGCTGGCGTGCCTGGCCAGTTTCCTACTCTGGCCGGGGTGGGCGGGCGCCACGCAGTTTTTGATCCTTGCGGCGTGCATGGCGGCGGGATTCGCCCTCCCCGGGTACAGGTTGAACAAAATGGCCGGGAAAAATGTTTAAGGAACTCGACCCGTTGCTGCACTCGCAACTCAGGCTGGCGGTCGTCTCGCTGCTGATCGGGGTGGAGCAGGCCGACTTCGTCTTCCTGCGCGAGAAGACGGGGGCCACGGCGGGAAACCTGAGCGTGCAGATCGACAAACTGAGCGGCGCGGGGTATATCTCGGTCGAAAAGACCTTCGCGGGCAAAGTGCCGCGCACGATCTGCCGCATTACCCCCAAAGGGGTCAAGGCGTTCGAAGCGTACGTCGAGGCGTTGAAGACATACCTCGAGAAGTAAGGCTATAAACAGAAAATGCCCCCGAGTGCACTTCACACTCGGGGGCGATTTTGTTTTGCGCAGCAACTTACTTTCGGATAGCAGCTATCCCAGGCAACTCGATGCCTTCCATGTACTCCAACAGCGCCCCACCGCCGGTCGAGACGTAGCTCACCTTGTCGGCCAAACCGAACTTGTTGATGCAGGCCACCGAGTCGCCCCCGCCGATCAGCGAGTAGGCGCCCTTGGCGGTCCCCTCGGCGATGGCGTCGGCCACGGCCCTGGAACCCTTGGCGAAGTTATCCATCTCGAACACGCCCACGGGACCGTTCCACAAAATGGTCTTGCATTTGAGGATGTGCTCGCGGAAGGAGGCCGTGGCTTCGGGGCCGATGTCCAGGCCCTCCCACTCGTCTGGGATGTTGTTCGACGGGGCGATCATCGTCTTGGCGTCGTTGTTGAACTCCTGGGCGCAGACGGCGTCCTGGGCCAGCACGATCTCGATGCCTTTGGCTTTGGCCTTCTCCAGGATCGCCAGCGCGGTCGGGAACTGGTCAGGCTCGCAGATCGACATACCGACCTTGCCGCCCTGGGCGCCCATAAAGGTATAGGTCATGCCGCCGCCGAGGATCAGACTGTCGACCTTCTCCATCAGGTTTTCGATGATGGTGATCTTCGAGGAGACTTTCGAGCCTCCCACAATGGCCACGAAGGGGCGCGCGGGGGCGTCCATTACCTTCTCGATCGCTTTGATCTCGCCTTCCATCACGTAGCCGAACATCTTGTCCTTGGGGAAGTAGTCGGCGATCAGCGCGGTCGAGGCGTGGGCGCGGTGGGCCGTGCCGAACGCGTCGTTGATGTAGCAGTCGGCGTAAGAGGCGAGTTTCTTGACGAACTCCTTCTGGGATGCCTTGACGGCCTTCTTGGCTTCCGCTTTCTGCTCGTCGGTGGCGTCCTCGGCCAAACCCCGGGGCTTGCCCTCCTCCTCGGCGTAGAAACGCAGGTTCTCGAGCATCAACACCTGGCCGGGCTTCAACGCGGCGGCCTTCTCGGCGGCCTCGGCGCCCACGCAGTCGGGGGCAAAGTCGATCTTCACACCCAGGCGGGCCTCGACGGCGGGGATGATGTGCTTGAGCGAGAATTTATCCTCCGGGCCTTTTTTGGGACGGCCCAGGTGGGACATGAGGATCACGGAGCCTCCGCCGGCCAGAACCTTCTTGATGGTGGGAATGGCGGCACGGATGCGCGTGTCGTCGGTTACCTCCATTTTTTCGTTGAGGGGCACATTGAAATCCACACGGATAATGGCCCGTTTGCCTTTAAAGTCGTAACTGTCAATGCTATTCATAGTGGTAGGATTTGTTCAGACCTCAAAGTTACTAATTTTTCAAAATATTTATTAATTCTTGAGAAATTTTAATGAAATCGCGGGATAGGAAATCGCGGCCAAAATCGTAACTTTGTTACTTTGGATAGGTTTTTTATGAATATTACCAAGGAGTTCAGTTTTGAGATGTCCCATGTGCTGATGGGCTACGACGGGGCGTGCAGCCAGATACACGGCCATTCCTACCGGATGGCAGTTACCCTGAAAGGGGAACCGTGTGTTGACATTGATAGCCCCAAGCGGGGTATGGTCATGGATTTCGGCGTATTGAAGCGCATCGTCAACGAGCGCATCGTAGGCCGGTTCGACCATTCGCTGGTCATCCTGGCCGACGAGCGCACGGCCGAGCTGAGGCGTGTGCTGACCGCCCATTTCGAGCGGGTCCACGAGGTGGATTTCCAGCCCACGTGCGAGATGCTGGCCACGCACTTCGCCTCGTTGATCAAAGAGGGCCTGCCCGCCGGGGTGGAGCTGGTGCAACTCAGGCTCTACGAAACGGCGACCTCATACGCCGACTATATCGAATAATGGGACGGGAAAAACTCTTTTTAATAGACGCTTACGCGCTGATATACAGGTTCTATTTCGCCTTTATCTCACAACCCATGCGCAACCGCGAGGGGTTGAACACCTCGGCAGTCTTCGGCTTTGTGAAATTCCTGCGCGACATCCTCAAGCGCGAGCAGCCCCACCACATCGGGGTGGCCTTCGACCCCCCGGGCGGGTCGTTCCGGCGGGAACTTTTTGCCGAATACAAAGCCAACCGCAGCGAGACCCCGGAGGACATTACCGCCTCGGTGCCCCACATCAAGGCGGTGCTGGAGGCGATGCGCATCCCGATCCTGCAGGTGCCCAACTACGAGGCTGACGACGTGATCGGCACGCTGGCAAAAAAGGCGGCCAAAGAGGGGTATGACGTCTACATGGTCACTCCCGACAAGGATTTCGGGCAACTGGTGGACGACCACATCTACATTTACAAGCAGCGCAGGGCCGGCGACGAGATCGAGATCCTCGACTCGAAGGCCGTCTGCGACAACTACGGGATCTCCACGCCGGAGCACGTGATCGACATCCTGGCCCTGTGGGGCGACGCGTCGGACAACATCCCCGGCGTTCCGGGCATTGGCGAAAAAACAGCCTCCAAGCTGGTGGGCGAGTTCGGCACGGTGGAAAACCTGTTGAAGAATATCGACTCGCTCAAGGGCAAGCAAAAAGAGAACATCCTGGGCTCGGTGCAGCAGTTGGAGCTCTCCAAAAAGCTGGCGACCATCCACACCGACGCCCCGATCGACTTCCAGCCCGAAAAACTGGTGGTCGAGGAGCCGGACTGCGACGCGCTCCGGGAGGAGTTTATGACCCTGGGATTCAGTTCGTTCCTGCGCGAGCTGGCCGAGGGGCGTTTCCTGCCCGCCTACTGCACGGGCAACGCGGCCGAGGTGGCGGCGCGGGCCGAGGTCCGCAAAAACGGGACCCACCCCGCAAGCCCCACCACCAATCCCACCGCAAGCCCCGCCGCCAATCCCGCCGCCGGGAATGCCCCGGGCCAGGCCCTCGACCTGTTCGGGATGCCCATAACCGGGACCGCAACGCCCCGCCCGACCCCGGAGCCCGCCGCCGGGAGCGCCCCGGGCGACGAAATGTTCAAAACGGCGGCGGACACGGCGCATACCTACGCGGTAATCGCCAACAGCTCGCAACTCGCGGACCTGGCCGCCGCGCTGCGCAAAAAAGGCCGTTTCTGTTTCGACACCGAGACGACCGGGGTGGACGCCATCAGCGACCGCATCGTAGGAATGTCCTTCTCCATCGAGCCCCACAAGGCATGGTATGTGCCCTTCAACCAGGTCAATACCACCCAATACGCCAACATCCTGCGCCCCCTGTTCGAGGACGCCTCGATCGGCAAGATCGCGCAAAACATCAAGTTCGACTTGCTGGTGCTGCGCTCCATCGGCATCACGGTCAAAGGGGAGAAGAGCGACACGATGATCCTGCACTATTTGCTCGATCCCGAGTCGCGCCACAACATGAACTACCTCTCGCGCAGGTACCTGGAGTACGACCCCATCGAGATCGAAACCCTGATCGGCAAGGGTTCCAAGCAGTTGACCATGGACCGCGTCGCGCTGGACCAGGTGGCCGAGTACGCCGCCGAAGACGCCGACGTGACCTTCCAACTCAATGAAATCCTGGAACCCGCGGTCAAAGAGGCGGGGCTGATCAAGCTCTACAAGCAGATCGAGGAGCCCCTGATCGACGTGCTGGCCAACATGGAGCTGACCGGCGTGAAGATCGACACGCAGGCCCTGGCCGCCTACGGCAAAAAGCTGACCGCCGAGCTGGTGGAATTGGAGGACAAAGTGCGCGAGCTGACCGCCGAACCGGGCCTCAACATCAACTCGGCCAAACAGTTGGGCGTCGTATTGTTCGAAAAGCTGAAGATCGACCCCAAGCCCAAGCAGACCAAAACCAAGCAGTACAGCACCGACGAGGAGTACCTGCAACAACTCATGGACAGGCATCCGGTCGTGGCCGTGATCTTAGAATACCGGGGCGTGAAAAAGCTGCTCTCGACCTACGTCGAGGCGTTGCCCCAACTGGTCAACCCCAAGACGGGACGGATCCACACCTCGTTCAACCAGGCGGTTACCGCCACCGGGCGGTTGAGCTCCACCAACCCCAACCTGCAGAACATCCCCATCCGGGACGAGCGGGGGAGGGAGATCCGCAAGGCCTTTATCGCCTCGGACAAGGACCACAAGGTGCTCTCGGCCGATTACAGCCAGGTCGAGCTCCGCCTGATGGCCCATTTGAGCGGGGACGAAAACCTGATCGGGGCCTTCCTCAAAGGCGAGGACATCCACGCGGCCACAGCGGCGCGGATCTTCAACATCGACATCGAAAAGGTTACCGCCGAACAGCGCCGCCAGGCCAAGACCGCCAACTTCGGCATCATCTACGGCATCTCGGCCTTCGGGCTCTCCCAAAGGCTGAACATCCCACGCACGGAGGCCAAGGCCCTGATCGACGGATACTTCGCCTCCTACCCCGGCGTGGAGAAATACATACAGGAAAGCATCGCCAAGGCGCGGGAGACAGGCTACGTGTCGACCATCTTCGGGCGCAAACGCTTCCTGCCGGACATCGACTCCAGGAACGCCGTCGCGCGGGGCATGGCCGAGCGCAACGCCATCAACGCCCCCATCCAGGGCAGCGCGGCCGACATCATCAAGATCGCCATGGCGCAAGTCGACGCCGAGTTGCGCAGCAAGGGCCTCTTCTCCAAGCTGATGCTCCAGGTGCACGACGAATTGCTGGTCGACCTGCTCGCCTCGGAGCAGAAACAGGTCATGGAGATCATCACGCGCTGCATGGAGGGCGCTGCGGAACTCAAAGTGCCCCTGACCGTCGAGTGCGGCGTGGGGGATAACTGGCTGGAGGCGCATTAAGAGGAGTGCTGTGAATTCAAATGGTCCGCATATCCCCTGCTGCATTGTGAATCGATTTGAATTCACAACACCCCTCTTAACGGCTTTTTCAAAGCCGCAAGAGTCGATTCCCCCTCCCCTAACCGTAGGGGAGGGGGAATGCGAAAGCCGATGGCTTTCGCCCAAAGGAAAAAGAATGCGATGAGGGCGCTGGTCCAAAGGGTAAGCCGCGCCTCGGTGGAGATCGAAGGCAAAATGCACGGGCAGATCGGTCCCGGACTGCTGATCCTGGTGGGGATTACCCACGAGGACGACACCGGGGACGTGGACTACCTGGTCCAGAAGTGCGCCAAACTGCGGATATTCGACGATCCGCAGGGCGTGATGAACCTGGATGTCAACCAGATAAACGGGCGGGCGCTGGTCATCAGCCAGTTTACCCTGCACGCCGCCACACGCAAAGGCAACCGGCCGTCCTACATCCGGGCGGCGGGTCCCGAAGCGGCGGTACCCCTCTACGAAGCCTTTATAAGGGGCTGCCAAGCGGAGATTGCTGCGGGCGTGGAGACGGGGATCTTCGGCGCGGAGATGAAAGTGGAGCTGGTCAATGACGGCCCGGTAACGATTTTAATCGACTCGAAAAATAAGGAATGATATGACTATAAAAGATTTACAGGACCTGGTCCGCACCAAGGAGGAAAAAGAGGGCCTGTTGCCCGGCAGCGAACTGGCGTTGACCGCCCTGTTGACGACCCAGACCGCCAACCTGACCCAACTGGCCGCCAAAAAGATCGGCTCGCCCAAAGCCAACCCCGATATCAAACGCCAGATGAGCACCGCGCTGGCCCAGACTTTGTGGACTATCACGGCGCTAGCCAATGCGGCCGCGATCGACCTGACCGACGCCGTGGTGGACAATCTTCCCCGGTAAGGCCGGGGCGACCTACTTCAACGCGTAGTCCGATTTGTAGGGCGTGACCGGGATGCCGTAGCTGTTGAACAGGTTCACGTCCGGGTTGAAGGACTTGCCCGCGTACCACACCTTGGTAATAACCCCCAATCCGGGCGCGGTCAATTCGACCGTCGAGGGCGAAAGGATGACGGCTTGGGCCTCGACCATATGCCCCCCGTCGCTGACCATAAAATTATTGGCGCTCTCGCCTTCGGTCAGGGTCAGCCCCTGTCCGCAATTTTTGAAGGTAACCACGGCCTTGCCCTCCCCCTGCGCGCTCCACTTCTCGACCGAGGGAGTCTTCCACCCGATATCCTCGCCGTAGGCCATGCCCCGGGCAGCCAATAGCATACGCTCTGCCACGGGTTGCTTGCGCTTGGGGTGGACATCGCCCGCGTCGCCCGCATCGTAACAGACGACCGTGGCCACGTTCTTCAAGCGTTGGGAGATATCGAACTGCTCCATCTGGACCTCGACCCAGTTCACGTTGCGCGTATGCCAACCCGAGAGCTGCACCACGATAAAGGGCAACTGGGGATCGCCCCACTCCCGGCGGCAAAGGTTGACGAAGCGCTCCAGCAGGACGCGGTAGCGCGCCGCGTCGTTCGAGTTGCCCTCGCCCTGGTACCAGCCGATCCCCTTGATGGCGTAGGGGATGAGGGGGGTCAGCATCGCGTCATATAGCCCGCCAGCAAACCGCTGTTCGCCGCCCTTGCCGAGCTGCTTCTGGCCTGCGATGTACTCGGCCCTGACGGCCACCAGGTCGGCCTGGTCGGAAAAGTTCTCCGCGTTGAGCCACGCCTCCTGCGAACTGCCCCCGTAGTGGCTCTGGATCACACCCACGGCCACGCCCAGATGGCGTTGCAGGCCGCGCCCGAACAGGAAGGGGATCGCCCCGCTCAGCTTCGCCGTTTGCGCCGTGCAGGGCGTCCACTGCGACTCCACGTCGTAGACGGGGGCCAGCGCCGCGGCGGGCTTAACGGTAAAGAACCTCAACAGCGGGTATTCGGCATCGGCAAGCTCCGCCTCCGCGTTCTCGATGGATTGGGTGGGGAATTTCATATTCGATTGCCCCGACATGAGCCATACCTCGCCGACCATCACGTCCCGGATAACGGTCTGGCCGCCCCCTTTGACCGGTTTGCCTTTGCCGTCCGCCTCGCTTACCGTGATGGTGTAGGGCCCTCCGGCCACGGGCGTGTCGATCCTGCCGCTCCATTTGCCCAGCGCGTCGGCCTTGAACTCCTTCGCGTCGGGGCCCCACGACCCCGCCACGCTCACTCTGGAGCCGGGATCGGCCCAACCCCAGACCGGGGCCGAGGTGCGTTGCTGGATTACCATTCCGTCCGAGAACAGATGCGGCATCCTGATCGCGGCCTGCGACATGCAGACGGCGAGAAGGGCTGCCGACAAAAGGATCAGCCTTTTCATAGCGTATAGGGGTTTAGTTACTTGTTTTCCAGCGTGCGCTCCACGTACGAGCGGTAGTCCTTGACCACGGGCACATAGTCGTCCGTGTCGAACAAGGGCGAGGAGATCACAAAGTCGGCCGACGAGCGGTTGATGGCCGTCGGCACGTTGTAGAGCGTGGCCAGCCTCAGCAGAGCCTTCACGTCCACGTCGTGGGGTTGGGCCTGCATGGGGTCCCAGAAGAAGATCAAAGCGTCTATCATCCCCTCGGCGATCATCGAGCCCAACTGCTGGTCGCCCCCCAGGGGCCCCGATTTGAGCAGCGTGATGTCGAAACTCCCATGGTCGTTTCCTCGCCTGTCCATCAATGTTTTGGCCACCATCTTACCGGTCGTTCCGGTGCAGACCAGGTGGTGCTTCAAGAGGTTTTCCCAGTTCCAGTCGACCCATTCGGCCAGATCCCTCTTCATGTTGTCGTGGGCCACCAGAGCCACACGCTTCTTTTTCGTCGTCATATTCATCTATTTTCGGTGCAAAGGTACAAAAAATAGGTCTCACAAAAAAACCGCCGCCTTTTCAGGCGGCGGCAAGGGATGAGAACCAATGTGTCAGGCTTTGAGTTTGTCCTTGTGCTTTTCGAGCTGCTTTTTCAACGCCTCCAGGCATAGGTCCACCGACTCTTCGAACGACTTGCTCCGCTGTTCGCTGACCAGTTCGGCTCCCCGCACGGCGATCTTTATCGTCGCCAGCTTGTTGCCGTGTTCGTGGTCCTTGTCGAGCTTGAGGATGACCTCTGCTCCCGTCGCTTCCTCGGTAAACCGGTCCATCTTGTCCAGTTTGCCCTCTATGAAATCGAGCAGTCTTTGGTCCGCATCGAATTTCACCGATTGAATCTTCACGTTCATGGTTCTTATATATTATGCGGGTGTTCTACCCGCTGATTTTATCTTTTTTGTTGGCCGCACCCCTGGGATGGGCCTTTGAGTAAACCTCTTTCAACGCCGCTGCCGTGTTGTGGGTGTAGACCTGCGTGGTTTGCAGGGTGGCGTGGCCCAACAACTCCTGGATCATCCTTATGTCCGCGCCCCGGTTCAACAGATGGGTGGCGTAGGTGTGCCTCAACACGTGTGGGGAGTGTTTTCCCTTGACTCCGCCCCGTTGCAATACACTTTTGACCACCGCACTGATCTGGTCGCGGCTCATCGCTTTGACGGTCTCCTTCTTAGCCGTGCGTTTCATCCATAAAAATAACGGTTCGCCGTCTAATAAACAAATCTTTGCGCCCCTTTTTTCCAAATATTCTTCCATCGGCCCCCTGACCGCCTCCGGCAACGGGACCACGCGCTGCTTATCCCCTTTCCCTCTGACAAGAACGCTGCCAAACCCGTTGGAAAAGTCCCCTAATTTCATCCCGGCCAACTCGGCCAGCCGCACCCCCGTCGCGTAGAACAACAAAACGATCAGTCGGTCCCGCGCAACCTCGAATTCGGCCCCGGGTTTTTCCGCTCCCTCCCCTTGCTGCGGGGCCGGTACGGTCAATTCGTCCACGATCCGCTCCATCCTCGCCTCGGGCACGAAGGCGGGCAGCCTTTTCGGCTTGCGGGGGCCCTTGATCCCCGTAAAGGGGTCGGTGTGCATCAGGTCCCGGCTCCGCAAATAACGGAAGAACGAGCGCAGGGCGGAGAGCTTGCGGTTGATGGTCGTGCTGCGGTTTTTGCTGTCAGACAGATCGACGATCCACGCCCGGATCAGCTTGCTGTCGACCCGGTCGGGATCGAACGCGCCTTTTTTTTCCTGGAAAAACGCTAAAAACTCCCCGATCCCCTCCCGGTAGCTCTCCACGGTAAGGTCCGAATAGCGTCTCTCCGCTTGGATGTATGCCAGAAATCCGTCCAGCACGATCTAAAGATTTATTCCAAAAATTTCGCCACCACCGTCGCCGGGATCAACTGGCCCCGGATCGAGACGGCAATTGGCGTGCCCACCGCGGCGAAGGGCGTTTTCACGTACCCCATCGCGATCCCCTTGCCCAGGGTCGGCGACTGGGTCCCCGAGGTAACCTCGCCGATCACGTTGCCCTGGGGGTCGGTCAGTTCGTAGCCCTGTCGGGGAATCCCCCGCTCGTTGAGCGCTATTTTTACCAGTTTCTTGGTTATGCCTTCCGCCTTCTGCTTCTCGACGAAGCCCCGGTCGATAAAGTCCTTCCCGTCGGCCAGCTTGGTAATCCAGCCCAGCCCGGCCTCCAGAAGCGAGGTCTGGTCGTTGATCTCGTGGCCGTAGAGGCAGAATCCCATCTCCAGGCGCAGCGTGTCGCGCGAACCCAGCCCAGCGTTCTTCAGGCCGAACTCTTCGCCTGCCTGCCACAGGGCCTTCCAGAGCTTTTCCGCATCCTCGTTGGCCACATAGATCTCGCAGCCGCCCGATCCGGTGTAGCCCGTGATGGAGAGGATCGCATCCCGGATGCCCGCGATTTCGGTCTTTTTAAAGGTATAGTAGGGCATATCTTCGACCTTTTCGGTGCAGAGTTTCTGCACGATCTTTATCGCGTCGGGGCCCTGGATCGCCAACTGTGCGATCTCGTCCGAGGCGTTATACAACTCCTTGCCGGGGGTCAGCCCGAACGCCTTTCCCTGCTCGCACAAATGCTCCCAATCCTTCTGCGTGTTGGCGGCGTTGACCACCAGCAGGTAGGTTTGGGCATCGATCCGGTAGACCAATATGTCGTCCACGATGCCTCCCCGGCCGTTGGGCAGGGCGGAGTACTGGATCTTCCCGTCGAAGAGGGTCGAGACGTCGTTGCTGGTCACGCGCTGCAAAAAGTCGAGGGCTTTGGGCCCCTTGACCCAGATCTCGCCCATGTGGCTGACGTCGAACACGCCCGCGTGGTTGCGCACGGCCATGTGCTCGTCGTTGATCCCGGTGAACTGGATGGGCATGTTGTAGCCCGCGAACTCGGCCATCTTGGCCCCAGAAGCGATGTGGTACTCGGTGAAAGGTGTGGTTTTCATGCTTTTACAGCGTATATGATTGCGTTTGTAATGGTTTTTATCTCATCGTCCGCCACAACGAAAGGCGGCATCGTATAGACCAGCTTTCCGAACGGCCTGACCCACACCCCTTTCTCCATCGCCCGGCGCTGCACCTCGGCCACATCGACCGGTTTTTCCATCTCCACCACCCCGATCGCCCCGAGCGTCCTCACGTCGGCCACGCCTTTGATCCCGCGCGCCGGGGCCAGTCCCTCTTCCAAAAGCTCCCCGATCCTCGCGATGCGCTCCATGGGGAACCGCCGCGCCAGGTCGATCGACGCGCACGCCACCGCGCACGCCAGCGGATTGCCCATGTAGGTCGGCCCGTGCATGAATTCGCCCGGCGACCCTTCGGAGATGGCCATCGCCACCTTCGCGCCGGCCACCACGGCGGCGAAACTCATGTACCCGCCGGTCAGCCCCTTGCCCAGGCAGATAATGTCCGGGGCGATCCCCGCCCATTCGCAGGCGAACAGCTTTCCCGTCCGCCCGAACCCGGTGGCGATCTCGTCGGCGATCAGCAGCATATCCAGCTCGTCGCACAGCGCGCGCACCCCTTTCAGGTATCCGGGATGGTAGAACCTCATCCCCCCCGCACCCTGCACGATGGGTTCGAGGATCACGGCGCCGATCTTATCTTTATTCTCCGTCAGCAATTTACGCAACGGCTCCAACGCCGCCGGGTCCCACTCCCCGTCGAAGGGGATCTCGGGCCTCGGCGCGAAGAACTGCACCGGCAGCCGCCCCGACCAGAGCGAGTGCATCCCGCCCTGCGGATCGCAAACCGACATGGCATGCCATGTATCGCCGTGGTAGCCTCCCAGGATAGTCGCCACCTGGTTTCGATGCCGCATCCCGCGCGCATACATGCATTGCAGGGCCATCTTGACGGCCACCTCGACCGCCACGGAGCCCGAATCGCAATAGAATATCCTGTCCAGCCCTTGCGGCAGGACCTCGACCAGCCGCTTGCCCAGCTCGATGGCCGGACGGTGGGTCAGCCCCCCGAACATCACGTGGGCCATCTTGTCGAGCTGTCCGGTTACCGCCGCATTGAGCGCCGGATGGTTGTAGCCGTGGATCACCGACCACCAGGAGGCCATCGCGTCGATCAGCTCCCGCCCGTCGTCCAGGCGGATGCGCACGCCCCTGGCCGACTCGACCTGGTAGGCCGGGACCGGATCGACGAATGAGGTGTAGGGGTGCCAGATATGTTGAAGGTCGAACGAATCCATAACTTGATTTTCACTACAAAGTTATAAAAAATTTCGCTACCCCGCAGCCACCCGGCCGGGCAGCCGCTTTTCCCTGTTATCGATTTTTAAATTTGTTTAATAACTCAAATTATTCTACCTTTGCCCTAATTTGCAAGGAAAATTTCGAACTAAAACCATAACAGATTATGAGCCAGATTATCAGCGTCCACGCCAGGGAGATCCTCGATTCGAGGGGCAACCCCACCATCGAAGTAGAAGTCATGACCGCCAGCGGCGCCACGGGCCGTGCAGCCGTACCCTCGGGTGCGTCGACGGGCGAAAACGAAGCCCTCGAGCTGCGTGACGGCGACAAGGGCCGTTACCTGGGCAAAGGCGTACTGAAAGCCGTTCAGAACGTGAACGACGTGATCGCCAAGGAGATCGTTGGCATGCTGGTTACCGACCAGGTGGGCATCGACAAGACGATGATCGCTCTGGACGGCACCGCCACCAAGTCGAACCTGGGCGCCAACGCCATCCTGGGCGTATCGCTGGCCGTCGCCCGCGCCGCAGCCGATCTGCTGGGCATGCCCCTCTACCGCTACATCGGCGGGACCAACGCCAAGACCCTGCCCGTCCCGATGATGAACATCATCAACGGCGGCTCCCACTCCGACGCCCCGATCGCGTTCCAGGAGTTCATGATCCGTCCGGTGGGCGCGACCAGCTTCCGCGAAGGCCTGCGCATGGGCGCCGAGGTGTTCCACTCCCTCAAGAAAGTCCTCCACGACCGCGGCCTGAGCACGGCTGTCGGCGATGAGGGCGGCTTCGCCCCCACCCTGAAAGGCACCGAGGACGCCCTGGAGTCGATCATCGAGGCGATCAAGAAGGCGGGCTACAAACCCGGCCGCAAAGCCGAGGGCGGCGACGTTTCGATCGGCCTGGACTGCGCCGCTTCCGAGTTCTACAAGGACGGTATCTACAACTACGCCAAGTTCGAGGGCGAAAACGGCGCGAAGCGCACCTCCGCCCAGCAAGTCGATTACCTGGCCGAACTGGTGTCGAAATACCCCATCGACTCGATCGAGGACGGCATGAACGAGAACGACTGGGACGGCTGGAAGATGCTGACCGACAAGTTGGGCGACAAGTGCCAGCTGGTGGGCGACGACCTGTTCGTGACCAACGTCGAGTTCTTGAAGAAGGGCATCGAGATGGGTTGCGGCAACTCGATCCTGATCAAGGTCAACCAGATCGGCACCCTGACCGAGACCCTGGACGCCATCGAAATGGCCCACAGGGCAGGTTACACCAGCGTTACCTCGCACCGCTCGGGTGAAACCGAGGACTCGACCATCGCCGACATCTCGGTAGCCACCAACGCCGGCCAGATCAAGACCGGTTCGCTGTCGCGCTCCGACCGTATGGCCAAGTACAACCAACTGCTCCGCATCGAAGAGGAGTTGGGCGAGGAAGCCATCTACGGATATACCAAGATCTACAAGAAGTAAGTATCCTTATCGATAGAAAAGAGGCCCGCCGGAAAAATTCGGCGGGCCTCTCTGTTTAAGAGGATCCCCTACCGGAAAGACTTCAAGCTGTACGCCCAACTAACGAGCAACGTGTTGCCCTGGAAGCGGTTGACCGCCCCCAGCTCTCCCAACCAGCGCAGGGTGATCTGAGAACGCAGCGAGGGGAGGTAGACGTTACCTTCCACCCCCAGACCGTAGAGGTGGTCCTTGTCGGTGGGCAACAAGTAACCGCCGACGGGGATCTTGTCGTCCGTGGTCTTGAATTGCATGTAGTAGCTCAATCCCGCGTTGAAGATCACCGGAATGGGACCCTTGGCCTTGTGGTACCACGTCCGCCCCGCACCACCTTCGATGGAGAGCACATTACCGACCTGCATATCGGAATCTTTCTTCTTGCTGCACAACTCATAGGAGAACAACGAGGAGAAATTCCACAGTTTTTCCTTGTCGAAATAGACCGTGCTGCCCGCCGAGAACTCGTAGCCCCACATGCCCAGGCCGCTGTTGTTGTCGCCGCCCGACTTGTACTCGCCCGTGGGGATGTAGAGTGCGAATCCGCCCACAAAGTCGGCGTGCCTGCCATGCCACCCGAGTTGGACGGGCTGCACATAAAGGTCGCTCAGGTTGAAGGAGGTGTGCACGTCGGAGATCGCCGAAGAGATCTTGTTGGTCACAAAGGGCACCAGCACCGTACCCCCCAGGTTGGCGCCCAAAATACGTGTTTTCAATACCCAGGAGAAGGCCGGGGCGGTCAGATAGCTGCTCATCCCGAGGTCTTTGGCCACAACGTCCCCGTCGGCGTTCTTGAGCTTGTCGGTGGTGTAGAGGTAACAGGGGATCAGCGCGACGCCCAGCCCGGCGGGGGCCTGCGTACCCGATTTGATGCCGCTCAACCCCAACAGGTGGTCGCCCTTGAGCTGGGCATGCGCAGGCGCCGCCAAAAGAGTGGCAACGACAGCAACGGAAAGTACTTTTCGGAAAAAATTCAACGCCATGGCAATTGAGATTTAGGGTTTTGCACCCCTCATTCCAATTTCCGTTCCAAATTTCGGTTTACAGCAGCGTTCCGGCGAAAAGCGCGGCGTTGTTTACCTTCAAAGGCTCGGTCAACAGCACGTCGGCCTTGTCGACATACCCTTCGGTAAAGGCCGGGATGTGGCGCTGGCCGTGTATATCGGTCACCAAAAAGTCATACAGCCCCGCCCGCAAAAAATCGCGCGCCGACTGCAACACCAATTCGCCGTAGCGCCCGGTCAGGGAGAGGATATTCAGGTGCGCCTTTACCCCGTTGCCCCTCAGGCGCGCCAACTCGTCGGCCTTGAGGGTCAAATAGCGCTCGGGGTGGGCCAGGATGGGCGCGTACCCCGCCTGCTGCGCCAACAGGATCATCCTGTCGTACACCTCCGCCGCGTACCCGGTGCGCATCTCGACCAGGACGTGCCGCCCATCGAAGGTCAGCAGCCCCTGTTCGATTTGCCCGGAGAAGTGTTCGTCCATCATGTACTCGGCCGCGTACCGCACGGGAATCCCCGCCGCCACCGCCTGGGGCGAACCGGAGGCCTGCCAGCTGAACTTTTCGGCCGGGACCCCCTTGCCCGCCCATTTCGAAAAGTTGAGCCGGATGCTCTTCGGGTTGTTGCCCTGGTGCATATCGGCCATGATGTGGGGGGTAAAATAACTCCCCCGAAGCCCGTAGGCGGCCAGAAGGCCCAACACGTCGCGCGTCTCGTCGCCCGTGCGCGACCCGTCGTCCACCCCCGGCAGCAGGTGGCTGTGCAGGTCGAACAGGCCGTCGACCAGTTTGATCGCCTCTATTTTCGCTCCAAACATCGCTCGAGCTCTTTGCGCATACCCTCCGGGACGGGGATCGGCTGCTGGTTGAGAAAATCGAAACACACCATCACGGTAAGGCTCCTGGCCTTCACCTCCCCGGTCGCTTTGTCCACAATGCGCTGGATGAGGGTAAAACTCTTGTTTCCTATCTTCTCCACCCCCGTCTCGACCTCGATCCGGTCCGTGTAACGGGTCTGCGCGAGGAAGTCGGTCTCCGTACGCGCCGTGATCAACCCCTGTTGGCTGCCCACGTCGATCCCGGGGGCGACCACGCGGAAAAAGTCGTTCTTCCCCAGGTCGAAATAGTGCTGCAAATTGACGTTGTTCACGTGCCGGAGCATATCCACGTCGGCAAACCGGATCTGTATATCTGTCTTGGTCGTCATACTTTTTATTCCCTTATGATCTTCACCTGCCCGCCCTCGCCCAGCGAGATGATCGACGAGGGCTGCCGGGTGGGCTTGCCCTCATACTGCTCGGGGATGGCCATATCGACCCCCTGGGTGATCTTCGGGTCCACTTCACGCAAGGTTTTTGCCGGGGGCTGCCCCGAGATATTGGCCGATGTGGAGACCAGCGGCCGCCCGAGCCTGCGGATCAGCTTGACGCAAAATTCGTGCGCCGGGATGCGTACGCCCAGCGTCTTCTCCCCGGGCAGCAGGTTGGCCGCCACGCCCGTCGCGTTGGGCAGGATCAGCGTGAGGGGCTTGTCGTTCATCTCCATCAGGTCCCAGGCCACGTCGGGGATCTTGTTCAGGTAGCGCGCCGCCATGGTGGGGCTCTCCATCAAAACGAGCATCGAATGTTTGTCCGTGCGCTCCTTCAGGGCGTAGATTCGCTCCACGGCTTCGGGGTTGGTCGCGTCGCAGCCTATGCCCCAGACCGTATCGGTCGGGTAGAGGATGATCCCGCCGCGCTTGAGCACCTCGGCCGCCTGTTTGATTATCTCTTCCATAATTAAGTAGCAAAGGTACAAAATCCCCGCCGATGGTTGTAACTTCCCGGGGAAATTTATAATTTTGCACTACTTAAAAAGCAAACCATGGGAAGAGCGTTCGAATATAGGAAAGCGACCAAACTCAAAAGGTGGGGCAACATGGCCCGCGTCTTCACGCGCCTGGGCAAGCAGATCGAGATCGCGGTCAAGGCCGGCGGCCCCGACCCGTCGGGCAACCCGACCCTGCGCGCGCTGATGGCCAACGCGAAGGCGGAAAATATGCCCAAGGACAACGTCGAGCGGGCGATCAAGCGCGCCACCTCCAAGGACACGGCCGACTACAAGGAGATCGTCTACGAGGGATACGCTCCTTTCGGGGTCGCGATCGTGGTCGACGCGGCGACCGACAACAACACCCGCACGGTGGCCAACGTCCGCAGCTACTTCGCCAAATCGGGCGGCGCGCTGGGCACGAGCGGATCGTTGAGCTTTCTGTTCGAGCGCAAGAGCGTCTTCCGCATCGCCCAGCCCGAGGGCCTGGATATCGACGAGCTGGAGCTCGAACTGATCGACCTGGGCGTGGACGAGCTCGACGCCGAAGAGGGCGAAGTCCTGCTCTACGGCCCCTTTGAGGCCTACGGAGCCATCCAGCACTACCTCGAGGAGCACAACTACGAGATTTTGAGCAGCGAATTCGTCCGCCAGCCGACCGACTACAAAGCGGTCACGGCCGAGCAGAGGGCGTCGATCGAAAAATTGCTTGAAAAATTCGAGGAGGACGACGACGTGGTCAACGTCTTCCACAACATGCAGCCCGAGGAGTAAACCTACTCCACGGTCAGCTCGTCGAGCCGGTCCATCAACAGCTCGGTCTCCCTATCCGAGGTAATCTGCCAGATCGCGTAGGCCGCGTTCTGCTCCGCCTGCTTTTTGGTGCTGCCGTTCCCGTAGCCCACTTCCCGCCCGTCGATGACCACCGTCGAGAGGAAATCGGGCTCCCGCGAGGTCGATTTCTCGCTGAATTTGGTCTCGAAGCGGATCTCCTGCCTGCTCTTCTGCCCCCACTCGATCAACCGGCTTTTGTAGTCGGTCTCGGTATGGCTCAGCGCCTGCAAATCCAAGTGCTTGCGGAATATCGAATTGATCACCAGCCCGTTGACGAAGTTATACCCCTTGTCCAGGTAGATCGCCCCGATCATCGCCTCCATCGCGTCGCCGTACAAATGCTTCTGCTGGTGGCCGTTGGACTGGTGGGTAATCACGTGATTCCCCAGCCCGATGTCCGCCCCCAACTGGTTGAGGGTGGCCCGGCTGACGATCTTCGAGCGCATCTGCGTCAGAAAACCCTCGTTCTCTTCGGGGTACTCGGTAAAGAGGTAGTCGGTGACGATCGACGAAAGGATCGAGTCGCCCAGGAATTCCAGCCGTTCGTTGTTGACGGCGATCCCGTTGCCGGTAATAAAAGAAGCTGACCGGTGTATCAGGGCCAGCTTGTAGAGTTCTATGTTGTTGGGCCGAAAGCCGAAGACCTCCCGGACGATCCGGTAGTACTGCTTATTTTTTCCCGTTCTTCCCTGAAACAGGGCGAATAGGGCGGCCATGGCTACGCTTTTTTGAAGATCACGGTGGAGTTGTGTCCGCCGAAACCGAAGGTGTTGCTCAGTGCGTAGGTAATGTCGCGTTTTTTGGCTGTGTTCAGCGTGAGGTCGAGCGCCGGATCGATGGCCGGGTCGCGGTTCACGTTGTTGATGGTGGGCGGGATGATCCCCTCGGTGAGGGCCATCACGCAGGCCAGCCCCTCGATGGCTCCGGCGGCGCCCAGCAGGTGCCCGGTCATCGACTTGGTCGCACTGATGCTCAACTTTTTGGCGTGCTCCCCGAACGTGGAGACGATGCCGTTGATCTCGGCCACGTCGCCCACGGGGGTCGATGTGCCGTGCGTGTTGATGTAGTCGATCATTTCGGGCGTGATCCCCGCGTCTTTGATCGCGTCCAGCATCGCTTTTTTCGCTCCCTTCCCTTCGGGATGGGGTGCGGTAAGGTGGTAGGCGTCGGCGCTCATGCCGCCCCCGGCCACTTCGCCGTAGATCTTTGCGCCCCTGGCCACGGCGTGCTCATACTCTTCCAGGACCATGGCGCCCGCGCCTTCGCCCATCACGAATCCGTCGCGATCGGTGTCGAAGGGCCTGGAGGCCGTCTGGGGTGAGTCGTTGCGCGTGGAGAGCGCCTGCATGGAATTGAAACCGCCGATACCGGGTTCGTTGACCGCGGCCTCCGATCCGCCCACGATCATCACGTCGGCCCTGCCTTCGCGGATGATGTTGAGCGAGTCGATGATCGCGTGGTTCGACGAAGCGCACGCCGAGACGGTACAATAGTTCGGCCCCATGAAGCCGTATCTCATCGAGATATGCCCTGCGGCTATATCCGCGATCATTTTGGGTATGAAGAAAGGGCTGTAGCGGGGGATGAATCCGCCCTCTACAAACCCCTTAACTTCCTGGTAGAATGATTCCAATCCACCGATACCCGAAGCCCAGATGACGCCGACCTGCTCGAGGTCGGTTTTTTCGAGGTCCATACCCGAGTCCTTGACGGCCTGTTCGGCGGCGACAAGGGCGTACTGGGTAAAGAGGTCGTACTTGCGTACTTCCTTGCGGTCGAAAAAGTCTTCGGACTTGTAACCTTTTACCTCGCAGGCGAATTTTGTCTTGAAGTTTGTCGCATCAAAGCGGGTTATCATGCCGGCTCCGCTCACGCCCTTCTGGAGGTTGCCGAAGTACTCGGCGATTGTATTTCCCAGGGGGTTGATCGTACCGAGGCCGGTAATCACTACTCGTCGATTTGCCATAAATGGGTGCTAAAAATTCGTTAACGTATTCGCTGCGTGGTTGTTGCCAGGAAAATTATTTCTTGGCTTCGATGTAGGTGATCGCGTCGCCTACGGTGGTAATCTTTTCCGCGTCTTCGTCGGGAATGGTGATTTCGAACTCTTTCTCGAACTCCATGATCAGCTCGACGGTATCGAGCGAATCAGCGCCGAGGTCGTTCGTAAAACTTGCTGCGGGTACAACTTCTGCAGCGTCTGCACCCAGTTTGTCTACGATGATCTCGACAACTTTTGAAGCAATTTCAGACATGACTCTAAAAATTAAGGTTTGACAATTATGTTGGTTACTTGTTTTCTTCCAGAAGGTCGTTATAAATTCGGCAACTTTCCCTCTTGTAAGCAAAAATTCTGTGCAAAAGTAACACTTTTTCCGTTAATTTTGCGAATCGGATAACAAATTTCCACTTTCGGCCCTTTCCGCAGCCTTAATCTTAACTTAAAGTACCACATTTTGAAAAACATAGCCGTCTTCGTCTCCGGTTCCGGCTCCAACGCCGAAAACATTTTTCATCACTTTTCAACTTCCCCGCTGGCACGCGTTACCTTAATGGTCAGCGACAACCCCGAAGCTTTCGCCCTGGAGCGGGCAGCCCGCCTGGGGCTTGAGAGCGCGCTCTTCACGCGGGCCCAGATCGCCGAGGGGACCCCGGTGGCCGACCTGTTGCGCGCGCGCGCGATAGATTATATAGTGCTGGCGGGCTTCCTCAGACTGGTCCCCGCTGCGCTGACCCGCGAGTGGGGCGGCCGGATGGTCAACATCCACCCGGCCCTGCTGCCCAAATTCGGCGGCAAGGGGATGTACGGCGACAACGTCCACCGGGCGGTGATCGCGGAGGGCGAGAAGGAGTCGGGCATCACCATCCACCTGGTCAACGAGCACTACGACAGCGGCGATACGCTGGCCCAGTACAAAATCCCGGTGCTTCCCGACGACACGCCCGAGGCGCTGGCTTCGCGGATCCATGAGCTGGAGTATAAATATTTCCCCCTCGAAATCGAAAAACTGATCAAAAACGTATAACTTTGAAACCGCCCAAACTCCTGACAATATGAAAAAACTCCTCCTGTCGCTGCTTTTCCCGGTCTTCTGCGCCGCATCCGCCGCCCAGCAACCTTCCCGCACGCTCCTGTACACACTGGAGGATGGGCAAACAATCATGAACGACCGCTCGCTCTTCTCGCTGATGACCGGCCAAGTCCGGTACAGTTGCACGTTGAAGAACTCCACCGCGCCGAAAAACGAGGCTTGCGCGCTTGTGGTCAACGGCAAGGTCCTGCGTACCGCCTACGGCATCCAGGGCGTCGACATCGACCTGTTCGACCCCGCCCGTTCGACGTACGCCTACGCCACCTCCCGGCTTCCGGTCCCCCAAACCCCAAAGGACGTCGAAGTGCACCTCGTCAGCCGGGGCGATCCGATCGGCACCTATGCGGACGGGGATTTGTACAACGCCTGGATGGCGGACCACCGGCTGTTCGTCGATTTCGCCATGATGGGCCAGGAGTTCCTGCGCCTTCCCGACGGCCGCGTCGTGGGTCCGGTCGGGGACCGGGTCAATGACGTCCGTATCTCCCCGGAGGGCAAAAACGTTATTTTCCTCTCGCAGAAAGACAATCGCCCCGCCGTCTTCTGGAACGGCAAATACGTGGCCGGCGCCACCGAGATCGCGACCGCCCTGTGCAATGCGAAGGGGGACTGGCTCTACGGGGTCCGCGACAGCGACGGGTATAAAGCCTGTTTGAACGGGAAGGTCGTCGTCGAGGATTCCCACGGGGCGAACCTGCGGCTGACCTCCGACGGCGATTACGGGATCCGGTACGGCGAAGGTGAACACGCCTACCTGCAGGTAAACGACCAGAAGTACCGCGTGTACGACATGAAGGGCTATTGCCTGGGCGGGAAGGGCCATGCCGTTTACCGCTACGAAAAGGACGGCAAAGACATCGTGTGCGTCGACGGCAAGACGGTGGGCACCCACCAGTCCCTCGACAAATACATCGGATGGCACCAGGGCTTCCCGTATATCATCGGCCTGGAAGACCCGGACACCCATCCCGAGGTGTGGGATTCCGACGCGGCTTCCCCGTCCGGGGGTGTATCCGCCCCCGGGCCGGGGGTTTACGGCTGGGAAGGCGTTTACGACGCCTACCTGACCCGCCCGTGCATCAATTCGCGCGGCATTTACGCCTACGCCTACAACCAGGACGGCAGGTTCTACGTCTCTGCCAACGGGAAGGCCGAAGGCCCCTACGACCGCGTCTCCCGTCCCGTGGTCGACCCGGACGGCCATTGCCTCTATACATGCAATACCGGAGGGAAAACCTATCTTGTGCGCGACGGCGTGAAGACCTCCTTCCAGGACGTCTGTGAACCCCTGGAGGACGGCGGCCACGTTTTTTTCTCCTACGTCAAGGACAACCGCATCTACCTCGACTTCGACGGCGCCGTTACGGGTCCCTTCCGCGACGGCGAGCTCGATGCACTGACCTTCGGCCGGGGCCACTACGGCTATGTCTGCAAGCAAAACGACTCCGGCTATTTTTTCATAGACGGGATCAAAACACCCCTGCGCAGCCCCATGCCCGGCGCCCTCCCCGAAATCATGCGCGATCCGTCGAGCGGCGCCCTCTCGACGGTCTACCGCGCCGAATTAAAGGGCGACCCGGACGGCAACTACGGCCGGGAGACGATCTTTTTCGACGCCGGCGGCCACGTTTTGGAGTTTACCCCGCACAATAAAGCGGCCCAAAGTTCGTTTACATCCCATGACGGCAGACACCTCATGGTCACCCATCCCGACTACCGCTACGTGATGGTCGACAACCAAAAATACGGCAACGGCGAACTGCTGGCCGCCGTCTACAACCCCGCCCTCAACGCATTCCGCTGGTGCATGCTCGAAGGGCGGGAACTCGTCGCATACGAATACAAACTTCAATAAAAGCACAACAATGACACACGAAATCCAATGGATCCTAATCATCGCCATCGGCGTGGCGGGGATGATCGTCCAATACAGGCTCCAGTACATTTTCAACAAATACTCCAAGGTGCAGTTCCCCGGCGGTCTGACCGGCAAGGACGTGGCCGAGAAGATGCTGCGCGACAACGGCATCTACGACGTGCAGGTGGTCTCCACCCCCGGCAAGCTGACCGACCACTACAACCCCAAGACCAAAACGGTCAACCTGAGCGAAGGGGTCTACCGGGGCACCAGCGTCTCTGCGGCCGCCGTGGCGGCCCACGAGTGCGGCCACGCGGTCCAGCACGCCAGGGCCTACGCCCCGTTGGAGATGCGTTCCGCCCTGGTCCCGGTCATCCAGTTCTCCTCGATGGCCTCCACGTGGGTCATCATCGCGGGCATCCTGCTGTTGAACACCTTCCCGGCCCTGTTCTGGCTGGGTATCGGCATGATCGCCGCCTCTGCCCTCTTCGCGCTGATCACCCTGCCCGTGGAATACAACGCCTCCGCCCGCGCCATGGCCTGGCTGACCGACACCCGCACCCTGCAAGGCCAACAGGTCACCCAGGCGCGCACCGCCCTGAACTGGGCCGCCGCGACGTACTTAGTTGCCGCCCTATCGGCCATCGCCACCCTGCTCTACTACATCGGGTTCGCCCGCAGGAACTAACGGAAAACCGTCCTCTTCCAGATCTGCGCTGTGCATAGCGTAGGTCAGGTTTTGCTTATCGCCCGGTCCGAAACACCGCAGCGTACTAAAGGTACGTGAGGATTTTCGGGGCGGGGGATAAGTGAAAGATGGCCTGCGATATGCGCAGCAACTTACCCGACGATCCGAATCCTCCCCCTACGGTCATACACTTCCGTCTCCACGATCCCGGTCAACACGTCCGGCGCATCGTGGAGACGGTTCGCTTTCAGCGGCCTGCGGTACGATACGATGTGCCTGTAAAACTCCGGCCACCGCGCGGCCCAGTCCGAGGGCATGACGATATTCTGCAACACCGACGCCGAGTTGGATAAGATGCGAGCCTCCTTGTTGGCCCCCTGGTGGAACCACTCGACGCGCACGCCGGGCGTCAGCCGCGCCACGGCCCTTGCAAACCCTTTCCCCCCGTTGTTGCTCTCCACCAGCGCGATGCGCGTCCCGTTGGAGGCCAGCATCTGGGCCACCCGCCCCTCGGTCACCTCCATCGGCTCGCCCGAGTAGACCACGTCGGTCACGTAGATCCGCCTGTCGCGCCCCACCCCGTAGCAGACCGAGCAGAGGTAGTCCCCGCCCGCGTCGGCCGTGTCGGTGTAGTTCCCGAACTTGACCATCCCCGGGGGCAGAGCCTGATAGGTCGAAAACCCTTCGCCGTAGAGCAGCCCCGCGCGGGCGCACGGCCGCCCCTGGTAGAGCGCCTCGAAGGCGTGCGCATCGAGCTTGCGCTTCTCCTCCAACGAGGCCAGGTCGTGCCGCCCGGGCCAGAGCGCCTCCCCGGCACGCCGCGGGTCGATGGGCGAGGGGTCCGACTCCTTGACAGCCTCCAGGTTGAGGTGCCGCCACCCGAAGCGGTCCCGGACCGCGCCCTCTTTCAGTTCCAGCAACGGTTCCACCTGCGTCTTGGCCGCGATCCGCCCCACCAGGTCGTCCTCGTGCCACCGCGTAAAGACGATCAGCTCCGCCGAGTGGTTGTGCAACCGGCTCTTGACCACCGAGGTGTACCACTCCCAGCAGTTCTCCCTGACCACGGGCGAATTGGCCTCCATCGCGTCCTTGTAGAGGTCGTCGAGGATGAACACGTCGACCGGGCTTCCGGTCAGCGTCCCGCCGCGCCCCACCGAGATGAGCGACCCTTTGTGCCCGATGATCTCGACCTCCGACGCGCTGCGCGTGTAGCCGGACGCCTTCTCCCCCGGCGCCTTGATGCGCGTACGCGGAAAGATCGCCGCATACGCAGCCGATGCGATCAGCCGTTGGACGCTGCGGTTGAACCGCGAGGAGAGCGTCGCATTGTAACACGCCACCACGATCCGCAGGTCGGGGTTGAGCCCCAGCAACCAGGCGGGCAGCAGGATGGAGGCGGCCGTCGATTTGCCGTGCTGGGGCGGCATGGTCACGATCAGCCTGGGGGTCTCCCCGCGGGCGAAGCCGTCCAACAGGTCGTAATAGTTCCGGTGGAATCCCTCCACCGCTATCCCGGGCATGACCGCCCGGGCGAAATCCGCAAAGTTGCGCCTGCCCAGCTCGCTCAAAAGCTGGCTGCGGCCGATGCGTTCGATATCTCTCTTTTTCATAAATGATCGTTAAAAAAGAGGTCCCCGCGTAAGTGCGGGGACCAGAAGCCGAAAATGACCGGCTCCGACCGGCATGACCACGGTCAATTGTTTGGGTAAGTGTTCAGGAGTTCCCTCAACGCCTCTTCGGAGAGCGAGGAGAGGTCTATCGGATCGCCCTGGGCGGCGGCCCCGTCGCCCGGGGGCGGAGCAGACTCCGGCACGGGTTTGGCCCGCCACCGCGCGGGGTCCAGGTTGGTCAAAACGAATACGATGGTCGCCAAATCGGGCAAATGGGTCTTGGAGGTGGTAACTTCCGACTTGAGGTGCTGCTCCCCCGAGACGTATTCATACGTCTTTTTCTCCTCGACGGTCACGTCGCCCGCCACGAGTCTTGCCAGCCCCGCACGGGCCTGCCTAAGGAGCGACTCCATCGGGTCGTCTTTCGGTTTTATTGTTTTCTCTTTTTTCATACCAGCAGGTTTCTGAGCCACTGCCAATCGAAGTCATTGAGGGTGACGCCCTGCGCCGTGGTCGTTTTTGCCTCCCACCATACGGGCACGACTTGCGTTATCGAGTCGTCCCCCCCCAATTCCTTCTCTAAGCGGTAGATAATAAGTGTTGCGATAAATTCTAAGGTGGTCTCACCGTCGCAGACCTCTATGGTCCCGTTGAAGAAGTTGCCGCGCCCTATCCTGTCGATGAGTTTTTGGGCTGCCAGGTCGTACATTTTGTCGGTTACGGTTACCATATCGGTTCTGTTTTTCACCCCGAAAATAGCTTCTTGAATAGCGTTCATCTTTATACAATAGTTGAATTAACGTACAATGTGCGCGATATGTTAAAAACTTTCCTAACTTTGCAGTACAAAGATATAGCAATGATTGTACTTTTGCAAGTAAATTCATACAATTTTTGAACTATTTTTTATGAGAAATTACTTGAGGCTGATACGCAGCGAATTGAACATTACCCAGGAGCAATTGGGTCAGATCATTGGCATCAAGAAGAGCAACGTTTCGATGATCGAGAACGGAAGGGCGACCCTGACCGAGCGCAACCGGAACATTTTAGTTCAAGAATTGAACGTCAATCCCGATTGGTTCGACAACGCCCGGGCCGACATGTTCACCGTATCCAAGGATTGTATCCACCTGTCGGGCGACCGCTCCCGCCGCACCGAGGTCCTGGTCCCGGCCCAGAGCGTCCCTTTGTACGACACGCTGGCCACGGCGGGTCTTGTCCCCCTGTTCATGGACCACCGGAACTTCGAGCCGGTCGACTACATCCACATCCCCAACCTGCCCAAATGCGACGGCGCGGTCTACGTGACCGGCGACAGCATGTACCCATTAATTAAGAGCGGCGACATTGTGCTCTACAAGCAGGTCCGCGACATCCCCGACAGCATCCTCTGGGGCGAGATGTACCTGCTCTCGCTGGACATCGACGGGGAGGAGTACATCCTGGTCAAGTACATCCAGAAATCCGACACCCGCGACAAGGAGGGCTACGTCAAACTGGTAAGCCAAAACGCCCACCACGCCGAGAAGGAGGTCCATATCAGCCGCATCCACGCTTTGGCGATTATCAAGGCGTCGATCCGGATGAATGCCATTCGGTAGTAATCCCCCGGTGGGGTGCTGCGCGAAAAGCTACTCTCCGGTTACTTATCACGTTCTCGTTTTGTTATCTTTGCGTTATGAATGTTAAGATTGCCCCCGATTGGGGAGGCCTGCTTGCCCCCGAGTTCGAAAAAGAGTATTTCGTCCGGCTGACCGAGTTCGTCCGCCACGAGTACGCCACGAGGCGGATCTTCCCGCGCCCGGCCAATATCTTCCGCAGCTTCGATATGTGCCCGTTGGAGTCTTTGCGCGTGGTCATTATCGGGCAGGACCCCTACCACGGCGAGGGCCAGGCCAACGGCCTGTGCTTCTCGGTCAACGACGGGGTCCCCTTCCCGCCCTCGCTGCAAAACATCCTCGCCGAGGTCGCCTCCGACACGGGCGCACCCATCCCCCCGAGCGGCAATCTGGACCGCTGGGCCGGGCAGGGCGTGCTGCTACTCAACTCCGTGCTGACCGTGCGGGCGGGCGAGGCGGCCTCCCACGCGGGGCGGGGCTGGGAGCGCTTCACCGACGAGGTGGTCGCCGGGATCAACGCCCGCAAACGGGGCGTGGTCTACCTCTTGTGGGGCTCCTACGCCCAAAAGAAGGGCGCCGCCATCGACCGGACCCACAATCTGGTCCTTGAAACCGTCCATCCCTCCCCCCTGTCGGCCTACCGCGGCTTTATGGGCTGCCGCCACTTCTCCAAAGCGAACCAATACCTCGTCTCCACGGGCCAACAACCGATCGTATGGTAAAGAAAGCACTCGTCATCGGGGCCAACGGCCAATTGGGCAGCGAATTGCGCTCAATGAAGGATCCCCTGCCCGGCTGGGAATTCCTCTTTACCGACATCGCCGCCTCCGAAGGGATCCAACCCCTGGACGCCCTCGACCCCGCCGCCCTGCAAACCGCCGCCGCGGGCGTTTCGGCGATCATCAACTGCGCCGCCTACACCGCCGTGGACAAAGCCGAGGCCGACCCGGAGACCGCCCATAGGCTCAACGCCGACCTCCCGGCCCTGCTGGCCGCGACGGCCAAGCGCCAAAACGCCGCCCTGATCCACATCTCCACCGACTACGTCTTCAACGGAGAGGCGACCCGCCCCTTAAAAGAGGAGGACCCCACCGCCCCGACGACCGTCTACGGAGCCACCAAACTCGAGGGCGAAAGGGCCGTTCTGGCCTCCGGATGCCGCGGGGTAATCCTGCGCACCGCCTGGTTGTACGGCCGCTACGGCAACAATTTCCTGAAAACCATGCTCCGCCTGGGCAAGGAAAGGGAGTCGATCGGCGTGGTCGCCGACCAGAGGGGCACCCCCACCTGGTCGCTTGACCTGGCGCAAGCCATCCTGCAGATCCTCCCCCAAATCGCAGGCGAAACCCAACCGGCCGACTGCTCGGCCGCCCAACCCGCCCGCCCCGCCACCCCGCAACTGGACGGCCAACCCGCCACTCCCCTGCCGTCCGCCGCCGCTCCCGCCGCCCCGCCCCCCGCCGAAATCTTCCACTTCTCCGACGCGGGCGAGTGTACCTGGTTCGACTTCGCCGCCCGGATCATGTCCCTGGCCCGCCTCTGCTGCCGGGTCAACCCGTTGACGACCGCCCAATACCCCACCCCGGCCACCCGCCCCGCCTACTCCGTGCTCGATAAGTCCAGGATTAAAAGCCGCTTCGGCATCCAAATCCCCGCCTGGGAAGACTCCCTGAAAGCCTGCCTGGATTCGATGTCCCGCGACGGATTACTGTAATCTGACGATTTCTTTTTATCTTTGTAAAAGAAAACACAGCCTTATGTTCGGATTCAGTTTTTTCCACCGGCCCAAGCCCCGGCAGTTCAACTACCGGCCGCTGCATTACGATCCCGCCGCCGAGGAGCGCGAGAAACGCCGTGCCGAACTGCGCGCCGAGCGGGGCGAGGATGCGGACGCGGCCGATGACAAAGGTTACGTCCCGGGCGATATGATCCGCAGCCGCGGCTTCGCGTCCAACCGCACCAACCGCCGCCGGGACACCAAGGCGCAGGTAATGACCATCCGCCTTGTCATCTTCCTGGTGCTTGTGATCGGCCTGGCCATCTGGGCGTTGAACTAAAAAGAGCGCCCGCCGTCCCATGCCCGACCGCATCCACCTTCTCCCCGAAACCGTCTCCAACCAGATCGCCGCCGGCGAGGTGGTCCTGGGCCCCGCGTCCGTGGTCAAGGAGATGGTCGAGAACGCCGTGGACGCGGGAGCCAAAAACATTACGGTCAACTTCCGCAACGGGGGCCGCGACCTGATCCAGATCGTCGACGACGGCTGCGGCATGTCCCCCGCCGACGCCCGCCTGGCCTTCGACCGCCACGCCACGAGCAAGATCCGCACGGCCGAGGAGATCTACGCCCTGCACACCTTCGGCTTTAGGGGCGAGGCGCTGGCCTCGATCGCTGCCGTGGCCGAGGTCGAGCTGCGCACCCGCCAGCAGGAGGAGCCCCTGGGTTGCCTGATCGGGTTCGGGGGCGGCGAGCTGCGCCGCAGCGAAGCGGTCAACTGCCCGGTCGGCAGCCAATTTCTGGTCCGCGAACTCTTTTTCAACACCCCGGCCCGCCGCCGCAAGCTGGAGCGCAGCAACGCCGAGGGCCGCAACATCCGCGAGGCCCTCCGCCGCGTGGCCCTGTGCCATCCCGAGGTGGGCTTCCAGCTTCTGGAGAGCGACCAGACGGTGCTGAACCTCCCCGCCGGGAGCCTCCGCAACCGCATCACGGGCATCTTCGGCCGCAACACGGCCTCCAAACTCCTGGAGATCGACGCCGACACCTCGGTCGTCCGCATCGAGGGTTTCACAGGCCGCCCCGACAGCGCCCGGCAGCGCAACAGCGAGCACTATTTCTTTGTCAACGGCCGCCACTTCGAGAGCCCCTACCTGCAAAAGGCGGTGCTGACCGCCTACGAAAAGTTGATCCCGCAGGGGGTGCAACCCTCCTGGTTCGTCTACCTGACGGTCGATCCCTCGAAGATCGACGTGAACATCAGCCCCCAGAAAACCGACGTGCACTTCGAGGACGGCGCCCTGATCTGGCAGATCGTGATGGCCAGCGTGCGCGAGGCTTTGGCCAAGCAGGGCGTGGTCCCGATGATCGACTTCGACGCTGAAAACACCTTCGAGATCCCCGTTCTGGACCCCGACGCGCAATTCGCCGTCCCCGCCGCCACCGCGCGCCCCGACTTCAACCCCTTCGCCGGGGAGTACGCGCCCGCCCCGGCCGCCTCGGGAGCCAACCTCTCCGCCCCGCGCACCTTCCAGTCGGCGATCACCCCCGACACCTCCTTTTTGCCCTACCCCTCGGGCGAGGAGCAGGGGATCGACCTCTCTTTGATCGACTTTATCGAGGGCGACGACGCCCGGCAAACCGCCCTCGACCTGGACGGCGAAGTAACCTTTACCGGGGCCATCCCCCTGTCGGGCGACTACGCGGCCGCCTCGATCGGCGGCACGTTAGTTGTGGTTGACCTGCGCAGGGCACAGGAGGCGGTCGCCTACGACAACTACATGCGTATGGTGCGCAACGGCAGCGCCGCCACCCAGCAACTGCTCTTCCCCGAGACGGTCATCTTCTCGGCCGACTACGCGGCCCTGCTGCAACAAAACGCGGGCGAGCTCGCCGCCCTGGGCTTCGAGATATCCCGCCTGGACGACTTCCGCTTCGAGGTCAAAGGCATCCCCCCCGAGGCGATCGGCAGCGACCCGGGCGATCTGATCTGCGAGATACTGGAGGCGATCGACGAGGAGGGCAAACCGGGCCGCGACGTTCTTCTGGAGCGCATGGCCGCCGCAGCCGCCGCCTCCTGTGCCCGCAAAAAGAGCGACTCGCCCCAGATCCCGGCCCTGCTGGAAGCCCTCTCGGGATGCCAAAATATCAGCTTTACCCCCGGCGGCCTGCCCGTCATCGTTAGGATCGAAGAGTCCGAACTCAGGAAACGATTCAGAAAATAACCGTGTAAACACCGTCCCATGCAATACCGCGCCAACAATTTCCAGATGCCCCCCGTGGTAATGAACCTGCTGATCGTCAATGCGATCTGCTATCTCGCGACCTCCATTACCCCCAGGCCCTTCGCAGAACACTTTACCGACCTGTTCGCCCTGCAATATTTCGAGAGCACCTATTTCAGGATCTGGCAGCCGTTTACCTATATGTTCCTGCACGGCAACCTCTCCCACATCTTCTTCAACATGTTCGCCTTGTGGATGTTCGGCCGCAGTCTGGAGTACGAGATGGGCTCCAAACGCTTTCTGACCTACTACCTGGTCACGGGCGTGGGCGCCGCACTGCTGCAAATGGGGGTCAACTATTTCGAGTTCGCCCAATACGCACCCGAGGTCAAAGCCCACATCCACAGCGCCACCGTCGGAGCTTCCGGGGCGGTCTACGGCCTACTCTTGGCCTTCGGGATGTTCTACCCCAACTCGATCATTATGCTTTTGTTCCCGCCCATCCCCATGAAGGCGAAATACTTCGTCATCATTTTCGGCCTGGTAGAACTCTTCCTGGGCTTCACGGGGCGCCAATCGGGCGTGGCCCACTTCGCCCACATCGGGGGGATGCTCTGGGGCTGGCTGCTGCTGCTATGGTGGAAAAAACAGCACAAGATCTTCTATTAACGCCCTGTTAACGCCCCTCCGCCCTTGAAACAACGCACCTATACCGGCTATTTCGTCGACAAACCCCGGCGTGAGAAGCGTCCCGTGAGCTGGCGCCGCGTGCTGCTGCACTATCCGCTGGTCATCCTGACGATCCTGCTTTGCGCCGTTTTGCTGCTCTGCTACTGCGCCCCCTGGGTCGACCCCGAACGCGCCGTCTGGTTCGCCTTCCTGGGCCTGGCCACCCCCGTGGTCTACCTGGTCACTTTGGTCGCGGCCCTCTATTGGGTCATGCGCTGGAACGGCTGGTTTTTTCTCCCCCTTGCCGTCCTGCTGCTGGGAGCGGGCTACGTGCCGCGGTTCTTCCACCCCGTGCTTCGCAAGCACTACGAGCAACCCGCCGACCGCGACGCGCTCAAGGTAATGAGCTACAACGTGCGCGGCTTCCTCTCCCTGGACAAGGGCGGCAAGTCGCGCTCCAACATGATCCCCTCGACCGCCTTTATCGCGGAATTCCAGCCCGACATCCTCTGCTTGCAGGAGTTCCAGGCCACCCCGTCGATCCCCATCCACCTGATCGACTCCATGCTGGCCTCGATGCCCTACAAGGCGGTCAACTACGCCATCGAGTACCGCAACGGCGGCGGTTTGGGCGTGGCGGTGTACAGCCGCTGGCCTATCGTTGCCTGGGGGGAGGTCAGCTTCGAGGGCACGACCAACTCGTCGCTTTGGGCCGATATCCGCATCGACCACGACACGATCCGCGTGTTGAACAACCACATGCAGACCACCCAGATCAACTCCTCGGACTACGAATTCATCATGGCGGGCCACGCCATCAGCGACGACGAATCCTCGCGCCGCCACACCCGCGACATCCTCTCCAAGCTGGCCGCCAACTACCGTCGCCGCGCCCGCCAGGCCGACACACTGGCCCTGTTGATCGGCCAGGCCCCCCGCCGGACGATCGTCTGCGGCGATTTCAACGACACCCCCGTCTCCTACACCTACCGCGTGATGCGGGGCGAGATGAAAGACGCCTTCTGCGAAAAGGGCCGCGACAACGTGAACACCTACCAGGGATTTTACAGCCTCTTTAGGATCGACTACCTCTTCCACACGGAAGACCTAACGGCCATTTCCTACCAATCCCCCAAATCCGAATTTTCCGACCATAATCCGGTTATTGTAGAGATCAAACTCGAATAAAACCTGCCTTACCTTTTCCAATCGGGCGGCATCCCCGGAAACCAATCATAGGTACTTACCGCATACCTGGCTATAACGTATAACCCCATTATGAGTATGGCGATCAATAACGCTTTTTCAATCTTGCCCATCTGAGCAGGCTCCTCCGGATTTGAAAGTCGATGGGGGTATTTGAAGTTGCGTTTTGACATAATGTCTTGCCCTCTTCCTGTCTTTTAATATTTCTCTTTCCACCACTCTTCCAACCTGCGCGCTATGGTCTGCTCCGCCTGGTTGTCACCCGGCCGGTAAAACCGCTTGCCTTCCAACCCTTCCGGCATAAACTCCT
The DNA here is from genome assembly GCA_031551275.1 of Rikenellaceae bacterium. GTDB lineage: Bacteria > Bacteroidota > Bacteroidia > Bacteroidales > Rikenellaceae > JAVBMJ01. Next base: position 81,936 of record JAVBNX010000013.1, read on the forward strand.
GCTCCTTGAAGTTCCCTTTGTAGTCATGCGCGTAATGGTAGTCCGCCCCGTACCCTAAATTTTTCATCAGCGAAGTGGGCGCATTGCGTATGGCCAGGGGCACAGGCCTGTCGTTGGTATCCTTGCTGATAAAGGCCGCCGCCGCATCGATCGCCATGTAGGCCGAGTTGCTTTTCGGACTGGAAGCCAAATAGATAGTCGCCTGCGAAAGCGTTATGCGCGCCTCGGGCATCCCGATCTTGTGCACCGTGTCGAAACACGCGTTGGCGATCAGTAAGCCGTTGGGATTGGCCAACCCGATATCCTCCGAGGCGAGGATTACCAGCCTGCGGGCGATGAATTTCGGGTCCTCGCCCCCCGCGAGCATCCGCGCGAGGTAGTAGACGGCGGCTTGGGGATCGCTCCCCCTGACCGACTTGATAAAGGCCGAGATCGTATCGTAATGCTGCTCCCCGCCCTTGTCGTAGAGGGCGATGTGCTGCTGCAACGACTCGGTAACAGTCTTGTCGCTGATCACGATCTTGTCCGGCATCGACCCGTCGAGTATATCTATGATGTTAAGCAACTTGCGCGCATCCCCCCCCGAGAACCGGAACAGGGCGGCGGTCTGCTTGACCTCGATCTTACGCTGCTTGAGGTACGAATCCTTCTCGATCGCAGTTTTGAGCAGCTTGTTTAAAGCCTTCTCATCCAATGCCTTGAGCACATAGACCTGGCAACGCGACAAAAGCGGCGAGATTACCTCGAACGACGGGTTCTCGGTCGTCGCCCCGATCAAAGTCACGACCCCCTGCTCAACCGCCCCTAAGAGCGAATCCTGCTGCGACTTGTTGAACCGGTGGATCTCATCGATAAAAAGGAACGGGGGCTGCGCCGAGAAGAACCGCCCTTTTTTAGCCAGGTCGATCACCTCACGCACCTCCTTGACCCCCGAATTGATCGCCGAAAGGGTAAAGAACTGCCGGTCGAGCGATGTGGCGACCACCCGCGCGAGCGTCGTCTTTCCGACCCCCGGAGGCCCCCAGAGGATAAACGAAGGCACATTCCCCGACTCGATAAAGCGCCTGAACACACCCCCCGGACCGACAAGGTGCTCCTGCCCCATGTAGTCATCCAACGACTGGGGCCGCATCCGTTCGGCCAAAGGAATGTTGCTGCTCGCCATAGTTAAAAACAAAACTTACCAGTAGGGCGCTGTGCATATCGCGGAGCAGATTTTTCCGATCGTCTGATTCTCAAACCGGAGCGTACTTAACGTACGTGAGGATTTGAGAAGATGAGGATCGGGAAAAGATGCCCGTGAGATGCGCAGCAACACCACAGGATCAACCCACATAGATTACCTTGTCGCTATCGTCTACCTCCTTGTGGGGCGGCATTTCGCCCTCGGGATAGCCCAAAGCCACAAGGCAAAGTATCCCGTATTTATCCGGCACCTCGATTACCCCGCGCAGGTAACTCTCGGCGGTCTTCCCGCCGGGGTTCTCCGCGTCGTGGGGCCTGCCGTGGACATGGACCCAGCACGAGCCCAGGCCCAAAGCCTGCGCCGCGTACATCATGGTCGCCGCCGATATCGCGCAGTTCTCGCGCCACAAATCGGTCAGGGTCACGTCGCCCATTACCACGACCGCCAGCGGGGCCTCGGCCACGAACGCCGACCCGGAGCTCCGCATCAGGGCTATCTTTTCTATAACCGCCCTATCCCGCACCACGGCAAAGCGCGTCGAGCGGCAATTTTTCGACGAAGGCGCGGTAAAGGTCGCCTTCAATAACTGGTCGATGGTTTTCTGATCGACCGCCTTTTTCTGATACTTGCGGCAGCTGCGCCTGCCCTGAATCGTTTCCAATAAATTCATAGTTGTAAATTTGAGCAAATATACGTTTTTTCAATGCAATTTCCGTACCTTTAACCGAAATTCGCCCGACCATGGAAAATCCGCCCAAAGTAGCCTTCATATACGATTTTGACGGGACTCTCTCTCCGAGCAATATGCAGGAGTATGACTTCATCCCCGCCGTGGGCAAAAGCAACGAGGAGTTTTGGGAACAATCCAACCGGATGGCCGAGGAGCAGGACGCCGACGCCATTTTGGTCTATATGTCGCGGATGATCCACGAGGCCCGCAACAAGAACAAGTCCCTGCAACGCGAAGCCTTCCGCGAGTCGGGCGCGAAGATTACCCTTTTCCCCGGCGTGGTCGAATGGTTCAAGCGCATCAACGCATACGGGGCCTCCAAGGGCGTCGAGGTCGAGCACTACGTCAATTCGTCCGGCATCAAGGAGATGATCGAGGGCACGGCCATCGCCGGCGAGTTCCGCCAGATCTTCGCCTGCTCGTTCCTCTACGACGTGGACGGGGTGGCCTACTGGCCCGCCGTGGCGGTAAACTACACCAACAAGACCCAATTCATCTTCAAGATCAACAAAGGCATCGACAGCGTCTACGACAGCGTGCGCATCAACCGGTACATCCCCGAGCAGGAGCGCCCGGTCCCCTTCGGCAGGATGATCTACGTGGGCGACGGCACGACCGACATCCCCTGTATGAAGCTGGTCAAGCAGCAGGGCGGTCACTCGATCGCCGTCTACGACCCCGAAAAGGACAACCGCTCCACGATGGGCCAACTGATCCGCGACAACAGGGTCGACTACGTCTGCCCGGCCGACTACTCCCCCGACAAGGAGATGGACAAACTGGCGAAAGCTATAATAGATAAAATCGCCGCCGACCTGACCCTCTGCCGCCTGACTGCGAAATAATCAAAACTACGCACACCCCCCGACCCCTCCCGCAAAAAGCAAACAAACACATTAACTTATGGCTCTTCTTTCATGCCCAAAATGTGACAGATTGACTAAAAGAGGGGGATTCAGCACATGGCAAATCCTTCTTTCAGTTTTTGTTTTCCCGCTCGGTTTATTGACTTTGCTTGCCGGCAGAAAGCCGACGGTATGCCACAGGTGCGGACACGCCTGGCAAGTTTAACAAACAAGGTTTCATGAAACTCATCTTCGCCACCAACAACCGCCACAAATTAGAGGAGGTCTCCCAAAAGCTGGGCCCCGGTTTCGAACTCTCCACCCCGCGCGATCACGGCATCACGGAGGAGATCCCCGAGACCGCCGAGACCCTGGAGGGCAACGCCCTGCAAAAGGCGCGCTACCTCTACGAGCGCACCCGCGCGGACTGCTTCTCCGACGATACCGGCATGGAAGTCGACGCGCTGGACGGCGCCCCCGGCGTCCGCTCGGCCCGCTACGCCGGCGAAGCCCACGACAACGCGGCCAACCGGGCTTTGCTGCTCAAGAACATGGAGGGCAAAACCGACCGCCGCGCCCGCTTCCGCACAGTGATCGCCCTGATCCTGGGCGGCAAAGAATACCTCTTCGAAGGCCGCGTCGAGGGCACCATCGGCACCGAGGAGATCGGCCGGGAGGGTTTCGGCTACGACCCCCTGTTCATCCCCGAAGACCAAACCAAAACCTTCGCCGAGATGACCCTCGAAGAGAAAGGCCGGATCAGCCACCGGGGCCGCGCCGTCGAAAAACTGGCGGAATTTTTAAATGGAAAGCTATAAGGCCCGGGGAGTAGTCCTCCACACGGTCAAATACGGCGAGAGCTCCGTGATCGTCTACATGCTCACCGACGTATTCGGCCGCCAGAGCTACATGGTCCAGGGTATCCGCGACCGGGGCGGCCGCGGCAACAAGGGCGCGCTGTTCCAGCCCATGTTCCTGCTCGAATTCGAGGGCAAGCTCCCCCGCAACGGCGAATTGCACCGCCTGGGCGATATCCGCACCTCGATCCCGCTCTGCTCCATCCCCTTCGACCCGCGCAAAAGCACGATCAGCCTCTTTATGGCCGAGCTGCTCTACAAGGTGGTCCGCGAGGTCGAGCCCCACAGCCCGTTGTTCGATTTCGTCCACTCCTCGGTCGAGGCGCTGGATTTGATGGAGGAGGGTGTGGCCAACTTCCACCTCTGGTTTCTGACGGGCCTGAGCCGTTTGATGGGCTTCTGCCCCGGCAACGAGTACACCGAGGGGGCGTGGCTGGACATCCCCGAGGGCCTGTTCACCCGCGTCAAACCCACCCACAACCACCTGCTCTCGGCCGAGAACACCCGCCTGCTGGACCGCCTCTCGACGCTGCGCCCCGATGCGCTGGCCGAGCTCCGGCTCTCCCGCAGCCAGCGCGTGGAGTACATCTCCGGCGTGGTAAATTTCTTAGGCTACCACCTCGACTCGATCCACAAAGTAGAATCGTTGCGCATCCTGCACGATGTTTTTTGAAATCCCGCCGAAAACCCCTACCTTAGTTCAAAATTCCTAAGAAGTTTCCACCATGGCAACATTCGAAGTAACCGGGGGCCGGCCCCTGCACGGGGAGATCACCCCCCAGGGCGCGAAAAACGAGGCCCTGCAAATCCTGTGCGCCGTTTTGCTGACCCCCGAAAAGGTTACCGTCCATAACATCCCGGCCATCGTCGACGTGCTGCAACTGATCGAACTGCTCGAAAAAATGGGCGTCGAAGTGCAGAAACTCAGCGAGAGCTCCTACTCGTTTTGCGCCGCGAACGTCGATGTCGCCTACCTCAAAAGCGAGGATTACCGCAAGCGGGCCTCCCGTTTGCGGGGCTCGGTCATGGTCCTGGGCCCGCTTCTGGCGCGCTACGGCGTGGGGTACATGCCCAAGCCGGGCGGCGACAAGATCGGCCGCCGCAGGCTGGACACCCACTTTATCGGCTTCCAGAAATTAGGTGCGAAGTTCAACTACGACGCCCACGAAAGTTTCTTCGAGATCGAGGGCAAAAACCTGAAGGGCGCCTACATGCTCCTGGACGAAGCCTCGGTCACCGGCACGGCCAACATCATCATGGCCGCCGTGATGACCCCCGGCACCACCACGATCTACAACGCCGCCTGCGAACCCTACATCCAGCAGCTGTGCAAAATGCTCAACCGCATGGGCGCCAGGATCGAGGGTATCGCCTCCAATTTACTGATCATAAGGGGCGTGGACTCTTTGGGCGGCACCGAGCACACCCTTTTGCCCGACATGATCGAAGTGGGCAGCTTTATGGGCCTGGCCGCCATGACCAAGAGCGAGCTGACCATCAAGAACGTCTCGTTCGAGAACCTGGGCATCATCCCCACCCAGTTCGAGCGCATGGGCATCCGTTTCGAGCAGCGCGGCGACGACATCTTCATCCCGCGCCAGGAGCACTACCAGATCGAGAGCTTTATCGACGGCTCGATCATGACGATCGCCGACGCCATCTGGCCGGGTTTGACCCCCGACCTGCTGTCGGTCTTCCTGGTGGTCGCCACCCAGGCCAAGGGGGCGGTTCTGATCCACCAGAAGATGTTCGAGAGCCGCCTGTTCTTCGTCGACAAGCTGATCGACATGGGCGCGCAAATTATATTGTGCGACCCCCACCGTGCGACGGTAATCGGCAACGACCACGCCTACCCGCTGCGGGGCACGCGCATGACCTCCCCCGACATCCGCGCCGGGGTGGCCCTTCTGATCGCCGCCTTGTCGGCCGAGGGCAAGAGCGTGATCCAGAACGTGGAGCAGATCGACCGGGGCTACCAAAACATCGACGGCCGACTGCGGGCTTTGGGCGCAAAGATCGTCCGCGACGATAATTGCTAAAAACTCACTATCTTTGCGCTCCCATTCCATTGCAACCCGATTGTTACACCCCAAATAACCAATCCGCAATGAACAAATCTTTACTCGCAGATGCCATCGCCTCCGAAGCCAACGTCACGAAGACCGACGCCCGGAAGATGCTCAATGCTTTCATCAAAGTGACCGGGGAAGGGCTTGAGAAGGGAGAGAAGATCACTTTGACCGGTTTCGGCACGTTCCACACCACGCGCCGTCCCGAATCCGTTGGCCGCAACCCCCGCACGGGCGCGTCCATCAAGATCCCGCCCAAAACGGTGGTAAAGTTCAAACCCAGTGCGGAGCTGAGCCTGCTCATAAAATAGCAGGCGTTAAATAGATCGTATGAAGACCAGGAACATCGTACTCTTTACCGTGGCCCTTTTGCTGGCCGACCAGATCGTCAAATTTTGGGTCAAGTTGCACATGACCCTCGACCAAAGCTTCACCGTTTTCCACGACTGGTTCTTCATCCGCTTTATCGAAAACCCCGGCGCCGCGTTCGGCTTCCAACTGGGCGGCGACTACGGTAAGCTGATTTTGAGCCTGTTTCGGATCGTCGCCGTCGGGGCGATCATCTGGTACATCCAAAAACTGCGCAAACGCGAAGCCCCCGAGGCGACCCCGCGCGGGGTATTGGTCGGCATGATCCTGATCCTTGCGGGTGCCGCGGGCAACATCTTCGACAGCGCGTTCTACGGGCTGATCTTCTCCGAGTCGACCTTCGACACGGTCGCAACGCTCTTCCCCGCGGGGGGCGGCTACGCCAGCTTTCTGCACGGCAAAGTGGTCGATATGCTCTGGTTCCCGATCGTCAACGGCACCTACCCGGGCTGGCTGCCCTGGGTCGGCGGCGATCCGTTCCTCTTCTTCAGCCCGATCTTCAACGTCGCCGACAGCTACATTACCTGCGGGGTGCTGTATTTGCTGATCTTCCAGAATAAGTTTTTCCGGTAGGAAAAACTTATTCCCTATCATTATTTTCATTTTCGATCACCCCTCCCCGTCCCTCCCCTAACCGTAGGGGAGGGAGTTTTTCTAAGGTGCTCCCGCTCTGCCAACGCCTGGCAGTTTGCATCTACAAAGTGATCGGCCGGCCCAGGTAGTAATCCACTACTTTTAGACGAAAAATATAATCGTATTTCGCTTGCAGCATTTCGGACTGCGAAGCGAAGTACCTGGTCTTCGCGTTGTTGTAATCGAACAGCGTCGAGACGCCCAATTCCGCCTTCTTGGTCTCGTTCTCCAGCACGATGCGGTAATTCTCCGCCGAGGCCTGGGCCGCCAGGTACTTCTGGTAGGCGGTGTTGGCCGCCACGCACGCCTGCTCGACCTGCTGGCGCAGGTTCCTTTCCGCCTCCTCGATCCGGAGCTGCTGCGCATCGGCCGCTATCGACGCGTTGCTGATCTTGCCTTTGATCGTGCCGCGGCTGTAAATCGGGATCGAGAGGGTCATCCCCACATTGAAATTCCCGTTGTTTTTGACCTGCCAGGAAAAATTCTGGTTGGCCGCCCCGTCCTTGAACGAGTAGTAGTAGCTGTTGGAGTAGCCCGCCCCGAGCGAGAGCCTGGGGTAGCGCTCCGCCTTGGCCGCTAGGTATTGCCTGTCGAGCGATTCGAGCCTTTTACCCGCCGCCAGGATCTCGCTGCGTGTGCCCACGCTCTGCAAATAGATATCCCCCGCATCGCCGATTACCGGACTGCCCGGCTCGGAGACCGCTGGCGAGGCGATATCGAACCCTTCGCCCGTCTCCAGATTGAGCGCGAAGGCCAGCTTGAGCAGCGCCAGCGACAGGTTGCCCCGGTTCTGCGTCAACGTGTAGACATCCGCCGCCACACTTGCCTTGCTCTCCGAGACGACCGACTGGGCCGCTTTGCCGGCCTTGAACAACTGCTCGTTCCTGCCCAGAAGCTCCTCGCTCCTGAGGGTCTGCTCCTGCGCCACGCCGACCAGCTCCCGCGCGAAAAGCGCATCGAGGTACAACGTAGCCACATTCAAACTCAAATCCTCCGCCAAAGCGTCGACCTGCAACAACGCCGCCTCGAGGTCCAGCTTCGAGGCCGCCACGGTATGCCGGATCCGCCCCGCCTCGAACAACGGCATCGAGGAGGAGACCGACCCGGAGGTCGAGACCCGCGTATCGTCCGAGTAGGTGCCGTCGCGCGTGGGTCCGCGCCCGAAGTAGGTGCTCCCGTCCAGGTTGGCCCCCAGGGATGGATGGCGCGCCGCTCTGGCCATATCGAGGCCCACCTGCCCCCGGTCCACCTCGAGCTTGCCCTGCCGTATGGTCAGGTTGTTCTCGACCGCGTATCGGATGCACTCTTCGAGCGTCCACTGCCGCCCCGCAACCGCCTGAACCTGCCCCGCAACCGCTCCCTGAGCCGGCCTGGAAACCGCCGTCTGCCCCTGCCCGGAACCCTGTCCCGCCTGCTCTCCCGGGACCTGCGCCCCGAGCCGCCCGCCGCCCGCTGCCAGCAGGACGGCAAGCCCAACCGCTAACCGTTTCATTTCTTCTCCGCGTTAAACGCCTTCTTTGTCCCTTTGAGGAGCTCGGTGCCCTCGAGCCCGGTCAACACCTCTACTTTGATCCCGTCCGACAGCCCGAGGGTCACGTCCTTGCGCTCATACACCCGCTTCTTGGTGGCGAGCGTATCGCTGGTCAGCACCTCCACGAAGGCCTTGTCGCGGTCGAACTGCACGGCGCTCTCGTCGATGGCCATCACGCTGTCGCGCCTGTCGGTTACCATTTCGGCGTTCGCGCTGTACCCGGAGCGGATAAACCGGTCGCTGGGAATATGCACGGCGGCCTTGATCTCGAACATGACCACGCCGTTCTGGATCTCCCCCTTGGGCGAGATATACTCCACGGTCGCCGACAACGTATCGTCCCTCATCGCCCCGATGGTGATCACGGCGGGGGTCCCCACCCGGATCTTACCCACTTCGGTCTCGTCGAGGCTCCCCCGGAAGATCATATCGGTCATATCGGCCACCGACGCGATGGTGGTCCCCTCGTTGAAGGTGTTGGCCTGGATCACCGAGTTGCCGACCTTGACCGGCACGCTCAAAACGACCCCCGAGACGGTGGCCCGGATCTGCGTGTTGCCCAGATCGCCGCCCCGCGACATGATCCCCGTCTGGACGATCTCCAGGTTGTTTTTGGCCGATTCGACCTCCTCCTGGGCCAGCGAATACTCGCTCTGTTTGGCGTCGAACTCCTCGCGCGAGATCACCTTGGAATCATACAGCTCCTTGACGCGCAAAAACTCGGTCTTGATCCGTTCCAGCCTCAACTCGGAGAGGTTCAACTGGCTCTGCGCGTTGTTCAGGCTGCCGATATCGGGCACGATCCTTATGCGCGCCAGCACCTCGCCCGCCTTGACCCGGTCGCCCGGTTCGCGCAGGATCTGGGATATGATCCCCGAGATCTGGGGCTTGATCAGCACCTCGTCCCGGGGCTCGATGCTCCCGGTGGCGATCGTCTTTTTCGATATGGTCGTCGTCGCGGGTTTGACCAGGTTGAACTGGTCCTCCGCCTTGCGCGACTTCGACCAGAGGAACACCATTACCCAGCCGAACAACAGCAGGGCTACGATGCCGATTATAAGTCTTTTGCGTTTTTTCATGCCTTTGTATTTTTTCGTTTTAAATTATTCTTCTCTTATCGCATCCACTGCGCTCACTTCCAATGCTTTATTCGACGGTATGATGCCTGCCGCCACGCCGCCGCCGACCAACAACAGCAACGCTGTGACCACGGTCGAGAAGGAGACCTGGGCCGATTTAAAAAAGCTGTTCGGCTCGGCGTTCTGGGCCATAACGTTGTCTATCAATGCCAATATTCCCACCGAGAAGGCGATCCCGGCGATCCCCGCCACGAAGGTCAGCGCGAAACTCTCGGCAATGATCTGCCTGCGGATTACCCCGGGGGTGGCACCCAACGCGCGCCGGATGCCGATCTCGTGGGTCCTCTCCCGGGTAACGACCAGCATGATGTTGCTGATCCCCACGATCCCCGCCAACAGCGTCCCCGCCCCCACGATCCAGATCAGGATGGTTATACCCAACATCACGTTGAAAATGAGGGAGAACTCGTCGCCCAGGTTGATGGGCCTGACCGCCTTTTTGTCGTCGGGCGAGATGGTGTGGCGCACCTTGATCAGCGTCTCGGCGTCGGATTGCAACTTTTTCGAGTCCGCCCCGTCCAGGCCTGCGATGGCCAGCACGTAGAACTCGTCCTTCATGTTGTACAACTCCTGCAACGTGATGGCCGGCGCGATGATCGCCCGCTCGTTCTCCCCCGTTACCTGGACCTGCGAGAGGGGTATGTGCACCCCGATCACGGTAAAGTAGCTCGACCCGACCCGTATGACCTGCCCGACGGGATTCTCTCCCGGCGAAAAGAGTGTCTCATAGATGAATTTCCCGATGGTGCACACCTTGCGCCTCTGGTCCATATCCTGCTGGTTGATGTGGCGGCCGTACATCATTCCCGTAGGCTCGATGTAGCGGTACATGGGCGTGTGGCCGATTACCTCGAAGTTGTCGTGCTTCTCGCCCCGGACCACGTTCTGGCTCCCCACGAAAACCAGCCCCGCCGCGAACTTGGCTCCCTGGCAATGGGCTGCCACATAGTCCAGATCGGCGTTCTCGAAGTGCCAGCTCCGTCCTTTTTTGAATCCCCCGTAGGCCACGTCGGTCTGCTCGGCGATAAAGAATACCGAGTTGACCGCGAACTCGTTGAACAGATCGCTTACCCCGCGCTTGGCCCCGTTGCCGAACCCCGCCATAAAGACCAGCATGGTAATCCCCCAAAAGACCCCCATCGCAGTGAAGAAACTGCGGGTCTTGTTGCGGCTGATCGCCTCAAGTACTTCATCCCAGAAGTCGATGTCGAAGAGTTTCATGGTTTTACGTTTGGGACGAAGTGCTTTTTGTTTTTGGCCACCCCTCCCCGACCCTCCCCTGATAGGGGAGGGAGTTTTTCTATGGTGCTGCCGCACGTTCCGTTAGGAGCTACGGGATTAGGGTTTGAGATATTCATTTTATTTGCCATACCTCAGTGCATCTATCGTTTTCATTTTCACGGCTTTGCGGGCCGGGATGTACCCCGCGACCAGGCCCGCGATTACCAGCACGCCGGTCGCGCTCAACGCGATGCCCAGGTTGATGGTCGGGTCCTTGAAGACGTATTTGAGGTTGGAATCGGGGCTGACCATGTTCTGCAATGCGGCGTTGACCCCCTCCATGGTAAGCATCCCGGCCACCAGCCCGATGTACCCGGCCACCACGGTAATGATCAGCGACTCGAAAAGCACCATGTTGATGATCGACCAAGGGGTCGCCCCCAGCGATTTGCGTATCCCGATCTCGTTCATGCGCTCCCTCACGGTGACCAGCATGATGTTGCTTACCCCGACCACCCCGGCCAGCAGGGTGCCGATCCCCACCAGCCAGATGAACATGGTAATGCTGGTCATTACCCCGTTCTGCTGCACATATTGCTCGTAACGATTTGATATCCAGACGGCCCTCTGGTCGTCCCGCGCGAAGGTGTGGCGCGCGGCCAGCCCTTCCCGCAGCCGGGTGTTGAACGCTTCGTTCTGCTCCTTGGTGTCGAGGCCCTCGACCAGGAAGTTAATCCCGCCGTAGCGGCTTTTCTCCTCAGAATAGATCGTCTCGATGGTGGTGATCGGGACGTAACAGTAGTAGCTCCCGCCCCTCCAGCGGGGTTCCACCACTCCGATGATACGGTACGCTATCTTATCGAATATCAAATATTTGCCCAGCGGATCTTCCCTCGGGAAAAGGATCTCGGCGGCGGGCAGGTCCAGCACGGCCACCTTGTTGCGCTTTTCCATGTCCTCGATGCTGAAAAACCGCCCCTGGACCACTTTGCTGCCGCTGATCTTCTCCTGCAAGTGGGAGACGCCCTGCAAGTTGGCGGTAATCACGTCGTTGCCGTAGCTCAGGTTGCCCGACCGGGACATCCGTCCGCTTACCCCTTCGGTCTGGCGGAAGGTCTCGGAAATGTACTTGCTGTCGCCCTTGTCTAACCAGATCCTCCGCTCGGAGGAGTAGCCCCCGTAGGGCTGCGAGGTCCATCCACTCCAGATCTGGATCACGTTGACCAGCCTCTCGCCGAACTGCGACATGGCCCCGTTGCGAAGCCCGTTGCCAGAGCCCAACAATATGACCAGCATAAAGATACCCCACGCGACCGAGAAGCCTGTGAGCACGCTCCTCAGTTTGTTGCGGGCGATCGACCCGAGTATTTCGTTCCAGAGTTCACCCATTACGGGATGGAGGCTATACCGTTGGCAGGCAATCCGTTGGCGGCCAAACCGCCGGGGGTGTTGTTTTGGTTGACCGTGATCCCGTCGATCAGCCCGTCGCTGATGTGGATCACCTTGTCCGTCTTCGCGGCCACATCCTTGTCGTGGGTAACGATGATAACCGTCATTCCCAGCGCGTTGACCTCGCCCAAAAGGGCCATGACCTCCTTGGAGGTCGTGCTGTCCAGCGCGCCCGTGGGCTCGTCGGCCAGGATGATGCGCGGGGAGGAGACCAGCGCCCGGGCGATCGCCACCCGCTGTTTCTGCCCCCCGGAAAGCTCGTTGGGCATATGGTGCGCCCAATCTTTAAGCCCCAGTTGATCAAGGTATTCCAGGGCCATCGCGTTACGCTTCTTACGGCTTACCCCTTTATAGTATAAAGGCAGGGCGACGTTCTCCAGCGCGTCCTTGTAGTTGACCAAGTTGAAGGACTGGAAGACGAAGCCGATCATCTCGTTGCGGTAGATCGCAGCCTGGGTTTCAGAAAGGTCCTTGATCAGCTTGCCGTCAAGGCGGTACTCGCCCTGGTCGTAGTTGTCCAGGATACCTATAATATTGAGCAGCGTCGATTTGCCCGACCCGGAGGCCCCCATGATCGAGACGTATTCCCCTTGCGCGATATGCAGGTCGATCCCCTTTAAAACATGGAGCGGAGCCCCGTTATCGTACGTTTTGTGGATCCCTCTCAGGTCGACCATCGGTTACTTGCATTACTGGGTTCTATGTATACAAAGGTAGTGTGAATTTTTTAATTCCACAAAAAAAACTACATTTGGTCCCGATATGGCAGACAACGACTGGAAAAAAAGGCTGGGGGTGGTCTATTCGACCAATCCCGACTTCACATACAAGGGGGAAGAGCAAACCGAGGCCGAGGCGGTCCGCCCCTCCTCCCAGCAACTCCGCGTATGGCTCGACAGGAAGCTGCGCGGCGGCAAACAGGCCACCCTGGTCAAGGGATTTACCGGTTCCCAGCAGGAGTTGGAATCGTTGGCAAAGTTATTGAAGACCAGGTGCGGAGTGGGCGGCAGCGCGAAGGACGGCGAGATCATCATCCAGGGCGACCACCGCGACCGGGTAATCGAGATCCTTACCAAAGAGGGCTACGGGGTCAAGAAGGCGGGCGGGTGATGGATGGCGCGGGTGATGGCCGGGGCAGTGCGGCGGCGTAACGGAAGAGATTGTTTTTCTATGAAATTAAAAATATATTTTGCCGGGTTATTCCTGCTGCTGTGCGCCGGCGCACGGGCGCAGTACTACGAGCAGGGGGTGGCTCCGGCTTCGGTCAGGTGGCGGACGGTAAAAACGCCGCAGGTCAAGCTGATCTACCAGACGGGGCAGGACTCGCTCGCGGGGCGGATGCTGCACTACCTGGATACGATCCGGCCCTGGATCGGCCACGGATTCCGCTACTCCACATTCAAAATGCCGGTCATCATGTCGGGGCAGAACTTGTACTCCAACGGCCTTGTCATGTGGGCGCCCAAGCGGATGGAGCTGATGTCAGCGCCCGAGATCGAGCCCACATCGGCCGAGCCGTGGCTCAAGCAGCTGGCCACCCACGAGTACCGCCACAACGTGCAGTACAACAACCTCAACCGGGGGATCATGCGGCCTTTGGGCTATGTGATCGGGCAGCAATCCCAACTGATCAGCCTGGCTTTGATGCCCCTCTGGGCGCTGGAGGGCGACGCGGTGGTCGCCGAGACGGCCATGTCCAAGTTCGGGCGGGGGGTGCAGCCCTCCTTCTCGATCGAGTACCGGGCTCTGCTGGCCGAGCAGCCCGCCAGGGCCTTCGTGCGCGACAAATGGATCGGGGGGTCGTACCGGGACAACATCCCCGACCACTACAAGTTCGGCTACCAGATGACCTCCTGGGCGTGGGAACACTACGGGGAGAATCCGTGGGACAAGGTGTCGTGGTACGCCTCGCGGAATCCCTACATGATCTTCACGACCTATTTCGGGCTGCACAAATTTTACAAATCCTCGGTGCGCCAGCTGGTCGACTCGGCCTTCACGGATCTGAAGACCTATTGGGACAAGCTCCCCCAAAGGGAGGACTCGGGGCGGATCATCCCCACGCCGGTAACGAGCTATACGACCTACAAATGGCCTATGGTCCAACAGGATGGGTCTATTTTGGCCTTGAAGAGCGACTTCGATAAGTACAACCGCTTTGTAAAGGTCGATCCGAAGACGGGGCGGGAGAAAAAACTTTTTTACACGGGCGATCCCAGCACGCGGCCTGTGCTTTTAGAAAATAAACTTTACTGGACCGAGTACCGGTACAGCGCGGTCTGGGGGCAGCGGACCAACTCGCGGTTGATGGGCTACGATTTGGAGACAGGCAGGCGGATCAACGTCAAAACCTCCGCGCCCAGGCTGACCCTTTACCCCACCCCGGTATCCGGCGGCGAGGTGGCGTGGGTGGAGTACCGCTACGACGGGAGTTACGCGATCCACAGCTCACTGCATGACAGGGAGCCCATAGCGGTGTTCGGGTCGGAGACGACCTTGCACGGATTGGCTTACGACGATATGACCGGGGGCTTGTTCTTTACCGCGATCGGGGAAGAGGGGATGTGGATCGGAAAGGTCACGAAGCAAGGGGTTAAGACCGTCCTGCCGCCCGGCTACGCGACGCTCTCCAACCTGCGGGCGGGCGGCGGAAAGCTCTGGTTCGGGTCGATCGCCTCGGGGTATGACGAGGCCCATATGATCGATTTGCGCTCGGGAAAAGAGTACCGGGTCTCGACCTCGAAATACGGGTCGTTCTCGCCCATCGGCGCGGGTGCGGCGGGTACAGGCGTAGGTAGTGCAGGCGGCTTGGGCGACTCGGTGGTGATGACCACCTACACGCGAAAGGGGTATTTGCTCTCGGTGCAGGCGGCGGAGAAAACCGAGCGGATCGAGGCGGGGAGCATGCCCGAAAACATCGTCAACCCCCAGCGCGGCCTTCTCGAGTCGTTCCGGTTGCCCAAAATCGATACGATCCGTGTGGAGCCGGAGTATCCGGCCCCGTCGAAGCGTTACCGCCGGGTTCCCAACATGTTCAACATCCACAGCTGGGCTCCCCTCTCCTACCACCCCGAGAGTCTGATCGACGACGAGGGGCGGCCCAACGTCTACGCCGGGTTTACCCTCATATCGCAGAGTTTGCTGAACACCTCCGAGGCGCGGCTGAACTACTCCTGGACCGACTACGGGTCGATGGTGGAGGCGGCCGTCAGCTACATGGGGCTTGCCCCGAAATTCGAGGTGGAAGCGCAATGGGGCGGCGGCGACCAGGTCTTTACCGACGCGTCGTTCTCGCTGCCCCAACCCAAGCTGGACAAGTACAAGACGATCAAGGGCAAGGTCTACCTCCCCTTGCTGCTCTCCTCGGGCTACCATTTCAGGCTGTTGCAGGCGCAGGTCGACCTGTCGACCGACAACAGTTTGCTCTACAACCGGCAGGGGGAGAAGATCCCCCTGTACAAGGCCACGGCGCAGGTCTACTTCGGGGACAACGTGAGGATGGCCTACCGCGACATGGTTCCCCGGTGGGCCTACGCGGTAAGGGGGGTTTACGCGACCAACCCCTTCAGCGACGATTTCGGGCAGATCTTCTCGGCCTACGCCTCGGTCAACACACCGGGGATCTTCTCCCACAACGCGCTGACCCTGGCCACGACCTACCAGTACCAAAAACGCGCGCTGTTCAACTTCCGGCAGAAGGAGCTCTATCCCCGCGGCGCGGATTACAACAACGTGGTGTGCAGGGAGTACTGGGCCACATCGGCCAACTACTACCTGCCGCTGTTCTACCCCGACGGGGGATTCGACGGGTGGATCTACTTCCGGCGGATCGCCCTGAAGCCCGGCTTCGACTACGCCAAATTCAAACCCGTAGGCCAGTACATCATCAACGCCAACCGGTGGACCAACCCCGGCTGGCAGGAGGTATGGTCTGTCGGCGGGGAGATCCTGCTCGACTTTACCGTGCTGCGCACCACGGCGGCCCAGGCGACCACGATGGGCCTTACCCTGTTCAGGCCGTCCGACACGAAAAAATGGGTAATCGGGGTCAACTTCACCCTGCCCATTTAGAAGCCGGGGGCGCGATTTGGCAAAGAACGGGAAAATACATACTTTTGCCCGATGATGCGTCCCGTTTACATAGCCTGCACAGCCGTCCTGTCCCTGCTCTGGAGCTGTGGCAAGGACCAGACCCAGGAGAAGCAGGTCGATACGATCGTCAAGTACCTCGACTCGAAGGCGTCGGTCGGATGGGAGTACTACGAGCAGGGAGGGGTTTACGTGAGGATCGCCAACGCGGAGAGGGACGGTTATCCCGAGGCGACGATCGTGGACACGGGCGACTCGGTCTACTTCTACTACGCGGGATACACCAACGCGACGGCCACCCCCGCGCTGTTCGCCACCAACATAGAAGAAATTTTATCGACCGACCAGATACTAAACCGGCAATACCTTTCGTTTGATCCGTACGGGATCAAACTCGGGGTGTCCCCCCTAATCAAAGGCCTTACCGTTGGCCTGCCGGGGGTGCGCCAGGGCGATTCGCTGCAAATTTACATGCCGTCAGAACTCGCGTTCGGGGGCAGCCAAATGGGCACGGTGCCCGCGTCGACCCCGGTAATGTATATGCTGATGATCGAAAACGTAGTGAAAGAATGAAAAAATACCTCGTTGTACCCCTGATCGCCCTGATGCTGGCCGCTTGCGCCAAAGATCCGGTCAAACCCGACCTCAACACCATGGAGGACGCCACGCTGGCGGCCTGGATGGCGAAATACCGCCCGGCATCGGAATTCAATATCACAAAGGACGACAGCGGGATCTACACCCGGATCATCACCTCGGCGGACCCGTCGGAAACGGAGGTGGTCGAGGCGTATAACTGGCTGGAGATCGAGCTGGAGGGCATGACCCTCGACAGCCTGGTGTTCCTGACCCGCACGGCAGACACGGCCAGGGTACAGGGGACGTTTACCTACTTCACGCACTACGTGCCCGATTATGTGAACATGAACGACTACGCACCCACGTCGTACGCCACCACGCCGTACATCGTGCCCGGCGTCTACCTCAAACTCTGGCAGATGAAGGTCGGGGACGAGTGGGAACTCTACATCCCCTCGCGCCTGGCATACGGCTCGTCCGGGTCGAGCTACTCGGGGGGATACCAGGGGCAATACGCCGTGGGGGCCAACAAACCCGTGATCATCCGGGTCAAACTGGTCAGCATTACCAAGGACGCGGAGGCGCGGGAACTCGAAGAGGTCAACGAATACGCGCAGGACAACTGGGGGTTGCAGGAGGCCGACACCATCGCAACGGGGCTGTACTTCCAGATCCTGGATTGGGACAACGTATCGGAAAACCCCGTAGCCACTTCGGAATCAACGATATATATATGCTACACGACCGCTTTTCTGGACGGTTTCGTGTTCGACAGCAACATCGATACCGTGAGGAAACGGCTGTTCGACGACTACACGGCCATGAGCGACTCGATGGAAGTGAAAAGTTCGGCCAACGTGGTGGACGCGTTGACCACGATGCTCGCAAAGGACACCCTGCGTTACGGGTCGTGGAACAGGATCGTTACCACCTCCACGTACGCATACGGCTCGGACGGTAGCACGGGAAACACGGTCATACCGCCCTACACCCCGCTGGTCTTCGAATTCTACATCAAGGAGCAGATCGAGGACGACGAGTAACCTTAATTTTCCGGCTATGAAATACTTCGGCGCACACGTGAGCGCGTCAGGCGGGGTCGAGAACGCACCCCTCAACGCCCATGCCATCGGGGCGACGGCGTTCGCGCTGTTTACCAAAAACCAACGGCAATGGCACGCTTCGCCGTTGAGCCAACAGTCGATCGAAGCGTTCAAAAAGAATTGCAACGACCTGGGGTACAAGCCGATGCAGATACTTCCGCATGACAGTTACCTGATTAATTTAGGGCATCCGTCGCAGCCTGAGCTCGACAAGTCGCGGGAGGCTTTCTACGACGAGATGATGCGCTGCCAACAGCTGGGCCTCGACAGGCTCAACTTCCACCCCGGGGCGGCGCTGGGGCTGATCTCCGCGGACGAGTGCCTGAGCCGCATCGCCGAGTCGGTCAACCGGGCGCTGGAGAAGACGCGGGGGGTTATCGCCGTGATCGAGAATACCGCCGGGCAGGGCTCCTCGGTCGGGCACAGGTTCGAGCACCTGGCGCAGATCATCGACCAGGTCGAAGACAAGTCGCGGGTCGGGATATGCATCGATACCTGCCACGCTTCGGCGGCGGGGTATGATTTGACGAGTGAGGAGGGTTGTAAGGCGGTATTCGAGGAGTTGGGACGCGTGGTCGGGTTCGAATACCTCAAGGGGATGCACCTCAACGATGCGTTGAAGGGCGTCGGCAGCCATGTGGACAGGCACAGTCCGCTGGGCGAGGGGATGCTCGGTTTGGAGGTCTTCCGGTTTATCGCTTCGGATCCGCGGTTCGACGGTATGCCGCTGGTTTTGGAGACGCCGGACGAGGCGCGCTGGCCGCAGGAGATTGCGGAGCTCAAAGCGTTCTCGCAGAAATAAGGCAGGGCGGCTGCACGTATTGCAGGCCATATTTCACTTATCCTCCTGCGGTCAAATCCTCACATACGTTTACGGGAAATTTCTATTGCTATAATTGCGCGTCGGCCAAAAAGTCCAGCAGGCTTTCGGCGGCGCGCTTTTCCGTGGGGGAGGTCAGGGATTCCAATATGGTGCGGCGGGGTTCGATCTCCAACCGGGCGGGGTCGCCGCCGAGGATGCAATAGCGCAGGGCGGTCAAGATCGCGCAGTAGGCCAGTTTGGGGTCGGGGAGCCAGGTTTGGAATATGGCCGGGGCCAATGGAGTGCGGCCCAAAAAATTGGAGGCCAGGTGCTCGGCGACCTCGGTGTTGGAGATCCCCGAGGCCCAGAAACCGAGCTCGCACTCCGTAAGGGCTTGCGGGTCGGCGATCACGGTGGCCGAGAGGATCAACTCGCGGATGGGGCTCAAAAAGAGCTCCTTGGCCATTGCGTGGTCGGGGGCGTAGGGTTTGGCGCAGCGGCGGATATCGACCACGCTCACGCCGTAGTTGGTTGCGTAATGGATGCCCAGGCGGGTCATGGCGGCCGAGACCTCGCCGTTGGTTTGGCGGCGGAGGATGGTCAGCAAGTCGCGGATCCTGCCCTGCGGGAGGTCGGGTTGGGATTTGTTATGGCAGGCCATTTCAAATTGGTACTGGTTTCTTATGCAGGGCGTTCCAGAGCGCGGCTGTGCATAGCGTGCGACAGGTTTTTCTTATCGGCCGGTCTGAAATACCGGAGCGTACTTTAGGTACGTGAGGATTTTCAGGGCGGGGGATAAGGAAAAGATGGCGTGCGATATGCGCAGCCAACCAGGAGGCTTGATCCCGGTTATTTAGAACTGAAGGGGATCTCGACGATGGGGCCCCACTGGGCCAGGGATTGGCGGGAGGTGGCGATCTCACGCTTGCCGTCGAGCAAACGACAGACGACCGGGCGCGGCAGGCGGGTGTAGACCACCGGGCGGGTGTCCTTCGGGGAGCGTACAGGGGTGGACATCTGGTCGGCGCGCTCGGGCTTGATCTCCAGGACGATGGGCTGGCCGCTCAAATCGGCGTCGTCCAGGATGCCGGCTGTGGGGGAGAAGCGCATGACGATCGTGTTGGTCTTGTCGGCCTCGGGGACGATTGTGAAAGAGCGCGTCTCGGTAATGACAGCCTGCTTGCCCATGAACAGGGCCACGTACTCCGATTCGAGGCGCGAAAGTTCTGCCAAAGCCGCTTTCAGCCCCTCGCCGAAAACGTTCTCGCCCGCTTCGCCGGTGATCAGCTCCATGCGGCGTTTGCGCAGGTTGAAGATCGTGGCGGCGGCCTGCGCGGCCATGTCCTCGAGCGATTTTTCGGTCGGGGAGAGGCGGTCGATCTGGACCTTGACAAAGGCGGTGTCGCTGCTCAGCAACGAGACGGGCTCGACTCCGGAGCGACGGGGCGGGCTCATGCCGGGACGGGACGCGGCGCCGGGGAAGAGCGCTCCGGGTTGGGGATGCGCGGCGGGGCCTGCGGGAGCGCCCTGGATGCCCAGGGGGGCGGAGACGGTCATGCCGTTGGCGTTCAAAAAGTCGGCGGGGGTAAGGGCGGCGGACTCCACAAGGTAGAGCCTGCTGGGGTCGCTCTCGGTACGTGCGCTGATGCGCGCGTCGGCAATCGTGTAGAGGTCCTTGCTGGCCAGGGGGGCCATAACGCCCAGGTATTTTTGGGCGAAGCGCGCGTAGGGGCCGCTGCGGATTACCTCGCGGCGGAGTTCGACCTCCACCTTCAGGGCGGTCTGCGGCAAGGTATAGGCCAGCGACGGGGCGGCGGAATCCTTGGTTTTTTGGGCGGTCGCCGTCCAGGTCGTGGCGGCGAGGGCGGCTATCATCAAAATCCTTTTCATGGCTGGGATATTAGATTTCCGGTTGGAGGTTAACAGGGCGAAGGTACGAATTTTTCAGAATTTGAGGTAGAAGTCGGCGGTTAATTCCTTGTATTGGGGGGTAAAGCCGTTGGAGTCCTCGATCAGCAGGGTGGTGCGCGGGGGGGCGGGGGATGGCTGAGCGGAGAGGGATAAAGGGCCTGGGGCGGAGCCCGGCGGGCGGGTAAATTCCAACAGGATGCGCAGGGCGGGTTTCCCGGGTTTGGGGTAGACCTCGGTGGCGCGGCAAAGGGCCAGGCCGGTGTTATGGGCCAGGACGCAGGCTTCCTGTTCGCGGTCGGCGGGGAGGACCAGGGCCAGGATACCGCCAGGGGCAAGCATGGAGGCCGAGCCTGTGATCAGCTCGTCGAGGGTCAGGGAGAGGTTGTGGCGGGCTGCCGCGCGGCGGGTGTCGGGCGGCAGCAGGCTGGCGGAAAAAAAGGGCGGGTTGGAGAGGATCAGGTCGTAGAGGGGGATGGGGACGGACTCGGGGGCGGCGGGGTCGAAAGTCGGCGGGAAGGGGGAAGAAGCAGAAGCGGGGGAAGGGGGGAGGCAGGGCGGGGTGTACTCCTGGAAGGCGGTTTGGTGGAGGGTCAGGCGGGTGGGCCAGGGCGAGGCGGCGAAGTTTCCGGCGGCTTCGGCGGCGCTGGCAGGGTCGTACTCGATGGCGTCGATATGGGGTCCGGGGAGAGGCAGGGCGGCGGTGCGTTGGGCAAGCATCATGGCGATCAGGCCCGTGCCGGTGCCGATATCCAGGATGCGGCGGGCATCAGGGGGGATTGTGGCCCAGGCGCCGAGCAAGACGCCGTCAGTACCGACTTTCCAGGCGGAATTTTGTTGGCGGACTGTAAAGCGCTTGAAGCGGAAGTCGCGGGTCATGGGTGCGGGAATTTGGTTGCACACTAATCGCGCTGCAACGGATTCTTTTTCGGGAAGCCGTCGATCAACTGGGTTTTGGACGGATTGGGGTTTTGGGCTTTGTAGCCATCGGTCAGCTCCTGCCACCGGGCGGCCATTTTTCCGACCCGCACGGGTTGCTCCGCGCTCAGGTCGCGGCTCTCGCCACGGTCCTTTTGAAGGTCGTACAAAGCCCAGTCGTATTTGCCGTCCAACTCGCTTGCCGTGATCTTCCAGCGGCCCTGGTGAAGGGCGTAGTTGCCCTCGTGGTTGAACCAGAGGTGGTCGCGTTTCAGGGCCGCGTCTTTGGCGAAAGAGGGCAGCAGGCTTAAGCCGTGGAGTTTGGGGTAGTCCTGCCCGGCGACGGCGTAGGGGTCGACGCCTGCCACCTCCAGAAAGGTGGGCAGCAAATCGATCAGATGGCCCGTGGCGTGGCGGATGCCGCCGCCCTGGCCCGTATGGCCTTTCCAGTTGACGATCATCGGGGTCGAGATGCCGCCCTCGTGCACCCAGATCTTGCTGCGGCGCAAAGGGGTGTTTACCGCTGTGGCGAAGCCCGGGCCCAGGCACAAATGGGTGTAGCGCGATCCGGGACGCGCGTCCGGGTCGTGGCCCTCGCCGCGGATCATCATCTCGGCAGAGGCCCCGTTGTCGGAAAGGAAGATGATCAGCGTGTTGTCCAGGCGGCCGGATTGCCTCAGTTCGGCCAGCACGCGGCCGATCTCGCGGTCCATGCGGTGGACCATGGCGGCGTGGATCTCCATCTTCATCGACTGGAAGGCCTTTTGTTCCGGGGTCAGATCGTCCCAGGGACCGGCCTGCATGACCTCGCCGGGGCCGTATTTTGCCAGCAACGACGAGTCGGATTGGTAGTGCCAGCGGGCGTGGGGCTCCATATCGGCAAGGGGATAGTCGGCGAGGCCCAGCTCTTTGAGGCGCTTGCGGCGGTTCTCGCGCAATTGGTCCCAGCCGCCGTCGTAGAGGCCCTTGTAAAAGTCGATGTCCTGTTGCGAGGCGTGCAGGGGGAAGTGGGGGGCCGTGTAGGTCAGATAGAGGAAGAAGGGGGAGTCGGGGGAGTCAGCCTCGTGGCGGCGCAACAGGTCGATGGCCCTATCGGTCGCCACGCGCTCCTGGAAATAATCTTTATCGCTGATTTCCACGGGCCGGTCGTCGATCCGGTCTTGGGGGACATAGTGGCTCAATAGGTCGGTCGTGTTGTAGGAGTGGTCGAAGCCCGCGTCGGCGCAGGGGTTGGGGATCTCGTGGACGTGCCACTTGCCCGAAAGGTAACACTTGTAACCCGCCGTGGAGAGGTAGTGGGGCATGGCCCTGGACCACCCTTCGGGGCGGTCGGCTGCCGAGGATCCGCGCACGGACTGGTAGTAGTAGCCCGTCATGATCGAGGCGCGGCTCGGCCAGGAGCGCGCCGTATTGTAAAAGTTGGTGTAGCGGATCCCGCCGTACCCCAGCGAGTCGATGTTCGGGGTGGAGATCTCGCCCCCGAAACACCCGGGGTCGGAAAAACCCATGTCGTCGGCGACGATCAGCAAAATGTTGGGCTTGGGCGCGGGTTGGGCGGCCAGGGCCAGGGAGGGGACGAGCAGGGTCGGGATCAGCAGGGCGCGCATAAAAGGAAGGCTTTTATGCAAAAGTAAGAAAAATCCGGCGGCTGCCTCGACAAAAATGTACCAAATAAGGGTAGAAGATGTTCCGCAGGGTAAGGGGGATTATTCCTCTTTTTTGTGCCCGCAACCGCTGCAATCGCCGGTGCATCCCGAGCAGAGGTCCTCGGGGGAGTGGCGGCGGATCAGGCGGATAAGTTTCCAGATTACCCAGGCGGCCACCAGGCCACAAATAATATAGACGATTACCAGTTGCATACGCGCATTTTTACCACCACATGCTACCGATCTGGAAGACGGCGAAGGCGGCGAGCCAGGCTACAAATGTGTTATATATTACAGAAAACAGAGCCCACCACCAACTTCCGGTCTCGGTCGCTATCGCGGCCAGCGAGGCCACGCAGGGGAAATACAGCAAAACGAATACCATAAACGCCAGGGCGATCACGGGGGTAAAATCGGGCTTGTCGGTCACGGGGTCGGGGGCGGCGATGCGCTTGGAGAGGACTTCGGTGTGGTCGCCGTCGCCGGTGTAGAGGACGCCCATTGTGCTGACGATCACTTCTTTGGCTGCCGTGCCGGAGAGCAGGGCAACGTTCGCTTTCCAGTTGAAGCCCAGGGGGGCGGTGGCGGGTTGGATCCATTGGCCGACGCGGCCCAGGTAGGAGTTTTCCATCGAGTGGGCGGCGGGGGTTTCCGGGGAGGCGGCAGGGCGGGGGAAGTAGCTTAAAAACCAGACGAGCACCGAGGCGACCAGGATGATGCCACCCATTTTGCGAAGGTATTGGGCGGCCTTGTCCCACATGTGGCGGGCTGTCGCCTTCAAAGTCGGCATGCGGTAGGGCGGAAGCTCCATCACGAAGGGGGTTTGGTCCTTCTTGAAGAAGAATTTGCGCAGCAGGCGGGCGGTAATCGCGGCGACCACGATCCCGAAGACGTACAAACCGATCAGCACCAGGCCGGCGTGGTCGGGGAAAAAGACTCCCGCCAGAAGCAGGTAGACGGGCAGGCGCGCGCTGCACGAGATAAAGGGGTTGATCAGGACGGTGATGATGCGGCTCGAGTGGCTCTCGATGGTGCGCGAGGCCATGATCGCGGGGACGTTGCAGCCGAAGCCCATGATCAGCGGGATGAACGACTTGCCGTGCAAACCCAGTCGGTGCATGATTTTGTCCATGATAAAGGCCGCGCGGGCCATGTAGCCCGAGTCCTCCATAAAGGAGATGAAGAAGTAGAGGATCAGTATGTTGGGCAGAAAGACGATCACGCCCCCCACCCCGCCGATTACCCCGTCGACGATCAAATCCCTCAACGGGCCCGGGTTCATCCACTCGCCCACCATGCGGGCCAGCCAGCCCACGCCCGCCTCGATCCACTCCATCGGGTAGGCCCCGACGATGAAGGTGGCCTCGAACATGATCCACATCAGCAGCAGAAAGACCGGGAAGCCGATTACCTTGTTGGTAACCAGCGCGTCGATGGCCCGGGTGGTCTGTTTCTCCTCGACCGCAGCCGGGGTATAGGTCTCGCGCAAAGCCCCGGCGATAAAGCCGTACTTGGCCCCGGTGATCGCGCTCTGGGGATCCTCGCCCAGCTCGCTTTTGATGTGGCGGGCGGCCCTTTCGCGCTCCCCGGCGGGGTAGCAACCCTCCTGCTTGAGGTACTTTTCGACCTCGGGGTCGCCTTCTAGAAATTTGATAGCCAAATAGCGCGGGGAGTAGTTCTTATCCAGCGAGGGGTCGGCCTTGATGACCTCCTTGATCTGCTCGATGCCCTCCTCGATGGGGTGGCCGTGGTTGATGTGGATGTGGCGCACGCTCTGCTCGCGGTTCTCGAATACCTTGATCACCGTGTCGAACAAAGCCTTGATCCCCTTGCCGGTGCGTGAGACCGTGGGCACGAAGGGGACGCCCAACATCTCGCCAAGCTCCTTGTAGTCGAGCCTTGCGCCGGACACCACCAGTTCGTCGTACATGTTCAAAGCGACGACCAGCCTCTGGTCCATATCGATCAGCTCGGTGGTCAGGTAGAGGTTGCGCTCCAGGTTGGAGGCGGCCACCACGTTGACGATCACGTCGGGCGGGTTGTCGACCAGGTGCTGGCGCACGAAACGCTCCTCGGGACTGTATGCCGACAGGGCGTAGGTGCCCGGCAGGTCGTAGAGCACGATCCGGTAGCCCCCGTGGACGAAGTGGCCCCGCGTGGCGTCGACCGTCACGCCGCTGTAATTGCCCACGTGCTGGCGGCTGCCCGAGGCGGCGTTGAACAATGAACTCTTGCCGCAATTCGGGTTGCCGACCAACGCGACATTGATCGTGCGCGCCTCGGGGTCGGGAAGGTGGCGCAGGACGATCTCCGACAACTCTTCCAGGGGGGTGGCAGGGTCGGGAATGGGCATGGTTGGGTCCTGCTCGATTACCTCGACCATCGAGGCCTCCGAAGCGCGCAGGGAGACCTCGTAGCCCATTACCTTGTAGACGATCGGGTCCTTCAGGGGCGCGTTCAGGATTACCTCCACGCGCTGCCCGCGCACAAAGCCCATCTCCATCACGCGCTTGCGGAAAGCGCCGTGGCCGAGGACCTTGACGATGATGCCGGAGTGGCCGGTGGGCAGTTCGGAGAGTTTCATGGTTGGCAAAGATAGGAAATTAAACGACAGATTCGTTCGGGGGAGTACCTGCAAATGGGTATCGGGGGGGTATAAAATCGCATATTATTAGGTAGGGGCATTTGTTTTGCCATAAATGTTTTTTATCTTTGCAGGCTTTTCCCTACGCGGGAAATCTATAAATAATGTCCAACTAATTAGTTTACAGCAACAAACAACATGGAAGAGAACAAAGACCTGCAACCTGAAATCGAAGCTGCCGCAGTAGCTCCCGAGATCGAGGCCGCACCCGCAACCCCCGAATTGGAGGCTGCACCCGTAACCGAAGAGCTGCCCGCCGCAGAGCCCGTAGCCGAAATCGCCGCAGAAGAGGCTCCCGCCGCAGAAGCAGCTCCCGAAGCCGCTTTCGAGGCCGAGCCCGAAGTCAAAAAGGAGAAGACTCCCAAAGCCGCGAAAAAAGAGGCTGCCGCAGCCGAAGCGCCCGTGAAGGTTTCCAACGAAAACTTCGACTGGAACGCATTTGAAAGCGAATCCGCACTCTACGACAAGGACAAAGACGCCATCGCCGAGCAGTATGACCAGACCCTGTCCAAAGTACAGGTGGGCGAAGTGGTCGAAGGGACCGTCGTCAACGTGGGCAAACGCGAAGTGGTGGTCAACATCGGTTACAAATCGGAAGGTTTGGTGGCCGTCAGCGAATTCCGCTACAACCCCGAACTGGCCGTCGGTGAAAAGGTCGAAGTCTATATCGAAAGCGCGGAAGACAAGAAAGGTCAGCTCGTGCTTTCGCACAAAAAAGCGCGCCAGCTGCGCAGCTGGGACCGCGTCAACGAGGCGATGGAGAAGGACGAGATCATCAAGGGTTACGTCAAGTGCCGCACCAAGGGCGGTATGATCGTCGACGTATTCGGCATCGAGGCTTTCCTGCCCGGTTCGCAGATCGACGTGAAACCCATCCGCGACTACGATATCTACGTGGACAAAACCATGGAATTCAAGGTGGTCAAGATCAACCAGGAGTTCCGCAACGTTGTCGTCTCCCACAAGGCCCTGATCGAAGCCGAGCTCGAACTCCAGAAGAAGGAGATCATGTCCAAGCTCGAAAAAGGCCAGATCCTGGAAGGGACCGTCAAGAACATCACCACCTACGGCGTATTCATCGACTTGGGCGGCGTGGACGGCCTGATCCACATGACCGACCTGAGCTGGGGCCGCGTAACGCACCCCGAAGAGGTCGTTCAACTCGACCAGAAGCTCAACGTCGTTATCCTCGATTTCGACGACCAGAAAAAGCGTATCGCTTTGGGTCTGAAGCAACTCACCCCGCACCCCTGGGAGGCGCTGGACGCCAACCTCAAAGTGGGCGACAAGGTAAAGGGCAAAGTGGTCGTGATCGCCGATTACGGCGCGTTCGTGGAGATCGCTCCCGGCGTCGAGGGTCTGATCCACGTGAGCGAAATGTCCTGGAGCCAGCACCTGCGGTCGGCGCAGGAGTTCCTCAAGGTGGGCGAGGAGATAGAAGCCGTCATTTTGACCCTCGACCGCGAGGAGCGCAAGATGTCGCTCGGGATCAAGCAACTCTCGTCCGACCCCTGGGAAGGCATCGAGGAGAAGTATCCCGTCGGCTCGCGCCACACCGCCAAGGTGCGTAACTTCACCAACTTCGGCGTATTCGTTGAGATCGCAGAGGGCATCGACGGATTGATCCACATCTCCGACCTGTCGTGGACCAAGAAGATCAAGCACCCGGCCGAGTTCACCCACATCGGGGACCCGATCGACGTGATCGTCCTGGAAGTCGACAAGGAGAACCGCAGGCTCAGCCTCGGCCACAAGCAACTCGAAGAGAACCCCTGGAATGAACTCGAAAACCAATACTACGTCGATTCGATCCACCAGGGCACCATCACCGAGATCAACGAGAAAGGCGCACTGGTCTCCCTGGGCGACGGCATCGAAGGCTTCGCAGGCCTGCGCCAGATCGTCAAAGAGGACGGCACCAGCGCCAAAGTGGGCGAGACCCTCGAATTCAAGGTGACCGAGTTCTCGAAGGCTACCCGCCGCATCTCGCTGTCGCACAGCCGCATCAAGGAAGATGTCCGCCGTGCAGAAGAGGGCGTGGCCATCAAGAACGAGCGCAAGGCTCAGTCCGACACCCAGGCCTCGATGAAGAAGCTCAACGCTTCGGTCGAGAAGACCACGCTGGGCGATTTGGCCGGTCTGGCCGAGTTGAAGGCCAAGCTGGAGAACGCCGAGGCCAAGGCCAAGAAGGCTCCCGCCAAGAAAGCAGAGGCTGCTGAAGAGGCTCCCGTAGAAGAGGCTCCCGTAGAAGAAGCTCCCGCCGCTGAAGCCAAGCCCAAGAAAGCTCCCGCCAAGAAAGCCAAGGCCGCAGAGGCCGAAGCAGAGGCACCCGCAGAGCCCGCAGCCGAGGAATAAATCGGCAGCGGATCCATAATTCGGAAAACGGCGGAGAACAATCTCCGCCGTTTTTTATATTTTTGCGCCATGGAATTTATCGAAGCGACAAGGGAGGACATTCCCGTTATCCGGGAGATGGTGGAGGTGGTGTGGCCGCACACGTTCGAGCAGATGCTCTCCAAAGAGCAGATCGACTACATGATGGACATGATGTACAGCGAGGAGGCGATCAAGCAGCAGTTCGACGAGGGGCACAGGTACATCCTGGCCCGCAGGGACGGCCAATGGATGGGCTACATGGCCTACCAGCACGATTACGAGCCGGGCAAGACCAAGTTGCACAAGATCTACGTCATGCCCGCCGCGCAGGGGACCGGGCTGGGGAAAACCTACGTGGAAATGCTGTGCGGGATCGTCCGCAAAAACGACAACGACACGATCAGGCTGAACGTCAACCGCGACAACAGCAAGGCGGTCGGGTTTTACCACAAGCTGGGCTTCAAGGTCGTATTCCGGGGCGATTTCGAGATCGGGCAGGGATATTTGATGACCGACTACATCATGGAGATGGATGTCCCGCGGGACGGGAGCCTGCCGCCCAAGCAGCCCGGGTGGATCGAGTAGCGGGCAGGGGTTGAACAGCAGCCGGGACCGGGTAGGCCGGGCCGGGAAGCGACCCGCAGCGGCCGGGAATTACGATTTAGATTTTTTCGAGGCGGTCGGGGAAGATCTTTACCTTTCCCTCTTTGAGCAATTT
The DNA here is from genome assembly GCA_031551275.1 of Rikenellaceae bacterium. Taxonomy (GTDB): domain Bacteria; phylum Bacteroidota; class Bacteroidia; order Bacteroidales; family Rikenellaceae; genus JAVBMJ01. The sequence continues at coordinate 110,748 of JAVBNX010000013.1, forward strand.
GCCTGCGGTGCGCTTGAAGAGCTTTTTGCTCATCCTGGCGACCTGGGCGATCTGATCCGGGGTGGAGTCGTCGCCGATGGGGAGCTTGCCGCCGTGGTGCTCCAGCAGGGCCAGCAGGATCTCCGCCGAGCGCTGCAACTGGTCGATGCCCGCCTTTTGCAGCGAGATATCCATGCGCTTGTCGTCGGTAATGCGCATCACGTAGGCCGTGGTCTTATCGCCGATGGCGATCGGGCGGAAGATCTGGTTGTGGTAGAGCATGCCCCAGAAACGGCCGTTGACCACCACGCGAAAGCCTTTCGGGGTCTCCAGCGCGACGAAGACCTCGACCTGCTGGCCGGGTTTGAGGTCCAGCCCCTCATTGTTGATGTAGTCCTTCAGGTGCATGGTCGCCACGGCGCGGCCGCTCTTCTCGTCGAGGTAGATGTAGACCGGAAGCCAGAGGCCCACCTCGACCGCGCCCACCTGGTTGCGGTTGGGCAGGAACAGCTGCTTGGCCTCGATGCCCCAGTCCAGGAAAGCGCCGTGGATCGTCTTATCCATTACCTGCATCATGGCGGTCTGGCCGACGACCGCTTTGGGCGTCTCTGTGGTGGCCACGGGGCGGTTTTCGGAGTCGTGGTAGACGAAGACCTCCTTCCCGTCGCCCGGTTTGTCGGACAGGGAGACGTATTTGTTGGGCAGCAGGATCTCGTTCTCCTCGCTGTCGGCTAAATAAAGGCCATGCGGAGAGATACGGCTTACTGTTAATTTGTGGACACTGCCGGCTGTGATCATAGTGCGGTAATTTGGTGCAAAGCTACGGCTTTTGCAAAGTTTATGCAATCTTTAGATAAGATAAATGCGCTTCGGCAATTTATGCAGATCGAATTGCGTTCAGCTTTTATTATCTTTGTAGGATATTTTCGTTTAATGGATGCGCGATGAAAACGTTCCGGTTCTTTTTTCTTTTTATCCTGGTTTTGTGGGGTTGCGGCGGGTCGGCGCAGGCGCCTGTTGAGGGCGATGCCGTTCCCCAGGAGTTGGGTATGGCCCGGGTTATGATCCCCGAAATGCCTGCGGCGCTCGATTTTTGCGGGGAGGCGATGCCTCTGGAGCGGTTTGACGCCAAGGAGTCTTTGATGCGCGAGCTGCTCATTACCTGTTACATGCACTCCAGGACGATGATCATGCTACTCTCCTCGGAGCGCTATTTCTCGATCATCGAGCCGATCCTCAAAAAGCGGGGGGTTCCCGAGGATTTCAAATACCTGTGCGCGGCCGAGAGCGGACTCAATCCCACGGTCGTATCGCCGGCGGGGGCGGCGGGGCTCTGGCAGATCATGTCGGCGCTGGGCAAGGAGAAAGGATTGGAGGTCAACAAACAGGTCGACGAGCGTTACCACATCGAAAAGGCGACCGAGGCGGCATGCGGCTACATACTGGACAATTACAAGCGGTTCGGGTCATGGACCCTGGCGGCTGCGGCCTACAACCTCGGGTCGGCCGGGGTGGCCCAGCGCATGGAAAAGCAGGGCGTCAAGAGTTATTACGACCTGTTCGCGCCCGAGGAGACCATGCGTTACCTCTACCGGATCGCAGCGCTAAAGGTATTCTTCGGCGATCCTGCCACCTACGGGTACAAGGTGGAGAAAGAGGATTTTTACCCCCTGTTGCCCGAATACAAAACCGTGACGGTCAATCACAAAGAGATCGACTGGTCGAAAGTGGCCTCCGAGAACGGGACCAACTACCGGGCCATGAGGCTGCTGAACAACTGGATAAGGGAGTACGAACACGCCAACCCAAGCGCAAAAACCTACCAAATCAGAATAGCAAAATAGATAAACAACCTTCGGGGACGGGCGGGAGCACCTTAGAAAAACTCCCCTCCCTACGGTTAGGGAGGGGACGGGGGTGGGTGATCGGAAGCAAATCACCCCGCAGGGGTGATCGAAAACAATTGCCCCGCAAGTAGAACCTCCCAAGAAGGGAAAACGGTAAATTCGGAAAGTGGAAGAAAAGAAAATCACCATACGCGGGGCAAGGGTACACAACCTAAAGAACGTCGACCTGGAGATCCCCCGCAATGCGTTGGTGGTGGTGACCGGGTTGTCGGGGTCGGGCAAGTCGTCGCTCGCTTTCGATACGATCTATGCCGAGGGGCAGAGACGCTACATGGAAACCCTCTCCTCCTACGCGCGCCAGTTCGTGGGGGCGATGGAGCGGCCGGACGTCGATTCGATCACGGGGCTGAGTCCCGTGGTGGCCATCGAGCAGAAGACCACCAACAAGAACCCGCGCTCGACCGTGGGCACGGTAACCGAAATCAACGACTTTTTGCGCTTGCTCTACGCGCGCGCGTCGCGGGCTTACTCCCCGGCCACGGGCGAGCGGATGGTCCACTACACCGACGCCCAGATCATCGATTTGATCACGACCGGGTTCCCCGGCGCGAAGGTGGCCGTGATGGCTCCCGTGGTGATCGGGCGCAAGGGGCATTACCGCGAGCTGTTCGAGGGGATGATCAAGAAGGGTTACCTCTACGCGCGGATCGACGATAAGATCGAGGAGTTGAGGCCCGGCATGAAGCTCGACCGGTACAAGGTCCACAACATCGATTTGGTCGTCGACCGGCTGGTGATCGAGGAAGGGTCGAAGCAGAGGCTGGCATCGGCCCTTACGGAAGCCATGCGGCAGGGCAAGGGGACGATCGCGGTCTACGATTACGCCACCTCGGGATCGCGGTATTACAGCCGCCATCTGATGTGCCCGACCACGGGGATCTCGTTCCAGGACCCGGCCCCGCATACCTTTTCGTTCAACTCGCCGCAGGGGGCGTGCCCCCGGTGCAGCGGCCTGGGCGAGGAGGCGGTCTTCGATATGGGGAAGATCATTCCCAACCCCAAACGGACCATCCGGCAGGGGGCGATCGAGCCGATCGGGCCCCACAGGAGCAATTTGCTCTTCGCGCTGATCGAGGCGATGGGCAAACGGCACGGATTCTCGCTGGACGACCCCATCCAGGCGATCTCGGAGGAGGGGCTCAACGCGGTGTTGTACGGCGATCCCGAGATGGTCAGGATCAATATGCAGGAGCTGGGCATGGCCGGCGGCAACCAGATGATGGTCTGGGAGGGGGTGGCCGACTACATCGACCGCAAGGACGAGGACGGCAAGGAGAAGGGGTGGAGGGAGCAATTTTTGATGAAGCGGGCATGCAGCGCGTGCGGGGGGACGAGGCTCAAGCCCGAATCGCTGCAATTCAGGATCGGGGAGATGAACATCGCCGATCTGAGCGCGATGAGCATACAGGACCTCGGCGAGTGGATCACGGGAATCGAGCGATACATGAATGAAAAGGAGGCGACCATCGCCCGCGAGATCGTCAAGGAGGTGGCCGAGAGGCTGGGCTTTTTGAACGAGGTGGGGCTGGGGTACCTCTCTTTGGCGCGCTCCTCGCGGTCGCTTTCGGGGGGGGAGAGCCAGCGCATACGGCTGGCCACACAGATCGGCTCCAAGCTGGTCAATGTGCTTTATATTTTGGATGAACCGAGTATCGGGTTGCACCAACGGGACAACAGGAGGCTGATCCAGAGCCTTCGCAAACTGAGGGACGCGGGCAATTCGGTAATCGTGGTCGAACACGACGAGGAGATGATACGCAGCGCGGACCATATCGTCGACGTGGGTCCGGCGGCCGGGCGCAAAGGGGGGCATATCGTGGCCCAGGGGACGCCCGGGCAGATCCTGCGCAGCGACACGATCACCGCCGATTACCTGTGCTGCAGGCGGCGGATCGAGATCCCCGGGAGCAGGCGTCCCGGCAACGGGAAAGAGATCCGGGTGGTCGGGGCCAAAGGCAACAACCTGAAGGATATCACGGCCGTTTTCCCCCTCGGGACGCTTACCTGCGTGACCGGGGTGAGCGGAAGCGGCAAGTCGACGCTCGTGGGGGAGACGTTGGAGCCCGCGCTGAGCAAGTTCTTATACCGCTCCTACGCGCAACCGTTGGCGCATGAGCGGATCGAAGGGATGGAGCTGATCGACAAGCTGGTGGTGGTGGACCAGTCGCCCATCGGGCGCACGCCCAGAAGCAATCCGGCCACCTACTCCAATGTGTTCGGGGATATACGCAAGTTGTTCGAGCAGACCACAGACGCGCAGATACGGGGTTTTAAAGCGAACAGGTTTTCGTTCAACGTGAAGGGCGGGCGGTGCGAGGAGTGCCGCGGCGCGGGGGTGCAGACCATCGAGATGAGCTTTCTGCCCGACGTGTACGTCAAATGCAAGGTCTGCGGGGGGCAGCGCTACAACCGCGAGACGCTCGAGGTCAAATACAAGGGCAAGAACATCAGCCAGGTGCTGGAAATGACGGTCAACGCGGCGGTGGAGTTTTTCGGGAGCATCCCCAACATCAACCAGAAACTCAAGGCGATCCAGGATGTGGGATTGGGGTATGTGACCCTGGGGCAGCCCTGCACCACCCTCTCCGGCGGGGAGAGCCAGCGCATCAAGCTCTCGTCGGAGCTGGCGCGCAAGGATACCGGCAAGACGCTCTACATCCTGGACGAGCCCACCACCGGACTGCACTTCGAGGATGTGAGGGTGCTGTTGGAGGTGTTGCAGAAGCTCGTGGCGCGGGGAAACAGCATGATCGTGATCGAGCACAACCTCGACGTGATCAAGGTCGCAGACCACCTGATCGATATGGGCCTCGAAGGGGGCGCGGCGGGCGGGCGCATCGTGGCGCAGGGGACGCCGGAGCAGGTGGCGCAGGACGGGTTGGGCTACACGGCCAAATATTTGGCCGAGTTGCTGGAAAACCCGAAAAAATAGTAACTTTACTTTCAATTACCCCCTAAAACCACACGCCATGAAAAAGCTCGTCCTGCTTTTTTCATCCTGTTTTGCCTTTTTGGCGGCCATCGGCCAGTCCTATGACAAGAACGAAGTCGCCCAACTCGCTGCGTTCCTCAACCTACCGAGCCACGAACAGGGAAAGACCAACGCCCAGGCTTTGGGCGTGACCGTGGGCGTGACCGCCGAAAACGCCAAGGAGTGGATCGGGGTGCTCGCCTACTCCTTTACCAACGACGGCGGGGTCGACTACGTGAAATGGGTGCGCATCGAAAAGAGCGAGAAACCCCGGTTGGGCGGGGCGCTGAAACTCGATCAGTTTTCGCAACTACTATACTTTACCGTCAACCGCATGGGCGAGGAGGTGAGTTTGACCTCTTGCCCGCTGCTCAAAGAGGTGGTTATCAGGAACAACTACGCTGAAGACCACCTCCAGAAGCGCAAGCTGACGATCACGGGGTGTCCCGCGGTCAACATCCTTACGCTGGACTGCGTGGTGAGCGAGTTCGTATTCAAGGATTGCACCGCAGTAGGCAAGGTCGATATCACGGGCACGAAGATGGACTCCATCGACATGTCGGGCCAGACGGCGGCGACCATGCTCAGGTTCAACGGCAACGCCTTCCGCTCGATCAAAATACCCGATCCGGGCAATTACAGCTTCGAATGCAAGTACAACCAGTTGGCCCCGGTCGAGGTAAACCGCCTTTTCAGGCAGATTACCAAGGACGAGTGGGACCTCGCCAAGCCCTCGCACTTCTTTACCGACGTGACCCCGCAGACGATCGTCTACCGCGATCCCAAAACGGGGCGCGACTCGATTCCCGCCGGATCGACCGTCGACCTGAGTTCGCAGACCGTGCTCCATTACGGCCTGGACAAGGAGAAAAAGTCCTTTACGGGGAGCTTTAAGTGGCAATATGAGAAGATCGAGTCGTGGGGCGGCAAGTCGATGGTGGAGATCCCCGGCGCGGGGAATACCTCCAAACTGACGCTCGGCGCGGAGTGGGCGGGGAAGAACATTGTCTGCACCTACCTCAATGCGCCCTTCTTCTCGGGCAGTGATATACGCTACCTGGTCCGCGTCTACGTTCCCGCATCGTCGGGCGGCGGCGGCACGGGCGGCGCGGGCGTGGGCACCGCCGGAATAAAAGGCGTGGAGGGCGGCACGTCGACCACTACCGTTTTCGGCGGGGGGAGTACGGAAACCCCGGCTCGAACAGGAACGACGGGTGGTGGTGCGGGCGTGGGCACCGCCGGAATAAAAGGCGCAGAGGGCGGCACGTCGACCACTACCGTTTTCGGTGGGGGAGGCACAGAAACCCCGGTAGGAACGGGAACGGCTGGCGCAGGTAGCGGAACAGGGGCAGGCACAACGGGTGCGACGGCCTCGGGGACGGGGACGGGCTCGACCACCCCGGCGACCGGGAAAGGAACGACTGCAACTACTCCCGGCGGCCTCTCCGGATTGACCACAGGGACAGGGCCGGGTACGACGACGACCACAACCGGAACGACGACGGGGACGGGGACCACCCCGGCGACCGGAAAAGGAACGACCACAACAACCCCCGGCGGCCTCTCAGGATTGACCACGGGGACAGGGCCGGGTACTACGACGACCGCCGGGACGGGTACGTCGGCAAGCGCGACCGGGACCTCAACAGCGTCCTCCACGACGACCACGACCACAACGACGAGCAAGCCCGGGGCGTCGGAAAACGACCCGGCCGAGATCGAGAAGCAGAACCTGATCTACTGGGAGGCCGTAGCGATCCCCGACAAGGATATTTTCGTCCCTGAGGGGGCAGTTAAGCGCATGGAGCCGCACAAGTACAACAAGTACGACAAAAAGTGGACGGACGAGTACCCCAACATGAACCGGGAGATCGCCATCGAATTGATACGCCAGTACAACAACTATCCCGCAGAAATCTGGCGTGATATAGCGGACAACTCCTCGGTAAACAACAACTGGGGGGATATCGACCATAGCAAACCCCTCTGGAAAGCCCTGCTCCAGGTCGGGGTCCTTAAATCCAAAATCACGGGGTACATTTTCAGACCCGCGGGCGCCGAGTGGCTCAAACCCTACATTGAATTCAAGTACAGCTACACCATTCCCGAGCAGTACGAAGAGTACCGGATCAAGGTCTATACCCCCGCCTCGGAATACTATTACGTGAAGCTGGGCACGGTCAACCTCGACCGGGTGACCGATATGCTCTACGAAGAGAAGATGGGCTACAAGTTCTGCCACGTCTATTGGGACGAGGGGATCTTCGACACCACGCCCTACTACATCCCCATATACGGCTGCTGGCTGGCGGACGACCAGGGCAAGCCCATCGACAATTTGCCGGGCGTGACCACCCTGATCCTCGCACCCGGCGAGAAAGAGTGGAAAGTGAGCGGGCAGAAGTTCGACGGGAAGCGCGCCCGGGAGTTCGGCTACCAGGGCGTGGAGCGCAAGTGGTCGGCCGGCAGCGCGGGGGCGATCGGATGGCACTGTTATACCATCAAGCCGGGCAAATCGCAGACCGTCAGGATGGATAAAGACGATTTCCAGCAACAGACCAATCCCTTCAGATTATAATGACCGGTTTCAAAAACAAGAGTGTGGTGATAACGGGCGCGTCGTCGGGGATCGGCGAGGCGCTGGCAAAGGAGTTTTTCGGCCTGGGGGCCTATGTGACCGTCGGGGCGCGCAGCCTCGACAAGTTGCAGGCCCTCTGCGCGCAGATCGATCCCGCGGGGAACCGCACGGCCTGCGCGGCGTGCGACGTGGCTTCATTCGACGATTGCAAACGGCTGGTCGATACCGCCGTGCAGCGTTTCGGCGGGGTGGACGTGCTGATCTGCAACGCGGGGATCTCGATGCGGGCCTTGTTCGACGAGGTGGACCTGGGGGTTTTGCACAAGCTGATGGATGTGAACTTCTGGGGGTGCGTGAACTGCACGAAGGCCGCGTTGTCCTACCTGCAAGCCTCCAAAGGGTCGGTGGTGGGGGTCTCCTCGGTGGCCGGGATGCACGGTTTGCCCGGGCGCACGGGCTATTCGGCTTCCAAGTACGCCATGGGGGGATTTTTGGAGACCATACGGATCGAAAACCTGAAAAAGGGGCTCCACGTGATGGTGGCCTACCCCGGATTCACCGCCTCGAACGTGCGTTTCAGCGCGTTGGTCGCCGACGGCAGTGCGCAGGGCGAGACCCCGCGCGACGAGGGCAAAATGATGTCCCCGGAGGAGGTCGCGCGCCGGATTACCAAAGGCGTCGCACGCCGCAAACGCGAGTTGCGCATGGATTTCAACGGCAGGGCGACCCATATCCTGAAAAAATTCGCGCCCGGGTTCCTGGACAAGATGTTCTACAACCACATGGCCAAAGAGCCCGATTCGCCCTTTAAATAATGGGGTTGACGGTCCGGATCGAAGGGGCGGTCGCACGCGAGGAGTGTTTCCGGTTTTTTAAACCGGTGGACTGGACCGTCCTGCCGGGCGAGCAATGGGCTGTGGTGGGTCCCAACGGCGCGGGAAAGAGCGTGCTGGCGGGGATACTGACCGGGCGGATACCGTGCCGGGAGGGGCGGGTGGAGATCCTGTGCGATGGGGCGGCCGTAAGCGCCTACGACACCGTTAAAACGATCGAATTCCGGGATATTTACTCGCTCGGCGGCAGCCACGGCGTCTATTACCAGCAGCGTTGGAACGCTTCGGAGACGGATCTCGTTCCCTTGGCGGGGGAGATCTTCGGGGTGGACGATCCGGGCGCGTGGAGTGCGGCGTTGCCCGACGGTCCCGTGCGCAGGGCGGCAGAGCGCTACGGGATAGATGGAATGCTCCGCAAGCGGATCATTTCGCTGTCGAGCGGGGAGTTGCGCAAACTATTGGTTATCCGCGCGTTGCTTGCATCGCCCCAGATGCTGATCATCGACAATCCCTTTATCGGGTTGGACGCGCGATCGAGGCAGCAACTGGACGATATGTTGCGCGAGCTGGCCGGGGAGGGGATGCAGATGGTTTTGCTGTTGTCCGATCCGGGGGAGATCCCTTTGTGGGTCGGCAAGGTATTGCCGATTAGGGACATGACGGTGCTCGGGGCGGCTTCGCGCGAGGAATTTTCGGCGGACGGAAGATCGACGGGGGAGCTTTTCCCCGAACCCGGGACGATAGGGGAGCTGCCGGAAGCGGTCACTCCGGGCGGCGGGTACGATGTGGCCGTGAAGATGCAAAAGGTGGGGGTGCGGTACGGCGATACGCAGATCCTGCAGGGGATCGACTGGGAGGTCCGGCGCGGGGAGCGGTGGGCGCTGCTCGGCCCCAACGGGAGCGGGAAATCGACCCTTTTGAGCCTGGTGTGCGGCGACAATCCGCAGGCCTACGCCAACCGGATCACCCTTTTCGACCGTGCCAGGGGGAGCGGGGAGAGCATCTGGGAGATCAAGCGGCGGATCGGCCATTTGAATCCCGATATCCATAATTTTTACCTGAAAGACATTCCCGCCGTGGATGTGGTCGCCTCGGGGTTGTTCGACTCGGTGGGGCTTTACCACACCCCCACCCCGGAGCAGCAGGCGCTGGCCCTCGAGTGGCTCGGAATGTTGGGCGGGGCCCATCTGGCGGGGCGGTCGTTCATCCGGCTCTCGTTCGGGGAGCAGCGGCTGGCGCTGCTGGCGCGAGCGATGGTCAAAAATCCCGACCTACTGATCCTGGACGAGCCCCTGCACGGGCTGGACCTAACCTCCAAGCGCAGGGCACGCGAGGTGGTCGGAAAGTTCGCGGCGCAGGCGGGCAGGACGATGATCTACGTGACGCACTACCCGGGGGAGATTCCCCAGGGGGTGGACCATACGCTGGAGTTGCGGAAATAAAAAAGGTGGGAAATTCCCACCTTTCTTAGTTGTGTCTTGCCTTGGCGTCGGTCCGGGTCGCGCTGTGCGGAGAGTGCGGCAGGTTTGGACGATCGTTCAGTCTTTCAAACCGCAGCGTACTCAAGTACGTGAGGATTTGGAAGCTGAAGGATCGTTCAAAGATGCCGTGCTATACGCGCAGCTACGGTCCCTACAGTTCGCGGCGCAGCCGCGCAACTGGAATCCCGAGCATCTCCCTGTATTTGGCGACGGTCCTCCTGGCGATCTGGTAGCCTTTGCCGTTGAGGCAGTCCATCAGCACCTCGTCGGTCAGCGGGTGGCGCTTGTCTTCGCCCTCGATGCACTCCGAGAGGATGTTCTTGATCTCGTGCGAGGAGACCTCCTCGCCGCTGTCGGTCTTCATCGCCTCCGAGAAGAGTTGCTTCAGGGGAATGATGCCGAAGTGGGTTTGGATGTATTTGCTGTTCACGACCCTCGAAATGGTCGAAACGTCGAGGCCTGTGCGGTCTGCGATGTCTTTGAGAATCATCGGCTTGAGCTTGCTGCGGTCGCCGTCGTGGAAGTAGGCCTGCTGGTATTCCAGGATCTCCTTCATGGTGAACATCAGCGTGTCGTGGCGCTGCTTGATGGCCGAGATGAACCACTTGGCCGAATCGAGCTTGTTCTTGATGAACTTCAAAGCCTCGCGGTCGTCCTGGCTGACGGAGGCTCCCTGCGGGCCGATCAGCTGGCGGATCATATCGACGTAGGTGCGGTTGACCTTCAGATCGGGCACGTTGTAGGAGTTCAGCGAGAGGTCGAACTGGCCGTTGGAGTAGCCCAGGATAAAGTCGGGGATGATGTAGGGCATCACGTCGTTGCCTGCCCCGTTGAACAGGTTGGCGGGCTTGGGCGACAGGTGGGTAATCTCCTCGATCGCCTCGGCCAGCTGCTCCTCGTCCACGTCCAGACGCGACATCAGCTTGTCGAAATGCTTTTTCGAGAACTCGTTGAAATGGGTTTTCAACAGCTTCATGGCCAGTTTTTTGGCCGGGGTGTCGCAACCCATGTCTTCCAACTGGAGCACCAAACACTCCTGCATCGAGCGGGCGCCGATCCCGGCGGGCTCCAGGGTGTGGATGATGCCCAGGACGCGCTCGAGTTCGGTGGTGGAGACTTCCAGCCCCAGGCTGAAGGCGATGTCGTCGCTCAGCGACTCCAAATCGCGCCTCAGATAGCCGTCGTCGTCCAAACTGCCGATGATGTAGAGGGCCAGGGTGTTGTCCCGCACGCTCAGGTTGCGGAAGCCCAGCTGCTCCTCGAGGTAGTCGCCCAGGGTCTGCTTTTCGGGCAGGAAGGTCTGGCGGAAATCCTCCTCGTGGGAGGGGTAGTTGTTGCTCTTGTACTTGTAGGAGGGCGTGTCGTCCTCTTTGAGATACTCCTCGACGGAGATCTCCTTAGGCTGTTCGTCCTCGAGTTCTTCCAGGACGGGGTTTTCTTCGATCTCCTGCTTGATGCGTTGCTCGAGCATAACGGAGGGCAGTTCCAGAAGCTTGATCATCTGGATCTGTTGCGGTGAGAGCTTTTGCAGCATGCGCTGCTGTTGGCTTTGGCTGATAGATGACATAATATAGGTGATATAGGTGAGTCATACTTTTGTGCGCTGCGCGTTAAAACTCTGCGTTTCGCGGCGTGCGCGGGAAGGGTATTACGTCCCGGATATTTGACATTCCGGTTACAAAAAGCAGTAGCCTCTCAAATCCCAGGCCAAACCCGCTGTGGGGGGCTGAGCCCCACTTCCGGGTGTCGAGATACCACCAGATATCCTTCTCGGGAATACCCAGTTCGCGCACCCGGGAGAGCAGCAGATCGTAGTTCTCCTCGCGCTGGCTGCCGCCGATGATCTCGCCGATCTTGGGGAACAGGACGTCCATCGCGCGGACGGTCTTGTCGTCGCCGTTCAGCTTCATGTAGAAGGCCTTGATCTGCTTGGGGTAGTCGATCAGGATGACCGGTTTTTTGAAGTGCTTCTCCACGAGGTAACGCTCGTGCTCGCTCTGCAAATCGAGGCCCCAGTCGACGGGGAACTCGAACTTCTGGTCCGAGGCCTTCAAAATATCGATCGCTTCGGTGTAGGTCAGCTTCTGGAAGGTGTTTTCGGTGACCATCCTGAGCCTTTCGGTCAGTTCGCTGTCGTACATCTTCTCCAGAAAGGCCAGATCCTCGGCGCAATGCTCCAACGCGTAGCGGATAAGGTACTTCAAAAAGTCCTCCGCCAATTCCATATTTTCCTCCAATTCGTAGAAGGCGACCTCGGGTTCGATCATCCAGAACTCGGCCAAATGGCGCGGGGTGTTGGAGTTTTCCGCACGGAACGTGGGTCCGAAGGTGTAGATCTGCGAGAGGGCCAAGGCGCCCAACTCGCCCTCCAGCTGGCCGGAGACGGTCAAATTGCAGCGCTTGCCGAAGAAGTCCTCGTTGTAGTCCACCTCGCCGGTCTCGGTCCTCGGGGGATTGGAGATGTCCAGGGTGGTCACCTCGAACATGGCGCCCGCGCCCTCGGCGTCGGATCCGGTGATCAACGGGGTGTGGAGGTAGTAAAAACCGTTGTCGTTGAAATATTTGTGGATGGCGTAGGCCATGGCGTGGCGGATCCTCAAAACCGCCCCGAAGGTGTTGGTCCTGGGGCGCAGGTAGGCGATCTCGCGCAGGTACTCCATCGAGTGGCCTTTCTTCTGCAAGGGGTAGCTGTCGGGGTCTGCGGGGCCGTAGACCTCGAGCCTGCGGGCCTGGATCTCGACGGGCTGGCCCGAGCCCATCGACTCGACCAAAACCCCGTCCACCCGGATGCAAGCACCCGTGGAGACCCTGTCCAGAATATTTTCGCCCATTGACGCCATATCGAATACGACCTGTATGTTGTTGATCGTGGAACCGTCGTTCAAAGCGACGAAAGCCACGTTCTTGTTGCCTCGTTTGGTACGCACCCATCCCTTCACGGTTACCTCCGCTCCCCGCTCGGTAGCCTTCAACAAATCGGACACCCTGGTCCTCTCTCCACGAATCTTTTCCATCTTAGTAGTTTGTGGTGCAAATATCCGAATTTTTTTCCATTTTTCCCACCTCAATCCCCGGATTTGGCTGAAGGTGGGATAAATAAGTCTTAAAAGTGTATTTTATTCACATTTTATCCACAATGGCGCAAGAAAAAGGGGCCGCAAACATCTTGCAGCCCCTGAATCTCTGAAAGATGCGTTTACTCGTAAGTTTTTGTTAAGCCGTTGTAGTTCATCGTCAGAACCCCCTTGCAATCGTTGGTCCGGGCATAGGAGCAAGTGACGCTCGAGGCCGGGAAGGTCGTCTGGTTGACCTCGGCGTAGGTGGTAAAACCGATCCCGAATCCGCCCGACGTGTAATAGGGGGCGTAGAGGGCAGAACTCATGCAGGAAGGCTTGAAATTCATCGCTGAAGTGACCTGGTAGCTGAGCGCGTTGGAGGAATAGGGCATCCTGAAGCAGGTTCCCGAAGCCTCGGAAAGGACGGTCTGGGAGAAAGTGGCCGTAAGCAACGTCTCGTAGCCGCCGTCCCATGTGCCGGTCGTGAAGTCGAAATAACCGTTCCAGTTGGTCGGGAGTTCGGTGTACTGACAGAGGTTCAAATAGCCGAAATCGACCTTGATCCTGCCATCGCCGCCCCGTACCGAATAGTACAGCGAACTGCCGGAATCCATCAGGGACAACTGCGCTTCGTAGCCGCTGTCGGAGTAGTAGACCAATTGGTCGGTACCGCTCGTACCCGGGGTAATGTTCCAACTGGCGCCCGTCTCGTGCAGCAACTTGCCGCCCGTATCGAACGTGATCTTACCCTTCCGCTGGAAGTCCCGGCCCGCAGTGGAGACGACCTTGAACACGATCGTGTAGGCATCGCCGTCGCGGGTAATGGTCGCACGGGCGTCGCCGCCGAAAAAGCGCTCCTTGAGCGACACGGGGGCGGTTGCACCCGCGGGGGTAACCATCACATCGTCCAACGCGTCGCGGGAGATACTCTGGGCGTCGGCCTCGGCCAAAAGCACGCTCAAACGGAAAGCCAGGTTGCCCATGTCGAGCGAGTAGGAGTTCTGCTCGGCAAAGCACCAGGTGTAAAGCAGGACGCCGCCCTGCATGGGATCGGGTTCGGACACCTTATCCATACACGAAGTAAAGGCGATAAGGGACGCCGCGACCAAAAGCAAAATCTTTTTCATGTCGGTAGTAATTTTTTACCAGATGCGTTCGCCCTACTCAAACGTTGCACCGGGGCGGAATATTAGGATTAGCTTAATATTTCCTTACTCCTTGTCGGCCACGCTGGGCATATCGACGTTGTAGGCCCCGGAAAGCAGCTTTTCGCGGCAGGAATCGAAGCAGCCCAGGGTGTATTCCACATCGGAAAGCGTATGCACGGCCGTGGGGATGATCCGCAGGATGATCTCGCCCTTGGGGATGACCGGATAGACCACCACCGAGCAGAACAGGTTGTAGCGCTCGCGCAAATCGTAGACCAGGTTGGTCGCCTCGTTCACGCCGCCCTTCATGTAGACCGGGGTAACGGGGGATTCGGTGCAGCCGATATCGAAGCCGCGGTCCTTGAAGCCTTTTTGCAGGGCCCGGACGATCGTCCAGAGGTCCTCGCGCAGCTCGGGCCGGGTGCGGATCAAATCCAGACGCTTCAAGGCGCCGATTACCATGGGCATGGGCAGCGACTTGGCGTAGGTCTGCGAGCGCATGTTGTAGCGCAGGTAATCGATCATGTATTTGTGCGAAGCGACGAAAGCCCCGATCCCGGCCATCGATTTGGCGAAGGTGTTGAACAGGATGTCCACCCCGTCGATGCAGTTGAAGTGCTCGGGCGTGCCCTGGCCGTTCTTGCCCATCGTGCCGAAGCCGTGCGCGTCGTCGACCAGCAGGCGGAAGGGGAAATCTTTCTTCATGGCCACGATCTCGTCGAGCTTGCCCAAATCGCCCTTCATGCCGAAGACGCCCTCGGTAATGACCAATACGCCGCCGTTCTGCTCGTCGGCCAGCTTGACGGCCCTTTCGAGTTGCTTGCGGCAGGATGCCATGTCGTTGTGGGCGAAGACGAACCGCTTGCCCGTGTGGAGCCTCAACCCGTCGATGATGCAGGCGTGGGCCTCCGAGTCGTAGACCACCACGTCGTGGCGGCCCAGCAAACAGTCGATGATCGAGATCATGCCCTGGTAGCCGACGTTGAGCAAGAAGGCGTCGGGCTTGCCCACGAAGGCGGCCAACTCTTTCTCCAGTTGCTCGTGCCATTTGGTCTGGCCGCTCATCATGCGCGCGCCCATCGGGGCGGCCATGCCGAAGCGGGCAGCCCCCTCGGCGTCGGCTTTGCGCACCTCGGGGTGGTTGGCCAGGCCCAGGTAGTTGTTCAGGCTCCAGTTCAGCACCTCGCGGCCGCGAAAGGTCATCCGCGGCCCGATCTCTCCCTCCAGCTTGGGGAAGGAGAAATAACCGTGGCTGAGTTTCTGGTACATACCGATGGGACCACCGGCATTTTTTTCGATCCGTTCAAAAATATCAGCTATCATGGTTTTAGAATTATTGTCGACGCGCAAAGGTAAGAAAAGTTGGCTGAATTAGCCAACTTTTCCCCTAAAGCGTACCCTATCTTACCGTTGTTTCGCTACCAGATCCTCCACAAGGCTGTTGAGGTAGAGCTCCAGGTTGGTGTATTTGCGCTCCGGATCGAGGGTGTATTTGGGTCCGGGGGGGTTGGATGTGTTGTTGTGGGTAAGGCCGTTTTGGATCGCCCAGGCGTCGGGGATGCCGTCGTTGTCGCTGTCGGCAGGGGCGGTAATCGGCGTGAGCACGGGGTAGCCTCCCATATCCAGGACCTTGTCGATCATCCCGGCCGCGGTCGCGCTGCCGCCCGAGGGGGTGGTTCCCGAGGCGCGCTTTGGGGCCAGGCCCTGGCGGGTCTCGTTGGAGGCCAGCGAGTCGGGCGCGTCCCGCCAGACCTTTCCTTCGCGCCATTGGCACGCCCCGGCGTAGTCGGGGACTTTGGCGTAGGCGATGGCGGCGGTGTGGGTTTTCACGTAGCCGTTGACCGTATCGAGCGGAGAGGTGAGTTTCATGGCGGCGATCTGCTGCGCGGTAGCCGTTACGGCGGTAATTTTGGTCGACGAGTTGATCCGGTAGTTGCCGCCCGCGCCGTCCTTGGGGGCGGCGAATCCCGCCCAGTTATCGCTGGTAACCGCGGCGCTGCCCTCCATCGTGTTGCCCGCGGCGTAAAAGATGCCCAGGGCGGACTGGATGTAGTTGACGGTCGAGGAGTTTTCCTTGTAGGCTGTCTCCGAGGTCCAGTAGGGCTCGAATATCTGCGTTTTTCGGGTCGATTTGGTCCCGGTTCCCGGCTTGTAGTAGTTGTGCACCAGATTGACCTTGCGGCCCTCGCCGCCGTATCCGCTGTTGTCGCCCCAGTTATAAAAAACGTTGTTGCGGATGTCGACCACGCCGGGGACAAAGCCGGAGAATTTGCCCTCCTCGATCAACGGATGGGCGACCCTCGGGTTGCGGCTGTCGCTGTGGGCCACCAGGTTGTGGTGGAAGGAGGCCTTATTACCGCCCCAAAGGCCCGTGTAGCCGTGTGCGCCCTTGCTGTGGCCGCTGTTGCGCAATGAGCCGTAGAGCATGCACCATTGCAGGGTGAAGTTCTCGTTGGCGTACCAGGAGCTCAACTCGTCGATCGACCAGCTCATGCTGCAATGGTCGATGATAATGTTTTTGACGCCCTGGCCCTCGGCCGCGTCGGGCTCGGCGGTCAGGTTTTGTTCGACCACGTAATCGCCGGGGCGGAAGCGCAGGAAGCGGATAATGACGTTTTCGGCGGCGACCTGCAGGGTAAAGTTTTTCAGGCAGATTCCGTCGCCGGGCGCGCTCTGGCCCGCGACGGTAACATCGCCGTTGGTAATTTTGATGTTGGATAAGAGGGGTATATCGCCCGATACGGCGAACAGGATGGTGCGTTTGCCGCTCTGGGACAAGGCCCAGCGCAGGGAGCCGGCCCCGCTGTCGTTCAAATTGATGACGTAGTAGACCTTGCCTCCCCTCCCGCCCGTGGTGTACATACCGAAGCCCTCGGCGCCGGGAAAGGCGGCAACAGGGCCGGCGTAGGGCTGGGGGTCGCCCCCGTCCCCGTTGCCGCCGTTATCTCCATTGCCGCCGGGCTGCTGGCCTTTATCGGGATCTGTGGGGATTTCTTCCGTCCCCTTCGATCCGCAAGCCAGGCACAGGGCGCCCGCAAGGGTTAAAATGGCTATATTTTTAAGAAATCCCGCCGTCATCGTGTACCTTTTTAATTACACTAACGGCAAATGTAGGCGATTATGGCATGGATGGTACGCCGTTGACGATTATTCCATGATTTTTGAAAAATTATCCTTGAAGTAGCGGCACCATTGGGAAATGCCGCATTCGCTGCACTTGGGTTTGCGGGCGGTGCAAACGTAGCGGCCGTGCAGGATCAGCCAGTGGTGGGCGATCGGCAGCAAATGGGAGGGGATATGCCGGGTCAGGGTCTTCTCGGTCTGGAGGGGGTTTTTCGAGCCCGTGGTCAACCCGATGCGCTCGCTTACGCGGAAGACGTGGGTGTCGACCGGCATGACCTCCCTGTTAAAGGCGACCGAGCCTACCACGTTGGCGGTCTTGCGGCCCACGCCGGGGAGCTTTTGCAGCTCCTCGACCGTGTCGGGGACCACCCCGTTGTAGTTATCGACCAGCGTGCGGGCCATGCCGGAGAGGTTCTTGGCCTTGTTGTTGGGGTAGGAGATGCTTTTGATGTAGGGGTAGATCTCTTCCGGTGCGACTTTGGAAAGGCTTTCGGCCGTGGGGAAACGCTCGAAAAAGGCGGGGGTGGTCATGTTCACGCGCTTGTCGGTGCACTGGGCGGAGAGGATCGTCGCCACCAGCAACTGGTAGGGGTCCTTGTAGTGGAGCTCGGAGACGGCGATGGGTTTGTTCTCGGAGAACCATTGGATTATGCCTTCGTATCGCTGTTTGGTGGTCATAGCACAGTTAGTTTTGCGAATTTGCCCAGCAGGGATTTGCGGTTTGCCCCGGGGGGCAAATCGTCGAAGTCGATGGTGATCTTCAGATCGCCCGCGAAATCCTCCAGGTCCATCACGGTGCCCCGGCCGAATTTGGGGTGGTCGACCCTCGATCCGATCTTGTAGGCGCCGGCGGGGGATGGGGACGATGCGGGGCGCGCGGCGGAGACCCGTTTCATGTGGGCGGGGGGTTGTACGGGGATGGTTTGCGGGGGCTCGGGGGATTTGTAGGCCGGGCGGTCGTCGCGGCGCAAACCCGGCGAGGAGCCTTGCCGGAAACCCGCCGGGGGGCCCTGCTTTGAGAAGACGGGCTTGCCGCTCTGCTGGTCGCTGCCGTCGCTGTTTCCACCGCGCCAGTTTCCCGTTTGTCCGGACGAGGAGTTATCCTGCTCCCCGCTCCGTTGTTTGTACATATTGCCCAGGCCCGGCTTGCGGCCGAACTGCGGGCGGTCCTCCCAGCCCTGCGTGGGGGCTTCGGCCTTCGGGTCGAAGTCGATATCGAGGTGGGCGGGATCGATCTCGCCCAGAAAGCGGCTCGGGGAGCTGAAGACCATCTGGCCGTTGTGGAAGCGTTGGCGGGAGCACAGCAGCGTGGCGGCCTGCTTGGCGCGCGTCAGGGCCACGTAGAAGAGCCTGCGCTCCTCCTCCAGGCCCTCGGCCTTTTGGAAGGCCATCTGGTTGGGGAAGAGGTTGTCCTCCAGGCCGGGGACGTAGACGTAGCTGAATTCCAGTCCTTTGGCGTAGTGGACGGTCATCATGGCCACCTTGTCGCCCTCGCCGGGCTCCTCGTTGTCGGCGTCGGTCAGCAGGGCGACCGTTTGAAGCCACTCCTCGATGGTGGGTTCTACAGGCTCCTCGCCCACCTCCTGCGCCTCCTCCTTGCGCTGCTCGGCGAAGGATTGCATCGAGTTGAGCAGCTCCTCGACGTTTTGCAGCGCGCTCATCCCCTCGGGCGAGGTGTCGGCCTGCAGGCTGGTCATCATGCCCGAGGCGGTGGCGACCTGCATACCGAAGGCGTACAACCCTTCCGTGTCGCGCGAGGCGGAGAGGCTGCGGATCAGCTCGCGGAAGCCCGCCACTTTGGCCAACGCGCCCGAGTTCAGCCCCTCGACCGGCTCGGGGTCGTCGAGGCGCTCCCACATCGATACGCCTTTTTTGACGGCGGCGGCGGACAGGTGGCCGATGGTCACATCGCCGATCCCGCGGGCGGGGTAGTTGATGATCCGTTTGAGGGCCTCGTCGTCGAAGGGGTTGACGATCAGCTTGAAATAGCCGACCAGATCCTTGATCTCCTTGCGCTGGTAGAAGGACATGCCCCGGTAGATCCGGTAGGGGACGCCCGCCTGCCGCAACGCCTCCTCGATGGAGCGCGACTGGGCGTTGGTGCGGTAAAGCACGGCGAAATCGCCGTAGGACGCCCCCTCGCGGTGGCGGCGGGTGATGTCCGAGGCGATCAGGCTGCCTTCCTCGCGGTCGGTGTAGGCCCGGACCACGCGGACTTTCTCGCCCTGGTCGCCCTCGGAGAAGGACTCCTTGGGCAGGCGTCCCTCGTTGTGGGCGATCACGCTGTTGGCCGCGTCGACGATCGTTCTTGTCGAGCGGTAGTTCTGCTCGAGTTTGAAGGTCTTGGCGTTGGGGAAGTCGCGCCGGAAATTGAGGATGTTCTCGATCCGCGCGCCCCGGAAGGAGTAGATGCTCTGGGAGTCGTCGCCCACCACGCAGATGTTCCCGCTTTTGGCCGCCAGGCGCTTGATGATCACGTACTGCGAGTGGTTGGTGTCCTGGTACTCGTCGACCAGTACGTATTGGAAGGTTTCCTGGTACTTGCGCTCGATGGCGGGATGGTCGCGGAATAAGACGTTGAGGTTCAGCAACAAATCGTCGAAGTCCATCGCGTTGTTGGACTGGCAGCGCTGCTGGTATTGCTTGTAGATCTCGGCGATCTGGGGGACCTTGTTCTTGACGTCCTCGACGGTGATCGCCTCCGACGCGGCGTAGGCCCCGGCCGTGACCAGGTTGTTCTTGGCAAACGAGATGCGCGCACCCACCATGTTGGGCTTGTATTTGTCGGCGTCCAGGCCCATCTCCCTGATGATGGTGCGGATCAGATTGCGCGAGTCGGACTGGTCGTAGATCGTGAAGGTCTCTGTGTAGCCCAAAGCGGCGGCCTCCGCGCGCAGGATGCGCCCGAAAATGGAGTGGAAAGTCCCCATCGAGATCATCCGGGCGGCCTTCCAGCCCACCTGGGCGCCGATCCGGTGGCGCATCTCGTCGGCCGCCTTGTTGGTGAAGGTCAAAGCGATTACCCCGGCCGGGTCGACTCCCGAGGCAAGCATATAGGCGATCCGGGTGGTCAGAACGCGGGTTTTGCCCGATCCCGCCCCGGCAATGATAAGGGAGGCCCCTTTATAGTTGGTAACAGCCTCACGTTGAGGCGTATTCAGGCCAGATAAAAGATCATTTTCCATACAAGGAAACAAAGATAGGGACGAAAGATTAGAAAGTTTGCTTTTTTTACAATAAATTTGCGTCTCTCCCGTTAAGGGGGTTAAAGGTATAAATATAACGAACAAACCGAACCATATACATAAGGCATTACCATATGAACAACACCGAATCAATCAACATCAAAGAACTCAACGAGCGGATCGAGCGCGAAAGCCTCTTCGTGGAGCGGTTGAACATGGAGATCGGCAAAGTGATCGTCGGCCAGAGGCATCTGGTGGACACATTGATGATCGGCCTTCTGTCCAACGGGCACATCCTCCTGGAAGGCGTGCCGGGGCTAGCCAAGACCTTGGCGATCACCACGCTGGCCAAGACGATGGACGCCAAGTTCAGCCGGATCCAGTTCACGCCCGACCTGCTGCCCGCCGACTTGATCGGTACGCTGATGTACAGCCAGAAAAAAGAGGAGTTCACGGTCAAGAAGGGTCCCGTGTTCGCCAACTTCATCCTCGCGGATGAGATCAACCGCTCGCCCGCCAAGGTGCAGAGCGCGCTTTTGGAGGCGATGCAGGAGCGGCAGGTGACCATCGGCGCGGAGACCTTCCCGCTGCCCGAGCCCTTCCTGGTGATGGCCACGATGAACCCGCTGGAGCAGGAGGGGACCTATCCCTTGCCCGAAGCCCAGGTCGACCGTTTTATGCTCAAGGCGCGGATCTCCTACCCCAAGAAGCAGGAGGAACGCGAGATCGTGCGCATGAACCTGTTGTCGGACTATCCGCAACCCAACCGGGTAATCTCGCCCGAGGATATTATCCAGGCGCGCAACGTGGTCTCGGAGGTCTACATGGACGAGAAGATTGAAAAATACATCATCGACATCATCTTCG
The DNA here is from genome assembly GCA_031551275.1 of Rikenellaceae bacterium. Classification (GTDB taxonomy): domain Bacteria; phylum Bacteroidota; class Bacteroidia; order Bacteroidales; family Rikenellaceae; genus JAVBMJ01. The sequence continues at coordinate 131,876 of JAVBNX010000013.1, forward strand.
CCACCCGCACACCCGCCGAGTACGGCATCGCGGAGCTGGCCCCGATGATCTCCTACGGGGGGTCGCCGCGCGCGAGCATCTCGCTGGCCAAGGCATCCAAGGCGTACGCGTTCATCAAGCGTCGGGGCTACGTGATCCCCGAGGACGTGAGGGCCGTGTGCCACGACGTGTTGCGCCACCGCATCGGGCTGACCTACGAGGCCGAGGCGGAGAACATTACCTCGGAAGAGATCATTACAGAAATTCTTAACAAAGTAGAAGTCCCTTAGGGCGGAAGTTTATGAAGAACACCCTTCCGGTACGCGCTGTGCAGAGCGTGCGGCAGATTTTGCCGATCGTTTCGGTTTTCAACCGGAGCATACTGGAGGTATGTGAGGATTGGAAAGTGGAAGGATCGGTGAAAGATGCCGTGCGATATGCGCAGCAACGGTCCGGTATGCAATCAGAGTATCATGGATAGCAGCAGCGACATACTCAAGCAGGTCCGGAAGATCGAAATCAAGACGCGGGGCCTGAGCAAGGACATTTTCGCAGGCAAGTACCACAGCGCCTTCAAGGGGCGCGGGATGGCCTTCGACGAGGTCCGCGAGTACCGTGTGGGCGACGACGTGAGGGACATCGACTGGAACGTTACCGCGCGCAGCACCGTGCCCCACATCAAGACCTACCACGAGGAGCGGGAGTTGACCATGATGCTGTTGATCGACGTGAGCGGTTCGCGGATGTTCGGCACGGGACAGAAGCTCAAAAAGAGCATCATGACCGAGATCGCCGCCGTGCTGGCCTTCTCCGCGTCGCAGAACAACGACAAGGTGGGCTGTCTGTTCTTCTCGGACCGGGTCGAGAAATTCATCCCGCCCAAGAAGGGGCGCTCCCATGTGCTGGCCATTATCCGCGAGCTGATCGGGTTTGTGCCCCAAAGCGAGGGCACGGCGTTGGCCGAGCCTTTGAAATTCATCACCGGGGCGATCAAGAAGCGTTGCACGGCCTTTCTGCTCTCCGATTTTATCGACGTGGAGAACGGGGTGTGCCGGTTCGAGGACGCGCTGAAGATCGCCTCGGGCAAGCACGATATGGTGGGCATACGGGTGTACGACAAGCGCGAGGCCGAGATGCCCGACGTGGGGATCATCGAGCTCAAAGACGCCGAAACGGGGCGTAAAGTCTGGGCCGACACCTCCTCCAGGGGCCTGCGGGAGCGTTACAGCGAGCACCACAGGGCGCAGAGCCAGGCGATCGACAAGTGCCTGCAAAGGGCGAGGGTCGACTCGGTGGCCGTATCCACGGACGAGGATTATGTCAAAGCGTTGATCAAACTTTTCAGGCAGCGATGAGAAAACTCTTCATAACCCTGTTGTTGCCGCTTACGGCGCTTATGGCCCGGGGAGAGGCCCCCGTGGTGCGCGCATGGTTCGATAAGGACAGCATTATGATCGGCGACCAGTTCCAATTGCGGGTCGAGGTCGACAAGGACATCATGCAGGCGGTCGAGTTCCCGACCTTTGAAAAGGAGTTGTGGAAAGGGTTCGAGCTGATCGGCGAGGGGGACGTAGACACGCTCAAGGTCGAGGGGCGCAACCACACCATCGCCAAAGAGTACACGCTGACCAACTTCGACGAGGGGATCTACTCGCTGTCCCCCTTCCCGTTGGGCTATTACGACAAGAACATCAACGACACGATCTGGTCGCCCGACTCGCTGAGGATCCGGATCGCCACTTTCGAAATCGACACGCTGACCATGGTGCCCTACGACATCAAGCCCCAGTTGAAGGCCCCATTCAGCATCTTCGAGCTCAAAGGGCTGATGCTGTGGATCTACGGGGGATTGGTGCTGGCTGCAGCCATCGTCTGCCTGATCGTCTATTTGCGCAAACGCCGGATCAAAAAAGAGGCTAAAGCCTACATTCCGCCCCACGTCAAGGCGATACGGATGCTCGAAGAGCTGCACAACCAGAAGGTATGGCAGAACAACAAGCACAAGCTATACTACACCCGCATGACCGATATCGTCAGGGAGTACATCGACGGGCGCTTCGGCATCCCGGCCCCGGAGCTGACCACGGACGAAACGATGGGGGCTCTCAACTCGCTGCGCCTCAACCCGAAGAGCCTCTCCGAGCTGGAGTCGCTGTTGAAGGCGGCCGATATGGTCAAGTTCGCCAAGTTCATCCCCGAGGCGCAGGCCAACGAGGAGAGCTACCTGGCGGCCTACTATTTTGTGGAGGAGACAAAACCGGCGGAGATCCCCGGGGAAGCGATGGAGGAAGAGTCATGAAAAAGGCGGCGTTGATACTTTGTTTTACCCTTTTGGGCACTTCGGCGTGGGCGCAGTACGAAGGCCGGCGCTACGTGCGCCAGGGGAACAGGGAGTTCGAGCGGGGCAACTACGTGGAGTCGGAGGTCGCCTACCGCCGTTCGCTCGAAAAGGCCCCCACGCCCCAGGGCGCGTTCAACCTGGCCGGGGCGTTGTTCAAAGAGGAGCAGTACCCCCAGGCGGCCGAGGCCTACGCGGCGGCGTTGCAGCAACAGGGCGTAACCCCGCAGATCGCCTCGGAGGCGTTCTACGGCAACGGGAACGCGCAACTCAAGCAGCGCAAACTGGACGAGGCCATCGAGGCCTACAAGAACGCGTTGAGGATCAACCCGGAGGATCAGGAGGCGAAATTCAACCTGGCGTACGCCAAAAAGCTGAAGGACGACAAGAACAAGGATAACAACAAGGATCAAAATAAGGATCAAAATAAAGACCAGAACAAGGATCAGAATCAAAATCAGGATCCCCAAAAACAGCCCCAAAAACCCCAGCCCAAGCCGGGCAGTTTGACCCCCGAGGAGGCCGAGCAGATGCTCGAGGCCATGCAGCAAAGCGAAGACAAAACACGCGACAAGATGGATGAGGAGAAGAAGGCCGCCGTCGCAAAATCCCCGAAGAACTGGTAATGGAAGGGATCTCTTTTTTATATCCGCGCCTCTTGTGGCTGCTGTTGGGGATCGCACCGCTGATCGGATACTACGTCTGGCGGACGTTGCAGGGTGGCGCGTCGGTCAGCTTGTCTGACACATCCCCGTTGCAGGGCGAGGGCAAAACGCTGCGGTACTATTTGCGCCACCTCCCGGCCGCGTTGCGTATGCTGGCCGTTGCGGCCGTGATCGTGGCGTTGGCGCGTCCCCAATCCTCCCATATCGACTCGAAAAGCACCACCGAGGGGATCGATATCATCATGACCATGGACATATCGGGCAGTATGCTGGCTCGCGACTTCAAGCCCGACAGGATCGGCGCGTCCAAAGACGTGGCGGCCCGGTTCATAGCCGAAAGACCCAACGACCGGATCGGGTTGGTCGCCTTCGCCGGGGAGAGCTTCACGCAGTGCCCCCTGACCACGGACAAAGCCACGTTGTTGTCGTTGCTGGCGCGTTTGAAGTGCTTTATGGTCGCGGACGGGACCGCCATCGGGGACGGATTGGCCACATCGGTCAACCGGCTGAGGGACAGCGAGGCCAAAAGCAAGGTGGTCATCCTGCTGACCGACGGGGTGAACAATGCCGGACAGGTAGCCCCGCTGACCGCCGCGGAAATCGCACAACAGTTTGATATAAAGGTATATACGATCGGAGTGGGCACCATGGGGACGGCCCCCTACCCCACGGTCGACCTGATGGGCAATTTGAGTTTCCAGCCCGCCAAGGTCGAGATCGACGAGGATATCCTCCGGAAGATCGCCGCGCAGACCGGCGGGGAGTATTTCCGGGCCACGGACAACGACAAGCTGGACCAGATATACAAGCAGATCAACGCATTGGAAAAGACCAAGGTCGAGACCGACGACAAAACCGTCAAGGAGGAAAAATTCCTGGGCTGGGTGTTGCTGGCCCTTGCGCTCATGGCATGCGAATTTTTGCTTAAATCCCTCTACCTGAAACACATCCCGTAGTATGTTCCGGTTCGCCAATACCTATATGTTCTACCTGCTGGCCCTGATCCCGGTGTTGGTGCTGCTCTTTATAGCCATGCGGGCGCGCAAGAAAAAACTACTGGAACGCTTCGGGAATCCGGAGCTTCTGGCCGGGCTGGCGCCCGAGGCCTCTCGCCGGCGGGTCAGGAATAAGTTCATCCTGCTGCTGTGCGCCCTGGCCCTGCTGATCCTGGCGGGCGCGAGGCCCCAGTTCGGCTCCAAGCTCAAGGAGGTGGAGCGCGAGGGGATCGAGATGATGCTGGCGGTGGACGTCTCGAACAGCATGCTGGCGCAGGACTTCGAGCCCAACCGGCTGGAAAGGACCAAATACGCCATTTTGCGGATGCTCGAAGAGGTCAAGGGCGACCACGTGGGGCTGGTGGCCTTCGCGGGCGACGCCTACGTCCAACTGCCCGTAACGAGCGACTACGCCACGGCGCGCAACTTCGTGGCCAACCTCTCGCCCAACATGGTCTCGCGCCAGGGAACGGCCATCGGGGCGGCCATAGACCTCGCCTCGGCCAGCTTCTCGCCCGGCAGCGAGGGCAGCCGCGTGCTGGTGGTCATATCCGACGGCGAGAACCACGAGGACGACGCCATCGCCGCCGCGCAAAGGGCCGCCCAGATGGGTATGCGGATCTTTACCATCGGCATAGGGACCCCCGAAGGCGCCCCCATACAGGTCGGCGACGACTTTATCAAGGATGAAAAGGGCGAGATCGTAGTCTCCAAGCTCGACGAGGCGACCCTGCAACAGATCGCCATGGAGGGCGGCGGGGCCTACATCCGGGCCAACAACAAAAGCATCGGGCTGGAAGAGATCGTCCAGGAGATCAACCGCACGGAAAAACAACGGCTCAAAGCTACCGTCTTCGAAGAATACAACGAACAATACAGCTACCTGCTCTGGGCCGCGCTGGCTTTGATGGTCGTCGAGTTTCTGATGCTGGCGCGCAAAAACAAGATTCTGGCGAGGTTCAATATCTTCGCTTCCAAATAGGAACGCCGGGGCAAACTCCCGGCCCGGCTTGGGATTGCATCCGACTTTTTTTATCTTTACGCCGTGAAAAGATCGCTTGCCCACCTTCCGCCATCCATGCAGACCCGCTTCCAGTTGCTGGCGGATTTGATCGTGAAGCATTTTTACAAGGACAAATGCCAGATGGTCATCCTTTACGGCAGTTACGCGAGGGGGGATTTCAAAGACTACTTCGTCGACGACTGCGACCACCCCGGGGTCATCCGCAGCGATTACGATATCATGGTGCTCCACACGTGCCAAAATGCGGCCGGCGTGCCCTCCAAGCTCGAAGGCATCGAAAACAGGTACTTCCGGCTTACCAAAGACGACCGCCATATCCAGCTTTGGGACCAACACATCGACAACTTCAACCGCGAGATCGGCGAAGGGCGCTATTTTCCCCTGACGATAAAAAAAGAGGGGATCATTCTCTACGACAGCGGAATATACAAGCTGGCCCGCCGCCCGAAACTCAATTACAAGCAGGTATTGGCGTTAGCTGAAGAGTATTTTGCAGACAGCCGCGCAAGGGCCGACAGTTTTTTCAGTGACGTTCCCCACGCTTTTGCCAGGGCGGATTACAGCCAGTCGCTTTTCTACCTGCACCAGACCTGCGAGCACCTGTTCCACGCCATTACCCTGGTTCATATCCTCGACAAAAAGAAGTCGCACGACCTGGTAAAACTCAACAGGGCCGTGCGGGGTTTCGCTCCCGAAGAACTGTGGAACGTTCTGCCGCATGATACCGACGAGGAGAAACGACTCGTCAAAAAACTCTACGACGGCTATATAAAAGCGCGTTACCAGGCCAAATATCCGGTAACCAAAGAGGATATCGAGGCGTTGATCCCATGGGTCGAACATTTACGCGAAATGACCGCAACGGTCTGTGAACGCCGGATCGCCTTTTACAAACAACAAGCCGCCGGGGAATGAAAACGACCATGAAAAAGCCCGCCCTGTTGCTTGTTTTGCTTGCGTTGTGCCTGATGGCGGGCGCGCAAACCGTCTCTTCGCTGCAACAGCAGATCAAAAAGGCGGAAGAGGAGATCAGGCTGAGCACGGCCCTGTTGGAAAGGACGCGCAGCGACAAAAAGGTCACCGAGGCCGAGCTCAAGTTGATCCGCCAGCGGATCTCGTCGCGCAAAAAGATCATCTCCTCGCTGGACCAGCAGATCGTGCTGATCGACCGCAACGTAGCTTTCAAGGGCAAAGAGCTCGACTCGCTGTACCAGGTGGTCGGGCAGCTGAAAAAGGAGTACTCCACGATGGTCTACGAGGCCTACAAGAACTACAAAATGAACAACGTTTTGCTGTTCCTGTTCGCATCGAAAGACTTCAACGACGCGACCCGGCGGATCGATTTCATGCGCCGGTACAACACCTCCCGCGAGCAGAAAGCCGCGCAGATCGACTCGTTGACCGGGAGGATCGAGGGGCAGATCCTCGACCTGGACACCAAACGCGTCGAGCTGGAGACCGTAAAGGACACCCGCAACAACGAGCTGGCTTCCCTGGGCCAGGACGAGCGGACCTACGAGTCGACCGCGTCCCGCCTGAAGAGCCAGGAGGGGAAGATCAACAAGGAGCTGGCGGCCAAACGCGCTCAGATCCAGGCGGCCCAGAAGCAACTGCAACGCATCATCGACGAGGAGGCACGCAAATCGAAAGGCAAGCCCAAGACCGCAGCCGAAGAGAAAGAGATCCTGGCGCTGACCGGCCGCTTCGACCAGAACCGGGGCAAGCTGCCCTATCCGGTGCGCAACGGGGTAATCGTGGACCGTTTCGGGGTGCATGCCCACCCCACCCAGCGCAGCCTGACGGTCAACAACCGGGGCGTCAACATCGCGGCGGAAAAAGGCTCGGCCGTTAAGTGTGTGTTCGACGGGGTGGTAACCCGGGTCTTCTTTTTGCAGGGTCTGGGCAACAGCGTGATCGTACGGCACGGAAGCTATTTGACGATATATTCGAATATGGCCTCCGTGACGGTCAAAATAGGCGATAAAGTCGCTTTAAACCAGACGATTGGGGGTCTGACTTCCTCGCCCGACGAAGACGAATGCCTGCTGCACTTCGAGATTTGGAAAGAGTCGGAGGTAGAGAACCCGGAAAACTGGCTATATCGTTGACAATCAGCTTTCAATATCTGTTTTTCGCCGCATTTGGAGCCTGTGTCCGGATTGGATGCGGAGACCCGTCCGGAAGGCTGGATTCAAGGGCCGCAGAAGAGATTTTATAACCCATGCCGATCACATTTCATAACTCAGAGGGGTGCAATTTCCGGTACGCAGGACGCAGGGAAACCCGCCTCGTCCTGCTCGGGTGCATTGCCGCGGAGGGGTTTCTGCTGGGGGATATCGACGTTGTATTTTGCACCTCGGCCTTCCTTTTGCAGATGAACCGCGACTGGCTCGGGCATGACTACCATACCGATATTATTACTTTCGACTACACCTTGCCGGGGGCTGATGATTCTTTGTCGGAATCCTCTCGGGGTGGTTCCTCTTTGCCTGCGGTTTTTGATGTTCCACGTGGAACAATTTCGGGGGAACTCTATATCGATGTGGAAACCGTACGGGATAATGCGGCGGAGATGGAACTGAAATTTGAGAACGAAATGCACCGGGTGGTCCTGCATGGCGTGTTGCATTTGTGTGGATATGGGGATAAAACACCGGAGGAAGAGGTGCGAATGCGGGGACTGGAAGATAAATATTTGCGGTTGTTCGAGGTTACTGCGAGAGAGGCTGGGGCCGAGAAAGGCGAAAAGGTAACCGTAAAAAAGGGGCGCACGGGCAAGAAACCCACCCGGAGAGATAAGGAATAATGAAACTTGAATACGATATAATCGTGGTCGGCGGCGGCCACGCCGGTTGCGAGGCGGCAGCGGCAGCGGCAAAGCTGGGCGCAGAGACCCTGGTGATCACAATGGATTTGACAAAATTTGCCCAAATGTCGTGCAATCCCGCCGTAGGCGGCGTGGCAAAAGGGCAAATCGTGCGCGAAATCGATGCGCTCGGAGGGCAGATGGGGATCATCACGGATCGCAGTACGATCCAGTTCCGGATGCTTAACAAGTCGAAAGGGGCCGCCATGTGGAGCCCGAGGGCACAATGCGACAAGGGGTATTTTTCGCAGTTGTGGCGGCAAACGCTTGAAAATATACCCGGACTATACCTTTGGCAGGACTCGGTTACCGAAGTTTTGGTCGAAAAAAGAGAGACCGGAGTTGGCATGACAGGCGATCTAACGGGCGAAAAATACGATCAAGGGGGCAATTTTTTCGAGAAAGTTAGCTCAGATCAGGTGGCAGACACCCCCACCCCACTCCGGAATATGCGGGCCGTCGGGGTAAAAACAACCTTCGGGATCGAGTTCAGGGCCAAGGCCGTCATCCTGACGACGGGGACATTTTTGAACGGATTGATGCACATCGGCCGCAGCCAGGCACCCGGCGGACGCTCGGGCGACGCGGCCAGTTACGGCCTGACCGAGTCGCTCGTCGGGTTGGGATTCGAGAACGGACGGATGAAAACAGGAACTCCGGCAAGGCTCGACGGACGGACAATTGACTTCTCCAAACTGGAAAAACAGGACGGCGACGAGCAACCATCCCGGTTCTCATTCCTGCCGGAAAGCGCGTCTGACCTGCCTCAAAAACCCTGCTACCTAACCCAGACCACGACCGAAGTACATGAAACGCTCAGGACAGGCTTCGGCGATTCGCCCTTGTTTACCGGCATAATCAAAGGGCTCGGACCGCGCTACTGCCCGAGCATCGAGGACAAGTTGCGCACATTCGCGGACAAGGATTCGCACCATCTGTTCCTGGAGCCCGAGGGCGCCTCGACGCACGAATACTACCTCAACGGCTTCTCCTCCTCCTTACCCTGGAACATTCAATTCAAGGCGCTGCAAAAAGTCCCCGGACTCGAACAGGTTCAGCTCTACCGTCCCGGGTACGCCATCGAGTACGACTACTTCCCACCTACCCAACTCGACCACTCGTTGCAGACCAAGCGGGTCGGCAACCTCTATTTCGCCGGCCAGATCAACGGCACGACCGGGTACGAAGAGGCCGGGGCCCAAGGACTGATGGCCGGGATCAACGCCGTACTTACGCTCCGCGGCCGGGAACCGTTGGTCCTGCGCCGCGACCAAGCCTACATCGGCGTACTGATCGACGACCTGGTTACCAAGGGAGTCGACGAGCCGTACCGTATGTTTACCAGCCGGGCCGAGTACCGCATACTCCTTAGGCAAGACAACGCCGATCTCCGCCTTACCGAAATAGGTCGCCAAATCGGGTTGGTAGACGATCACAGGTACGCCATTTTCGTCGAAAAAAAATCACTCTCAGAATCGCTTATTTCCTTCATCAACGAACTGAGTGTCGCGCCGCACGAATTAGACGACTATTTATTTTCGGCCGATTCGCCCCCGTTGCCGCAGAGCCGGAAGCTATACAGCGTCCTGCTCCGTGAAGGCATTACCATTCAGGGGCTCGCGTCGGAACTCCCCGCCCTGCAGGAATTCATCGACTCGCACGCCATTACCCGACAGGTCATCGAGCAAGCCGAGATCCAAATCAAGTACAAAGGGTACATCGAACGCGAACGCATGCTCGCAGACAAGCTCATGCGCCTCGAAGACATCCGCATACACGACAACTTCGACTTCAACGCCCTGGGCGCCCTCTCCATCGAATCGCGCCAAAAACTAACCCGGATCCGCCCCAAAACCATCGGGCAAGCGTCGCGAATCCCGGGTGTATCTCCTGCCGATATTAATGTTTTATTGCTTTTCTTTGGGAGGTAATTTGTTCCACGTGGAACTTTGGAACAAATTACCTCCCAAAGAAAAGCAATTGGCTTAATTTTAGGGGATTAGGCTTGGGGATTTACGACTTTTTTCGAAAAAGTCGCGCAAAAAACTTTGCGGAAAACTTCGTTTTCCTGGGATCGGGACCCAAGGACGGACCACGACGATAGTTACCACTCCGGGGGATTGAGGACAAAATAATGTGGCAAGAGGACGTGCCGGGATAGTATTGTAGTGAGGAATAGCTTCGGTGGGAATAGCAAAATGGAAAGAGTGACGGTTGTATTGCGATGATACATACTTATCTGCCAAAAAACTGGCCCTGCCAGGCGTTTCGCTCTTCGAGCCTTCTTTCCAGTTTCTGGATCAATTCTTCGTTCCTTAATGTGCCCCAGGTCGGACCGGCCTGGTAACGCTCAGGGGTCTCGGAAATGAATCTTTCCACAACTATCTCTGGGTCAATATATTGCAGCAACGAAATATACAAATCCAGGTATTCTTCCAGGGTATAAAAAGAGTAATTGTCCGGATGCAGCGCGTAATCCTCGGCCATCGCAGTACCCGAAAAGATCTGCAACTGATGGAATTTTACCGTGGTTAGCGGCAGGGAATTGATTTTTTGCGCCGACTCCAGGATCATCTCGCGTGTCTCGCCCGGAAGGCCAATAATAAAGTGCGCTCCGACGTGGATCCCACGTTCAGCAGTCCTTCGGATCGCATCCCGCGTACAGGCGAAATCATGGCCCCGGTTGATGGCCGACAAGGTCGCGTCATAGCAGGACTCTACGCCATATTCGATTGATACATAGTATTTTGATGCAACATCTGCTAGGTAATCCAATTTTTCGTCCTCCACGCAATCGGGACGCGTGCCGATAATCAACCCAACGACCTGCGAATGGGATAAGGCCTGTTCGTAAAGCTCGCGAAGTCGCTCCAGCGGTGCGTGGGTATTGGAAAAGGGCTGAAAATAGGCCAGAAATTTATCGGCACGGCGGTAACGGGCGGCGTGGAAGGCGATCCCCCGGTCGATCTGCTGCCGCACGTCCCCACCGTCGCGGCAGTATGAGGGAGAAAAAGCGTCGTTGTTGCAAAATGTACACCCACCCACCCCGACGGTTCCGTCGCGGTTCGGGCAGGAAAAACCGGCGTCGATCACCACCTTTTGGACTCGGCCGCCCATCAAGCGCCTGAAATACCCCGAATAAGAGTTCCAGCGGCGGTTATCGCCCCAGGGATAAGGCAGGGAGAGGGTTGCAGGGTCGTTCATTCGGGTAAGAGGCGATATTATGCAATGGTGGGCATAGGGGCGGAAAAAGCTTTAATTTGGAAGGGATACGGTGGGATGGCGGGGAATGAATAAAGTGTAAATGGTTGTTTTCAGATATCTACTGGAGTATCCGTGTGTCGGCCAGGCGGCATCGGTTTACAATGGAGAGTATACGGGGAGGGAGGTGGGCTATGTGGCAAATATTATGATTCAGCGGGTTGCGAAATTACCTCGATAAAGCCGGGAAAGAGTTTCCAGAGGTGCTCTGTTTGCAAATACAACTCTCTTGCAAGGACGTCCTGCGAGGGTTTTTCGCTTTTCAGGCCCGCGGCGTAGGCTTCGTCCACGGGGTGGTCGTTAGCGGTAAACTCCTTGTAATAAGGGGTAAAAACCTTTTTGAAGTGCACCATTTCGCCCGTGGAGACCTGGCCTGTGCGGCGGTACTCGTTCCAGAGCCTGAGGATCGATTTGTCGGGGTATTTGTCGCTGATGTCGTCGATCACTTCGTCGTAGAGCTCGTACTCCTCCAGGGCCAGGTAGGCGTAGGCAAGCCTGCGGGTCGCTTCGAGGTGGTCTTCCGGATCCAGGTCGAGCATCAGCTCCAACATGCCGGCGCACATCTCGAAATCGCCCGCCAGAAAGTGGTCGATGGCGGATAAGCTGATCAGCATCAGGGCGTTCTGGTTCGTGGGACTCCCCCACTCCAAAACGATCGGATCCTCTTCGGGAAGGCTCTCGATCAGGGTTTGGAAGGCCCGGTAACGCGTGTTGCAGGCGCCTTCGATATCACCCGACGCCTCCTGCCGCCACGACTCCCCTATCGCTTCGGAAAGGGGGTCGCTGTGGCCGGGGTAGACGATCGTGAAGGTGTCTTCGCTGGTCGGTTCGAGGTGGAACAGTCTGCTCATAGTTTGCTTTTCATGTATCGGTTGGCGGCCTTGGCGAAGGCGAAGACGGCGGCCAGGGTAAACAATCCCGCCATAATGCTCCCCGAAAGGATGGGCAGGGAGAGCATTTGGGGCGATGTGAAGAGGTAATCTGTCGTGATAAAGGTCATAAAGACCGCCGGGAAGACTGCCACATAGTAGTTCTTCCTGCGTTGCATCAAATAGATCGCTACGGCCCACAGCGAAGCTACGGCCAGGACCTGGTTGGCCCAGGCCAGGTAACGCCACAGGACCTCGAACTTCATCAGGGCAATGAAATAGCCTACCACAAAGAGGGGAATGCTGATCAGAAGCCTCTTGTACAGCGTTTTTTGCTCTAAGCGCAAAAAGTCGGCCACCATCAAACGCGCACTCCTGAAGGCGGTGTCGCCGGTGGAGATCGGGGCGGCCACCACGCCCAGCAAGACGAGGATGCCGCCTATTTGACCCAGTGTCGTCTTGGAGATGGTATCCACCGCCCAGGCTGCGCTGCCGCCGTGGTCGGCCAGGGCCTGGTTCAGTTCGGTCACCCCGCCGAAGAAGGCCATGCCGATCCCCGCCCAGATCAAAGCGATGATGCTCTCGGAGATCATGGCGCCGAAAAAGACCGCCCTACCCTGTTTCTCATGGCGGATGCAGCGTGCCATCAAGGGGGACTGGGTAGCATGGAAGCCCGAAATCGCCCCGCACGCGATGGTGATGAACATCGTGGGGACGATGGGGAAATTCTGCGCGTTGAACTTCATGTTGTGCGCATTGCCCCACAACTCGGGAACGGGGTAGCCCCCGAAAAGGATGACCCCGAGGATCCCCGCAGCCATCAGCAGTAGCGCCGCTCCGAAGACCGGGTAGATCCTGCCGATGATCTTGTCGATGGGCATCAAAGTAGCTATGATGTAGTAGGCCAGGATGATAAAGATCCACCACGTCTTGTCCCAACCCGTCATCGGAGAGAGGATATCGGCCGGTCCGGTGATAAAGGTCGCCCCGACCAGCACCATCAGAAAGATGGTGAAGACCCTCATGACCTGCTTGACGGATAGCCCCAGGTACTTGCCGACGATCTCCGGGAAGCTCAGGCCCCGGTTCTCGACCGACACCATACCCGAAAAGTAGTCCTGCACGGCCCCCATGAAAACACCCCCCAGGGTAATCCACAAAAAAGCGAGCGGACCGTAGGTCGCGCCCAGGACGGCGCCGAAAATGGGACCCAGGCCTGCAATGTTTAGCAACTGGATCAGGAAGGTTTTCCATTGGGGCATCGGCACGAAATCCACCCCGTCGAAATTCGTGGACGAAGGTACGGGGCGGTCTTTGTCCGCTCCGAAGATCTTCTCAAGATACCTGCCGTAGGTAAAATACGACGCGACAAGAAAAGCCAGGCAACAAAGGAATGTTATCATATCATAATGGTTTGTGGGTGACTCAAAGCACTATACGGTTGGTGTGTTTCGATATTTTTGTCAATTCGCGGTTCAGGGAGTCGATCTTCTGCATCACGGCCGACTTATCCTCGTCCTGGGTATCGGGATCGGACAGGGAAGCTTTCAACTGCTCTATTATTGCCTTGATTACCTTGGACTTATAGAGCAGGATTGCACGGGGAAGGGCCACGGAAAGGATCTCTTTCTCGGTAATCGGGGGAGCCTCCATCCGCTTCCAAAGCTCGCTCGGGATGTAGTTGTCGTCGGCCGTCAACACCTCGACCGCGGCGTTGCACACGCCCGGGTCGGGATGGTTGATAAAGGTATGTGCGGGCGGGTGGCTGCCTGCGGCAAAGGCCTCTGAATAGGTGTTGAAGATCGCTTTGTAGACGGGGTTGGTAAATTCGGCGCCGATGTTGGCGATCTCGGTCAGCACCAGCTCGGCCACGCCGAATTGGACCGTCTCCCGCCCTTCTGTAAACTCGAATTGCTCGCTGCCGTACTTGAGCAGGTACTTGACGATCTCCTTTTCGAGCTCGTCCAGCGTGCTGCCGCCTGCAATGAACTTGACAACGGGCTGTTGGGTCTCCCGCTTGATCTCGGTAATCCGCCGTTGCAAAAACTCCTGGGTCTGGCGGTCGCCGGTGGCGGAAACCCTCCGTTTGGCCACCTCGGTCACCAAAACCGCCTCGTCGATGTCCAGCAGCGAGGCGCACTCCTTGATGTAGACCGAGCGGGCGATGGGGGCGGGGATCAGGGCGATCGAATCGACGATGTCGGTAATCAACGCCGCCTTTTTGATCGGGTCGCCTTTGGCGTCGGAGAGCAACACCTTGGTCTTGAAGGTCAGAAAGTCTTCCTCTTTGTCGGCGATAAACTCCCTGATCCGGGTGGCCGGGTTGCTTTTGGCGAACGAATCGGGGTCCTCTCCCTCGGGCAGGAGCACCACACGCACGTTGAGGCCCTGCTCCAGGATCATATCGATCCCCCGGAGCGAAGCCTTGATCCCGGCGGGGTCGCCGTCGTAAATGACCGTGATGTTCCTGGTAAAGCGGCTGATCAGGCGGATCTGGTTCTGGGTCAGGGCCGTACCCGATGAGGCGACGACGTTTTTCACGCCGGCCTGGTGCATTTGAAGCACGTCGGTGTAGCCCTCGACCAGGATGCAGGCGTCCTCCCGCGAAATATCGTTCTTGGCCTGGAAAAGGCCGTAGAGAAGGTCGCTCTTGTGGTAGATCGTGCTTTCGGGGGAGTTGAGGTACTTGGCCACCGCCTTGTCCGTGCGCAGCGTGCGCCCCCCGAAGCCCACGATCCGGCCGCTCAAGCTGTGGATCGGGAAGATCACGCGGCCCGTGAAGCGGTCCCTAAGCCCCCCCTGCTCGCGTTCGATGCTCAAGCCCGTGGAGACCAGGAATTCCTGCTTGTATCCATTCTCCAGGGCGTATGTCGAGAATGCGTCGTTCTTTTCGGGGGAGAAACCGAGCATAAAGTGGCGGATCGTCTCGTCGGTAAAGCCCCGCTTTTTGAAGTAGCTCATCCCGACGGCCTTGCCCTCGGCCGTGTCGTGGAGCGTACGGGCGAAAAACTCCGCCGCGGCGCCCGTCACGACCATCATGCTCTCCCTATCGTCGTTGACCCGTTGTTCCTGCTCGGTCAACTCCCTATCCTCGACCTCGATACCATACTTTTTGGCGACGTATTTCAGCGCCTCGGGGTAGGTCATGCTCTCGTGCTCCATCACGAAGGTAACGGCGTTCCCGCCCTTCGAGCAACCGAAACACTTGAAGATGCCCTTCGAGGGCGTGACCACGAAAGAGGGGGTTTTTTCGTTGTGGAAAGGGCAGCAGGCGGTGTAGTTGGCCCCCTTTTTTTTGAGCGTGACAAAATCGCTGACCACCTCCACGATATCCGCGGCGGCATAGATCCGGTCTATGGTAAGTTTGTCGATCATTAAGGCGTGTAAAGTTACTAATTTTTGTTAATCATCGGTCGAATAGCGCACTTTTCGCTTGTCGGATCGCCGTGCAACTTGCACAGCAAGTTTTTTATCCATATACTTGTACAGGTTTTTTCCGGAATAAATGACCCCAAAACATCCAAACGGACCCGACAGACGCAAGTGGCGTGTAAGCGCCGTGCCGGCCCTTTTCCTGCTCCTGGTATCGATCCCCTGCGTGGCCGCCCCGAAAGCCAGCGAAGCCGAAATATACAAGGTCGACAGCGTGCTTTACGCCTATTACCAGCAATGCAAGGAGCATATCTTCTCGCCCGCAGTGCTCGCCATGGCCGACACGCTGTTCGATATGGCCAAACAAAAAGGGGACAAGCGGATGCAGGCCGTGGCGCTCTCGACGGTCGTGGACCACTATTACTTCAACAACCAGGAGGACAGTTTGCTCGTCTGCGTGGAGCGCGTCAAGGATTTCGCACGCAAGACCCAACAACCCAAATACTACTATTTCGCCTGGGGAAAACGCCTGGTGCAGTACTACATCAAGACCGGCAAGGTAAACACCGCCTTCAATGAGGTCGAAAAAATGCTCGCCCAGGCCCACCTGGACGACGACAAAGAGGGATTGGCCAATTGCTACTACTCGTTGGCCGTGCTGTATAAGTTGCAGGGCATGATCGAGCGGGCGGGCGAATCCCGCCTCAAGGAGGTCGAGCTGATCGAACGCTACGACCTGGACCGCTACAACCTTACCCTGGCCTGGATCGACATCGCCGACTACTACAATAAAATCGGCGACGAACAAAAAATGCTCGAGGCGGCGCGCAAGGCGGAAGAGGCGGCCCTGACCGCGCAAAACCAGGTCACGTGCATGAATTTCTACATGAATTACTACGCCCGGAGCGGGCGGTTGGACATAGCGCGCGAATACCTGGACAGCATGGAGACGCTCTTCGGGAGTGACCGCCGCCTGGAGAGCATGTTCAAGATGCTCTACGCGGCACGCGTGAACTACTTCTCCCACACCGGGCAGTACGACCGCGCACTCCAGGCGGTGGACGACCGGGAGCGGGAGTTGGAGCGCCTGGGCGAGGAGGGGATGATGATCCACGGCATGCGCAACAAGGCGAGCATCTACCTGCAAAGCGGCGACTACCAAAAATCCGCCCGGCTGTTCGAGCAATATTTCATCCTGCGCGACTCGGTGGACCTGGTCCGGGCGCAGACCTCCGCCGGCGAGTTCGCCGCCATGCTCGACGTGGAGAGGCTCAACTCGCAGAAGCAGGAGCTGGAATTGCAGGCCCGCGAGCAGAAATTCCACTACATCAGCATCCTATCCGTCGTGCTGATCATATGCCTGGGTGGGGTTTCGCTGCTGTTCGTGCGCTGGTACCGCCTGGGACGCCGTTTGGAGCTCTCGCAAAAAGAGCTGCTGCAAAAAAACGAGGCCCTGGTCGAATCGCGCGCAGAAGCCCTCGCCGCCAGCGAGCGGGCTGAGCTGGCCAACCGGATGAAGAGCGTGTTCATACAGAATATGACCCACGAGATACGCACCCCTTTAAACGCCATCGTGGGATTCTCGAGACTGATCTCCGAAATAGCATCTCAAGACAGCGAGATGCGGCAGTACACGGAAATCATCGAAAACAACAACTACAACCTGCTCAAACTCATCGACCAGGTGCTGGACCTCTCGGACCTCGAATCGGGCAAGGGCGTGGAGCTCGCCCCCGTGAACATCGAGAGTTGCTGCCGCGACGCTGTGAAAGAGGCCCGCATCCACCTCAATGAGGGGGTAAAAATGGAATTCATCCCCCCGGATGCCCCCATACGTTCGGTTACCGACGGCAAGAGGGTGGAACAAATCCTGCTCAACCTGCTGCAAAACGCCTGCCGGGCCACCGCAACAGGCAAAATAACCCTTGCTTGCGCCCTGGAGGGCGATCCTTCCCGGGTCGTATTCTCCGTAACCGATACGGGCATAGGGATCCCCGAGGACAAACGCGAGGAGATCTTCGCCCGCTTTATGAAACTCGATGATTTTTCGCAAGGGTCAGGCCTCGGGCTCTCGATCTGCCGGATGCTCGCCGAAAAGATGGGCGGATCGCTCATCGTGGATGAAACTTACACCCGGGGGGCGCGTCTGATCCTTACCATACCCTACCTTCCGGCGTAGAGGATCATCTGGATCCCCTGAAAGTAAAGTATTTCTGTGCCAGATAGCTGTACACCATGATGATCGTGGTGGACAATATTTTGGACGGGGTGGGGTAGAACCCGCACACGTCGACGAACAATTTTATCAACAGGTAGCTGAAGACCAGTGATCCGGCCACGGTTACCGAATAACGGAAAAGCTGGATCCCGGAGGACAACGGCGAATGGATAAAGGCCACGTGCCGGTTCAGTAAAAAACCCACGGTAAAGGTTATAGGAAAGGTTAGAACCAGCGCGGCCACGTGGGGGGAGAGGGCCACGAATCCTAATTCGAGGATCTCCTTGCGGAAGATGTAGTGGTAGGCGGTGTAGTAGACCACCGGGTCGATCAAATAGTAGGTGATCGCCCCGCAAGCGGCGTAATAGAAGGTTTGGATCGGCAGGATCTTCCGGAAGACCGGGAAGTAAAAAAAGCGGACCAGGCGCCGGATCGCTCCGGGCAATCCCCTGGGATCGCACGTTTCGGGGGGGAGGGTTTCCATCATCTCCGGGGCGGTATTCTGTTGCTGTCCGGGTTTCACTTCTCTGCGGTTATCAATCTCTTTTCCATCGCGTACATGGCGTCCCTGTGGTGCGCTGCGGCGTCGAAATCGCGTTTGAGCGCCGCCTCTTCCATCGCTTTGCGCTCCCGCACGATGGCGGCGGCAACCTCTTTGACGGTCATGTATTCCGCCGCAGGCTCGGCCGCCATGGCCGTCTGCCCGCCCTGGGGATAGAGGGCGAAAGCGGAGGCGACGGTCGCGATGTTCTTTTCTGCCGTGCGCGGGACCTGGCCGTGGAGGTTGTTGTAGTCGATCTGGATGCGGCGGCGGCGGGCGTTCTCCTCCATGGCGGCATCCATCGAATCAGTGATCTTTTCGGCGTAGAGCGTCACCCGGCCCCGGGCGTGGCGCGCGGCCCGGCCCGACGTTTGGGTAATGGAGCGTTCGTTGCGCAAAAATCCCTCCTTGTCGGCGTCCATGATGGCCACCAGGGAGACCTCGGGCAAGTCGAGGCCCTCGCGCAGGAGGTTGACCCCGATAAGTACGTCGAATTCGTTGTTCCTTAGTCCTTTGAGGATATTGACCCGCTCCAGGGTATCGACGTCGGAGTGGATGTAGCGGTTGCGGATCCCGATCCGGTCGAAGTATTTTGACAACTCTTCCGCCATCCGCTTGGTCAGCGTGGTAACCAGTACGCGGTCGTTTCCGGCCACTACCCGGCGGATGTCCTCGACCAGGTCGTCGATCTGGTTCTCTGTGATCCTTACGTTGACCTCGGGGTCGACCAGGCCCGTGGGGCGTATCACTTGCTCCACCAGCGCGTTTTCCGACTTCAAAAGTTCATAATCGCCGGGTGTGGCGCTGACGTAGACGGTCTGCCCGGTCATCGACTCGAACTCATCGAAGGTAAGCGGGCGGTTGTCGATGGCCGCGGGCAGGCGGAAACCGAAATTTACCAGGTTCTCCTTTCGGGAGCGGTCGCCCCCGAACATCGCCCTGACCTGGGGCAGGGTAACGTGGCTCTCATCTACCACCATCAGGTAGTCCTCGGGGAAATAGTCGAGCAAACAGAACGGCCGGGTCCCCTCGCTCCGCCCGTCGAGGTAGCGCGAATAGTTTTCGATGCCGGAGCAGTAACCCAACTCCTTGATCATTTCCAGGTCGTACTCCACCCTTTGTTTGATCCGCTGGGCCTCCTGGTGTTTTCCTTCGCTCTCGAAATACCCAATCCTCTTTCCTAAGTCGATCTGTATCTGGGCGATGGCTTTTTCCGTTTTCTCCTTGGTGGTCACGAACAGGTTGGCGGGGTAGATTACCACCCGGTCGACGTATTCGATCCGCGCCCCGGTGTCGGGGTTGATCCTCGAGAGGGCTTCGATCTCATCGTCGAAAAAACTGACGCGGTAACACTCCGACCCGAAAGCCGACATGATATCGACCGTTTGTCCGTTGACGCGGAATTTGCCGTTTTCGAGGATATTTTCGACCCGGGTATACTGGGCCTCCACCAAAGACCTTAAAAGGCGGTTACGGCCCAGAAACTCCCCTTTCTCGAGGGGTATCGAAGTGGCGTGGAAGTCGGCGGGGTTGCCGATGCCGTAGAGGCACGATACGCTCGATACGACTATCACATCCCGGCGGCCTGACAACAGGGCCGAGGTGGCGCTCAACCTCATTTGTTCGATCTCCTTGTTGATGGAGAGGTCTTTTTCGATGAAGGTGTCCGTGGTGGGCAGGTAGGCCTCGGGCTGGTAGTAGTCGTAGTAGGAGACGAAAAACTCGACCGCATTCTCCGGGAAGTAGTTGCGGAACTCCTCGTAGAGCTGAGCGGCCAGGGCTTTGTTGTGGCTTAAAACCAGCACCGGGCGTTGCAACCTCTCGATGGCGTTGGCCACGGTAAAGGTTTTGCCCGATCCGGTTACCCCCTGGAGCGTCACATGGCCGCTATGCCCGTCGATGCAGGAGACCAAACCGTCGATCGCCTTCGGTTGGTCTCCCGTGGGGGAATAGGAACTGACCAGTTTGAACTCCATAGGGAAAAATAATCGGTAAAATTAAGAAAATATTGCGGGCCTTACTTTACGGCCAGCATATTTTTTATCGACTTCTCCGCTTTTTCCCGCATATCCTCTTCGATGAGCACCTCGGGCGTGAGGGTTTCCAGGGAATCGGCTATGGATTGCAAAGTGATCATCTTCATATATTCACACTCGTTGCATCCGCCGTCCACTCCCAGGGTGTAAAAGGTTTTTTCGGGGCTGTCTGTTTGAAGTTTATGCAGGATGCCCGGTTCGGTGACCACGATAAATTCCTGATCCGGGGATTGCTTGCACCAGGTAAGGATCGCCGCCGTGCTTCCCGTAAAGTCAGCGAGGGCCAATACCTCCTCCCGGCTTTCGGGATGGGCGACGGTTTTGGCTTTCGGGTGTTGTTTTTTCAGCTTTTCAAGCTCCTGAGCATTGAATTTATCGTGCACATGGCAGGCACCGTCCCACAGGACGATATCCTCCCGGCCCGACTTTTTCTTCAGGTAGGCGCCCAGGTTGCGGTCGGGCACGAAGATGATCTTTTCATCCTTCAGGCTTTCGATCACGGCCACCGCGTTGGAAGATGTGCAGCAAACATCGGTCAGGGCCTTCACCCCGACCGAGCTGTTCACATAGGAGACCACTTTATGGTCCGGGAATTTTTGTTTCAGCTTGGCCAATCCCGCCGCTTCACAGGAGTCAGCAAGGGAGCATCCGGCCTCCATGACCGGGATCACGACCGTCTTTCGGGGAGAAAGCACCTTGGCCGTCTCACCCATGAATTTAACCCCCGCAAAGAGGATCACATCGGCGGGAGTCGTCGCCGCAACCTCCGATAAGGCATAGGAATCTCCCACGAAATCAGCCACATCCTGAACCTCAGGACGCGTGTAATAGTGCGCCAGGATAATCGCATTCCGCTCCTTCTTCAACATGCCGATCTTCTCGACCAGCTTCAAGTTATCCACATTCATCTCTTTTTCTTATTTTTTCTTTTTCAAGAATTAAAAATTTAAAATAAAAAGAATAGTAATAATAATAGGCGTTGATGGTGTTGGTAAAAAATATGGAAAAAAGATACTTTGTTTTTATCGACAGGCGGAGGTTTTCAAGGAGGTCCGCCCGGCCGGAACAAAAGAAAATTTTCAACAGGATGTTTGTTACTTAATCTTTGTTGTCAACACTCTTTTTTATCAAAAAACGGGGGAGGGAAGCGGTTGATAAATCAGCGAAAGAAAATAATAAAAAATTTTGCCGGTTTGAAGGGGCCGGGTGTATGGATAAATTTTCCGGCGTTCAAAATTTTTTCTCCGTGAGTTTCTATTTTTTAATCAAGGGGTGTTTACATTTTCCTAACAATCCCGCTTTTTTGTAACCGCCTTGATCACACCGGAATAATACTCTTTCAAAAAAGAGTTATCGACAGCGTCGGGACGCCCCTTTTCGGCACCCTCCATTACCGAGACCATGATAGGGATCCCGCCCAGAAAAGGAACGCCCAACTCCCCGGCCATCGCCCTGGCGCCGCCCTTCCCGAAGATGTAATACTTCTCCCCGGGGTGCTCCAAAGGGGTAAACCACGACATATTCTCCACGATCCCCAGGACCTCCACGCCGATCTTCTCGGCCCGGAACATCCCGATCCCGCGCAGCACGTCCGCCAGGGCGATCCCCTGCGGCGTGGAGACGATGACCGCCCCGTCGATCTTCAACTCCTGCAAAACGGTCAGGTGGATATCCCCCGTCCCGGGAGGCAGGTCGACCAGCAAAAAATCCAATCCGCCCCACGCCGTCTGGTGGACCAGCTGGCGCAAAGCCCCCGTGGCCATCGGGCCCCGCCAGACCAGCGCGTCGTCGGGCGAGATAAAGAACCCGATCGACATGACCTTCACGCCATAGGCCTCGGCGGGCAGGAACATCTCCTTCTCCCCTTGCATGACCACACCCGGCCGGTACTCCTTTACCCCGAACATGGCCGCCTGGGAGGGCCCGTAAACGTCCGCGTCCAGGATGCCGACCCGGTAGCCTTGTTGGGCCAGCAGGACGGCCAGGTTGGCCGTTACCGAGCTTTTACCCACCCCGCCCTTGCCCGACGAGACGGCGATCACCCGCCCAATGCCTTGGGCGCCGCTCCCTTCCCGGAGCTTCTCCAAAGGGTCTGCCCGGGAGGGTGCACCCTCCTTTATCAATACATTAATTTTTTTATCGGGAAAGGCAGCCGAAACCGCCTTGACCACTTCGCGCTTGATCCCAACGGCGAAAGGGTCGCGCGGCAGGACAAAGCGCAGCACGATATCGATCTTCCCCTCCCCGGCCCTGACCTGCTCCACGATCCCCCCTTCAGTGACGGGCTTATGGGTCTGAGGATGAAAAATTTTGCTTAAAACTTCCAAAACGTCCCTGTTCTCCATGGCATACCTTATCTTTGAATAAGATAGGATGCGCCTCGGCAATTTCAAGCAAGCTTGAATTACTCTCGGCTTTCGCTATCTTTGGCACAAAAATAGAGGAAAATAACTACTTTTGCAGTATAAAACCCGAAGACTATGAATTTTGCAAAGACTTTTTGGGCGGCGCTCCTGGCCTTTCTGGCCGCCAATGTGGTGCTCGGCCTGCTCTCCATGTTGATGTTCATCAGCATGCTCGCCGCCCTGGGAAGCTCCTCCCAGGCGGTCACGGTCCCCAACGGATCCTTCCTCAAGATCGACCTCTCCGAGACGATCTACGACGCTCCCCCCGCGACGCCTTTCGGGGACATCGACTTTATGACCTTCAAGGTCCGCACCAACCACACCCTGCTCGATGTGGTCAATGCCATCGAAAGGGCCTCGTACGACGACCGCATCCGGGGCATCTACCTGACCGGAAACGCCGGTATGCTCGCCTCGAGCGAGGAGTTGAGGGACGCGTTGAAAAGTTTCGGCGAGGAGAAATACATCGTCGCCTACAACGACGTCTACACCCAGAGGGACTATTTCATCTGCTCGGTGGCCGACTATGTGATCGCCAACCCCGAAGGGATGGTCGAGTGGGTCGGTATGTCCCAAACGCAGATATTCTTCAAGGGCCTGTTGGACAAACTGGGCGTGGAGCCGATCGTGATCCGCCACGGATCGTTCAAATCGGCCGTCGAGCCCTACATCCAGGACAAAATGAGCCCCGAGAACAAACTCCAGTACACCACCCTGCTCGGCTCCGCATGGAACAAATACCTCGGGGATATCTCCGAATCCAGGGACCTGGACGCCGACGAGCTGGCCCTGTGGGCCGACGAGCTGGCCATCAACTTCCCGCAGGACGCCTATGAGCTGGGCATGGTCGACTCGCTGCTCTACCAGGACCAGGTCAACAAGCTGGTCAACTGGCTGGCTTCGGGCAGCGAGGAGGACGATATGGAGGAGTACTCCGACAGTGAGCCCGCCATGGTTTCGCTCTCGACCTACCTGGCAGTCGGCAAGGCGAGCGGGTACACCTCGAAGAACCGGATCGCCGTGGTCTACCTCAACGGCGTGATCGTGGACTCCGAGGGCCGCGGAACCGGGGAGGCAGTGGGGTCGGTAATCGCCGAGAAGCTCTCCCGCGCGCGCAAGGACGACAAGGTCAAAGCGGTGGTCTTCCGGGTCAACTCCCCGGGCGGCAGCGCGTTGGCATCCGATGTGATCTGGCGCGAGGTGCAACTCCTCAAAGCCGTAAAACCCGTGATCGTCTCGATGGGCTCCATGGCCGCCTCGGGCGGTTACTGGGTCAGTTGCGGCGCCGACGCCATCCTGGCCAATGAGACCACCCTGACCGGGTCGATCGGTGTGTTCGGTCTCTGGTACAACGCCCAGGCCGCGTTGAAAAACAAACTCGGCGTGACCACCGACGTGGCCAAAACATCCCCCCACGCCGATATGGGGTTGCCTTTCCGTCCCGCCGACCAGGCGGAGCGCGCCTACGTGCAGAACCGCATCGAGGGCGTATACAAAACCTTCGTATCCCACGTCTCCGACGGCCGCAACCTGACCCGCGACGAGGTGGACGCCATCGGCCAGGGCCGCGTATGGCTCGGCGCCGACGCGCTGGAGATCGGCCTGATCGACGGCTTTGGCGGGCTGAAGAGCGCCATCGCCCTGGCGGCCGACCGCGCGGGGGTGGCCGACGACTTCCAGATCAACGTCATCTCCGACAAGGATACCCCCTTCTCGGCCTTCCTCAAGGCGTTCTCACAAACCAGGACCCTCGAGATCGCCCCCGAACTCAAGGCCCTGTACGACCAGTACACGATGGTCGAGCAGATGATGGGCCAGTCCGGCATCCAGGCCCGCGCAGTCAGCCTGCCCGAATTGCTGTAAGGCGGATTCCCGATAAAAACGGCCTCTTTTTTAAAAAGAGGCCGTTTTTTATGTATTTATATGCTCTGTATCAAAAACATGGTTAACTTTAAATTAGAAAAGCCACCACTAAAACAAAATACTATGAAGAAACTCGACATTTTTACCGGAATCTTTTTGCTGGGGGGAATCCTCCTGATGACTTCTTGTGAACACCAGGGTCGTATCAAAGAAAAAACGGTGCTGAACAAAGTGACCGAGAGGTTGAAGGAGGATCTTAATAAAGACAATTACAGCAAGAGGCTGGTTATTGGTTATTATGAAGAAAATGACGACGACCAGCGGTTCGAGCTTCGTAAATTGGCAGCCGCAGGGGTAATAACCTACAAGGTGGAGCGCATCAAGAAAAGCGTCAGCTATCATTCCGGGTATAAAATAGATTGGTATAATTACAATGTTGTCAATGAATACAAGCGCACGACCAAAAACATCTACTTTGTTGACGTGGCCTTGACCGAGCAGGGGCAAGCTTGTAGTTTGGGTGACATCCCTGCCTATGAAGGCAAGATCGACGAATATTTAAAACCGGCGATTATAGGGCATTATCCGGAATTTGACGTATCGCCTAATGAGTATTTTCCGGAAGATGAAAAAGAAGAGGCCGCCAAACCGGCCGCTTCCAAGGAGGAAAAACCGGCATCTAAACCACAAAAAGAAGAGCCTAAAAGCGATTACGATAAGGCCAAAGCCCTTGAGCACAAAGAATCCGTATTGGTAAAAACCTATTCGCTCAATGCGGTCAAAGCGAAGAATATCGTTGTCCGCGAAGGAAACGCCCAGTGCGAATGCATTTTTGAGGCCTTCGACGTGACGCCGTTCGGCAGGATTTACAACAAAGTGTATGACGGTACCCATACTGCCGGTAAGGCATCGTTTGTTTACACACAGGACGAAGGGTGGCTGCTGACCGAATGGAAACTGTACGACTTCTTTATATAGCGCCGATCAATTACAGCAGCCGGAAACTCATGCGGTGGTAGGGGCTGGGGCCCAACTTTTCGATGGCCGCCCGGTGGTCGCGGGTGGGGTAGCCTTTGTTCTTAAGCCAGTTGTATTCGGGGAATTCGGCGTGCAGCCGGGCCATGTGGTCGTCGCGGCAGGTCTTGGCCAGCACGGAGGCCGCAGCGATGGAGGCGAATTTCGCGTCTCCGCCGACGATGCACCGGTAGGGGATTGCCAGCTCTGTTTTAAAGCGGTTGCCGTCCACCAACAGCAGTTCGGGGCGTAGTTTGAGGCCGTTGACGGCCTGGTTCATCCCCTCGAAGGTGGCGTTCAGGATGTTGACCTCGTCGATCCGCGCGGGGCTGATCCTCGCCACGCTCCAGGCCAGGGCCTGCTTCCGGATCACGTCGCGCAGCAGGTAACGGTTTTTCTCGCTCATCTTCTTGGAGTCGTCCAGCAGGGGGTGCGAAAAACCCCCGGGCAGGATGACCGCCGCGGCGAACAGGTCGCCCGCCAGGGGACCCCGTCCCGCCTCGTCGCAGCCCGCTTCGATGCCGCCCGGCGAAAAGCAACTGGCGAGCATGGCCTACCGGACGTTGCCGGGGATGCGGGGCGTCTCCCTGTATCCCACCGAGAAGGCCGTGGCGATTCGCTCGGAGATCTCCGTGCGCTCGTATTCCTGCGCGATCCCATACAGGGAGCTCAGTAAAGCCAGTTTTTCCTGCATCTCATCCTCGACGGCGGGCTGCATACCCGGCTTGAAGCGGTTGTAGTACAACACCCATTCGCTGAGGATATCCACGTATTGGCTCATCACCGTGTCGGCCTTTTCCGTCTCCCCGGTGCGGTAGTACGCGTCGATGAAGTAGGGGCTTTGGTAGGAGTGGAAGATCTGGCTGAAGGGCAGCTCCTCCATCGCCCGGGCCATCACGTCCCGCGCGCGCAGGGTGTCGCCCTGATCGATCAATTGGTTGGCCAGGCGGGTAAAGGCGTTGCGGATCAACGTCGCGTTGTAGTTGTGCTGGATGAAGTAGCTCGTGTAGACCCTCGGGTCCTTTACGTTGCCGTAGCGGAAGGTCTCCATCAGCATCTTCCAGGTGTATTCGGTATCCATCCGGCCCACGCCCAACGCGCTCTTGTAGGGAGTTTTGATCGGGACCAGGCGGTAGCCGTAGCCGTCGAACTGGAGCCAGTTCTCCAACCCGAAGATGCGCGCCACGGACATCGAGGTAAAGTACAGCGGCCTTTTCCAGTCGAAATTGGCCAGCAGATCCAACAGCATCAACTGGCCGCGGCGGTAGTAGTTGGCGTTGAGTTCGAGGATCAGCGTGTCTTCGACCAGGTGCATATCCTCGGCCTTGACGATGCCGCTTTCCAGCACGTTCTGCTTGTTGACGGGGATGGCGATGCGGTTGGCGGGAATGAAGTCGACCAACTGGTTGCCGTAGGTCATCGCCTTGGAGCGCGGGTCCTCGCTGGCGATGAAGTTGATGACCGCCTTGCCGTCGACCGGGGTGTCGAAACGGTTGTCTACGCGGATGCTCTCGTTCGTGTTGACGTATTTGCTTCTCGGCAACGAGAAGGGCACGGTGTCCGACTCGTTGACCCTGACCCGCATCTCGTCGATGTACCACTCGGCGTCGAGGTAGCTCATGTTCATGATCCTCACGTCGGTGCGCACGCCCTCGACCTCCTGGTTGAACCACAGGGGGAAGGTGTCGTTGTCGGCGAAGTTCATGATGATCGAGTTGGGCAGACAGCAACTCAGGTAGTTGTAGCCGATATCCCGCGCCACGAAGCTGTGGGAGCGGTCGTGGTCGTCCCAGTTCTCGGCGGCCAGGATCGCGGGAACGCAAAGGCACAGCACGGTGGAGCCGGCGGCGATCGCCACGGAGCGTTTTTTGGCCAGGGCGGAGAATCCTTCCGCCACCGACATAACGCCCAGGCCCACCCAGATGCAGAAGGCGTAGAAGGCCCCCGCGTAGGCGTAGTCCCGCTCCCGGGGCTCGGAGGGCGGGGTGTTGAAGTACAACACCATCGCGAAGCCGATCATGAACATCAGCCACATCACCACGGTAAAGTTCTTTTTGTCGCGCCCGAACTGGTAGACCACCCCGATGATCCCCAAAAGGAAGGGCAGGAAGAAGTAGACGTTGCGGGCTTTGTTGGCGGTCATCTCCGAGGGCAGGTCGGTTTGCGGGCCGAGCCTCCACTCGTCGATGAATTTGACCCCCGAGAGCCAGTTGCCCCGGTCGAGCTGTCCTTCGGCCTGGATGTCGTTCTGCCGCCCCACGAAGTTCCACATGAAGTAGCGCCAGAACATGAAGTTGAACTGGTAGTTGAAGAAGAATTTGACGTTGTCGCCGAAGGTGGGGACCACGTAGACCTGGTCGTTGAAGGGGATCCGCCTGCCGGTGAAGTTGGGCGTCCAGCTCTTGTAGTAATCCCCCTCGGGGTCCTTGATGCCGTCGTACATCCGCGAGAAGAAGAAACTGAAGCCGGGGGCGTACTTGAGGTCGCCGACCGTCTCGCCGGTCTTGTATTTCCCGTCGTCGCCCAGGTAGTGGAAGTCCCGGTACTCGTAGTCCACGACCGGCGAGTTGTAGGAGGGGCCGAACAACAGGGGTCTCTGGCCGTACTGGTCGCGGTTGAGCAGCGACAGCAGCGCGTAGGGGTTGTCGGGTTTGTTGGAGTTCATGGGCGGGTTGACCGAGGCCCGGATCAGCACCGAGGCGTAGGAGCCGTAGCCCAACATGATGACCGTGACGCAAAGCACGATCGTGTTGGCCAATACTTTTCCTTTTTTGTAGGTGTACCACACCGCCCAGCCCAGAAGGGCGAACAAAGCGAAGACGTAGAAGGTGATCCCGCTGTTGACCGGGGCGCCGAAGCCGTTGACGAAAATGCGGTCGAACCACGCGCCTACCGCCACGGCGTAGGGGATGATGATGAAATTGATCACCCCCAAAATGGCGACGGAGGCCGCCGTGGCCCCGATAACGCCCCAGGTGGTGACCTTCGGGTATTTTTTGAAGTAGTAGATAAAGACCAGCGCGGGAATGGTCAAAAGGTTCAGGATGTGGATGCCGATCGAAAGGCCCATCAGGTAGGCGATCAGCACCAGCCAGCGCGTGCTGTGGGGCTCGTCGGCCACCTCTTCCCATTTGAGCATCGCCCAGACCACCAGCGCGGTGAACATCGACGAGAGGGCGTAAACCTCGCCCTCGACCGCCGAGAACCAGAATGTGTCGGTAAAGGTATAGGCCGTGGCCCCGATGAATCCGGCCCCGACCACCATGATAACCTGCGCTTTGTCCAGGACCTTACCGCCCTGCTCGAGCATCCGCCGCCCTAAGTGGGTGATGGTCCAGAAGAGGAACAAAACGGTGAACGCGCTGGCCAACGCCGACATCGTGTTGACCATCGCTGCGGCGTACATCGGGCTGGGGGCCAGCAGGGTAAACAGCCTGGATATCATCATGAAAAGCGGGGCGCCGGGAGGGTGTCCCACCTCCAGTTTGTAGGAGGTCGCGATAAACTCGGGGCAGTCCCAAAGGCTTGCGGTGGGCTCGATGGTCAGGATGTAGGTAACGGCCGCGATGGCGAACGCCGCCCATCCCCAGATCAGGTTCTGCTTTTTAAATTCCATTCTTTAGCATGGCGTCTTTGGTCCGCCTCGCCGCGAAAGTACGAATTTTTTGCTAATTTTACCGCCCAAAGCAGGTTAATCATGGAGAGCAAGTTCAAAATTCATAATACCCAAACCCGTTCGCTCGAGGAGTTCGTGCCCCTGGACCCGCCCCGCGTGGGGCTGTACGTCTGCGGGCCGACCGTTTACGGCGATCCCCATTTGGGCCACGCGCGCTCGGCGATCACCTTCGATTTGCTGTTCCGGTACCTGCAGTATTCGGGTTATAAAGTCCGGTACGTGAGGAACATAACCGATGTGGGCCATTTGGAGAACGATGCCGACGAGGGCGAGGACAAGATCTCCAAGAAAGCGCGCATCGAACAGGTGGAGCCCATGGAGATCTCGGGCTACTACACCCGCCGCTACCACCAATTCATGGACCGGTTGAACGTGTTGCGCCCCTCGATCGAGCCGCTGGCCTCGGGCCATATCATCGAGCAGATCGAGATGATCAAGGTCATCCTCGACCATGGGTACGCCTATTTGGGCAACGGGTCGGTCTATTTCGACGTGCAGGCTTACAACAACGACCACCCCTACGGCGTGCTCTCGGGCCGCAACATCGAGGATATGATCTCCTCGGGGCGGACGCTGGACGGGCAGTCCGACAAGCGCTCGCCGCTCGATTTCGCGCTGTGGAAAAAAGCGTCGCCCGAGCATATCATGCGCTGGCCGTCGCCCTGGAGCGACGGCTTTCCGGGCTGGCATATGGAATGCTCGGCCATGAGCGCCAAATACCTGGGCCAGAGGTTCGATATCCACGGCGGGGGCATGGACCTGGTCTTCCCCCACCACGATTGTGAGATCGCCCAGAGCGTGGCTGCGACCGGCCACCAGAGCGCGAGGTACTGGATGCACAACAACATGATTACCATGGAGGGCCGCAAGATGGGCAAGTCGCTGGGCAACGCCATCTCGCTGGAGCAATTCCTGACCGGCGACCACCCCCTGTTGCAACAGGCATACAGCGCGATGACCATCCGGTTCTTTATCCTGCAGGCCCACTACCGCTCCACGCTCGACTTCTCGAACGAGGCTTTGCAGGCGGCGCAAAAGGGGCTGGAAAGGCTGATGGAGGCGGCGCGGACGATTGAAAAGATCCCGGTTTCGGATGCTTCGACCGTGGATGTCGCCACGTTGGAAGCGGATTTCCGGCGGGCGATGGATGACGATTTGAACTCCCCGATAGCCATTGCCGGACTCTTCGACTGGGTGCGGGTGATCAACTCCTTGCGCCAGGGCGACGGCAAGATCACGGCGCAGGATAAGGAGTTGCTTCAGAATGCTTTCCACGTATTGCTGACCGACGTCCTGGGCCTGGTCGACGAATCGGAGACCTCAGGCAAGGAGATCGTCGCCCCCTTGATGGAGATGGTGCTCGAAGTCCGCAAAAAGGCCCGCGAAAACAAGGACTGGGCCACCTCGGACATTATCCGCGACCGCCTGGCCGCCGTCGGCATCCAGATCAAAGACGGCAAGGACGGGACCGAGTGGGAAATTAAGTAGCCGGTTTATTGCTTTTTGAAGATAGACCCGAGGATTATCTCGGTCGCCCCCGTGTGGGATGAGACGTAAGTCGCGGCTTTTTCGCTCGCCTCGGCCCGGCGCACCGGGTCGGACATCGTGTCGATCCATGTTTCGAGGTCCTCCTGCGTTTTGACGCACCGGGCCGCGCCGATATCGATCAGGTCGCACGCCTCGCGGAATTTCTCGTAGTTGGGCCCGAAGGCTACCGGTAAGCCGAAAGCGGCAGCTTCCAATGTGTTGTGGATGCCCGTGCCGAAGCCACCCCCGATGTAACCGAGCTGGCCGTAGCGGTAGATCGAGGACAACAGCCCGATCGTATCGACCACCAGGACGCGCGCAGAGGCCATATCGGTCTGCTCCGTGCACTCGGTGTAGCGCAGCGTGCCGGGAGGCAGGATCGAGCAGAGGTGCCCGATGTGCTGCGGGGTAATCTCGTGGGGGACGATGATCCACTTGAGCCCCGTGCCCGCGGAGGGCGGAAGATCCGGGGCGATGCACCCCGAGAGGATCTGCTCGTCGGGGGGCCAGGTGCTTCCCGCCACGAAGACGGGGCTGTTCCCGCAAAACTTCGCCACCAGGTCGATATCCTTTGCCGCCGCCGCGATATCCGCCACCCGGTCGAAGCGGGTATCGCCCGCCACGGTCGCGTTTTCGACCTTGATCAGTGACAAAAGGCGCCTCGACATCTCGTCCTGCACGAAGATCCGCTCGAAATAGCCCAGGCCACGGCGGAAGATGCCGCCGTACCAGCGGAAGAAGGGTTGGTCGCGGCGGAAAATGGCCGAAATGATGTAGGTCTTGCTCCCTGCCCGGTAAAGCTCCCTCAAATAGTTGAGCCAATACTCGTACTTGATGAAGATCGCGATCTCGGGGTTGACGATGCGCACGAATTGGCGCGCGTTGCGGGGGGTGTCCAGCGGCAGGTAGAAGACGTAGTCGACCTGGCGGTAGTTCTTCCGCTGCTCGTACCCGGAGGGCGAAAAGAAAGTCAGAAGGATTTTATACTCCGGCTGCGAGACCCGGATCTGCTCGATGATCGCCCGCCCCTGCTCGAACTCGCCCAGCGAGGCGGCGTGGACCCAGATGACCCGTTCGCCCGGTGTGATCGCCGCGGCGAGCCTGGCCTGCCACTCCGAACGCCCTTCCACCCAGCGCCTGGCCTTGGAGTCGAGACGGCCAGCGATCCGGAAGATGAAGCCCAAAAACCGTATGCCTAAATTGTAGAAGATCACCTCAAATCGTAAAAATTACTTTAATATCTCCCCCAGAGCCTCGCGCCTGAGGATGGTTACCTGCACGGGATCGAATTTTATAATTCCTTTTTTGGCCAGCCCCTCCAGCACGGAGGTCAGCGCCGAGCGCGTGGCGGCGAAAAATTGCGCCGTCTCGGCGATCCCCGGAATGGCGACCGTGGACTGCTCCGGGGAGGAGTGGTCCAGCAAATAGGATGCCACCTTCTGCCTCAACGAGCTGAACGACAGGGCATAGATCTTCTTCGACCAGGCGTTGGCCCGGTTGGAGATGATGTCGATAAAGTTGGAGAGGATTACCACGTCGGCCTGCATCAGCTCGAACAGAAGGCCACGGTGCAGGGTCAGCACCTCGGCGTCGCTCTGCGCGATCACATCGACCGGCAATCGGTTGTAACCCCCGAACAAAAAGGCCGGGGCGATAGGCTGCGGGGCTTCGATCGCCTCGATGGTCTGGCTGCGGCCGTCCGGCGAGACCATCACCCCCGAGGCCGACCCCTGCAAAAGGATCATCAGCCCCGAATAGGCCGTGTCCCGCTGGGCGATCTTTTCGCCTGCCTTGTACTTCGTGCGTGAAATATTCTCGTTCCGGGGCAGGATCTTTTCGATCTGCTCCGCGGTCAAACCCCTGAATAATGGGCAGTTAACAAGTGTGGTGTACATAACGGCGGCTTTATAGACCAAAAGTAAGAATTTTTAGCCGCATTGCAAACCGCCTGTGCCCGGACCGAGCAAATTATTTAATTGTTGCCGCGTAATCTTTCCAATCCCCGAGCAGATCGTATTTCCCCATGGAGCCTTTGACTATGTATCCGGTAGGGTCTTTGGCCGTTGCCGGAATGGACAGCGACACGCTCACAGGAGTATATTCGAATATAATATTCTTGAAGTCGGTATTCTCAAAAACCAATTCGAAACGTACCGTCTTACCGGAACGCCAAACGTTGTTGTAGAAGACTGCGCTGAATGACCAGGAAGGTTTGCCGCCGCATACATTCATCTTTTTTACTCCGTCCGGGAAAGTAACGATGACTTCGGGGTAAATTTTCTCCACGATCTCCCTCTCGTAGGCATTGCCGAAAAGAGGATGGACCGTCTCGGTCTTTCCGGTGGGAACCTCTTTTTTCAACTCGGTCTCCGTGAAGGTTCTGCCCGACTGGTTCAGGACATCTATTTCGAGTTTATATTGAACCCAGGAGGCGCCCGACAGATGGCGGATAAAGCCATGGCCCACCACGCCCGCGACCTTGAAAGGGAGTTCGTATTTTTCGCTTTCGTTCATAAAATCCCGGACGGTGTGGACCATTTCAGCCAATGAATCGGGCAACAGGCTGGTATCGACGGGGGTGGAGGGAAACTTTTGGCGGACAGCTTCCCGCAAAGCCTTGATTGTCTCCTCCATATCCTGTTGGCCGCTTTCAGCTTTTTTGAGGTAGTCCAGGCCCGTCATCGCGTCCTGGCAGGCGGCCTCGATCATGGAGAGTTCGGGCGAGACGGGCTCGGCGACGAAAATTAGTTTGTCGTGGTCGAACTCTTCGTGGCCGCTTTCACTCTCTCCCAAAAACCCGAGTTTTTTGCCCGTGTCGTCCACCACCCAATAACCCCGGAACCAACTGGTGTGGAGCGGCGCGGAGGTGGCGCGCGCTTCTATAAGCAGGCAGCCCTTGTATTTCCCCTTTCCTATCACTTCAAACCAGAGACATTGGATGGGAATCTCGCTTATTTTCCGCTCCGTAAGGTCGTACCGACAGGGATTGCCTTCGTTCTCCATATGCCTCTCCACCTGCTTTATCCCCAAACAGTAGAATGCATCTTTGTCCGGGGCGGCGGCCAGATTCCAGAACTCCTCCATACGGTAGTCCTGGATGGGGAGCAGCTCTTTTTCGCCCGTTTTTATGTCGTACAGGTAGAGCCAGCCTTCGCCCGAGCCTGCATTTTGGGACAATACGACGGATTTGCGGTCTTTGAGGAACAACGCGCCGATATAGCCGCCCTCGGAGGTAATAATCTTGCCGTCGAGCCATACGTTGCCGTTCTCCACCGAGACGGTGGCGTTTTGACAAGCTATGAGAAAGAGTGTACTGACAATGACCAGAATCCGCATGGCTCCGTTTTTAAGAAAGACAACTTATACCGCTTACGGTTTAATTATGCTTACCCCCTCGGTGTTGGGAATGTTGTAGTGCTCTTTGAAGATCTCGACGCACTTTTCCAGGTTGGTGGGGCGGATGACCACGCTGGCGGTCTGCCCTTCGGAGAAGGCGTACATGTACTCGATGAACACGTCCTCTTTTTCGAGCAGTTCCAGCACGGGATGCAGCGAGCCCGCCGTGTTGGGCAGGCGCAAACAGACCACATCGGTCAGACTGACCGCGAAGTTGCCCTCCTTGAGGGCGGCCACGGCCTTTTCGACGTCCGATACGATGATGCGCATAATGCCGAAGTCGATGTTTTCGGCGATCGAGAAGGCGGAGAGGTTGACCCCGGCTTTGGCCAGGATACCGACGACCTGGTTGATGCGCCCGGTCTTGTTTTCCAGAAATACAGACAACTGTTTTACGGTCATGGCTTACTCGATTTTACGTTTATCGGTTACGCGCTTTGCTTTGCCTTCGCTGCGGGGGATGGTCCTCGGCTCGACCAGGCGGATCTCCGGGGCGATGCCCAGCACGTTCTGGATGCGGTGGGCCACCTTGTTCCTGAGGGCCAGCATACGGCTCATCTCGTCCGAGTAGAAGCCTTCGCGGACCTCGATCTGGACCTCCAGTGTGTCGAGGTTGTTGACCCGGTCGACGATCAGCATATAGTGGGGCTCGAACTCCTCCATTTCGAGGATCACGCTCTCGATCTGCGAGGGGAAGACGTTGACGCCCCGGATGATCAGCATATCGTCGCTGCGGCCGATGATGCGCGTCATGCGCACGTTGGTCCGCCCGCACGCACAGGGCTCCTCGATCAGCGAGCACAGGTCCTTGGTCCGGTAGCGCAACAAGGGCAGGCCCTCCTTGGTGATGGTCGTGAAGACCAGTTCGCCCACCTCGCCGTAGGGTAGGGGTTGGAGCGTTTCGGGGTCGACGATCTCGGGGTAGAAGTGGTCCTCGACGATGTGGGAGCCGTTCTGGCACTGGCATTCGTAGCTCACGCCCGGGCCCATGATCTCGCTCAGGCCGTAGATGTTGTAGGCCTTGATCCCCAGTTTGGCCTCGATCTCGCGGCGCATACTCTCGGTCCAGGGCTCGGCGCCGAAGACCCCGATACGGAGCTTGAACTCCTCCTTGGGGATGCCGGTGGCCTGGATCGCCTCGCCCAGGTAGAGGGCGTAGGAGGGGGTGCAGGCCAGCACGCTCGCGCCGAAGTCGTGCATCAGCTTGATCTGCTTGGCCGTGTTGCCGCTCGACATGGGGATTACCGCCCCGCCCAAGGTCTCGACCCCGTAGTGGAGGCCCAAGCCCCCGGTAAAGAGGCCGTAGCCGTAGCTGACGTGGAAGATATCGTGCCGGTTGGCCCCGTAGGCGGAGAGGCAGCGCGCCACCATCTCGCCCCAGACCCCCAGGTCCTTGCGCGTGTATCCCACCACGGTGGGCGTGCCGGTCGTCCCCGAGGAGGCGTGCAGGCGGATGATCTCCGACATGGGGACCGCGAACAATCCGTATGGGTAGTTGTCGCGCAAATCCTCCTTGGTGGTAAAGGGCAGCTTGGTGATGTCGTCGATGGTCTGTATATCGCCCGGCGTGACGCCCAACTCCTGCATCTGGCTGCGGTAGAAGGGGGTGTTGTGGTAGACCCGGCTGACCGTCTCGCGGAGCCGCTCACCCTGGAGCTCCCGCATCCGCTGCCGGGTGCGGCACTCCATGGTGGGGTTCCAGATTACGTTCTTCTCCATGCCTACTTCACGTTTTCAAGGGCCTGGGCCACGTCGGCGAGGATGTCCTCGATGCTCTCGGTGCCCACCGAGAAACGGATCAAATCGGGTTGCACGCCGGCTTGGACCAACTGCTCGTCGGTGAGTTGGCGGTGGGTGTGGCTGGCCGGATGGAGCACGCAACTGCGCGAGTCGGCCACATGGGTAAGGATCATTACCAGTTTCAGCGCGTCGATAAAGCCCACCGATGCGTCCCTGCCGCCCTTCAAACCGAAGGTCACCACGCCCGAGCTCCCCTTGGGCATGTATTTTTGGGACAGCGCGTAGTATTTGTTCCCCTCCAAGCCGGGGTAGTTGACCCAGACCACCTTGGGGTGCTTTTCAAGGAATTTGGCTACGGCCAGCGCGTTGCTGCAATGGCGCTCCATGCGCAGGTGCAGGGTTTCGAGCCCCAGGTTGAGCAAGAAGGCGTTCATGGGGGCCTGGATCGAACCGAGGTCCCTCATCAACTGCGCCGTCGCCTTCATGATAAAGGCCATCTTGCCGAAGGCCTTCGAGTAGGCCAGCCCGTGGTAGGAGGGGTCGGGGGTGGTCAGGCCGGGGAATTTCTCCGCGTTGGCCTCCCAGTCGAAGTTGCCGCTGTCGACGATCACGCCGCCCACCGTCGCGCCGTGGCCGTCCATGTACTTGGTGGTCGAGTGGATCACGATGTCGGCGCCCCACTCGAAGGGACGGCAGTTGATCGGGGTGGGGAAGGTGTTGTCGATGATCAGGGGCACGCCGTGGGCATGGGCCGTTTTGGCGAATTTTTCGATGTCGAGCACCACCAGCGCCGGATTGGCCACGGTCTCGCCGAACACCAGTTTGGTGTTGGGTTGGAAGGCCTTGTCGAGTTCCTCTTGCGAAGCGTCCGGATCGACGAACGTGCACTCGATCCCCAGCTTTTGGAGCGTGACGGCGAACAGGTTGTAGGTCCCCCCGTAGATGGTCGAGGAGCAGACGAAGTGGTCACCCGCGCCGCACAGGTTGACGATGGAGAACAGCGAGGCCGCCTGCCCCGATGAGGTCAGCATACCTGCGATTCCGCCCTCCAGGGCCGTGATCTTGGCGGCTACCGTGTCGTTGGTCGGGTTTTGCAACCGGGTGTAAAAATAGCCCGCTTCTTCCAAATCGAAGAGTTTGGCCATCTGCTCGCTCGTCTCGTATCTGAAGGTCGTACTTTGGCAAATGGGCATCTGACGGGGCTCACCTTTGCTCGGGACCCAGCCTCCCGTAAGGCACAGAGTCTCCGGGGAAAATTTCTTGTTCATAATGATTTGATTATATTTGCGCGAATTTGCGCGGACAATATCGTGATTTTTTCGCAAATTTTATAGATTTTCCTACTTTTGCTTTGGACGATTAACCGAAAAAGCCATGAAAACGATCCTTTTATCCCTGTTTGCCGCCGCCGTGGTCCTTCCGGCGTTTGGGCAAAACCAGACCATTAAACTCTTTGCCCCAAGCCAGACGGGGGGCAAGACCGTGATCGAGGCGCTCTGGGAGCGCAAGTCGACGCGGGAGTTCTCGCCGGAAAAACTCACGCCCCAGGAGCTGGCCGATTTGTTGTGGGCCGCCAACGGGGTCAACCGCCCCAAGGAGGGCAAGCGCACGGCCCCCTCGGCGATGAACAAGCAGGACGTGGAGGTCTACGTCTGCTTCCCCGACGGTTGCTACCGCTATGACGCGCCCTCGCATACGTTGATACAGACGTCGACCGTCGACGCGCGCCCGTTGAAGACCGCGCCCCTGTGCCTGGTGCTGGTCTCGGACAAGGATTTCAAGTACGCGGCGATGGATGTGGGGATCGTCTCCCAGAACATTTCGCTCTACTGCGCCGCCTTCAACCTGGCCACCGTGGCGCGGGGCTCGATGGACGCCGGGGAGTTGGCCAAGGCGCTCAACCTGCCCGAAGGCCGCGTGCCCTACCTGAACCATCCGGTGGGCCACATTAAAAAGTAGATCCGGGGCGTGGCGGAGACGGCGATCGGGCAGGCGGAGTTCCAGCGCAATGTAATCGATAACCTTCGGTTCATCCTGCGGGCGGCGGTGGTTTTGATCCACGCCTTTCATGCCGACCTCGAGCATATCGAGGTCTATTCGACCTTCAAGTACGCCAACTGCGTCTCGTTTTGCTGGATCGCCGTGAGGTGGTTCTTCGTCATCTCGGGCTATTTCTTCTTCGTGCGGGGCGACTTTACCCCGAAAGTCTATGTCAACAAGCTCAAGGCGCGGGTCTGGACGCTCTTGATCCCCTACCTGTTCTGGAACGGGGCGGCGATCCTGCTGTACGGCGTCGTGCTCAAACTGCTGCCCGGCGGGGCGGGAACCTGGACGCTGGATATGAACCTTTCCTCGATCTGGGGTGCGCTTTGGGGCGGCGAGGTGGCAATGGGCGACCGGGCCACGCCGATCGTCTACCAGATGTGGTTTATCCGCGATCTGATGGTCATCGTTTTGCTCTCGCCGTTGCTCTACTGGCTGATCAAATGGACGCGCGGCTGGGCGGTGCTCGCGTTGGGCGCGTGCTGGATGACGGGTTTCTGGCTCCCCGACTGGATCGGGAATTACGGGTTGAGCTCGACCGCGGTCTTCTTCTTCGCGCTGGGGGCCGTGGCGGGGATCTACCGCAAGGACTTGATCCAGATCGCCGGGCGGATGAAATGGGTTTCGTTCATCCTCTTCCCGCTTGTGGTCGTGTCCGCGGTGCTGCTGCGGGATACGGAGTGGCAGCCCTGGCTGCGCAACACGGCCATCCTGGTCGGGGTGGTCTTCTGGACCAACCTCACGGCGGAGCTGATGCGCTATGACCTGCTCAAAATCGGAAAATGGTTCGTCAGGGCGGGCTTCTTTATCTATTTGGCCCACCAGCCCTGGGTAACGCCCGTGATCGGGAAGTTTACCGAGCCGTTGTTCTCCTTCAGCGCGGCGGGGCTGTGCATGGCGACCTATGTGGACACGGCGCTGACCATGGTCATCTGCCTGGGGATCTACTGGCTGATGATGAAATGGGTGCCCAAATTCGGCAACCTGATAACCGGAGGAAGATAATGAAAAGGATCAGGAATATAGTTTTCGATTTCGGCGGGGTGCTGCTGGACTGGAATCCGCGCCACCTTTACCGCAACTACTTCAGTGACGAGCAACAGATGGAGTATTTCCTGGCCAACGTCTGCACGGGGCCGTGGAACGTCGAATTGGACCGGGGACGCCCCTTCGCCGAGGCGATCAAGGAGTTACAGGCCGAGAACCCGGAGTACCGCGAGGCGATCGGGCTCTTTAAGTCCCGGTGGGGCGAGATGGTCAAAAGCGAGATCCCCGGGACGGTGGAGTTGCTGCGCGATTTGAAAGCGCGCGGTTTCGCCCTCTACGGGTTGACCAACTGGTCGGCCGAGACGTTGCCGATCGCCTATGAAAGGTTCGATTTTTTCGGGTTGTTCGACGGCATCGTCGTCTCGGGCGACGAGAAGCTGATCAAGCCCGACCCGCGGATCTACCGGGTGCTGCTGGATCGGTACGGGTTGGATGCGCGGGAGTCGGTTTTTATCGACGACAACGCCGACAACATCAAGGCGGCACAGGAGTTGGGTTTTGAGGCCATCCTCTTCGATACGCCCGGCCATGTGCGGGAGCAGCTCGACGCGCTGCTTACCCGTTGTTCAGACTGAACAGTTTAAGCCGCTCTTCCAGAAGGTCGAATTGCTTGTCCAGGCTCATGCGCGACACGCAGGCCCGGATCCCCTCTTTTTCGCTGCCCGTCGTGGCCAGGGTAATCGAGCTGATGCCGTACAGGAACAGCTCCTTCATCAGCCGCGCGCCCGTCCAGTCCTTGTAACCCAGGGTAAAGAAAAAGCCGTCGCTGATCTCGCCGCCGGGGTCCTTTTCGTAGACGACGTGGAAGCCGTACCGGCGGAACAGGTCTTTCATCTTGCGCGCCCTGCGTGCGTATTCCGAGGTTTTTTCCACGAAGTTCAATCGGCCTTCGACCGCCGCTTTAAGCATCGCCGCAAAGCCGAATTGGGTCGTGTGGGTAACCCCCGAGGTAATCATGTAAAGGATCGAGGCGATCAACGTCTCGCCCACGACCCCCGCGCTCCCGTAACGCTGCGCCAGGGCCGCGCTCCGGCTTTTGAACAACTTTTCCGGCACGGCCAGAAAGGCCGCGCGCTGCCCGGCGTAGCTGAATATTTTGGAGGAGGAGAGCATTAAAATATAGTTCTCCGTGTAGCGCGCCACGGTGGGAGGGTAGGGGGCTTGGTAGGGTTTGCCCAGGTCGCGCCGGAAGTCCATCCCGAAGTAGGCCAGGTCCTCCAGGACGATGACGCCGTACTTTGTCGCCAGCTGGCCGATGATCTGCAATTCGGTTTCGTCGAGGCAGATCCACGCCGGGTTGTTGGGGTTGGAGTAGATGATCCCGGCGATATCCCCTTGTTTCAACTCGGCTTCGAGCCTCTCTTTGAGGGCCGCGCCGCGGAAGTCGTGGATATCGAATGCGCGGTAGGGCGCGCCGATGATCTTGAGTTGCGATTTCTGGATCGGGAAGCCCGGGTCGATGAACAGGATCGTTTTTTTGCTCTCATCCATCTGCGAGCAGAGGATGAACGATGCAAAAGATCCTGCCACTGAACCTGTTACAGGAATACACCCTTCGGGCGCGATCTCCACATTCAAAAACGCCTTCAGAAACTCCGAAGCGGCGTTTTTCAGCTGGGGAATCCCTTCGGCCGCGGGGTAGACCGCCGCCAGGCCCGTATCGAGGGCATCCTTCTCCGCCTGGCGGCCGATCAGCTCGGGCTCCAACCCGGGTACGCCCTGGTCCATGCGGATGAATTCGATGCCCGTTTCGCCCTCCAGTTTTCGTGCAAGGAGCAACGCCTCGCCGATGGTGGCCTGCTCCAACGCTGTGATATTCAGCCGCGCCGCCGCGCTGTCGACCTGCGCCTCGGTAAAGACCCCCTTCTTATTTTTTTCCATCTTCCAACGCTTTTTGAGCCTGTGCCTGCCCGGCCGCAAAGGCCGCCAGGTTCTGGCTTACCACCTCTTCCCCTTTGGAGGCGAACAACTCCGCGACCGCTTTTTTGACTGCCTCGGGGTCGAGCCCGATGGCGAAGCAGGCGGCTCCCAGCAAAAGGATGTTGGCCGAACGCGGGGATCCGCACTCGCGGGCCAATGTTTCGGCGTCGACCAACAACACCTTGCCGCTCTTTTCCAGCGCCTCGTACACCGCTTCGATCTGGGGGTAATTTCCGATGTTGACCACCGCTTCCGATCCGGTCACGATCCAGCCGCCCGGCTTGAGCCAGGGGATGTAGCGCAGGGACTCAAGCGGTTCGAGCGAGATGATCAGATCGGCCATCCCCTTGGGGATCAGGTCCGAATAGATGTTTTCGGAGTTCAGCCTCAAGTGGGATTGCACGTCCCCGCCCCGCTGGCTCATGCCGTGGACCTCGGCCTGCTTGACGCTCAGGCCCTCTTCCAGGGCCGCCCGTCCGATGACCGCTGCGATGGTCAGGATGCCTTGCCCGCCCACGCCGCTCAGTATGATATCGCACTTCATTTCTTATGCTTTCTTTTGAGGGTTTGGATGCACTCCCGGCGGGGAATGATGACCGAAACGCCCCGGTATTCCACCTCGCGGTCGATCAACCCGGTGATCGCGTCCATGTTCTTGGGCAGGGGGGTAACCACGTGCAAGTGCTCCGCCTCCACCCCCAGGGCCAGGCAGATCGCTTCGAGCTTGCCCGTGCCGGAGGAGTCCTGGCCCCCGGTCATGGCCGTGGTCAGGTTGTCGGAGATGATGATGGTAACGGGTGCGTTCGAGTTGACCGCGTCCAGCAGGCCCGTCATGCCCGAGTGGGTAAAGGTCGAGTCCCCGATCACGGCCACAGCGTATTTCAGCCCCGCGTCGGTGGCCCCTTTGGCCATCGTGATCGACGCGCCCATGTCCACGCAGGTGTCGATCGCGCGGAAAGGAGGCAACGCCCCGAGGGTGTAGCAACCGATGTCCGAAAAGACTTTGCAGTCGGCTTTGGCCGCGACGACGCGGTTCAGGGCCTCATACACGTCCCTGTGGCCGCACCCCGCGCAGAGCGAGGGGGGCCGGGGAACCACGATGGGGCACGCCTCGCCTTCGGGCAGGGGGGGGAGGCCCAGGGCGTGGCGCACGGCGTTGGGGTTGAGCTCGCCCGTGCGGGGCAGCTTGCCGTTCAGGCGCCCGGAGACGGTGCACGGCGAGGGCAGGATGCCCCTGATTACTTCCTCCAGGATGGGCTGGCCCTCCTCCATGATCAGCAGCTCTTCGCAGTTCCAGGCCATCTGCCGGATGATGTCGTCGGGCAAGGGGTACTGCCCGATCTTGAGCACGGGGAAATCCCCCAGTTCGGGGGCCCACTCCATCAGGTAGTTGTAGGCGATCCCGCACGCGAGGATCCCCATCCGTTTGTCGTTGCCGTTGCGGTAGTTGTTCCATCCCGACAGCCGGGCCAGCCGCCCCATCTCGGGCTGCACGCCCACCAGGGCCTCGTACCGCCGCCGCGCGTTGACGGGCAGCAAGACCCAGTCGGCGGGGTTTTTCGGGAAGTGGATCGGCTCCGGTTCCAGGCTTCCGCCCCGGGCCACCACGGCGCGTGAGTGGGCCAGGCGCGTGGTAATGCGCAACATCACGGGCAATCCCAGCCGCTCGGAGAGCTCCAGACCGTAGGCGACCATGTCGTAGGCCTCCTGCTGGTTGGAGGGCTCCAAAAGGGGGATCATGGCGAACTTGGCGTACCAGCGCGAGTCCTGCTCGTTCTGCGAGGAGTGCATCGAGGGGTCGTCGGCCGATACGACCAACAGGCCCCCGTTAGTCCCCGTCATGGCCGAGTTGATAAAAGCGTCGGCCGCCACGTTCAGCCCCACGTGCTTGAAGCAGACGATGGCTCGCCGGCCCACGTAGCTTACCCCGAGGGCGGCCTCCATGGCCGTCTTTTCGTTGGTACACCAACGGCTGTGTATCTTCGGCGCGTGGCTTTGGATGTATTCGGTAATCTCGGTCGAGGGGGTGCCGGGATAGGCGTAGACCCCTGTGATCCCCGCGTCGATGGCTCCCTGCGCAATGGCCTGGTCGCCGAGAAGCAATAATTTTTCGCTCACTGTGATTCTAACTTACAAAATTTCAAATGGGTCGGCATCCTTCAGCACCGGGAATTTCGCCCGGAAGGCTTCGAGGAGCGCCATATCGACCTCTCCGTGAATTACCCCTTCGGTGTTATCCTCGCCTGCGGCGACCGTGTTCCCGTAGGGATCGATCAGGGCCGAATGGCCGTTGTAGTGCGCCGCGGGGTCGTCCCCGATCCTATTCACTCCGGCCACGTAGCATTGGTTCTCGATGGCGCGCGCCCTTAAAAGCGCGTCCCACGCCCCGATCCGGGCCTCGGGCCAACTGGCCACGCAGAGGATCATATCGTAATCCTGCTTCGAGCGCGCCCAGACCGGGAAGCGGAGGTCGTAGCAGACCAGCAGCAGGATCCGCCAGCCCAAAAAATCGACCACCACGCGCTCTTTGCCCGCCGTGTAGTATTTGTCCTCACCCGAATAGGTAAACAGGTGCCGTTTGTCGTAACGCTGGGCGCTTCCGTCGGGTTTTACGAACCAGAAGCGGTTGTAATATTTCCCGTCCTCGACCGTCGAGACCGTCCCGGCCAGCGCCGCGCCTTTGCGGGCGGAGAGGCCTTTCATCCACGCCAGGGTGGTCCCGTCCCTGTCCGACGAGGCGTCGGGGGGCATGGTAAAACCCGTGGTAAACATCTCGGGCAAGAGATAGAGGTCGGCCTGGGCAGCCCCTTCGATCAGGGCCTCCAGCCGCATCCGGTTGCTGTCGGGCGACCGCCAGGCGAGATCCGCCTGAAGCAGGGAAATTTTCATACCGGGACGATTGAAACGCCAAAAGTACGAAAAAAT
This sequence comes from Rikenellaceae bacterium, assembly GCA_031551275.1. Taxonomy (GTDB): domain Bacteria; phylum Bacteroidota; class Bacteroidia; order Bacteroidales; family Rikenellaceae; genus JAVBMJ01. The sequence continues at coordinate 175,596 of JAVBNX010000013.1, forward strand.
TTCATAATCTGTCAGCTGCTACCGCTTCAAACTTGCCTGCGAGACGGCCAGGGTCGCCACACTGATCGTGCAATCGGGCACGGCGCGCAGGATCGCCTCGCCCAGCGAAACGATCGTCGCCCCGGTGGTTAGCACGTCGTCCATCAAAAGGATGTGTTTGCCTTTGAGCCTTTCGGGTTTGCGGACACGGAAGATCCCCTCGGCGTTCTCCCACCGCTGCTCCTTGTCTTTGCGCGTCTGGCTGGGGTTGTTTACCGTCCGGGCCACGCACCGCGCGTCGACGGTAATGCCCATCCTGCGCGCCGCGCCCCGGGCCAGGTACTCCGACTGGTTGTAGCCCCGGCGCAGCTTTTTGAGCGGATGCAGGGGTACGGGCACGATCAAATCCACATCCCCGTACATCCCCGATTCGGCCAGGGCCTCGCCCAGCCACCCGCCCATATCGACCGCCAGGCGCCAACTGCCCCGGTACTTGAAATCGAGCACCAGGGGCAGATAGGGGCTGTCGCCAGCGTAAAAAAAGAGCGATGAGGCTTGTACCACAGGGATCAATCCCCAGAACTTGCGCGCCACGGGGTTGTCCTCCGTCCCTTCGAACCGAGTCAGGGGAACGTCCATGCGGCAGGCGGTGCACATGACCCGCTCACCCTGCCCCAGGGCGGCCCCGCAGGCCGCGCAGAGGGGAGGGTAGAACAAAGAGAGAATATCCCCCGTCCAGCCCATGCGATCGCTTAGTGTCCGCCGGAGAATGCGGGGGCCGCGGGGGGCTGCACCTTGCGCGGATGGTCGCACGACACGGGTCCGTCCCCGTCGTTCGGGTCGAACCAGTAGCCCCACTTGGCCATGTAGTAGTGCCCGCACTCGAACTTGTCGCCGAGTTTGGCGAGTCTTTCGTCCAGCACCTTATCCAACGCTTTTTGAACTTTTTCGTAGGACTTGTCGCCGACCAGGTTATCCAACTGGAAGGGGTCCTTCGCGTTGTCGTACAAGAGCCAGGGACCTTCCAGGCCGCGGACGTAGGTGTAGCGTTGCGACCTCACGCCCCGGTATTCGCGCCCGCCCATCGAGTAGCTCCACTGGTGGAAGGGGACGTAGCAGGCGATCAGCGAAACGGTGTCGGGAGCCTCGGCCTTGCCCTTGAAATAGCCCGAAAAGTCATTGCCCTCCACGGTCCGGGGAATCTTTATGCCGCTCATGGACAATAGGGTAGGCATAATGTCCGGCGATCCGAAAGGCGTGTCGACCACCTTTTGGCTGTCGCCCAACTCCATGGGATAGCGCATCACGAAGGGGACCCGGATCGACTCGTCCCAGGGCTTTTGCTTGTTGATGTGGCCGTGGGAGTGGAGCATGTCCCCGTGGTCGGAGGTAAAGACGAAGATCGTGTTTTTGGCGATCCCGGCCTTGTCGACCGCCGCCAAAAGTTGCCCGACACAGACGTCCAGGGCCGCGATGTGCGCATAATAGCCTTTGTAGGTCTCCAGCGCCTCCTGCCGGTCTTTTTCAGGCACGTTCTCGCGCAGGGTCGGCGAGATTCCGGCGTAGAGGGCGCGGTACTCCTCCGGGGCGGTGTCGTAAGGGGAGTGCGGGGGACCCCAGGAGAGCACCATCATAAAGGGCTTGGATGGGTCCCTCTCGCCGATGTACCGGACCGCGTCCCGGGTCTGGGCTATGGCGTCGTACCCCTCCCAGGTCAGCCTTTCGGGGGAGTCGCCCTCGTAGTAGAACGATTTATTGTAATCGTGGGTGCATTCCAGGGCTTTCCAGTAGTCGAATCCCATGTGACGCTCGGGTGGGATGTAATCGAGCCGCCCGTGGCCGTCGACGTGCAGTTTGCCGATGTAGGCCGTGTTGTAACCGCTATCCTTGTAGGCGTCGCCCAGAAACGTGAGGTTCTGCGCGATGGGACGGTCGTTGTAAAATACCCCGTTGGTCAGGGGGTAGGTCCCCGTGAGCAGGCATCCCCTGTACGCCCCCGAAACGGGGCAGTTGGAGACCGCATGGGTCAGCACGAGACTTTGCCGCGCCAGCTTGTCGATGTGGGGGGTAAGCACCTCGCGGTTGCCCATGTAGCCCACGTCCTGCCCCCGCCACTGGTCGGCGAAGACAAAGACCACGTTGGGTTTCTGGGCCTGGGTCGCCGCGGTCCCCAGCAGGGATAGCGCACCCAGTGCAAAGAGATTCTTTGTGTTCATTTCAAAAAAGGTTTATCTTACCGTTTGGCCGTTTTGGAAAATTTGGAGGGAGCGGGCGTGTCAATGTTGGCCACGGCATGGAAAATGGCGTCGATTACCTGCGACATACGCCCGATGTCGAGCGTCTCCATGGTGTCGGTGGGCTGGTGGTAGTTCTTGTTGCGGAAGAAAGCCGTGTTGGTCACCATCATCGCGTCATACCCCGCGTTCCAGTAATTCAGGTGGTCCGAAAAATCGATTCCCTGTACTTTGGCGGGGGACTTGAGGTGGTTGACCGTCACTTCGGCCTGTTCTCCCGCGCAATGGTCCCGGCCGGGCAACGCGGCGGCTGTCTGCGCGCCGTCGAACTGCGCGGAAAAAGCCCGCACGAAATCGCCGTAGCCCGACCGTTTGACCAGCAGGATGTAGTCTCCCGTGCGGCCGTAGAGGACCTTCATCGGTCCGATGGGGTAGTCCTGTGAGCGGGGCGCGTCGCTGAAATAGCCGATCATTTCGATGGCTACCATACCGTAAACCGGCGTTGAGGAGGCTTTGAGCGATTGGGCGTGGATGTTGCTGCCCATGTGGGGCGTACGGAAGAAAGGCGGCTCTTCCAGTGTATAGGCCACCAACTCGACGGGGCGTGTAAGGGGTGTCCCGTGCAGCATGCGCGCCAACTCCAGCAGCGCCACCACACCCGAGGCGTTGTCGTCGGCCCCCTGCTGGTCGCCGCAGACGTCGTAGTGCGCTCCGACGACCACGACGGGTTTGGACGGCCACGGCTGCAAAGCCCTTCCGTGGGCCGCCTTACCCGTCCCGAACCGGCACACCACGTTGCGGTAGATCTTTCCTTTGACCTGGTAGGGCTGGTAGAACACCGTGTCGGCGTAGCGGGCGAAATGGTCGTGGATATAGGCCGCCGTGCGGTCGAGTAGGGGCACGTTGCGGTAATTGCGGTAACCGTCGGTCTTGGTAATCGTCCTGAGGTGGGTAGCCACGAGCGCTGTGTCGGCTTTTCTTCCCTGCCCCCGCACCGTTCCGCCGGCAATGAAAAGCAAGGCGGCCAATGCGAATGCAATTCTTCTCATGACTACAAATATAAGGAAAGCCGAGAGACAAGCCAAATTTATTTGAGCTTGTCCGAGGCGCATCCTATATTGGACAAGCGAAGCGCAGTCAAATATAGCGATATCCCGATGATCTGCAATTATAAAAAACTATCTTTGCCTTCGGCGAAGATTTGGGCGCCTCGGCAATTCTTTCGAGCGAGCTTGAAAATTGCTCTCAGCTTTTGTTACCTTTGCGCCCGAATGAAATCAAAGGCACAAAAAGCCCTCCTGTTCGCGTTGATCGCCTCGGTGCTCTGGGCACTGGTCAACCCATTGATCAAGTTCGGTTTGGGCTCGGGTATGCCGCCCCTGAATTTCGCGGGGCTGCGGTTTTTTTGCTCGGGCGTGATCCTTTTGCTCTACACCGCCCACAAAGGGATGTGGCGGGAGGTCTGGGAGAACCGGGGCCTTTTCGCCGCGCTGGTCTTCGCCAACATGCTGCTGGGGTACGCCACGTTCTATTACGGGGTGGCGATGACCCCCGCGGCCATCTCCTCGATCGTGGTGGGGACCACCCCCCTGGTCAACGTGCTGCTGGCCCACTTTGCCGCCCGGAACGACCGCCTCGACGCGCGCAAGGCGATCAGCATCGCCGTGAGCATGGCCGGGGTGGTGCTGATCGTGGGCAACGGGGGAGAGGGCGGGGGTCTGATGTCGGGAGCGGGGATCGTGGGCGTTTCGCTCCTTTTCGCGAGCATTATTTCGCAGGGCCTTTGTGCCATCAAAGTCTCCGAATACCAAAAATCGGTCGACCCGGTCTTTATGAACGGCGTGCAGATGCTTTTGGGCGGGGCCAGCCTCTACATCGCCGGGGTGGCCACCGAAGGGTTCTATCCCCTGGCCGGCCTGGGGGGCTCTTTTTACGCCGCCTTTGCCGGTCTGGTCGTTATTTCCGTATTTGCTTTCTCATTCTGGTTCACCGCTTTGAGGCTTCCGGGCGGCAAGGTCTCCGAGTTGAATATGTGCCGGTTGGTCAACCCCGTGCTGGGGGCTACCCTGAGCTGGATCATGATCCCCGGCGAACACCCCACCCTGAGCACGGTCGCGGGGATGGTTATCATCGTGGGGTCGCTGCTCTTTTATTTCGGCCGAAAGCAGGCGTAACCATACGGTTAAGATTAAGTTATAATAAAGATGTTTTTCAAAGAATTTAATACCTTTGCCATATAAAATTTACGTTAATCTCATCTAAACCACTCACAATGAAGAAAATCTTACTCATGTTGTTAGCGGCCGCGGCGCTCTTCACAGCCAACGCGCAGGTAACGACGTCTTCGATCAGCGGCGCGGTAACCGACCAGGGAGGATCTCCCTCGGCCGGTGTCGCGGTAATTGCCATCCACGTTCCTTCGGGGACCGAGTACGGTACGGCGACCGATTTGAAGGGTAACTTCCGCCTGCACAACCTGCGTCCCGGGGGCCCCTACGCCATTACCTTCCGTATGCTGGGTTACAAGACCTATGTGATGTCCGACGTGCAGTTGGTTTTGGGCGACAACTTCGTGATCAACCCGGCTTTGACAGAGGAGTCGACCAGCATCAGCACAGTAACCGTCACGGCAGGCCGCAACCCGATCATGAACTCCGACCGCACGGGCTCATTGACCAACATCAACAGCCGCGAGCTGACCACCTTGCCGAGCGTGAACCGCAGCGTGAGCGATTTTATCCGACTGACCCCCCAGGCAGGCAACGACATGTCCTTCGCAGGCCGCGACGGGCGCTACAATAACCTGACCGTGGATGGGGCTTCGTTCAACAACCGTTTCGGCCTGGACGCCAAACTCCCCGGTGGCGCCGCCCAGCCCATCTCGCTGGACGCCATCCAGGAGATTACCGTCAACCTCTCGCCCTACGATATCCGCGAGTCGAACTTCACGGGCGCGAGCATCAACGCCATTACCCGCAGCGGGGACAATGAACTCCACTCGTCGGTCTACGCCTACATCCGCCCCAAGAGTTTCTACGGCGAGAAGGTGGAGGGCAAAACGCTCTCGAGCAAGAACGACATGCAGTCGCAGAACTACGGCCTGACCCTTTCGGGCCCGATCGTTAAGAACAAGCTGTTCTTCTTTATCAACGGCGAGTGGGAGCGCAGCGAAAAGCCGTTGACCTACTTCACACCCTCCGACTCCTCGGTCTCTGGCCCCGTTACCCTGGAAACGAACTCGGTAAACAAATCCAGGGTCTCCACCAAGGACCTGGACGATGTGAGCAAACGCCTGAGGGACGTTTACAAATACGATACCGGCGGTTACGACCAGCCGCAAAATACGCCGGAGAACTACAAGATCCTGGCCCGCATCGACTGGAATATCAACTCGACCAACAAACTGATGGTCCGCTACAACGAGATCAAGTCGACCAACTCTGTGATCGTCAACGCATCGAGCGGACCGAGCAGTCAACTGGGCGATATCAGCGCCGGCCGTGTGGGCACCAAGGCCTTCTCCTTCGCCAACTCGAACTACGACTTCCTGGACAGGGTGCGTTCGATTACCGCCGAGTTGAACTCTTCGTTCTCCAACACGGTATCCAACAAGCTGCTGGCCACCTATACCTACCTGGAAAGCTCCCGCACCACGCCGAGCACCGATTTCCCCTTCATCGACATCATGTACGATGAGAATACCGATCCGGCCAAGGACCCGAACTACACGATCTATATGTCGGCAGGCCAGGAGCTCTACTCGGCCAACAACCACATCTACAACCACTCGTTTACCATCTCCGACAACCTGAGCATCTCTTTGGAGAACCACTCGCTGACCATCGGGGCCGCTTTCGAGTACCAGAAGCTCCAGAACTTCTTCTACCAGTTCGGCAGCAGCTACTACCGCTACGCCAGCGTGGATGACTTTTTGCAGGACAAAGCCCCCATCGGCTTTGCGATTACCTATCCCTACGACGCGATCGGCAACGCGGCCGACGAGATCAGTTTCGGTATGCCCAGCATCTACATCCAGGACGAATGGAAGGTCAGCCGCAAATTCAAACTCACGATGGGTTTGCGTTACGAAACGCCTATCTTCCTGTCGAGTTTGAGCACCCCGACCCATCTCAAGAAGGGTTCCAACCCGGACAGCTACCCGTTGGTAAGCGATTTGGAATTCTATAAGGGCCAGACCTACGACATCGGCAAGTGGCCCCGCCAGTCGATCTACGTCTCGCCCCGTTTGGGCTTCAACTGGGACGTTGCGGGCGACCGCAGCATCCAGCTCCGCGGAGGTACGGGTATCTTTTTGGGATACAACCCGTTTGTTTGGTTTACCAACCAGCCGGGCAGCTCGGGTTACGTCCACTCGGCCACCATGGCTTACAGCGGGAGCAACGTGCCGGCCAACATCCGGTCCGGCGGGTTCAATCCCGATTGGCGCAGCGTGGTAAAGAACAACTCCGACGTCTTCCCGCAAACCCCCGGCCTGATCGGGACCGGCTCGGACGTCTGCAAGATCGACGACGACTTCAAGTTGCCCCAGATCTGGCGTTCGTCGCTGGCTACCGACATCAAGTTGCCCTGGAACACGATCCTGACCCTGGAGGCGATTTACAGCAAGGACATCAACGCCATCAGGCAGTACAATGCCAACCTGGCCGAACCTTCGGGTTACTTCTCCGGATCGGACAACCGTCCCTACTGGTGGGGCTCCTCGGATGCGAGCAAGAGCAACGGCAAGACCCTGGACAACAAGGTGCTGAGCGATATCGGCGGGATGATGGTGCTGACCAACACCCACAAAGGCCACCAGATGACCCTGACCGCCCAATTGACCAAGCGCTTTACCAACGGCTGGTCGGGTATGATCGCCTACACCTACAACCGCTCGAAAGACGTTACCTCCAACCCCGGATCGAGGGCTTATTCGGCCTGGTCCTCGAACGTGGCCGTCAACAGCCTCAACGACGAAGAGATGGGCTGGTCGCTCTTCTCCGCTCCCCACAGGGTAAACGGCTACGTGAGCTACTCGGTCGATTGGCTCAGGCACCTGACCTCGACCTTCTCGCTCTACTACAACGGGACCAACATGATGTACAACAGGACGGCCACCCCGGTCTCCCGCATCAACTACACCTACAGCAACAGCCTGAACGGTTCGGGTACCACCTCGTCGCTGATCTACGTCCCCAAAGACGTGAACGATATCGTGATGGTGGAGCAGCGTGATGCCAAAACGAATCAGGTTACCTATACCCCCGGCGACCAGGCAGCCGACCTGATGGCTTACATCGACGGCAACAAGTACCTCAAGAGCCGCAAAGGCAAGTACGCCGAGCGCGGCGGCCGGGTAGCTCCCTGGAACAACCGCTTCGACTTTAAATTCGTGCAGGATATCTACTCGAACTTCGGTACCAACAAGAAGTACACCGTCCAGATCACGGCAGACATCCTCAACGTGGGCAACCTGTTGAACTCGGACTGGGGCCTGATGAAAGGCAATAATAATTTGAACTACAATAATTTAGCATTGCTTACCTACAAGGGAGTGGATTCCCAGAACAGGCCGACCTATACCCTTGCGGCCACCACCCACGACAACTTTGTGGCCTACACGGATGAACCGGCCGCCCAGCGCCTCGAGAACGTATGGTGCGCCATGCTGGGGATACGCTTCAAGTTCTAAGGTATAATGGTCAAAAACAGTTGGTAAAGCGGCTGTAATTATGTGAATATATTTGCATTATGAGTAGTTTGATGAAACGTGTTTCATCAAACTACTTTTTTATGTCAAAATCGAAGCGAAAGCGCTGCCCTGAGTGTGGG
>JAVBNX010000007.1:0-532886 GCA_031551275.1 Rikenellaceae bacterium
AGGTATGAAAAAAATTACAAAACTCCGGTATCGAGCACCACATACACCGGCAAATGGTCGCTCGGCCCGCCCCGGTAGCGCCCCTCCGCGTAGGTCCGGTATGGCGATCCGGCGTCGGGGTCGCCCTGGGGTGCGAGCATGTAGGGCCGCACGAATACGCCGCACTCCCTCATGCGCGGCATCAACGTGCCGCTCAGGTAGATATGGTCCAGAAGCTGCCGCTTGCCCTTGTATAGGTAGCTCCACCTGCCTTCGCGCCAGGCCGGGTAGAGCGGGTTGTGAAGGGATCCGGAGGCGGAGTGGCGCGTACCGTTCCTGAACACTTCGCTCAAGGGAGGCTGGTCCGGCGTGCGGTTCATGTCGCCCATGATGATAAGATTGACCCCGGGATCGGCCCGCTGGATAGAGTCGGCGAAGCTCAGCAACGCATTGAGCGCCTTGCGCCTGATCGCGCCCGTGTTGCGCGGCGAGGGCAGGTGGCAGACCAGGATCTCGACCTTTATGCCGCACAGTTCGCCGCTCACGTGGAGGTATTGGCGTATAAAGCCCGAGGGGACCAGCCGGGCCCGCTCGGGGAAGAACTTGTCGCCCTTGTACAGCAGGGCCTGCTCGATGCCCCGGGGGTCGTCGGCGTCGATGTGGACGTAGGCGTAGTCGACTTTGGTCCTGTCGGTCAGCTCTTTGAGCACTTCGGCGTTCTCGACCTCGCTCAGGCCAACCAGGTCGAAGTTCGCGTCGGAGAGCACGTGCGCCAGTTGGTCCATCTTGCGGTTGTAGCGCGCCGGGTCCCAACGGTACCGTCCCTGGGGGGTGAAATCGGTGTCCTGGACCAGGGGGCTTTTGACGGTGTCGTAGAGGTTCTCGACGTTGTAGAAGCCGATCGTGACGCGGCCGGCGGCCTGCGGGTGGTGTGCCATACAGAGCAAAAATAGTGTAATTGCTATTAATTTCTTCACTTTAGCTTAGTCGTGCACCAAAGATAATCATTACCTTTGGCATTATGATACTTATCGCGGATAAACAGGCGGTCGAAGCGAACGGGGCGTTGCTCGAAGCGTTCGACGTACTCTATACCAACGGGTTTCCCGATCCCGACGAGCGTGAATCCTTCGAGGGGATACTCCAACGGGTGGCTTCCGCGGAGGCCGTCCCCCGCACGGCCATCGTGCTGCACCTCGATCCCGCCACGGACAAGTTGCTGGGCGGGGTGGTCGCCGACTGGTACGGGGAGATCGGGGCGATCCATCTGATCTACCTGATTGTGGACGAACGGGTCCGCAGGGGCGGGATCGCAAGGCTGCTGATCGACGAGGGGGTCAAAATGATCGTCGCGCACCTCAAAAAGGTCGAGAAGGTCAAGGTCAAAAACCTCTTTTTCGAGTCGAACAATCCATTGAAAACCGAGGTCGACAACTTCGATCCCCAGACCAGGTTGCGGATATTCACCAGGCTGGGGGCGAGGATGGTCCCGGTCACCTACGTCCAACCCCCGTTGGAAGAGGGGATGGGCGAGGTCGATAATTTGCTGTTGCTCTCCTTCTGCCAGTTCAACGCAACGGGCGGGAGCGTCCCCGCCGAAGATATCAAGGCGTTTTTAAAGACGTTTTATTGCGCGCTCAACCCCGCAAATAAAGACCACCCGGCCCTGCGGCGCATGGAGAGCCAGCTCGACTACACGAGCGACGACGAGGGGATGGTGGAGCTGGAATCGGTGGTGGAGACCCCCGCCTACAACTTTACCGCCTGCTCGATCACGCAGCACTACATCGAGCAGGGGGAGGCGGTCGCAGACGCTCCGTGCGACCACTTCTACTCCTTCGAGACCGACCTGCTGAATTACCAGAACCAGACCGAGCGGCCCATCTCGACCGCTTTCCGGTGTTTCGAGCAGAAAGCCGAATTACTGTTGCCCGCCCTCTACGGCTACACCTCGGAGGGGATCTCCCATCCCCGGTTGGGGCCCCTGGAGGGTATCCCGGTGGTCTTTTCGATCAGCCGCACGGCGATCGGGAGCGATGCGATCGTCCACTTTACCGTCGCCCCCGCACCCGGATCCGGGTTCTCGGAGTTGGATATTATCAAGCTCTGCTCGGTTTTCGCCAGCAAGCAGGAGCGGGTGGACTGGCGCGGCGAGGTGGCGGTCAAAGTCGGCGGGGTCGCGGGGACGATCCCCGAAGTGGTGCAAAAGTGCATCAACGCGCGGTGCAAGGCCCTCGGGTCGGGTGTCGTGCAGGTCGATACGATGGGCGCGCCGGGCAGCAAAGGGATATTCAACAAGAAATTCGTCAAGGATCTGGTCGAGGACAAGCGCGTCGAACTGGATGGCGAGGTGAAGGAGCTGGCCAACGCCATGTGCGGGATCGTGCTGGGGATCTTCGATTTCAACCGCATGGACGACGACGAGATCTACGATACGATCATCTCGCTGATGCCCACCGACCAATCCATCCCGGTGCTCTGCCGGGGTTCGCTTGTCAAGTTCTCGGGGATGAAAAAGCTGATGACCGCGCCGCCCAATTTGATCGTCTCGCCCTACCTGCTGCTGCCCAACACGGTGCTGGCCTACAACCGTTTCGTGCTCGACCGGGCGACCGGGCTGTTGAACGAGGCGATGCGGGAAGAGTCCACGGTGGCCCAGCTCGAAGCCTGCCGCGTGGAGGTGGGCCGGATCCTCAACTCGCTCTACCTGAGTGAGGTGTTCCAGTACCCGAGCGAGCAGAAGATCGTCTCCCTGGGCAACAAACAGCGGGGCATCGAAGCCTCGCTGGAGAAGATTAACAACCGGGTCAGGGACCTCTCCGAGCTGATCGAGTTCAAGCACGAGGGCAAGTCGAACTTCTCGGACGCCGTGCTCAACGCCATCCTGGCGGCGTTGGCCCTGATGCAGGTCAAATCGGTGTTTTTCGACGCGTCGGACTTCTCCTTCGGCGAGGTCGGCTTCTATCTGGCGGTCGTTTTGGTGGGCCTGCTGATCTTCAGGATCGTGCGGTCGAAACTTTAAATTGAAAAGGCAATGATTTGCGGACAGGTTCGTTTCGTGGGGTTGTGCGCGTTGGCGCTCGGTTTGGGCGTTATGGCTGTGTCGGCGCAGGTCGGCACGGTCGAGGAGCGGGTTTCGCGTCATGCGGTAAAATTGGCCGGGGATTCGGATTTCGCCGCGATCGACAAAGCGGTCAAGGATAAACGGATCGTTATCCTCGGCGAGGCGGGGCACAGCGACGGGCGCAGTTTCGAGATCCGGACCCGGATGATCTTCCATCTGATCGAGGACCTGGGGTTCGATGCCCTTGTTTTGGAGGGGGCGGGGCCGTTGAGCAGCATTACGGTAAAGAGTGATTTTGCCCAGGTCTGGATGCCGGCGTGGGCTAACGTAAAGGAGTGCCAGCCGTTGATCGAGGCGGTAAACAGCGGACGGGTTCCGGTGTTCGGGATGGACCCGACGGTCGATCCCTATACTGCGCTATCATTACAGTATTTCATGACCGCCGTCGATCCTGAATTTGCTTCGGGGATCGATTGGGAGAGGTTAAACGATATTAATTACAGCCTTTACCTCCGCCATCTCCCCGAGATGGATCCAGAGGACGAAGCCTTTTTGATCGACTTGTTGCCGAGGGTTAAAAACCATTGCAACAAATTGTTGGCGCAAGGGAATGGCGATAAGAAATCACTGAAATTGATGCTCCTTGGCCTCGATAATTTTGTCAATGCTTTCGCGGATTTTAAAATTCCCAGAGTAAAGCCGGAGGTTGAGATCCCCGAAGATTACGAGATGCTTATTGTCGGGAACAATTTACGTGACTTCCAGATGGCAGCCAACCTGGAGTGGTATCTTCAACAAAACCCCGACCATAAGGTGGTGGTGTGGTGTGCCAATTTCCACGGTGCGCGTGATCTTTCCCAATGCGAGTTTCCCCGCGACCCCAGCAGCTATATCCGCACCCGGATCCTGGGCGAGCACCTTGCGCGCAAGTACGGCGATGAGCTCTACTCGATCGCCTTTGTCGATCCGGGGCCCGCGAAAGGCGAGTTGTGCATGGAAAATTACTTGGCCGAAAAGATGGACTACGGCTTTATCGACTTCACCCCGTTGCGCTACTCGGAGGAGTTTTTCGGCAAGCCGTTCTATGCCAACGCCCTGCGGCGCAAGCAGGCGCTGTGGATGAATATGTTCGACGGGATCTATTTTCTCTCCGAGCAGAAACGCTCCACCTGGCTGCAATAAGCCTTAGTAGAACAGCCCCTTGCCGTTGAAGATCGGGATGCCGAAGTTCAGCGTGATGAACCAGTTGCTGTGGCGGGTGCGGTCGTACTTGGAGAGCGAGACGCTCGCCGGGCCCAGGACGGTCTGGTAGACCAAAGAGGCGTCGTAGATGAACCTGACCCTCTGGCGGATATCCTCCTGGACCTGGTCGTAGTTGTCGGGCAAAAAGGAGTAGCTGCTCAGTTGCAGGTAGAATTTGGGGTTGAATTCGAAGTTGACCAACAGGCCGCCCGCGAGGTAGGTCTTGGAGCGGAACTCTTTGAGGTAGACGCTCTTGCTGTGCGGGGTGGGGGTAAAGGCGGGAGAGGAGATGTTGGTCGCGTACTCCGTCAAAAAGTCGGGGTGGTTGGTCCAGACCGCGTCGATGAGGTAGCCCAACGAGAGCCATTTGACGTCGGGCAGGTCGAAGAACTGGCGGCGGAAGTACTTGGCGCCCACCCAAAAGCGCTCGGCGCCCTGTCTGGGCTGGCCCAGCAGCTTGCCCGTGGTGCCCGGCAGGAAGGTTTCCCGGCCCTCGACCAGGATGCCGGAGAGGGACTGGGAGACGCCCCGGGTGGGGTAGAGTTGGTAGTTGGCCGTGTGGCTGCGCATCTCGGCCCGTGCGCCGTAGAACTCGAAGCGGGTGCGGTCCAGCGTGTCGCCGTCGCCGAAGCCGGGCTGCTGGTAGTAGCGATAGGAGTCAATCCCGGCGTGGGAGGTAACGTGGAAGACCGAGTGGCGGTTCAAAGGCAGCCCGAAGGCGGCGTGGGCGTAGCCGTCGGAGTATTTGGCGAAGGAGAGGTCGCTCTGGCGCGAGACCATCCCGTAGTTCGAGCGGAAGTAGTTGTAGTAGTTGTAAGTGATCCCGTACTCGACGTAGAAGGGCGCGCGGATGAAAAAATCGTTCCTCCCGCGCACCAGCGTGGAGGAGTAGAAGGGCGAGAAGCACCCCTCCAAGGCGTAGCTGTTCGCGCTGCGCGAAATGGTGCGGTAGTCGATGCCCAGAAAGATCTGGGTCAGGGCGGTAGAGGAGATATTACCCCCGATGTTGAGCTTGAGGTTGGGCTTGGTCTGCATCTTCATGTTCAATGTGAACATGCCGCTTTGGGGGTTGTAGACCAGTTCGGGGTAGCTGCCCGAGATCTCGCCCTCGCTCAGCAGCTTGAAGTAGCGCGTGCGGAACAAATCGAAGCTGAAGGGTTTGTCGCTGCGGTTCAGGCTCAGCAGTTTGCTCACGTACTGCGCCTGCTTGTCGCTCAGGCCCGAGATGGTGTACTTCTCGATCATCAGCTCGGGGAGTTTTTGGCGGAATTGGGCCCGGCGGGCGGCGCGCTGCTCGGGGTCGATGCGGCTGGTAACGTAGTGTTTGATCGAGTCCATGCGCTCCATGGCGTCCTTGTAGCCGCATTCGATCAGGTATTGGCTCTTGTTGAAGTCGAGCATCGAGACGTCGGAGAAGACCCTGTCGATCATCACACCGCTCCCCTCGGGCAGGTTGTAGTCGGTGTGGAACATGGTAAGCGCGAACGCCTGGTCGATCATCGAGTTCTTCTCCGGGTCGCGGTTGCCCTCCACGCATTTGCTTCCGATCAACACCCCGGGGTGGAAATCCTCTTGCAGGATCTGCCAGGGGAAGTTGTTGTAGATCCCCCCGTCGTAGTAGACCGTAGAGTCGGCGCGGATGGGGGAGAAGACCAGCGGGATGGACATCGAGATGCGGACCGCTTTGCCCAGGTCGCCCTTCGAGAAGATGACCTCGCGGCGGTTGACAGCGTCCGTACCCACACACCGGAAGGGGATGTACAGCGAGTCGAAGTCCCCTTGCGCGACCACCGAGGCGGGGGTAAAGTAGTCCACGAAGGCCATGTCGATCTGCTCGGAGGGGACCAGATTGCCCGGGACCAGGTCGGAGCGCTTCTTGGGCCCCGTGTTGAGCCGGAAGGAGAGCAGCGAGGAGCTGGGGTACATCTGCTTGAAATAGTAGAGGTAGCGGTCCTCGACCTTGCCGGTCATCCAATAGCCGATCTGCGGGGAGGTGGCCTGGGCGATCATCTCGTCCGGGGTCAGGCCCGAGGCGTACATCGCGCCCACGATGGCGCCCATCGAGGTCCCCGAGATGTAGTCGATGGGGATGTTGTTCTCCTCCAGGGCTTTGATTACCCCGATATGGTACAACCCCTTCGCCCCGCCGCCGCTTAAAACAAGGCCCACTTTTTGTGCACTCACGGGGAGGGCAAAAAGGAAAAACAGGGCCAATATGGAGGCGTGTTTACGCATGTGCGCAAAAATGGTTACCTTTGAAGCGGTAAAGGTAATAAAAATATGAGATCGAAGATAGAACAGCTCATCAAACAAGTAGAGGCATTTACCAGTGCGGACGCTGCACAGGTCGAGGAATTCAGGATCAAACTGATGGGCAAGAAGGGCGAGGTCAACGCCCTGATGGAGGAGTTCAAGAGCGTGGCCGCCGAGCAGAAGCGCGAAATGGGCCAGATGCTCAACACGCTCAAGACAAAGGCGATGGAGAAGATCAACTCGTTGAAAGAGTCGCTCACGGAGTCCGTTCCCGCCCCGGGTGCCGCCATCGACGACGCCACCAGGCCCGCCTTTTCGTCGCCCCTGGGCGCGAGGCATCCCATCTCGATCGTGCGCAACCGCATCGTCGATATCTTCTCGCGGCTGGGGTACAGCGTGGCCGAGGGGCCCGAGATCGAGGACGACTGGCACGTCTTCTCGGCGTTGAATTTCCCGCCCGAGCACCCCGCACGCGATATGCAGGATACGTTCTTTATCACGCCGGACGTGTTGCTGCGCACCCACACCAGCTCGATCCAGGTCCGGACCATGGAGCGGGGGAGGCCCCCCATCCGGGTGGTATGCCCCGGACGGGTGTTCCGCAACGAGGCCATATCGGCCCGGGCGCACTGCATCTTCCACCAGGTCGAGGGGTTGTACATCGACAAGGGGGTCAGCTTCGCCGATATGAAGCAGTCGATTTTGTTCTTCGCCCGCGAAATGTTCGGCTCGCAGGCTAACATCCGGCTTAGGCCCTCCTATTTCCCCTTTACCGAGCCTTCGGCGGAGGTCGACGTGTCGTGCACGCTGTGCGGCGGGAAAGGCTGCAACGTGTGCAAGGGGACGGGCTGGCTGGAGATCATGGGCTGCGGGATGGTCGACCCCAATGTCCTGGAATCGTGCAATATAGATCCGAAAGTCTACACCGGTTACGCCTTCGGGATGGGCGTGGAGCGCATCTCCATGCTGTTGTACGGGGTCAGGGACCTGAGGCTGTACTTCGAGAACGACGTGCGCTTTTTGCAACAGTTCGATACGGCGTTGTAGTATGAAAGGCGGTGCGGGCAGGTTTTTGGCGATCCTGTTGATCGTTGTACTCGCCGCCTCGTGCGGGGTGGGGCGCAAGGCTGCCGTCGCACCCGCTCCCATCGACCTGATGGCGGGCTATCCCGCCGGATTGCTCCCCTACTTCCACTTTACCGAAGGCAACCGGCTCATGTCGGTCGACCAGGACCGCGGCGCGGCGTTGGCCCAGTACGACAAGGCGATCGCGCTCGATTCGACCCTGGACGCCGCCTGGTATGAGAGGGCCGCCGTTTTGATGGGCTATCGCGACTCGCTGGCCGAGATCGCGAGCCGCAGGGCCGTGGCGCTGGATTCCACCAACGTATGGTACTGGGGGCAGTTGGGGCGCATACTGATCGCGCAGCAGAAGTATCCCGCGGCGGTCGATATTTTCCGCAAGCTGATCGAGATAGCCCCCCGCGAGGCGGACAATTACCGTTTGCTGGCCGCGCTGTACGAGACCACCGGGATGCCCTTTACCGCCATCGCCGTGCTGGACTCCGCCGAGACCAAGCTGGGCAGGATCGCCGAGTTGACCCTCTTCCGCAGGCAGTTGCTGGTCAAAGTGAGGATGTACGACCCCGCCATCGCCCAATCCCTCGACCTGATCGAGGCCTATCCCTTCGATCCGGAGAACTACGTGATCCTCGGGGAGCTTTACGCCCAGACGGGCAAGGATTCCCTGGCCAGGGCCAACCTCCAGAAGGCGGTCTCATTGGCCCCCGACGACGGGGAGGTCATCATGTCGCTGGCCGAGTTTTACCGCACCAAGGGCGACCAGTCTTCGTTTCTGTCGACGCTGAAGCTCTATTTCGAGAGCCCGGAGGTCAGCTTCGACGACAAATCCGAAATGTTCGAGCAGGTGACCGAAAACAGGGACTATTACGGGCAGTACTACCTCCAGATCAATATGCTGGCCCAGACCCTGATGCTGGAATACCCCGGCGATTTCAAGGCGCTGGACCTCTATGCAAGGCATTTGCTCGCTTCGGGGATGACCGAGGACGCGCTGAAATTATACAAGGGGGCTTTGACAGATACCACCACCAACCTCGGCCTGCTGGATGTGATCGTCAACATCGAGACCTACCTCGAGCACCCCGACTCGGCCGCGCGCTACAACGATATGGCGCTCAGGCTCGCCCCGAAAAATTACGAGCTTTGGTTGCGCAGGGGTATGGCATTGAATTACATGAAACAGGACGTGGAGGCCGTAAGAGCTTATGAGCAAGCGTATAAGTATGCCGGGACCGACTCGCTGCGCAGTGTGATCCGGGGCGTGATCGGCGACGAATACCACAAGAACCAACAGGCCGAAAAGAGCTACCGGGCCTACGAAAAGGCGCTCAAACTCTGGCCCGACAACGCGATGGTGCTCAACAATTACAGCTACTACCTCTCCACGACCGGGCAGCATCTGGACAAGGCGCTGGAGATGGCCAAACGGGCGGTCGAGCTGGTCCCGTCGAACCCCTCGTTTTTGGACACCTACGCATGGGCGTACTTCAAGCTGGGCGATCCCGCGCAGGCCAAAAAGCTGATCCAGCAGGCGATCTCCCTCGACAGGAGCGGCAGCGCGGAGTTGTTTATCCATTACGGGGACGTGCTGATGGCCCTGGGAGACAAGTTCATGGCGGCGATCTACTGGCGCAAGGCGCTCGAAAAGGGGTATGATAAGGAGGAGATCGAGAAGCGGTTGAAATCGGTCGAAAACAAATAAGGTATGAAAGAGTGTGGAAATTATCCCGGATTTATCCGCAAGGCGATGAAGACGGCGGGGGATATGTGGACGTTGGGGTGGTGCGAGGCCAACGGGGGGAATATCAGCGTGAGGCTGGATGCGCAGGAGGTGGAACAGGCTGTCCGGGAGGGATTTGACCTGGAGGTCAAGTCGGATTGGGTCCCGGTAGGGGTAAGTTTGCCGGACCTGGGGGGCGAGAGGTTTTTGATCTCGGGCACCACGCGGCAGTTGCGCAACATCGCCTTGTTTCCCGAACGGAACCTGGGGGTAATCGAACTGGACAGGGCGGGGGAAAACTACCGCCTGTTGTGGGGCTATGAGCCGGAAGGGAAGCCTACGAGCGAACTTCCCGCCCACCTGCGCTCGCACAGCGTGGCCAAACGGGTCTCCAATGGCGTGGACCATGTGGTAATCCATACGCACTCGCCGAATCTGATCGCGCTGACCTATTTGCATGAGTGGAATACCGCCCTTTTAAGCAAGTTGTTGTGGCAGAGCCATGTGGAGTGCGTCGTGGGCTTCCCCGCCGGGGTGGAGTTCATTCCCTGGATGATGGCGGGCGGGGACCGGATCGCCGAGGCGACTGCCCGGGCGTTCGCCAAGCGTTCGCTGGCCATGTGGCAGCACCACGGGGTCTTCGCACGCGGGCGCAACCTGGATGCGGCTTTCGGGTTGATCCATATGGCGGACAAGGCGGCGGGAATCTACCTCAAGGCCATGTCGGCGGGCGGGATGAGGTCGTGCCCTCCGACCGAGGTTGTGAAAAAGATCGCCGCCAACTTTGGCGTGGTTCCTGCTGAGGATTGCATCGACGCGGACACCGCTCCGCTGATGAAACGGTAAATGTTTCACCTAAATAATTGAATGTCATGGAAGAAAAAATCCTCAAGACCCTCGCCGAGAAAGGCGCGATGAAAGCAGGCGAACTGGCCGTGCTGATCGGTGAAGAGAAAGAAACCGTTGCCAAAGAGATCAAGAAACTGGTCAAGGCGGGCAAGCTCGAGTCCCCCAAGATGTGCTTCTACGCTGTAAAACCGTAGTACCTCTCCGGTTGGCTGCGCATATTGCACGCCATCTTTCGCACATCCTCCGCCCCGAAAATCCTCACGTACATTTAGTACGCTGCGGTGTTTCGGACCGAACGATGCACAAAAGCTGACGCACACTATGCACAGCGGCGTGCTGGCAACCAGAAGGGGCGGATCATCGCGATCCGCCCCTTCCCTTCTTTATGCGTATTTGCTTTAGATCATTGTACCTACTATTGTGGCCGACAGGCAGGACGCGATCGAGGCGCCCATAACGGCCAGCAGGCCGTATTTGGTCAGGAACAATTTTTTGCCGGGGGCCAGCGAGCCGATGCCGCCGATCAGGATGCCGACCGAGGAGAAGTTGGCGAAGCCGCAGAGCAGGTAGGTGGCCATCACGATCGAGCGGTCGTAGGTAAAGGCGCCCGCATTTTTCAGGGCGGTCAGGTCGGCGTAGGCGACGAACTCGTTGATGGCGATCTTTTTGCCCATCAGAAGCGACGTGAGCCCCAGATCCTCTTTCGCGACCCCGACCAGCCAGGAGACCGGGGTAAAGACCAGGCTCAGGATATACTCCATGCTCAGCGAGTCGAACCGTCCGTCGGTCCAGCGGGCGATCACGTTGTTCAGACCCGTCCAGTGGCCGATCATGTCGCCCAGGAAGAAGTTCAGCATGGCAACCAACGAGATGATAACCAGCAGCATGCCCGCGATATTGACCGCCAGCTTGATCCCCTCGGCCGTGCCGTTGGACAGCGCGTCGAAGAAGTCGTGGCCCACTGAGTCGTTGGAGACCTCGATCTCCTTTTTGACCTCTTCGGTCTCGGGGAAGATCAGTTTGGCGGCGATGATCGCGCCCGGGGCGGCCATCACGGAGGCCGAGATCAGGTGCTTGGCGAACTTGACCTGCGCGGCGGGGTCGGTGCCGCCCAGCATCATGATGTAGGCGGCCATCACGCCGCCCGCGATGGTGGCCATACCGGCGACCATGACCAAAAACATCTCCGAGTTGGTCATGTGGGGCAGGTATTTCTTGGTCAGCAGGGGCGATTCGGTCTGGCCGAGGAAGATGTTCCCGGCGACCACTAAGCCCTCTGATCCACTGATGTACAAAACTTTACGCAGCACGTAGGCGATCCCCGCAACGACTTTCTGGATCACGCCGTAGAAGTACAATATGCTGGTCAGCGCGGCGAAGAAGACCGTGATGGGCAGCACCTGGAAGGCGAAGATGTAGCCTATCTTGGTCAGATCGACCAGATCGCCCAGCAGGAAAGAGCTACCTGCCTTGGTAAAGTCGAGGATCTTGATAAATATCTCGCCGATGAACTCCACGGCTGTGCCTACGAAGGGCACGAAGAGGATCAAGACGCCCAGGATGATCTGCATCAGAAGGGCCAGGCCGATCTGTTTCCAGTTGATCGCCCTTCGGTTGCGGCTGAATGCGAAGCCGATGGCGATAAGGCCTAAAATTCCGATAAAACCGCGTAGAAATACCATAGTGTCGGGTTTTTGTGTCTACAAAAATAACCTTTTTTTGGAAACAAGCGCTATTTGCGGCTGTATTCCACGAACGTATAGGCGATTGGGCCTTCGGGGTGGGGTTCGCGCAGGGTTTGCCGCCAGAGGGCCGGGTCGATCTCCGGGAAGAGGGTGTCGCCGTCGTAGTCGGCGTCGACCTCGGTAATGTAGAGCCTGCGGGCCAGGGGCATGCCCTGGGTGTAGATCTCGCCGCCGCCGATGACAAAGACCTCCTCTCCGGGGTCGAACAGGGCGACCGCCTCTTGCAGGGAATCGACTATGGTGCAGCCGGGGGCGAGGTAGTCCGGGTTGCGGGTAATGACCACATTAGTCCTGCCGGGCAGCGCCTTGCCTAGCGATTCGAACGTCTTGCGACCCATGACCACGGGGTGGCCCAGGGTAATGGCCTTGAAGTGTTTTAGGTCATCGGGTATATGCCAGAGAAGGCGGTTGCCGCCCCCGATCACGTTGCCGCGCGCCACGGCTGCAATCATCGAGATCATACCGAAATGGGGGCTTTGATGGCGGGGTGGGGGTCGTAGCCCTGGAGTTCGAAATCCTCGTACCGGAAGGCAAAAAGGTCCTTTACCTCGGGGTTGATC
The DNA here is from genome assembly GCA_031551275.1 of Rikenellaceae bacterium. Lineage (GTDB taxonomy): Bacteria > Bacteroidota > Bacteroidia > Bacteroidales > Rikenellaceae > JAVBMJ01. Next base: position 12,496 of record JAVBNX010000007.1, read on the forward strand.
TTCATCACCGGTAAGGCGCGGGGCTCGCGCGCGAGCTGCTCGGTGGCCTGGTCGAGGTGGTTGTTGTAGAGGTGCAAATCGCCCAGCGTGTGGACGAAGTCGCCCGGTTGGAGGCCCGTGACCTGCGCCATCATCATGGTCAGCAGCGCGTAGGAGGCGATGTTGAAGGGGACGCCCAGGAAGAAATCGGCGCTGCGCTGGTAGAGTTGGCAGCTCAGCCGCCCGTCGGCCACGTAGAACTGGAACAGGGCGTGGCAGGGGGGCAGGGCCATGTTGGGGATGTCGGCCACGTTCCACGCCGAGACGATATGCCGCCGCGAATCGGGGTTGTTTTTCAGCGAGTCGACGACCCGGGCGATCTGGTCGATGTGGCTGCCGTCAGGGGCGGGCCAACTGCGCCACTGGTAGCCGTAGATGTGGCCCAGGTCGCCGTTCTGATCCGCCCACTCGTCCCAGATGGTCACTTTGTTGTCGTGCAGGTACCTGGTGTTGGTGTCCCCGGCCAGAAACCACAAAAGTTCGTGGATGATCGAGCGCAGGTGAAGTTTCTTGGTGGTCAGCAGGGGGAAACCGTCGGCCAGATCGAAACGCATCTGCGCGCCGAACAGGCTCTTGGTTCCCGTGCCGGTGCGGTCGCCTTTCGGGGTTCCGCGCTCCATGATGCCGGCCATCAGATCGAGGTATTGCTTCATATCGCTTCGAAAAAGTGTTGAATTAATTCCCCCTTGTCGTCCAGCGTCGCGTAGGAGGGGTGGTGGATCCACTCGCCCAGCATGACCACCTCGCTGCCGCCCTCCAGGGCGTAGCGGGCGGTGCAGTGGTAGTGGCCCATGATGAAATAGTCTGTCTTGTGGGTCTTCAGGTATTTGCGCGCGAACTTCACGGTGGCCTCCCGCTCCCCCTTGAAGGCGTGGGTAATCGCGCGGTTGACGCGGCTGTGGCGCGACCATCCATGTCCGATGCGCATGGCCAAATCGGGATGGACGATGTTGGAGAAGAGCCAGCGCGTGACCCGGGAGCGGAACATCCAATTCATCAGGCGCTTGAAGGGGCTGCGTGCGGGGATCAGCACATCGCCGTGGGCGACGTAGACGTTCTTGCCCGAGAGGCGGAACTCCTGCCCGTCGCTGTGCAGGACCATGCCGCACTCTTTATGAAAATAGTCGCGCTGCCAGAGGTCGTGGTTGCCTGCGAAAAAGTGGACCTCGATCCCTTGGGCTGTCAGCTCCGAAATTTTGGCCAGAACGCGCGTGAAGCCCTTGGGGACCACGTATTTGTATTCGTACCAGAAGTCGAAGACATCGCCCACCAGAAAGATCGCCCGTGCGTTGCTGCCTGCCAGCTCCAGCCACCGCAGGAAACGCTCCTCGCGCTCTCGGGCCGGCGAGCCCGGGTAGTCGAGGCCGAGGTGGATGTCGGAGGCGAAATAGTACAAGGCGGCGGAAAAGGTTACTCGTTCTTGAAGCGCTCCTGGTTCTCCTCCGCCCGGCGGTAGAGCTCGTTTTTGGTCTTCTCGACGTAGGGGAAGGCCATCTCGGTAAGTTTGCACATCGGGGCGTAGAGCAGCGATTTATCGAGGGTGTCCTGCTTGACCCACTGCTGCTTCTGGTTGAACATATCGAAGCAGAATATGGCGATGCTGACGATTAGGGTCCACTTGACCAGCGAGAGCAAAGCGCCCAAACCCTGGTTGAGCACGCCCAGGCCGACCGAGGAAAATACCGAGCTGAGCAGCTTGCCCAGGAAGGCCAGACCGATCACCACCAGGGCAAAGACCGCGATAAAGCCGACCACCTGGCCCAGGGTGCCCCAGATGTTGAGCCATTTGCCCATCGCGTCGCCCAGGGCGAAAGCGAGGTAAACACCTAAAAACAAGCCCAGCAGGGTACCCAACTGGACGACGACGCCTTTTTTATAGCCCCGGAAGATGGACCACAGCAGCAAAAGGACGATAAGGATGTCGAGGAGGATCATATAATCGTTATTTTAGAGGTGTATTCCTTCCAAAAGTAGTGCTTTTTTTCGGGATTTCGCCGTAGTTTTTTAACTTTGTAAGATTAATTGTGGGGCCATGAAGCGTTTTCTTGTTGCTATCGTATTGATTGCAGGGTGCTTGCAGGGGTTCTCCCGGCAGGTCAGGGACTTGTCCCAGGAGTGGAAATTCTTTCTCAGTTCGCAGACTTACAGCGACTACGCGCAGCAGGTCAACCTGCCCCACATCTGGAACAACGACGTGTTGGGCGGTAAGCGCGACTACCTCAGGGGGATAGGCAACTACCAGCGCGAACTCTACATCCCCAACGCATGGCAGGGGAGCAGGCTGATCCTGCGCATGGAGGGGGCCAACGCGATCGCCAATTTGTTTGTCAACGGCAGCCACGTGGGCGAGCACCGCGGGGGCTACACGGCCTGTGCGATGGATATTACCCAGTTCGTCAAGTTCGGCGCGCGGAACGACCTGTGGATCATGGTCAACAACTCGCCGCAGCTCGATTTGCTGCCCACGGCGGGGGACGCCAACAGCTACGGGGGGATCTTCCGGGGCATGGAGCTGATCATCACGCATCCCATTTCGATCGCCGTTACGGATTACGCCTCGCCCGGGATCCATGTGCAAACCAAGCGGGTGGACCGCGAAAAGGTCGAGGGGGAGATTACCGTCCGGTGCCAGCCCTCGGTCGATAAGAACATCCAGGTCGTGGCAGCCGTGTGCACCCCCGCCGGGGACACCGTGGCCCGGGGAAACGTCCGGCTCAAACTAAACCCCAAGGCCATGACCGCGGCCGTCATCCCCTTCGAGGTGGACAAGCCCCAGTTGTGGGAGGGGACCAAGAATCCCTTCCTCTACCGGGTGGCCGTCAAGCTGGTGGCCGACGGGACGGCGACCGACTCGCTGAGCGTGAAGACCGGTTTTAGGAGTGTGGCGTACGACCCCGCGTCGGGGTTTACCCTCAACGGCGAGCCCTATCCCGTGCGCGGGATCACGGTCCACCAGGACAGGGCCATGGTGGGGACCGCGCTCCAATCCTACCAGATCCGTGAGGACTTCGAGTTCGCCGCCGAGATGGGGGCGACCCTCGTGCGTACCGCCGAAGGGCCCCATTGCAGCGAATTTTTCGATTTGTGCGACGAGTACGGCATGATGGCCATCGCAGACCTGCCTTTCGTGGGGTCGGACTTCCTGACCGACAAGCCCTTTATCAACTCGGTGCCCTTTATGGAGAACGGCAAGCTCCAGTTGACCGAGATGATACGCCAGAACATGAACCACCCCTCGATCGTGGCTTGGGGCATCTTCTCGCGCTTGTCCAACGTCGGTGACAACCCCGCGCCCTACGTGGCCCAGCTCAACACGCTGGCCAAAAGGGAAGACCCGGGGCGGATGACCGTGGCCATGTCGAGTTGCGACGGGGAGGTCAACTTCATTACCGACCTGGTAATCTGGGACCACTATTTCGGGTGGAAAGAGGGGCTGCCCTCCGATATCCTGGTGTGGTTGAACCAACTCCACACCAACTGGTCGTCGATCAAATCGGCGGTCAACTACTCCGCCGGGGCCTCCATCTACCAGCAGGGCGACTCGTTGTACCGCCCGGTGGTCAACGGCAACTGGCACCCCGAGCGCTGGCAGACCCATGTGCACGAGGAGTACCTCAAGAACCTGGCGGCCCAGAGGTCTCTGTGGGGGACCTTCGCCGGGAACCTGTTCGATTACGGGGCGGCGGGCCGTAGTTGGGGCGAGGGCAACGGACTGAACGACTGCGGGTTGGTAACCTTCGACAGGAAATACCGCAAGGATGCCTTCTACCTCTACAAGGCCAACTGGAATCCCAACGACCCCTTCGTTTATATCGCCGAGCGGCGGTGGGACAACCGGCTGAATCCCAAACAGCAACTCAAGGTCTACTCCAACCTGCCCGCCGTGGAGCTCTTCGTCAACGGCCGGTCGTTGGGCGTGAAGGAGTCGATCAACGGGATATTCCTCTGGCCGAACGTGGATCTGCCCGTCGGGACGACCACCGTCGAGGCGCGCGCCGGCGAACAGGCCGACAAGACGCACATCACGATCCTGAGCTCCAACCGGAGAAGAAATTAACCGCTCGGACGCATGAACGAAGGGATTACCAATTTCGGGCTGCCGCTCTTTACCAACCTGCTGATCCTGTTGGTCGTAGCCCGACTTTTGGGTGAGGTGTTCGAACGGTTTAAGCAACCGGCCATGATCGGTGAGATCCTGGCCGGGATCATCCTCGGGCCCACGGTGCTCAATCTGATCCACCGGACCGAGGAGATCCAGGTCATCTCCGACCTGGGTGTATTCCTGCTGGTAATCATCGCCGGGATGGAGATCAACGTGGACGAGGTGTTTAAATCGCTCAAGGGCAAGAACAGCATCATTTTCCTTTCGGCTTTCTTTATCCCCTTTTTCAGCGGCTTTGCCGTGGGGTGGATCTTCGATATCAACGCGATGACCACCGTGTTCATCGGTTTGTGCATCGCCATTACCGCCTTGCCGGTCAGTGTGAGGATATTGATGGACCTGGGGAAGATCAACTCCTCGACCGGACAGAAGATCATAGCGGCGGCGATCCTGGACGACGTGCTGGCGCTGGCCATCCTGGGCGTGATCCTCAACCTGAAGGACACCGATATGTCGATGGCCTCCATCGTGAAGGTCTCGGCCATATCAGCGCTCAAATTGCTGGTGTTCATTTTGTTGCTGTGGGGAAGCTATTACCTGATCCAGCTCATCTCCAGGCGGCAGAACTACCTGGAGAAGAACATCAACCGGTTGCTGGGTTTTTTAAAGGGGAAGGAGTCTTTGCTGGTGTTGTTCTTCGCCTTTATCCTCGTCTTCGCGGCGGCGACCGAGCTTTTGGGTTTCCACTTTATCGTGGGGGCCTTTTTCGGGGCGATGCTGCTGAGCGACACGGTAATCGGCAGGAGGAACATGAGGAGTATCTACCGGACCACCAACGGGTTGGCCATGGGGTTGCTGGCCCCGATCTTCTTCGCGGGGATCGGGCTGGAATTCGACTTCTCCGCCATACACGACTACTGGCTGATGACCGCCGTGCTGCTGGCCTCGTTCCTCTCCAAGATACTCGGGGGCTACGCGGGCGGCAGGCTGGCGGGGATCAGCGGCCGTGTATCGATGACCATAGGGATCGGCATGAACGCGAGGGGGATTATGGAGCTGGTAATCGCCGATATCGCCTTTAAATCGGGACTGATCAGCCACGAGGTCTTCTCGATCCTGGTGTTGATGGGGGTGCTGACCACCCTGACCACACCGATTTTGCTCAAACGCTATTTTTACGAATAACGCATCGGGTTATCCCCCTAAAACCTCTCCTATGCTGAGAACTTTAAGAAAGGTCCTTGCCGTCTTGTTCTTTGCCGGGATCACGTTGCTCTTCCTCGATTTTACCGGGGTTGCACGCCTGTGGCTCGGCTGGCTGGCGAAGGTACAATTGGTCAAGGCCGTGCTGGCGGTCAATGCCGCGGTGATCGCCTCTCTGGTTTTGTTGACGCTTTTGTTCGGGCGGGTCTACTGCTCGGTAATCTGCCCGCTGGGGGTGCTCCAGGACGGGATCTCACATGTTTCTTCGCGGCGAAAGGGCAAGAAGAACCGTTTCCGTTACGCCAAGGCGCAAAGCTGGCTGCGGTACGGCGTGCTGGTTTTGTTCATCGCCGCTCTGGTGGGCGGGGTTGGCGTGGTCGTCTCCCTGCTGGACCCCTATGCGGGGTACGGGCGTGTGGCGGCTAATTTTTTCGCCCCGGTGTACCGCATGGGGAACAATTTGCTGGCCTGGTTCGCGGAGCGGGCGGGGAGTTATGCGTTCTATCCGACCCAGGTCTGGATCAAGAACTGGACGGTCTTCGGTGTGGCGGCCCTTACCCTGGGCGTGGTCGGCGTGCTGGCGTGGCGCAGGGGGCGGACGTGGTGCAACGCGCTTTGCCCGGTGGGGACGGTTTTGGGGCTGCTATCGCGCGTGTCGATTTTCAGGCCCGCTTTCGACAGGGAGAAATGCACGAAGTGCGGACTTTGCGAGAGGAGCTGTAAGGGGTCGTGCATCGACTCGGCCAATATGAAGATCGATCAAAGCCGATGTGTGGCGTGCTTCGACTGCATCGACAAGTGCAAATTCGAGGCGATGAACTACACGGCGCGCAGGACGGGAAAGGCCGGACAGCGCGTGGAGGCCGGGGGGGCCGGGAAAGGATTTTCCCGCCGGAATTTCCTCTCCATCGCCGGGTTGGCCCTGTTGACCCATACCGTCAAAGCGCAGCAGTTGAAGGTCGACGGCGGGTTGGCCGAGATAGAGGATAAGCAGAGGCCGGAGCGGAAAACCCCGGTCGTGCCCCCCGGGGCGGGCGGGGCGGCCCATATCAAACAGCATTGCACGGCGTGCCAGCTCTGCGTCTCGTCGTGCCCCAACCATATCCTGGTCCCCTCGGGCAGCCTCTCGACGCTGATGCAGCCCGAGATGACCTTCGAGCAGGGGTTTTGCCGCCCGGAGTGCGTGGAGTGCTCGCAGGTCTGCCCCACGGGGGCGATCGCACCCATCGACGCGGCAGAGAAGTCGGCGATCTCCATCGGGCAGGCCGTCTGGATCGGGAACAACTGCATCGTCAACACCGACCAACTGCCCTGCACGGCGTGCCAGAGGCATTGCCCGACGGCGGCCATCGCGCTGGTGGCGTTGAATCCTGAAGACAGGAAATCGCTTCAGGTACCCGTCATAAACAAGGAGTTGTGCATCGGGTGCGGGGCGTGCGAGTACTATTGCCCGGCGCGGCCCTTCAGCGCGATCTACGTGGAGGGCAATCACAGGCATCATTCGGTTTAAAGCGCGTTTCGTATGGAAAAGAGGGATAAAAAAGGGATAAGCCGCAGGGGTTTTCTTAAAACCCTGGGCGCGGGCGCTGTCGTGACCACGGCGGGCCTGGCGGGGTGCAAGCCCCGAAATACGGTTACCGCGCAGGGCGGCGAATTGGGGGAGGTGCCCGTCGATCAGATGACCTACCGGGTCAACCCCCACACGGGCGACAAGGTGTCGCTTCTGGGGTACGGGTGTATGCGCTGGCCGCTGCGCAAAAAGGCGGACGGGAGCGACGAGGTGGACCAGGATACGGTCAATGAGCTGGTAGACTACGCCATCGCGCACGGGGTCAACTACTTCGATACGGCCCCCGTCTACATTCGGGGTTGGTCGGAGGCCGCCACCGGGATTGCCCTGAGCCGCCACCCCCGGGAGAAGTACTTTGTCGCCACCAAAGCCTCCGTGGGGCACAGCAATACGCCGGAGGCGGGGATCGCCATGTATCATAAGTCGATGCGCGATTTGCAGGTCGACTACATCGACTACTACCTGCTGCACAACGTGGGGGCGAGCATCGAGGCGTTCCACAAGCGGTTTATCGACAACGGGCTGTTGGACTTCTTTTTAAAAGAGCGCGAGGCGGGGCGCATACGCAACCTGGGATGGTCCTACCACGGCAACGTCGAGGGGTTCGACTACGTGTTGGCCTACGACGATATACAATGGGATTTCTGCCAGATACAGCTCAACTACCAGGACTGGCGGCACGCCGATCCCAGACGCAACGCCAACGCCGAGTACGTCTACGGAGAGCTGGTCAAAAAGAACGTCCCGGCGGTAATCATGGAGCCGCTTTTGGGGGGCAGGCTGGCGCGGGTCCCGGTGCAGGCGCTGGACATCATGCGGGAGATCCACCCCCACGACACGGCGGCCAAATGGGCTTTCCGCTACGCGGGGACGCCTGAAAACGTGCTGACCGTGTTGAGCGGAATGGTCTACATGGAGCACTTGCAGGAGAACATCCGCACCTATTCGCCCCTGCTCCCCGTCGACGCGCGCGAGGTCGCGGCTTTGGAGCGGGTGACGGAGATCCTGATCGACTCCGATTACATCCAGTGCACCGAGTGCCAGTATTGTATGCCGTGCCCCTACGGGATCGATATCCCGGGCGTTTTCGGCCACTACAACCGGTGCGTGAGCGCGGGCGAGATGCTCCAGAGCTCGCAGGACGAGAATTACAAAAGGGCGAGGCGCGCCTTCCTGGTCGGGTACGACCGCAGCGTGCCCAAACTCCGGCAGGCCGACCATTGCACCGAATGCAACCAGTGCCGCCCGAAGTGCCCACAGGGGATCAATATCCCCATGGAGATGCGGCGCGTGGACGCCTACGCCGAGCAGCTCAAGCGCAAAACGGAGTTCCCTTCGGAGGAGCTTTAAGCTACGGCTGCGCAGCGAGGTAGGCCGCCGTGCGGTCGGCGACGTTCTGTTGCAGGTCGTAGTAGTAGAAAGAGTAATCGCAACCGTGGAGCACGCCCACCGGAAAGACGGGAAGGGGGATCGCGTAGTCTTCGGGATCGACGGTAGAGCAGACCACCACGCCCCGGGCCAGGTCGAGCTGCGCGTCGGCGTAGTGGTCCGTTTTCTGGAAGACGCCCGGCGAGGTTTCCAGCCTTGCGCCCAGGCTCAGGGATTCGTCCGCGCGGGTTTCCGTCCTCGTCCAACTGATCGGGTTGATTACCAGCGCCCCAGGGGTCACAACCGGGTTGGCGACCGTTAATCCGGGCGATTCGGTGTTCCATGAGACGATCGTGCCCGGGTCTGCGGCCCCGGTAGCGAACTTCAAGGGGGGATTGGCGTCAAGGAACCCCTGCGTGACCGAGTAGCCGATCAGATAGGCGCACACGAACCGGTCGAGCAATTCAGGTTCGCTTTTGATGTATTCCAGCACATTGAGCAGGGTTTGCGAACCCTGTGAATGGCCGGCAAGGATAAAGGGCCTGCCGCCGCTGTAATGGTCGAGGTAGTGCTTGAAGGCGGCGACCATGTCCCTGGCCGGGACCTCGCGAACCAGTTCATCGAGTTTATCGGCGGAAAGCGTGAGTGCGTGGACAGCGTTCAGTTGCCGGTAATGGGGCATGAAGAGGTTGGCGCTCTGCTCGTAAACGGTCGCCTGGCTCACACGTATACCGGCAGCCACAGCCCTCATCGCCTGGTCGGTGACGGCGCAGTAACTTTCCTCGCCGTAGTAGGTCGTGGGGCAGGCGAAAAACACGTCCACGGGCTTGGCCGCAACGGGGGCGACGTAGAGCCAGTTGCCGGCGTCGGAATAGTCGGTCGGGATGTCCCGCGGATCGGGGTTCGGAGGATCGCCGGTGCAGCCATCTTTGCAGGAGGTTAAAAGCGTTGCGGCGGCCAGTGCGCACAGGCAAACGAAGATGTCGGGTTTCATAAGCGTTTGGTTTATGGGTTACTCCCGCACCACGGTCGCCGTGGCGCGGCAGAGGGATCCCTTTTCGGTAACGCCCTCCAGGATCACGTCGTAGTCGGCGGGGCGGTCGGCGGCAAAGAAGCTGACCCGGGCGCGGCCCAGCGAGTCGGTCCGCACTTCGGGGTCCCAGTAGATCGTGGTTCGAAGGTCGGGTTTGGGCTGCTTGTAGACCTCGGGCACATCATAGGCGGGTTGGTAGAAGGCCGCCGGTTTTTTGTAGCCCAGGGGCGTGACGGTGGCGATCGAGGGGAGGGGAGGGCTGGCCGAGACGTTGGCGCCGCTCTTCAGGTAGATCAGAATCACGCCGCCCGAGGCTCCCAGGCCGAAGATGCCGGCTTCGGGGCCGGAGACCAGGTCGATCTGCTCGATGTCGTTGGGCGAGATCATCTCGATGTAGGAGGAGTCGACGCCTATGTTGTCCACGTAGTAAAGCGGGGCGTCGTGGCTGCCGCGGATCGAGACCGAGGTGCCCGAGACCTGTACGCCGGGCAGCATGCCGATCAGCATGAAGATCGTGCTGCCCTGGAAGCGGGAGATGGTCTCCTGGTCGAGCGAGTGGGTGGGGTTGGTGCCGTAGATGTTCTGCACGGCGGGGTTTTGGGGTCGTTGACTCTTGACGGTTACCGCGTCGATGTCGATCACGCGCATGCCCCCCTCGTAGTAGTAGCGCTCCTTGGATTGGCGCAGGAAGTAGTCGGGGATCTCCTGGGCGGCCCTGCGGACCATCGCCAGGCCCACGTCGCCCCGGGGAAAGGTGTCCGGGTTGATCTTCAGGGTGGTCGTCTTGTTGTTGCCCCCGCGCGTCATCGATTGGAGCACGAAGGTGGTGCTGTCGGGGAATTCGAGGCCTACGAAGTTGAATTTGTGGGTGCCCGTGACCTGGAAGCGGTCGAGGTAACCCGTGGTGGGCGACAGGATTAGGATGTAGGGGTCGCGGGCGGCGTTGCCGAAAAAGCCGCGGATCTCGCCTGAGATCGACTGGCTGTCCTCGTGGCGGAACCGGATCGGGGCGTACTCCTGCCGCAGGATCGCGCCCACATCGAAGCGCGTCCACCCCTGGGTGAGCATCAACAGGTCGAGGCAGTCGTCCACATCGGCGTCGGGGCTCTCGAAGTAGTAGCCCGGCTCCTCGATGTGGCCCTTCAGATCGGAGGTCAAAAGCAGGTTGGAGAGGATGTTGTCGCGGTTCCTGTCCAGGTGGACCGAGTTGCGGTCGGTTACCGAGAGCGAGAAATTGCCTGCGGCGGGATTGCCCCCGCCGTCTTTGATCTCCACGTCGAGGTTGACTTTGCCGCGGGCGTTGTATTTCTGCTTGTCGGGGCGGATGCTCCCCGCGGCGATGTCGTTGCCCCGCACGAAAACCAGCCTTTGGGAGAGAACCTCGCTCGATTGCTTGTCCACGACGGCGAACTGCATGATCCCCGAAGGGAGGCCCTCCAGGGAGATCGCCTTGGAGAGCTTGCCCGGGATGACCGGCTCGCCCGCGACCACACGCCCCCGCTGCTGGACCACCAGGCCCAGTTTGCTGACATCGATGTCGGGGGTGGCGGAGATCTGGTACATGGCCCGGCCCTTGAACTGGATGATGCGCAGGCTCACGCCCGAGCTTACCGCGGCGGGCAGGGAGAAGGTCTTGGTCACATCCTTGCAGGTCAGCTTGGCCGTGTAGCTCTCGCCCGGTGTGGGGATCAGCGTGAAGCGCCCCATGCCCTTGTGCAGGGTCGAGATCTCGGCCACCTCCTCGCCCTGGGCGTTGTAGATGCCGCCCTTTACCTCGCGCGAGAGGCCGTCCCTGCCGATCGCCTTGAAAGCGACCACCTGCAGGCCCGAGGCGATCAGGTCGCCCCCCTCGGGGAAGAACTGGACCTCGAAATCGGAGCTCTGGGAGGGGAGATTTACCGTGCGGCTGACCAGCGTGTTGGCCACGTCGAGGCTCAGGTCGACGAACGACGCGTCGGGGATCGCGTCCAGGGGGATGCGGATGGTCCCGTCGTTGTCTGTGCGCATGCTCGAGGGGCGCAGGCCCGGCGCGGAGTAGTTGACCCGGGTGGCCTGGATGGGATCGCCGGAGCGGTCCAGCAGGCGGATGACGGCGTATTTGACCCCGTCGATCGTCGAGAAGGCGACCTGCTGGCTGACCAGATCGTCGACCGGGTTGCCGATGCGCATCTGTTGGCGGAAGAAGTAGTCCGGCCCGGCGTTGCGCATCCACTGGGTGTAGGCCCGAAGCGCGTAGTCGCCCTCGGGGAGCTGGGGATCCAGCGGCAGGCAGTTGTGGTAGCCGCCCGGATCGCTCTTTCTGATCTTGATGCGCTGGAGCACCGTGTCGCGGCGGTCCAGCAGCTCGACGTAGATGTAGTGGGTGCCCACGGCCTCGGAGTTGGTAATCGCGTTGAGCAGGTAGCCCTTCAGCCAGACGGTGTCCCCGGCCACGTAGTAGGGCTTGTCGGTTTGCAGGTAGAGCTTCTCGGCGATGCCGCGCTCGTAGTACTTGATGAAGTGCTCGAAGACCCACGACGGGAAGTCGTCCACTGTGGCCTTCAGTTCGAAAGGCTCCACGGCCTCGCCCGAAGCGTTGAAGATCACGGGGGGGAGGGCCGGTTGGGCGGTCTGCGCCGATTTTTTGGACTGTTCCCCGGATTGCTCCTTCGCCTTTTCGGCGGCTTGTTGCTGCTGCCTATGGCGTTGCTCGGCAGCACGCTGGCGGTCGAACTCTTTCTGGGCATCGGTTTTCTGTGCGGGCCTGCCGTACGCGCCGGAGGTGTTGCGGGGCTGTGCCCAACCGGCGGCGGGCGCCAGCAAAAGGGCCGCCAGCGTGAGTGCCGCCCAAAGGTTCCTGCTCATCTATTTCAGGTATTTATCCAACCAGCCGAAGAATTCCCGGTTCCAGACCAGCGAGTTCTGGGGCTTGAAGACCTGGTGGGCTTCGTTCTCGAAGAAGACCAGCCTCGCCTCCAGCCCCCGGTCGCGGGCCGCGGTAAAGGCCTCCAGGCTTTGGGTATAGGGGATGCGGAAGTCCTGCGCCCCGGTGATGATCAGGATGGGGGTGTCCCAATTCTTGACCAGCTTGTGGGGCGAGTTCTCGTAGGAGCGTTGGGCCGTGGGCGAGTCGCTCCAGGGGGCGCCGCCCAGGTCGTTGTTGGGGAACCAGAGCTCCTCGGTGGAGGCGTACTGGCCCTCCAGGTTGAACATGCCACAGTGGGAGATAAAGGCTTTGAAGCGCTTTTCGTGCACGCCCATCAGATAGAACGACGAGTAACCCCCGTAGCTCGCCCCCACGCAACCCAGGCGGGTCTCATCCACCCAGGGCTCGGCGGCCACGTTGTCGATGGCCGAGAGGTAGTCCCGGATGTTCTGGCCCGAGTAGTCGCCCGAGATCTGGTCCAGCCACTCCTGCCCGAAGGAGGGCAGGCCCCGGCGGTTGGGCGCCACCACCACGTAGCCCTGCGCGGCCATCAGCTGGAAGTTCCAGCGGTAGCTCCAGAACTGGCTGACCACGCTCTGGGGACCGCCCTGGCAATACAACAGGGCGGGGTATTTCTTGTTGGGGTCGAAGTCGGGCGGGGTAATTACCCAGGTCAGCATCTCTTGTCCGTCGGTGGTGGGGATCATCCGTTTCCCGACCGATCCGATGCGGATATTCCTGTATATGTGGCCGTTCAGGTCGGTAAGTAGCTCGAGTTTGCCGTCTTCGCGCAGGGTAAACAACTCGCTCGCCCGGTTGATCGACATGACCTCGGCGACGGTCAGGCCGCTGACCGTCGAGAAGCGGATCACGTCGTGGGGGCCTTCGGTCAGCACCTCCACGTTGCCCGCCAGATCCGCCTCGCAGATCTGGTGCGTGGCCTCGATGGGGGCGACAAAGCGGATCGCCTCGTTGCCGATCCACTCCAGCCCGGTGGCGTTGTAGTCGAAGTTGCGGGTCAGGTCGAGCATCGCCTTGCTCTCCAGAAAGATGACCATCAGCCGCTCCTTGTCCGACTCATTGCCCGCGCGGGGCATGCTCGTGAAGGCCAGCTTGCGGTCGTCGGGCGAGAAGGCGGGGTATTTGTCGTAGCCGGGCATCCCCTGGGTCAGGTTGACGGTGGATTGGTCCGCCAGGTCGTATAGGTAGATATCCGAATCGGTGCTCACGGCGTACTGGTGCCCCGTCAGCTTCTTGCAGGTGTAGGCGATCTGGTCCGAAGCGTTGTTCCAGGCGATCTCCGCCGCGTCGAAGTAGGGCGAAAGGGGCGCGTCCCAAGGCTCATTCTCCATGATGTCGCGGTGGTTGCGCAGCCCCCAGTGGTAGAGGTCGGCCAGGTGGATGTGGCGGAATTCCCCCTCGTTCCAGTGGTCCCAGTGGCGCGCCATCAGATCGTCGTAGATCAGCGCTTTGGCCCTGGGGCAGTCGGGGTAGAGGTCGCTTGCTTTGTGCTTTTCGACCTTGACGGGCTTAACGTACCACACCTTGAGGTTGTCCGGGGATACCTGAAACGCCTCGATGCCGCCCTCGATTTGGGAGACCTGCACGGGCTTGCGGGCCCGCACGTTGATCTTCCAGAGCTGGCTCTCGCCGCCCCGGTCGGAGAGGAAGAAGAGGTTGCGCCCGTCGTCGCTCCACTGTGGGTCGCTGTCGTGGTAGTCGCCTTTGGTCAGGCACTCCATTTTGGTCCCGTCGGCGTTGCAGAGCCAGATCGAGGAGTAGCTTCTGTTCTCGTCCATCTTGTAGCGCGTGACGGTCATCGCGACACGCTGGCCTGAGGGGTGGATCACGCTGCCGCCCACTCGGTTCATTTTCCACATCACCTCGGGGGTAAGGATACCCGCGGCGATCTGCTCTTCGGTCATCGGGTCGTGGACCAGCAGGGCCGCACGGTCGTTGCAGGAGAGCGCCATTGCCGCCGTTGCTGCCATGAGAAGAAGTTTTTTCATATTCGTTCTTTATTGTCTTGCATCCAGGCGCCGTGGGCCGCGAGCGTTTCGCGGATGTTGGCGAAGCTGTCCCGGGTCAGATCCGCGGGGTCGCGGGTCCAGACCGCCTGCCCGATGCCCTCTTCGGTTTGGGGCATGGGCGTCTCGTTCCCGTCGTACCGCATGGCGTACCAGCGGCACTCCTTGAGGGTCCAGCGGCCACGGAATTTGTAGATGTGGCGGGTGGCGGGAAGCTCGCCCAGGATAACGGGGCCGGTAATCCCGCACTCCTCCTCGACCTCCCGCACGGCGCATTGCCGCGGGCTTTCGTCCTCTTCGAGGTGGCCCTTGGGCAGGTCCCAACGGTTGGCGCGCAGGATCATCAGGGTCTCTCCTTTGGGGTTGGACACCACGCCGCCGCACGCCAGGGCCACGCGGAATTGCCCGCGAAACAGCTCGTAGGCCGCTCCGGGATCGGGACAAACCACATTCAGGCTATTGCAATTCCGCAAAATTTTAAGCACCTTTGTCCGATCTATCGCATCTGCCGCGTACAGCGTTACGCCTTGTGGCGCGGCGTGCTGGCAACGCGTAAAGATAACGGTTTTATCCTCGAATCCTACCTTGTAATCCATAAAATAAGGAAAATGCAAACACCCTCGCCCGAGACCATCGCCGGAATGCTGTTACAAATTAAGGCAATTAAACTCAATCCGGCAAATCCCTTTACCTGGGCCTCCCAATGGCGTTCGCCCATCTATTGCGACAACCGCAAAGTGTTGTCCCACGTCGAGGCCCGCAACCTGGTCGCCGACGGGCTGGCAGAGACCGTTAAAAAGCTCTACCCCAATGCCGAAGTGGTGGCCGGGGTGGCTACGGGAGCCATCGCCCACGGGGTGCTGGTCGCCGAGCGGCTGGGGCTGCCCTTTATCTACGTGCGCTCCTCGCCCAAATCCCACGGGATGGGCAACCAGATCGAGGGGGAGTGGCAGAAGGGGGCCAAAGTGGTCGTGATCGAGGACCTGATCTCCACCGGGGGCAGCAGCATATCGGCCGTTGAGGCCCTCCGGGACGGGGGATGCGACGTGGCGGGCATGGTGGCCATCTTCAGCTACGGCTTCGACGCGGCCACCGAGAACTTCGCCCGCGCGGATGTGAAGGTCGATACCCTGTGCAACTACAACGCGCTGATCAAGAAGGCCGCCGAGGCGGGGTATGTGACTGCCGGCCAACTCGACACGCTGGCCGAATGGAGGACCGACCCGGCCAACTGGGGGAGATAACTACTATGGAAAAATACGAAAGCAAACAGGTCACCGTCGCCCGCCCAGCCGATCAACTCTTCGCCGTGGTAACCGATTTCCGGCTCTTCGGGCCCGTGGTGCAGGACAAGGTCGAGGCGTGGGAGGCGACTCAGGACGAGTGCAGCTTCCGGGTCCAGGGCTTCGTGATCCGGCTGCGGATCGAAGAGGCCGAGCCCTGCAAGATGGTCAAGATCGTCTCGGCGGAGGGCACGCCCATACAGTTCGCCTTCTGGATCCAGATGGCGGCGCTGGATGGGAACACGACCCGTGTGAAACTTACCCTGCACATCGAATTGAACTTTATGCTCAAGATGATGATCGGGGGCAAGATCCAGGAGGCGCTCGACACGATGGCCGACCAGTTGGCCCAGGCAAGCAATTTTCCGGAGGGGACCTTTCCCGGGGGCGGCTTCACAAACACGCCCTCCGGCCCGGTCAATTAAAGCGATCGTTATGGATTACACCATTACCCGTCCCGAGGCCTGCACCGAGGAGTTGCGCCTGGCCGTCGAAGAATTGACCGGCCAGTTGAGGGGTTGCCCCCAGACGATCGGCGGCGATCTGCTCGCCCGCATCCTGGCAGATCCCGCCTCCCGGCTCTACGTGTTGCGCGACGGGTCGGGCGCGATCGCGGGGATGCTTACCCTGGGGCTTTACAGCTCGCCCACGGGGGTCAAGGCGTGGATCGAGGATGTGGCCGTGGACGCTGTCCACCGGGGCAAGGGCTACGGCAGGACGTTGGTCGAATATGCCGTGCAAGAGGCACGCGAGGCCGGCGCCAACACCCTTTCGCTCACATCGCGCTCCGAGCGGGTGGCGGCCAACGAGCTCTACCGCTCGATGGGGTTCGAAGTACAGCAGACCAATTTTTATAAAATGCGGTTCTGATGGATTGCATCGAAAAGATATACGCCCTGTTGGGCCCTGTGCCGTCGGTTTCGACCGACAGCCGCAGCATCGCCCCGGGGTCGGTCTTCTTCGCCCTGAAAGGGGAGAATTTCAACGGCAACCTATACGCCGTCCAGGCGCTCGAAAAGGGTGCTCAGGCGGTCGTGGTGGACGATCCGGGAGTTTACGCTTCGATACAGGGCGACCCGAGGGTAATTCTGGTGGGCGATACCCTGGAGGCCTTGCAGCAGGTAGCCGCCCTGCACCGCAAGACATTGGGCGTCCCGATCCTCGCCATCACGGGATCGAACGGCAAGACCACCACCAAGGAGCTTATCTCGAGGGTCCTGTCCCAAAAATTCCGCGTAAGCGTAACGGCGGGCAACCTGAACAACCACATCGGCGTACCGTTAACCCTGCTGGCGATGACCCCGCAGACCGAAATGGGCGTGGTGGAGATGGGGGCCAGCGCCCAGGGCGAGATCGCCGCGCTGTGCCGGATCGCCGCGCCGGATTACGGGCTGATTACCAACATCGGCCGCTCCCATCTTGAGGGTTTCGGCGGTCCCGGGGGCGTGATGAAGGGCAAAGGGGAGCTTTTCGATTGGCTGGACGCGCACAAAGGGACGGCTTTTTGTTTTCAGGACGACCTTCTCTTAAAGGAGCTCGCCGCCCTGCATCCGGGGTTGAAGACGATCCCTTACGCCAAATCCGAGGCCGCGGGGATGGAAACCTCGCTGATCGGGGAGTACAACCGCTCCAACATCGCCGCCGCCGTGGCCGTGGGCCGCTATTTCGGGGTGGGGGAGGATGCGATAAAGGATGCCGTGGCCGGGTATCGGCCCGACAACCACCGCTCCCAGCGGATTGAGACCGGGCGCAACGTACTGATCGCCGACTGCTACAACGCCAACCCGACGAGTATGCGGGCGGCCATAGAAAATTTTATCGCCCAGGACGCTCCCCCGGGCCTGGACAAAATGTTGATCCTGGGCCAGATGAACGAACTGGGCGACTGGAGCCGCGACGAGCACGGCGCGATATTGGAGTTGGTGGCGGGTTCGGGTATCCCGGACGTTTACCTGGTCGGGGAGAAGTTCGCCGAGGCGGCCGGCGGGAAGTACCCAGATTTCAGGCTGTTCGACAATGTGGAGCAGCTCCGTGTCTTTTTCGAGCCGGATAACCTCCCCGGGGGGAAGTACATCCTGGTCAAAGGCTCCAACTCGATCCGGCTCGCCACGTTGCTTCCGATCCTGTAACTATTTTACTACATTGATGTAGCGGCTGTAAACGATCCTCGAATGGGGATTGGAGGAGACGATCTCCTGCTGCAAACATCGGGTCCCGCAGCGGATGAACCAAAATTTTTTCGGGACGCGGTGCACGACCTGCGTCAGGGTATCGACCGAGGTAAACTCTCCGCTGAACTCCCCGCCTGCGGCCACCCCCTCGAAGGCGATGTGGGGGTCGCGGTAGGAGATCTTTGCGGCGGGTATCCAAACGGTGTCCCTTAAAACCAGGGTGTCCCGAACAGGCGCGGCGATATTGACCCGGGTAACCACGCTGTTTTGGGCCACCGTTTCGACCCGCTTGAGCTTGATCCCCATATCTTTGACCAGCGCGTCCAACTCCCGGCATTGCGTTTTGAGCTCGCCGTTCTTCAGCGTCAGGACGGTTACGCTCGCGGCATTGAGGCTGTCGCGCAGTTGGTAGGTGTGGAGCCGGGCGAGCAGGCCCTCCTGGTTGACGGAGAGCCTGTGCGCCTCGGCTTTCTGCTGCGAGATGGTTTGCAGGGCGGCGATCAGCCCGATCCCCAAAACCATTACCGAAAGGGTAAGGAAAATCGTGAATTTATACATCGGCGCCGCTGTTTTTGCCGGGATCGATCTTTTCTTCGATCTTCTCCTTCATCACTTTTTTGACCATCCTGAAAACGGGATGCTCCGAGATCTCCGACGCGTTTTCCAGATAGGACCAGAACTCGACCCCGCACACGAACCCGGTAAAAATGTTGGCGAGCCTGAGTTCCATGAATTTAAGGATGAACTCGTCGATCAGGAAAGCCAGCACGATCCCCGCCATCACAAAGGCCGTTTTGGAGACGGTGTTCCACGCCTTATCGCTCTCGAAGCCCCAGGCCACCCCGGCTTTGGCGGCGCGTTTGTGGCTGGCGATCACGCCCGTCACGAAATCGATGGCGATAAAACACATGGCGCAGACGACCAGCGGCCTGATGGGGGCGAGCACGCCCAAAAGGGCGGCCAGACCGCCCCAGGAGTATTTGATCAGGTTTTCCATCAGAGTACGATCCCGCCGTCGAGATTCACGCTTTTAAGGATGTTTTTTTCCGGGTCGTACTCGGGGTAGGCCTCCGGGGCCGCCTCGATGTGGCTGACCGCGCTGCGCAACAGCACACGGGCCAGCGCGTGAAGGCTTTTGGAAGCCCCCGCTACGGCCGCCGCATCGGCGGGCGCGAGGTTGTCCGTTTTGTGCCGGGCGATCCCGCCGCTTCCCGCCTGCACGGCCAACGAGGGCAGGCAGAGGTACTTGGCATACAAGGCCAGCGGAATGCGCAGGTACTGGTACAACAGATCGGGGTACTTCCCTTCCCGGACCGCGTCCAGCAGCTTTTCGCCCAGGACGGGCACAAAAAATTTCTCTTCCGCCGCCAGGATCAGCGACTCGGGAACGACGGCCGGATCGACCGCCTCGCTTCCCGCAAAGGCGATCCGTGTTACTTCCAAAGGGGTTATCAAAGGGGTGTTCATTGTGCTGAGAGTTTACTGTTCGACAATTGGGCCAGGTAGGCCTGCTGGGCGGGCTCTTCGGGGTCGTAATCGAGCCCGTCGGCCTTGCGCGCCTCCCAGATCTTCATGTAGGCGGGCTTGGTGCTGGCCGGGGGGCGGTTGACGATCTGGAGTGAGGATGTGTCGACCTTGAGGATGTACTCGATCGCCACGCGGATCGGCTCCATAAGCTCCTCCTGCTGCCCGGTGATCATGGTGTTCAGGGCCACCTCGTACTCGTGCAGCAGCCGCTCGGCGTTGAATCCCGCGCTGTACTCCAACCCGCTCAGCGACCTGAACCAGGAGTGGGCCACCACGATATCGCCCAGGGCCTGGTCGTGCAGATCCTTCCAGTCGCCCTCGCTGGTCGAGGTAATGGGCAAAAAGCGCGAGTGGTCGGCCTCGTTGGGGTCGCGGATCACGAACATGACCTGCCCGGGCTTGCCCGCGAATTTGGTCTCGGCCGCCTTGACGATCTCGGCCGCCTGGGCCTCGTTGTCGACCGCCCCGTCCAGGAGCATGACCCCCGAGAGCTGGAACGAGTTGTCCAGGCGCGAGATGTTCCAGTCGTCGGTCTTGTAGGCGATCGCCGAGACATTCATCCCCGCGACGTAGGAGGGCACCCCGTAGTGCGAGAAGCCCGGCTCGTACTCCTTGTAGTGGATCACCGAGCGGATGGTCCCGTCGGCGGCCTTCTCGAAGTCGGGGAAGAGGGGCAACTGCACGGCCTCGCTCTTTTTGAAGCGCGACCAGTTGTGGTGCATCACGATATGTTTGCCGTCCCTGCCCACCCGGCAGCGCGACGCGTCCTGGTGGAACAGCGAGAGGAAGCTCTCCCCGGGGTCGGAGACGACCTCCAGAAAGGCGTTGCCGAAGAGCACCTTGTCCATGGCCAGTTTGTTGAGCACCATGCGCAGGGACTCGCCCGAGCCGTTGGCGCAGTCCACCATCTCGGTCAGCTTGGCGCGGCTCTTGTCGAAGGCGAAACCCTTGCCCGAGATGTAGTCCGCCTTGTCGTTGAGGATGCGGCGGTGGATCGCCGAGCGGCGGGCCAGCGCGGCCAGGGCGAGGGGAAAGAGGTTGTCGTCGCCCCATTTCCAGACCTCCCCGCCCGTTTTTTGCCGGGGGCCGACGGTAATGAACGACTCGCTCTGGTTGCGGGTTATGAAAACCGTGGTGTTTTTCTTATTTTTTTTCATATTCATATGGGTTAAAAATAGGGGAGCCGGTTTTTGGCCGGCTCCCCCTTCGAGACCCTAAACGATCTCGACTTCTCCGGTAAAGTCCATCGCGGGCGAGGTGTCCACGGAGGTCATCACGATCGTTGTGCGGGGTTGCGAAGCCGGGGATTTGCCGTGGTCGGCGACCGCCTTTTCGATCCGCAGGGGGCGTTCCAGCCCCATCGTGGTTGAGTATCCGATGATCCTCGTCTGATGGTCGTTCATTTCGGCGACCGCCACCCATCCCGTGTCGGGCAGGTCGAAGATCCCCTCCAGGGTGATCTCCAGGGTATGGGTGACGCTCCGGGCGCCGTTTTTGAGCACCGACCGTTCGGTGTAGAGCGCTTCGTCCTCGACTGTGGTAAGGTTTGCCGCAAGGGCGGCTTCGGGACGAATCTGCACTCTCTCGACCCGGCCGTGGGGATCGGTCTTGACCGCGACGATTCCGGAGGCCTGTGCCAGGAAGATGGCTTTTATGCCTCCCCTTCCCGCACGGGCGTGATGATGTGTTCGGGCATCTGCCATCTTACTGACTCTTAGAGCTTATACCCCATGGTGATCAGCTCGGGCAACAGGTAGTCGCAACCGGCCATGAAGATCGCCCTCTGGCGGTTCTCCATCACGTCGGGGTTGTACCACATCTTGACCTCCGTGCCGGGGTAGTCGGCCGTGTTGACGGCCAGGGCCAGGTTCCTGCGGTCGGTCAGAATCGCGAACGACTTGGGCATCCCGGCCAGTTCGCTCAAATAGCTGCCCAGTTTGAGGTCGATCACGGGGATACCGCGGTAGCTCAACGACTCGCGGCCGTTCTGCTTGGCCAGGTAGGCCGCCTCCAGCGATACGCTGTCCAGCGCGTCCTCGTAGCCCGCGTAGAGGTCGGAGCTGACCAGGTAGACCAGGTTGCCCTGCGATTTGAACTCGCGCAACTGCTCGGGAGCCTGGTCCCAGAGCTTTTTGAAGACCTTTTCGGCCGTCTCGGAGGCTCCGATGACGAAGTTCTTGATCTCCGTGCCGCCCGCGTCGGTTACCTCGGTCATCAGTTTGGGCAGCAAACCGTCGAAGGTGTTCAGGCCCGATGCGCGCGAGGTGTCGCCCAGCCAGGCGGTCGCGCGGATGCTCTCTTGCACGGCCTCCTTGAAGATGGCGGTCTCGGCCTCTTCGAGTTCGGTGCCCGACAAATCGTCCAGGTTGACGTCGGCACGGGCCGAGATCAGTTCGAAGACCATGTTGAAGTACTCCTCGGCCGAGTAGGCCATTTCGGCCTTGACCCTCGACAGGTTGATGGTCTTCTGGTACTTTTCGGTCGCCGCCGAGCCGTTCCACCCCCCGGCGGTGTATTTCTGGAGGATGTCGCCCGAACGCTTCCAGAACTGGAGCGTGGTGGGCACGGGCATGTTGTACATGATGCGGATACCCAGCGCGTTGGCGTCGGGGCCGGTGAGCATGGGACGGAAGAAAACGGTTTCCAAATCGCGTCCCGAATAGGTTTTTGCTTGTTCGATCTTACTCATGATAGTTGGTTTAATAGATTATTTAAAACTTTGAGCGTCCATGTCATACGCGCTCTGGTTGGTGGATTTCCCCGCCGCGGCCATCGAGGGGTCCTCGACCGCTTCGGTGGCGGAGGCTTTGGCCGCGATCTTCGCATTGGCGATCTCCAGTTCGGCGATCCGGTTCTGCAGATCGGCGATCTGCTGCTGGCTTCCGGAGAGTTTCTCCCCGAGCAGGTCGAGGTCGCTTTCCGACAGGTTCTCCTGTGCGGGATCGGGCCGCAGGCCGATCGTTTCCATCAGGTTTCTGAGTCTCTTGGATAGGTTCATAAAGTTTGAATTGGTGTTTTGAGAGGGTTCGTCCTTCGCTTCGATCACGGCGTCGGCCAGCCCGAGGTCGAGCGCCTCCTGTGCCGAAAGCCACCTGCCGTTGCCCTGGTTCTCGCTCATCAGGGCGAAGAAGCCCTCCGCGTCGCGCCCCGAGGCGCCGGCGTAGACTTCCGCGATCCTGCGGTCGGTCATTTCAAGGAGTTGGAGGGTTGCGCTCATCGCGTTGGCGTTGCCTTGTTTGGCCGCGCTGGAGCGGTGGACCAGGTAGAGGGCGCTGGAGGAGAGTTGGCGCTGCCCGGGCGAGGCCCCCTGCGCGATAACGGTCGCGGCCGATGCCACGTAGCCGTAGCAACGGGTAACGACCTGCGCCTTGAGGCTTTTCAAAGCGTCGAGGATCAGCAGCGCCTGGTTCACGTCTCCGCCCGTGGAGCGGATGTCGACGATTACCTGCGCCGAGTCGATCCTTCGGATGGCCTCGACCGCCGTGCGGAACTTCTCGTAGGTGGCGACCCTTTGGCCGGGATCCTGGAACTGCTCGTCCTCGGGCACCCCGATGATCCCTTCGATCTCGATCAGGGTCATCGAGCCGGATTGGTTTGAGATTCTGATAATTTCTTCCATGGTTGCGGATTGTGGAGCGAAAGTAACTCGCAACCCGGGGCACGGGTTTATACAATATTTGTATCTTTACAAAAAATTTCTGCCCGATGGCCAAATTCACCTTCCAGCCCACGCCGCTCCAGGGCGTTATCCTGGTCGAACCGACCGTATGGGGCGACGCCCGCGGATTCTTTATGGAGAGCTACGCCCGCCGCGAATTCGAGGCGGGGGGTATCGGCTGCGAGTTCGTCCAGGACAACCACTCCTGCTCGGTAAAGGGCGTACTGCGCGGCCTGCACTACCAGCGGGGCTGCTGGCAGGCCAAACTGGTCAGGGTGTTGTCCGGCAGCGTGTTGGACGTGGCTGTCGACCTGCGCCCCGAAAGCCCGACGTTCGGGAAGTGGCACGCCGAGGTGCTCTCGGCCGAAAACAAAAGGCAGCTGTTCATTCCCCGCCGCTTTGCCCACGGTTTTCTGACCCTGGAGCAGAACACCCAACTGGCCTACAAGTGCGACGCCTACTACGACGCGCAGGCCGATGCAGGTATCCTGTGGAGCGATCCCGGCATGGCCATCGACTGGCAACTTCCGCGTTGGGGACTGGAACCGGATACACTGATCCTCTCCGCCGCCGACCGGACGCGCCCCCTGCTCCAGGAGATCGACCCCGAAACCTTTGCCCTGAAGGGATAGTCCGGTACATTATTTGCGGATGAAAATCAAAATCATCCGTATGTTCAAAAGCGATCTATCGGGAAAGACCTTCCCCGACAACCAGAAAGTAAGTGCCGTCTCGATCCGCACCGGGATCCTGGAGATCATGCGCCGCGACCACCCGGGCGAGCTGAACCACATCTCCCGCTCCGAGCTGGACGACTACCGCCAGCGCTACATCGAGGAGTCCTTGCGCTCCGACGTCGACCAGGTCACTTCCCTGGAGAAGGAGGTGCTCGAGAAGCTGCGCAACCACGAGGTGGTCTCCGACAACATCGAGGACTCCTGGACCAAACGCTACACTGTGGGCCAGCGCGTAGCCGACAAGGTGGCCACCTTCGGCGGGAGCTGGACCTTTATCATCTTCTTCTGTGGCTTTATCCTTTTTTGGATCGTCATCAACGTCGTGGCGCTGTTCTCCAAAAATTTCGATCCGTACCCCTTCATCCTGCTCAATCTGATGCTCTCCTGCCTGGCGGCGTTGCAGGCGCCCGTGATCATGATGAGCCAGAACCGCTCCGAGGAGAAGGACCGCCAGAGAGCCAGGGAGGACTACAAGGTCAACCTCAAGTCGGAGATCGAGATCAGCACGCTCCACGAAAAGATCGACCACCTGATCATCGACCAGCAGAGCCGCCTGTTCGAGATCCAGCACATCCAGGTCGAGATGCTCAGGGACCTGGCCGAGGAGGTCGCCGAACTCAAGCGCCTCTATTGCCAGGGTGCCACCGAACTCCGCCGCGAGCGCAAACTGTAAGGCCGCCCCCGGGTTATGCGATCTCGGCCAGTACCTGGTCCCCCGATACGGCCTCGCCCTCCTCGACCAAGAGCTGCTTGAGCTTCCCGGAAGCCGTGGCGAAGATGCTGTTTTCCATCTTCATCGCCTCGAGGATCAGGATCTCGTCGCCCGCCTTGACCTCGTCGCCCACCTTGGCCAGCACCTTGAAGATGCGTCCCGGCATGGGCGCGGTAATGGCGATCCCGGTAATCTGTTTTGTCTTCAGGGCTTTCTCTTCCGCTTTGGCTTTTTCCAGGGCCAACGCTTCCGCCTCGGCTTGAGCTTTGGCTTTATTTTCCACTGCCATGCAGCGCGCCGCCTTCTGCTCTTTGAGGAAGGGCTCGGCCACCGAGGGGAAAAGCTCGAGCAGAAGTACCTCTTTGGTGTTCTCTGCCAGCTTGATCCCGCCGCAATCCTTCAACTCCGGGTTGGGCTGCATTTCGTAGTGCGACATATCATAGGGCACCTCCTCGCGCGTCCCGGCGATCTTGAGCCTGAACTCGGGGTCCACGGGCACGGGCGTCTTGCCGTACTCGCCCTTGACCAGCCCCACGAACTGGTTCGACACGGTGGTGTAGAGCGGTTTTCCCGCTTTCAGGTCGATGGCGCAGTTGACCGCCTGCGCGCCCACGATCTGGCTGGTGGGCGTTACCAGCGGGGGCAACCCCGCGTCGAGCCTGACCTGCGGGATCAGCTCCATGGCCTTCTCGAGGATATCCTCCGATTTAAGCTGCTTGAGCTGCGCGACCATGTTGGTGTACATTCCGCCGGGTATCTCGGCCTTTTTGACCAGCTCGTTGGGGGGCGGGAAACCGAAATAATCCTCGATCTTGTGGCAGGCGTCCACCAGGGCCGCCTCGTCGCCCTTGGCGGCAGCGGCCACCGCGCGGTCGAACTCCTTGTCGATCTCTGCGGGAATGGTATCGGTCAGCGGATTGAAGGGCTTGGGAATCTGCTTGACGGCGTCGAAAGCCTCTAATTCCTTGCGGATGACCAGCAAATCTTCGTTGATCTTGGCCACCGCTTCCATGTTGATATCCAACTCGATGCCCATCTTCTTGCAGAACACCCACACCAACTCGATGGCGGGAGCCGCAGGCCCTCCGGCGAAGTTCCAGATGTTGGTGTCCACCACGTCCGCCCCGGCTTGGATGGCGGCGATCACCGACGCCAACCCGTAGCCCGGTGTGCAGTGGGTGTGGAAATCGACGGGCAGGTCGATGTTGGCTTTGAAGAGCTTGATCAGCGCCGAAACCCGCGAGGGGGGGATCAGCCCGCTCATGTCCTTGATGGTAATCATGTCCGCGCCCAGGTCGGCCATCGCTTTGGCTTTCTGAAGGAAGTACTGGTCTGTAAAGACCTCCTTGGGCAATTTCTTCCCTTTGACGGCTGCCTTGAAGCGCTCCGCCGCCGTGAAGTGGGGATCGATCGTGTAGCAGACCGCGCAGTCGGCGATCCCACCGTATTTTTTGACGTACTTGACGGTCGATTTAACGTTCTCCACGTCATTCAGCGCGTCGAATATCCGCATGATACCCAGCCCCGAGGAGATCGACTCGCGGCAGAACCCTTCGATGATCTCGTCCGAGTAGGGCTTGTAACCGAACAGGTTGCGTCCCCTCGACAGGGCAGTCAGCTTGGAGACGTCGCCGACCTCGGCTTTGATCTTTTCCAGCCGGTCCCAGGGGTTCTCCCCGAGGTACCTCATTACCGAGTCGGGCACCGCGCCGCCCCAGACCTCCATGGCGTAGAAGTTCGCGTGCTTGTAGAACGGCAAAACCTTGTCGACCTGTGATTGTTTCAACCGCGTTGCAAAGGAGGATTGCTGTCCGTCCCTCAAAGTAAGGTCCCTGATAAGAAGTTTCCGGCTCATGATTTGATGGCTTGGTAAAATGAAGAAATGTTTTTAAACGCCTGTTTTTTAGCTACATGAGTGCTGTTAAAAAAATAGCACTGTTAGAATGCTAACAAATATCGTGAAATAATTAATATAAACGCTAAAAAAAGTGAAAATTTCATATGCGCGCACAAAAAACAGAGCATATAAGTCAAAAACGAAAGCCGCTGCCCGGACAGATACCAAAAAATAAGGCTGCCAGGGATGGCAGCCTTACTTTTATGCTTTATCGAGTTACTTACTCGGCAACAGCTGCTTTTTCGCAGGCGCACTCGCCTTCGCAAGCGCAAGAGTCGGCGCACTGGCAAGCAGCGGAGTCAACTTCTTCAACGATAACTACTTCTTCTTCAACAACATCAGCGGGTTTTTGACCGGAGTTGCCTGCGCAAGAAAGAGCGATAGCAGCAGCTGCAACGAAGAGAACAGAGAAAACTTTTTTCATGACGATCGGGTTTTGTTGGTTTCTTAATTAAGTTTTACGCGCCAAAATTACTTGTAATGATTTGAAAAACCAAATTTTTTTCAAAAAATTTAAAAAAGTAACATTACTCATTCCGCTCCGGGGTTTTCTTGCAAGTGTCTGACCCGGGGCAATTTCCCCGTTTATTACACGGAGCACGGAGCCGCCGGGTTTTCATAAATGTAATTTCTAATACACCTATCTCCGTCCCATTCCGGCCATCCGCTTGCCCGAATCGAGCACCCGGAGCAGCAGGTTTTTGGCCCGGAACATATGTTTGTGCAGCAGCCACTCGACGAGTTTGTACTGCAATTTCTCCGTGCGGTTCCTCCAGATCATGGCGTCCGCCTCGGGGAAACTGCCGAGCCACAGCTCGTCGAAGGCCCGGTCCGTGGTCAGCGCGAGCGGTTTTTTAGCGAACAGCTTGGCAAAGAGGATGCTTGCGGCGTACTTTTCCGCGTCGGGCCGCGCGAGGTAGAATTTCTCGACCAGTTTCATGTTCTCCACCGCCTCCAGCCCCTTTTTCGGGGTGGCGAGCAGCGTCCCCATGCTCGACTCCGCGCTGATCCGGTAGTGGTAAAAGGCCTCGGGCAGGTAGGCCACCTTTTCGGCGAAGTAGAACAGGTGGGCGTTGAGGTAAAAATCCTCCGAAAAGTTGTAGCCCGGCTCGATCAGCGGGCCGGCCTTGTCGTAAAGCTCCCGGCTGAACATCTTGATGCACAGGTGGGGCGAGATGTACCACCCCAGCACCGCCTCGGCGGGCGACATCCTCTCCCACCCCCTCTTCGCCTCGCGGCTGTACACCCTCCGCCCCGGGTACTCGAACCATGCGTCGCTGACCACCGCATCGGCCTGCCGCCTCTCCGCCACGCCGTACAGCCGCTCGCACATCCCGGGGTCGATCCAGTCGTCGCTGTCAACGTGGATCAGAAAGCGACCTTTAGCATGGGCCACCGCCGTTTTACGGGCTTCAAAGGCCCCCTTGTTCCGCTCGTGCCGGATCAGGCGGATCTCCCGCCGGGGATTTTCGTCCGCCACCCTTTGGGCGACCTCCATCGCATGGTCGGGCGAGCAGTCGTCGACCAGTATGATCTCGATCCGCTCCATGGTCTGGTTTACCAAAGAGAGCAAACACTCTTCGATGTACTTCTCGGTCCCCCAAACCGGGACAAGTATAGAAACCAACGGCTCCATTTACGCCTCCGTTTGCGTACGCCTGACCAGGCGCAGGATCCTGCGCGTGCGCTGCACCACCAGCACGTCGGTCCCCAGCGCGTATTTCAGGTAAAGCTCTTCATCGAAACCCCGGATGGTCAAAAGTTCGCAATCCGTGTTGGTTACCACGCGGTAGACCTCCCGGAGTTTTTGCAGCACCCCGGGCAGGTTGCGGTCGTTGTTCACGCACAGGGTCAGGTTTACCGCCGAGGACTGGACCAGGTTTACCTTGACCCGCCGCTGCTCGAAGGCCGAAACGATCTCGCCGATCCGCTCCTCTAAGACGAACGAAAAGTCCTTGGGCCGCACCGAGACCAGCACCTGCCCCCGCTTGAGGATCAGGATGGGGGCCTTGATCGTGCCCTGCATCTCGTATTTGATCACGCTGCCTTGCTTGTCCGGATCGCCGAAAGGCTTTACATACAAGGGGATCCGCTTGTTGTGCAGCGGTTTGATCGTCTTGGGGTGGATGATCTGCGCCCCGCTGTACGCCAGTTCGATGGCGTCCAGGTAGGTCAATTCGGGGATAAAGGTCGTCTCGGGAAAGATCTTGGGGTCCGCGCTCAGGACCCCCTCCACATCCTTCCAGATGGTCAAACTTTCCGCGTCCAGCAGGTTGGCTACCACGGCCGCCGTGTAGTCCGACCCCTCGCGCCCGAGCGTTGTGGGCTCCTGCCGCTTGTCCGCCCCGATAAATCCCTGCCCCACGAAGACCGTCCCGGCGCCCTCGCGCGTCGCGGCTTTCAAAAGCGGGGCGGTCAACTCCATATCCACGTTGGCGTCCCTGTGGCGGTCGTCTGTCACCATGATCCTGCGCATATCCAGCCACACGGCCTCCACGCCTTCGTCTTTAAGCGCCTGGGCGATAATGGCCGTGGAGACGATCTCCCCCATGCTTACCACCCGGTCGTACCAGAGGTCGTAATCGCCTTTTTCTTCCGCCGCTTTGCGGATTTGGTATCCGAGCGCCGCGAAGTGCTCCGCGACCTGCGGGGGCATCTCCCCGAAAAGCTCCGCGCAGATTCCGGCATGGTAGGCCTCAACCTCCTGCAATATCGCCAAAGCCTCCTGTTCGCGTCCCTCGACCGCCCCGGCGACGATCTTTTCCAACGCGTTGGTCGTCTTGCCCATCGCCGAAACGATCACAACGAGCCGTTGCCCCGCGTCGCGCTTTACGATCGAGCAGAGGTTTTTTACCCCCTCCGCCGACCTGACCGACGCGCCCCCGAACTTATATACCTTCATTTATTTGATCTTTTCCCCGGTGTTGTACAGGAAGAACGCCGTCACGTCCACCAACTCCTCGATCCTCTTCGATGTGGGCTTGCCCGCGCCGTGCCCCGCCTTGGTGGCGATGCGGATCAGGGCCGGATTCCCGCACCCCTGGGCCGCCTGCAACCTGGCCGCGAACTTGAACGAGTGGGCCGGGACCACCCGGTCGTCGTGGTCTGCGGTGGTGACCAGCGTGGCGGGATAGCAAACCCCGTCCTTGATGTTGTGCAACGGCGAGTATTTATACAGGTATTCGAACTGCGCGGGATCGTCGCTCGACCCGTACTCGACCGCCCAGCCCCAACCCACGGTAAACTTGTGGTAGCGCAGCATATCCATCACCCCCACAGCCGGCAGGGCCACCGCGAAGAGCTCGGGCCTCTGGGTCATGCACGCGCCTACCAGCAACCCGCCGTTCGACCCGCCCGCGATGGCGATCTTCTCTTTGGAGGTGTACCCCTTTTCGATCAGGTACTCCGCCGCCGCAATAAAGTCGTCGAACACGTTCTGCTTGTTTTCCAGCATCCCGGCCTTGTGCCACTCCTCGCCGTACTCGTTGCCGCCCCTGAGGTTGACCGCCACATAGGCCGCGCCCTGCTCCATCATCAATATCGTCGCGGGCGAGAACTTCGGGGTAAGCGGGTTGCTGAAACCGCCGTAGCCGTACAGGTAGAGCGGGTTCTTCCCGTCGAGCTTCATCTTTTTGGACCTGGCCACGAACATCGAGACCATCGTCCCGTCCTTTGAGGGGAAAAACAACTGCTCGGTCATGTAAAGTTCCGGGTCATACTTGAGTTCGGGCTTGAAGAAGACCTCCGAAGTGCCCGCCGCCAGATCGAACCGGTACATCTCCGTCGGCGAGGTGTAGTTGGCAAAGGAGTAGAGGCACTCCGTGTCCTTCGCCCTGCCGCCGAAACTGCCGGCCGTCCCGATTCCGGGCAACTCCACCTCGCGGATCCTTTGGCCCTGCATATCGAACTGCACCACCTTGCTCTGCGCCTTTTCGAGGTATTCGGCCAGCAGGTATCCGCCCGCCGCGCCCACGCTTTCCAGCAGTATATCGCTCTCGGGAATGACCACCGCAGGCTCCGCCTTGGGATTGGTCAAATCCACGCATACCACATTGTAGTTGGCCGCACCTTGGTTCGACCATACCCACAACTTGTCGTCTTTGCACTCCACAGGCTCGTAGTCGTACTCGAAGCCGGGGAGCAAAACTTCGAACCGCGCCAACGGGTTGGCGGTGGGCTTGTAGAGTATCTCCGTCCCGCGCGTCCCCTCGGAGGCTACGACAAAGACGTATTTCCCATCCTCGCTCGCAAAGCCGTTGAGGTAGCGCATGGGGTGGGCGGGGTCCTCATAGACGAGCTTGTCCAACTCCTGGGCCTGCCCGAGGGTGTGGTAATATACCTTCTGGTTGCTGTTCTGCGCCGAGAGGTCGCTCCCGTCCACCGGACGGTCGTAACGGCTGTAATAGAACCCGCCGCCGCTCCATGCCGCCCCCGAAAACTTAACGTCCTTGATAACGTCCGGCAGTTTCTCGCCCGTGGCGATCTCCATCACATTGATCTCCACCCAGTCCGAGCCCGACTGCGAGGTCGAGTAACCCAGGTATTTGTTGTCCTCCGATAAGGAGAACGTGACCAGCGCCAGGGTCCCGTCCGGGGAAAGCGTGTTGGGGTCGAGCAGAACTTCCGGCGTCCCGTCCGCACCCTTTTGGCGGTAGATCACGTTCTGGTTCTGCAGCCCGTCGTTGCGCGAGGTGATGTAGTACTCCCCGGCGATAAAGGAGTAGAGCGGATCCATCCGCGCGTAGTCCCACAGCTGGGTCAGCCTTTCGGTCAGAAAGTCGCGTCCGGGGATACGCCCCAGGTAGTCGTATGTAACGGTATTCTGCGCCTCGACCCATTGGCCCGTCTCGGGGCTGCGGTCGTCCTCCAGCCAGCGGTAGGGGTCGGCTACCTGTGTACCGTGGTAATCCTCCACCGTGGCGTCTTTGCGGGTCTCGGGGTAGGGCAGGTGGGTAATCCGGGGTTGTTCCATGCAGGAAAAATGTAAACTTGTCAGGATGAGCGCAACGAGGGGTAGAGCCGTTTTTTTCATCGTCGGGATTTTTGATGTTTGCACAAAAGTACTTATTTTTGACATAATAATTATGCTTGTACAGGACATAAACATCTTCCGCTTTACCGAGGCCCCGTCGACCAACGACCTGGCCCGCGAGAGGCAGTACGTCCACGGCGACCTTCTGATGGCCGATGTCCAGACCGAGGGCCGCGGCCAGCGGGGCAACACCTGGATGAGTGCGCCCGGCGAGAATTTGACCTTCTCGCTGGTGGTCGAGCCGGGCTTTCTGCCCGCCCGCAACCAGTTCCTGCTTTCGGAGTGCGCCGCCCTGGCCACCGTCGACGCGCTGGCCCTGTTGGGGGTCGACGCCCAGGTCAAGTGGCCCAACGATATCTACGTGGACGGCAAGAAAATAGCCGGTATTCTGATCGAGAACGACATTCTGGGCGACAACCTCTGCCGCTCGGTAATCGGCGTGGGCTTGAACGTCAACCAGACCGCCTTCCCCGATCATCTTCCCAACGCCACCTCCATCGCCCTGGCCGAGGGCCAGACCGACCTGGGCAAGGCGCTCGGGGCGTGGTGCGATGCCTTCATCCGCCGTTATTCGATGCTCGAGGCGATCGAGTGGCCCCGCATCGAGTCGGACTACCACCAGCGCCTCTATTTGAAAGACACCCTGGCCCGCTTTGAGGACTCGAGGGGCGCCGTTTTCGAAGCCCGCATCCGCCGCGTGGCCTCTTCGGGCGAACTGCACATGGAACTGCCCGGCGGAGCGACCCGCCGGTTCCTGTTCAATGAAGTCCAGTTTCTGACCTGATTCGTTTATTGCAGGTTCCTGAACCGCGCCACCACGTCGATATCGGTAATCTCCTTCGAGAGCATGGAGATGGTCGATTCGGGCATATGCTTCAGGTCCAGCAGCATCAACGCGTCCAGCGCGTCGTTGAAATCGTGGTCCACGTTGAAGGCCAACACGTGGCTGCTCAGTTGCAGGTACTTGCGGACCAGCACGGGCACGGTAAACTCGTCCCGCTCGATATCGGTCACCAGCTTGTTGATCAGCTCGATGTTGTCGATCTTTGCGACCAGCGACAGATCGATGGTAGATCGTATGCCCTTCATCCCGGTCACCGGACGGATGTACCCTGCCAATGTTTTGTTCAAATGGTTCCGGCGCAGGAAGTCGACGATAATGACCTTCGAGTTGGGCTCGAACTCCCCCGAGATGGTAACCGGCCCCAGCAGGTTGCGGAACTGGTCGTGCTTTAGGAGCACGTAGAGGATCCCTTTCCAGAGCAGCATCAGCGACGCGGGCTTCTTTTGGTATCCGCTCACGATGAACGAGCGCCCCAACTCAATGGTCTGGGCCATGATGGGGCCCATGGGCTCGTCCATCCTGAACAGCGAGTCGGTGTAAAACCCTTTCAAACCGTATTGCTCCATGATCCCATCGCCCATCCCCATCCGGTAGGCGCCGACCAGCTCCCTTTCCGCCCGGTTCCAGATAAAGAGCTGCCGGTAATAGGCGTCGTAACGGTCCGTGTCGATGCTTTTCAGCGACCCCTCGCCGATCTCCCGGAAGGTTACCTCCCTCAGCCGCCCGATCTCGCGGATCATGTTGGGAATATCCGCCGCCCGGGCGAAATAGACCTCCATATCGCCGTACTCGAAGAGCAGGTGCTCCACCCGGATGGCGTCGAGTTCCCCCTGCAACACCTCTTTGTCGACGGGCAGGATGATCTCCTCGGGGTTTTTCGGTGCGGGTTTTCGTTTGGGGATGATCCGTTTGCGCGGCCTTTTCGGGGAGAGGTACTCCACGTTTGCGCGCAAAAAGTCGCCGTACACGCCCGGGTCTTCCAGCTCCGCCGCCCGCTTGGGCGATAACGCCGAGGCGATATTGACCACCATGACCTGCTTTTTCTTGTTGAGCATCTGCCTGGGCAGCAAAGCCGTGCGCAGCATGGGGTGGATCTTCCCAGCCAGGTGGAATCCCAGCGAATTTTTGGCCTCGATGTGGATGGGAACGACGGGAACCTGCGCGATGCGGATGAATTTCAGCACCGAGGGGCTCCATTGCTTGTCCCGTACCCCGCGCTTGCCTTTCTGCCAGGTGGCCACCTCCCCCGCCGGGAAGACGACCAGCGCGCCGCCCTGCTCCAAATGCCTTTTCGACTCCCTTATCCCGCTGATGTTGCGCCCTTTGGCCGTCGTGTCGAAAGGATCGACCGCAATAAAGTACTGCTTCATGAATTCGATCCGGTTCAACAGAAAATTCCCCATGAACCTCACGTCGGGCCTGATCCGGCTCAGAATATCGATCAACACGATCCCGTCGGGCGCGCCGGTGGGGTGGTTGGATACGATTATCACAGGCCCCGTGGCCGGAATGTTCTTCAGATCGTAGGGATTGACCTCGTACCGCAAACCCAGCTCGGCAATCAGCGCCTCGAGCTCATGCCCTTGGGCTTTCGCCGCCCGGTCATGGACCTCATTGACCCTGTCGAGCCTCAATACCCTCATCAGCAGCCCGGCCATGGCCTTTGCCGCTCCCCCCTTGTGTCCGAATGTCAGCTCGCCCTGGTCGATAAATGCCATAGAAGATGGTTGGTTTCGCAGACAAAATTATCAAAAATTAAGGAACTAAGTCATACTTTGCTAATTTTGTTCCCGAAACGTATTTTTCCGCCCTTGGACCCTTCCCGCTCCCCGCTCCCCCCTGCCAAACAGCAGGCCGCCGAGTTGCCCCTTTTGCCGGGCGTCTACCAGTTTTTGAACAAAAACGGGGAGATCATCTATGTGGGCAAAGCCAAGGTCCTGCGCCGCCGGGTAATCTCTTACTTCGTCGAACGCAACGACCACGCGCCCAAGGTACGCATCATGGTGCGCCAGATCGTCGAGATCCGCCACATCGTGGTCTCCACCGAGCAGGACGCCTTGCTGCTGGAGAACAACATGATCAAGAGCCTCCAGCCGAGATACAACGTCCTTTTGAAGGACGACAAGACCTACCCCTGGATCGTGATCCGCGACGAGCCTTTCCCCCGGGTCGAATCCACGCGCCGCATCGAGAGGGACGGCTCGCGTTATTTCGGCCCCTACGCTTCGGTCACGATGCAGCGGGAGGCCCTCGAACTGATCAAGTCGATCTTCCCGCTTCGCACCTGCAACCTGAACCTTTCCGACGAGGCCATCGCCGCGGGCAAATACCGCGTCTGCCTGGAGTACCATATCGGCAACTGCAAAGGCCCCTGCGAAGGCCGCCAGAGCCGCGAGGAGTACGACGAGTCGGTCGCCCGCATCGCGCGGATGCTGAAAGGGGAGTGGGGCGAGACCCGCCGCATGCTCGAACAGGGCATCCAAAAAGCCTCCGCCGGACTGCACTTCGAGCAGGCCAAACGCCTGCAAACGAGCCTGGATATGCTCGACCACTACACCTCGCGCTCAGTGATCGTCAACGACTCGCCCTTCACGCTCGACGTCTTTTCAATGATCCTGGACAGCGGATCGGGCTACTGCAACTTTACCCGCATCTTCAAGGGTGCCGTGGTGGGCAGCTTTAACGCCGAGATTACCACCGGGGCCGAGGAGGAGCCCGCCGGGATCGCCTCGCGCGCTTTGATGCAGATGGCCGAGCGGCTGACCGACCCATTGGCCGCCGAGGTCGTCGTCGAATCCCTGCCCGAGGCCGCCCTCTTTCCCGACACGGCCTTTACCGTCCCCAAGCGGGGCGACAAAGTGCGCCTGCTGGAGTTTTCCCAGCGCTCTGCCCGCCTTTTCCGCCTCGAAAGGCTCAAGAACCTGGAGATCCGCGACCCCGACCGCCACGTCGACCGGGTAATGGAGGCCATGCGCCTGGCCCTGCATATGGAGACCCAACCCCGCCACATCGAGTGCTTCGACAACTCCAACCTTCAGGGTACCAACCCCGTGGCTGCCTGCGTGGTCTTCCGCGACGGCAAACCCTCCAAAAAGGACTACCGCCACTACAACGTCAAGACCGTCGAGGGCCCCGACGACTTCGCCACCATGCGCGAGATCGTCCACAGGCGCTACTCCCGCCTCTTGGCCGAGGGCGCCGAGATGCCCCAACTGATCGTCGTGGACGGCGGCAAGGGCCAGCTCTCCTCGGCCTACGAAGTGTTAAAGGAGTTGGGCCTGGAAAACAAGATCCGCATCGTGGGGCTGGCCAAGCGCATCGAGGAGGTCTTCTTCCCCAACGACCCCGACCCCTACTACCTCGACCGCAACGGCGAACCCCTGCGCATCATGATGCACATCCGCGACGAAGCCCACCGCTTCGGGATTACCTTCCACCGCAACCAGCGCTCCAAATCCTTTATTTCAAGCTCTTTGAATCAGGTGCCGGGCCTTGGCGACAGTTCGGTCGCCAAGCTCCTAAAGCGCTTCAAAAGCGTCGCCGGCGTGCGCCGCGCCGCGCCCGAACAACTAGCCGAAGTGGTCGGCAAGGCCCGCGCGGCAGCCGTCATAGCCCATTTTGCCGCCGAAAACCCGGCCCAGGATGTTAATAAATAGGGAACAACTTTCTCGCCGACGCCATTAAACCCCCGTTTCAAGGGCGTACTTTTGTGGTAAGAAACACTTCTTCTGATGAAACAAGGTCCCCAGATTGATTTGGAGTTACCCGAAAACGTAGTCGACGGCCACTATTCCAACCTGGTTATCATTTCCCACTCCGCCTCCGAATTCGTCCTCGATTTCGCCGCCATTATGCCCGGCTTCCCCAAGGCGAAGGTAAAGACCCGCGTCATACTGGCCCCTGAGCACGCCAAGCGCCTGCTCTACTCCCTCAAGGAGAACATCGCCAAGTACGAGGCCAACCTCGGCCAGATCGAGATCCCCTCGCCGCCGGAAGAAGCAATAGGCATGAGCTTCAACATAGGGGAGGCATAGGCCTTCCCTCCTGCGAGGTGGCTGCGCATATCGCGGGCCGCCTTTTGCACATCCCCCGCCCCGAAAATCCTCACGTACCTAAAGTACGCTCCGGTATTTCGGACCGGGCGATGCACGAAATCCGACCCACGCTATGCACAGCGCGGTCCTGGAACGCACCGTTCCGAAAGGTTATTCCGAAATTTCCACTTTTGCTTTTGGCTTATCCGGCTCTTTGGGTCGGGTGCGCACCGCTTGCCGCTCCGGGGCCGGGGTGTGCAGGAACTCGATGCGGTAGATCCTCGCCATGAGCATTACCCCCGAGATCATCAGCGGGCCGAATATGATCCCCCAGAAGCCCAGCAGGTTGATCCCGGCTATGATCCCGAAGATCGTGATCAGGGGGTGCACATCGGCCAGCCGTTTTAAAAATACCATGCGGATCACGTTGTCCGACAGCGAGATGACCAGCAGCGCGTAGGCGATCAGGATGATCCCGTTGGCGGTCTCCCCGGAGATGAGCAGGTTCACGGCCATGGGGACCCAGACGATCGCCGTGCCCACCACGGGGATCACGCTCGCGATGCCGGTGAACATGCCCCAGATCACAGGATCGCCCGCCCCGGTCATCCAGTAACCGAGTCCGGCGACCAGCCCCTGCCCGATCATGATGACCGGCACCCCGATCGCGTTGGACATTACCATGCTGATCGTCTCCTCGCGGATCATCGAGACGCTGCATCTCGACAAGGGGATGTTGCTCTCCATCTTCTCCTCCATTTTATGCCCTCCCTGGAGCATGAAGTAGAGGATAAAGATCATCATGATCCCGTTCGACACCACGCCGCCCGCCGAGGAGAGCACCTTGGGCAGGTATTCGCCCACCGAGTCGACCGCTTTGTCGATCATCTCCTTGGAGAAGAGGTTGAACCCGAGCTTTTCCAGGGTCAGGTCATGGAGGTTGTTGGCGTTGTCCACCAGGGTTTGCATGTTGAAGTGCTTGACCTTGGAGAAGACCGCCCCGAACAGGCCGCCCCCTGCCACGAAGAACACCAGCACGGTCAGCACCAGCAAAAAAAAGGTGGACCATCCCCGGCTCCATCCCCGGTCCATGAGTTTCTGGTGCGGGGTGCGCAGCAACACATAGAGCGTGATCGCCCCCAGGATCGAACTGATAAAGTAGTCGAGTTCGAAGAAGATGACCACGCCCAGCGTAATGATCAGCGCCAGGAACATGACCTGGAGCAGGATATTGCCCGTCTCTTTGCCTGAGTACATCTTTCGTTCTGTTTTATACTATGAAGGTGGCCTTTTTCAAAGGTAACAAAATTACCGGGATATTAATTTTCTAACCAATATTGTGCCACGGTGCAACTTTTGTTCCCGACTACTCATCTTCCCATTGTAATTTTCCCCTTAATGCTATGAAAAAACTACTTTTCGTGATCCTTTGTGCCGGTATGATCCTCTCCTGCAACAACGACGAGGGCGAAACGGCATACATCAGCTACGGCGATATCCAGATCGAGGGCGATAACGTGAAGATCCTGCGCGACGACGGGGCTTTCCTCTCCATCGAGCAGAGCTCCGTGCCCCTGACCTCGCTCCCCGACGGCCAGCGCGTGGTGGTGATCTACAACATCCTCTCCGAGGCAGTCCCCGAAATCTGGCCGACGACCTATCCCATCCGTTTGAACGCCCTGAACACCGTCCTTTGCAAGACCCCCGTGGAGGCCTCCTTTATCGACGCGAACTTCGACCACCGCAACGACAGCATCGGCAACGACAGGGTGGGGGTGCGCAACGCCTGGTTCGGGGGCGACTACCTGAACCTGAATCTGTTGTTCCTGGAGTCCAACACCCAGGGCAAGCACTTCATCAACCTGGTCCACGAGGATCCCCGCCCGGACAACGACACGGTCTATTTGACCCTGCGCCACAACGGCTACGACCCCCAATTCCAGTCGAACTACTTCGCCCGCGTCTCGTTCGACCTGTCGGGCCTGATCCCCGAAGGCGAGAACAGCATCGATGTCAGCCTGACCTGGCCCTCCTACGGAGGCACGAAAACCGACACGGGCACCTTTACCCGCTTCAACACCCTGACCGGGACCCTCTCCCGCGAAGTGTCGATGACCGGAGAGATCCCCATCCGGATCGAATAGCCCGGCCCCTCTTTTCCGCATACATACATAACGCCAAACGGTCCGCACTCGAAAGGTGCGGACCGTTTGTTTATTTCGCAGTAAATATTACTTTTGCAACAACATTACCCGCGTATAATAATTCGGTAAAATCCATCGCCATGAGATCAAAACTGCCTGCCCGCCTGCTACTCCTGCCCATGCTGTTAATCGCCCACGCCGCATTTTCCCAACAACCCGAGCGCAGGGTATTGTACACCCTGGGCGAGAGCGAGAAGTTCGACGAGCGTCGTTTTGTATTCTCTTTCCAGACGCCGGCCGTCAAATACTATTGCTTGACCGTCGATGAAAAAAAGGAACCCGGCCAACAGGTATCCCTGATAATCAACGGCAGGACCGTGGTGCGGAGTTCCGCCATATCCGCGGCGTCGGAATACTCTTTAATTCCTTTCGTCGATCTGTTCCATGAAGAGCGCTCCGCTTACAAATACGTCCGGGACGGCGATTACTTTCTGAGCTACAACGGCAAAGAGTACGGCCCCTACCAGGATGTCAAGTTGAAATCCGACGATCCGGTCCTTATCTACAAGCAGATGGGCCGGACTTTCATCCTGTTGCCCGACGGACGTGTGGCGGGCCCGGTCATCGGGGAGATCTCCAACGTCTGGGTGATGCCCGGGAGCGCGACCTATTTCTATACGACTTATCCTAAGGACGATTACGGGATGTTCAGCGTATATTACAACGGCGCCTATTGCACGCGCTACAACTCCAAAAGAACCATCACATCCCACCCTTATGTTCATTCCAACAAGGCGGGCGATTGCATCTTCACGATCTACGATGAGGACGCCAAAGGAATCGACCTGTGCGTTAACGGGAGCAGGATGAACGTCGATGCCGAACGAGGGCAGATCATGTTGACCGAAGGGGGGAAATACGCCTTCGTCCACTACAAGGACGGGACTGCTTACCTGAATATCAATGGACAGCGCGACCTGAAAGGCGCCGCGGGCTCCCCGGGCTATGGCATCAACGGGGAAGGGATCAACGGTTTTTGCATCAACGAGCGCGACGGGTACATTTACCGCTATACGAAAAACGGCCAGGACTGCGTCGAGGTCAACGGCAAGGTCGTGGGCATGCACGACAAGGTCGCCAGCTACATTTCGAGTTTCGAGAACGCGCAATTCATCTACCCGCCCGACTGGGACGGGGGCGGACTTCCCGGTGACTTTCTGCGGGACAACGATCCCTTCGCCGCGCCCGCCATCAACGACAGGGGCGACTACGCCTACGCTTACTGCGGCGCCGGCAAATTCTACGTCTCGGTCAACGGCCGGAGCGAGGGGCCCTATCAGGCGGCGTGGGCGCCCAAACTGGACGAAAAGGGCAACTACGAATACTGGTGCCGGATCGGCCAGACGGAGTACACCGTTAAAAACGGCAAAAAGGAGCGTTTCCAGGGTACGATGGACAACGTCTCCACGACGGACGGGTACACCGAATATGGCTACACAATGCGCGAAGCCGACGGTGAGCGTATCGTTTTTGACTCCAGGGGCGGTGTGGTCAAAGCGGAGAATATCTATACCACTCTCAGGCCGTATGAGGACAAAACGCACAAATCCAAAAGCGGAAAGGACCTCATGCTTTGCGGCGGCCAATACCCCTACGTGATGATCAACAACCAAAAATACGGCAGCGGACGCATCCTTGCAAGCGGTTACAACGAGGCCCTGAATGTTTTTCGCTGGAGCGCCCTGGAGGGCAAAGAACTGGTCGTGTACGAATATAAGCTGAATTGACACTTCGCACATCCCCCCAAAGCAAACGGCCCGCACTTCAAAAGTGCAGGCCGTTTTTTCATCCGCCGCCGGGCCTTTCCGCCCCGCCGCTTGCTTTAGAGCGAAATATCGAGGATCTCGAAATTCAACACCCCCGCGGGAACGGCGACGCTCACTTTCTCCCCCTTCTTCCTGCCCATCAGGGCCTTGGCGATGGGGGTGCTGGTCGAGAGCTTCCCGGACTTGAGGTCCGCCTCTTTTTCCGAGACCAGCGTGTAGGCCACGGTCTTCCCGTTGTCCAAATTTTTGAGGGTTACCTTATTGAGTATCTGAACCTTGCTCGTGTCTATCCGCGACTCGTCGATGATGCGGGCGTTGGCCAGGGTTTGCTCCATCTGGGCGATTTTCATCTCCAGCATGCCCTGCGCCTCCTTGGCCGCGTCGTACTCGGCGTTCTCCGAGAGGTCGCCTTTGTCTCTGGCCTCGGCGATCGAGGCCGAGATAGCGGGACGCTCCACCGAGCGCATATGGTTGAGCTCTTCGGCGAGCTTGTTGTGGCCCTCCTGGGTAAGATAAATAGGATCTTCCATGTCGATATAGCTTGCGTTTAACCAAAAAGAAAAATCCCGGCCCCGTAGGCCGGAACTTTTCTATGTCCTTTACACAAAGTTAGACAGAAAATTCTGAAAAACCAAATTTTCGTTGCCTGCGGGATTACATCTGCCCGGTAATATCCCAGACAAAGGCCCGCATCCCCTGCATCCTGGTCTGCGCGTCGATCGCGCGCAGGGCCTCCAACAGGGGCTCCACCTTTTCGTCCTCGGTGATGGCCAGTATGGATGAGTTCATGGCGGGCCAGGTGTGGCTTCCCATGTGGGGTTCCCCGTCGAAGGAGCCGCGCCCCTGGGTAAGTTCCCACTTGGTAAAGCCTTTGATCCCCCTGCGGTCCAGGGCCTCCTGGATCCGTTCGCTCAGGGCCTGGTTGTACGATATAAATACTGCTTTCATAACATTCAAAGAATTAATTGGTAGCTTCTGCTGCGAGTTGACGGCGGCGTTTCGCCTTCATGCCGGAACCCACGAATACCGAGTAGATGACCGGGACCACGATCAGGGTCAGCAGCGTCGAGAAGGTCAGACCCCCGATGATGGCGATACCCATGGGCTGCCAGATCTCGGAGCCTTCCCCGATCTTGAGCGCGAGCGGGAACATACCCAGGATGGTGGTCAGCGAGGTCATCAACACGGGGCGCAGCCTCGACTTACCGGCATTGATAACGGCCTGGTTGACACCCTGCCCGCGTTCGCGCAACAGGTTGGTAAAGTCCACCATCACGATACCGTTCTTGACCACGATCCCCACGAGCATGATGGCCCCGATCAATGCGATGACCGACAGCGGGGTCTGCGTGATGGCCAGCCCGAGGAATACCCCGGTAAAGGCGAACAGGATGGACACCATGATGATCGCGGGCATGCCCAGCGACTCGAACTGCGTGGCCATCACGATGTAGACCAAT
Source organism: Rikenellaceae bacterium (assembly GCA_031551275.1). Lineage (GTDB taxonomy): Bacteria > Bacteroidota > Bacteroidia > Bacteroidales > Rikenellaceae > JAVBMJ01. The sequence continues at coordinate 54,068 of JAVBNX010000007.1, forward strand.
AGCACGATCAGCCCCAGCAGCGTGATCAAATCCCCGAATGCCTCCTGCTGGTCCTCGACGGTACCGCCGATCTCCACGTAGACGCCCTCGGGCAACTGCGTCTCTGCGACGATCTGCTGTATCGCGGGTACGACCTTACCCAGGGGCACGCCCGCACCCAGCGATGCGTTGACCGACACGACCCTCTGCCTGTTCTCGCGCTCGATGGTGGGGGGCGCGAACTCCTCCTTGATCTGGGCCAGGTCGCGCACTTTGACGCCCACCCCTTTGTTGTTGTGGATGGTAATGTCCTCCACGCTCTCCAGCGACTCGCGGTAGGGCTCGTCGTAGCGTACGATCACGTCGTACTCATCGCCGTCCTCGCGGTATTTGGTGCTGGTAAGGCCCGTCAAACGGTTGTATATGGCCATCGAGGCGGTGTAGCTGTTTACCCCGTAATACCCCAGTTTGTTGCGGTCGAATTCGACGTTGTACTCGGGGCGCAGATCGTCCCGACTGAGCTGCACGTCTTTCGCGCCTTCCACCAGGGAGACCTTCTCTTTGATCTCACGCGCTATGGCGTCGGTCTGGTTGAAGTCGTACCCGAATACCTTGATCATGATCGGGCTTGTCGAGCCGCCCGGCGTGGAGCTGCTGGTCGTTACCTTGAAGTCCCTGATCTCGGGAATCTGCTTGAGGTCCTCCCGCAGCAGGTCGCCGATCTCGAAGATCGAGCGTTCCCGCTCTCCGGACTTGCTCAGCCTCATCATGTAGGTAATCACGTACGATCCCGATTTCTGCATCGCCGCGAAGGCGTTGTTTGCCGACGAGGTACCGGCACCGGAGGAGACTACCTCGATTTCGGGGTATTTGGTCGTGATGATCCCGGTAATCTGCTCGGCGAGTTGCGCTGTGAAGACTACGCCGGTATTTTGCTCCAACTGCACTTCCGCCTGCATGAACGCCTCGTCCGATTCGGGGAAGAAGTCGAAGGGAACGGTTCTCAACAGCCCGAAGCTCGAAAAGAAGATCAACGTGGAGGCGATGATGATAAAGCTCCTGTGGCGTACCGACCAGGTCAGCACCTTCTCATAGAAGTTATCCAGCCAGTCGAGGAACTTGTCGATCGGCTTGAACACCACGCCCAGGCCTTTGTACGAGTGCGCGGTCTCGGCTTTGAGCAGGTAGGCTGAGAGCATCGGGGTCAGGGTGATCGCGGCTGCGGTCGATACGACGACGACCAGCGACACGATCCATCCCAGCTCCTTGAACATGATCCCCATCATGCCGCCCACCATGGTCAGGGGCAGGAATACGGCGACCACGGTCAGCGTTGTGGCGATAACGGCGAGCCACACCTCGTTGGTCGCATAGACTGCCGCCTCTTTGGGCGACGAACCCTTCTCGATGTGGCTGGTAATGTTCTCCAAGACCACGATCGCGTCGTCCACCACCATACCGATGGCAATCGATAGCGAGGACAATGAGATGATATTGAGCGTACTGCCTGTGAAGTAGAGGTATATGAACGAAACGATCAGCGAGACCGGAATGGTCAGACAGATGATGAACGTCGCCCTCCACCGTCCCAGGAAGAACAACACCACCAGCACCACGAAGACGAAGGCGAACATGACCGTATCCGACAGCGAGGAGATGCTGTCCTTGATCGAGTCGGACGAGTCCATGATCGTACTGATCTTCACGTCGGCGGGCAGGCTCTTCTGGATGGCGGGCATCATGGCCAGCACCTCGTTGGCGATGCTTACCGTGTTGGCGCCCGATTGCTTCTGGATGATTACCCTCACGCCTTTTTCGCCGTTGAGCCTCGATTGGTAGGTCTCTTTTTCGAGCGTATCCCTGACCGTGGCCACGTCCCTGACGCGGATGTCGCGCCCGTTGAAGCTGGCGATCACGATATCTGCCACCTGGTCCGAGTTGGTGAACTCGGCGTCGGCCTTGATGTTGAAGGTGTTGTTGCCGATGTCCAGCGTACCGCCCGGCACGTTGACGTTCTCGGCTGCGATCACGCTTCCGATCTGCTCGACCGAGAGGTTGTAGGCTTCCAGCCGTTTGGGGTCGATGTTGACCTGCACCTGGCGGGTAGGCGCGCCCATGACGCTGACGGCACCCACGCCGTCCACCCGGTTGAGCACGTTGACCAGCCTGTCGTCCAGCAGTTTGTAGAGTGCGGCGTAGCTTTCGTCGGCCGTAACGCCCAGCACCACGACCGGAATCATGGTCGACGAGAATTTGAAAATGGTGGGGTAGTCCACGTCGTCGGGCAGCGACGACTGGACCAGGCTCACGGCATCCCGCACGTCGTTGGTCGCCTCGTTCAGGTCGGACCCCCACTCGAATTCGAGGGTAATCATCGAGACGTTGTCGGAGGATTTGGAGGTAATCTTCTTCAGGTTGTTTACCGTGTTGAGCCTGTCCTCCAGGATGCGGGTAACGTTTACCTCGATATCGGCCGCGTTGGCGCCTTTGTAGGTGGTAATGACCGAGATGGAGGGGAAGTCCATGTCGGGGTACATGTCGATCGCCAGGTTCCTGAGCGAGAACAACCCCAGGACGATTACCCCGACGAATATCAGTATGGTCGAGATTGGATTCCGGACCGCGGATTCGTATATTTTCATTTTTCTGTTGCGTTATTCGGTTTTAGCCTCACGCTTGTTGCAGCCTTCTTATTCTGTTTTTGCGGTGTCCTGCGCCACGGTTTTGGCCTGTTCGCCAGCCAGATCGACCTCCTGTTCGTCCAGCAGGCGGGATGCGCCCGAAACGACCACCTGCTCACCGGCCTGTATGCCGCTCAGGATGTCGACCATGGTGCCGATGTGGCGCCCTACGGTAACGGTCCTGCGGTAGACCTTGCCGTCCTTGTAGACGAAGGCGTAGCTCTCGTTGGTACCCATCTGCTTGGAAACGCCCAGGTCGGGAACCTGCACCCCTTCGTGCTTACCCAGCTTGAGGGCCGTGCGCGCGAACATACCGGGGCGGAGCTTGCCGCCTGAGTTGGGCACGCTGACCTCCACCTTGAAGGTCCTCGACGCGGGGTCGATGGTGGGGTATATCAGCGAGATGGTCCCTGTGAACTCCTGGTCGGGGTAGAGGTCCACCCGGATATCGACCTTCTGGCCCAGCTTGACCTCGGGGAAGTATTGCTCCGAAACGCCGGCCGTGATCTTCAGCCTGGAGATCTGCTCGACCTTGAGGATCGCCGCGGGATTCATGCCGAAGAAGTCGCCCGCTTCGTAGTTGCGCTCGGTAACCACCCCGTCGATGGGGCTTCTGAACTCGATGTTGGTCGCCAGGTTTTTGGTCGACTCCTGGGCCACCTTGAGCTGGGTCTCGATCTGGTCGAGTTGCTGTTTGGACGCGCCGCCCGCCTCATAGACGGCCTTGGTGCGCGAGTAGTCCATCTCCAGGGTGGCCAGTTGCACGGCCGCCGTGTTGTATTGCGTGGGGTCCATCCTGACCAGAAGCTGCCCCTTGCGGACGTAGGCGCCCACGTCGACCAGTATCTGGTCGATCCGTGCGCTGACGGCCGGGGTAATGCTGTTCTTGTAGTATGGCTCGATGGTGGCTGTGTACTCGGCCAGGTCTTCGACCTCCCAACTTCCCGCTTCTGCTACGCGCACAAGGGTTTTGTCGGGCTCTTTCGCCTCTTTTTTACCGCCGCCGCAAGCCGTGGCGAGAATGGCCGCTCCGATGAGCAGCGCGATGTGATGCAATTTCATCATTTTCATAATCCGTTATTTTATTTGTTTTTACTTATTCGAAATCTTTACCCACGATCTTGTCGTACTCGGCCTGCGCCACCAGAAAGTCGTACACCGACTGGCTGTAAGTAAGTCTCGCCTGGGTATTCTGCAACTGCGCTGTATTCAGTTCGAGGATCGTTCCCGCACCGGCCGAGTAGCGCGTGCCCGCGATCTTATAGGCCTTTGCGGCGGCTTCCATATTTTTCTGGTTTGCCTTCAGGTTCTCCCTTGCGGTGGCCAGGTTGCCCAAAGCACTCTTAGCTTGCGACAGGGTGCCGTCCTCGGCGTATTTGTATTGCCATTTGAGTTGGTCGATGCCCGATTGGATCTGCCTTTGCTTCATCACGTTGGTCCGGCCTGCAAAGATGGGCACCGACAGTTGTACGCCCACTCCCACCGGATTCTGCCAACGCATGGTCCTGTCGACCGGTAACTTGTTCATCGTCATGAAGTCCATGCCGTGGTAGCCCGATTGACCCAGTACGGTCAGCGAACCGTATGCGCCGAGGGTTGGCATACGAGCTGTCTTGGCGAGGTCGTATTGTTTTTTGAGCACTTCGGTCTGGATTTCGATCGATTTGAGGTCGCTGTTGCCGCTGATGTCGGGTGCGACGGGAAGGGGAGCATTGGCCGCCTGATCCTGGTAGTCACTCAATGAGCCGGATACCGATACGTTCACATCCTCAGGCATGCTCAGCAGCATCTTGAGGTAAAACCCTGCTATGTCCCTGGCGTTTACGTTCTGCACGATCATAGGCTTGATGTTGCCTAACTGCACCTCCGCGGTCAGCAGGTCGTATTCCGAACTCATCCCGTTTTTATACATCGTTGTTACCTGATCGACCGTCTCCTGCACGTTGGCTTCGCTCTCCTTGAGCACCTTGATCGATTCGTCGAGCATCAAAATGTTGTAAAAGGCATTTTTTACGTCGGCCGTAAGGGTAATTTTGGAGCCGCGCGAGGCCTCGACAGCAGCCCTCATCTGCTCATCGTTCATCTTGAGGGTCTTGTAAAGTCCCGGTGCGAACAGAGGCATGCTAAGGGCCAGGTTGCTCGTCAGTTCATTGTCGTAACCCATCGACATTTTCATTCCCGCCAGCCGCATCTCACTCAATACCGGGTTGTACTGGTATTGAGCCGTTGCCGAGAGATTGGGCATAAAGTTCCCCCAGGTCTCTTTCTTGACCCAGTCCTGCCGCTGGATCTCCAATCCTGCGATCTTGATGGTGGGGTTGTTGTCCAGGGCCACTTCGATGGCCTGTTCGAGCGTAAGGGTTACGCTTTTTTGCGCGGGCTGCTGTGCCCAGAGCGCGGTTGCGGCGAGCAGCGCCGTTGCGCTGCAAATGATCCGTTTCATCATTTTTTATTGTTTTCTATGTAGTTTTCCAAATATTTGTCGAACAGTTTGATCCCTTTCGCGGTGGATATCCCCCGAAAGAAGTAGGTCAGGATGTATTTCATGGCGTCCTCCTGGGATTCTATATCGGGCAGCTTGTCCGCGAGCCCGTTTTTTGGGGTGAGCACCCCGTACACGGCGTTTGTAAAGACGGCCACGGTGGTATCTACGCTCAAATGGGGAAGGAAGTACCCCTGCTCGACGCCCTGTTGAAGCATACTCTTCAGGGTGCTCAAGCCCTCTTCCCTGCGGCATTCGGCCTTCTCGAAGAAGAGCGCGGGGTAGAATTTCTTGATGCCCGTGATCAGCCTGGCGTGTGTGGCCATCATCTTGTCCCAGTCCTCGAGCATTTTGAGGATGCTCTCCACCACGTTTTGCGCGTTGCGTATCTTTTCCATGTACTCCTGTTCCATCACGTCGAAATGGTAGTACATGCAGGCCGAGAGCAGGGCCTCCTTGTCGCTGAAATTTTCGTAGATCGTCCTTTTGCTGATGCCCAGATGGGCCGCAATGTCGTCCATGCGCACCGAGCGTACTCCCTCGCGGGAGAACATTTCGGTCGATGCTGCGACGATGCGTTCCTTGATAGTCATTGGCGTAGATTTTGGCGGTATGGTTTTAGTTTGGTAATGTCCAGTCTGCGTTTCAGGCTGCAAATGTAGACGAGAAAACTCAGAAAACAAAAAAAGTTTTCAAGTTTTTTGAGTTTTCTCATCCCGGCTCTCCGCCAAAGGGATACAATAGCAGACAAACAACCTCGCCAAATATTTTGTAATCCTTATATTTCGTGCCTCGGGGTGCATTTCCCTAACAATTGTTTGTTTTTCCCAGATATTTTCCGACCTTTGCAAGAATTCCGGGCACGTGCACGGAAATAGCGGAAAAAACCAATAAAAAACATACGATCATGAAAACCAATTGCCAGGTCAGGCACGCTTCCCACTTCGAAGACGCCAAATCCTACGACACCCAAAAGCTCCGCGAGCACTACCACGTCCCCACGGTCATGGTCCCCGACGAAGTGAACATGGTCTACTCCATGTTCGACCGCATCATCGCCGGTGGCGCCATGCCGGTCAACGAGAAACTCCTGTTGGAGGCCCCAGAGATCCTGCGTGCCCCCCACTTTACCTCGCGCCGCGAGCTGGGCATCATCAACACCGGGGGAGCCGGCACGGTCACGGTCGACGACAAAGTCTACAAGCTCGCCCACAAGGAGGGCCTCTACATCGGCCGCGGCGACAAAAAGGTGGTCTTCGCCTCCGACGACGCGAAAAACCCGGCTATGTTCTACTTCAACTCCGCCACCGCGCACACCTCCTACCCCGATAAGGTCATTACCAAGAAGGACGCCGTGGTCCTGGACCTGGGATCCTCCGAGACCTGCAACCATAGGATCATCAACCGCATGATCGTCCAGGAGGTCGTCCAGACGTGCCAACTCCAGATGGGTATGACCGAGCTCCAGACCGGCAGCGTGTGGAACACCATGCCCGTGCACACCCACGACCGCCGCATGGAGGTCTACTACTACTTCGATTTGCCCGAAGAGCAGATGGTCTGCCACTTCATGGGCCAGCCCGAGGAGACGCGCCACCTCTGGATGAAAAACCAACAGGCGGTCATCTCCCCCCAATGGTCGATCCACTCGGCATGCGCCACGGCTTCCTACACCTTTATCTGGGGCATGGCGGGCGAGAACCTCGACTACAGCGACATGGACGGATTCAAAACAATCGACATAAAATAAAAAAGCAATGGAAGGATTAAAAGTTTTCAGCCTCGAAGGTAAGACGGCCCTGATCACGGGCGGAACCCACGGTATCGGCATGGCCATCGCCAAAGGCCTGGCTTCGGCGGGCGCCAAGATCGTCGTGAACGACATCATGGCCGACAAGTTGGAATCGGCCAAGGCGGAGTACGCCAAGGACGGCATCCAGATCGCGACCTACCTCTGCGACGTAACCAACGAGGAGCAGGTCAACACCATGATCGCCGACATCGAGGCCAACCTGGGCGGCGTCGACATCCTGGTCAACAACGCGGGCATCATCAAGCGCGTCCCCTCGGGCGAGCTCTCGCTGGCGGATTGGAAGATGGTAATCGACATCGACCTGACCGCGCCTTTCATCCTCTCGAAGGCCGTCTTTCCCGGCATGAAGAAGCGCGGAGGCGGCAAGATCATCAACATGTGCTCGATGATGAGCGAGTTGGGCCGCGACACGGTAGCCTCCTACGCGGCAGCCAAGGGCGGGTTGAAGATGCTGACCAAGAACCTGGCCACCGAGTGGGCGAGGTACAACATCCAGGTCAACGGCATCGGCCCCGGCTACATCGAGACCGCCCAGACCGCGCCCATCCGCGTGGCCGGCCACCCGTTCAACGACTTCATCATCAAGCGCACCCCCGCCATGCGCTGGGGCACGACCGACGATCTGGTCGGCGGCGCGATCTACCTGGCCTCCAAGGCTTCCGACTTTGTCAACGGCCATGTCCTGTACATCGACGGCGGCATCCTCGCCTGCCTGGGCAAAGCCTCGAACGAAGAGTAGTGCACGATTTTTGCCGTAGGTGGTTTACCTATATTAAAACTCAACTTGCATGAAAAAGCTCATTTTATTCGCCGCCGTCCTCTTTGTAGCGGCAGCTTGCACCCCCAAAAACGAAGCGATCGTCGAGGTGGGCAACCCTTTGAGCATCGAGCGCGCCCATGAGACCGTCGAGGTACTCTGGGCCAACCTGACCGAAAGGGTCCCCGACCTGACCCCCGAGAACGTGATGGTCTACGGCCCCGTGGGCGAGGAAATACCTTCGCAGGTTCTTTACGCCGAGGGTAGCGCCGACCCCGTCGCGCTGATCTTCCAGGCCACAGTCAAACCCGACGACGTGACCGAGTACTACGTCCGCAAGGGCGAACCCCAAAAGTACGCTCCCCAGGTCCACGGCCGCTACGTGCCCGAGCGCATGGACGACTACGCCTGGGAGAACGACCTGGTGGCTTTCCGCCTCTACGGTCCGGCCCTGGAGGTGGAACTGGTCAGCCCCGGCATCGACGTGTGGAGCAAGGGCACCCCGAACCTGATCATCGACAAGTGGTACGCCCTGAACGACTACCACCAGAACCACGGCGAGGGCCTGGACGCCTACAAGGTGGGCCCGACCCTGGGCGCGGGCAGCGTGGCCCCCTACTACGACAACCAACTGGTCATGAGCCGCAACTACACCGAGTGGGAGACCCTGTGTAACGGCCCGATCCGCACGAGCTTCCGTCTGACCTACGCCCCCTGGCAGGTGGGCGAGGGAATGGTCAGCCAGACCAAGATCGTCTCCCTTGACGCGGGCACGCGCTTCAGCCGCATGACCAACATCTACCACGGCGACTTCGCTTCGCTGGAGGTTACCCCCGGCATCTCGGTCCACGAGAACGCCCGGGTTACCCTCGACGCCGACTTCGTCGCCCTGACCGAGCCCGCCTCCGATTTGAGGGATCCCTCCTCCGCGGGCGATATCTCGATCGCCGTGATCGTCCCCGAAGCGCAGCGCACCTTCGAGGCCCTGGATCACGCCCTGGCCCTGACCTCGGTCGCCCCGGAGCAACCCATGACCTACTGGATGGGTGCCGGCTGGGCCAACGCCGGGATCGCCGATGACGCCGCCTGGCTCGATACGGTCACGACCGAAGTGCAGAAGATCCGCAACCCCTTGACGGTAAGGATCCGCTAAAACCCGAATGCGAAAAAGCAAAGGATCGCCCCCGGGCGATCCTTTCTTTTTGCCGGTACTTTCATCCCGCTCTATCTTTTGACGATCCGTGCCGCCCACCCGCCGCCGGAAACCATGGAGATCGTCAGCTTGCGGTCGGCGGGAATATCCACGACCTCCTTTTTATAGTCCCGCGCGGCCCGGTCGGCATTCGCTCCGTCGCGAAACACTTCCGCCTTGAAATTTCCCTCGCCGAGAAAGGAGAGGTCGAGTTCCAGTTCACGTGCATCCCAATTGGTCATCGATCCGATATACCACGCTTCACCCTTTTGGCGGGCGATGGTGACGTATTTCGCGATCTCCCCGTTCAGCACGATGGTCTGTTCCCAGACCGTGGGCACTGCGGCGATAAAGGAGGTGTATTCCCCCTCCCGGATATAATCGGATGGGGAGTCGCAGAGCATACACAATGGCGATTCAAAGATCACGTACTGGGCCATCTGGCGGCAGCGCGTCCCCTGGCTGGTCGGGTCGGCTCCGGATTGGAAATCTTTTTGGATCGCGTTGCGCGTCGCGCCCTGCGTGTAGTCCATCGGCCCGGCTACCTGCCGCACGAAGGGAATGGTTACGTCGTAGGTGACCTGGTCGATCCCCCTGGCCCATTTCATCTGTTCCATACCGTGCACCCCCTCGAAATTGAGCACGTTGGGCCATGTGCGGTTCAGTCCCGTGGGCTTGTACGTGCCGTGGAAATCGATTATCAAGCCGTATTTCGCCGCGGTTTGCGCCACGCGGCGGTGGTAGTCGACGGCGATCTGGTCGTCCCGGTCCATGTAGTCTACCTTGAAGCCTTTGATGCCCATAGCGGCGTAGTGGCGGCAGATCTCGTCCATCGCCGGCTCGAAGGCCCGGCATCCCGCCCAGAGCATAACGCCCACGTTCTTCTCACGGGCGTAGCCGACCAGCATTTCCAGGTCGATTTGGGGAACGACCTCCCGCAGATCGGCGGCGTAGGATACGGTCCACCCGTCGTCGAGCAGGATGTACTCGATGCCGAATTTCGATGCGAAGTCGATGAAGTACTTATAGGTATCGTTGTTGATCCCGCTTTTGAAGTCGACTCCATAGAGGTTCCAGTTGTTCCACCAGTCCCAGGCCACCTTTCCCGGCTTCACCCAATTGAAGTCCCCGACCGGGTGCGTGGCGAGTTTGTAGACCATGTCGCTGTCGACCAGTTTCATGTCGTTTTCGGCCACAATGATCACTCTCCACGGGAACATGGCCGGACCGTTTGTTTGCGCGATATAGTTTTCCCGCTCGGTGACAGGCAGGTAGGGTCCTGCGGGCGTTACGGTTTTGGGGTAGGGGGCGTATATCCCCGTCAGCCTGTTCCCGGCGTCGCCGTTGTGGAGGAACATCCCGGGATAATCCATCAAGTCGGCCTCCGTGATGCAGACCTTCACCCCACCGCTCCCGCCCACGACCACCGGCAGGAAAGCCAGCCTTTCGGGATCCCATTGCGAAAGTTTGGCGTAGGTGCAGACATTCTCGAAAGAGGTGCGCATCTGGCGCAGGAATTTGTCCTCATCTTCATCGCCGCCGTCGTCCCTAACGTAGGATAAAACGGCGTCTGCATCGGCCGGAAAGACGAACTCGGCCTGCTCATTGAGCACCGTGACGGCATTTTTGCCCGTGTACATGAACCTGTATGCGATCCCGTCGTCATAGGCCCGGAAAATGATGTGGTAATCGTCCCGAAATCGGAGCGTCAACTCATTGAAGTTGTCCTGCACTTTCGCCCGTTTGTAGAAGGAGGCATCGATGCTCTCGTTCACGCTGCGCTTCGAGACACCAGTTAGGTGCGGATCCACCCCGAACGACTTTCCACCATCCAGACTCATCGAGATCGTCGAGGGGGCGACCAACTCACTTCCCGACCGGCTTACCGAATAAGCAATGGTTTTCCCCACTGCAATATCAGCCTGCAGGTGTCCGTCGGGGGAACTGAGCGTGAAATTTTTGGCTGCGGCGGTCCCTCCCGCCAGCAACATCAGTAAAACCGTTATGATCCGTTTCATTCGGGTAGAAGAGATAAGCGTTGAGCCGGGAAGCAGCGTCTTCCCGTTATGGATAGAACAAATGAAACCCTGTTTACCCAACTACGAGCATACCGTATCAACCATCCGTTTGTCCGGTCCGCACAAAAAGATTACCTTTGGACTGCGTTGAAAAATTAACCCGAGATGAAGAGAACAAAAACGGCCGTCCTGGTCCTTTGCTGCCTGCTCGCCGTAGGATGCACATCCCAGACCCCGATCGACCGCCATGCAGTGGTCAGCCGCCACGACGTGGTAACCACCGCCACCGACCCGAAAAGCCCCGCCCAGGTGGGCAACGGCGAGTTCGCTTTCAGTATGGATATCACCGGATTGCAGACCTTCGTCCCCTTCAATACCTCCTCCCACTGGGCCTGGCACTCCTCGCCGCTTCCCAAGGGCATGGACCCCGCCGATTTCAAAAAGACGGTGATCGAGACCCACGGCCGCGACGTGCCCTACGACGTGCCCAACCCCGCCCAACCCGAACTTTCGGAATGGCTTGCCGCCAACCCCCACAGCTTCAATCTGGGCCGCCTGGGCTTCGTGCTGCTGAAGGAGGACGGCGCCCCGGCTTCGGAGAGCGACCTTGAAAACCCCCGCCAGCGCATCGACCTGTGGAACGGCATCGTGTACAGCGACTTCGATCTGCAAGGCGTCCCCGTCGCCGTGCGCACCGCCTGCCACCCCGGCCTGGACGCCGTGGGCGTGGACGTGAAAAGCCCGCTCGTGGGCATGGGCCGCCTGAAGGTCTCGCTGCAATTTCCCTATCCCGACGCCGAGGCTTTCCGTGAATACCCCGGCCGGTACGATATGCCCCAGGCCCACTTGACGGCAGTCGTGCGGCAGGACGAAGGCTCGGCTTTGCTCTCCCGCCACCTGGACGATACCCATTACAACGTCTCGCTGGCCTGGTCCCCCCCCGCGAAACTCCTTGCCGAGCCCCAACTCCACAGCTTTTTGCTCGAACCCGGATCGGGCGATAACCTCTCTATTACCTGCCTTTTTGCAAAGCCGGAGCCCTCCGCCGAAGAGCCTGCCGCCCCGCCCGCCGTCGAAGAGCTCCTGCTCGCGAGCGCCGAAGGCTGGGAGCAATTCTGGAACTCCGGCGCCGCGATCGACCTCTCCGGCAGCACCGACCCCAGGTGGCAGGAGCTCGAGCGCCGCATCGTGCTTTCGCAATACCTGATGCGCGCCAACTCGGCCGGATCGCTCCCCCCGCAGGAGAGCGCGCTGGTCAACAACGGCTGGTATGGCCGCTTCCACTTCGAGATGATCTGGTGGCACGGCGTCCACTACGCGCTTTGGGACCGCTGGGAGCTCTTCGACAAGAGCCTGCACATCTACCGCGATTTCCTGCCCACCTCGGCCCAAAGGGCGCAGGAACAGGGCTACCAGGGTGCACGCTGGCCCAAATGCACCGGCGACTTCGACCGCGAATGGCCCCACATCATCCACGCCACCCTGGTCTGGCAGCAACCCCATCCCATCTACTTCGCCGAACTGGACTACCGCCTGCATCCCACCCCCGCCACGCTGGAAAAATGGCAGGATGTGGTCTTCTCCACCGCCGACTTTATGGCCGACGTGGTCTTCGACCAAAACGGCCGCTACATCCTGGGCCCGCCCCTCTACCTGGTCTCCGAGAACAGCGACCCGCTCGTAACCTCCAACCCCGCCTTCGAACTGGGCTACTGGCGCTGGGGCCTGCGCACGGCGCAACAGTGGCGCGAAAGGCTCGGCCAAACCCCCGACGAAAAGTGGGCCGGCGTGCAGGCCCGCCTCGCCGAACTACCCGTGCAGGACAGCCTCTACGTTACCTACGAAGGCATCGGGGATATGTGGACCAAATACGCCTTCGAGCACCCGGCATTGGTCGGGACCTACGGCTGGCTGCCCGGTGACGGTGTCGATCTGCCGACCTTCGACCGCACGCTGGATAAGGTCGTCGAGACCTGGAATTTCGACCACACCTGGGGTTGGGACTTCCCCGTGCTGGCCATGGCGGCCGCCCGCAGCGGCAAGCCCGGACTGGCCCTCGATATGCTCCTGCACCCGGCGGGAGGCTTCCAGTTCGACGCCCACGGCCTGGCTACCGGAGGCCCGTTCCCCTACTTCCCCTCCAACGGCGGCCTGCTCACCGCCGTGGCCATGATGGCAGGCGGCTGGGACGGCTCAAAAGGCCCGCACCCCGGCTTCCCGAAAGACGGAACCTGGAAAGTCCGCTCGGAGGGCTTCGTCCCGATGCCCTGACCCGATCGCCCGACCTTCACTCCTCGTTCCTAATGTTATTGTGATCTGTAGCCAACCGCCTTTGCGGCGCGGGCTGGGGTCCGTTTTCGCCCCCGCTACTTCTTCTCGAAGTGCATGTAATCTTTCAGGCTGACCCAGCCGCCGCCCCATTCCCACCCGCGCCGCAGGAAGATCTTCACGACGGGCGACTCCGCCGTCAGCGTCCCGTCCGCCGCGGGATCGTACTTTCCCCCGGCGGGTAAAACGCGCCCGTCCCTGAGGATGGCCGGATTCTGGAAAGGATTAATATCGATCGCCGTCCCGAAAGAGTGGTTCGACAACTTGGTCGTCTGGGTCGTCTTAACAGCCCTGTAATGAAATCCGTAGGTGTTGTTGAGCGTATCCATGCTCGTCCTGTTGTCCGGTTTGTCGAACTTGATCGGGATCACGCTCTCGACGGGAAACTTCAACGCCAGTATTTCGCCGAATATCTCGGAGATCTCCTGCGCAAGGTCCTTCCGTACAACGATCTGCCCCCTGTGCAAAGCCCCGTCGAACCCATAATACTCCACCCCGACCAGACACAAACTCCCCAAAACGCTGTCCGGAGCCGAACACCCCTCCAAGGCCTTTTGCAGGGTAATCTCCGAATCGACCCGGACCGTTGAATCGCCCGTCGTCACACCTGTATTCACGTCCGTCCGCACACCCGCACCTTGCCTCCACCCGGCCCCGCCGCAGCAAACCAGTGCCACCGCTATCGTGAAAAACCGCCTCACAGCCCGATCAGTTTTTTGACCTCGCTCAGCATATTGAGCGCCTCGATCGGAGTCAGGTTATTGATATCCAATTTCTTGATCTGGTCCCTGATCTGGCAAAGCACCGGATCGTCCAACTGAAACATACTCAACTGTATAGCCCCGCCGTCGAGCGCAATCTCTGTCTGCTGCACCTTTCTTTTCTTCGCCCCCGGAACCGCCCCCGAAACCGCCGCCGCTGAACCTGTACTGCCGCCCAAAACGCTCTCCGCCTCGATGGGCCGTTTCCCTTCCAGGTCATGCAGCACCTCGCCCGCCCGCTTGACCAAATCGCGCGGCATCCCCGCCATCCGGGCCACATGGATCCCGAACGAGTGTGCCGTCCCGCCCCGCACCAGCTTGCGCAAAAAGACCACCGAATTGCCCACTTCTTTGACCGTCACATTGAAATTCTTAACCCGCGGCAGCAATTCCTCCATCTCGTTAAGCTGATGGTAATGCGTGGCAAACAACGTCTTAGCCCTTTTCGGGTGGTTGTGGATGTACTCCACGATGGCCCACGCGATCGACATCCCGTCATAGGTGCTCGTCCCGCGCCCGATCTCATCGAGCAGAATCAAACTCCGCTCCGAAATATTATTGAGGATATTGGCCGATTCCAACATCTCGACCATAAAGGTCGACTCCCCCTCGGTCAGGTTGTCCGAAGCCCCCACACGCGTAAATATCCTGTCTATCAACCCGATGCGCGCCGACTGCGCCGGCACGAAACTCCCCGTCTGCGCCATCAGCACGATCAGCGCCGTCTGCCGCAGCAAAGCCGACTTACCCGCCATGTTGGGCCCGGTAATAATGATGATCTGCTGATCCTTGTCGTTGAGTTCCACATCGTTGGGAATATACTGCTCCCCGACGGGCAAAAGCGTCTCGATCACCGGATGCCGCCCGCCTTTTATGTCCAGCTCCTGCGACCGGTCGATCACGGGGCGGCAATACCCCCGTTCGGAGGCCATCACGGCGAACGAATCCAGACAGTCGATCCGTGCCACCAGCCCCGCGTTCTTCTGCAATTTTCCGAGCCACCCCGCCAGAAAGGCGAGCAGCTCCCCGTAGATCCGCGTCTCGATCTCCAAAATCCGCCCCTCAGCCCCGAGGATCTTCTCCTCGTACTCTTTCAGCTCGGGCGTGATGTACCGCTCGGCGGAGGTCAAAGTCTGCTTGCGGATCCACTCCAGCGGCACCTTCTCCTTGTGCGCATTGCGAACCTCGATGTAATATCCGAACACATTGTTGAAGCTGATCTTCAAAGGGATCCCCGTGGCCTCGCTCTCCCGCTGCTGTATCGACGCGATCACCTCTTTGCCGTGGTGCAAAGCCCTTCTCAAATCGTCCAGCTCCATATCCACCCCCGGCGCGACCACCCCGCCCTTGTTGAGCATGTTGGGCGGATCGGGAAACAACCCCTTGTCGATCCGCTCCCGAACCGCCATGCAGGGGTCCAACCCCGCGGCCAGAGCCTCGAGCGCCTTCTTCCCGGATTGCCGTAAAAGCCCCCCGATCCTCTCCGTCGCTTCCAGCGACCTGCTCAACTGGACTACCTCCCGGGGCGTGATCCTGAGCGTCGCCACCCGTCCGGCCAGCCTTTCCAGGTCGCCCACCCGGGCGATCGCCTCGCCCAGTTCCTCGCGCAAAACGGCGTCGTCCTTCAACGCCTCCACCGCGTCCAACCGCCTGTCTATCTCGTCGATATCCCGGACCGGCATGGCGATCCAGCGCCTCAAAAGCCGCCCGCCCATCGGCGAGAGAGTGCGGTCGAGCGTCTGCGCCAGACTCCCTTTCCCCTGCGCGTTGTTGGAGTGGAAAAGCTCCAGGTTGCGTATCGTGAACCGGTCCAGCCAGACGTACCCGTCCTGGTCGATCCGCGAAATGGCGTTGACGTGCGATATGTTCTTGTGCTCGGTAAAGTCGAGGTAATAGAGGATCGCCCCCGCCGCCGAGACCGCATGGTCCAGCCCCTCGATCCCGAACCCCTTGAGCGAGGTCGTTCCGAACTGCTTGCAAAGTTTCTCCTTGTTGGTCTGGTAGTTGAACACCCAGGTGTCCAGCCTGTAAGTATGCGTCTGCGTGCCGAAAAGCGCCTTGAACCGCTCCTCGTTGCCCCGCTCGTAAAGGATCTCCTTGGGAGCGAGATTGGAGATCAACTTATCGACATAATGGTCCGATCCCTCGGCCGCCAGAAACTCCCCCGTCGAAATATCGAGGAACGCCACCCCGGTCGACCCTTGTCCGAAGTGGACCGCCGCCAGAAAGTTGTTCGCTTTGGCCTGCAACACGTTGTCCCCCATGGCCGTCCCCGGCGTGACCAGCTCGATGACCCCCCGCTTGACGATGGTCTTAACGGTCTTCGGGTCCTCCAGCTGCTCGCAGATGGCCACCCGCTCCCCCGCCCGCACCAGCTTGGGCAGGTAGGTGTCGAGCGCATGGTGCGGAAACCCCGCCAGCTCGACCGAACTGGCCGCCCCGTTGGCGCGCTTGGTCAGCGTAATGCCGAGTATCCCGCTCGTCTTGATGGCGTCCTCCCCGAAAGTCTCGAAAAAGTCCCCGACCCGAAAGAGCAGAATAGCATCCGGATGCACCGCCTTGATGGAGTAATACTGCTTCATCAGAGGCGTCTCCACATATTTTTTTTCTGTAGCCATCTTCGGTCCTGTTGCGTTGCTGCGCATATCGCAGGCCATCTTTTGCACATCCTCCGCCCCGAAAATCCTCACGTACATTAAGTACGCTCCGGTATTTCGGACCGAACGATGCACAAAACCTGACCTACGCTCTGCACAGCGCGTTCCGGTAGGTTTTTATAGTTACTCGTCCCGGGTCTCTCGTCGCCTTGCTCTCGCCGGCCGTCCCCAGCGCTTATTTCAGATACTTCTCCAGCAACACCGCCATCTCCCCCTGCACCTGTGCCGCCGCAACCCCCGCCGCCTGGGCAAAATTCTGGCCCTTGTCGGCATAGATAATCGCCCGCGATGAGTTGACCAGAAGCCCGCAACGGCTGTTCATCCCGAACTGAGCCACCTCCTGCAAACTTCCCCCCTGCGCCCCGACGCCCGGGACCAGCAGGAAATGATCCGGGATCATTTTGCGTATCGACCCCAGCTCGGAAGCCTGGGTCGCCCCCACCACATACATCGTGTTGTCGACCGTGCCCCAACTGCGCGACACGTTGATTACCTGCTCATACACGTAGCGTATCCCGTCCAGAGGCAGCAGTTCGATCTCCGCCGCGCTGGGGTTGGAGGTCAGCGCCAGGATCACGGCCCATTTCCCCTTGTACTCGAGGAAAGGCACGACCGAATCGCTCCCCATATAGGGCGACAAGGTTACCGCATCCACATCCATCTGTTCGAAGAACGCCCGCGCATACATCTGCGCCGTGTTCCCGATATCCCCCCGCTTGGCGTCCGCGATAATAAGGATCTCCGGATACTTCTCCCGGATGTAGGCGCAGGTCCGCTCCAAACTGACCCACCCGGCCGCCCCGCGCTCCTCGTAGAACGCCGTATTGGGCTTGAAAGCCACCGCGTAGGGGGCCGTAGCGTCGATGATCGCCTGGTTGAAAGCGAACTGCGGATCTTGCTCGCCGCGCACCGCCTCGGGCAATTTTTTAATATCGCTGTCCAGCCCCACACACAGGAAGGACGACTTGCGCTTGATCTGTTCGAATAACCCTTTCTGATCCATAATCTATTCGTCGTGAGCTTTCAACCTTTCGGCATTTTCCTCGATCTGGAGTTTGTCGATGATCTCCTGGATATCTCCGTCCATGATGGCGCTCAAATTGTAGAGCGTCAAATTGATCCGGTGGTCGGTCACCCGCCCCTGCGGATAGTTGTAAGTCCGGATCTTCGCGCTCCTGTCGCCTGTCGATACCATCGTCTTGCGCTTGGATGCGATCTCGTCCATGTATTTCTGGTACTCGAGGTTGAATATCCGCGTGCGCAGCTCTTCCAGCGCCTTGTCGAAGTTTTTGAGCTGCGATTTCTGGTCCTGGCACTGCACCACGATCCCGGTCGGAATGTGGGTCAACCTGACCGCCGAGTAGGTCGTGTTG
The DNA here is from genome assembly GCA_031551275.1 of Rikenellaceae bacterium. Classification (GTDB taxonomy): domain Bacteria; phylum Bacteroidota; class Bacteroidia; order Bacteroidales; family Rikenellaceae; genus JAVBMJ01. Next base: position 72,109 of record JAVBNX010000007.1, read on the forward strand.
ACCGACTGCCCGCCGGGCCCGGAGGAACAGTAGGTGTCCTTGCGTATATCGTTCATGTTCAGGTCGATGTCGAACTCCTCCGCCTCGGGCAAAACCGCTACCGACGCCGCCGAGGTGTGCACCCGCCCCTGGGTCTCGGTCTGGGGCACGCGCTGCACGCGGTGCACGCCCGACTCGTACTTCAGCACGCCGTACACCCCGTCGCCGATTACCTTGATCACGACCTCCTTGAACCCGCCCGAGGAGCCTTCGCTCATCGAGTTGATCTCGTATTTCCACCCCCGGTTCTCGATGTACTTGATATACATCCGGAAGAGGTCCCCCGCGAAGATGGCCGCCTCGTCGCCGCCCGTCCCGCCGCGGATCTCCACGATGGCGTTCTTGTCGTCCTGCGGATCTTTGGGGATCAACAGCAACTTGATCTCCTCTTCCAGAGCTTCCACCCTGGGTTCCAGCTCGTTGATCTCCTCGCGCGCCATCTCCTTCATCTCCTCGTCCTTCTCGTGGGCGAACACGTCCCGTGCTTCGGCCAGGTTGGCCGAGGCGATGCGGTATTTCTCGCTGGCCTCGACCACGGGCTTGAGCTCTTTGTACTCCTTGTTGAGCGCCACGAACTTCTTCATATCGCCGATTACCTCGGGGTCGGTCATCTGCTGGCCGATCTCTTCGTATTTGATTTTGAGCCCGTCCAGGCGCGAGAGGATGGAATTCTCTGACATATAATTCTTGCTTTTGCGACACAAAGGTACAAAAATCAATCTATTTTCATACCTTTGTACATTGCAATCACACGTATAGATGTCAGACGTAAAACTCAAAATAGGAATTACCCAGGGCGACCCCAACGGCGTAGGTCCCGAAATCATCATCAAGTCCCTTTCCGACAACCGGATCACCGAACTCTTCACCCCCGTGGTCTACGCCTCGTCCCGCGTGCTGGCCCACTACAAGCCCCAGATCGAGGAGTCGGAAGGTTTTACCTACACGACCATCGACGACGCCCGGCAGATCCGCGAAAAGCGCATCAACCTGATCAAGACCGGCGAGATCGAGAAGATCGAGCCCGGAGTGTCGACCCCCGAGGCGGGAGCCTCGGCCGTGGCCGCCCTGAAAAGGGCCGTCGCCGATTTGAAGGCGGGCCTGATCGACGCCGTGGTCACCGCCCCGATCAACAAGGAGAACGTCCAGTCCGACGACTTTCAATTTACCGGCCACACCGAATTCTTTGCCGCCGAACTGGGTGGCGAGCCTTTGATGATGCTTTGCAGCGATCTGCTGCGCGTGGGCCTGGTCACGATCCACCTCCCCGTGAGCGAGGTAAGCCAGAATATAACCAAGGAGAAGATCGTCAAACGCCTTACCCAACTGCGCCAGTCGCTGATTCAGGACTTCTCGATCGTCGAGCCGCGCATCGCAGTTCTGGCCCTCAACCCCCACGCCGGCGACGGCGGTCTGCTGGGCAAGGAGGAGCAGTCGATCATCAAACCCGCGATCCTGGAGGCCGTCGAGAAGCACAAGATCCTGGCCTTCGGCCCCTTCGCCGCCGACGGTTTGTTCGCCTCGGCCGCCTACAAAAAATACGACGCGGTTCTTGCCATGTACCACGACCAGGGCCTGGCCCCCTTCAAGGCGCTGACCCCCCAGGGTGTGAACTTTACCGCCTCGCTGGGCTCCGTGCGCACCAGCCCCGACCACGGCGTGGCCTACGACATCGCCGGCCAAAACCAGGCCGACCCCGCCTCGATGCGCGAAGCGATCTACCTGGCCATCGACATCGTCCAAAGCCGCCGCACCTACAAGCAGATCTCCGCCAACCCCCTGCGCCGCTTCGAACGCGAAAAGGGCGCCGACGTCTCTGCCAAGGACCTCCCCGGCGAGAAAGAATAATAAAATCGAACAACGCAATATGATCAAGATTACCTTCCCCGACGGCAGCGTAAGGGAGTACGAAAAAGGAACGACCGCACTACAAATCGCTCAAAGCATATCCCCGCGCCTGGCCGCCGAAGTGCTGGCCGCCACCATCAACGGCCAGGTCACGGGCCTTCAAATCCCCATTAACGAGGATGCGACCCTTAAACTCCATAAATGGGAGGACAAGGAGGCGAAGCAAACCTTCTGGCACACCTCGTCGCACCTGATGGCGGAGGTGTTGCAGGAGCAGTTCCCCGGCATCAAATTCGGCATCGGCCCGAGCATCGAGAACGGCTTCTACTACGACGTGGACAGCCCCGTGCCCATCACCGAAGCCGATCTGGAGCGCATCGAGCAGCGCATGATCGAGCTCTCCAAGAGCGACGAGCCGGTCACCTGCCGCAGCGTCTCGAAGGCCGAGGCGATGGAAACCTACACGAAAAAAGGCGACCAGTACAAGACCGAGATGATCAACGATCTGCAGGACGGCACGATCACCTTCTACACCAACGGAGCCTTTACCGACCTCTGCCGGGGCCCGCACCTCCCCTCCACGGGAGCGATCAAGGCGATCAAGCTTACCTCGGTAGCCGGGGCCTACTGGCGCGGCAACGAAAAGAACAAGATGCTGACCCGCATCTACGGCATTACCTTCCCCAAGAAGTCGATGCTTGACGAGTATTTAATAATGCTCGAAGAGGCCAAAAAGCGCGACCACAGGAAGTTGGGCAAGGAGTTGGAGCTCTTTACCTTCTCCCAGCGCGTGGGCCAGGGCCTGCCTTTGTGGCTCCCCCGCGGCACCGCTTTGCGCGACCGCCTGGAGAGTTTTTTACGAAAACTCCAAAAGGAGCAGGGCTACCAGCAGGTCATTACCCCGCACATCGGCATGAAAGACCTCTACGTTACCTCGGGCCACTACGCCAAGTACGGCAAGGACTCTTTCCAGCCGATCCTGACCCCGGACGAGGGCGAGGAGTTCCTGCTCAAACCCATGAACTGCCCCCACCACTGCGAGATCTACCGCAGTAAACCCCGCTCCTACCGGGAATTGCCCGTGCGCCTGGCCGAGTTCGGCACGGTCTACCGCTACGAGCAGAGCGGCGAACTCCACGGCCTGACCCGCGTGAGGGGCTTTACCCAGGACGACGCCCACCTCTTCTGCCGCCCCGACCAGTTGAAAGAAGAATTTACCAAGGTCATCGACATCGTCCTCTACATCTTCAAGATCCTCAAATTCGAGGACTACACCGCCCAGATCTCCCTGCGCGATAAGGAGGATCGGACCAAATACATCGGCACCGACGAGAACTGGGAGCGCGCCGAGAGCGCCATCATCGAGGCCAGCGCGGAGAAGGGCCTCAAAACGATCGTCGAGTACGGCGAAGCCGCCTTCTATGGTCCCAAGCTCGACTTCATGGTCCGCGACGCGCTGGGCCGCAGCTGGCAGTTGGGGACCATCCAGGTCGACTACAACCTGCCCGAACGGTTCGACCTGACCTACAAGGGCTCCGACGACATGGAGCACCGCCCGGTGATGATCCACCGCGCCCCCTTCGGCTCGATGGAGCGCTTTGTCGCTGTCTTACTGGAACATACGGCCGGAAAATTCCCCATGTGGCTTGCTCCCGACCAGGTCGTTGTGTTACCAATAAGTGAAAAATTCAATGATTACGCGGAAAAAGTTTCAAAATTCCTGAATATTCACGATATTCGCGCCCAGGTGGACGACCGTAACGAAAAGATAGGCCGGAAGATACGCGACAACGAGTTGAAACGCATCCCGCTTTTGCTGATCGTCGGCGAGAAGGAGGAGGCCACGGGCGAGGTTTCGGTCCGCCTGCAGGGCCAGGGCGACAAGGGCAGCATGAGCCGACAGGCCTTCGTGGGTTTCGTCGAAGAGCTTGTGGCACAGGAGTTGCAATAAATATTAACCAACCGATAGGAGGACAAAACTATTCCGACTAAACCTACATTTTCACCGCGGCCCCGTCCCGCCAGGCCTTACCAGGGACCCCGCCGTCCCGTCAAGGAGAATCCCCACCGCACCAACCGTGAGATCACGGCGCCGCAGGTGCGTTTGGTGGGCGACAACATCGAGGGATCTGTCGTCGTATCCCTGCGCCAGGCCCTCGAGATGGCCGACGAGCAGGAACTCGACCTGATCGAGATCTCCCCCAAGGCCGAGCCGCCCGTCTGCCGCATCGGCGACTACCAGAAATTCCTCTACCAGCAGAAAAAGAAGGCCAAGGAGATCAAGGCCAACGCGGTCAAGGTGGTGGTCAAGGAGATCCGCTTCGGCCCCCAAACCGACGACCACGACTACGCCTTCAAGCTCAAGCACGCCGAGAACTTCCTCAAGGAGGGCTCCAAGGTAAAGGCCTACGTCTTTTTCCGCGGCCGCTCGATCGTCTTCAAGGAGCAGGGCGAGATCCTTCTGCTCCGCTTCGCCACCGACCTCGAGGAGCTGGGCAAGGTAGAGCAGATGCCCAAACTCGAAGGCAAGCGCATGAACATCATGTTAGCGCCGAAGGTAAAGAAGTAAGGTTCCGTAACCGGCTCAGAGGACCGGGCCTTTGCGGCCCTACATCCCCCCTGCAAAGATGCTGCGCGTATAGCACGGCATCTTTTCCTTATCCCCCGCCCCGAAAATCCTCACGTACTTCAGTACGCTGCGGTGTTTCGGACCGGACGATAAGAAAAACCTGCCGCACTCTCCGCACAGCGCCCCCCTGGTCTGGACCCCCGGGGAGGGCGGTTCCGGGATTTGCGTCAAAACCAGAATTTTGCTGTCGCCCAACTTACGGCGGCGATCAATACCAGCGAGGCCACGAGTGTCAGGCCTCGTTTTTGTTTGTTTTCGTTGGTAAGGAAGGCGTAAAACCCCCACGAGAAGATTGCTACCACAACTGCAGCAACGATTCCCTGCTTGAATATAGGAGCCTCTATGCCATCTTGCAGCCTGAACGTAATAAAACACAGTACCGGGTAGAATGCGAAAAGCGCCAGCCAGGGATCCCGTTTCACTTTACGCCCTATTTCACGGAAGGGCTCAAGCGAGGGATTGAGAATGATGGCCAACGCGACAAACGCTAAAATGAACGTCAGAATATACGTGTTTCCCTGATGCCAGTTTTGCCAGTGGAGGATTGATATACAACTCATAACGGCCATTCCAAGCGCCAACCCGATTACCGGGAAAGTCCAGCGGGGGAAGTTGCGTTTCCATCCGATCACACCGTAGGCTATGATTGCAAACACGGGGATGAAATGCCCGACAAGTCTGTAAATTAGCATCACGGGGCGCGGGATGGTATCCATACCGATACGGAAATAAAACGCAAAGCAGATCAGCGCCCAGGGCAGCAACGCCCAAACGGCGACGTGTGGTTTACAGGTCGTGTCCATACTCAAAAGTTCCAGGGTTATTTGCTCCGTTTGTTCGATCTCCGTACCGGGCAGAAGCCCCGCCGCGTCGGCCAGCGCCTCGTCGAACTCCATTCCGTCGTCCATGCTCTCCTCGACCATGCAGCACATGTGGTCCACCAGATCGGCGTAGACCGGCCCCCGTGGATTGCAGCTCCGGGCGACGTGCCGCTCGATGCACTCGACCTGCCAGCTACTCAGCACCATAGAGGCTCAGTCCGAAAAGTTTGACCAGCACCCCGATCGACTCGTTGGTCTCCTCGAGTTTCGCCGCCGCGGCTTTCGCCCCGCTCTTAGGGATCGAGTAGTATTTGCGTTCGCGGTTTCCCACCGTTTCGACCTCGACCCTGAGGATGCCGTCCGCCACCAATTTGTGCAGCGCGGGGTAAAGCGCGCCCTCGGTAATCTGTATCCTCTCGCCCGAAAGCTCCCTCACGCACTGCGTGATCTGGTAGCCATACATCCGGCCGTTATCGGTTATTAATTTGATTATCATGGGCTTTATCGTGCCCCGAAGGATCTCCTGCGAAAATATGGTGGTAGGTTTCATACCGCAAACATACATAAGATTTTTATACATAACAAAATTATGTATAAAAAATTTTCACACCCCGATAAAAAAAGTGAGTTTCCTTTTCGAAACCCACTTTATTTTTTTCGCGCCACGATCAACACCGGATGATAAGTCAGCGGCACCCGCCTGCCGCCCGGCCCGCCCGGTCCGTCAGCCGCCTGGTCCGCCCGCCTTGCCCCGTCGTCCAGCCTTTCCGCTCCGCCCGGCCCGCCTGCCTGCTTGTCCGTTCCGTTCTGCCGTCCTGCCTGCCCATCTTCCCCGAACAACTCCCAGTACCGCGCCGAGTACGCATCGAAATCCCGCTTGGTCCACCTTACCCGGCTGATCGAGTTGACCCCCGTGGCGCGTATATGGTGCAAAACCTCCCTCGGATCGCCGAACCAGACCTTGCGTGTGTACTCCGACAGGTGCAAAATTTCCAATCCACTCGTTTTCAGTACTTTGCGCAACTCCTGCGCGCCCATGTACTCGAGCCCCTGCTGGTTGACCCGCTTGATCTCGATAAAATTCTCCAGCCCGAACGTGCTCAGCGCCAGAACCCCGCCCGATGCGAGCGACTGCGCGCAATTCCCAATAAACCCCGGCACATCGTCGAACCACTGGATGGTCGAAGCCGAAGCCACCAGGTCGAACACTCCACCCTGCCTCACCCCGTCCTGCCCCGCCGCCTGCGCTCCGCCACTCCCTCGCTCCTCGCCGCTTGTGCTCCCCGCCGCCCCTGCGTCCCGCCACAATTTCTCCGCATCCCCCCAGAGCCACGCCACCCGCCCGGGATCGGCGAAGCGCGAAATAAACTCTTCCGCCCTGGGCGACAAATCGTTGACGACCCAATCCGTGCGCGGGTAGCGCTCCATTAGAAGCCGCGTCAGAAACCCCGTCCCCGCCCCGATCTCATACCCGCAGGCAGGCTCGCGCTCCATCAGCCCGCCGAGGAGCGCGCACAGCTCCCCGCAGATCTCCCGTTGAATGGAGGCCATGCGGTCGTAGAGGCCGAAATTGGCCTCGAACCTTGTCTTTATCAATGATTTATCCTGGACCAAACCTTGCGCGCCTCTAATAAAACCAGCCGTCCTCCCCGAACGGAAAGTGGGGCAAAGGTACTATTTGTGCGCGTGAACCCCAAAACGCCTCGAGGTTTTCAGCCGGAAAAATGACGTCGTCCGCCCCGATTACCGCCCGGTCCCATTCGATCGCCGGGGCGTAAGGCTGCGCCGCCGCCCGCGCGAGATTCTCCAACTCCGCCACACACTCCGCATCCGGATATGGCGGCAAATAATCCTGCAAATCAGTGTAATACGTCCCATAAGCCCGCTCCATGAACTCCCCCACGCCCCTGACTTTGAGCCCCCGGATGGTCACTCCCAACCGCCGCGGATCGATCCCGTACCGCGCGTCGCAGGGCAGGGGAGAGCCGCACAACGCGATCGCCCGGTTGGGCCGTGGCATTTGCCCGTCCGCCCAAATCCGCTCCGCCGCCCAAACCCCGAACGACCACCCGATCAAAACAACCTCCTTATAACCGGAAAGATCAACCGCCGGAAGAGCCAACTCCCTGTAATCATAAACCGCCCAAATATCATACCCCGGAGGCCTGAACGACCTGAGCACACGCCAATCCGCCGCCCAGCCCAAAACCGCGGCGATCACCCGCGTATTCCCCTCTTTTACAACCCAACGGCTTTGCATACCCTTTTAAATTCCTCAATTTCCGCCGCCGTCAGCGCCGCCGTGAGCGACACCCTGACCCGGGCCTTGCCTTTGGGCACGGTCGGGTAACGGATTGGCATAACCCAAAACCCCGCATCCTGCAACCTGAGCGCCAATTTTACCGCCGCCGCATTCTCCCCCGTGACGACCGGGGCGATATGGGATTGCGCCCCCATCAGCCCGACCAATTCGCCGAGCCGCTCCCTGCGAGCCGAAAATTCCCCCATCCGCCGCACCACAAAGTCGCTCCACGCCAACGATATAGGCGGCAAAGCCGTGGCAAAGATCAAAGTCCGCATCTTATTGATAAGCATCCGCCTGCCCAATTCCGAGGTAATCACAAACGCCCCGTAAGAGCACGCCGCCTTCCCCAAAGTCCCCACCAAAACGTCCACCTGACCGTCCAGCCCCAACTCCGAGGCGAGCCCCGCGCCCTTTTCGCCCCTCACCCCGAAGGCGTGCGCCTCATCCAGGTAGAGGCTGAACCCATATCTCTGCTTCAACCCCACCAACTCCGCCAAAGGCGCCAAATCCCCGTCCATGCTGAACACCGACTCCGTCGCCACCCAGATGTTGCGCCCCGCATGGCGCCTGAGCAGCATTTCGAGGTGCTCCATATCGTTATGCCTGAACCGCCCCCACTCGCACTTGCAAAGTTTGAGCCCGTCGATCAGACTCGCGTGCACCAGCTTATCCGCCAAAACCACATCCTCCCCCGAGGTCAGCGCCCCCAAAACTCCTGCATTGGCCAAATAGCCGCTCCCCAAAACGGTAGCGACGCGCCCCGGGTAAAGCTCCGCCAAAGAGGCCTCCAACCGCCCGTATTCCAAACTGTTGCCCGTGACCAGCCGCGAAGAGGGATTGCTCAACCCGGACCGTCCCCGTCCGTCTCCCATACCCATCGCCGCCCCCTGGCCGAACGACTCCGCCTCATCCCAAAACCCGCCCTGCAAATCGCTCTCCAATAGCCCGAGGTAGTCATTCGACGAGAGGTTCAAAAACCGCTTCCCGTCCTTATAGATGTACTTCCCCTCCACCGCCAAATTACTCAACACCCGCAGGTTATCCTCCGCCTCGAGCTCCCCGAGCACCCTGTCCCAATATGTCTCCGACCTTGTCATTCCAAAAATATTTTACCCGGCTCCACGCCCAGAAACGCGCCCGCCGTCCTGCGTCCCTCCTCGCCCAGATCCACCGAAAACCCGTTGACGAACAGTTCGATATGATTATCGATTACCCGATCCGAACTCTCCTGCGCGTGCTCTTTTATAAACGGCCGCGAAGCCCCCGGATGCGCAAACCCGTATTTGATACTCTCACTCAAAGCCTCCTGCACCCGCCGCGCCGCCGCCAATTCCACATCCCGCCGCACCACGATCGCCCCCAAAGGCAAAGCCATCCCCGTCCGCTCCTCCCAGAGTTCCCCCAAATCGGCGACCAGCGAAAGCCCATGTTCGCGGTAGGTAAACCGCCCCTCATGGATCAAAACACCCGCCTCCACGTCCCCCCGCAAAATAGCCGGGACGATATCCGCAAACCAAACGAACTCTTTATTAGTAAGATGCGGAAAAAACCGCGACAACAAAAGATTAGCCGTCGTATGCTCCCCCGGCAAAGCGATCCGGGGTCCTATGCCTTCTCCACTGCCCACGCTTTCCCTGCCGCCCGCTCTCTTTCCGCTTTCTGTTTTCCCCGCCGCCGCATCGAAATCCCCGCGACCCGCCACAAACACAGGCCCGTTTCCCCGCCCGAGCGCGCTGCCCGAACCCAGGACCGCGTACCGGTCCAGGATCTGCGGGATGATCGCATAACTTACCTTGCAAACCTGGTAACGCCCCTCGAGCGCCGCCCGGTTCAACTCCTCTATATCCATGAAATCGGCCACCAACTCCACCCCCCGTGCCTCCACCAGCCCATGCAAAAGCGCATGGAACATGAACGTATCGTTCGGACAGGGCGATATGGCAGCCGAAAGCCTCATACCTCGCAATTCTGCAATTGGGGGATCAACCACGAAAGCTCCTCTATCAAAGCCTGTGACGCCTCTTTGGTCTTCCAGTCGGCCGGCCAGTCCCCCACAAAGTTCGAGATCGCCCGGATCTCGAGGTAAGCCACCCCGAACGCCGCCGCCGCCGCCATAAACCCGGCCCCCTCCATGTTCTCGATCTGCCCGCCGCGCGCAAAAGGTGTCGCCGAAGCGTTGACGGTCCGCGAATCGACCGCCTTGAGGTGCGCGGCCAGATGCAGCCAGGGGCACTCATACCCGACCCCGAAGCACTCCGAGAACTTCCCGTCCCGGACCACGCCCAGATCTGCCGGCCGCTCCTCTTTGACCGCGACCACCTCGCCCACATCGATCATCTCCACTTGGGCCCCTTCCGCCCGGACCGCCCCCGCAAACCCTGCAAGAATCAAAATATCAGGCCTATACAAATTCACCGCACTGACCACCGCCGCCGAAGCCGCCGCGCAGCCCACCCCGCAGATTACCGTTTCGCACCCCGCAGGGGCGACCCACCCGGCGATCTCGCCCTGCGTGGGAACCAGCAAAACCACTTTATTGCACCTGCCCGTCATCATCCAGTTTTTTAGTCCGTATCAAAACAATATGCAAGGTAACGCCCGCCGCGATCAAAAACAACAAAACCTGCAACCAGAGCTTATCATCGACCACACAAAGGGCGGTGTACCCGATGGTCCCCCAAAGCAGCGCCAGAATATAAAACTTTACCCGCCTTGGAATCCCCCGCCCGCTCCTGTAATCGTCGAGGTATTTCCCGAACAACTTGTTGGTCAGCAGCCAATTCTCCAACCGTTTCGAACTCCGCGCAAAGCACCATAAAGCCAAAAGCAAAAACGGCGTGGTGGGCAAAACCGGCAAAAAAGCCCCGAGAAACCCGAGTCCCACGCACAAAAGCCCGAAAACTATATAGATCCCCTTCAATTTACCCGGTAAGCCTTTTGCACCCCTTTGAGCCTAAGCAGGGTATGGATAATGGTATCCGCGATCCCGCTCCCCGTTACCTCGATATTGATCAGCCCCGAGAGCACCCCGGATGCCGAAGCCAGCGACATGGAACGTATATTGAGCCTCAGCTCCTTGGTAATCACATCGTTGATATTGTTAACCATCCCCGTCGCATCGTCCGCGACGATCCTGACCGAGATCTGGAACGCCCCGCCTTCCTGCGACGCCTCCCGCCACCTGGCCGAGATGACCCGGTAGGGGTACATCTCCCTCAACCGCGCCGCGTTGGGGCACTCTTCCCGGTGGATGGTAATCCCCGACCCGACGGTAATGAACCCGAAGACCTTGTCACCCCGGATGGGGTTGCAGCACCTCGCCAGCTTGTACTCGATCCCCCGCAGGTTGTCCTCGATGACCAACACGTCGCCGCCCGGGCCCTCCTCCTTGCGGTGGTCGTCGACGGCCTTGCGGGGCTTCTGAATGATCGGCTCGCCCGCCTCCTGGGTCAGGATCAGCTTGATCTGCGCCAGATCGACGCTCTGGTCCACGATCTTGCCGTAGAGCTCCGTCCCGGTCTTGAGCTTGAAGTGCTTGCACAGCATGGTTACCGCCTCGTCGATCGGCATGGCCAGCTTCCAGTTCTTCATCTTGCGCTCCAACTCCTCGCGCCCCAGCACGGATGCCTTGGCCTGCGCCTCGCGCAGGTAGGCCTTGATCCGGTTGCGCGCCTTTCCGGTCGCCACGAAACCCAACCAGTCGGGCTTGGGCCGTTGGTTCTTCGAGGTAAGGATCTCGACGATATCCCCGTTCTTGAGCTGCTCGCGTATCGATACGTTGCGCCCGTTCACCCGTCCGCCCGTGCAGGTCGAGCCGAGCGACGAGTGGATGTCGAAGGCGAAGTCCAGAATGGTCGCCCCTTCCGGCAATTTTCGCAAATCCCCGGTAGGCGTAAATACGAAGACCTCCTCCGAGGTAATCTTGGCGTCGAACCGCGTCGCGATCGTGCTGGTCTCTGTGGTCTCCATCAGCTCGCGCAGCTTGGCCAGCCATTGCTCGCTGCCCATGCCGCCCTTGACAAGGCCTTTGTAGCGCCAGTGGGCCGCGATGCCCCGCTCGGCCACCAGGTCCATCCTTTCGCTGCGGATCTGTATCTCGACCCACCGCCCTTCGGGAGTGACCACCGTGGTGTGGAGCGACTCGTAGCCGTTCGAGCGCGGGATGGAGATCCAGTCCCTCAACCGGTCGGGGTTGGGGGTGTAATAATCGGTAATGATCGAGTAGATGTTCCAGCAGAGCGTCTTTTCCTGCTCCTGCTCGCAATCGATGATGATCCGTATGGCCAGGATGTCGAAGACCTCCTCGAAGGGGATCTTCATCTTGCGCATCTTGTTCCAGATCGAGTAGACCGACTTGGTCCTCCCTTTGATCTGGTACTTGATCCCCAGCGCGTCCATCCGCGAGCGTATAGGTTCCAAAAACGAGAGGGCGAACCGCTCCCGCTCCGGCGCCGTCCGTTCCAGCCGCGTCACGATATCGTTGTACGCCTCGGGCTCGAGGTATTTCAACGCCGTGGTCTCCAACTCCCCCTTGATCTCATAAAGCCCCAGCTTGTGCGCGATCTGCGCGTAGAGGTTAAGGCTCTCCCACGACTTCTTGACCTGCTTTTCGGCCGGGAACATCTCCATCGAGCGCATCACTTCCAACCTGTCGGCCAGCTTGATCAGGATCACCCGCGGATCGGTCGAGTAGGACACGATCAGCTCGCGGAAGTTGTCGGCCTGCTCCTGCGAGATCTTGGGATCGACCTCCGAAATGTTGCACAGCCCCTTGAGTATGGTCACCACCTGGTCGCCGTAGCGCCTGCCCATCTCCTCGACGGGCAGCAGTTGCAGCCTGACCACGTCGTGCACGAGGGTCGAGATGGTCGAGTTGCGCCCCAGGCCGATCTCGCCCATCACGATCTGGGCCGTGCGCACCGCGTGGTCCATCATCGGACTGTGGTCGTACCGCCATTGGCCTTCCATCTTGTCCGTGGCCAGCTCCAGCGCGTCGTAGATCATGGCGAGGTTCTCCTTGTCGAAATACCTCTCCGCCTGCGCGCAAAACTCCCCGTACCTCTCCCTCAATTCATCCCTTATCATCGCTTACCGCTATCTTTAATGTTCTGTCGCGGGGACCTGCAATTCCGATGCCGACTTCCATCCTCTTTCCGGGCAAAAGCCCCTCGATCTTCTCCGGCCACTCGACCAGGCACAACCCCCCGCCGTAAAAATACTCCTCATACCCCAGATCGAAGGCCTCCTCGACGCGCTCGATCCGGTAAAAATCGAAATGGGAAATTACCTCTCCGTCCGCCGCAACATACTGGTTGATAATGGCGAACGTCGGGCTGGAAGCCTGCTGCCTGCAACCCAACCGGCGGCATATCGCCCCGATCAACGTCGTCTTTCCCGCCCCCATTTCGCCGCGGAAAGCCACGACACTTGCCTCCGACTCCGCAACCGCATCCAAGACCGCCTGCGCCGCCCCGTCGATCCCGTCGAGCGTGTATGTCAGCTCCCTGCGCATCTACTTGGGCGAAAGCACGATATAAGGCACGATCATCTCCTCCATCGAGATCCCCCCGTGCTGGAAAGTATTCTTATAGTATCGTACGAACTGATTCGTATTGTTCGGATAGACGAAGAAGTCCCGCCCCGAAGCGAAAATATAGGATGAAGTCAAATTGCTCTTGGGCAGCTGCGCCTCCTCGGGCTTGTTGATGACCATTACCTCCTTGTCGTTGTAGGATAGGTTGCGCCCCGTCTTGTAGCGGAGGTTGGCCGAGGTCTCCCTGTCGCCCACCACCTTGACCGGGTTGTCCACCCTTATCGTCCCGTGGTCGGTCGTGATAATGACCGTGTGTCCCTTCTCGGCGAGGTGCTTGAGGATAATGAACAGGTCCGAGTGCTCGAACCAACTGCGCGTCAGCGACCGGAAAGCCGCCTCGTCCTCGGTCAGCTCGCGGATGATCTCGGTCTCGGTCCTGGCGTGGGAGAGGATGTCGAGGAAGTTGTAGACTATCACCGAGAAATCCGCGTCATAGATCCGCGACAGGTTGTCGATCAGTTTGCGCCCCTGCTCGGGCCTGACCAGCTTGTCGAAGGTCATCTTGTAATTCTTCCCCGTCGACTGGACCAGGCGCCTTAAAAACTCCTCCTCATAGAGGTTCTTCCCCCCGTCCTCGTTGTCGTTGAGCCACTTCTCGGGCATGAGCTTGTCGATGGCCAGCGGCATCAGCCCCGCGAAGATCGCGTTGCGCGCGTACTGGGTCGCCGAGGGCAATATCGAGCAGTAAAACTCATCCTGCGCGATATCGAAATAGGGGTGCAGCAGCGCGTTGACCGACCGCCACTGGTCGTAGCGGAAGTTGTCGATCAGCAGCAGCGTCGTTTTTTTGTGCTTCTCCGCCTCGGGCAGGATCTTGGTGCGCATCAGCGTGTGCGACATCACGGGAGTCCCCGCGGGCTTGGAGTTGATCCAGTCGACATAGGTTTTTTTGACGAACTTGGCGAACTGCGCGTTGGCCTCGTTCTTCTGGTAGGATAGGATCTCGCGCACGCTCTCGTCTTCCGAGTCGTTCAGCTCGATCTCCCAGTTTACCAGCTTCTTGTACAGGTCGCTCCAGTCGGCGAAGTCCCGTGCGGCCGCCACCGCCTCGGAGATCCTGCCGAACTCCGCCCGGTAATCCGCCGTGGTCCGCTCGGTAACGAGCTGCTGCTGGTGGACCAGCTTTTTGATCGACAGCAATACCTGGTTGGGGTTGACGGGCTTTATGAGGTAGTCGGCGATCTTCGAGCCGACGGCCTTGTCCATGATGTTCTCCTCCTCGCTTTTGGTTACCAGGATCACGGGGACGGTGGGCCTGATCTCCTTGATCCGGGGCAGGGTCTCGAGGCCGGTGATCCCGGGCATCATCTCGTCCAGGATGATCAGTTCGTATTGTCCGTTGCGGACCATTTCTATCGCGTCGTAGCCGTTGTTGCAGGTCTCTACGTCGTAGCCTTTGTTTTGCAGGAAGAGGATATGGGGCCTGAGGAGTTCGATCTCGTCATCCACCCAGAGAATTGATACGTTTTGCATGATTTGGGAAAAAGTTTAAAAGTTCCGCGCCCGGCCGCTCTTTGCAGCCGTCAGGGGGAGTTGCCCGGGTTATAAAGTTGTTTCGATAGGCGGACCTTTTCTTTTGTGTTTCCGGACCAAAGTTAACACTTTACCTTGAAATACCCAATTTTGTAACCTGTTTTTAAAAACTTTGTAATAAATTAACAGTGAGGTTTTTCGCTTCTTCCGCCGACTTTCCCTGCGCTGTGGTTTTACCCCTAATGCGCTCATGTTTAACCGGATGTGGAAATTCTTGATTGTTAACGCAATTCTAAAAGAATTTTAAGTTCCTGACAAAGAGGCACGCCGAAAAAAATGTTGCATGAGATTTGCGTGTTATCTGAAATAAAGTCTTATATTTGCAATTCGAAACTAAACAACCACAACTATGACAAAGGCTGATATCGTAAATGAGATTGCGAAAAGCACCGGCATCGAGAAGGTAACTGTGCAGCAAGTGGTCGAGGCGATGATGGAGAGCATCAAAGGTTCGATGATCAAGAAGCAAAACGTCTACCTGCGCGGTTTCGGCAGCTTCATCATCAAGAAGCGCGCCCAGAAAGTCGCCCGTAACATCTCCAAGAACACAACCATTACCATTCCTGCCCACAACATCCCGGCTTTCAAACCCGCGAAGAGTTTTGCAGTTAAGGTAAAAAGTGTAAAATAACTTTTTATAAACCTTAAATCCATCCATTATGCCCAGCGGTAAGAAAAGGAAAAGGCATAAAATGGCTACCCATAAGCGCAAAAAGCGTCTGCGTAAGAACAGGCACAAAAAGAAAAAATAGGTAGCCGTAAGCGTTAGTAATGAACCTAAAGATCCCGGCAACGGGGCCTTTAGGTTTATTGCATTGTACGCGTGCACATTCGCCGGACGTGATCCGGCACTCTGAAAATATGAATAAAGAGTTAATAATCAATGTAACCCAGAGCGAAATTTCCATCGCTCTGATCGAAGATAAGCAGCTCGTCGAGCTCAACAAGGAGAAGTGCAAGACAGGCTTCGCGGTAGGCGATATCTACCTGGGCAAGGTCAAGAAGCTCATGCCGGGTTTGAACGCCGCCTTCGTCAACGTGGGCAGCGAGAAGGACGCCTTCATCCACTTCCTGGACCTGGGTCCCCAGTTCGTCGCCCAGCACAAATTAACCACCAACATCCTGGGCCAGAAGAAGGGCTCGGGCTACGGCAGCGTCAAGTTGGACAACCCGATCGGCAAGTCGGGCAAGATCGGCTCCTACATCTCGTCGGGCCAGTCGGTCATGGTCCAGGTCGCCAAGGAGGCGATCTCCACCAAGGGCCCCCGCCTGACCTCCGATTTCTCGCTGGCCGGCCGCCACGTGGTGCTGATCCCCTTCTCCAACAAAGTCTCTATCTCCCAGAAGATACGCTCCAACGAGGAGCGCAAGCGCCTCAAGAAGATAGCCGACGCGGCCCTGCCCAAGAATTTCGGTGTGATCATCCGCACGGCCGCCCAGGGCAAGACCGACGAGGACATCGCCCAGGACATCGCCAACCTTTTGAAGCGCTGGCAAACCGCCCTGGACCACATCCGCGGGGCTTCCGCCCCCGCTTTGCTGCTGGGCGAGATGAACCGCTCGACCACGATCATCCGCGATTTGTTGAACGCCGATTTCTCGTCGATCGTCGTCGACGACCAGTCGGTCTTCGAGGAGGTAAAGGATTACATCCACACCATCGCCCCCGAGAAGGAGAAGATCGTCAAGCTCTACAAGGGCAACGTGCCGATCTTCGACCACTACGACATCTCCAAGCAGATCAAGTCCTTGTTCGCTCAGTACGTCTCCCTGCGCAAGGGGGCCTACCTGATCATCGAGAAGACCGAGGCCCTGCACGTGATCGACGTCAACTCGGGCGCGCGCGCCAAGGTCGAGGACGACCAGGAGCAGACGGCCATGGGGGTCAATTTGGCGGCCGCCGAGGAGATCGCCCGCCAACTGCGCCTGCGCGATATGGGCGGGATCATCGTGATCGACTTCATCGACCTGCACAAGGCCGATAACCGCAACGCTTTGCTGGAGAAGATGACCCAGCTGATGAAGCCCGACCGTGCCAAGCACACGATCCTGCCTATCAGCAAGTTCGGCCTGATGCAGATTACCCGCCAGAGGGTCCGCCCCGAGGCCGCTCCCGACGTGACGGAGACCTGCCCGACCTGCAACGGCAGCGGCACGATCGCCCCGACGATCCTGCTCGACCGCCAGATCGAGAACCAGATCGCCTACTACACCGGCGACAAAGGCTACAAATACCTCAAGCTCAGGGTCAGCCCCTACGTGAAAGCCTACCTCAAAAAAGGCCTATGGAGCATCCGCTGCCGTTGGGTGTTGAAATACAAATGCTGGATCAAACTGGTTACCGACCAATCGACCGGCTTTATCGAAACAAAATTCTTCGACCGGGAAGACAAAGAGTTAGACTGACGCCCCGGTCTGTAATAAATGGATATTAAGCAACTTGCAGGCGCGATAGCGGCCACGGACGGTTTTTTACAGTTTAGTAAAATTCCATCCGGGGCCGTTGCCGCATTGACCTCCGTGAGCGGATCCGCTTTCGCGGTGGTGGCCGCCGGGTTCGCGCGCGCGCGTGCGGGCCTGCACGTGCTTGTTATGGACGACCGCGACAAGGCCGCCTACCTCTGCAACGACCTCTACCGCTTGTGCGACCCCGGCCGCGTGCTCTTCTTCCCCACGACCAACAAACGCTCCATCCTCTTTTCGGGACAGGACCCCTCGGGCGTGATCCAGCGCACGGCCGCCCTGGAGGCGATCCGCAACTACGACAATCACGGCCCCCTGCTGATCTGCACCTACCCCGAGGCTTTGGCCGAAAAGGTGGTCGGCCGGGACGAGCTGCGCCGCAGCGTCGTCTCCGTCGCCGTGGGCGAGAAGCCGGGCATGGACTTCCTGGCCCAGACCCTTGCCGAGTACGGCTTCGAGAGGGTCGATTTCGTCTACGAACCCGGCCAGTACGCCATGCGGGGCGGCATCTTCGATCTGTTTTCCTTCTCGGAAAATATGCCCTACCGCCTGGACTTCTTCGGCGACGAGGTCGAGTCGATCCGCCGCTTCGACATCGCGAGCCAGCTCTCGCAGGAACGTGTCCAGCGCATCGAGATCCTTCCCAACATGAGCTCCGGCCCCACCGGCGCCGCGGCCGCCCTCAGCCGCGTCTCCCTGGCCGAGTTCGCGGGCCCCGCCATCTGGTGGCTGGAGGATCCGGACCACGCCCTGAAGAAGCTCAACGAGATCCGCACCAAGCTGCTGGCCGACCTGGACGAACCCTCCACGATCGACACGCTGGTCACCAGCCGCAAAGCCTTTTTGCACGACACCGCCGAGGCGACCCTCTGCCTGCTGAAAGACAACCTGCGCGAGCGCGCCGCCGACCAAACCGTCGATTTCGGATGCGCCCCCCAACCCGCTTTCAATAAAAAATTCGACCTGCTGGCTGCCGATTTGCGCGTCCGCGCCGAAGAGGGCTACACCACTTTGATCCTCTCCGACAACCGCGCCCAGTTCGAACGCCTGGAATCCATTTTCAACTCGATCGGGGCCGCCGATGTCAAGTTCGAGCCGGTCTCGCTGACCCTGCACGAAGGCTTCGTCGACCGCCAGGCCAAACTGTGCGTCTACACCGACCACCAGATCTTCGACCGCTACCACCGCTACCGCATCAAGGGCGAGCTTTCGCGCAGCGAGAGCCTGACCGTCGAGGAGCTGAACAAACTCAAGCCCGGCGACTACGTGGTCCACATCGACCACGGGGTAGGCCGCTTCGGGGGCCTTGTCCGCACCATGGAGAACGGCAAGACCCAGGAAGCGCTCAAGATCGAGTACCGCGACGGCGACGTGCTTTTGGTCAACGTCCACGCCCTGCACCGCATCGTCCGCTACCGGGAGGCCGGCGCCGAGCCGCCCCGCATCTACAAGCTGGGCTCGGGCGCGTGGCAGAAGATGAAGCAGGCGACCAAGAAGGCCGTCAAGGAGATCGCCCGCGAACTGGTTTTGTTGTACGCCAAACGCAAATCCTCGCCCGGCTTCGCCTTCTCGCACGACACCTACCTTCAAAACGAGATGGAGGCCTCCTTCGAATACGAGGAGACCCCCGACCAGCAGAAAGCCATCGAGGCCGTCAAATCGGACATGGAAAAACCCTACCCGATGGACCGCCTGGTCTGCGGCGACGTTGGCTTCGGCAAGACCGAGGTGGCCATCCGCGCCGCCTTCAAAGCGGCCGCCGACGGCAAGCAGACGGCGGTCCTGGTCCCCACGACCCTGCTCAGCCTGCAACACTTCCGTACGTTTTCCTCCCGCCTGAAAGGTTTTCCGGTAAGGGTCGAGCAACTGAGCCGCGCCCGCACGGCCGCCGACACGAAGGCGATCCTTGCCGACCTGAAATCCGGCAAAATAGACATCCTGGTCGGCACCCATAAAATCCTGGGAAAAGAAATAGCATTCAAAGACTTAGGCCTGTTGATCATCGACGAGGAGCAAAAATTCGGCGTCGGCAGCAAGGAAAAACTCCGCCAGCTCTCCGCGAGCGTCGACACGCTGACGATGACCGCGACCCCGATCCCCCGCACGCTGCAATTCTCGTTGATGGGCTCGCGCGACCTCTCGGTGATCTCCACCCCGCCGCCCAACCGCCAGCCCATCGCCACCGAGTCGCACACCTTCGACGAGGGCATCGTCAAGGAGGCCATCGAACTCGAATTGAGCCGTTCAGGCCAGGTCTTCTACCTCCACAACCGGGTCCACGACATCGACAAGGTGGACAAGATGATCCGCCGCGTCTGCCCCGGGATCCGAACCATCATCGGCCACGGCCAGATGAACGCCGGTGAGCTGGAAAAGGTGGTCATGGACTTTATCTACGGCGACGCCGACGTGCTGATCGCCACCACAATCATCGAGAACGGCATCGATATCCCCAACGCCAACACGATCATCATCGACAACGCCCACATGTTCGGCCTGAGCGACCTGCACCAACTTCGGGGCCGCGTGGGCCGGAGCGACAAGAAGGCGTGGTGCTACCTTTTCACCCCCCCCGACGAGATGCTCACCTCCGACGCCCGCCGCCGTTTGCGCGCTTTGGAGGAGTTTTCCGACCTGGGCTCGGGCTTCAACATCGCCATGCAGGACCTCGACATCCGGGGCGCGGGCAACCTGCTCGGTGCCGAGCAGAGCGGCTTTATCGCCGACATCGGCTTCGAGACCTACCAGCGCATCCTGGACGAGGCGATGGAGGAGCTGCGCACCGAGGGCATCGCCGCCCCCGGCCAGCAGGAGGAGACGGTCCCCTCCCTTTTCGCCGCCGACTGCCAGATCGAGACCACGACCGAGGCTTTGATCCCCGACTTCTACGTGCAACAAAGCGCCGAGAAATTGCGTCTTTACAAAGAGTTGGATTCCATAACAGATCCGGATGCCATGCAGAACTTCGCGGATACCCTGAAAGACCGCTTCGGCGAGTTGCCCCCCGCAGTCAAGGAGCTGATGGACATCGTTTTGCTGCGCCGCGCCTGCATGGAGGCGGGCTTCGAGAAGGCCAAGGTGAAGAACGGTTTGCTGCTTTTGAGCTTCGTCGAAAACCAGCAGAGCGTCTTCTACAAAGGGGGCTATTTTGTTACCATGCTGAGGCACATTACGGAGAACCCCGCAAAATTTCTTTTCCGCCAGAACAATAATAAGCTCGGCCTGACCGTTAGGAATATCGGTAATGCGGCAGAGGCGCTCCAAGTTGTCCATCAACTCGGCGAGTACTCGCGTACGAATACCCCGGCAAAATGAACCTGATCCTGGATATCGGCAACACGATGGCCAAGGCCTGCATCGCCCTGGGCGACGCTTTGCCGCGCGAGGTGTTGCGCCAGCGGGATCTTACCGTCCGCGACCTCGAAAAGCTCCACGCCGCCCATCCCTTCGACCGCTCGATCCTCAGCTCGACCCGGGCCGTCGACCCCGCCGTCGAGGAGTTTCTTTGCGGCAAGGGCTTCTGCCTGCGCCTGAAAGGCGACACGCCCACCCCCTTGAAGAATTTATACCGCACCCCCGAAACGCTCGGCCCCGACCGCCTGGCCGCCGCCGTGGGTGCGTGGAGTGTTTTCCCCGGAGAGAACCTGTTGGTAATCGACTTCGGCACGGCGATTACCATCGACGCGGTAACCGCCGAGGGCGAATACCTGGGCGGCAACATCTCGCCCGGGGTGCACACGCGCTTCCGCTCGCTCAACACGGCCGCCCACGCGCTGCCCTTGCGCGAGCTCCCCCCCTCGACCACCCTTTACGGGACAAATTCCCACCAGGCCATCGAGAACGGCGTGGTCAAGGGGATCCTCTACGAGATCGAGGGCTATATTTCTCATTACAAAAGCATTTATCCCGGCTTGAAAATTATTTTTGACGGCGGGGATGCTTTTTATTTTGCAAAACAGTTAAAAAATCCGATATTTGCGGACTATGACCCTGTGGTCCGAGGACTTAATGCAATCCTTGAATTTAATGCGAAAAGGCGCGGTTAGAGAATTTTCATACGGGTGGGCCCTGATGGCCACGGTTTTTGTGCTTGGCGTCATGCCCTTGCGCTCGATGGCCCAATCGAGCAGCATCAACACCTATTCGCCCTACACCTTTTACGGACTGGGGGACTTCAACCAGCAAGGCAGCACGATGATGCGCTCGATGGGCGGCATCGGCGTGGCCTGGCGTTCGCCTTTTTCGATCAACTACATCAACCCGGCGGCATACAGCGCGGTCAACCGCAAATCGGCCCTGTTCGGTTTCGGTGTCGAGGGCGGTGCGAACTACCTCAA
The DNA here is from genome assembly GCA_031551275.1 of Rikenellaceae bacterium. GTDB lineage: Bacteria > Bacteroidota > Bacteroidia > Bacteroidales > Rikenellaceae > JAVBMJ01. The sequence continues at coordinate 93,677 of JAVBNX010000007.1, forward strand.
GGACGGGGGGCTGAAATCCTCCTCCAACCTGTTCAATATCCGCGAGATCGGCCTTGAGATCCCCCTGGCCCGGGGCGTGGGTTTCGCCGTGACGGCCACGCCTTTCAGCAGCGTGGGCTACCGGGTCGAGATCCCCGAGCCCAGCGCCGATATCCTGGCCGATCTGGGCAGCGTAACGTACAAATACGCCGGCGAGGGCGGTTTCTCGCAGATCAAGGGCGGGGTGGGCGTGAGCGTTACCAAGTGGCTGAGCGCAGGCGCCGACCTGGTCTTTCTGATCGGCACCCAGACCCGCACCAGCGCGTCGAGCATTACCTCGATTACCTCTTCGGCCGCGTCGGTCACCATCTCCGAGGAGTCGCGTGTGGCCCACGTGTTGGGCAACTTCGGCTTGCAGGCCAACGTGATCGCCACCAAGAAACGCCTGCTCACTTTGGGGGCCGTCTACCGGATGGGCACCGATCTGAACACCGAAAATACCATCTTCATCCCCTCGGGCGACATCTACGGCGACACGGTCAAGTACGTCTCCAAGAAATCGGCCTACAAACTCCCCGCCCAATTCAGCTTCGGGACCATGTACCACACCGAGAAACTGAGCCTGGGAGCCGATTACAGCTTCGAAAAATGGAAGGGCCTCAACTCGATCCCCGACGCCGACCCGGCGCGCTACACCAACACGAGCGTGATGAAGGTGGGCGGCCAGTTTACCCCCAACCGGGGCGACGTGCGCAACTTTTTGAACCGTCTGAGCTACCGCGCCGGAGCACGCTACGGCAACTACTACATGGAGATGTTCGGCCAGCAGGTTACCGACGCGGCGATTACCTGCGGCGTGGGCGTCCCGATCCGCATGAACGGCATGAGCAACGTCGATTTCGGCCTGGAGTTCGGCCGCCGGCAGGCCAAGGGCCACCTGCGGGAGAATTACTTTAAGGTCTCCATCGCCCTGGGCCTCTTCGGCGAGGACTACTGGTTCATCAAACCCAAGTTCGACTAATCAACTGTAACGCCTAACGATATGAAAACCCTGATCAAACTGGCAATTGCAGCGGCCCTTACGACGACCGCCTTTGCCGCCTACGCCCAGGCCGACTACAAGCAGGACCCCAAGTGGGGCGCCACGGTCGAAGAACGCGAGCACGCCGTGTTGATTCTTAATTTCTTCAACGACAAGTACAGCTACAAGGAGTACGACGAAGCGTTGGTCTATTTCCGCGAGTTGTTGCAGAAAGCCCCCCAAGGCTCGGCCAATATGTACGTGAGGGCGGCGGACATCTACCGCCAGAAGATCCTCATCTCGGCGAGCCTGGCCCAGAAGAAGGCCTACGTCGACACCCTGATGACGGTCTACGACAAGCGCATCGAGGCCTTCGGCGACGACCCGGAGAAGGGCAAGGCCTACATCCTGGTCTTCAAGGCCGAGGACTACGAGCAGTACCGCCCCACCGACAGGGACGGCATCCGCGCCCTCTACCGCGGGGCGATCGACGCGGCCGGGGATAAGGTCGAGCTGAACGTGGTCAACGCCTACTTCAAGGTGCTGACCGACGACTACGTGGCCGCCCGCGTCGAGGTCGACGAGCTGCTCAATGAGTACGAGTACCTGGTTACCCTGTACGAGCGCCCCGATCTGACCGAGGAGCAACTCGAGGCCAAGAGCGTATTCGAGGCCCTGTTCATCAACAGCGGCGCCGCCAACTGCGAGAACCTGCGCAAGATCTACGAGCCCAGGCTCAAAGCCGACCCCAACGACTCGATTACCCTGCGCAAGGCCTTCGCCTTGCTGATGAGGGGCAAGTGCAACGACGATTTCGTGATCACGGTCGCCGAGAGCTACTACGCCAAGATGCCCTCCACGCCGGTCGCCCTGGCCATCGCCTCCTATTTCGAGGAGCGCAAGGACTTCGGCAAGGCCCTCAAGTACCTCAACGAGGCCGCCAGCAAGGAGACCGACCCGATCCAGAAGTCGAACCTCTACGTCCAGATCGCCGCCTCGACCCTGGGTGAGGGCAACGCCCGCGCCGCCGCCGATTACGCGCGCCAAGCCGTCGCCGCCAACCCCGACAACGGGCTGGCCTACTACATCCAGGCCAACGCCTACGCGAGCGGCATCAACGGGTGCAGCGGCTTCGACCGCCAGGCCGCCTGCTGGTTGGTCTACGATATGCTTTCGCAGGCCCGCAGCCGCATGTCCGAGGGCGATCCCCAGTACCGGACCGCCGAGCAGCAGATGGGCTCCTACCGAGCGAGCTTCCCCAGCAAAGAAGAATGCTTCTTCCGTGGGCTGTCCGACGGCCAGTCGTATAGGGTGAACTGCGGTTGGGTGTCGGGGTCGACGACTGTCCGTGAACGGTAATTAACGTGGCTGCGCGTATTGCGGGCCATATTTTGCACATCCTCCGCCCCGAAAATCCTCACGTACTAAAGTACGCTCCGGTGTTTCGGACCGAACGATGCACAAAATCTGACCCACACTCCGCACAGCGCGGGTCTGGAAGGCCCGGCTCAAGAAACGGCTCAACATTTGCCGTATGATAGTATAGATGTTTTTGAAACGACATAATATATCCCTCTGGGGGCGAATGGTGCTGCTTGTTTCAGGCAGTGCCTTTTTGCTTTTCGGGTGCGCGGAGCAGCTCCCCGAGGACGACCGCGACCCGGAGAAGCTGATCACCATGCGGATCGACTCGATCCGTCTGATCAACTCCGAGAACGGCAAGCTCTCCTATGTCTTTACCGCGCCTTTGATGGAGTACTACGGCCTGGCCGCCGAGCCCTACCGCGAGTTCAGCAAGGGGGTCGACGTGGTTACCTACGACTCGATCGGGGGGATCGCCTCGACCCTGGTGGCCGACTACGCCATCTTCTTCGAGAAGCGCAAGCTCTGGGAGGCGAAGGGCAACGTGGTGGCCGTCAAGAGGGGCGAGGCCACGCTCGAAACCCAGCAGCTTTTCTGGAACCAGCAGACCCACAAGGTCTACTCCAACGTCGACTCCCGCATTACCCAGGGCCAGGACGTGATCGTGGGCGAGGGCTTCGAGTCGGATGAGACCTTCGACGACTTCGTCTTCCGCCAACCCCGCGGCAAGGTCCTGGTCGACGTCGAGCCCACCGACAGCGCCTCCACCCCCGCCCCCTCCACGCCCCCCGTCATCCAATCCGGAACCCCCGCGACCGGCGCCCAACCCGCCGCTGCACCCGCGTCCGCCAAACCCACCGCCACCGACAAACCTTCAGCAACCGGCACACCCCCCGCCGTCGCCCCCTCTGCCGCACCCCCGGCTGAAAAACCCACCCTGGACGGCCCCCGCCGCGCCCCCTCGCGCAACCGCAAGAAGTAACCCCCCAAGCCGATGACCTCCACGATCATCATAGTTATCGTCGCCCTCGCCTGCTCGGCCTTCTTTTCGGGCATGGAGATCGCCTTCGTCTCGGCCAATAAACTCAAGGTCGAGATCGACCGGAAGCGCAATCCGGTGCTCTCGCGCATCATCGGCGTCTTCTTGCGCCACCCCGGCCAATACCTGACCACGATCCTGGTGGGCAACAACATCGCGCTGGTCGTCTACTCGCTGAACATGACCGTGCTTTTGAACGACCTGGCCCGGGCGATTGGCCTCTCGTCCGGCACCTGGGACCTGCTTTTGCAGACGCTCATCTCGACCGTCATCCTGATCTTCACGGCCGAGTTTACCCCCAAGGCGGTGGCCAAGCTCAACCCCAACCGCTATTTGAACGCCTTTGCGGTCCCCATCTACCTGATCTACCTGCTCCTCTACCCCATAGCCAAGTTGACGACCCTTCTGTCGGTCTTCATCCTGCGCCTTTTCGGCATGAACATCAGCCGGGGCCACCATTTGCGCACCTTCGACCGCATCGATTTGGCCAACCTTCTGGAGGAGGCCTCCGAGGGCGAGGGCAACCCGGACAACGAGATCCGCCTGTTCCAGAACGCATTGGACTTCGCCGAGCAGAGGGTGCGGGATTGCATGGTCCCGCGCGTCGACATGGAGGCGATCGGGATCGACGGATCGATCGGCGAGCTGACCGGCCGCTTTGTGGAGAGCAAGTACTCGCGCATCTTCGTCTACCGCGACACGATCGACAACATCGTGGGCTACGTCAACTCCAAGAGCCTCTTTAAGATGCCCTCCACCATCGGCGAGGTCGTCATCCCGACCCCCTACGTCCCGGGCAGCATGCTCGCGCGCACTTTGCTGACCGATCTGACGCGCAAGCGCCAGACGGTAGCCGTGGTAATCGACGAGTTCGGCGGCACGGCGGGCATGGTCTCCATGGAGGACATCCTGGAGGAGATCTTCGGCGACATCGAGGACGAACACGACTCGCAGGACCTGGTCGAGCAGAAGCTCTCGCCCGGGCACTTCGTCTTTTCCTGCCGCCTGGAGGTGGAGTACCTCAATGAAAAGTACGGCCTGGAGCTCCCCGAGAGCGACCAGTACGACACCCTGGCTGGCCTGATCCTCTTCCACCACGAGGGCATCCCCTCCCCGGGCGAGGTAATCGAGGTGGGCAAAGCCGAGCTCAAGGTGGTCAAGGTAAGCGGATCGCGCATTGATTTGGCGAAACTCCGTATTTTGAAGTAAATTAACCGTTTTGTATTTCGACCATTTAAGGATTTTTACTATCTTTGAACCCTTAATCGTCTAAAAACTTAATAGCATCAACCTAATATGGCAACACTCAACACCTTAAGGACCCGCGGCGGCGTTATCGTATCCATCGTGATCGCCCTTGCCTTGATGGCATTCATTCTGGGCGACCTGTTCTCTTCGGGCGGCAGCATGCTGAACGACCGTAAGACGCGCGTAGGCGAGATCAACGGCACGAACGTGGGTTATATCGAATACAGCGAGTTGACCGAGAACCTGTCCAACATCTCCCGCCTGATGACCGGCCGCGAGTCGTTGAGCGCCGAGGAGCACGACCGCATGCGCGACATGGCCTGGGAGACCCTCATCATGAAGAACTCCTACAAGCCGGGCTTCAGCGCCCTGGGCCTTGCGGTCGACGGCGCCGAGCAGGAGGACATGACCACGGGCGTCTACCTCTCCCCGGTCATCACGGGCACTTTTGTCAACCCCAACGTGGGTGTTTTCGATCCGGCCCTTCTCCGCCAGTTCGTTTCCAGCATCCCCAACGACCCGAGCGGCAACAGCGCGGCTTTGTGGAGCTACCTGAAAAACCAGATGGTCGAGCAGCGCCTGATGTCCAAGTACATCAACCTGGTCTCCAAGGGGATGTTCGTGACCGACCTGGAGGTCGAGCAGAGCGTCGAGCAGATGAACACCAACTACTCGATCGATTTCGTGGCCCGGAATTTCAGCTCGGTCGCCGATTCGTTGGTCACGGTCACCAACGCCGACCTGAAAAAGTACTACGACAAGCACCGCGAGCGCTTCTTCCAGAGGGGCTCCGTCCGCCAGATCGAATACGTTTTGTTCGACCTTCTGCCCTCTCCGGAGGACTACCAGGCCGCCCAGAAGCACATCGACGGCATCGCCGCGGAGTTTGCCGCCAGCGACGCCCCCATGCAATACGCCACCCAGAACTCCCAATCCCAGATCTCCAACCGCTTTGTCAAGGAGTCGGATATGGAGCCCGCCGTGGCCGCCGCGATCTGGGGCAAGCCCGACGCGATGTACGGTCCCGTGCTCAGGGGCGAAACCTACACGCTGGCCCGCCTGGGCGAGGCGCGCAGCATACCCGACTCGCTGGGCGCCAGCCACATCCTGCTCCCCCCGGGCTCGCAAAAACAAGCCGACAGCCTGGTAACCGTCATCAAAAAGGGCGGCGATTTCGCCGCTCTGGCCCAGGAGTACTCGCTGGACCAGAACGCCAACATGCAGGGCGGCGATTTGGGCCGCTTTACCCCCGAGACCATGATCCCCGAATTCAGCGACGCCTGCCTGAAGGCCAACCGGGGCGACGTGTTTACCGTCGAGACGCAGTACGGCATCCATGTCGTGCGCCTGACCTATAAATCCGCACCGGTACAGAAGGCCCAACTGGCCCAGATTACCTACACGGTCGAGCCGAGCGACGCCACCGAGCAGCAGATCTACCAGAAGGCGCAGGCCTTCTACGCCGCCACCGCCGGAACGCTCAAGGGCTTCCAAACCGCGGCATCCACCGAGGCTTTGATCCCCCGCCGGGCAATGATCCGCAACGTCGACCGCAACCTCAACGGGCTGGACGAGTCCCGCACGGTGGTCAACTGGGCCTTCAACAGCAAGGTGGGAGCCGTCTCCGGCGTCACCGAGATCGGCCGCGAATACTACCTGGTAGCAGCTTTGATGGACGCCCGCGACGACGGGTACCTCAAGTTCGACCAGGTCGCCAACGACATCAAACCGATGGTCCTCGAGGAGAAGAAGGCCGACTACCTGCTCTCCAAGACCCAGGGCACGACCCTGGCCGAGGTCGCCGCATCCGCCGGACAACAGATCCAATCCGCCTCAAACATAAACTACGGTTCGTTCAACATCGACGGCGTGGGCGTTGAACTCCGCCTGATCGGAGCCGTTACCGCAGGCTTGCAGCCCGGTACGCTTTCCAAGCCGGTCAAGGGCTACGGAGGCCTCTACTTCTTCAACGTGACCGACGTGGAGAAGAGCGACTACGCGACAGCCGAGGCCGAGAAGGTCCGCCTTGAATCGATGACCACCGCCTACCTCAACGAGCGCCTCAACCAGGCGATGCAGGAACAGAGCGACGTGATCGACCGCCGGGTAAAATTCTAAGGCGATGGGAAAATATTTCTACATAGACGCCAACTTCAAGCAGCAGGGTCCCTGCTCGATCGAAGAGTTACGCGCTGTGGGGATTACCCGCCAGACGAAGGTATGGAGTGCCGATATGCCCGACTGGGCCGAAGCCGGTGCTGTGCCCGAACTGAAAACCCTGTTCGAGATGACCCCGCCCCCGGCGGCAGGCAATATGCAGAACATCGCCTCGGCGCAGAAGCCCTGCTCCTGCCTGGTCTGGGCCATCCTGTCCACGATTTTCTGCTGCCTTCCTTTCGGGATCGTGAGCATCGTCTTCGCCGCCAAGGTCGATTCGGCCTGGTCTGAGGGCAACTACGACCTGGCCCGCGAGTCGGCCGTCAAGGCCCGCAATTGGGCGATCGCCAGTGCGGTCAGCGGCGTGGCCATTTCAGCCATCGTGATGGCCTTTTACGGGGCGATTATCGCGGCAGCGATTAGCGGGGCTATGTAATGTACATCGCGATCACCGGAAATATCGGCAGCGGCAAGACCTCCCTGACAGAGATCCTGGCCAAACGCTGCAACCTGGAGACCTACTACGAGGATGAGAACAATCCGTACATAGGGGACTTCTACGACGATATGAACCGCTGGTCGTTCAACCTCCAGATCTACTTCCTGGGCAGCCGCATCCGCCAGGCCTCCGGCATCCTGGACAGCGGCAAGGATCTGATCCAGGACCGCACGATCTACGAGGACGCCTACATCTTCGCCGCCAACCTCCACGAGATGGGCCTGATGTCGACCCGCGATTTCGAGACCTACTTCAAGATCTTCGACCTGGCCGAGGGCCTGATCACCAAGCCCGACCTGCTGATCTACCTCAAAGCGGGCGTGCCGACCCTGATCAGCCAGATCCAAAAGCGCGGCCGTGAGTACGAGATGTCCATCAGCGAGGAGTACCTTGCCCGCCTGAACCGCAAGTACGACAACTGGATCGAGAACATCTACCCGGGCGAAGTCTGCGTGATCGACATCAACAAGGAGGACTTCATCCTCAACCCCGAAGTCCTGGACCCTGTGGTTGCCCGCATCACACAACTCCGTGAGGAGTTGACTTCGGCTGCTCGCCCCTGATCTTCCGTTAAGCAGATCCCCATTATTCAGGCACGACGTCCCATTGGATGGGAACGTTCGCAAATTCGAGCATCCCACGAATTGCGGCACTGAAACGGTAACTTATCTTTACGGTTTGGAATTCCGTTAAGCCGGTTGGTATTTTTTCAAAGGCATAACGGTCTTTGAGCGTTATCTTATGCTTAGTCGCGGCAGCGTCAAGATCGTAACGCTTGCTTTCACTCATATACATGCCATATTCATTCCCGGCGGCGTCGGTCGCCGTACTTTTGCCGTTGCCGTCCGTGCTTCCGCCGAAACTTGCGGAATTTATACCTGTTTTATTGGAGATATTAAATACGATCGCTACTTTTCCCGTGTTGCGGTCGCCAAAAGCCATTACAGAGTCAATCACAATATATTCCGACCCCGTGCCGACTATCTTCCCCGTTAAATTTTTATCGTAAGCCGGCTGTTCAACCGACGGCTCAGTTGGCCCGGTTGGCCCGGTTGGCTCAGTTGGCTCAGTTGGCCCGGTTGGCGTCGGCGATTCCGGTTTTGGCGCTACCGGTGTCTGCGTCGGAGTTTGCGTCGGAGTCGACGTCTGTGTTACCGGCCTCTGCGTCGGTGTTACTGGTGTCGATGCCGGTTGCACCGGTGGTTTCTGTGGCGCTCCGTATTGTCTATCAGCCACTTGACCTCTTGTGCCGCCGCCGCCTTTGTCCGGCGTCGCCTTCTCGCTCCCCAAGCCCGGTTCCGCAACTCCCCCGGCGTTCCGTGCTCTCTCTGCTTGTTCGGCAACAGGGTCGCTTTCGGTCTGCTGCGTCCCGGGTTGGATTGTGTCATTTTTCTGTATGGCAGGTTGTTCTACTGTTTCTACCGCTTTTGAAGCATCGAGCGGAACACCCGGCTTATATTTATCGAACGGATACCCCTTGGATTTTCCATCATAAGGAATTACCAAAACCTGCACCTTATCCATGGGCAATGGCTGATCCGACTGTACAAAATAGCGGTCAATACTATACTTGACTGCAATTTTTTTATATTTTTCATACCTGCCCCATGCTGTTTCATCCGGAGATACTTTTTCCATCGGAGTTGTAACGTTTAAAGCCCCTGTTGCAGGAACAAATTTCCCTGTGGAAGCATCAGGCAGCAACAGTTGAATCATAAACTGCAAACGGCACTCTTTTAGCGCATCAACGATTAACATACCGGCTACCGGCTCGTAAATGTATTCGCCGTCTGCGTTAAGCAAACCATTCCATTTCACTACTTCGGGCACATCAACTTCAAAATGGAAATAGTACCCCGGACCTTTTTTGTCATACGCTCCGTAAGTAATACCCTGCACCGCAAATTGAGGCTCGAGTGACTTTTCAAAGATGTGTCTGACAGGCAAAGTTTGCGCCTTTACCGATTGCGGTATGCTGGCTGCCAGGCAAAATGCAACAACAAAAATGAAGGATACCTGTTTCATAAAGATATTTTTTATGATTAGAAACGCTAATGTGCCTGTGTCAAAACCCTGTCAGGGTTCCAAGTCAAGACAAAGTTAATAACCTTAACCCAATGGAACAACCCCTTAACCCCGTTAACGGTTAGATCGCCATAAAAAAACAGCGTTTCAGCGAAAAATCAACATATTATCAGTGCTTTACCCTAAATATTTCTCAGCACTCCCGAGCGTCTTATCTCAGAATCGGCACCCCGATAATTTGCAATCTCGCGCTATTTGCCTATCTTTGGAGCAAGACGCGTTTACAAATTCAAACATCCCTTCCGCTTACCCCCCCTCCTCCTATCCCCTTCCTCCTATCCCCTTTCCGCCGAACATACTTTTTCCCTGAACCCTCCGCCGCCCGTGAGCCAGTTCCATAAGCCCCCTGCCAGCCCCCTCCCCGCCACTCCCCTTTCCGCCCGCCCCCTTCCCGCCGACTTTGTCGCTTCGCTGGACGCGATCCTGCCCCTCGGCGAGCGGAAACTGCTTGTCGAGGCCCTGACGATGAGCGCCCCCCCGACCTCGATCCGCCTGAACCCCTACAAGATCGCCTCCCCGCCCCCCGGCGAGCCGGTCCCCTGGTGCCGCTACGGCCGCTACCTGCCCGAGCGCCCCCTCTTCACCCTCGACCCCTCCTTCCACGCGGGCGCCTACTACGTCCAGGAGGCCTCCTCGATGTTCCTGGAGCACATCGTACGCGAACTGTTAGGCGACCCCGCCCCTGCGACTCCGGCCAACCAAGCATCTCAGGCTGCCCAAACTGCTTCCCGGCCCCATACAAACCCCGGCACTCCCGCCGCCCCCCTCACACGCAACCTGCCCGCCGGGCTGCGCATCCTCGATCTTTGCGCCTCCCCCGGCGGCAAGACCACGCTTTTGTCCACCCTTGCGGGACTGGACGGCCTGGTGGTCGCCAACGAACCCGTCCGGGGCAGGGTAGGGGCCCTGATCGACAACGTACGGGCCTGGGGCCTGGGCAACACGCTGGTTACCACGACCGACCCGTCGGCCTTCGGGGCCGTACCCCACTTCTTCGACCTGCTGGTAGTCGACGCGCCTTGCTCCGGCGAGGGTATGCTGCGCAAAGACCCTGAAGCGGCGGCTCAGTGGAGCCTGGCCAACGTTACCCTGTGCGCAGGCCGCCAAAAACGCATCCTGGCCGAGGCCTGGGACGCGCTCAAACCCGGCGGCATCCTGGTTTACAGCACCTGCACCTTCAACCCGGCCGAAAACGAGGAGATAGCCGCCTGGCTCCACGAAAACTACCATTGCCAGGGCGTGGACATCCCCCTGGACCCCGCATGGGGCGTGGTGCGTACAGAGACACAAGGCATCCCCACCTTCCACTTTTACCCGCATAAGGCTAAGGGAGAGGGTTTTACCGTCACCGTCCTGCAAAAGGCCGAAGGCAAATCCAAGCACACGAAAATCGCCTTCTCAACTCCCGCCCGATCAGAACGATCCATGCATTCCGGCAAATTCGCTTCCGATAGTCCCGCTTATGGCGGCAGACCCTCCCAACCCGGCAAATCCGCCTCCCGCAGCCCCTTCTCCCCGATCAGCCGCAAGGAGGTCGACGCGTTGCGCTCCTGGGTCGACCAACCCGACGAGATGCGCTTCGAGTGCATAAACCGCACATTCTACGGCTATTATAGCCGTATGGCCCCCGACGTCAAGTTCCTCTCCGAGAGGCTCCCCGCCGTCTATTCCGGCGTGGCGATGGGCGAACTTTTCAACTACAAGCTGCGCCCCGACCACGCCCTGGCCCTGTTCAGCGGCCTGGAGCGCGACCCCGCCCGGAGCCTGTTCTCCGTCGCGGAACTAACTGAACAGCAAGTCCTTCAATACCTGCGCATGGAGACGCTCGACCCCGCTCTGTTCAGCGAGGGCATCAACCTGGTCGCCTGCAACGACCTGCCCCTGGGCTGGATCAAGCGCATCGGCCACAGGACCAATACGTTACTTCCCCAGGCCCTGCGCATCCGAATGTAGTACGGCGCCCCTTATCGCTCCGCCCCTTACCTATAATTATATAGCTGGTCCCGCAGCCTGGGCAAAAAACCCGCCTGCCGGATCGCCGCCTGCATCCCCGCCGCGTCGAGCGTGACCTGCGATCCCGCCGAGGAGAGCACATTCTCCTCGATCATGATCGACCCCATATCATTGGCCCCCATGTGCAGCGCAACCTGCGCCACCGGCACCCCGACTGTGAGCCACGACACCTGTATATTGACCACATTATTCAAAATCAACCGACTGATTGCCAGCGTCTTCAAGTACTCCGTCGAAGTCACGCCCCCCGAAATACCTTCCTGCTCCAAAACCGTCCCCGCCCCCGAAAAGGTCCAGGGAATAAACGCCGTGAATCCCCTTGACTCTTCAGGCTTTCGGGCCTGCAACGCCCTAATCTTCAAAAGGTGCTCAACCCTCTGCAAAGGAGTCTCCACATGCCCGAACATCATGGTCGCCGTGGTGGGAATACCCAGCTTATGAGCCGCCCCCATCACCCCGAGCCACTCGCCCGCGCTTGGTTTTGCCGGGGAGATCCGCCTGCGCACCCCGTCGTCCAAAATTTCGGCACCCGCCCCCGGCAGCGAATCGAGCCCCGCATCCCGCAACCGGATCAAGGCCTCTGTATGGCCGATCCCCTCTTTGCGGGCAAGGAAAGCCACCTCCGGCGCACCCAAAGCATTGAGTTTCAACTGCGGGTAACGCCGCTTCAACTCCCGGAAAAGATCCTCGTAATACCCGATCCCCAAATCCGGATTCAGCCCGCCCTGCAACAGCAACTGGTCCCCGCCCGCGGCGAGCATCCCCTCGATCTTGGCGATATACTCCTCCAGCGAGGTCACATAAGCCAACTCGCGCTGCGAGGGTCTGCAATGGAAATTGCAAAACTTGCACCCCGAGACGCACACATTGGTCGTGTTGACATTGCGGTCGATCTGCCAGGTAACCACGTGGGGATCAGCCACAAGACGCCGCTTCAACCCGTCCGCCGCCGCGCCCAGTTCGGCCAGCGGCACGTTCAGGTAGAGCCACAACCCCTCATCGGCGGAGACTTCCCCGCCCTCCACGAGCCTGTTTAATAAAAGATCACTTTCCCTCACCCTGCATCCTGAGCTTGCGCCTGCGCCTCGCCCGTACAATGAGCCACGCCGCGCCGCCCCCGATCAACAGGAAGGGCCACACATTGACCAGCCCGATAATAAAATACAACAACGCGTGCCAACCGCTCTTGATCCCCGAGCCGACCGCACTGCCGAACCCGAACGAGCGCACGCCTTTTTGATAAAAAACAACGCTCAACGTGCTGAACGACACCTGCTCTGTGATGAATTTCAGCCGCCCCTCGACCGACTCGATGTCCGACCGCAGGTCGCCGATCTGCTTCTCGACCGCCAAAATTTCCTCGACCGAGTTGGCCCTTTTGAGGATCTCACGGTAGCGCGCCTCCAACTCCTTTTTGGTCTTCAGGCGGGCCGACAGGTCGATGAATTCGTCGGTCACATCCTGCGCCGAGATACTTTTCGAGTCCAATTTCTCCACGCTGCCCGCGATCTTATCGAGCAATGCGTCGAACTTCGATGCGGGAACCCGGATGGTCATTTCGTAACGCATTCCCCCGTCGTACTCGCGCGCGTCGTCCTGCGAGAGCCATCCGTCCATCTGGGCCGCCGTCTCCTCGATCAGCTTGTGCGTTTTGGCGGGATCGCCGCTCTCGAAACTGATGCGCCCCGTGCGGATGATCTTGCGCTCCACCTGCATGGGTTCCGCACCCTCGTCCGCCGCCATATCCTCGTCGAGCGCATACTCCTCCGCCGTGCTCTCGGCGGCATACCTGGCAGACACCAACCCGAGGTCGCCCCCGCGCGAGCACCCCGACGCCATCATCAGGGCCGGAATGACCAGCCCAAGCAACCTGCGTTTCATGGCTTAGAACGGTAGGTCGTCCAACTCCGATTCGGGCGGGGTCTCCACCTTGGGCGCCTGCGCGGGCGTACCCTGCTGGGTGCCATACCCCTGTCCGCCGCCGGACCCACCCGGAGCGCCGCCCTGGGGAGCGCCGTAGCCACCCTGCGAACCACCCGGCTGTCCGCCCTGCGCGCCATAACCGCCCTGCCCCGGCGCACCGGAACCCTCCGGCCTGCGCCCCAGCAGCTTCATATCGGTCGCGGCGATCTCCACCGCGTAACGCTTGTTCCCGGCCTCGTCCTGCCAGTCGCGTGTCCTGAGGCCGCCTTCGATGTAGAGCTGGCTCCCCTTGCGCACGTACTTGTCCACCACGTCGGCCAACCCGCGCCACAGGATCACGGTATGCCACTCGGTATGCTCCCTCACCTCGTTGGTCTGCCGGTTGGGTATGCGCTCGGTCGTGGCCAGCCTGATGCGCGCCATCTTCACTCCATTCTCCAGGGTGCGGATCTCGGGGTCCATGCCCACATTCCCCACCAAAATCACTTTATTTATCATAGGTTCAAATTATTAAGCATTTCAATAAACAACCGCGTCATGTTCTGCCCGGCTTTCGCGCCTTCCTGTTGCACCTCCTCGTGGGTGGAGACCAACCCTTCGAGGCCCATGTTGGTAATGACCGACATCCCGAACACCTTCAGCCCGATATGCCGCGCGGCAATTACCTCGGGCGTGGTCGACATCCCCACCGCGTCGCCTCCGATGCTGCGGAAGTAGCCGTACTCGGCCGGGGTCTCGAAGGTCGGCCCCGTGCCGCCCACATAGACCCCGTGCTGGAGCCTGATCCCCATTTTGGCCGCCGTATCCTCCGCCAGCTTGCGCAGGTCGCGATCGTAGGCGTTGTTCATATCGGGGAATCGGGGCCCCAACTCGGGAATGTTCGGCCCGACCAGCGGATTGGGTATCAGATTAATATGGTCCGTGATGACCATCAAATTCCCCGTCCGGAATTCAGGGTTGATCCCGCCGCTCGCATTGGAGACGAACAGGCATTTGACCCCCAAAAACTTCATTACCCGGACCGGAAAGACCACCTGCGCGGGCGCGTAGCCCTCGTAGTAGTGGAACCGCCCCTGCATGGCGACGACCTTTTTGCCGCCCAGCATCCCGAAGATCAACCGGCCTTTGTGGCCCTCGACCGTCGAGATGGGGAAGCCCGGAATGTCGGCGTAATCGATCTGCGCCTTGACTTCGATGCTGTCGACCAGGCCGCCCAGCCCGGTCCCTAAAATAATGCCGACCTCGGGTTCGAACCCGGCCTTTTGCTTAATGAAGGAGCTCGTACTTCGGATTTGATCTAACATGGTTCTCTATCCTGTGTAAGAAATTCTTGCCCGACTGGTCCTGGAAGACCATCTTGATGGGCACGTAATATAGGTTCTGCTGGATGATCTCCGGGATCATCCTGCGGTTGGTCAGTTTGACGGCGTCCTTCTCGGTAATTACCACGGCCGTCCCCTGGGGGGCGTTTTCCAGCATCCGGGCCAGCCTGTCGAGGTCCCTGACCCGGTACGCGTGGTGGTCGGGGAAGGTAAGCGTGTCGGTCACGTCGTAACTCCCTCTCAACGAGGTAATGAACGGCTCCGGGTTGGCGATGCCGCTCATGGCGATTACCCGCCCGCCCTCGCAGACCCGCTCGGGGGCCGCGTCGGGAAACAAGGGGGTGGGAGCGCCCGAGACGATGTACGTAAAGTACAGTTTCTGATAGGGATAGAGCCCCAGCGACTTGTTGACGATGCGCATACTCAAGGGCGTAATGTCCTGCGGGCACTTGGTCACGATCAAAAAGTGCGCCCTGTGGAGCTGCGATTTGCTGTCCCTGAGCCTGCCCCAGGGCAGGAAATGGTCGTTGTAGAAGGGGTGCGCGTAGTCCATCATTACCACGTTGGTCCACGCCTCGACCTTGCGGTACTGCAACGCGTCGTCGAGGATAATCATTTCTACTTCAGGGTGTTCTGCCCGGATGCGGTCGATGCCGACCTCGCGCTTTTCGCAGACGGCCACCACGATCTCGGGGTATTTCAACTTGATCTGCTTGGGTTCGTCGCCCACGTCGCGGTAGGGGGTGTTGGTTTTCGCCTCGAGGTAGCCCTTGGTGCGCCTCATATAGCCCCTCGAGAGCAGCGCGACGCGGTAACGTTGCGAAAAATGCTCGACCAAAAACTCCGCCATCGGGGTCTTCCCGGTGCCGCCCACGGCGATGTTGCCGATGCAGACGATGGGGATATCGTACTCCCGGGAGCGGATCAACCCCCAGTCATACATCTTGTTACGGATGTACACGCCGACTCCGTAAAGGAGAGAAAAGGGGAAAAGTAAAAAACGCACCATCAGGATCGCAACCCAAAATCTACAACATCTCCGGCCCTGACCAAGCCAACTTCTTCCCGGTCAACGGCCTAACCTATCAAAGGTATTACACTTATTCCGATTTTCAAAGCCCCGGAGAAAATATTTGCAAAAAACAGTACTATGTATTGCATAGTATTATTTTATTTCAGATATTTGCATAACCTAATACTAAAAAATACAAACTACCTAATAATACAAGGTGCAATGAACAGAACGCTCAACGTAAGCATCGGTAAGATGCCCTTTATCGTAGACGCGGACGCCTACGATATGATCCGCCTCTACCTCGACCAGATCGGCAGGCGGCTGGACCCCGGCGACGGCGAAGTTTTGGAGGATGTGGAGGCCCGCATCGCCGAGATCTTCTCCGAGAACCTCACTTCGGCGCGGCAGGTGGTCGACTCCAGCCTGGCCCGGCGCGCCATGGCGATCATCGGCCGCGCCGAGAGCTTCGGCGAGGCCCGGGAGGACTCCTACGCGGGCCAGGCTTCCCCGCCCCAGGCCGGGCCTAAAAAGCTGCGGCGCTCGCGCAACAGCATGCTGGGCGGCGTGTGCGCAGGGGTGGCCGAGTACTTCGGGGTGGACATCTCCCTGGTCCGGATCGTTACCTTCCTGGGCATCGCCCTGGGCGGATTGAGCCTCTGGGTCTATATCATCATGTGGATCATAATACCCCAGGAACAATGACGGCGACGAACTCCATAAACTTAGAGAACATCAAGGCGCAGATGCGAAAGGGCATCCTGGAGTACTGCATCCTGTCGATCGTGTCGCGGGGGGACGCCTACGTCTCGCAGATCATCTCCGAGCTGAAGAACGCGGAGATGATCGTGGTCGAGGGCACCCTCTACCCGCTGCTGACCCGGCAAAAGAACCAGGGCCTGCTTACCTACCGCTGGGAGGAGTCTCCTCAGGGCCCCCCGCGCAAATACTACTCGATTACCGAGGCGGGGCGGGTCGTGCTCTCCCACATCGACGAGGCCTGGGAGGAGCTGGTGGTCCAGATCAACAACATCCGCAGGCAGGAACAGGAGGGACAGCCATGAACCAAACGGTAAACGTTAACCTGGCCGGGATCGCTTTCGCGCTCGAAGAAGAGGGTTATCACGCCCTGGAGCGGTACCTGGACACCCTGCGCCGGTGCTACGGCACGGGCGATGAGGGCGAGGAGATCGTCTCGGACATCGAGGCGCGCATCGCCGAGCTTCTGCTCTCCTACCAGCCCCAACAGGTAATCCCCTACGCCCGCATCGAAAGCGTGCTCGACCAGTTGGGGCTGCCCGAAGAGGTGGCCCCGACCCCGCCCCCCGTGCCCGAGGAGCGCATCCCGCGGCGGCTCTACCGCGACCCCGAGCGGCGCAAGATCGGCGGGGTGTGCAGCGGTCTGGGGGCCTACATGGACCTCGACCCCGCCATCTTCAGGGTCGGCATCTTCCTGCCGCTGATCCTGCTCATCATCTTCTCGTCCATCCACCTGCTCTCTCCCCTCCAGAGTTTGATGGGGACCCTGTTCGGGGCGGCCGTGCTGACCTACTTTATCCTGTGGATCGCCATCCCCCTGGCGCGCAACCCGCGCCACAGGCTCGAAATGAGGGGCCGGAGCGTCACGCCCGACTCGATCCGCGAGCAGGTCATGGAGCAGGCGGCCCGGGACGGAAACTCGCCCCAGCAGAGGCGCAGCGCGAGGCTGGCGGGCGATTTCGCCTACACGTTGGGTACCATCGCGCTGATCCTGATCAAGATCGTCGCCGCCGGGCTGCTGTTCGGTCTGGCGTGCGCCATCCTCGGTTTGGTCGTGGGCGCGGTGGCTGTGGTGGTCGACTCGGGCGAGCACATCGTATGGGGAGCACACCACCTCTCCGACCTGCCCGCCCTAAGCGGCGTGGGCTGGCGCGGGCTGTTTCTGGCTATAATCATCGGCGCGGCGCTGCCCCTGATCGCGGTCGTGATGCTGATCCTGCGCTCCGTGTTTGGGGTGGGCAAGGGCTCGTCGGGACGCACGCAGGCCATTGTATGGGGCTTGTGGGCCATCGTGCTGCTCTTTATCGCCGGGATCGCCATTAAAAATGCCTCCACGCTGATGGAGATAAATGATTCAAACCGGATCGAATGGTCTTCGGAAGATTAACCTTTAAAATACTTTTGTCATGGAAATCATAAGCGAAAACAACACGCGGAACACTCCCCACGGCGCGCAGCCGACCCCTCCCCCCATGCCCCCGCGGGGCAGGAACAGGGCTTTTCAAAATTCGCAGGCCAATACCTTTATCGGGGTTTTGTTTATCCTGGCCGGGGCGGTTTGGCTGCTCTATAACTTCAATGTGATCAACGACCGCTTCTTCGACGTGGTCTTCTCGTGGCGGATGTTGCTGGCCGTGATCGGGTTGTACCTGCTGGCGTATAAGCAATGGGTGGTCGGCGGGGTCTTGACGGCACTCGGGGCGCTGTTCGTGCTTGCGGACGTGTTCTACCTCGATTTGCCGGTGGTCAAGGTCATCCTTCCGGCGGCTGTCATTGCGGTCGGGGTCGGGCTTTTGCTGCGGCGGAGTTAAGTTTTTGAGGGTGGTTAAGAGTAGATACCATGATGCGATCGATTCTTTTATTGTTGCTGGTGCCTACACTGCTTTCCTGTGGCAAAAAGCAAATCGTTCATTATGAGTATAATGGAGTTGTGATAACCCGGATGGACCGTGGAGATAGAAGCAGATTCTACCATGGCCTGTATCAGGAGAGTGACAAATTGCCGAAATCATACATCGAAACATGGAGTACAGGTGGATTCAATGGAGGCAAATGGGCTGTTATGATCTTCAGAAAGAATAATGTTGCACTTTATTGTTCAGCTGGCGGATCAAGGCAGGTAGGGGGAGAATCATCCACCTTAATATTATACAACAACGACAATTACAACAGCCTTTTTGAAGATAATATAGCAGAAATAAGATGGGGGGCTAAAATTTCGGGACATTATGATAGTATTTGTAATGTATCATACTTTCGAGAATCTGAAGAAAGGCTAAACCGGAATAATAATTCCAATGTAACGATCTCTTGGTAATGCCTTATCCCGGACCGGGATGCAAAAAAGGTAAGGCTGAAGCCTTACCTTTTTAGGTTGTATCGGTCCTGATGCGGTCAACCGCACTTGCTGTGGCCACAGCTCATGCAAACCGGACAATTATTCTGGTAAATTAAGGTGTCCTGGCCGCAATTGGAGCACTTCTCCTTGGCTTTGGTGCCGTCGGCGATGTATTGCTTCAGGGCGCGGGCCACGCCGTTTTTCCAGGTGTTGATCGATTCGCTGTTCAGGTGCAGGGACTCGATCAGGGTGACCACGTCCAGGATGGGCATGCCGTTGCGCAGTACGCCGGAGATCAGCTTGGCGTAGTTCCAGAACTCCTCGTCGAAGAGGCGGGAGATGCCGCCGATCGTGTTGGTGTAGCCGTACTTGTCGGTGTACTGGAAGTCGTAGCGCTTGTTGCCGTCGGCGTCGGTAACCTTGATGATCGCGCCCTTCTTGACCGTGCGGGGGATGAACATGGCGTCCTCCTCGATCTTACCGGTGAAGATCTCGTAGGGGCGGTCGTCGTAGATGCCCACGAAGGAGATCCAGTCCTCCTCGCCGTTTTTGAAGCGGACGATGTCGGCGCCCAGTTCGATGGGGCGCTTCAGGGGCGGCTTGTAGCCCTCGGGGGCGGCGGCGCCGTTGCCCTTCTTGCTCTTGCGGTCGATCAGAACGCCGTCGCGTGAGCCCTCGCGGTAGACCGTCACGCCCTTGCAGCCGCACTCCCAGGCGGCCATGTAGACCTTCGAGACCAGCTCCTCGGTCACATCGGCGGGGAGGTTGACCGTTACCGAGATCGAGTGGTCGACCCACTTCTGGATCGCGCCCTGCATCTTGACCTTGGCGACCCAGTCGATGTCGTCGGCGGTGGCTTTGTAGTAGGGCGACTTCTCGACCAGTTTGTCCAGGTCGGCGTCGGAGATGTTTTTCAACGAGTCGGGGCTGTGGCCGTTGGCCTGGAGCCAGGTAATGAAGTGGTGGTGGTAGACGTTGTACTCCTCCCAGCTGTCGCCCGTCTCGTCGATGAAACTCACTTTGACGTCCTTGTCCGAAGGGTTGACCTTGCGGCGGCGTTTGTAGACGGGGCGGAAGACGGGCTCGATGCCCGAGGTGGTCTGAGACATCAAACTGGTCGTGCCCGTGGGGGCGATGGTCAGCATGGCGATGTTGCGGCGGCCGGACTCGACCATGTCTTTATAGAGGTCCGGATCGGCCTTTTTGATCCGCTCGATCATCGGGTTGTGCTCCTCCTTTTTGGCGTTGTAGATCGGGAAGGCTCCCCGCTCGCGGGCCATCTGGACCGAGGCGCGGTAGGCGCCCAAAGCGAGCGTACGCTGGACCTCGACGGCGAAGTCGATCGCCTCGGGGGTGCCGTAGCGCAGGCCCAAAGCGGCCAGCATATCGCCCTCGGCGGTGATGCCCAGGCCCGTGCGGCGGCCCTTGACGGCCTTCTCGCGGATCTTTTCCCAGAGTTGGGTCTCGACCCTGCGGATGTCCATCTCCTCGGGGTCGCTCTTGACCTTTTCGATGATGGCCTCGACTTTTTCGAGCTCCAGATCGATGATGTCGTCCATGATCCGCATGGCGTAGAAGATGTGCTCGCGGAACTTTTCGAAGTTGAACTTCGCCTTCTTGGTGAAGGGGTCGTCGACGTAGCTGTACAAATTGATCGCCATCAGGCGGCAGCTGTCGTAGGGGCAGAGGGGAATCTCTCCACAGGGGTTAGTGGAGACTGTTCGAAAGCTCTCGTCGGCGTAGCAGTCGGGGACCGATTCGCGGATGATGGTGTCCCAGAACAGCACGCCGGGCTCGGCGGATTTCCAGGCGTTGTGGATGATCTTGTTCCAGAGGGCTTTGGCGTCGATCGTCTTTTCGTAGACGGGTTTGTCGCCCTCCAGGGGGAATTGCTGGCGGTATTTTTTGTCCTTGAGGACGGCGCGCATGAACTCGTCGTCGATCTTGATCGAGACGTTGGCGCCCGTTACCTTGCCCGACTCGGTCTTGGCGTCGATGAAGTTCTCCGCATCGGGGTGTTTTATAGAGAGGGAGAGCATGAGCGCGCCCCGGCGTCCGTCCTGGGCCACCTCGCGGGTCGAGTTGGAGTAGCGCTGCATGAAAGGGACGATGCCGGTCGAGGTCAGCGCGCTGTTCAACACCGGGCTGCCCGTGGGGCGGATGTGGGAGAGGTCGTGGCCTACCCCGCCGCGGCGCTTCATGAGCTGGACCTGCTCCTCGTCGATGCGGATGATCCCGCCGTAGGAGTCGGCCGGGTTCTTGTGGCCGATCACAAAGCAGTTCGACAGGGAGGCCACCTGCAAGTCGTTGCCGATGCCGGTCATCGGCCCGCCCTGCGGGATGAGGTAGGTGAAATCCTTCAACAGGTCGTGGACCGTCTCAGCGCTCATCGGGTCGGGGTAGCGCTCCTCGATGCGGGCGATCTCCCGCGCGATGCGCCAGTGCATCTGCTCGGGGGAGTTCTCGTAGATGTTCCCGAAGGAGTCTTTCAGGGCGTACTTGCTCACCCAAACGGTCGCTGCCAAGTCGTCGCCACGGAAGTAGGCTTTCGATTTATCCACCGCCTCGCTATACTCGTAGCGCTTGAGGGCGTTCTTTTCTTTCTCGGACATTGTTGTAAAAGTACCTTATATATTTTTAAATTTTATTCGACGACAATTCCCGGAACCTTCCGGCCCCGCACTTATCCCACTATATCCCTTGCACTTATCTATCCGCTGACCCGGACCGCTACCCGATCGATCTTCCCACCCACGGGAGGGGCGATCTTCGAGACTTTTACCCTCACTTCCAAAGCCTGCGGGAATTGCTCCCGGAGGGCCCTCACGATTCTGCCGGCCACGTGCTCGACCAGGGCCGAGGTAACCTCCATCTGGCGGCGGATGGTTTGGTAAACCGCCACGTAATCCACCGTACCTTCGATCCGGTCCTGCTCAACTGCCAGGGAGGCGTCCGTGTCGATCTCGACGTCGACCGTAAAACGCCCTTTGACCTTGCGCTCGATGTCGTAGCATCCGTGGCCCGAGGTAAAGGACATGCCTTCGAGGTAGAGGGTGGTGGGTTTCATTGTTCTACAAAGGAACTCAATTAGCGTGCATGTTTGAAGCATGACGGGGAATACTTATGCACATTTTGCCAACTTGTATGGCAGGAAGATGATGGGAGGCCAAAATAGGTATTAGTACCTATTCGAAAGCGCAAAAACACTCTTTAGGGGGTTGTATATATAAGGTAATTTTGCGTTGTCATGGGAAAGTATTACGATATGCTGCGCCTCGATGTGAGGATGCAGGAGGGGCTCTCGGCGTGCATGAATTGCGGGGTGTGCACCGGCGTGTGCCCGGCGGCGGACTTCTACAACTACGATCCGCGCCAACTGGTCGGCATCGTCCAGAGCAAGGACGACGACGCACTCGAAGAGCTGATGAAAAGCGATGTGATCTGGTATTGCGGCGAGTGCATGTCCTGCCGGCCGAGGTGCCCGAGGGCCAACACGCCCGGCTATGTGGTGCAGGCCCTCAGGACGCTCTCGCAAAGGCTCGGGTTTTTCGCCGAATCGCCGCGCGGACGGCAGCAACTCGCCATCAAGCGGGTGATCGGGAAGAACATCCTCGAGACGGGCTATTGCCTGACGCCCGACATCGTGGTTCCCGAGGGGCATCCCGAACAGGGCCCCGTGTGGAAGTGGATCTACGAGAACAACGAGGAGGTCTTCGAGCAGTTCAGCGAGAACTACCGCAAGCCCGGTATCGGGGCGCTGAGAAAGATCGACCCCGGGGCGATGAAGGAGATCCACGCCATCTTCGAGGTAAGCGGCGGGCAGGCCTTCCTCGACAACATCGAGGCCCACTCCGAGCGCAAAGCGCGCGAAATGGGCTACCCCGAGGCCAACGGGGAGTATATTGCCAATGAGACGATAGGGAAATAGGTACGGCTATGAAAGGATGGAAGGATTACCAGAAGGACATTGCGGACGATAAATACTATTACGCGCGGAGCTGCATACGGCAGAACTTTTTTCCGGGGTCGGAGGCGGCGTTCCTCGACATCATGCGCAACGACCTGGGGCGGGACGTGTATGAGGATGCCGTGCACACCTCCTGCACGGGGATCGGGTACCACTCGGACATTGTGCCGCTGGAGACGATCATGACCGTGGTGGCGCGGCAGTTCGCGCTGATGACCGAGGCGGGGTACGAGAATTTCGTACCCTCGTGCATTACCTCGTTCGGGGTTTACTCCGAGGCGCTGGAGATGTGGCACGAGTTTCCGCATACCGAAGAGAAAGCGCGCGAAAACCTCTTCAAAGCGACCGGGCGGGAGTTCAACAAGCCCAAGAACCTGGCGCACACATCCGACGTGATGTTCCACCACCGGGAGGCGATCAAAGCCAAAATGAAACATCCGCTGATCAATGTCGAGACTGGCAAGCCTTTGAAAGTGGTCGAGCACATCGGTTGCCACTACGCCAAGATTTTTCCTAAATCGGGGCTCGGCGGGTCGGAGTTTCCCTATGTATTGGCCGGCATGATCGAGAGCTGGGGCGGCGAGGTAATCGACTATCCCGAGCGGCGGCATTGCTGCGGGTTCGGGTTCAGGAATTACCTGGTCCAGTCCAACAGGGGCTACTCGATCGCCAATTCGCAGAAGAAATTCGAGTCGATGGCCCCCTTCAAGCCCGACTTTATCGTCTCGAACTGTCCGGGTTGCCCGATGTTCTTGGACCGCTGGCAGTACGCCGTGGCCGAGATCGAGGGGGTCACCTACGGGCAGCAGGGGCAGGGGATCCCGGTGCTGACCTACGAGGAGATGGCCGGGCTGGTGCTGGGTTACGATCCCTGGGTGCTGGGCATGCAGATGCACCAGGTCGACGTGGAGCCGTTGCTCGTGAAGATGGGCGTGAAGTTCGATCCGGGCGCCAAGTACCTGGGCAAGAACGGGAAGTATATCGGCAAGCCCGAGGATGCGGTGGTAAATTGTTGTTCGATAAATATAGCGATGTAATGGGAAATCAGGCGATCGTCGTGGGAGGAGGCCCCGCAGGCATACAGGCTGCCGCCACATTGGCCGAGGCGGGCGTTAAAACGCTCTTGATCGAGGCGGAGGACAAATTGGGCGGCAAGGTCAAAAACTGGCACCTGCTCTTTCCCGACCTCACACCGGGCCATGAGCTGGTGGAGAGGCTCGTCGGGCGGTTGAACCGTTCGGGAGCCGAAGTGCGGCTCTCGACCAGGGCTACGGCCATCAGCGACCGGAGCGTGACGCTGGAGGACGGGACGGTATTGAAAGCCGACGCGGTAATCGTCTGCACGGGGTATGAGCTGTTCGACGCGCGCATCAAGGAGGAGTACGGCTACGGGATCTATCCCGATATCGTTACCACGGTCGACCTGGAGCGGATGATGAACGAGGGCAGCATACGCACCACCCAGGGGCGTCTGCCCCAGCGGGTGGCCCTCCTGCACTGCGTGGGGTCGCGCGACGTCAAGGTCGGGCAACTGCATTGCTCGCGGGTGTGCTGCATTACGGCGGTCAAGCAGGCGATCGAGCTGCGCAAGCTGCTGCCCGACGCGGAGATATACAATTTTTACATGGACATCAGGATGTTCGGGGCCGGTTACGAGGAGATGTACCGCAGCGCGCAGCAGGACCACAACATTACCTTTATCCGGGGGCGCATCTCCGAGGCGGGGCGCACGGTGGATAACCGGATCCAGATCAAAGCCGAGGACACGCTGGTGGGACGGCCCATGAAGATGACCGTCGATATGCTGGTGCTGGCCGTCGGGATGTCGGCCGGGGAGACCAACTCCTGCCTGGCAAACTGCGAGGCGGTCAGGCTGGCCGAGAACGGCTTCGTGGAGCCCAGGAACGCCTTCGAGGGGAGCATTGAGTCGGGTTCGCCGAGGATATTTTACGCCGGGACGGTGACCGCGCCCAAGAACATCGGCGAGTCGCTGCATGAGGCTTCGGCGGCGGCTTCGCGGGTAATCAGTATGCTCCGATGAAGGGAAACTGGGGCTATACCATCAGCCAGCCCAGGGCTATCAACCTGGACAAGAACGACCAGCTGGCATCCAACCGGATACTCGACCTGCTGCCCGAGTTGGGCGCGTGCATCGGGTGCGGGGGGTGCACGGCCACCTGTACGGCGGGGAATTTGACCGGGTTCAACTTCCGCAAGGTCCATACCCTGGTGCGCCGGGGCGAATACCAGGGCGCGTACGAGGAGATGAACAAGTGCATGCTTTGCGGGAAGTGCCGTTTGGTGTGCCCCAGGGGGATCAACACCCGGGGCGTGGTGCTCAGGATCAAGAAAGAGCTTGGAGATTATTAAAATGGAGTACAGTCACTTTATCATACCTTTTACTATCGGGGTGGCGGCGTTGTTCGCCATCGTTGCTTGGAAATGGATGCGTTGGCTCTTCCGGTTGCCCAGGCGCGATAAGATTCTGATTTGGCGGGGAATACCCACCGCGAAGACCCTTTCGGCCGTGGGCGAGGTCGTCAGCGAATCGCTGCTCCACAGGAAGATTTTCAAGACCAATGTCCGGCTGGGGTATATGCACATGAGCCTCGCGTTCGGGTGGTTCCTGCTGATCGCCGTGGGGTGGATCGAGACGACCTGGCACACGGGCAATGTGATGGCCCCGCTGCATGAGCATATCTTTGCCAAATACTTTTTCCCGGAGCATATGCTCGTCTCCGATCCCGTCGGCAGGACCTTGAGCGCGATGATGGACCTGCTGCTGCTGTTCGTGCTCTCGGGTGTGGCGCTGGCGTGGTATAAGCGGGTGCGCTCGCGCTCGATGGGTCTCAAGCGCACGACCAAGCACACGGTGGGCGACAAAGTGGCCTTGTCGGCCCTGTGGGTAATATTTCCCGCGCGTTTGATCGCGGAAAGTGTTACCAGCGGAATCCACCACGGGGGGAGTTTTCTGACCGGGAGCATCGGGTATCTGCTCTCCGAGGGGCTCGGGACACAGGTCCTGTGGATCGCCGAGCCCATTGCGTGGTGGACCTACTCGCTGGCGCTGGGCACCTTCTTCGTGGCGATGCCTTTCTCGCGGTATATGCATATTTTTACGGAGATCCCGCTGATCTTCCTGCGGCGGTGGGGCGTGCGTAGCGGCGAGGCCCCGACCACGTTCGACAAGTTCCAGTTGTCGGCTTGTTCGCGTTGCGGGATCTGCATCGACCCGTGCCAGTTGCAGGCCGAGGCGGGGGTTAACGATATCCAGAGCGTCTATTTTTTGCGGGACAGGCGCTACAAAAAACTCGATGAGAGGATCGCGCAGCAATGCCTGATGTGCGGGCGGTGCGAGCAGGCATGCCCCGTCGGGATCGACCTCAACGCGATGAGGCTCAATTCGCGGCAGGCGATGGCCAACTCGCCGGCCAACAACCGCTACGACTACATCCGCGCCGAAGACCGATCCGTGGGCCAGGGCAAGGTGGGCTATTTCGCGGGGTGCATGGGGCTTCTGACGCCTACCGTTTTGGAGGCCATGGAGAAGATATTCGCCGCTGCCGGCGAGCAGGTCTGGTGGGCCGACCGCAACGGCGGGGTGTGCTGCGGAAGGCCGCTGAAGCTCTCGGGCGAGGTCGATGCGGCGCGGCAGATGATGAAATACAACGAGAAACTCTTCCGCAGCCACGGGATCACGACGCTGGTTACCTCCTGTCCCATCTGTTTGAAGGTGTTCCGGGAGGATTACAGGCTGGAAGGGATCGAGGTTTTGCACCACAGCCAGTACATTGAGCGGCTGATCGCCTGCGGACGCATTGCGCCTGTTCGCGGAGAAGAAACATTTACCTACCACGACCCCTGTGAGTTGGGACGCGGGTGCGGGATCTATGAGCAGCCCAGGAGCGTGATCGCGGCGGCGGGGGTGCTGGTGGAGCCCTCCCAGACGGGCGCCAAGTCGCTTTGCTGCGGCGCTTCGCTGGCCGATACGGTCTCCCCGGACGGGTTGCAGCAGAAGATGGCGGGGGGATTGATCTCCACGCTCGAGGCTACGGGGGCGGGGTCCATCGTGACCGGCTGCCCGCTGTGCAAGAAGACGATCGCACGCAGCGCGTCTGTGCCCGTGAGGGATATTGCGGAGGTGGTGGCAGGGGGCTTATCCCTCTGATACCGTGAGTGAACCGACCAATTCGTCGAGGGTCGTGCACTCCCCGACGCGGTACTCGCCGCTGCGCGTGCGGCACAGGGCCGAGAGGTGCGCGCCGCACCCTAACGCCTCGCCCAGGTCGCGGGCGATGGAGCGGACGTAGGTTCCTTTGCTGCAAACAATGCGGACCGTGACCCGAGGCGGATCCCACTTTTCAATGGTCATGTTGCTGATGGTTACCGGACTTTTGCGCATCTCGGCCTCGCCGCCCGCGCGCGCGATGTCGTAGGCCCTGCGGCCGTCGATCATCTTGGCGGAGTAGATGGGCGGGACCTGTAAAATATTCCCTGTCAGCGAATCGAGGGCACTGCGGACATCGTCCTGTGTGATGTGCTCCCACGGAAAAGTCCGGTCGACGGGGTGTTCCAAGTCGTAACTCGGGGTGGTGGCCCCGAGCGTGAACTCCGCAACGTACTCTTTTTCGCCGTTTTGAAGCTCCTCGACGCGCTTGGTGGCGCGGCCCAGGCAGATCAGCAAAACGCCTGTGGCCAGGGGGTCCAAGGTGCCGGCGTGGCCGACCTTGACGCTCTTGTGGCCCGCTTTGCGCAGGGCCACTTTGACCTTGTGGACCGCGTTGAAGGAGGTCCACCCCAGGGGCTTATCCACCGCCGCGACCAGGCCCTTTTCGGGGTCGAAGCTCAAAACGGCAGCTATCTTTCCGGTACCCTGCATTTAAAGGTAATGGGCTATAACGGCTACTGCACCGACTACAATACAGTAATACGAGAACCAGATCAGTTTGCCCTTCTGAACGATCGAGATCATCCACTTGCAGGCGATCGTTCCCATGACGAACGCGCTCAAAAATCCGGCCCAGAAAACGCCGCCTCCCGCGCCCGACAGATCGCCCTTGAGAAGTTCGAGCACATTCATCCCGATGATGGGGATGAGCACCATCAAAAACGAGAACCGGGCGACCTCTTCGCGCTTGACCCCTTGGATCAGCCCGGCGGATATGGTGGCGCCCGAGCGTGAAAGGCCGGGCACGACGGCGATCGCCTGCGCGATGCCGATCACAAAGGCCCTTTGGGGCGTGATGCTTTTGTGTTGTTGGGGGCGGAAATGGGCGAAGGCCAGAAGGCCGGCCGTGAGAAGCAGCATACACCCCACCAAAAGCAGGTTGGAGGTAAACAGCCCCTCGATCTGGTCCATAAAGAAGAGGCCCACGAACAGGACGGGGATCATCGAGACCAGGATGTTGGCGGCGTAGATCGTCTCCTCGTTGAGCTTGAACTTGAAAACGCCCTTGAAGATCTTGATGATCTCATGCCAGAAGACGACGATCGTGCTCAGCACCGTGCCGCCGTGGACGGCCATGTCGAAGGTCAGGTTGTTGGCGGTGTCCACGCCCAAAAGCGCGTGCATCAGCTCGAGGTGGCCGCTGCTGCTGACGGGCAAAAATTCGGTCAGGCCCTGGACCACGCCCAGGATGATGGCGTCCAGCAGGCTCATCGCTTGCCTTTGTGCATGATGGCGTAGATCTCAAAGGCGAAGCCTCCGATCACAAGGATCGGGGCCAGCGTGATGCGCCTGAAAGAGAACATATCGTAGTTGAACTCGGTGGCGGGGTGGTCGCTGCCGCCGCCCGCCATCAAAATGAAGCCCAAAACGATGATGCCGAAGCCGATCAGCATCAGTTTGAGGTTCTGCTTGCCCAGGGGCATTTCGCTCTCGGTACCGGCGTCCTGCGGTTTGGTCGTTTTCATCTTAGTACAAATGGATATGCCCGGACTGCATCCGGATGAATTTTTGTACAACAAAGATAGTAAAGATAACCGAGATCGCAACGCCCAGAAGGATCATCCCCACCGGGAAGGCGAGCACGAAGGGACGGTCGCGGATAAAGTTGATGTCGGGCAGCGCCTCGTTCAGCCCCGAGACCATGGCCAGGAACATCACCCCGGCGATCAGTCCCGCGATCACGCCCTGGCCCATCGCGCTCCACAGGAACGACCGGCGGATAAAGCCGCTCGTGGCCCCGACCAGCTTCATGGTGTTGATGATGTGGCGGCGCGAGAAGATGGTCAGCCGGATGGTGTTGTTCAAAAGCACGAGCGAAATAAAGAACAACGCCCCCCCGAACAGCATCAATATCAGGTTGAACTTGTTGATGTTGGAGGTCACGCTGTCCAGCACGTCGCGGTGGTAGACCACCTCGTCGACCTCCGGGTATTCCAGCAGTTTTTTCTCGAACATCGCGAGTTTCTCCTTGTCGGAGGCTTTGGCCTGGAATTTTACCTCGTACGAGTCGGGCAGGGGGTTCTGGTCCAAAAAGAGGCGGAAGTCGCCGCCCGCGTGGGCGCTGAACTCCTCGGCCGCGGCGTCGCGCGAGACGAACACGGCCTCTTTGACGCCGGGGTAGGCCTTGATCTTCTTTTCGAGTCCCTGCTCCTGCTCGGCCGATACGCCGCCCTTGAGCATAACGTAGACCGTGATGTTTTCCCGGATGCGGTCGGTCGCCCACAACGCGTTGACGATCAGGTAACCCACCCCGCCCAGCAGGAAGAGCACCAGGGCCACGCTGACGGTCGACACGGCGTAGGAGCGCCGCACCCGCCTGCGCAGTTGCTTTGTGTTATCGGTTTTGGTTGCCATATAGCTGTTTTACCTTTTCCTTGAATTGCCGCCCCCGGTCCTCGTAGTTCTTGAACAGGTCGAAGCTCGCGCAGGCGGGGGAGAGCAACACCACGTCGCCTTTCCGGGCCGCCTTTTTCGCCGCGTTCATCGCCTCGTCGAGCGAGTGGGTGTCCGCGATGGCAGGGATTACGCCCTCGAACGCTTTGAGCAGCTTTTGGTTATCGACCCCCATGCAGATAAGGGTATGGACCTTTTGCCGCGCCAGCTCCATCAGCGAGGCGTAGTCGTTGCCCTTGTCGGTGCCCCCGGCGATCCAGACCACCGGGCGGGTCACCCCGTCCAGGGCGTACCACACGGCCTCGACGTTGGTTGCTTTCGAGTCGTTGATCCACAGTACGTTATCGTACTTCCCTGCAAATTCGCACCGGTGCTCGATCCCGCCGAAATTGTAGAGGGTGGAGAGGATCGTTTCAGCCGGGACTCCGGCCGAAAGGGCGGCCAGGGCGGCTCCTTCGGCGTTCTGGATGTTGTGCGCCCCGGAGATGCGGAGTTTGGAGGTTTCGAATTCCGCCGAGGTATCCCCCGCATGGCAGACGGCGGTCCCGTCCTGCACCCCCGCGCCCAAAGCGGGGGGGAGTTGCCGCGAGGAGTAGGGCAGCAGTTGCATGGGGAGCGCTCCGGCCAGCTTGCGGGCCTCGACGCCGCGCAGCGTTTCGGGGTCGTCGGCGCAATAGATAAACGTATCGTCCGGGCGCTGGTTCTGCGTGATGCGGAACTTGCTGGCCGCGTAGTTCTCCATCTTGTGGTCGTAGCGGTCCAGGTGGTCGGGGGTGATGTTGCACAGCACGGCGATATCGGCCCGGAAAGAGAACATCCCGTCCAATTGGAAGCTGCTGATCTCCAGTACGTGCCAGTCGACGCCCCCCAGGGCTACGTTGTATGCGAAGCTGCGGCCGATGTTGCCGCCCAGCGCGACCTTGAAACCGGCGTTGTGCAGCATATTGTAGATCAGGGTGGTCGTGGTGGTCTTGCCGTTGGAGCCTGTGATGCAGATCGTTTTGGCCCCGTCGAGGTAACGGCCCGCGAACTCGATCTCCGAGACGACCTCCACGCCCGCCTCCCGGAAGCGGGTCACGACGGGCGCGGTATCGGGGATGCCGGGGCTTTTGACCACCAGGTCGGCGGGGAATATCCGTTCGGTGTGGCCGCCCTCTTCGAACTCCACATCGCAGATTTTCAGGCACTCGCGGTAATTGTCGTTGATCGCCCCGCCGTCGGACAAAAAGACCTCCCAGCCCTTTTGCTTGCCCAGGACCGCCGTGCCCCAGCCGCTCTCGCCGCCGCCCAGTATGACCAGCCTGCTCATCGTACCTTGAGGGTTGCGATCGCCATGGCGCACAGCGCGATCTGGACGATCCAGAAGCGCATCACGATCTTCGATTCCGGGAAATTACGCTTCTGGAAGTGGTGGTGCAGGGGCGACATCAAAAAGATGCGCTTGCCCTCGCCGTAACGTTTTTTGGTGTACTTGAAGTAGCTGACCTGCATCATTACCGAGACGCTCTCGGCCAGAAAGACGCCGCAGAGCAGCGGCAGAAGCAGCTCTTTGCGCGTGGCCAGGGCCATGACCGCGATGATCCCGCCAATGGCCAGGCTGCCCGTGTCGCCCATAAAGACCTGGGCCGGGTAGCAGTTGTACCAGATAAAGCCCACCAAAGCGCCGATCATGGCCGCCGCGAAGACCATCAACTCGCCGTTGCCGGGGATGAACATGATGTTCAGGTAGTCGGCGTAGATCATGTTGCCGCCCAGGTAGGCGAAGACCCCCAAAACGACGATGATCAGGGCCGAGACCCCCGCGGCCAGGCCGTCCAGCCCGTCGGTCAAATTGGCCCCGTTGCTGACCGCCGTGACGATCAGGATAGCCACCGCGATGTAGATCAGCCAGGTAAGCCAGTCGGGCGCGTCGCCGCCCACCAGCCATTTGTAGTCGAATTCGTTGTTCTTGACGAAGGGGATCGTGGTTTGGGTCGTCTTTTCGGGTTGATGGAGGTAGACGCGCTGGGGGCTGCCGTCCGTGACGGTCGAGTAACTGACCGCGCCCGGGCTCGGGGCCAGCGCCTTCTCGCGCACGACCACCTGGTCGCTCAGGCACATGGTTACCCCCACGATGATGCCCAGGCCCACCTGGCCCACCACCTTGAAACGGCCTTTGAGGCCCTCCTTGTTCTTTTTGAAGACCTTGATGTAGTCGTCCACAAAGCCGATAAATCCCAGCCAGATCAGCGAAACGAGCATCATCTGGATGTAGATGTTCTTCAAATTGCATAGCAGCAGCACGGGGATCAGCACGGCGGCGATGATGATCAGGCCGCCCATCGTGGGGGTCCCCTTCTTCTGCATCTGGCCCTCGAGGCCCAAATCGCGGATCTGTTCGCCGATCTGCTTGCGCTGCAAGGCCCGGATGATCCGCTTGCCGGTTACCGTGGCGATGAACAGCGAAAGGATGATAACGGCCGTAGCCCGGAAGGAGAGGTAGCCCAACACCCCCAGGCCGGGGATGTCGTAGTGGGATTGGAGGTACTCGGCGAGGTGGTAAAGCATTATTTCTTAACGGCTTTTAAAATAACGTAGGTCACGGCGGCCAGGAAGGCGAAGATGGCCATTAGGGAGAATATCAGCGCGACGGCGCTGACCGCCTTGTAGTTGGGCGGGGCGAAGCGGAACTCGACGGTGTGTTGGCCCTCGGGCAGCACCAAAGCCCGCAGCAGGTAGTCGGCCCTCAGGACGGGAACCTCTTCCCCGTCGATATAGCCCTTCCAGCCCTTGTCGTAGTAGATCTCCGAGAAGACGCCCAGGGAGCGCTCTGCGGCGGAGTAGGTGTATTTCTGGTAGTTGGAGCGGTACTCGTCCATGAAGATCGTGTCGGAGGGTTGCTCCGTGAGCTCGATTTCGGCCCCGCCGGGCAGGGCGGGCAGGCCCAGTTTATTCCAGAAGTCGGCGCCGATTACCGCCTCGCGTTTGGTGTCGAGCGTCCCCAGGGTGGTAATCTCGGCCATCGGACCGTCGGCCTTCACGGCGCGATGGACCATCCAAGCCGGGCCGTTGGCTCCGGGGTTGAATTTGGCCTGGCCGTCGCGGTCGATCACGTAGCGGGTGTCGAGCATGTTGTAGATGTTCATGTCGCCGCGCGAGAGGTACAGATCGATCAGGTCCTGGTAGCGGGCCAGTTTTGCGCCGTGGTAGCCCCCCACCGAGCGGTGGAAGTAGGAGGTGGTCGCGTCGTTGAAGGTGCTCACGCTGCGGTTCCAGACCCGGAAACCGGGCGTGGTGTCTGAGAGGATCTGAAGGTCGGCCTCGGTGGGCTTGATCCCGGTGCGGGACTTGGCCGTGAACTTATCTTGCGGCAAAAAGCGCAGGTCGACGGGGATCAGATCGATGCAGACCAACGCGGCCAGGGAGAGGGCCAGCCAGCCGAGCTTAACCTTGTTTTCCCGGCAAAAGAGCCAGATCACGCCGAACGTGGCGGCCACCAAAGCCAGCGAGCGCCAGCTGTCGGAGCGCAGCATCGAGGCGCGCTCGGCCCTCATCGCGGCGAGAATATCGTCTGGCAGGCCCATCATCGCGTCCGAGGAGGCGGTGAAGTTGAAGAGCATACCGCCGAAAAGGGCGAAGAACAACGCTACCCCGCCCGTGATGTAGAGTGAGAGTTTGAGCGCCTGCTTGGTTTTGGCCCACGGGATGTCGCCTTTGGCGATCTTGCCCAGGGCGACCAGCCCCAGGAAGGGGACGCTCCACTCGACGATCACCAAAATCATCGAGACCGTCCGAAAGCTCGAATAGCCGGGGAAAATATTGAAAAACAGCTCGGTCAGGGGCATGAAATTCTTGCCCCAGGAGAGCATCACGGCCAGCGCGGTAATGATCCCGACCCACCAGGTCATCCCCCCGCCCAAAATGATCAGGCCCAGCACGAAAAGGAAGAACAAGACGGCGCCGATGTAGACCGGGCCCGAGGTCATCGGCTGGGGACCCCAGTAGGCGGGCAGATGGGCGGCCAGGTTGACCTGGTTGTAGGGGCGCAGGGCGGCGGCCACCTCCCCGTCGGGGCTGAAGCCCTCCATCGAGGAGCCGCCCGTGAAGCCGGGGATGTACATGTTCATGCTCTCCGAAATGCCGTAGCTCCAGGCCGTGGCGTACTCCAGGTCGAGGCCCGAATGTTTCTGGCCCTGCTCGACGGCGATCTCCGAGCCGCCCCGTATGGTAACGGGCGAGTGCTCGCGGATGTACCACAAATGGGAGAACATCGAGCCGCCCGCGATCACGGCGGCCAGCAGCAGCAAAGCCGTGGTCTTGGCGAAGCGGGGGAGGAGTTTTTGTTTTATGCTGCGTACCAGTTCGCTGATCCAGTAGGCGAGCAGCACCATCAAAAAGTAGTAGCTGATCTGCGGGTGGCCCGCCGCCAGTTCCAGCGCCCCGAAGAAGGCGGCAAGCCCCGACCCGACCCACATATTCTTCCTAAAAGCCCAGAAGACCGAGGCCAGCAGCATCGGCGCGTAGGCCATCGCTTCGGTCTTGGTCTCGTGGCCCGCCCCGATGATGACCATAAAGTAGGTCGACAGGCCGTAGGCCAGGCCCCCCGCGATAGACAGCCATGGGTTGACGCCCCACATGACCAGCATGATGTAGAAGAACAGCATCGCGATCAGGATGGTCCCCGCCGGGTAGCCCGGGATCTGGAGGTCGCGGTGGAAGTTGGTGAAGATCTGGCCGTCGAGCTTGAAGAAGGTCATCACGGCGGGCATACCGCCGAACATGCGTCCGTCCCATTGGGGGTACTCGCCGTACTTTGCGTGGTGGTCTACAAAGCTCTTGCTCATGCCCTGCCACTGGGTTTGGTCGTGGGCGTCGATTACCTCGCCGCGCAACTGGGGGCCGAAATAAGTGTAGGTAACGGTTATAAAAACAAGAATTGCCACCAGGTGTGGCATTATTAGTGCGAGGGTACTCTTGTTGTTCATTGTGATTGGCCTGTTGTCGCTCCGGGCGGGTGGCTGCACATATCGCGCGCCATCTTTTTCATGTCGCCCGCCCCGAAAATCCTCACGTACCTAAAGTACGCTCCGGTATTTCGGACCGATCGATATAAAAAACCTGGCACACGCTACGCACAGCAGCGTTCCGGGAGGTTTTGTTTTCTATTCCGTCAAATCCTACGCAAAGAAACAAAAAAAGAACGAATTCTGAAAAATTTTGAAAATATAGACGTACATTTGTCCCTCCCCACCCGGTATGAAAAAAATCGACGTCATATTCCGCTCCGTCGGCCCGCTCATGGAGCAGGCGGACCTGCTTTTGCGGCAGGTCGTTACCACGGATGAACCGACGGTCGGCAAGATGGTGGGCTACCTGCTGGACAACCGGGGCAAGGGCATCCGTCCGGCGTTGGTGCTGATGAGCGCCTCGCTCCACGCCGCGCCCGGGCAGCAACCCGGCGGGGACGCGTTGATGGGGGCGGCGCTGGCCGAGATCATACACCTGACCTCGCTCGTGCACGACGACGTGGTGGATTCATCCGCCATGCGCAGGGGCGCGCCCTCGGCCAATGCGCTGTGGGAGTCGAAGGCCTCCGTGCTGCTGGGCGATTACCTGCTCTCGAGGGCCATCACGCGCGGGATGGAGCGGGGATGCTTCGAGGTGTTGAGGCAGATTACCCTGCAGATGGATCTGCTGTGCCAGAGCGAGCTGTTGCAACACCGCTACAAAGGGGGTAACGCGCCCGACAAGGCGGTCTATTTCGATATCATCCACGGCAAGACGGCCGTCCTGATGGGCAACTGCTGTGCGGCGGGAGCCGTGGCGGTGGGTGCGGATGCCGGGCAGATAGAAGTCATAAGGCAATTCGGCGAGGCGCTGGGTATGGCGTTCCAGATCCGGGACGATATGCTGGACTTCGCGCCGAGCGAGCAGACCGGCAAGCCCTCGTGCGGCGACCTTTTGGAGGGGCGGATCACTTTGCCGCTTCTGGTCGTGCTCGATAAGGCGGATGAAAAACGGCGGGCGGAGATCCTCGGGATGGTCGGGCGGTTGGCCGAAGAGCCGGGACTGGTCGGCGGGATTTCGCACATCGTACGGGACGAGGGCGGAATGGAGGGCGCGCAGGAGTACATCCGCGACTACACGAACAAGGCCCTGGCCATTCTGGAAGGCTACCCCGACTCGCAGGTCAAACGGTCGATGGCCGAATTGTGCGACTACCTGGCCGGGCGGGAGAGTTAAGGTCAGTACTCCGTTTTGACGGGGTTTTCAAACCATTGTTTAAATACTTTTTCGGCCTTTTCGAGGGGGATTCTCTCGGAGGGGATGTCTCTTTGCGCCGGGTCGAGGGGGATCTGGTCGTAGATCAGACTGTCGTCGAAGCCGATCCGGGCGGCCTGCTCCCGGGTGTTGGCGTAGTAGATGCGGCCGATGCCGGCCCAGTAGATCGCGGCCAGGCACATCGGGCAGGGCTCGCACGAGGAGTAGATCTCGCAGCCTTCCAGTTTGAAATCGTTTAAACTCTGGCAGGCGTTGCGGATCGCGGTAACCTCGGCGTGGGCGGTCGGGTCGTTGCACAGGGTAACCGAGTTGCTGCCCGTGGCCACCACGCGGCCGTTTCTGACGATTACCGCCCCGAAGGGACCGCCGCCCTTTTCGACGCTCTTCCGGGAGAGCTCGACGGCTTGCAGGAGAAATTTTTCAGCAGACATGAAAAGAGGGTTTGCTATAAGGCAAAGGTACAAAAAATATCGAAAATGCGCCTTGTCGTCGCGGTCCCCTTACCACCCGGTTACCAGCAGGCCCCGTGCGGCTTTCAGGCCGCAGTGCTGGAAGCGGTCGTAGGCTGCGGCGGCGCGGGTGCGGATGGCTTCGTTGTTCTCGCCGATGACGTAGCCGGTCAGCGCGTCGTGGGTCGTGTAGGCCTCGGGGCACATCAGGTTGGTGGTCCAGACTAGCGGGTTGACCTTCGCGTTCTCGAGGTAGGGGCCGAAGAAACGCTTGCTGTAACAGGCCAGGATGATCACGTCGCGCTGTTTCCCGTCGGTGTTTTCGTAGGTGCCCCGCAGGCGGAAATCCATCAGCCCGTCGTGGCCCGTGTAGGCGATCAGGGCTGCGTTGCCCGCGATGCCGAGCGTTCTGCCCTCCACGGAGAGCGTCTCCTTGCGCCGGCCGCACGCGCTGCTCAGGAAATCGTCCGTGCAGCGCGCGATGTACTTGCCGTTGTAGGCGTCGGCCACCAGGTAGAAGGGTTTGGAGGCGTGTTTGAAGACGAGGCGCTCCATCAGTAAGGTGTCGGGTTTGGTGCTCTGCACCAGTCTCCATTCGGAGCTCTTTTTGAAGTAGGTGCGCACCCCGTAGCCGCAACCCCAGTAGAGGTTGTTGTCGGGGTCCTGGCCGTTGCCGATCGCTTTGGGGACGGGGACGATGCCCTGGTATTTGTTGTCGCACAGGGCCACGAAGATATGGACCACTTTGCAGGTGGTGTCGTGGCTGGCGGGCCGGGGTGCGTCCTGGGCGCGTGCGGAAAAACCGTTGCAGCAGACGGCCGTCAGCCAGAGCAAGGCAAAGGGCAGGCGCAGTTTCATCGTGGCGGGTTATTTGGCCCAGAGGTTAAGCAGCGCAACCAGCGTATCCACGGATTTTTGCATGGAGGTCAGCGAGGCGTACTCGAATTTGCCGTGGAAGTTGCCCGCGCCGGTAAACAGGTTGGGGCAGGGCAGGCCCATGTAGGAGAGGCGCGAGCCGTCGGTGCCGCCGCGGATGGGGCGCACGATGGGGGCGACCCCTGCTTGGCGCATCGCCTCGAGGGCGTGGGAGATCACTTCGGGGTGGGGTTCGACCATTTCGCGCATGTTGTAGTACTGGTCCTTCATGGTGAGGGCGACCACGCCGGGACCGTACTTGGCGGCGATCGCGGCGGCGGCGTTCTCCACCGTTTTTTTGCGGGCCTCGAACTTCTGGCGGTCGTGGTCGCGCAGGATGTATTCGGCCTTAGCCCGCTCGACCGTGCCCGAGGTAGCGGTTAAGTGATAAAAACCCTCGTAGCCCTCGGTGTGCTCGGGGCGCTCGCGGGCGGGGAGCATGGTGTCGAACTCCTGCAAGACGTGCAGGGCGTTCAGCATTTTGTCCTTGGCGTAGCCGGGGTGGATGTTGCGGCCCTGGATCTCGACCACGGCCCCGGCGGCGTTGAAATTTTCGTACTCCAGCTCGCCCTCCACGCCGCCGTCGACCGTGTAGGCGAACTGCGCGCCGAAGGCCTTCACGTCGAAGAAATCGACACCCCGGCCGATCTCCTCGTCGGGGGTAAAGGCGATCCGGACCTTGCCGTGCGGGATTTCGGGGTGGGCCAACAGGTACCCGATTGCGGTAACGATCTCGGCCACGCCCGCCTTGTCGTCGCCGCCCAGCAGGGTGGTCCCGTCGGTGGTTATCAGGTCGTGGCCCTTCAGGGCGGCCAGTTCGGGGAAGTCTGCCGTACGCATGGTAAGCGACTCGTTCAGGGGGATGTCCCCGCCGTCGTAATTGCGTATGATCTGCGGGCGGATGTTCGCTCCGGGCATGTCGGGGCTGGTGTCGACGTGGGCCAGCAGGCCGATCACGGGGGCCTTCCCGCAGCCCGGGGTGGCGGGCAGGGTCGCCGTCACGTAGCCGTTGGGGTCGATCTCGACCTCCTGCAGGCCCATCATTGCCAGCTCCTCGACCAGGTAGTTCAGCAGGGCGAGTTGTTTGGCGGTGGAGGGGTAGGTTTCGCTTGCCGGGTCGGACTGGGTGTCGAAACTTACATATTTTAAGAATCGGTCTTGCAAAATCATGGCAGTCAGGGTTTTTCGTTCATGTATTTGGCCAGGCCGCCCTCGGAGGTCTCCTTGTAGAGGCTCGGGATGTCGCGGCCCGTGTGGCGCATCACTTCGACCACCTTGTCGAAGCTCACGCGGTGGATGCCGTCCGAAAAGGTAGAGTAGGTGTTGGCGTCCAGGGCCCGCGCCGCCCCGAAGGCGTTGCGCTCGATGCAGGGGATCTGCACCAGGCCGCACACCGGGTCGCAGGTCAGGCCCAAATGGTGTTCCAGGCCCATTTCGGCGGCGTACTCGATCTGGGCGGGGGAGCCGCCGAAGAGCTGGCAGGCGGCCGCGGCGGCCATCGCGCAGGCCACGCCGACCTCGCCCTGGCACCCCACCTCGGCGCCCGAGATCGAGGCGTTGGTGCGCGCCACGTTGCCGAACAGGCCCGCCGTGGCAATGGCTTTGAGGATGCGGCTCTCGCGGAAATCCCTCGAGAGCATCAAATGGTAAAGCACGGCGGGCATTACCCCGCTCGACCCGCAGGTCGGGGCGGTGGCGATCACGCCCCCGGAGGCGTTCTCCTCGGCCACCGCCAGCGCGTAGGCGATCACCATGCCGCGGCTCTGCATCGTCGACGAGTAGCCCTTGGCGCGGATCAGGTAGTCGGAGGCCTTGCGGCGCACGCCCAGGCCGCCGGGCAAGACGCCCTCGGCCTCGATGCCCCGGGCGATCGACTCCTTCATCACGCGCCAGACCCCGGCGATGTAGTCCCAGATCTCCGGGCCCTCGCACTGCTCGACGTACTCCCAGAAGGAGCTGCCGTTCCGCTCGCACCAGAGCTGGATGTCGGAGATATGGCTCATGCCGTAGACCTGAGGGGGGATGTCCTGCGCGGGCATATCGTCGGCGTAGAGGTTGCCGCCCCCGATGCTGTACACCGTCCACTCGTCGAGCGGTTTGCCGTTGGCGAAGCCCTCGAAGAGCATCCCGTTGGTGTGGTACTCGGGGACGATGTCGGGCCGGAAGACGATCTCCGCCGGGCGGCAGGCTCCCAGCACGCCGAGGATCGCCTTGTCGGTCAGGTGGCCCTTGCCGGTGGCGGCCAGGCTGCCGTACAATGTGACCCGGAATGCGTCGGCGCCGGGGCAGCGCGCCAGGAAGAGTTCGGCGGCGCGCTTCGGGCCCATCGTGTGGCTGCTCGAGGGGCCGTTGCCGATCTTGAAGATGGTTTTGATCGATTCCATTACTCTTTGACGCGTTTGGCGCTCAGAATGAAATAGATAATAATCGAGGCGTACATGACGATCGAGAGGATCTCGGCGCCGGACGAGGCGAACCAGCCCTTGAGCATCCAGTCGGCGTCGAAGTACTTGATGATCGCGCTTACCACGCCCATCAAAGCCCCGCCCGCGATAAAGCCCGAGGCAATCAGCGTGCCCCGCTCCTTGCGGCTGCGGTTCAAATCCTCGTTTTTGGAGCGCGTGGAGACCCACCAGCTGATCAGACCGCCCACCAGAAGGGGCGTGTTGAGCTCCAACGGGATGAACATACCCAGCGCGAAGGCCAGCGCGGGGATGCCCAGCATGGTCAGGATCAGGGCCAGGATCGCGCCCGAAATGTAGAGCATCCAGGGGGTCGAGCCGCTCTCCATCAACGGTTTTATTACAGCAGCCATTGCGTTGGCCTGGGGTGCCACCAGGGCACCCTCGCCCACAAAGCCGTAGGATTGGTTGAGGATCATCATTACCCCGGCGACCGTGGCGGCGGAGACGACCGTGCCCAGGAATTTCCAGCCCTGCTGTTTGGCGGGGGTCGTGCCCAGCCAGTAGCCGACTTTCAAGTCGGTGATAAAGCCCCCGGCCATCGAGAGGGCCGTGCAGACCACCCCGCCGATGATCATGGCGGCGGTCATGCCCGAGGCGCCGCTCAGGCCCGCGCTGACCAGGATCAGGGAGCTGAGGATCAGGGTCATCAGGGTCATGCCCGAGACGGGGTTCGTGCCCACGATGGCGATCGCGTTGGCGGCTACGGTGGTAAACAGGAAGGAGATCACAAAGACGATGGCGATGGCGATCAGGGTGTGGACCCAGTTGTGGAGCACGCCGAACTGGAAGAAGCACAGGGTGGTCAGCAAAGCGGCCAGCAGGACTGTCAGGACCGTTTTCATCTTCAGGTCGCGGTCGGTGCGGGGGGCGGCTCCGGGGGTGGCGGAAGCTCCAACGGCGGCTCCGGTTGCTCCGGCGGTCCGGGCGGCGGGTTTTTTGCCGCCCAGCTCGCTTACGGCCAGGCCCAGGGCCTGTTTGATGATGCCCGAGGAGCGCACGATGCCGATCACGCCGGCCATGGCGATGCCTCCGATGCCGATGTGGCGGGCGTAATTTTTAAATATTTCTTCGGGGGACATGGCGGCCAGCAGCGTCTCCACGCCCGAGCCGACGGGCAGGGTCATGCCGCCCGAGAAGTGGCTCAGAAAGGGGATCAGCACGAAGTAGACCGTGAAGGAGCCCGCGCAGATGATGGCCGCGTATTTCAGCCCCACGATGTAGCCCAGCCCCAGGATGGCCGCCCCCGTGTTGAGTTTGAAGACCATCTTGTACTTGTCGGCCAGCACCACGCCCCAGTGGGCGAAGCGGGTGGAGATCTCCTCGCTCCAGAAGCCGAAGGTGCTCACGCAGAAATCGTACAGGCCGCCGATCAAACCGCTTACGGCCAGTAGTTTGGCCTGCCCGCCCTGCTTTTCGCCGCTGACCAGCACCTCGGCCGTGGCGGTCGCCTCGGGGAAGGGGAGCTTGCCGTGCATATCCTTGACGAAGTAGCGGCGGAAAGGGATCAACAGCACGATGCCCAAAACCCCGCCCAGGAGCGAGGAGAGGAAGATCTGCCAGAAGTGCGCCTCCAGGCCCAGGATGTACAAAGCGGGCAGGGTAAAGATCGCGCCCGCGACCACCACGCCCGAGCTGGCCCCGATGGACTGGATGATCACATTCTGGCCCAGCATGTTCTTTTTGCCCAGCATATTGCCCACGCCGACCGCGATGATGGCGATCGGGATGGCGGCCTCGAAGACCTGGCCCACCCTGAGCCCTAAGTAGGCGGCCGCGGCGGAGAAGACCACGGCCATCACGATGCCGAAGAGCACCGAGTAGAGGGTGGCCTCTTTGGGGGTCGATCCGGCGGGCATGATGGGGCGGTAGGTTTCGCCCTCTTTCAACGGGGTGTAGGCGTTGGCGGGCAGGGAGTCGGCCGCGGGGTCTTGTGCGGGGTTTTGCTGTTCCATAGGTTAGTCTTTATATACCTTGTAGATAATGTCTTGCGGACGCAGGGCGAAGATGCGCGCCTCGCCGGGGGCCAGTCGGGGGATGTAGTCGATCGACTCGACCCGGAAACCGGCTTTTTCCAGCCTTTCGGGGTAGTCGCGGCCGTAGTCGCGCTTGTGGTCGTACTGGCCGTAGGCGGCGCGGCGTTGGTCCGGGGTGGTCAAAGAAGGGTCCTCGTACGTGGTCTCGCGCTCGAAATTGACCGGAGAGAGCAGTACGCCCCAGCCGCCGGGCTTCAACACGCGGCGGATCTCGCGCATGGCCAGTGCGTCGTCGTCGACGTGCTCGAGGATGTGGTTGCAGATTACCACGTCGAACTCGTTGTCGAAGAAGGGGATCTTCTGGACGTCCATTTTGACCTTGGCCAGGGGCGATTCCAGGTCGGCGGTGACGTAGTTATCCTCCAGCAGATGCTCGAAGCGTTTGAGGAAGCACCACTCCGGGGCGATGTGTAAAAGGCGGGGGCGGGCGGTAAAGAAGTCGGTCTCCCGCAGCAGCCAGACCCACAGCAAGCGGTGGCGCTCCAGGGCCAGGCAACGCGGGCAGAGGGCGTTTTCGCGGGGTTCGCCGTAGCCGTAGGGCATGAATTTGCGGTAGTGGGAGCCGCAGACGGGGCACTTGACGCCCCGGCCCGTGTAGGCGAGGCCCACGATGGGGAGCACGATGTGCACTACCCGTTGGATGTATTTGCGGGGAACCTTATTAAGGACGAATTTGATGATTTTGCGCATGGGGCAAAGGGTTACCGGTCGGATTCGGGTTGTTCCAGCACCTTGACGACCTCGCCCTCGACCTTGAGCAGCTTTTCGCGGCAGGCGTTCAGCAGCTCGGTGGCGCGCTTGACCTTCTCGACCAGGGTGTCCACGTCGAGTTGCTTTTGGTTGATGCTTTCCAGGATGGCCTCGATCTCGGCGACGGCCTGGGTGTAGGTTATCTCTTTCATTATTCGATGATTGCGTTGGTGGTGCCCTTTGAGAGGGTAATGGTTATGGGGTCGCCCGGGTGGAGGGTCTTTGTGTCGCGGACGGCCTTGCCCTCCTTGCGCACGATGGAAAAGCCCAGGTCGAGGATGTGCTTCGGGTCGAGGTTCGATACCAGGGCGGCGGAGGCGGAGAGTTTTTCGCGCTCGCGGGTCAGGCGGTCGGCCGTCGAGGTGCGCAGGCGGTTGCTTAGATGGTCTATTTCAAGGGCCGCGCGGCTGAAACCGACGGCGGAGAGCGTCGACAGGGCGGAGGTCTGGCGCTCCAGAAGGGTTTTGGCGGCGGAGGCGGCTCGGGTGGCCGAGAGGTTAAGCCTCAGGGCCAGGTTTTGGATCGTGGAGCGCATCTCGGGGACGATCTCCCGCAGGCGTTGGTCCAACGCCAGTTGCAGGTCGTAGAGGCGGGCTTCGAAGTCGGCGGCCAGGGCAACCAGGTGGGCGGCCACGGCGGTCGGGGTCTTCAGCGACAAAGCGGCGACTAAATCGGCGACGCTCTGGTCTTTGTCGTGGCCGATCCCGGTCAGGACCGGCAGGGGGAATTGGGCGATGTGGCTGCACAACAGATAGGAGTCGAAGCAGCTCAGGTCGCTCTTCGATCCGCCGCCCCGGATGATGACCACCGCGTCGAAAAGCTCCTCCAGGGCGGCGATCCGGCCCAGGGCGTGGGTCAGGCTCTGCTCGGCCCCGTGGCCCTGGACGGTGGCTTCGAACAGGGTCAACTGTATGCGGTAGGGGGAGGATTCGGTCTCGCGCACGAAGTCCTGGTAGCCAGCCGCCGTGGGCGAGGAGACCAGGGCCACGCGCTGGATCACGTCGGGCAGGGGCAGCTCCCGGTTCATGTCGAAGATGCCCTCCTGTTGGAGTTGCAGGATGGTGCGGCGGCGCTCCATCTCCATCTCGCCCAGCGTGTAAGCGGGGTCTATATCGCTGATGACCAGGCTTAATCCGTAGAGTTCGTGGTAGCTGACCGAGGCCTTGACCAGCACCTTCATCCCGGCGGCCAGATCGCTGCCCGTCGTGCCCAGGAAGTGCATCGCAATGGCCTGGTAGGCGCTGCGCCAGATCACCGCGCGGGCCTGCGCCTTGGGCAGGTGGCTGCGCGGGTCGTTCTCGGTCAGCTCCAGATAGCAGTGGCCCGAGGGGTGGCGTTTCAATTCGCTGATCTCGGCCGTGACCCACCAATTTCCACGCACGGATGCCTCCAAACGCTCTTTGATAAGCGATTGGAGCGCAAATAATGACATGGGATCTGAGGCGGCCATCTGCGGGGTTTGTCGTGAATTTTTCACAAATTTAAGCAATCCGGGCGAGATTATTTGGTAGTTCGGAAAATTTAGCCTATTTTTGTAATAATTCCAAAAATGGAATCATTCAAGTTGAAAGAGACGATCAATATAGCGGAGTATTTGCGGGGGTATGGGCTGCGTCCCTCACCCCAGAGGATCGGGGTTATGCAATACCTGATCGATCACCCGATTCACCCGACGGTCGAGACGATCTACGAGTCACTATCACCCCATTATCCGACCCTCTCGCGGACGACGGTTTACAATACCCTCGCAACTCTTCGCTCCGCCGGCGCCATCCTGGAATTGAGCCTGGACAAGGCCACGTCGCATTACGACGGGTGCATCAAGCCCCACGCCCACTTTTTCTGCACACGATGCGGCAAGGTGGAGGACATCTGGTTTGAAGAAGGCGATTTTATCGAGCGGTACAAGCCCCAGGGGGCGCAAGTCGAAGCTGCAGAGCTGAGCTACCGGGGGGTGTGTGAGGCGTGCCAAAAAATTGATATTCAATAACATCATTCATAACTAAAAACCCAAAATCATGAAAAAATTTCGTTGTTTAGTTTGCGGCTATATCCATCAAGGCGATTCCGCTCCCGAGGTGTGCCCCATCTGCAAGGCTCCCAAATCGAAGTTCGAAGAGATCGTCGAAAGCGCGCAGGGCCTCTCGTGGGCCGACGAGCACAGGATCGGCGTGGCCAAAGGCGTGGACCAGATGGTGCTGGACGGTTTGAGGGCCCACTTTACCGGCGAGTGCACCGAGGTGGGGATGTACCTGGCCATGAGCCGCCAGGCCGATCGCGAGGGCTATCCTGAGGTG
Organism: Rikenellaceae bacterium; assembly: GCA_031551275.1. Classification (GTDB taxonomy): domain Bacteria; phylum Bacteroidota; class Bacteroidia; order Bacteroidales; family Rikenellaceae; genus JAVBMJ01. The sequence continues at coordinate 138,412 of JAVBNX010000007.1, forward strand.
GCCGAGGCCTACAAGCGCATCGCCTGGGAAGAGGCCGAGCACGCCGCCAAGTTCGCCGAGCTGCTGGGCGAGGTGGTCTGGGACACCAAGACCAACCTGCGTATGCGCATGGAGGCCGAGAGCGGGGCTTGCGACGACAAAAAACGCATCGCCACCCGTGCCAAAGAGTTGAACCTCGACGCCATCCACGATACCGTGCACGAAATGTGCAAGGACGAGGCGCGCCACGGACAGGTGTTCGAGGGGCTGTACAAACGCCTCTTCTCGTAGGCTGTCTATTGAAAATATACGATTAAATAAAGACGTTTGGAAAGCCTGTCCCAAAAAGGACAGGCTTTTTGTCTGTTATTTTCCGCCCTTGGTAAGGAGATTCGGGCTTTGCTGCAAGCCCCTCGCGTCCATCCACTTTTTCAGTTCGGAGGCCAGGCGGTCGCGGGTCGACTGGTGGGCGGGGTCGTAGGCCAGGTTGCGGGTCTCACCCGGGTCGGTTTGCAGGTCGACCAAAAGTTGGTTGACTTCGGGGCCGTCGTACAGGGCGTACTTGTAGCGGTCGTCCTGGATCATAAAGCCCTGGATGCTCTCGGTAACCAGGTAGGGGCGTTTTTGCTGCTCGCCTTTGCCGGTCAGCGTGGGTTTGAGCGAGATGCCAGTCAGGCCCTGGGGGGGCGTCACGCCGGCCAGGTCACACAGGGTCGGGAAGAGGTCCTGGCCGTTGCAGACCAGGGAGTTGTCGTCGACCACGCCCTTTTTGATCCCTGGGCCGGAAAAGATGAAGGGGATGCGGGTGGACGGGTCGTAGAAGCGGCTTTTCATTACCAGGCCGTGCTCGCCGTTCATCTCGCCGTGGTCGGAGGTAAAGACGATGATCGTGTTGTCCTTCAACGGCGAGGACTCCAGGGCTTTGAGCACCACGGCGATCTCGCTGTCCGCCGTCTCGGTCAGGCGGTGGTAGCACCAACTGTAAAAGCCATACCGCTCGGGCGGCACACCCTTCTGCGGGGCGTCCTGCTCCGGCATGGGTTCCGCGGGGGCGAAATTGGCGGGCAGGGGCGGGGTTTGGCTGCGGTAGAGAGCCTCCGGCATGGCGTTCTGCTGCCGGCGGATGGCTTTGACGCTCTCCCACTCCCCCTCGGGGACTCTCGGCGGGCGGGTGGCCTCGGTGCCGGTGCTGCCGAACAGGTAGCAGATGTCGTGGGGGTTGATCAGCGAGAGGAACATGAAGAAGGGCTGGTCCGAATCGCCCTGTTTGGCGATCCAGTCGGCGGCCGCCTGCGCGCCCTCCATGCGGTCGTCGGGGGAGAGCATGGTAAAGCCCAGTTCCTTGTCCATGCGCTCGGCGGGCTTGTACCTTCCCCCGCCGGGGATGTGCACCTTGCCGACGTATTGGGTTTGGTAGCCCGCGGCGCGGAAGACCCTGCCCAGGGTGCCCTGTTCGTAGATGTCGGCCAGTTTTTCCTGGTCGAAGGGGGCGGTATTGAACCTCAGACCCACCTCGGAGCCGTAATGTCCCGTCATCAAAGCGAAGCGCGAGGGGACCGAGACCGGGTTGACGCAATAGGCGCGGTCGAAGCGGTAGCCGCTTTGGGCGATCGCGTCCATCGCGGGGGTGCGGAGCCAGGGATTGCCCGTGCAGGAGAGCATCTTCCAGCTCTGCTGGTCGGTCATGATGTACAGGATGTTGGGTTTGGCGTCAGCCTTGGGTTTGGCTGCCTGCACAACTTGTCCGCCCCAACTGCACGCCAGCAGGGTCGATGCGCCGATTGCGCCGAGGGTTTTCATAGGAGTGTTATTTCTTTACCAAAAAGATTGCGTCTTTGCGGCCTAAAGTTAAGGTGGCGCCTACGTCCGATCCGTCGTTCAGCACCGGATCGCTCCAGGCGTTGGGGGTGGCCTGCAGGCGGCGGAACTTCATGCCGGGGAACAAAGCGGCCATGTCGAAGGTGTAGGGCGAGTGGTCGGTGTTGACCAGCACGGCCCCGTTGTCGAACTCGCGGACCTGGGCGGCCGGGGAGTTGTAGCACTTCAGGTCGTGGATTGCGGCGGGGGCGGAGCCCTCCAGGGAGATGGTCAGGGTTACCGTCGCGGGGGGTGCGCCGTCATCGAAATTGCTCCGCGCGAAGGCGAAGTTCCAAGGGGTCGGCGTGGGGTCGATGTAGGCCTCCAGGTTGGTCAGGGCGGGGGTGGCGCGCGTCTTGACGCCGATGTTGACCGACATCATGCGGGGGTAGAAGCTGGGTGTGCCCTTCATGCCCTCGGCCGAGGCTGTCACGCAGACGAACAGTTGGCCGTTGTAGGGCACGCCCGTGATCGTGAAGGTGCGGTTGCCGTTGGGGGCGACCTTTTCGGTCATGCGGCCCTTCCAGTCGGGGGTCACGTCGGTTCCCGACGCGCCTAATTCCCGGGTCTCGCCTACCGGCATACCCAGCCAGTTGGTTTTGTTGTCGCGGCCCATGACCAGCTCGTCCCAGACGGTGGCGGCGGTGCTGTTGTCGCGCGGGTCGCGTTGGTGGGCGAAGTAAAGCGTGCCCAGAAGGCAGCTCGCAGCGATGCCCACCCGCAACTCACGGGGCGTCCACTCCTCCTCGACCGAGGGCTCGATGCGTCCGGCAATCAGCGACATACTGGGTTCGGCGGAGTGCTTGGTCCAGTACTCGACCTTGTTGTAACGGCTGTACCAGCCCAGCAAATCGAACTGGCGGTTGACCGGGAAGCCCTCGCTCTCGATGCCGTTCAAAATGCCGAAGGCGCGCTGGCCCAGGTCGGCCAGGATGAGTTTGTTCTTGGGCATGCGGTCGCGCAGCTTTTGGAGGTAGTCCACCTCGCCCAGGCCGTACTGGTTCAGGCCGTTCACGTAGGCGTCGTTGGCCACGCCCGAGCCGTTGTAGTCGATGCCCACGCCGTTCTTGGCGTAGTCGTAGGCGGGACGGTAATAGTCGAAGAAGGCGTCGAACTCGATCCCGTCGAAAAAGTCGACCACCCCGCCCGGATCGAACAGCGAGGCGAGCTGCTCGGCCAGCACATCGCCGCAAAGCCTGCCCTGCGGGTCTTTGGGGGCGTGCAGCGAGAGGTTGTATTCCCACAGCAGGTAGGGGTGCTGCCTGGAGTAGGGACCGTCCGCGTAGTGGGCGGCGATGTAGGTCTTGCCCGAGTCGAAATCGAGGGCCCTGGTGCCGTACTTGCCCCGCTCGAGGGTAATCGTGCCGGCCGCCTTGTCGATGGCGATGACCGTGGCCTGTTCGGCGTAGGTCCAGTCGGGTTTGCCCTTGACCAGGCGCGCGATGCAGACGTCCGATCCGCAATTGGCGAAGCGGCCCTCGGTCAGGGTAAATTTCTGCAACTCGTCGACCTTGACCACCGATTTGGTCTCCTTCGAACTCAGGGCCGTGCGGGCGACCGCACCCTCGTAGTAGAGCCAGTGGCCCGCGAAGAAGGGCTCGGTCATGAACTGGGGGATCCGCGAGGTGCCGTTGAAATGGAGTAGCAGCAGCTTGTCGGGGTACTTCTGCTTGTAGTCGCGGAAGTAGTCGAGCTTGGTGCGACCGTTCTTGTCGGGCTTGTCGTGGGAGTAGATCTCCTCGGTAAGCACTTTGCCGTAGATGCCGTTCAACTGGCTGAACGCATCCATCCATTTGTCGTAGCCGAAGTGGTCGTTGGCGGCCGTGGACTCCGAGATGCGGAAGAATCCGGCGCGCGGGTAACCCAGGGTCAGGATCGTGGGGGTCTGCTGTTTGGGCTGCTCCGGGGCGGCCTCGGAGAGCTTCTGGGAGCAGGCGAGGCTCGTCCCCAGAAGGGTCATGGCGGTGGTGGATATGAGGAATTTTTTCATTGTCGCCGTTGCAAAGGGTTAGGGCAGGGACTTTTGCGGGACATTCCTCAGCTCGGGGGAAGAGGCTCCCATGACCCAGGTGGTGGTAAAGTTCCAGCCGGAGAAATTGCCCTCGACCGTGAAATCGGTAAGGAATCCCGAGGGAGGAGAGGTAAACGTAGCGTTGTAGGAGAATTGGTCGGCATCGCCCTCCTTGCCGTAGCTGGAATAGACTTGCTTGGAGGTAAAACCGGCCGGAACGCCCGAGGCTGAACCTGCGATCAAGCAAGAGGTGGTAAAGGGTCCGGTCGTGGTGGCACGCGTTATCGCCCCCAGGCTGTAGCAATTCGTGCAAACCGCATAACCGTCCGGGATCGCCGGGGTATAATAATTCATAGCGTTCCCGATGATGCCCCCGGCCGATATCTGGACGGCACCCGTAGCCACGGTACTGGCCGAAGCGATGGCGGCCTTGTTGTAGCAGTTGGTCACGTTGCAGATGTTGGTCGACCCGGCGGCCGCCGATACGGTTTGCGAGAAACCGATGATGCCCCCCATGCTGCCCCATGCGGCTATGTTTGCCAAATTGCAGCATTGGTCGATCAGGTTCCCCGCGTAGTTCCCTACGATCCCCCCGATGCGCGTGTTGGTGGTGTTGGAACCCGAAAGGCATGTGATGGCCCCTGCGTTGACAGACCGCGTGATCGGCCCGAAGGAGGCCCCGGCAATACCGCCGACACCGCACTGGATCGTGGTGCAGTTGATAAGCCCTTCGTTGATGCAGAAGTCGATCACGGCGTCGACCAGGCTCACAACGGGGGGACGGGCGGGGGTGTTGCCCGATGTGATAATGGATGTGTTGTCCGGCACACCGTTGGAGTTGGTGGCCGTACCCGCCATGCCGACCACACCGCCGATGCTGGCGGAAGTGGCAATGCTTACGTTGATGTTGACCTTGTTGCGGCAACCTGTCACATCGCAGAAATTCTGGGCTTTGCCCACGATACCGCCGACGAATTTGGTGTCGTACCGGGTAATGCTGCCGGTTACCGTGAGGTTTTTGACAACGGCCCTTTCGGTCGCCGATTTGCCCTTGATCGCTCCGAACAGGCCGATGCCGTAGCTGGCGGCAGCCCCCGAGGCGTTGGACTGGCTCAGGTTGGAGATCGTCTTGTAGTTGCCGTCGAAGACCCCCGTGAAGGGCTTGTCGTTGGCGCCGGAGGAGTTCTGGCCGATCGGCACCAGGTTGGCTGCCCCGAGATAGAAGCCCGTGGTGTAGGCGACCGGGGTCTCCACCGCCAGGGCGATGTCGACGTCGGCGTTCATTTTGTAGCACTTGTCCAGGAAGTTGCGCACCCGGTTGAGCTGGCCGTAGTTGTTGATGATAAAGGGGTTGGCAGCCGTGCCGTCGCCCGAGGCAAAGTGGGGGTTGGCCTGCAATTCGCCCATGCCCCGGATGCCTCCCGCGTCGTAGAGGTTTACCTTGACGATCACGTCGGTCGGGATGTTGGCGTAGTCGGATTTGCCGACCGTCCACAGGGTCAGGTCGATCGAGTCGGGGCACTCGGCAGGGGTTTCATAGGTCGTCTTGGTAACCTGCGTGCCGGAAACGGTGGTAACGATCACGTCGATCGAGGTAAAGTCGGCCCAGGTGCCGGTGTTGGACCAGCGGACCACGTTGTCGAGCGAACCGGGGTTCTGGTAGCGGCTCGGCTCGGCGAAGTTGGTGGTCAGGGTCATCTGGATCGTCGGGTAGAGCTGCGAAACGTACAAGGTGTCGGAGACCAGGTACTCGTCGTTGTAGAGGATGATCTTCGCCTCGCGCTTGTAGTTGCTCGTGTTCTCGAGCACGTTGTAGTTCAGGTCGAAATCGCCGACGATGCCGCTGGACGTGAGCACGGTAATCCAGTCGGTCTGGGTTCCGGTGTACTCTACCTTGATCGTCGCGGGGACGTTGCAGGTGGCGGGGACACGGGCGTCGGTAACGGCCTCGGCGAGGTAATCTTTCTTCTCCTCGGAGAGCAGGATCTGGATCGGCTCGTCCTTTTGGTTGACGGTCAGTGATTTGACTACTCCCGAGTTGAGCGAGCGGATGCGGATCGTGGCCGAGCGCGTGGTAATGTCCCGGTTACGCTGGACGATCAAAGTGAACCAGGTGGTCCCCTCGCCGCCCATCAGGCGCTCGCCGCCCGTGTCGTCGGTGTAGAAGCCGAACCAGGGGGTCTCCTGGTCGGTGTTGCCCTCGATGACCTCCCAGGGTTCGCTGGCCAGCACGATCGAGTTGGTCACGATGTACGCGTCGTTGACCACGTTCAGGGTCGAAGCGTAGGGGGTGGCGGGGTCGACGCCGATCATCAGCGTGACCTCTTTTTTGCAGACTGTGCTCTCGTAGTCCGTGTCGCAGGAAAACGTACCCGCAAGAAGGGCCAGAGCCGGGATTGTATAGAAAAGTATCTTTTTCATCTCCTTGATCTTTTTTTATTGCCAACCCCAGTTCTGGTCGTTGGCCACCAACGGGTTGTAGAGCGTTTCGGTGGAGGGAATGGGCAGCAGGTCGAACTTTTTGGCCAAAGCCGGGTCGCCCAGGATAAAGGCGTAGCTGCCGTCTGCCTGCCTGGAGAGCATCAGAAAATCGGGGGTGTAGCGGTAGGACTCCCAGGTAATAACCCCCAGGCTGCCGGTCGGCTGCGTGCCCGATAGCTCGCTGCCCATCAGCGATTTGTCCAGCGAAGGATAGTACTCGCCGTAAAGGTAATCGTTCATCGTGCGGCGGGCGCCGTTCTTGTCCTTGGCGCGCATGCGGATCAAATCGAGGTAACGCCTCAACTCGCCGCACAACTCCATATCCCTTTCGCGCAGGATGATCCTGCGGCGGGCGTAGGTCCAGTCGGTCTCGCCCACGCCTCCCACGGCGATCCCTGCGGGAGGAATAGCGGACATATAATTCTCAAGGATTGCGGAGGTCAGGTCAACAGGCAGGGTGCCGCCCGAAACCATCGCCCGGGCCCGGGCCCTGAGCACGTTGATCGGGGCAAAGATGTCGGCCGTGGTATAGCTCTCGCCAAGGGCTTCCAATTCGTTCATCGCCTCGGCCTGGATCAGGTACATCTCGGCCAGGCGCAGCAAGGGGTAGTCGGCACTGCGTTGCAGCACGTTGTCGCTCGCACCCGGGTCCCGGTACATACCCATATAGGGAAAACCGTTGTTTATCCCCCCTGCCGGGGCGTTGATAAAGACGTTCTGGGTCTTCAGCAACACCGAATTGTAGGCCTGGCCGCCCCGGTCGGGGTAGGTAACGGTCGTCTGGCCTAACCTGCCTTTCTCGTTGTTGGTCACGTAGCGGGTCAAAAAATTGGCCGTGAACCTCGGGTCGCAATGCGTGGCCGTGGCGGGATTCCCTTCCTTGTTGTACATATCGGCCGCTTGGGCGAACTGGTCCACATACCAGGGCATTACCTTGGTCTGGGCAATGCCGATCTGGCTCAGCGCGGGCTGCACGTCGGCCGACATGAAGATCCCCTGGTACATGAAGCCCCGGTTGGTGGCGTCCCCGATCAGGGTCGCCTTGTAAAGGGCTTCCGAAGCGGCGTTGGCACGCCGCATATAATCGTAGTTGTCGGCAAAGTTGACCGCAAGGGAAGACTCCCCGCTCTCGATCACGGAGGTCGCCAAAACCAACGCCTGATCGAAGAAAGGCTTGGCGGCAGCATCGTTGTTCTGCAGGGCCAGGTAGTTGGCGTAGGTCAGGCTGGCCAGTGCTTTGGCCCCGGTTGCGGCCCGGTCGCTTACCCAGAAATTCATCCATGTGCGCGGAATCCCCACGCCATCCCTCGTGTTGGCGAACGCAATCAGCCCCTCCCGGTCGGGCAGCGCGTCGATCGCCGAGTCGAGGTCCCGGAAGATCAGCTTGTAGACCGAGTCCACGCTTTGGCGCGCGACACGGAACTCGCTGTCCACGGTTACCGTCTCGTCGTGGATGGGCAGGCGGCCCCAAAGGCGCACCAGTTCCAGATAGGACCACGCGCGCATGAAGTAGCACTGGCCCCGGAAGGTTTGGTAGAGGTCTGCATTTTCCTGCGCTAAACGGTCTTCGGACTCGATCCTGTCGATGTCTGCCAATAAATTACCGGCATCCTGGATGGTCCAGTGGTTGAACCTCCAGACGCCCGTAAGCGAATTGTTCGCATTGCTTAAGTTGTACTTGGGAGCTATGGCGGCCATCTGGGCGCGCGTACCCACGAACATATCGCTCATCCCGATCATGATCGAGGGCCAATCCTGGCTCAGTTTCTCGTGCTTCGTGTAGTAGAGTCCCCTGACGGCGGTGTAGAGGTCTTCGGTTACTTTGATCGCCGTTTCGGGGGTGGCGGTGCTCGGGTAACCGATATCGTCGAGGCTGCACCCGGGAATGGAAATGCCTGCCAGGGCGGTAAATGCTGCTATATAAAGAATCTTTTTCATCTTACTGCACATTAGAATGTTACATTCACACCTACGGAGACCAGCCTGACAACGGGCGGGGTGCCGCAATCGATGCCCTGGTCAATAGCGCTGTGGCCCACCGAGTTGACCTCGGGGTCGTAGCCGCTGTAATTGGTCAGGGTCAGCATGTTGTTCGCCGCCACGAAGACCCTGACGGACTGGATGTACTTTTTCATGTTTACCGTGTAGGAGAGGGTAACATTCCTCAACCTGACAAAGGTAGCATCCTCGACTAAAAAGTCGCTCATCATCCCGTCGCAGAAGGTCGTGCCGATACGCGCGCGCGGATAGTAATCGGAGGTGCCTTCGCCCCTCCAGCGGTTGTAGTAGGCCCGCTGCGAGGCGTTGTAGGTGTGCCCTCCGTTGCCGCGGGTGGTAACCACTACCAGGCCGTCGGTATAGGCGCGGTTGTAGTTGTAAACATCCTGCCCGAAAACACCGTCGATCAGGATCGAAAGGGAGAAATTCTTGTAGGTAAAATCGTTGGTAATCCCCGCCACGAGCTTGGGATAGGGATTTCCGATGATGGTCATGTCGGCCTCGGAGATGTCGTTGACCGAACCCGGGGTGTCGACCAGGTTCTTGTAGCGGGGATCGCCCGGCGCGGGGGTCAGCTTCCCGACGGTGGGCCCGGCGTTGACCTGATCCATATTCTGGTAGATCCCGTCGAATTTATACCCCCAGAACGACCCGATCGGGTAGCCCACCTTGGCGATCGAGAGCTGGATGGTGGAAGAGGAGCCGGGGTAGCTGCGTCCCATGATGTTGGGTGTTCCGAGGGCCATTACCTTGTTCCGGTTGTGGGAGGCGTTGGCCGAGATGGTCCACGAGAACTCCTTGCGGCGGACCGCGTCGTAATTCAACGTCAATTCAACGCCCTTGTTGTCGACCGTACCGTTGTTGGTGTGGTATGTGACGTAACCCGTTGAAGTGGGGATGTAGTCCTGGTAAAGCAGGTGCTCGGTGCGGCGGTCGTAGTAGTCGAAGTCGACACGTAGCTTCTTGGCGAAAAGGACGGCGTCGAAGCCCACGTCGAACTGGCGCGTCCGCTCCCACCGCAGGTAAGGATTGGCGAATTTGCTGTAAACCCACGAGGGCAGCCAGGCACTTGTTCCCTGTGAAACGGAGGGTGCGGTCATGGTTTGCATATAGGCGGCGTTGGGCACCGTCTGGTTGCCGGTGTAGCCGTAACTGCTCCGCAGTTTGAGCGAGCTGATGATGTGGCGGGAGGCACGCATGAATTTCTCCTGATCCACGTTCCAGGCCAGGCCCAGCGAGGGGAAGAAGTCCCACCGGTTGTCGGGGGCCAGAAGGCTCGATCCGTCGGCGCGGCCGGTAAGCATGGCCACATAGCGGTTCTTATAGGTGTAATTTACCCGTGCGATATACGATTTGAGGGCCTTCTCGGTCGTGGACGAAGTGTTGGGCAACTGATCGGAGGCAAAGCCCAGGTTGTTGCCCCGGAAATAGTCGTTGGGGAAATTGGTCGACATGGCCGAGGAATTGCTGTTGTTCCAGTAGGCCCATTCGTAGGCCAGCACGGCGTTGAGGCGGTGGTCCTGTTTAAAGGTCCTGTTGATGTTGGCGGTTACGACCGAACGGTAATTGTAGCTCTCGCCCGGGCTGTGGGACGCCCGGTTGCCCTGGGAATACCCCAATGAACTGAGTTCCGACCAGTATACGTCGCGGGTAGTGGCGTTGTAGCCGCCCGAGAGTTGGTAGGTCAGCGTCAGCCACGGGGTCCATTTGTAGTCGAACTTGAGGTTCAGATCGCCGTGGGTCTGAACGGTTACGTCGTCGGTCCCGTTGATGTTGGAGACCGGGTTGCCCATGGTTACCGACGAGCCGTCGATCTCCCCTTCGTCGGTGTAGGGAGAGCCGTAGGGACGCGATGCTAAAGCGTTGAGCACCGTGCTGGTGTTCTGCTGGGCCGATGCGCCGCCGGGCATGCGGCTGTTGGAGGCACGGAAGGCGTTGGCTGAGAACTGCATAGTCAGCCTGTCCGCCAGTTTGCGCGTGTTGTTGAACCGGATGTTCATCCGCCGGTAGTAGGTCTTGAGGATCGAACCCTGCATATCGGTAACCCCGGCGTTGAGCGAGTAGCGGTCCTCGTTGCGGCCGCCCGAGATGCTCAACTGGTAGTCCTGGTTGTAACTCATGCGGTAGATCTCGTCCTGCCAATCGGTGTTGACGTGGCCGTAGAGGACCCGGTTCTCCGCCACCTTGGTGGGCGTCGGACCGCCCGTCGAGTTGTAATAGGCCTCGTCCAGCCAGTCGAAAAATTCGGAAGTGCTCAAAACGGGGATCTCCTTGGGCTTGAGGCCTATGTCCATACGCGCGGAGAAGGAGATCTTGGGCTTGCCGGCCTGGCCCTGGCGGGTGGTAATCAGCATTACGCCGTTCGCACCCCGCGAACCGTAGATCGCCGTGGAGGAGGCGTCCTTCAGGAATTGCATCGAGACGATGTCTTTCTGGTTGATCGTCGAAAGGACGTCCGTGGGGGGCTGGTCGAGGTAGTTATTGAAACTCGATGAATTGCCCGGGTTGATGTATTCGTTCTCCATGGGCACCCCGTCGATCACGATCAACGGCTGGTTGCTGCCGCTGATCGAGCTCGAGCCCCGCAAAAGCATGGTCGAGGCCGATCCGGGCGCACCCGAGTTGGAGGTTACCTGCAAACCCGCGATGCGGCCCTGCAAGGCGCCCGCCAGCGAAACGCCGCCGGTCTCGCCCACGTCGTCCATATTGAGCACGGAGACCGAGCCCGTCATGTCCGCCTTGGTCAGGTTGCCGTAGCCGGTAAAGACGATCGTCTCCATTTCATTGACCGTCGGTTCGAGCTCCACTTTCAATGTGGTCTGGCCGCTTACCGGGACCTCCCGGGGTTTGAAGCCCACGTAGGAGATTACCAGGGTCCCGTCGGATGGGGCCTGGAGGCGGAAGTTGCCCTTCGTGTCGGTCGTAACGCCGATGTTGGCGCCCTTGACCACCACGCTGGCGCCGATCAGGGGTTGGCGTACGTCGTCGGTTACCGTGCCGCTGACGGTAATCCGGTTTGCCGTTCCCTGCGCGCTCACGCCCAGGCCCATAACGAGCAGGAGGGCGGATGCGAGGGAAAGCCGTTTGAAAATCGTCGAAATTGCCATGCAGACAAATTTTAGTTATGCGTTGTACGAAAGTAGATATTCGCCTCCGATGCAGGGTAGGATAAATTGGTAATTTACCACCCAAATTTTGTTCGTACGTCAATCCTGCTGTGACGGGCTCCTTTTCGGGCGAACGACATCCCGGCTGCCGGCAGGGGCGGCAGCAAAAACCGGGATGTTTTCATTGGGGGTCGATGTGAACCGTCCGCTATTCGGTCCGGGTCCAGGGGGGCCTGACCACGGCGGCCAGTTTCTGATCGAGCAGGGACTTCAACTCGGCGACCTTGGAGGCGTACTGCGCATCGCGGGCGAGGTTCTTCATCTCCCAGGGGTCGTTCTTCAGGTCGTACAACTCCCAGTTGGCTCTGTTTTTCCAGGTAATGAGCTTGAAGTCGCCTTTGCGGATCATCTTCATGTCGTCGTTGCCGTCCTGGCGCACGTTGCTCAGCACCTCCTCACGGGGTTGGGCGGGGGCCTGGCCTTTGAGTTCGGCGGCGAAGCTGCGGCCTACCAGGTAGTCGGGGCGCTTGTCGACGTTGCAAAGGTCCATCAAGGTCGGGAACAGGTCGGTCAGCGAGGTAAGCGAGCCCTCCTGCACGCCCCGGCGCTCGGGCTTCAGGCTCTCGGGCATGCGCACGACGAAGGGGACCTTCAGCACCTCTTCCCAGCCCTGGTAGCTCTTGACCGTGAAGCCGTGGCAACCCTGGTGCTGGCCGTGGTCGGCCGTGAAGACGATGATCGTGTTCTCCCAGAGGCCGTTCTTCTGCATGTAGTCCAGCACGCGGCCCAGTTGGGCGTCCAGGTAGCTCACGTAGCCGTAGATGTGGGCGATGTGGGACTTGAACTGCTCAGGGGTCCAGTCCCGGCCGTGGTACTTGGCGTTTTTCATCACGCCCTGCTGGGTAAAGCCGGTAAAGTCCCAGCTCGGGGGCAGGTCGATCTCCTGGGGGTCGTACATCGTGTCCCAGGGCTTGGGCGGGGTGTAGGGCGAGTGGGGGCCGGGGAAGGAGAGGCCCATCAGGAAGGGCTTGCCTGAATTTTGGGTTTTGAGGTAGTTGATCGCCTCGTCGGCCAGGTAGCTCTCCATGAAGTATTGTTCGGGGACCAGCGAGTAGCCCGCGTTGATCGCGGGGTCGACCACCGGGGCGGTTTGGTGCATCCCCCTCACGGCCATGTTGGGGTTTTTGAGCTTGCCCCATTCGCCGACCTTTTGCAGGTACTCCTTGTAGCCCGCCACGCAGCTTACCCAGTGGTCGAAGCCGAGTTGGGGGTAGTCCTCGACGGGCGGGACGACTCCCGGGGGCATCGGCACGAACTTCGGCGCGCCCTCCACCCACTCAATCGACTCGCTCCTTTGGGGCTGCATGGGCTGCCCGCCGAGGTGCATCTTGCCGACCCATGCCGTGTTGTAGCCCGCGGCCTTGAAGACTGTGCCCCAGGTGGGGATGTCGGCCGGAAGGATGGCGTCGTTGGAGATCATCCCGTGCTCCTGCGGGTAGAGGCCCGTCAAAAGCGAGGCGCGCGAGGGGCACGAGGGGAAGGCCGCGCAGTACATATTTCGGTAGAGGACGCCCTCCTGGGCCAGGCGGTCCAGGTTGGGGGTCTTGATGACCGGATTGCCCGTCGCCCCGAAGGCCGAGGCATGGTGCTCGTCGGTGATGACGAACAAAATGTTGGGTTGTTTGGCAGTCTTCTCTTTCGGGGCTGCCTTCATGGGCAGGGCGGCCGGAAGGGCCAGGGCTGCGAGGGCTAATTTCGTTGTTTTCATGGCTGCGGAATCGATTTGAATAGTTTGACGGGACCCTCCACGCCGTTGGGCATCACGTTGCGGCGGGCGGTGTAGAGTTGTGCGGTGGGGTTGTCGGTCAGGCTTTTGCAGTAGTTCGACAGGATGGTGGTGTACTTGATCTCCAGGGTGTTGTCGCCCGGCTTGACGGCGTGCCCGATGTAGAACAACGGATCGCCGTACCAGTAGCAGCCCACGTTTTGTCCGTTGAGCGTCACCTCGGCGATGCCTTTGTTCATCTCGCCCAGCAAAAGCCAGTCGCATTCGGCCTCGCACTCGAAGGTGGTCGTGTAGGTGACCACACCGGCGAAAGAACTCAGGCGGTCCATGGGTTTGTCGGCGGATTTGGCGCCGCCGGATTGATTGATCACCCCGGTAGCCTCCTGGCGGGCGGTGGTCGAGGCGGCGAAGTTGGCCAGCTCGGGGAACTCCATGCTGAAGGTCTCGCCGTTGTGGTGGGCGAAATCCGCCTGCCAGGGGGTGGTGATCTGTTGGACCTCCTTCCCGGGCTTACGCAACAGGCCCAAATCGGGCTTGCCGTCGAGCTTGGGCTCGAAGACCAGCAGCAGGGAGTGGGCGGGGCGCAGCGAGAGGTGGAGTTTGTTCTTGTCGCCCGCCTTGACGCCCGAGTGGGGGTAGACCTTGCGCGTGCCGTCCTCGGGGCACCAGACCCAGGGGGTTTTGCCGCCCGTGGGGAAGACTGCGTCGAGTTCGATGGTGTTGTACTTGTGGGTGTTGTTCACCAGCCAGATGTCCCGCTTGCCGTCTGTGGTGTGGATCTGGAAGATGTTTTTAGAAGGCTCGGAGAGCTCCACGTCGGGGGTTACCCCGGCTTGTTTGAGGGTGTTGCAGGTCCAGTCGAGCATCTCTTTGGGATTCGCGGGGGGATCGACGGCCAGGACTTGGTCGGGGAAGTCGGCGATCAAACGGGAGAAGATGTCGGACACGACGCGGTCGTTGCTCTTTGAGTCGGTGTAGGCCAGCGAACGGGAGGGCGCGGGGCCCACGACGATCAGCTTGCCGCCGCTTTGGACGAACCTGTCGATGGCCTGCGCCGTTTCGGGCTGCAGGGAGAGCGTGCTGCAAAGGATCAGCACCTTGTAGGACATGGGGCCGAAGTCGATGGAGCCTTTCTCCATGTTCGCACCTTTCAGTATAGACTCCCCGATGTAGTCGCACGAACTGCCCGCCTGGATGATCGATTCCCAGATGCGGAAGCAGTGCCACGGGGTGGTGTGGTAGGGGGTGCGGACCAGACCGTAGTCCGACCAGATGTCGCCCTCGGGGGGGAGGATGGCGATGGTTTTCTGCGGGGCCGTGTTCTGGAAGACCCAGCTCAGGCGGCTGTTGTACTCGACCCATTTGGGGAAGTAGGGCCACCAGGTGTTCTGCTCGTTGAAGTAGGTCCCGAACCGGACCCAACCCGGGAAGCCCGCCTCGGGAGGCGAGTAGTTGAAGCCGTGCAGCACGCTGTGGTTGAGTCCCGAGATGAAGTTCATGTCGTCGTGCATCTTGATGTCTTCAAGACTAACGCGGTAAATGCCTCCCGTATTGGTCATCGCCTCGTTGGAGACGATCTTTTTACCCCGCAAGTGGGCGCCCGAGGCGGCGAAAAGGTTCCAGATCTCGTAGCCGTGGCTCTGCGACCAGCTCCACTCCTCCTTCATCTGGGAGTTGATCCAGTTGTTGCCCTCGGGGATGTCGGCGATCATGTTGCCGTCCATCAAACCCATCAAAAACGGGTTGCCGTAGGCCTGGTAGCGCGCCAGAAGGCCGTTGTCGGTGCAGAACTGCTGGAAGGTGCGCACGAAGTTCTCCAAAAAAGTGTCGACCTGCAGGCGGTTGTAGTCGTACCTTACCCGTGCCAGTTGGTCCTTGAACTGGGGGGCGTAGTCGTTGGCGGCGTAGCCCCTGACCTGGTCGTAGAAGATAAAGGGGAAGAAGGGCTCGATCCGGTAGCCGTACTTTTCGAAGAAAAGGTCGCCCATCCCGGTGGTCCAGTTGGCCCCGGCCAACTCGATGCTGTCGCAGAACAAAGCCCGGATCAGGTCTTTCAAGGGGATGCCCGTGTCCTCGCTGATCTTGTGCAGGCGGTTGAGGTAGAACAGGACGGCCTCCTTGCTGTAATGGTTCAAAATGGGGCCCGTTGCGCCCAACACGCCGTAGTTGACCTCGGAGTGGCCTTTTTGAAGCAAACCGTAGATCAGTTGGTAGCTGCCCATCGCGGGGACGGTCGCGGTCAGTTTGTTCGCCTGGATCGCCTCCTGCGTCAAATCGATTGCCCCCTCCACACCGTCGGCGTTCTTGGGGACCAGGCGGGCGAACAGGATCTCGGAGGTAGAAACCTTGCCCTCGTAGGTCCATATCTTCGAGCTGGCGGCCATGGCCAGATCTTCGAGTTGCTTCTCGGTCAGGTCGAACTTCTCTCCGGGTTTGCAGTCGATCCGGTTTTGGAGCACGCGCTGCACCGTCTGCTCGGTGGAGAGGCACTCGCCCCCGAAGGGCCAGCCCGAGCCGACGATCATATCGGTTACCATGCCGCGCTTTCTGGCCTCGTCGGAGGTAAATTCAAGCATCTCGTTCCACTCCCGGCTCAGCCACTCGATGGGCGGCGGGGCGGGGTAGGTCGCGTCTTCGGGCATGGCGATGGGGGTTACCTCGATCCCCGATATCCCCGCGGCCTGCATGATGTCGAGCTCGCGCGTGACCTCCGCCCGGGTCGGGCAGTTGCCGTTCCACCACCAGCGCATCATCGGGCGCGCCTCGGCGGGCGGGGTTTGGAAGCCCTCGTAGAGCTTGTCTTCAGGTTGGGCGCAGCAGCACAGGGCCAGGGCCAGCGCGGGTGCGAGGATGGAGGCGCTTTTCATCGGTTCAGGTTACTTTTTCCGGTTGTAAAATAGGAGTCGTAGTCGGTCGGATTGACCCAGGAAGTTTGGTTCCAGGGCTCTTTGACCTCGCCGCTGACCACCCTTTCGTAGAAGTTCCACCCGTCTTGCAGGAAGATGGGATATTGGTCGAAAGCCTCGCCGCCGCCCACGATGCGCGGGTCCTGTTGGGCGGTAAGGCGCGCCAGCAGTTCGCTCTTCATCGCGCTCTTTTGCGCGGCGTAGGTCGCGTTGTCCGCCAGGTTGTCGACGCAGTCGATGTCTTTGCCCAGGTCGTACAACTCCTCGGCGGGGCGCTGGCCGAAGGAGAGCTGGAAGAAGCGGTCGTTCACGTCGGCGCGGCCCAGGTCGAGGATTACCGACTTGGTGGGCGAACCGTCCACGTCGAGCCAGCCCGTCTCGCGGTTGCCCGCGGGCCAGCGTTCGGGCGTGAGGTTGAGGATCAGCAGCAGGTTATCCCTTATGATGGCGCGCATGGGATAGCCCTGGTTCATGGGGCGGCCGTAGTCGTCCCGCTCGCGGCCGAGCAGGGCGCTCTTGCGCGATGCGGCGGCCTCTTTGCTCTGCTTGTCTTTGAAGATGTCGGTCAGGCTGCGGCCTGTGATGGGTTGCATGCCGCTCTGCTCCGCCGTGACGCCCGCCACCTCCAAAAAGGTGGGCGCGTAGTCGATAAAGCTGATGTAGCCGCTCTCCCTGCGGCCGGGCTTTTTGATCCCCCCGGGCCACATCATCGCGCAGGGCATGTGGTTGGAGTATTCGTAGTCGTTGGCCTTGGAGCGCGGGAAGGGCATTCCGTTGTCGGAGGTAACCACGATCAGGGTGTTTTGCAGCATACCGCGCTTTTCCAGCTCATTGATCATCGTGCCCAATTGGCGGTCGAAGTATTCAAGCTCGTAGGCGTAGTCCAGCATATCGGTCCTCACGCTGTCGCAGTCGGGCCAGAAGGCGGGTACGCGGTCGATCATGTCTTTGGTCTTGCCGCCCAGGCGTTCGCCGGTGCCGAATTCGTATTTGCGGTGGGGCTCCCAGCCTCCGTACCAGAACATCCAGGGGCCCTCCTTGGCGTCGTCGAGGAACTGGGCGAAGTTGGCCGCGTAGTCGCAGTTGCTGACCTCAGAGGTCGGGGGTGTGGTTTTGTGCTGCTGGTAGCCCTTGCCGGTCAGCTGGCGGGGCTGGCCGTTGATCTTGCCCGGATCGCCGGGAGCCCAACCCTTGCCGGTAAAGGCCACCCGGTAGCCGTTGCGCGAGAGGGCCTCGGGGAATACGCCGAACTCGGCGGGGAAGAAGCAGATGTGGTTGCCCGCCTCCTTCAATTGCCAGGAGTTGCGCCCCGTGAGCACGCTGGCTCGCGAGGGCGCCGATTTGGCGTTGGGCGTGTAGCACTTCTCGAACAGGATCCCCTCGCGCGCCACGCGGTCGAAAGCGGGCGTGTTGACCCACGGGCAACCCACGGCGCTGAAGTGGTGGAAGGTGGCGTCGTCGGCGATGCAGAACAGGATATTGGGCCTCTCGGCGGGTTTCTGTGCTTCGGCGCAACTGGCGGCCCCCAAAGCGAGGGCGGATAGAGTCAGGGCTTGTTTCATGGCGTTTTTTAATTCCGGTCCGATCTGCATGCAAGTTAGCGAATCCCGGTTTATTTGCAAAGTTACCTGTTCATGCTGTTTGTCGTGGGCCAAATATTGTTCTATTACGGGCGACGAATTGTCCCTGCTGAAAAGTAATGCAAATAAATTCATATATCTTTGTGGCTATGCGTTTCAGGATATTGGCCCTGTTTTTTATCCTTTGCCTGCCGGCAAAGGGCGTGTCGCTTCGTTTCGGATCGCTGACCTCGCGCGAGGGGCTGTCCCAAAGCGAGGTGTTGTGCATCGCCGAGGACAACCGGGGCTTTATCTGGCTGGGGACATACCACGGGCTGAACCGCTACGACGGCTACAACGTAGTTACCTATACCATCGATAAGAATACCGGGGGCAGGCTCTTGAGCAATACGGTCCGCGCCATTGCCGAGGACGCCTACGGGCGGCTGTGGGTCGGGACCGAGGGGGGGATCAACGTGATGGACCCCGTCACGCAGCAGTTCCACAGCGTGGCCTTCCCGGCGGGCTCCAAGGCGGTCTCGGTAAGCAGCTTTTTGGTGGATGGGAACCTGCTCTGGATCGGGACCAACGACGGGTTGTACGGATGCGAGGTCGCCTCGAAAGACCCGGCCGCGGTCGCCGTTACCATCCGGCGCATCCCCTTTCCCGAGATGGACGAACGGCCTTTGCAGAGGCTGCGCTCGTTGGTCAAATCCCCGGACGGGACGATCTGGGCCGGCTTTACCAGCCGGGCCGTGAGGTTCCGGTGCGGGCGCTCGCTCGAGCAGGTCGAGGCGATGGCCCTGCCCCCGGAGTTGGCCGGTCACCCGAGTATCGCGCTGAGCATCGATGGGGGCGGCAAGGTCTGGTCGGGGGGCAGCGACGGTTTGATGAGCTACGACCCCCGAAGCGGGGCTATCGACCGCTACGGCAAGGGAGAGGGGGAGGGCGAGCTGCCCTCCGGGGCGGTCTCGTCGATGATCGTCGACGGGGACGGCAACCTGTGGGTCGGGACCAAGGATGCGGGCGTGTGCATGGCCAAAGCCGCCGACCTGCAGGGCGGGAAGGTGGTTTTCAAACGCTATCAAAGTTCGGTGCTGGATCCCTATGGGATCAACTCCAACCTGGTTTTCAGCCTCTTCGTCTCCTCCGGCGGCATCCTTTGGGTGGGGACCGTGGGGAGCGGGGTCAATTATGCCGACCTGAAGGGCAGCCCGTTCGATCTGTTGACCATCCCCGCGGCGAGGAACGATCATTCCGCGTCGCCCAACTTTATCCGCGCCCTGTGGGCGGATCCCCTGGGCCGGCTTTGGGCCGGGACCCATTACAACGGCATGTTCCGGTTCGATCCTCAAAGGAAAGAGTGCGCCAAAGTGGGGCTGGACAGGGAGACGGTCTACCATATCGCCCCCTTGCGGGGGGACTGCGCTTTGGTTTGCTCCTCCTCGGGGCTCTCCGTATGGCGGAAAAATCAAATGGTGGCGCAAGCTCCGCAAATTACCGCGACCTGCTTCCATGCCGATAAAAGCAGCGAAACGATTTGGTGGGTGGCCACCATGGCGGGGTTGTACCGCGTGGAGATCGATCTGGGCGGTGGGGTGCCCGTTTTCCGCTCCGTGCGCCTGCAGACACGGGCTTACAGCCGGGTGGTGGCCTGCCAGAAGCAGCGCCGGCGGGTGTGGGTGGGCTGCGAGGGCGGCGGACTGAACAAAGTGACCCTCGATGAGCGGGAGATGGCCGAGGGGATCGTCGTCTTTATGCCCTCTTCCGACCCCAACTCGTTGAGCTACCCTTACGTCACGTCGATCTGGGCGCAGGAGGCGGATGAAATATGGATCGGGACGCACAACGGGCTGGATAAGATGGAGATCCTGGAGGGCGACTCGGTCAGGTTTACCCGTTTCGGGGAGAAGGAGGGGTTGCCAAACAGTATGATACAGAGCTTGTTGGGCGACAGCCTCGGCAACCTGTGGATCGGGACCAACGCGGGGCTGACCCGTATGAACCTCTCCACGTTGGAATGCCGGACCTTCGTGGCCTCGGACGGGTTGCAGGGCAACGAGTTCTCGGAGCACGCCTGCTGCACGGGTCCCGACGGGAAGCTTTATTTCGGTGGACTGAGCGGCATCACGGGCTTCTGTCCCGACAGGATCGGGGGCGTGGGCGACTGTTTGAAGGTGGTGTTGACCGGCTTTTACCTCTCGGGACGCCGTGTAGGCCCCGGGGAGCAGGATCCGGGAGTGCTCGCCGCGCCGATCTGGCTGACGGACGGCATGAAGCTCAAGCCGGGGCAGAACAACGTCCGTTTCGAGTTCTCGGCCATGCCGTTCGCCTCGCCCCAGAAGCCCCTCTACGCCTATAGACTGGAGGGCTACGACAAGGAGTGGACCTACACGGGGGCCGACAACCGGATCGCCTCCTACACCAACCTGCCCTCGGGCGACTATATCTTCTCGGTAAAGGCGTCATGGGACGGGGCGGAGTGGTGCGGGGAGGTAACCAGCGTGGGCATCTATATCGCCACGCCCTTGTTGCTGAGGTGGTATGCGCTGCTGGTGTACGCGGCGTTGTTCGTCTTTTTGATCTGGTACTTTACCCGCCACTCGATCATCAAGAACACCACGCGCAACGAAATGGTCCTCGAAAAGGAGCACAACAGAAGGCTGCACGAGTTGGACAACCTGCGCACGCGCTTCTTTATCAATATATCGCACGACCTGCGTACGCCCCTTACCCTGATAATCGGACCTTTGGAGCAATTCTTCCGGGCGTACGCCCAGGACCCCGGGCTTTTGAAGAAGTTGGAGCCCGTCTACAAGAGCGCGGTCCGGCTGCGTTACCTGGTCGAACAACTCCTGGATTTCCGCCGCGTGGAGCTCTCGCAGGAGAAGCTGCACCTCAACCGGGTAAACGCGGGCGGGTGGCTCAGGGGGGAGGTCTCCCACTTCGACGTGATGATCCTGGACAAGGGGTTGGAGCTGCGGTTCGATATGCCCGACCGGGACACCGAGGTCATGATGGATTGCCGCAAGATGTCCAAGGTGGTCTTCAATTTGATGTCCAACGCGATCAAGTTTACCGACCGGGGTTTTATCCGGGCGGCGCTGGTCGTGGAGGATGAGATGCTCCGGTTTTCGATCCAAGACAGCGGGCGGGGTATCCCCCCGGAGAAGATCGGCCGCATCTTCGACCGCTTCTTTTCCGATTCGAGCGGCGAGGGCTACGGCATCGGCCTCTCCCATTGCCGGGATCTGGTCGAGGCGCAGGGCGGGACACTGACCGTGGAGAGCGTGGTGGGGCAGGGATCCGTGTTCACGGTCTCCATTCCCCGCATCGACCCGGCCGGGGACGAGCAGGGCCTGCCCCTGGAGTCGGGTATGGAGATGGCCATGGCGGAGAGTTACGTGCCCGCGCCGCCCCCCGGAGTCCTGGACCCGGCCCTGAAGACCGTGCTCGTGGTCGACGACAACGCGCGGATGAGGGAATATGTGCGAAGCTGCCTGCAACACAATTATAACGTCGTGGAGGCGGCCGACGGGCAGCAGGGAGTGGATATGGCCGAGAGCCGGAACATCGATTTTATCATCAGCGACGTGATGATGCCCGTGATGGACGGCCTGGAATTCTGCAAGCGGATCAAGGAAAAGATCGAGACCAGCCACATCCCCGTCATCCTGCTTACCGCCAAAACGGACCCTCAGACCCAGTACGCCGGGTTGGAGAGCGGGGCGGACGACTACGTGGCCAAGCCGTTCGATATGGAGTTGTTGCTAAGGAAGATAGATACGATCCTCTCCAACCGCCGCCGGATGGTGGAGAGCCTCGGGGCGGGGGCGATCCTGACCCCTTCGCGGGTAATGGTCACGCCCTTGGACAAAAAATTCCTGACCTCCCTGATGGCAGCCATCGAACAGAGGATGGACGACCCGGCCCTGACCGTGGAGCAGATCGAAAAGCAGATGGGCATGAGCCACTCCAATTTCTTCCGCAAGCTCAAATCGCTGACCGGGCTCTCGGGCAAAGAGCTTTTGCAGGAGGTAAGGCTCAAGCGCGCCGCGCAACTTTTGGAACAGAGCGACCTGACCGTCAGTGAGATCGCCTACCAGACCGGATTCTCCGACCCGAAATACTTCTCACATTGCTTCAAGCAGAAGTACCACGTCTCCCCATCGGTTTACCGGGAGAGGAAATAATCCTGATTTTCAGCACAATCAAGCCATTGCACGGCCCAGCCCTCCCTTTTTGCTACCCAACTGTTAAGTTGTACCCAGCGCGGTCGCGGCAGCACCTTATACCCCTCCCTTCCCTACGGTTAGGGAAGGGAGATGGAGGGATGGGTGATCGGAAATGGACTGCAAGGGAAGAGTGTAACGAATTCCCGTGCAGGCTTCGCGCCAATTCCTGAAATACTTTTAAAGGTAGAGTCAAAGCGGGTTGGGCTGGCCGGGTCGGGATATGGTAGGGCATGGGCCGTCAGGCCCAAATGGTACCCCGCGTCCTCGCCTGGGCGAGGGGCGACCTTTGTTGAGCGCCCGCTTAACCCCCGTAATGAACAAAATCCGGGTACCTTTTGGCCGTTTTCCGGGAGGTAACCCGATGCGGACGGGCTATCTTTGCGGTAAATAGATCCGTTACCCGTTATGACCCGAAAAATCTCCCGATTCCTTGCCGCGGCACTGCTCTGTTTGCCGTTTACAGCCGTTTCCCAGGCCCCTACGCCTACCCCGCCCATGGGCTGGAACAGTTTCGACAGCTACGCCGTCTACCTCTACGACGAGGCGGCCCACGCCAACCTCGAGGCGATGGCCAAAATGCTCAAACCCCACGGGTACGAGTATTTCGTGGTCGACGGGGGGTGGTACGGCGAGTACGACCTCTATCCCGGGACCACCTATACCACCACGCGGACGGCCAAATTCCTGCATATCGACGAGTTCGGGCTGGTACAGCCCTCGCAGACCTACTTCCCCAACGGCTTTCGCCAGTTGATCGACCGCTGCCACGAGCTGGGGCTCAAGTTCGGCGTGCACATGATGCGGGGGATCCCCAAGGAGGCGGCCGAGCGCAATACCCTTATTAAAGGTACGCAGTACAGGGCGAGGGATATTATCGACACGGTCAACGTGTGCAAATGGATGCCCCAGAACTGGGGGGTGGATATGTCCAAGCCCGGCGCGCAGGAGTACTACAACAGCCTGATCGACCAGTTCGCCGAGTGGGGCGTTGACTTTATCAAGTACGACGACATCGTGCCCTTCCCCCTCGAGGTGGAGGCCGTGGCCAAGGCGATCGAGCAGTGCGGCAGGCCGATCGTTTTCAGCCTCAGCCCCGGCTTGGAGATCCAGTTCGAGAGGATGGACCTCTACCAGAAGGCCGACATGATGCGCGTGACCAACGACATCTGGGATTGGCAAAAGGGGATCGATATGTGTTTCGAGGCGTGGAAAAAGTGGCAGGACATCGAGCTGCGGGATGGTTTCTACGCCGATATGGATATGATCCCGTTCGGAAGGCTGCAACTCCAGTCGCCCGTCCCCTCCTCCATCCCGGGGTTCAAGCCGGGCGAGGGGATCGATTTGGGCGACAAGTGGAGGCTGTCGTTGTTCGCCGGCAGGGGCTACACCCGCCAGTCGGAATTCACCCCCGACCAGATGAGGACCTTTATGGCCATGCGGGCGCTGGCCGCCTCGCCGCTGATGATGGGCGGCGATCTGCCCACCCTGGACGACTACTCGCTCAAACTGATCACCGATCCCGATATGCTCGCCTGCAACCGCAACGGGGAGATGGGCAAGCAGGTCTACGAAAAGGGCACGCTCGAAGTGTGGGCGGTCAAAAAGCGCGGCGGGCAGGGTGGCTGGATCGGCGTGTTCAACCGCTCCGGGGAGCAGGCCGACGTCAGGCTGACCCTCTCCATGCTCGGGCTGGACGGCAAAGGGAAATACGAACTCTACGACATCTGGAACGCCCGAAAACTGGACATTAGAAAGAGCGTCCTGATCGGGCCTAACGGAGTGGTATTTATTAAATATTAGGTTAAGCATGACGTTTGGTAAAGCCTGTCCTTTTCGGGGCAGGCTTTTTTCGGCATAAAATCGTTACATTTGCCTGAACTTAATTTCCGGATTATGAAAAGAGTGATCATTCTCTCGCTGCTGCTGTGCTGCATGGGTATGTATGCGCAGGCCAAGGCCGTCCCGTCCAAACTGACCGAGGCCACCGTCTTCTTCCAGGGGGCGGAATTGACCCATACCGCCTCGGGGGCGATGGCGAAGGGCGAAAATGAGCTCTCCATCGAGGGGCTTAGCCCGGTAATCGACGTTTCGAGTTTGAAGATCTCGGCTTCGGGGGGCGTGGTGGTCTCCTCGTATGAGTTCTCGGTGGATTACCTCGCGGGCAGGGAGGCCTCCCCGGCGGTCAAAAAGATGGAGGATTCGTTGGCCGTTTACCGCGCCGATTTGGATAAGGTGGAGATCGACCTGAAGGCGAATACCGGGATGATCGGCTATTTGCGCGACGGGGTCGCCAAGAACATATCGGGCTCGGAGAAGGGCCTGGCTGTCGACGAGCTGGCCAAGACGATGGATTACTACAAAGCCAAGTCGGTGGAGTTGGAGACCCGGCAGGGGGAGCTCAATAAGAAAAAAGAGAAGATCAACGTCAACATCACAAGGATCCAGTCGCAACTCAACCAGGAGAAGGTCAAGGGCAACAAAAGCTCAGGGACGTTGAAACTGACCCTGGCCT
Organism: Rikenellaceae bacterium; assembly: GCA_031551275.1. Taxonomy (GTDB): domain Bacteria; phylum Bacteroidota; class Bacteroidia; order Bacteroidales; family Rikenellaceae; genus JAVBMJ01. The sequence goes on from JAVBNX010000007.1 coordinate 162,843, forward strand.
CGCCCACGGCCCAGACCTCGAACTTCACGCTTTCCTATTTTACCGGAGCGGCCGGGTGGACGCCCTATTACGAGATCAACGCGGCGGGGGCGGACAAGCCCATCGTGATCGCATCCAAATCGAAGGTCTTCCAGACCACGGGGATGGATTGGGAGAAGGTCAAACTGACCCTCTCGACCGCCGTGCCCAGCAACGGGAAGGTCGCGCCTTTGTTCTCGGCGTGGTTCCTGACGCAGCAGCAACCCAGGTTGATGGTTCGCGGGGCTGCCACACCTGCGATGCAGAATTCTTACTCCTATGCACCGCAGTTGGATGAAGTCGTGGTGGTGGGCTATGGGACGCAAAGGAAAACCGAACTGACGGGATCGCTCGCCAAGGCGGATGCGGGGCCGATGTATGTAGTCGATGGGGTCCCTTACACCGAGGAGCAATTCAAGGAGATCGATCCCAGCGCGATCAAAAGCATCAACGTGCTCAAGGATGCCGCCTCGACCTCCATATACGGATCGAAAGCGGCTAACGGCGTGATCGCCGTTACCCTGAAAACGGGCATGGAGGATTACGTGGCCGAGTCGGACAACGCGATCAGCGTGATCTACAACATCGATCTGGCCTACACCATCCCCGGCAACGGCAAGGCACAGAACATCGACCTGGGCACCAAGCAGACCCAGGCCGAGTACAAATACTACTGCGCCCCGAAGCTCGACCCGGCCGTCTACCTGCTGGCCGAGATCTCCGACTGGGAACAATTGGGCCTGTTGAGCGGCAAGGCCAACATTACCTTCGAGGGGACCTACGTGGGCGAGACCTACATCGACGCCGCCTCCACGCAAGCCAAACTGAGCCTGACCCTGGGCACCGACAAGCGGGTGGCCGTCAAGCGCGAGAAGATGAAGGATTACAGCAGCACCAAAACCTTGGGCACCGACGTCCAGCAGATCTTTACCTACAAGCTCACGGTCAAGAACAACCGCACGGCCCCGGTCAAGATGGTCCTGAAAGACCAGTACCCCATCTCCTCGCAAAAGAGCATCGAGGTGTTGCTGCGCAAGGAGACCACCCCCTGGACCGCCAACAAGGAGGAGACCGGCGTAATTACCTGGGAGGAGGAGATCGCCGCCGGACAGACGCGTGAATATCAGTTAAGTTACAGCGTGAAGTATCCCAAGGGTTGGAATCTGAACCTATAAGCCGGAAAAAACGTCCGAGACCTGGCCTTCCGGCGGATGTGTGAAATACGGCCTGCTATACGCGCAGCTACTTCAACTCCTGTATCTCCGAGATCCCGGAGCGGTTCATTACCACGCGGTACCTCTTATAACTCAGTTGCTCCTCGTACTGGAACTGCATGATCAGGTTGAGGTAGTAGATCTTCTCGCCGTTGATGGTCGTTACCTTGCCGTTGTCGTCCAGGATGTGGAGGGGCGCTTCGGGGTTGTCCATCTTCTGGGTAAAGCGGTGGATGTGCAGACGCAGGATGTCGTTTACCCCGGCCACGGTGTACTGGTTGTTCTCGTCGAGTTTCTCGCGGTCGATGTGGACATGCTTGCGGTACAAGAGGATCTTTTCATCGTTGACCCGGTTCTCGGCCTCCAGGAGCGAAGACCTACTGCGGATCTCCATTACCTCGCGCAGGACCTTGCTCTCGGAGATGAAGTCGACCCCCTCCTTGATCCAGCCGATGGGGATATCCTTGACCGAGATGGTGGTCTTGTTGTCGAAGTACTTGTCCTTCAACCGGTGGGCGAAGTAGTAGCGCATCAGCTCCTTGATCCGGTCCTTGAGCATGTAGCTTACCACCAGGGCCACGAACAGCGGCATGGTAAAGTTGCCGAACTTCTGCTGGAAGGCGAAGGCGATCGTGGTGGCGAAGATCATCGACAGGCCCGCTGCCAGGCTGTAATAGATCTGCTCGACCAGCACGCCGTCCTTCTGCTTGCGGGCGTTGAGGAACAGGTCGCTCTCGACGTATTTTTTCAACACGCTCTGGCGGAAGACCAACTGGCGGTTGTTCTCCGGATCGTCCTTCTTGGCGACCAGGTAGCCCATCGAGACCTTGTAGGCGCGCTCGGTCTGGCACAGGCCCGAGAGCATGTCGATCGTCTTGGAGAAGCCGCCTTTTTTTTCGAGCGCGGAGATCAGCCGCAGGGTGTGCACTTCGACGATGTTGGACATAAACTCGTCCCCGAAGAGGAAGTAGTTCATCATCTTCTGGTCGATGGTCGGGGTGTTGATGATCTTCCTCAGCTCGCGGTATTTGAGCGTCACGTCGACCAGGTTGTCCATAAAGGCCTTGCACAGGTAGTCGATGTCCTCGCGGCTGGTGCTGGCCCGGATGTGGAGCACCTCGTCGCGGACCGCGCTCTTGAAGATGGCCGTGAACATCTTGATCTGGTACTCGTAATCGGCCTGGGCCGTGCGCGTGGGGTCGCTCGCCACCTGGTTGAACGCCTCCTTGATGTGGTTCAAGGGGGTGGCCGTGCCCGAGGCGATGTCCCGCAAAAGGAAGATCGGGGTAATCAGCCTGACGTTCGACTTGATATCCCTGTAAAACTGGTTCTTGGTGTAGGTCGCGGGATTGATATCCAGGCTGTTGGGCACGAATACCCACGTGTTCATCACAAAGTTGTTGTCCTTGAGCTTGCGGCGGACCACAAACCCCACTTTGAATTCGACGGAGAATTTGTCGTGTATTTTGGCATGGATGTCGATCATAGCGCAAAGATAAGAACTATTCGCCGGTGTAGGTCACAGTGCCCCGGGCATCGGCCTCGAAAGGGAATTCGTAGTACTCGGTAACCAACGTCGAGCGACCGTGTTGTTGGCCCATTTCGGTTCCCTGCTTGGTCTGGATGGCGAATTTGTACGTCGTTTCGTCGGGGTTTCCGTTGAAGGTCAGCGTCAGGCCGTTCAATCCGTCTGTCGCGTGGCCTTCGTCGCTGAGCATTTTGGACGCCTCATTGACTATGGCGGCGATTTTACTGAAGTCGATATCGTGGAGTTTGATGCCGTTTTCGGTTGTGCGCTCCCGCTTGACCATTTTGCGCAGTACCGGATCGAAGCTGGGCATATCGGAGATCTTGCTCTCGCGGGGCTTCTGGTTGCCGGACATATCGACGGTGAATTTCTGGGCCTCGGTGGCGCCCGGTGCCAGGAACTCGACCGTGGCGGACCCCATGCTCAGGGAGAAATCGGCCGAAGGTACCAGGAAGATCTCATAAACGGTCGCCTGCGGGTCGATGAACTTCTCCAGGCGGGAGGGCAGCAGTTTGTCTACCGAGGCCTGATCGGTCAGGTTGACGCCAAAAAAGGTGTTGCAGCCGCTCAGGCCCAGGGCGGCTGCAAACGCCGCGATGCAAAAAAGTTTTTTCATTTTTATTTTCATTTTAAATTACATAAACAATCCATTGGTGTAGCCCAGCCACCGGAGCACCGTCTCGCCCCAGAGGATGATCATGCCCCAGGAGATGACCATCATCGTGAAGCCGAATTTGAACGTGTCGCTCCAACTGTACTGGTTGGTGGTGTACAAAAGTGCGGCCGGTTTGCTGTTGAAGGGCAAAACGTAGACGTGCTCGATCAAAAGCGCCACCGGGAAGGCGAGGCTCAGCATCGGGTAGCCGAACTTCTGGGCCACGCCCAAAGCGATGGGGATGAAGATCAGCGCCCGCATGGTCTTGGACTGGAAGATCAATGCGCTGAACATCATCACGCCCGTCAATATCAGGTAGATAAGCCAGAAGGGAGTCCCCTCGCCGATGCCCATGGCGGCGAAACTGCTGTCGACCAGCGTGCCCGGCAAACCGGTCGCCTCCAGGCCCGCACCCAGGGTGTAGGCCCCGGCCGAGAACAACATCAGGTGCCAGGGGATGTCCACGTCGTTCCACTTGACGATGCCGATGCCGGGCAGCAAAGCCACCACGGCCCCCATAAAGGCGACGACGGTCTGGTTGATGCCGTGCTGCTTGTCGGTCGCCCACAGGGCCAGCACGCAGACGAAGATCGCGACGGCCTTGTACTCCTCGAACTTGACCTTGCCCATCTTGTCGAGCTCGTTTTTGAGGTACTCCATCCCGCCCTCGATCTGGGGTTTGCGCTCGCCGGGCTTCAGCGGGAAAAAGACCTTGTAGCCCATGAAAAGCCCGATCGCGATCAGCAGCATGGCCAGCGGGAAGGCCGCCACGAACCAATCCTGGAAACTGAACAGCTCCCAGCCCATAGCCCCGGCCATCATCGCCCCGGCCAGCAGGTTAGCGCCCGAGCCGGTCAGAAATCCGCTCGCGCCGATGTTGATCTGGAAGAGGTTTTGCAGCACCAGGTTGCGGCCGAAGTTGTTGCGGTTATCGCCGCTCGCCCCGTAGATCGCCGCGATGACCATGAAGATCGGCAGCAAAATGGTGGCTTTGGCGGTCGTGGCCGAGATAAAGGCGGACAGCACGACGTTGATGACGATAAAGCTGATGAACACCCACAGGGCGCTCTTCCCGAATTTGATCACGAACCACAGGGCGAACCGCTTGGCCACCTGGGTCTTGACCAGCATGGAGGCCAGCACGAACGAGAGGATATTCAGCCACATGACCGGGTGGCCCAACTGCGCGAAGGCCACTTTTTCGGTGGTCACGTTGCACAGCACGATGGCCAGGATGACCAGCAGCGAGGTCAGGTAGTTGGGCACGGCCTCGGTAATCCACAGCACGATGGCCGCCGCGAAGATGGCCAGCATGGCGTAGTTGATCCGCGAAAAACGGTCCGACGCGCGCTCCTGCACGGGGTCGGCCTGTTGGATTACGGGCTGCTCCTGCGCCGCCGCGAACTCCTCGGCGTCCATAGCGGGCGCTTGAAGGTCGGTAGCGGGTGCTTCCAGGCTGGCGGCCTGCTCCCCGGCTGCCGCTCCATCCGCAATCCCCTCCACGGCTGCGGCCCGGTCAGCCTTTTGGCCCTCCCTGTCGATCTGGCCGGGGGTCTGCCCCGCCGCGTCCTCGGCCATCTGCACCTCGTCCAGCGGGACGTTGGAACGCATCTCGGCCTGGCTCTTCGCCTCTTTGGCGACCTCCTTCTCGGCGGTCGTGACCAGCTCCTTGTAGCGCTTGGCCGCGTCCCCGTTGAGCTTGCCGGCGTCGATGTCGTTCAAAAACGATATGTCGCTGAAGTAGTACAGCACGACGAATACCACGACGGCCAACGGGCCGCCCAGGCGCGCCATCCACTTCTCGAAGCCGGTCTTCTGCATCTTGGGCAGCTTCTCGACGCGGTAGTTGTTCATGTCCAGCGGATCGAAATGAGGCGTGTTCTCAGCCATACGGGTCGGTTTTTATCGGGTTATAAAGGTTAGATTGTCAGTTTGATGCGGTGGATCTTGCCGTCGTCGTCGTTGCCGATCCACATCCAGCCCGAGGGGCGGTCCACGACCAGGGCCTCGGCCTTGGTGCACGCCGAAATGCTTTGGGAGTCGAGCACCTTGCCGTTCAGGTTGCAGTGGTAGACCATGCGGCCTTTGCTGTCCACGATCCAGAGCGTGTTGTCGCTATCGTCGTAGCATATGTCGGAGAAGTAGCTTGCGAAGTCGAGTTTCGTTTTTTTGTCCGCGTCGCTGCGCCAGACCTCCTGCCCTTTGCTCAGGCAGTATTTGATCAGCACGGTGGGCGTCTGGTTGGCGATGTAGAGCGTGTCGCGGGCGGCCGCAACGCCTTCCAGGCCCTTGTTGTCGGCGGCGCCGGAGACGGTGACCGAGCAGATCTTCGTCACGCTCGTTTTGTCGGCGGAGAGCTCCCAGATGGCGTTCGCCCCCTCGTCGGCGAGGAAGATACGTCCCGTTTGGCGGTCCATGGTGATCGCTTCGAAGTCTTTCGAGCCGGAGTAGGGGAGTTTGCTCCGGTTGTCCCCTTTAAGGTCGGTAAAATAGAGTTTGCCATTGTCGATGGCGGCGTAAAATCCGGTCTTGGCTGCGTTCAGGCAGAGGCCGGAGAGGTTGGTCATCCCGGTAGTGTAGGTTTCGTTGCTGCCCGAGGGGTCGATCTCGCCCGTGCCGTCCCCGCCGGGCTCCCGGGTGGGGTCATACGGGGTTTCGGGCTCGGGATAGGTGGTCCCGTCGCAAGCGGTCATGGCGGCGGCCAGAAAGACCGCCGCCACGAACGTGCGAAAGAGTGTAACTCCTTTTACCACTTGGTATAGGGGTTTTTCATCAGCATGGAGTTGTAGTACTTTACCTGGCCGGTAACCTCCTCGCCCAACCACGCGGGTTTCTGGAACTCATCGTTTTCGGATGCCAACTCCACCTCGGCGACCACCAGGCCCTGGTTCTCGCCGTAGAATTCATCCACCTCGAAGGTGTGGGCGCCTGCGGGGACCAGGTAGCGCGTCTTGTCGATCACGCCGGGTTCGCAGATCTTCAGAAGTTCCTGGACTTCATTGACGGGGATCTCCTTTTCCCACTCGTAACGGCTTGCGCCCGAGTCGTTTCCGATGCCCTTGATGGTAATAAAGCCCTTGTCGCCCTTGACCCTTACGCGTACGGTGCGCTCGGGAACGGAGCTGAGATAACCCTGCGTGATGCGGGTGGATTTGGTCGCGGCGGACTTGAAGTCGCCCTTGACGAGGAATTTCTTTTCTATCTCTTGTGCCATACTTTTAGCATTTAGCTCGTTAGCAACCGCAGCCGCAACCGCATGTGCAGCCTTCGTTGGCCAAAGGTTTTTTGGTCATGCCGATCACGCGTTTGATGGCTTGCAGGTAGTTGATGTTCTCGACCCCTTCCAAACCCACGTCGGCGATGGTTTTTTTGATGTCCTCCACCTCGGTCGATTCGCTGTTGATGGTGAAGATCTTGGCCCCGTTGACCAGCACTTCGCCCGCCTCGCAGATCGTGTCGTTGACCATGTAGCCCCAGCGCTTTTTGTGGACGCGTACGGCGGCCAAATCGGCGTGGGCCTCCACCATGGCGATGAACTCGTCGTAGGTGTAGCTATCCTTCTTGAACTCGGGTGCGGCGACCTTGAACGCGGGGAAGACCTCGTCCCTGAGGACGGCTACGGGAAGGGGGAACTCGCCCTTCATCAGGGGGTTCCACTGCTCGAGGCCGTCGACGCTCTGCACGAAGGTCTTGATGTCCATCTTGCCGTCCCGGATCTTGGTGTTGTTGATGTCGTTGGTACGCGAAACGATGTAAATTTCGTCGCTCTCCCGCTCCCAGACCTTTTCGGGGACGGGTACCGACAGGCGTGCCATGCGTTTGTGGGCGCAGCAGAAGCACTGCCCGAAAGTGCGGAATTCAAAACGGGGCTTGGAGATCGCGCCGATCTCTAATTTTTCTTTGCTCATGGTTATTCTCTTGTTTTTAAGGATTTACTTTGTTTTTGCCGGTAATGTTGGTGCCGTTGGTGGCGTTCTGGGTGCCCGCTGCCACATCAAAATACCAGAAGCCGGTCGCGTCGGGTATCCTCGCGATATCGAGTTTGTCGGTCGTTTCGCCTTTAGAGAAGGTGTCCACCACGTTGCCGTTGGGGTCTTCCAGCGTGAGATTTATGGCACCCGTGCTCGACAGGCCTTTGATCATTGTGGTGGCGTTGGCGGCGGGCGAGGTAACTTTAGTGCCTTTGAGCAGGAAGAAACCACCGTTCTTGGCGATCACGTGGGCTGCGGTGCCGGTCCAGGTCACGTCCGCACCGTAGTAAAGCACATAGTTTTCCAGGGTGATATCCTTCGAAGTGGTGTTGATAAACTCAACGTATTTATCGGCGTCGGCGGAGAAGGTCCCGTTGATCTCGTTGATTACCAAAACGCCGGCAACCGGAGTTTTTCCCTCATTGACTGTTCCGTTGGTGGCGCTCTGGGTACCTGCCGCAACGTCGTAGTACCAGTTGATGCCCCCGTCGGGAATCCGTGCGATATCCAGTTTGTCGGTCGTCTCGCCCTTCGAAAAAGCGTCGATCACGTTGCCGGGGGCGTCCTTCAGCGTCAGGGTAATGGCACCGGTGCTCGACAGGCCTTTGATCATGGTGGTGGCGTCGGCTGCGGGGGAGGTCACTTTGGTGCCTTTGAGCAGGAAGTAACCGGTTGCAGGAATGGTGTGGGCCGCGGTTCCGGTCCAGGTCACATCTTCGCCGTAGTAGAGAACCAGGCCGTTGAGCGAAATGAGTTCGGAGGTGCTGTTGTAGAACTCCACGTACTTGTCCGCGTCGGCGGAGAACGTGCCGTTGATCTCGTTGATGACCAGCCCGTCATACGCGCCAACGGGAGCGGGTGTGCTCACCGTGTAGGCCTTGGCGGTCGAGGTTTTGTCGTTGGGTACGCTGTTGATCGCCTTGATCGTCACGCTGACCACCGCGCCCGCAACCTGGGCGGGGATGTCGGTGCGGCTGACATAAACGTTGTCCGCATCGAGATCCATCGTGATGTTCTGCGGGTTGGCGCCGTTGAGCGTCCAGGTCAGCACGACCGAGGTAATGGTCGCGTTGCCGCCGGGAAGCACGGTGGCGGAGACTTCGACCGCTTCGCCCGGCGCGGGAGCGGCGGGATCGAAGGTAACGTCGGAGACCACCGGAACGGCCACGGCCTCGGCGATCGGGGTCAGCGAAGCGGGGTCGCCCGTGTTGGCGGCGCCTTTCGTGCCGGGCTGGGGAACATAGAACCAGGCGCCCTCGCCGTTGGGAACGCGGGCGAAAGCGGCGCCGGAGATGTCGGCGGCCTCACCCGATGTGTCGCCCTTGGTAAACAAATCGATGCGTTTGCCTTCAGCGTCGCGCAAGTCGACCATGATGCCCTGGGTCCCGGAGAGGCCCTTGATCATGCGGGTCGTCACTTCACCCGCGTTGCCGACCTTGGCCCCCTGGAGCACGAAGTAGCCTTTGGCGGGGATCGACTGGGGTAAACGGCCCGTCCAGGTCAACTCGGGTGGGTTGGAGACGTTGTTGTAGTAAATTTTCATCCCCGCCAGCGAGATGGGATCGTTGGTCGTGTTGTAAAGCTCGATCAGCTTGGTGCTGTCGGCGGTCATAGGGGCCACAAAGGGGGTGTTGCCGTTGATCTCGTTGAGCACGAGCTTACCGGCCCAGGGAGAGTCCTCCACGGGAGGAGCGGGGGGAGCCACATAGACGTCATCCTTGACGCAGGAGGCCAACAGCCCCAGGGCAAGTACAGGAATCAGTAACTTTTTCATAATTATACGCGTTTAAATTTTTTGTCTGCGATTAAAAGTCGATCTCGAAACGCACGCCCACCGTGTAGTAGTCCACGCCGGCCTTGCCTTTCTTCTCGGTCACCAGGGCCGGGTTGGCGGTCGGTTTGCCGGCCGAGTCGTGGCCCACGTAGAGCTTGCCCTTGCCGTTCGCGTAGCGGTCGTTGTTGGTGTACATGCCGTTGAGCATGAACTTGACGTTGTTGTTGATGTAGTAGGTCAGGCCCAGGGTGTAGTTCTCGCCCGCGCCGCCGTAGATGTTCGCGCTCTTGTCGTTCAGGTTGAGGTAGTCGTAGCGGGCCAGCAGCTCGATATCGCCCCACTTCTTGCCGCGGGAGGGCTGGGTAAACTCGCCGTCCGAAGCGTCGTAACGCTGCTTGCCGCCGAAGAGCAGGATGCCAGCGTGGGCGTAGAAACCGTAGAAATGCTTGGTGCTCAGGTCGGTGCCAATGGGAGCGCTGTGCTTGATGTGTACGTCGGTGGCGAGGTATTCGCCCTGTACGCGCAGCCCTTTATACCACCATGCCATTTCTCCGTTATAGAGCAGCTCGTGGTGTACGTTGCCGATCACGTCGGTGTCGAGGTATTTCTTGCGGTTGATCGAAGAGTTATTGCGGGTGCTGAACCTCGAGGTGCCGTAGTCGGCATAGGCCACGTCGGTCTTCGGGGTGCGGTAAACGATGCCGCCGCCCAGGTGCATGCCCCAATCCTTCTGGTGGTTGCTGAAGGGGTGCAGGACCAGTTTGCCGACCCAGTCGACGCCCTGGTTGAGGTTGTTGTCCTTGTTGTTGGCCTCCACGAAGAGGATCTCTTCTTCCCCGGCTACGGCCTGGAAGGCCATGCCGCCCGAGATGTTGAAGATGGCGTTGGCGTAGTTGATGTCCAACCCGATGTGGCGCGAGGGCGCGAAGGCTTTGACGGCCATCGGGCGCTCCATAAAGGGCAGGTAGCGCGACGAAGTGGTCTCCTCCATCGAGAAATTCTCCTTGAAGTTACCCGCCTTGATGTCCAGTCCGAAGCAGGTCGAATAGCGCAGGTAGGCATCCTTGAGTTCGAAGTAACCGTTCGAAAAGTCGGTGTCGATCTCCCCGTACCAGTGTTCGTTGACCTGGGCCTTGATGGCGAACCGGGCGCGGCGTATCGATACGTTGTTGCCGATGTTTTGGAAATCCTTGTCCAGGCCGAAGTGCATGGCCCCGTCCACCTGGACCCGGTTGTCGAACCAAAGGCGGTAGTTCTGGTCCTTGGATTCGAATACGATGATGCCGTTACGCTCCTCGGCGGAAAGCCTGGTGCGGTTCACTTTGACCCCGTACTGGTTGTAGCGGGTTCCCAGCTCCTCCTCCTCGCCTGCGAGGGTGGACTGGGCGAAACCCTGCCACGAGAAGAGGATTGCGGTGGATAAAAGAATGAATTTTTTCATAATTGGTTGGTTTTGGTTATATGTTTTTAATGAATTGGATGAGGTTTACGTTGCGGTCGAGCTCCAGCTTGCCGCGCAAGCGGTAGCGCCCGATCTCCACGCTTTTGGGTGAGAGGTTCATCATCGAGGCGATGTGCTTGGAGCTGAAACCCAAACGCAGCAGGGTCATCAGCCGCGTGTCGCTCTCGGTCAGGTCGGGGAATTTCGATTTCAAACGCACGTTGAAGTCCTTGTGCAGCAGCTCGACGCGGGCGTAAAAGCCCTCCATCTCCTGGGAGAAGTGCATCCGCGAGGCGACGGTCTTTTCCAGCTCCGAGAGCCCCTTGCCCATCTGCCCGGGGTCCTGCTCGTCGCGCAGGGATTTGATCCGGTTGTGGATGAAATCGAGGAACTCCTTCTGCTGGGTGATGTTCAGCGCCACGTTGATCAGCTCGTTGCGCTGGAGTTCGAGCCGCTGGTTGAGGTTGTCGTTCTGGATCCGCATCGCCTTGACTTCCAGGTCTGTGATGCTCCGTTTGTTGACGGTCAGCATCTCGGCCTGCTCTTCGGCGCTGATCCGGGCGCGGGCGATCTGTTTTTTCTGCTGGTGGGAGCGGTAGACGACCGTGGCGATGAGCATGGCCAGCGCGATGAGCGCCAACGAGAGGGTGGCGCCGCGCCAGGGGTCGCCCTCGGGCCTGAGGATCTGTGCGGTCATGGCCTGCGCGCCCGCCGTTTTGCAGGCGGCCCAGGCGACGGCCATCGCGACCCCGGCCGTGAGCGCGGTCACGCCCAGCCACAGGGCTACCTCTTTTGCGCCGTACCTCAACCGTCCGTGGGAGAGTTGCACGCCTGCCAACGCGCCGAACGCGGCCTGGGAGGCCGAGAGCGGGGTCGCGCTCAGCCCGATCAGCGAGCAGAACCCCGGCAGGCTCATAAGCAGCATGGTCGCCGCCACCCCCAGGGTCAACGCCATGGCGGGCTGGGGCGACATGTAAAAACTCCCCGAGGCGTAGCCCTCGGTGTGGCGGCCGATCCTGCGCGCCAGGGGCAGCGCGGCCGAAAGCAGGATCAGCAGCAGGATGGCGAACCGCGCCGGAAAGAGGTCAGCGGGGGCGGATGAGCCGAGCAGCAGGGTCCCCCGCTCGATGAAGTCGAGCAGCAGCGCCCCGTTGTTCGCGCCTATGGCAAAGAGCAGCACGATGGCAGAAAGCCCCAGCAGGAGGTAAACCGCCCGGTTCTTGTAAACGATGTGGCTTTTGCTGCGCGAAAGCAACGCAGTGGTAAATTTCCCCACCGCGAAGGCGATCCCGCACGCCATCAGCGGGGCGACCACCCAGGGCAGCACCTGCGGCAGCACCTCGTTTGCAGGCAGGGCGCCCTGCATGGCGAGGCGGTAGCCCATCACCGCGCCCAATACCATATATAGGATGGAGCCTTTCAATGAGAATTGCCACGCGACGGTGTAGACGGCGGCGGCGGAGAGCCCGATCACGCACAACGCCCACGCGGAGGGCTCGCCCAGCGACCGTGCCAGGGGCCGTGAGGTGTAGTCGCCCAGAACGACCGCTCCCGCCATGCATACCGTAACCACGAGATAAGGCAAAATTGTGCGTTTGACCAGCCCGATGCGCGCCCACGCACCGATCGCGGCGGGGATCTCCCTGCTGCAGACCGGGATGGCGATCAGGATACAAACCAGTATAAGCACAAACGTTGCCAAAGTTGCCTTATTGTTAACTAAAGGTTGAGTTTTATGGCCATGACCGATAGCTGGTCGGCGATCTTTTCCGCCCCGTCGGAGAGGGTCTCGATGTGGAGGGCGAAATAACGCAGGTGGAATTTTTCACTGAGTTTCAGTGAGTTCATGTTGTGGAAGACGTGCCGTTTGATCGACTGGGCCTGCTTGTTGCACTCCCGCTCGTAGAAGTAGACGCGGTGGATCTTCTCGGTAATCATCTCCGGGGTGCGGAAGTAGGCTTTGGCCGCCGGGATGACGCTCTCGACCGATAAGGTGGAGAGTTCCACCAGTTTGAGGAAGTCGTGGTAGAGCTCGGCCGGGATGTGGGGTCGTTCGATCTCGAACTGGAACAGGCTGTCGTTCAGCGACTCGACGATGTGGCCCATGTGCTCCAGCAGGCGCATGATGTCCCCCCGCTCGCGCGTCAGCTGGGATTGGGTATAAAGGATGCTTTCGGTTTGCCGCCGCATCTCGCCCGCCTCGTTTTCGAGTTGGGCGATGCTTTGCAGGTTGTCGGCGAATTGGGCCGTGTGGCCGTAAAGATAGTTCTTGACCCCCTCTTTGAAGATCAGAAGCGCCCGGTCCACCGTGTCCAGGAAATTGTCGATGCTCTCGACCGTTTTTTTGCTCTCCTTGGATGCAAACATACCTCTACATAGACCGGGTTTTGCCCTGGATCTACACAAAGGTAAAAAGTTTCTTTGGATATAGTGTTTCCTTAACCGGAACTTCGCAGGATCTTAATTTTGTAGAGTTTTTAGTAATGGATAATTATTTAATAATCAATATATGTTAAAATTTATTGTAGAGTTTTTGTAGAGTTCCGTCCGTAATCCCGAGCGGGCTTGTAGAGTTCTATTGCACGTCGGCGGCACCCTCTGCAACGCGCCCCCGGATCAGCGAACGAATACTCTCGATCAGCATCGAAACGGCCACCGAATTGAACCCGCCCTCGGGGATGATAACGTCCGCGTATCTCTTGGAAGGCTCCACGAACTGGTCGTGCATGGGCTTGACCGTGGCGACGTATTGCCCGATGACCGACTCCATGCTACGGCCCCGGTGCTGCACGTCGCGCAGGATGCGCCGTGAGAGGCGCAAATCGGCGTCGGTGTCGACGTAGACCTTGATGTCCATCATCTCGCGCAGCTCCTTGTTCTCCAAGATCAAAATGCCGTCCACGATGATTACCGGCGCTGGGGTAACCAACACCGTCTCTTCCAGGCGGTTGTGCTCGGCGAAGGAGTAGACGGGGCGCTGGATGGCAGCCCCTTCGGCCAGCGCCCGGAGGTGGCGGATCATCATGGCCGTATCGAACGACTCGGGGTGGTCGTAGTTGAGCTTGGTGCGCTCCTCGAAGGCCAGGGTGGGGTAGGCCTTGTAGTAGTAGTCGTGGCACAGGGTAACCACCTGGTCGGGGGAGAAAGAGTCTTCCAGGCGCCGGATCAGGGTGCTTTTCCCCGATCCGCTGCCCCCGGCGACTCCGATCACGGTCGATTTCATGGCGTTCCGCTCTATTGGGGTGAGTGATAAAGCAAAGGTAATGTTTTTGGGCAAAGGTTGTTCCCGGCCGGGATAATTTGGTTATCTTTGTTTCTTGTTACCGTGGGGTTTATGAAAAGAGTCTACATTTCAAGAAATTACAAGCACCCCAATTCGGCAGGGGGCAAGGCGAAGTCCGATATCGAGGCCACCCTCGAGGGCATGGGCTACCGCAATATCGGGATGAAGCGCACCACCCGTCCGGGCATGGTCGCCGACTTCTTCCGCAACCTGGCCGGGGTGGCCAAAGCCGCGGTGTGCATGCCCCGAGGGGGCGTGCTGGTGTTGCAATACCCGATGAAGAAATACTTCGGCTTCCTTTGCTTTGCCGCCCATCTGAACGGGACGAAGGTGGTCGCCGTCATCCACGACCTGGGTTCGTTCCGCCGCAAGAGACTGACGCCCGCCAAAGAGGTCAAGCGCCTGAACCTGTGCGACTACATCGTCGCCCACACCCCCGCCATGCGGGAGTGGCTCCTAAGAAACGGCTGCAAAAGGGAGGTGGGTACGCTCAAAGTCTTCGACTACCTCTCCCGAAGCGTCAACGCCTCCCGCGCCGGGGACGGCCCGGCAGAAGGCGAGGGCTACGTGGTCAACTACGCGGGCCAATTGGCCCCAAAAAAGAACGCCTTTTTGTACCAAATGGCCCCTTACGTGAACACTTTTCGCATGAACCTCTACGGCGGAGGCTTCGCCGGGGAGGTGGCCGGCGATTCGAAGGGCCGGATCGTCAACATGGGATTCAAGGCGAGCGAGGATTTTATCGCCCAAACCGCCGGGGACTTCGGCCTGGTCTGGGACGGCGACTCGCTGGACGACTGCACGGGCGATTTCGGCGTTTACCTCGCCTGGAACGCCCCCCACAAGATCTCCTTCTACCTGCGCAGCCACCTGCCCGTGCTGATCTGGGAGGGCGCTGCCATGGCCCCATTCCTGGTCGAAAAAGGCGCGGGGATGGCTGTCGGCTCGCTCCGGGACCTGGACGGCATCCTCTCTTCCCTCTCCCGGGAGCGTTACGACGAGATGAAACGAAACGCGATCGCCCTGAGCGGCCAACTGAGCGAGGGTTACTACGCCCGGGCGGCCGTGCGCGGCGCGGAAGAGTTTTTTGCGTCCGGCGCCCTCCCCAAATTTAACCTGTCGAGATGAGTGAACCTTTGTACGATTATTTAGTGGTCGGCGCCGGATTCTACGGGGCCACCTTCGCCTGGAAGATGAAGCAGGCGGGCAAGCGGGTGCTCGTGGTCGAGAAGCGCAACCACGTGGCCGGGAACGCCTACACCGAGACGATGCACGGCATCGAGGTGCATATGTACGGCGCCCACATCTTCCATACTTCCGACCGCGAGGTGTGGAAATTGGTTAACCAATTCGCGGAATTCAACCGCTACACCAACTCGCCCGTGGCCTCATACAAGGGCAGGCTCTACAACCTGCCCTTCAACATGAACACCTTTTACCAGCTCTGGGGTGTGCGCACACCCGACGAGGCGCGCCGGAAGATTGAGGAACAAAGGGCGCCTTACGCCCACATCGCCCACCCCGCCAACCTCGAGGAGCAGGCCCTGACCCTGGCGGGCCCCGACCTCTACGAGACGTTGATCAAGGGCTATTCCGAAAAGCAGTGGGGCAAAAAGGCCGCCGGGATCCCAGCCTACGTGCTGACCCGCGTGCCCTTCCGCTTCACCTTCGACAACAACTACTTCAGCGACCCCTTCCAGGGCATCCCTGTGGGCGGGTTCACCAACCTGGTGGCCCGTATGCTCGACGGGATCGAGGTCAGGCTCGAAACGGACTACCTCGCCGCGAAGGACGAATACCGCAAACTGGCCCGCAAAGTGGTCTACACGGGGCAGATCGACCAATACTTCGATTACTGCTACGGCGCGCTGGAGTACCGCTCGTTGCGCTTCGAGCACGAGCACCTGCCCGGTACGGACGACTACCAGGGCAACGCGGTGTTCAACTACACGGAGGCGGAGATCCCCTACACCCGCATCGTGGAGCACAAGCATTTCGAGTTCGGCAAGCAACCCGGGACGGTAATTACCAGGGAGTTCCCCGACCACTGGACCAAAGGGGGCGAGGCTTTCTACCCGGTCGGCAGCGACCGGAGCCGCGAGCTTTACGCCCGCTACGAGGCGCTGGCCCGCCAACAGGAAGGCGTGATCTTCGGCGGCCGCCTGGGCGAGTACCGCTATTACGACATGGACAAGACCGTGGCCTGCGCCCTGGCCAAAGTCCGCGAAGAGTTAAATTCATAACCCATGAAAAAACTGATCTGCATGCTTGCGGCGGCGTTTATGTTCGCCGCAGAGCTTACCGCCCAGGTCAGGAAGGATACTGACATTCCCCAGGAGCTGGTCCAAAGCAACGTCTTCCTGACCCGCGAGCCCGACCGCTCCCAACCGCCCGCCTACGCCGATTCCCGGGCCAAACTCCCCCGGATCGCCTGGCCAGCCCGCCCCGAGGCGGAGCAAGCCTGGGACAAGGCGTGGCAGATCGCTTTTTCCAACCTGCACGCGGTAAACGAGGCGAACGGATTTATCTCGCCCTTTATCGACGCCGCCTTCAACCGCAACCTCTTTATGTGGGACAGCGGCTTCATGGTCATGTTCGGCAAGTACGGCGCCAGGGCGTTCGATTTCCAGGGCACGCTCAATAACTTTTACGGCAAGCAGCACAAGGACGGCTTTATCAGCCGCCAGATCTCCTGGGAGAACGGCGTGGAGCGCTACGAGAAGTTCGACGTGTCGAGCACCGGCCCCAACGTGCTGCCCTGGTCCGAGTGGGAGTATTTCCTCTCGATGGGCGACACGGTGCGGCTCAAAGAGGTCTTCGTGCCCCTGGTGGCCTACTACCGGTGGCTACGGGACAACCGTTCGTGGCCCGACGGCTCCTACTTCTCGAGTGGCTGGGGTTGCGGGATGGACAACCAGCCCCGCGTCCCGCAGGGGTATAGCGCCGAGTTCAGCCACGGCTTCATGTCGTGGGTGGACGTGACCCTGCAACAGGCCTTTGCGGCGGATTGCCTGCTCAAGATGGCAGCGGTGGTCGGCCGGACGGACGAAGTGGAGGATATCGCCGCCGAGGCGGAGTTTTTAAAGGAGTATGCCGCCCAAAAGATGTGGGACCCGAAAACCGCATTCTACTACGACCGCTACCGCGACGGGACGCTCAACGGGGTAAAGTCGGTCGCCGGGTACTGGGCCCTGCTCTCCGGTGTGGTCCCGCAGCAGGATGCCGGGCGCTTTATCGCCCATTTGGAAAACCCGGCCGAGTTCGCCCGCTACCACAGGGTCCCGACCCTGAGCGCCGACAACCCCTCGTACGACCCTCAGGGGGATTACTGGCGCGGGGGCGTGTGGCCGCCGACCACCTACATGGTGTTGCGCGGTTTGACCCGTTACGGTTGCGACTCGTTAGCCTATGCCATCGCCCGCAATCACTACGACCGCGTGATGGAGGCGTTTCACGATACGGGTACGTTCTGGGAGAATTACGCCCCCGAGCAGGGCTTGCGCCAAAGCAATTCACGCCCCGACTTCGTGGGGTGGACAGGCCTGGTCCCGATCTCCGTTTTGCTGGAGTATGTCTTCGGGATACGCCCCGAAATAGGATCGGGCGTGGTGGTGTGGGACGTCCGGCTTACCGACGAATTCGGGGTGGAGAATTATCCCATCGGGCCGGACGGCGTCGCCTCGTTCCGGTGCGAAAAGCGCCGTGATGCGAAGCAAAAACCCAAGGTAAAGGTACGTTCTTCCGTGCCCATAACCGTCAAACTGATCTGGGCAGGGGGCTCGGAGACTTTCCGGGCGGAATAAAAGTTGCCGCAAGAAAAAACCTGCCCCGGACAGAGCAGGTTTTTGCAGATCGGCAGGAGCAGGGCAGGGGCCGCGCTCCAGGGCGCTACGCGTCGATCTTGGCGTACCTCGCGTGTTTTTCGATGAATTCCCTGCGGGGCGGCACGTCGTCGCCCATCAGCATCGAGAAGATGCGGTCGGCCTCGGCGGCGCTCTCGATCGTGACCTGGCGCAGGATGCGGCTTTCAGGATTCATGGTCGTGTCCCACAACTGCACGGAGTTCATCTCTCCCAAACCTTTGTAGCGCTGGATGTGCAGGCCCTTGCCGCCGAACTCCTCGACCGCGGCTTCGCGTTCCTCCTCGTTCCAGCAGTAACGCTCCACCTTGCCCTTTTTGACGAGGTACAACGGCGGGGTGGCGATGTAGATGTGGCCGTTCTGGATCAGGTTGTTCATGTAGCGGAAGAAGAAGGTCAGCATCAGCGTGGCGATGTGGCTGCCGTCCACGTCGGCATCGGTCATGATGATGATCTTGCCGTACCTCAGTTTGCTCGTGTTGAGGGCTTTGCTGTCCTCCTCGGTGCCCATGGTCACGCCCAGGGCGGTGAACATGTTCTTGATCTCCTCGTTCTCGTAGATCTTGTGCTCCATGGCCTTCTCCACGTTGAGGATCTTTCCCCTCAGCGGCATAATGGCCTGAAAGAGGCGGTCCCTGCCCTGCTTGGCCGTGCCCCCTGCCGAGTCCCCCTCGACGAAAAAGATCTCGGTGATGTCGCGGTCGCGCGAGGAGCAGTCGGCCAGCTTGCCGGGAAGGCCCGAGCCCGAGAGCACGGTTTTGCGCTGGACCATCTCGCGCGCCTTGCGCGCCTCGTGGCGCGCGGTGGCGGCCAGGATCACTTTCTGGACGATGGCCCGCGCGTCCTTGGGATTCTCCTCCAGGTAGTGGGTCAGCGCCTGCGCGATGGCCTGGTCTACCGAGCCCGAGACCTCGCCGTTGCCCAGCTTGGTCTTGGTCTGGCCCTCGAACTGGGGCTCCTGCACCTTGACCGAGACGACGGCCGTCAACCCCTCGCGGAAGTCGTCGCCGTTGATCTCGAACTTGATCTTCTGGAGCATGCCCGAGTCCTCGGCGTATTTTTTGAGCGTGCGGGTCAGCGCGCGGCGGAAGCCCGTCAGGTGGGTACCGCCCTCTATGGTGTTGATGTTGTTGACGTAGGAGTGGACGTTCTCCGAAAAGCTCGTGTTGTACTGCATGGCCACCTCGACCGGGACGCCGTCCTTCTCGGTGTCGATGTAGATGATCCCGTCGATCAGCGACTCGCGGGTGCCGTCGAGGTACTTGACGAACTCCTTGAGGCCCTCCTCGGAGTAGAAACTCTCGGTCAGGGGCGTTCCGTCCTCGTTGTTCTCGCGCAGGTCGGTGAGGTTGAGCCTCACTTTCTTGTTCAGGTAGGCCAGCTCGCGCAGGCGCGAGGCGAGGATCTCGAAACTGTATTCGGTGGTGGTGAAGATCGTGTCGTCCGGCTTGAAGGTAATGATCGTCCCGGTGCGGTCGCTTTCGCCCAACACCAGGAGCTCGGTCGTGGGCGCGCCCTTGCTGAACTCCATGCAGTATTGCTTGCCGCCCTTGTGGACTTCGGCCACCAGCTTGTTGGACAATGCGTTGACGCACGATACGCCCACCCCGTGCAGACCCCCGGAGACCTTGTAGGAGTCCTTGTCGAACTTACCCCCGGCGTGCAGTACGGTCAAGACCACTTCGAGGGCCGATTTGCCCTCCTTTTCGTGGTAGTCGACCGGGATGCCGCGCCCGTCGTCGGCCACGGTGATCGAGTTGTCGGCGTTGATGGTCACGTCGATCCTGGAACAGTGCCCCGCCAGGGCCTCGTCGATCGAGTTGTCGACCACCTCGTAGACCAGGTGGTGCAGGCCGCGGGTGCCGATGTCCCCGATGTACATCGCAGGCCTTTTGCGCACGGCCTCAAGGCCTTCGAGTACCTGGATGCTCGACGCGGAATATTCTGCGTTGCTGTTTGTCTTTACTGCTTCTTCGCTCATAAAAATTCAGTGGAAAAATCCCTCAAAGATAACAAAAATTTTTGGATTGGTATCAAATATGCAGCCTCAAAAAGAAGGTTTTAACACAACATCAATTCGATACTATTATGGGAATCCTTATTTCATTGCTGGTGGGCCTTTTGGCCGGTTTTGTAGCGGGTAAGATCGTGCAGGGGCACGGTATGGGCATGATCGCCAACCTTGTCGTTGGCTTGCTGGGCGGTTTGATCGGCGGGCTTCTGTTCGATTACCTCGGTTGGCAGATCAACGGTGTGCTGGGCGTGCTGCTTACTTCGACCGTCGGGGCGATCCTGCTGTTGCTCATCGTGTCGTTTTTGGCGTCGCTCATAGGCGTCAAAAAACGATAACCCAGCCGGGTTACAGCCCCAGTTTCTGGGCTATATCGATCTCCTCGATCCGGTCGTTCCCGCAGCGGATGGTCCGCGAGGGGAAGCGCTCGATGTTGGCTATGTTGTGCGTCGCCATCACGATCGAGCAGCCCCCGTCGACGATCTGCCGGAAGAGCTTCATGATCCCCTCCGAGGCCGACGGGTCGAGGTTGCCCGTGGGCTCGTCGGCCAGGATGACCTGCGGATTGTTGATCAGCGCGCGGGCGATGGCCAGACGTTGCTGCTCCCCGCCGGAGAGCTGGAAGGGCATCTTGTACTCCTTGTTGTGCAGGCCGACCAGCGTGAGCACGTCGGCGATCTGCTTTTTGATCAGCTTGTGGTCCTTCCAGTCGGTGGCGCGCATCACGAAGTAGAGGTTCTGGAAGACGTTCCTGTCGGTCAGCAGTTGGTAGTCCTGGAAGACGATCCCGATCTTGCGCCGCAGCCCCGAGACGTCCCGCCGCCGCAGTTTGCGTAAATTGTAGCCCACGACCCGCCCTTCGCCCACGGCCAGGGGCAACTCCCCGTAGAGGGTCTTCAACAGCGTGCTCTTGCCGCTGCCCACCTTGCCGATCAGGTAGACCATCTCGCCCCGGTCGACCTTCAGGTCCACGCCCGAGAGGATCAGATTCGACCCCGGGACCGGTTTGGAGTGGGAAAACCGGAGCGTGGGGTCGTCGTGGTGGTAGATCGAAACTCCTTCGAGCCGGATGACGCAATTATCCATAACTGTCCAAAATTGCTCAAAAATACGACAATTCCGGATAGAGAAGAACCCCTGCGATGGAAAGTTATTAACCGTGAACCATCATTGGGGACGGGGAGCGCCCCCGTCCCCGGCGCGTTTTACCGGAAGGAGATCCCCGCCGACAGCCCGACCCAGCTCATCTCGTTGCCCTTCAGCGAGTAGGTGCGCACGATGCGGTCGTTGTACATATGGGTAAACGTGGATTGGAAGTCGACCTCGTCGAAGACCCAGGTGTACTCGATCCCGAAGATCAAGTTGGTGCGCTTGCCGATGGGATGGACGAATTTCAACCGCCCGCTCAGATAGCCCAACGTGGCGAAATCGGGGGCGAATTCATCGTAGTAATCGCCGAACCAACTGGCCGTTACGTTGTAGTAGGTGTTGGTCCCCTGCTCCTTGATCACTGCGCTGAGTCGCGGCGAGTTGATCGTCATAAAGCCGATCCCAGCGTAGGGCATGACCTGCCAGCGGTCGTTGACCTTGAACTGGCCGAAGAAGCCGAAGGTCATCTTGACGTAGAGCCCGGCATGGTCGCCCATGTTCTGAGCGCTGAACTCCTTGAAGTGGTACTGGCCGTTGAGGCGGTCGGGCATTACCCCGCTCAGGTCCTCGCCCACGCCGTCGGTGCCGGGGTGGATGCTCAGGCTCAGATCCTGGAAAAAGCCGAAACCGCGCGCCCACCGCCAGTTGAAGGTCTCGCGCAGGTCGGTCGAGGAGGCTTTGTTCATCGCATCGTTCACAAAGCGGTTGTCGCTCCATTTCTGAAGGCCGAAACTCTGGGCCGCGTCGAGGTCGAACCAGACTTTGTTGCCGTAATTTTTCAGGTTGACGGACGGAGTGTCCGTCCAGGCGTGTTGCCCGAAGGCGCAAAAGGCCGGCATAAGGGCCAAAGCGAAGAGTATAAGTCTTTTCATCATGCGCCGTTATTGAAGGTTTACCGTAGGGGTCACACACTCGAAAGCCTCCGCGTTGTTCTGGTAGAACACCACCCGGAAGGAGTGCTCCCCCGGGTCGGGGCTGACCAGCAGCACGAGCCCTTCATCCACGTTGTCGGGCAGGTAGTCGATCTGCTTGAAGTACTGGGACACGTTGCTCCCCGCCGGGTTGGAAGCGTTGAACGCCCCGACGCTGTAAATCCGCTTCTGGTAGCCCGCGCTCAGCGAAGCCTCGTAGTAGTACCCGCCGCCCGAGCCGGTCACGCCGGGGGTCACATACTGGCTCCCGTCGGGATCCGCGTCATCGGTCAGCCACTTGATGCCCAGCATATAGGCCTCCTTTTTGATGGCCTGGTCCGTTACCGAGGGGTAGCGCCCGGCGTTGTCGATGTTGACGGCCTCGATGCCGACGATATGCACCGGGATTACCGGGATCGAGTCCGCCATATCTTCCGCCGCACACCCCGCCAGCAACAAAAATGCAGACATGAAAAGTCCGTGTGTTTTCATAGGCTGTAAAGTTTAGGGTTTAATAACAATAAGATGGCAATTCCATACGAAAAGTTGCGTCCGGGGCGTTTATATTGTGGAATTATCCATACCTTTGCCCAGGCAACCCGCCGCCGTGAGGCCCCGGGAGCCGCCGGATAAGTGGAGACACCGTCCCTAAAGACGTCCGAAGGACGTCTTGCTCCCTCCTCCTCGCAGGAGGAGGGTCAGGGGAGGAGGTGTTTCGCACTGGGGATTTCGAAGAAATCCCCATCCCCTGATAGAGTTTCTTACTTAGAAACCCTGGCAAGGGAATACGGAAAGGCAGCCAATTACAAGGGTTTCTAAGTAAGAAACTCTATCAGGGGATGACCGGTTTTGACAGCAGGCAGAGTCTGATAGTAAGCACGCCGGGGGTTGTGTGGTCTCCCGTAAAACTGAACGCTCAAAACACAAATGGCAATCAAAGCCTCGCACTCGCTGCTTAATTTTACCAAGTAAAATAAGCTTAATCCCTGCGCCCCAGGTGGCGCGGCGACGAGTACCCCGCAGCTTCTCCCGCCCTTTGAGGGGCTGCACCCGGGGTATCATCCATGAGGGGACGCTCCTTGCAATGTCCGTAAGCAAGGCTAAGACAACGGACTGGGGTTCGCATTAGGCCGCCGCCTGCCGGGTGCGAACAGAAGGATCAAACGGTCGGCTAAGCGTGTAGAAAGCTTTTGGGTTCCTTGTTTGGACGGGGGTTCGACTCCCCCCATCTCCACCAAGCCATGTGGTAATATCGAGTAAATCGCCGTATTTCAGATGAATACGGCGATTTTCATTTCCGAGCAGGTGGCAAAAAAACGCGTTTTGGGGTGGTTGAAACCTGCAAAATCGCTAACAGAAATTTTTTTCTGACAATGTTAGCGACTCAAACGTAAGCGCGTCTTTTACATCGTTTTACTGCGTTTTGCGTAGTTCTGTTCTTGCCGGTATTTCATACGTTTGTCTAATCCTAAAAACGGTTAAACGTATGGAACGAAACACATTCAACATCAATTTCTACGTGCAGAAAACACGGATGGCAAAGAACGGCGAAGTGCCTGTCGTGATGCGCGTTACCATCAACGGCCAGCGGGTCGTAACCTCAATCAATCTCAAAGTCGAGCCTAAAAAGTGGAATGCGGCGGCCGGTAAGTCTTCAGGTAGCACCCGCAAGGACTACGAACTGAACGCCCGCATCGACACGATCCGGGCGCGGGTAATGCAGATTTACCGCGGGATGGAACTCGATCGTGAGCCTATCTTGGCTCAAAAGGTCGTGGATAAGTACCTGGGGCGGGATAACAAGCCCATCATTATGCTGATGGCCTTATTTCGCGAGCATAACGAGAAGTGTAACAAGCTATCCGGCAATGGCATGGCCCCGGCGACCGTGCAGCGATACGCAACCTCGCTGCGCCATACCGAGGCCTTCCTTCAGTTCAAATTCAACAAAACCGATATCCCGGTCAAGGAGGTGGACCACAAGTTTATAACGGATTATGAATTCTATCTGCGGACAGAGCGAAAATGCAACAACAATTCGGCGGTAAAATACCTGAAGAATTTTGGGAAGATCATCCGCATCGCCCTTGCCAATGAGTATATCACCAAAGACCCTTTCGCCAATATCAGTTTCAAATTCGAAGAGACTGATCGCGACTTTCTCGAAGAGCATGAGATAATGGCGCTCATTGCCAAACCCATCGAAATTGAACGACTGGCCCGCGTAAGAGACACCTTCGTATTCTGCTGCTTTACCGGCCTTGCCTTCGCCGACATGAAAGATTTACGCCCTGAGCACATAGTCCGGGACAACAATGGAACACTGTGGATCAGGAAGAAGCGGCAGAAAACCAAGAATATGTGCAACATTCCTCTGCTCGACCCTGCGAAGGAGATACTTGACCGCTACAAAGACCACCCGGTTTGTCTCGCTAAAGGCGTGTTGCTCCCCGCGATTTGCAACCAGAAGATGAATGCATACCTCGCTGAACTGGCCGACATCTGCGGGATTAAGAAGCACCTGACCACGCACATGGCCCGCCACAGCTTCGCCACCTCGGTCGCACTGGCCAATGGCGTATCCATAGAGAACGTAGCCAAGATGCTCGGCCACTCCGATACGAAGATGACCCGGCATTACGCCCGTGTCCTTGACAAGAGTATCATGCGGGATATGGCCGTTGTCAATGGCAAGTTCGGCGGTAAGCCCGCCGCACCCGAAGCCCCGGCGCAGTCGATAATCCCCATCCCAGCCGATCCCCTGGCCCCAGCCTCTACCCCCGTTCCGGCCCCCGTAGCCTCGCCTCAATCCCGGCCCGGCCTGGTCAGCTAATCCGCTCCCGACCGTCGGCGCGTCCCGGGGCTTTTCAAAAAGCCATAGCTTATTAGGGCATTTTCTCCCGTAATGTCGGCGGCGGCTCGGCAATTCAAACAAGTTTGATTGCGCTCGCCTTGCACGACATTTCCGAGCCGCAACACTTCGTGTCGCTGAAAATGCCCCAATAAGCCGAGGGATAAACCCCTCTGGACTCCCCTTGCGGTCGTGCCGACCGCGGTCGCATCCGCGACCCTGCATATATAATGTCATGAACATTTAATCATAGAAATCATGGGATACGCAGTTCTCCATTTAGACAAAGCCTCCGCCAACGAGGTGAAGATGACGGCGCATATCGAAAGGACGCAAATGCCCAAGAACGCCGACCCCGAACGGACACACCTAAACCGGGAATTGATTGAATTTCCCGAAGGAGTGGCCGACCGTACACAAGCTATACAACATAGGCTGGATAACGCTGAACTTATCCGCAAGATCGGCACGAACCAGGTTCGGGCCATCCGCATAGTATTGACCGGATCGAATAAAGACATGAAGCGCATCGAGGCCGAGGGTAAACTCGACGAATGGTGCGAGAACAACCTCGACTGGCTCCGTAAAACCTACGGAGCGGAAAATCTTGTATCCGCCGTTCTGCATTTGGACGAGGCTGCACCCCATTTACATGCTACCGTCATCCCTATTGTCACGGGTAAAAGGCGTAAGGTCAGAGAGAACAGGGATAAACCGGCTAATAAGAAATACCGGAAGAAAGACCCGAACGCCGCCCGCCTCTGTGCCGATGACGTGATGACGAGGATAAAACTGAAAGAGTATCAGGATATATACGCCCTGGCTATGAGTAAATATGGCCTTGCGCGGGGTATTGTCGGCTCGGATGCCCGCCATATCTCCACGCAGGAGTTTTACAGTCGGGTTATGGCGCAAAAGGGGAACTTGCAGGAAGATATAGAGTTGCTGCTCCAAGTCGAGGAGTCGAAGCGTAAAAGTATCGACGAACTTACGCAAAAGGAGCAGCAAGCTCAGGCCCGTACCGGGCAGGCCCTTGCCAAAGCATAGCAAGCGGAGCAAGGGCAGAAGCAAGCCGAGGCCAAGTTAGCAGATACCAGCAAGGAACTTTCCCGTGAGAAAGGAAAACTGGCGGGACAAAAACTCAAAAACACGGCGGCTGAGGCGGGGACGAAGATCGCCGACGGTGTGGGCTCCCTGTTCGGTTCCTCCAAAATCGAGCGCCAGCAGCAAGAGATTGATAAACTGAAAGCCGACAATGCCGGGCTGACGGTGCAATTGAGCAACAAAGACACAGATCACCAGGCCGATACCGACCGGCTCAAACAAACTCACGGAAAGGAAGTGACCAAGCTCCGGCAGGCTGAGCAGACCGCCAAGACCAATCATCAAAAACAGATAGAGAGCATCGGCAAGTGGTTCCCCATTGTTCCGCAGTTGGCAGAGATGGCCGAATACTGCAAGGTGGTGGGGTTCACTGACCCGATGATCGCCGACCTTATCAATATGCGGCCAATACATTTCTCTGGTGAGCTATATTCCCCGGAATACAAAAAGACATTCCACACAGAGCGATCCACCGCCCAGATCGAAAAATACACCAACATTACCAACCATTTCCGTCTGACCATCAATGGCATGGACATCTCACAATGGTTCAATGGTTCAAGCAGAAATTCGAGGAACTGCAACAAAAGTTAGGCATCAAATCCCCACCAGCACCCACTCAAAGCCGTGGGCGGGGAGTGTAGGTAGCCCCCTTGCCCATCGTGCGCAAAGGTTTTGTCCCGGAACGAATTGAGCAAGGCCGGGGCCGGCTGCGCCGGTTGCCTTCGCCAAGCCTTGCACAACTCGCACCGGGACAAGGGCTGGACGCTACCGATGGGCAAGGGAGCGGTGCGGCAAGGTCGATCCGGGCACCGGTCCGGCTCTTGATCTCCAACCGCGTTACTTGCCGTACTCTTTCAGGGCTTTCTGCACGTCCTCCCTCCCCAAGGCCTCCTCGGCGTCCTTGAACAGTTCATCCATATTTTTCTCCATGGCGTGGCACACGTCGATCTGCGCCCAGTATTTGCCGTTTTTTTCGGTGCGGTTGAGCCACACCCGCATCATCCGGCCGTCGAGGCGGTATCCCCAGTCGTACATACCCAGGTAGAGCCAGCCCCCGAGGCTCTGTTGGATCATCTCTTCGAGGGGCTTTTCGCTCAGGGCGGCCTGTTTGTCGCTCTCATTCTCGAAGCCTTTGATATTGAAGCCGTCGTCCGAGATCTTTGCGCTCGCGGCGTACACTTTGCGCACCCAGGCGATGTAATCCTCTTTGGACAGCTCCTCGCCCTCGGGCTTATTGAAACGCATGATGGCCTTGCCCTGTTCGCCGTAGAAGTTGTTCTTTTCGGGCTCGGTGGTGTAGCTCCAGTCGGGCAGGATGGCGGCGGGGTCGATGCCGCTCTTTTTCATGTAGTGTTCGGCGGCGGCTTTGGATCGCGTTTCGCCTTTGAACGACTCCTGGATCATCTTTTCGGCCACGGCTTGGGCGTCGATCTTATCGTCGGCGGTGCGTTTGGAAGAATTGTTGCCCCCGCACGATACCATCAGGGCAAACGCGGCGAGGTACAGGATGGTATGGATCGTTTTTTTCATGGCTGCAATGGATTAGAATGCTTCGGGGGTGAGGTCCGTAATGTCGCTTGAACTTATATCTTCGAGGGGAAGGAATCCGAGTTGTTCGGTCACGGTGTAGTAATGCCCGCCTTCGATCAGGCGCGGGGTTTTGGCCGCGAGGGTTTTGCCGTAGACAGCCGTACCGCCCAGCCCGTCGCTCACTTCGACCCTCAGGGCGATGTCGCGTCCGCCCGCATCCGACGGGAAGACGGCCATGTAGGCGACTAACTCCTCGTCTTCGGCGCTCAATTCGGAAAGATAAATGGTCAGTATACCTGTGCTCCACGCATCGATCAGAGGGTAATAACTCCCGTCCACGAGGTTCATGCGCGGATAACGCGCCGTGGGCACGTCGAGCGTGATATCCGCGCGGCCGCCCTCGGGTATCGCCTCGCCGTCGGGCAACGTGAGCGTGAATTTAAAGAACGCCATCGTGTGGCGGAAACTAATGGTCGGGTTCTGGACCGTGAAGGCGCCGTACAAGATGGCGAAGTTGCCCAGGTGGCCCATATCGCCGCTCCCCTGCTGGGAGTAGAAGTAGCCCAGGTCGTTGGTCGAGGGGCCGTAGCCGATCACCTGGCCTCCCCCGTCGTAAACGTCCCCCGGGTCCGAGCATCCGAGGGTGGCGTAGAGTTGCCCGCCCTGGGTGCTGATTTCGCCGGTAAAGGTCGCCGTCAGGTTGTCGTCTGAGCGCTCGTCGATCTCGAACACCGCGCTGGTCCTGGCGGCCGGGTTGTAGACCCGGATGAAATCGGTCTCTCCCCAGGCCGTTTTCAATACGCCCTGTTCCCCCTCGGCGATGCCGGCGCGGGTCGTTGCGTTGATGGACGCCGTGAGGGTGAGTTTTTGCGTGGGTAACGCTTGTTCGCCGTCACGGTCGCGCGAACATCCGCATAGCGCCGCCGCAAGGGCCAACGCGGTCAAAAAGTCGATCTTTTTCATATTTTTATAAGTTTAGGGGTTACTTTACCAGAATACCTATGCAACTGCCCATACCCGCAGAGACGCTCCTTTTTAGTTGTTGGCGGGCGCCAGGGCCGTGAACATTTCGCCTGTGATATCGCTCATTGCCGCGATCTGCGCCATGGTCTTGTTCGCGAAAGGCCCTAACAGGGCGCCTGTGACGTCCACCCAGAAAGAGGTGCCGTTGACCTCCCCGTCCGCCCTGGCGGCGGCGCTCAACCCGTCGAAGGACACCTGTGCGGCCTGATTCGTGCCGTAATTGTACTGTGCCTGCGCGGAGGTGCATTTGCGGTCAACAAAGTAGAAACTGACCCAGGCGTCGCGCCCGGTGTCCGTGAATTTGATCTGCGTGGGCTGTATCTGCTCCCACCCGGCTTTCTGTATGGTGACCGAGACAGCGCACGAGGCCGTCAAACCGCCCTCCGCTGTGGTGGCCGTGATGGTGGTCTGCCCCACGTCGATGGCCGTAACCAGGCCCGAGGCGTTGACCGTGGCCGTCGCCTGATCGGTCGAATTCCACTCCACGGCTTTGTTCAGGGCCGTGGACGGTTCGACGGTGGCGACCAACGTTTCACTGCCGTCGGTGGCCAGCGCAAGGGTGGGCTTGTTCATCCCCACCCCGCTTACCGCCGTGTCAGGTGTATCGTCGCTGCCGCCGCACGCGGCCAGAGCAAGGCATAGAAATACGGAAACTACTCTTTTCATGGCATAAGTTTTAAATGTCAAAGGATTTCAGAACCTGAAATACGCACCCCGCAGCAGGATGGCCGCCAGGATCACGGAAAGGATGGTTACCAGCAAACTGACCGCGAAATACCCGGTCTGCTTATCTTCGGGGGTTTTCATCATCGGTTGCAGGCCCGTATAGAGCAGGTACAGGCCGTACAGCCCCGCCAGCGACGCGAGCCACGAGAGCGAGGGCAGCAGGTTGAACACGCCGCCCAGGAACATCGGGGTGTAGGCGTAGGCCACCAGCGAGAATGCGCGGTTGAACTCCTTCCGCGAGCCGAAATTGGCCGCCAGCGCGTCGATAATAAAGGCCGTGACGTACACGCCCCCGAGCATGGCGACATATTGCACAATGGCCTGGCGGATGCCCCACCCTACATTGCTGACGTGTACGCCCAGTACCGAGTATCCGATCAGCCCGTAGCCGATAAACGCGGCCACGGCGGGGATCAGCGCCAACGGCACCACATAGGTCGTTAAAACTTTCATGTGGGGCGCGTTCTGTGCCTCCACGGCCTGCCACTCGGTCTTGGGAGTGATAAGCATATTCTTTATCCGGTCGATCATAGCTGTTTTATTTTATAGTTTAACGAACTCCACCCTGCGGTTCTTGGCCCGCCCCTCGTCGGTGCCGTTGTCGGCGATGGGACTGTTCTGCCCCTTACCCGCGCTGGAAAGGCGGTCGGCGGATATGCCCATCGAGACCAGCTTGTCCACGATGGCCTTGCTGCGCGCCTCGGAGAGGGTCTGGTTCGAGGCGGCATTGCCCGTGTTGTCGGTATGCCCCTCGACGGAGAATTTGAGCGCCGGATTCTCGTTCAACAACTGCACGATGCGGTTGATCTCCCCCATCGACTCGGGCTTGATGACCGCTTTACCCACATCGAACGTAATCCCGTAGGTAATGAACTTGCCGTCGGACATCATCCGGTCGTAGAGAGGCACGGCTCCTTTGGCGATGCGGACGTTCTTGATAAACCTCTCATCCTGGGCTTCGCCTTCATACGAAAAGATCTGGAACCGTGAGGGCGCGTCGCAGCGCGGAATATTTACCATGCGCGTTCCATCAATGTAGAATTTCAACGCCCTTTTGTTGAAAGAGATCGCTATGTGGTTGAAATCACTTAATTTGAACAGATATTGCGCTTCCCCCTTGCTGTCTTCCCCACCGTTTTTCCAATTCCAGCTAATTCGGGAGGTTTTTCCCCAATTGCTGCTGGAATTGTACCAAGACATCTGAAAGACGACTTTGCCGGCCGCGTTTACCAGGTCGATATTGTACCTGTTGTTGACCTGGCAGTTGTCTTTTCCTCCACGGTCCTTACGGCAAGGAACATACAGGTCGAATTCAACAGTAAACTCATCCGGCAGGTAATCCTTTTCCTTCATAAAAGGCATAAGCAGAGTTTCCTGTTCCATGTGGATGGCGTTCTCGCCGCCGACGTTGGCGACTTCGGCGTTACCTCTCTTCAGATCCCACATCGAGGGGAACTCGCCCAGCTTCTCACCCACAAGCAAATCTTCGAAGATGATCATGTCGCCCGGCACAAAGTCCGATTTGGCATAGGTCATTTCCAGGGATTGCCCTTTCGGCGGGGCGGCGGCCGTTGAATTGCCCGCAGCGCCCGCATTGTCCTGGGCGGGGGCGGCCTGCTGTTGTTGCTGATTGTCGCTGCCGTCGCCCTTGTAGGTGTTGGGGTCGGTGGCCTTGTCGACGGCTTTCTCCGCCGCCTTCTCGGCTTTCTTGGTGATGGCGTTCTCGGCGGCCTGTCCCACCTTCTTGCCCACCCTGTCCAGGAAGCCCTGCGCGCTTGCATCGATGGCCGGGGCCGTCAACAGCGCGAGCGTTGCGATAAAAAGATGAATTGTTTTCATATCCGTATGGGTTTTGTTATCTCATTTGCGGTAAAGTCGTTACGCTTGAGGCCAGGCTGAGGTACTGCCCGGCGATGGAGTAGCCGATCGAAGGCATCACTTTGGCAGTTGCCGCGCCCCCGCCCGCCGCCAGAAGCTGCGAGTTGATCCTGTCGTAGTTATCCACATCGGCGAGCTTGGTCTTGATGCGCCCCTGCGCGTTGCTGATCCGGTTGCACCACAACGTGTAGCACTCCGAATTCATGGCCATCGCGAGCCCTTGCCGCGCCCGGGCTTCCGATTCGGTGAAGATCTCCGTGTCGTGCATTACCCCGGTGGGCTTTATTGCGTCGATCCGGGGCTGGTACCTGGCTTGTATCTCATAGATCTTCTGCACGGTCTGCTCCGCCTCCTGAGCGTTCAGGCGGTCGATCTCCGTCCAACGGTCGGTGATCCGCTGCAACTCTTCGGCCTGGTCGAGCCGCGGGTCGGCTGAGGGTTGGATTTGGGGCTGGCGCGCGGCGGCGGCCTGCATCCTCTGCATGCGGTCGCCCTGCTTGAGGTAGGCTTCGGCCTGCTTTTCGGTCATGTTCTCCATCGCCTTCAGCTCCTTGGCCGTCAATCCGGTCATTCCGGTAACGCTTCCCGACAAGGCGTTGAGGATCTCCTCCTCGCTCTTGCCTTCGAGGGACTGCAATTGGGAGAGCGACATCCCGCCCAGCCCCGCCGAGGACAACCGCGATGCGGCCTGCTGGTTGGCGAAGGCTTCCAGTTGTCTGTCGCTCATGCCCTGTATCTCCTGGATCGATTTGCCGGTCTGCTGCCGCGCCACGCGGTCTGCGTCGCTCATGGCGGCAGCCTGGATCCCGGGCATCATCCTTTCTGCCATTTGGTTGCCTTTTTCATTCAATGCATTGATCTTGTCCAGGAATGCGTCGATGGCCTGCTGCGCCGCCTGGTTGTCGGAACTGGTCGCCCAGGCCGCCAGCGTGGAGACTGCAGGCAGGGAGGGACATTGCCCGATCAGGGCCTCGGGGGTGGTCTGCGCCCGGACGGTGGCCGCCATACCCACGGCGAGCGGGCAGAGCGACAAGAAAAGAAGGTATTTTTTCATGGCGTTTGGTTTATAGGTCGGTAAATTCACTCTATATGTTTCACGCAGCGGACAGATTGGCCGGTCGTGCGGTAGTAGTAGCTCATCGAGGCGCCGTCTTTGTTGAGGAAAAAGTAGTGCGCGTCGGTGTTCGTGCGTCCGGAACCCGACCAGTATTGCCCGTCACGGCCCACGTTGACGAGCGTCCCTGTGGTGTGCTCGCGCCAGCCCGCCGCGGGCAGGAAGATCGAGGGGCCGGACGGCTTTGCGGTGAATGTGCGGCCGTTCGCGGGACTGGTGACCCACGCGGATTCCACGTTGTCCTCGTCTGCCAGCTTGCCAAGCTCCGTCGGGGTCGGTACGCGCCACCCTCCGGGGCAGGGATCATTGCTCGCGAGCCACTCATCGCCCGTCGCGTCGGTCGTGTTCCAGTTCTGGACTTCACCGGCGGCTGCCCAGGCCGTTTTTATGTTCCACTGGTAAAACATGCCGGGCGCCTCGGGTGCGGCGGCGAATGCGCCCACCGCGGCCACGTTGGTCCGCGCCCAGACCACGCCGTTGATCATCACGCCCTCCACGCTGATGGCGCAAGTGCCCGTCACCCCGCTGCCGTCGTTGGCGGTGGCGGTGATCGAGGCGGTGGCGCCGTCAACTGCGGTAGCGTTTATAGTGACCAGGCCGCTGGCCGAGACGGTGGCGACGGCTGGGTGCAATGTGCCCCAGGTAAAGGTTTTGTCGGTGGCGTCGGCCGGTACGACGCTCTGGGCGGAGAGTTGGAGCGTCGCGCCCGCGGCCAGGGTGGCTGAGGTTTTATCGAGCGTGATGGCGGTTAGCGGGACGGCAGGTACCGGGTCTTCGCCGGATTTTCCGCATCCCGCAAGCGTTGCTGCGCCCGCGACCGGCAGGAGCATCAAGAGTGCGATGGTCGTTCTTTTCATGGCTTGGGGTTTTCGTTGGGTTTATCCTTTGCCGGGGTCTCTTCCGCCCCGGACGTGCTCTCCCCGGTGGCCCTGCGGAACTCCTCACGGGCTTTTTCGAGCTTTTCGAGTGCCTGCTCGATGCTCTTTCTGATCTCTTCGGACGGGATGAACTCTTCCCGGTCGTCCGGTTCCGGTCTTTTATGGTCCATACGGCCTGCGGTTTACCTGTATACAAAATTAAACCGCATATTAACGTCCCGACAGCCCCAAATTTGGGGTTTTGGTGGCGCCGGATACAAAAACCCCAAATTTGGGGGTGTGGGAAAACAGGAAAAAATAACCTATATTTGTATATACCCCAAACCACCAGGACGATGAAGCCGAAAAGGATACTGATCCGGGCCGTCGTAGCGACGGTTGCGCTGTGCCTGTGCCACGCAGAGGCGAACGCTTATTCCGACCACCGCACCCCGAAGGTCGATTCGCTGGAGAACGCGCTGAAAACCAAATCCCCGAAAGGCGACGATTTGCTGCGCATCTACGTCGGGCTGATGTGGGGATACAAGCAGTCCGACCCCGCGCGCTCGATGGAGATGGCCCAACTGGGTGCCGCCCACGCCGAAAAGCACAACAAGCTCAACGCGATGCACGACTGCTATCGGTTGATCGGAATGCACCTTTACAACGTGACGGAGTACGACAGCGCCATGGTCTGGTACAACAAGGCCCTGGAGGCGACCGACCGCATGAAGGGCGACAAGCGCTACACCGAGGAAGAGATCGACGACAACTACTCCAACCTGTACGGCACAATCGGCAACCTCTACAATATGCAGGGCAAAGTCCACCAGGCGATCGAGTACTATACCCGGGCGATGAAGATCTTCGAGAAGTACGGCTGGAAAGAGAGCATGGTCTTCGTGCACAAGAACATAGGCGAGTTGTACCTTGAAATGGGCAACTACGGCCAGGCCGAGGCCAACTACCGCAAATCGTTGGATTACGCCCTGCAAACCGACGACTCGATGATGGTCGCCAGTGCCCGCGACGGATTGGCGATCATCTGCCTCAACAACGGGAATTACCGGGAAGCGGAAGAGCACGCCACCTACTGCTACCAATACAACTCTTCACACAGCGACCGGGAGGCGGGCTGTTGCGTTACCTCGCTGACCATGCTCGCCCGGGTACACCTGCTGGGCTACGCCGATGACAGGAAGGCTGAGGAGTACATCCTCAAGGCGCTGGCGGGGGCCGACACGCTCGATTATCCCACCGACAAGGCCGACGCGCAAAGCGTCTACGCGGAGATCTTCCTGCACCGTGAACAGTGGCGGAAGGCCGAACAGATGGCGCTCCTATCCCTGAAAACCTCCGACGCCGACCCCCACCACAATATAGCTGTCTACAACATCCTGGTCCGGGCCTACCTCAACTCGGGACGCCCCCTCGAAGCGCTCGGATATTTCGAGCGCAGCATCAAACAGCAGAACGAGTACGCCAACGAGCATTTCCAGTCTGCGCTGACCGAGATGGAGGTATTGTACGAAACCGAGAAGAAAGAGGCGCGCATCGCCTCCCTGGAGGAGGAGCGGCAACTGATCATGTGGCTGAGCATCGCGGGGTCCGCGGCCCTGTTGCTGCTGCTGGTCCTGCTCTTTATCTTCTGGCGCTGGACGGCGCAGAAAAAGCGCATCGCCGAGCAGCAGGTCGCCCAGTTGGAGCAGGAGCGCCAACTGATCGCCACCCAGTCGGTGCTCGACGGCGAGACAGCCGAGCGCACCCGCCTGGCCCGCGACCTGCACGACGGTCTGGGCAGCATGCTGACCGGCGTGAAACTCAACCTGGAGACGATGAAGAACGGCGCCTCGCTTAAAAAGATCGACATGGAGCACTTCTCCGCGGCGTTGGGCATGCTCAACGAGTCGATGCTCGAACTGCGCCGCGTGGCCCACCATTTGATGCCCGACTCCTTGAGCCGCTACGGCCTGAAGGTGGCGCTGAGCGACTTCTGCGGCAATCTCCCGCAGGTCAGCTTCGACTATTTCGGCAGTGAAGAGCGCCTCGACCCGAAGATGGAGGTAATGATCTACCGCATCGTCCACGAGTTGGTCAACAACGCGCTCAAACACGCCGACGCCTCGCAGGTCATGGTGCAGGTGATGCGCGAGAGCAACTACGCCGCCCTGATCGTGCGCGACGACGGCAAGGGTTTCGACCCGTCGCTCCGGACGGCGGGCATGGGCCTGAGGAACATCCGCGATCGGGTGGCCACCTACAACGGCCGCATCGAGATCAGCTCCGGCCCCGGCCGGGGAACGGAGGTCAACATCGAATTCAGCATCTAAACCGCCCGGATTATGGAAGCCAGCCAAGCCCCATTGATCAGCGTGGCCATCGCCGACGACCACAAAGTCGTCTCCGAAGGCCTCCGCCACATCATCGACCGCTCCGGCGTCGCCCATGTGGTCGACGTGGCCCACAGCATCGCCGAATGCCGCGAGTTGCTCGAACGTTGCACTCCCGACGTGCTGATCTTGGACGTGAACCTCTCCGACGGCAACGGCATCGACCTCTGCCCCGAGATCCGGGCCGCCTGCCCGGAAGTGAACATCCTGATGCTGACCAGCTACGCCGAGCCGGCCGTTATCTCCCGCGCCCTGGAGTGCGGCGTAATGGGCTATATGCTGAAAAATTCCCCCTCCGAGCAGATCATCGAGGGCATCGTCACTGTAGCCTCGGGCAACCATTTCCTGTGCGAACAGGCCCGTGCGCTGTTCAACGCCCGGGCCGCCCGCCCCATCCCCCTCTCCGCGCGCGAGAGCGAGATCTTGGCCCTGATCGTGGAGGGTTACACGATCAGGGAGATCGCCGAAAAACTCTTCCTGGGCTTCGAGACCGTGCGCAGCTACTGCAAATACCTGCACCTGAAACTCGACGTGCGCAACACCGCCTCGCTGGTCCGCAAGGCAATCGAGCAGAAATTAGTATGAGGGTCCGGTCTCAAAACGGTCGTTCCGCACTTGGATTTTCAAAAGAATATCGCTACTTTCGCACCGATATGAAATGCTGAGCAGCAGACCGCAAACCAAGGGATACAAATTCGCTAACGTATCCGAAGACGGTATTTTTGAGTATTGACCATAAGGCAGTTGCGAGGGAGTGCAAAATCCCCCATCTCCACCAATGCGATTGAAGGTCAATTCAATGCAGTAGTCGCACACGAGACGCACACTTTTGAGGAGTGTGCGTTTTTTTGGCCGGGTAATGGAAAAATTTGTAGTTTTGCGGCCATGGAGATACGGGTAATTCAAAATCGGATATACGAGATACGGGGCGTCCGGGTAATGCTGGACTTCGACCTGGCGGAGCTTTATCAGGTGGAGACCCGTGCTCTCAAGCAGGCGGTTCGTCGTAATATTGAGCGTTTCCCCGATGACTTCATGTTCAGGCTGTCGCCTGATGAGGCCAACTCGCTGATAGACATGGGGAGATCACAAAATGTGATACCCCCTGGATATAATATCGGTGTGTCGGAAATGTTCGCTTTTACCGAGCAGGGTGTATCGATGCTTTCGGCGATCCTTCGCAGTCCTATCGCTGTGCAGGCCAGTATCGCCATTATGCGGGCCTTCGTGGCGATGCGCAACTACATAGCCACCACCGCGACCGTGACGGCGGAACTGGCCGAAATACGGGCTACGATCGAGTTGTTGCGGCGGGAAGGGGAAGATACGCTGGAAGCCGTGAACGACCTGTCCGAAGATACGCGCAAGCATCTGGACAATCTGTATAACGCCATCGGGGAGTTAGCTGCCAAGGCACCGGAGCCCGGCAAACCCCGCCGCCGGATCGGATTCAGGAAGGATGGCGAGTAGCTTATCGAAAATCCGGCAGACGGGTATCACGACGGAATATATGGGCCGCATGGGGACAAGGATCGAAAACGAAAAGCAGACCGTCGAGCGGATGATCCGCCTCTGGTGCCGCCGCCGCGAGGGCAACGCGGAGTTGTGTGCCGGATGCCGCGAACTGCTGGATTACGCCCTCGAGCGCCTCGACCGCTGCCCTTATGGGGAGGGCAAGCCGGCGTGCAAAAAGTGCGCGACACATTGCTACCGCTCCGCTATGAGGGAGCGAATCCGTGAAGTGATGCGTTTCTCGGGCCCGAGATTGATCTTTTACGCTCCCGGAGCGGCCTTGAGGTACTGGTTTAAAAACTCCTGCAAGACCAGTGCGTGATTCTGCTGTCCGTTGCGCGCGGCGTACAGCAGCGTTACGGCCTTCTTTCCTTTGATCCCGCTCAGGAACTCGCCTGCCGCGGGGGAGTGCGTCAGCTCGTCCATGTATTTGACCCGGAATTGCCCCCACCTCTGTTGCGGCTGTTGGTGGTACCATTGCCGCAAAGCGGTGGACGGTGCGACCTGCTTGGCCCACAGGTCGAATTGAAGTTGCTCTTTGCGGAGGCCCCGCGGCCAGAGTTTATCCACCAGTACGCGGTACCCGTCGCCGGGGCTTGCGGGTTCGTAAACCCGCTTGATATTTACCTGTGTCATACTGTTTAACAGACAAAAAGCGTACCTTAACGCTAAATCAACTGCTGCTCGATGGCCGCCTTGACCATCGCCACGGTGTTCTTCGCCCCGAATTTCAGCAGCAGGTTCTTGCGGTAGCCCTTGATGGTGTCGTTGCTGAGCAGGATTTTTTCGGCGATCTCGACGTTGGAATACCCCTCGGCGATCAGCCTGAGCACGACCTTTTCGCGCCCCGTCAGCCAGATCGCCTCCTCTGACCTCTTTTTTTGCAGCATCACGTCGATCTCCTCGCACAGGAAGATCCCGCCCGCGGCGACCGTTTCGATGCCCGCGATCAGCTCCTCGCCCAGGGAGTTCTTGAGTACGTACCCCGACGCCCCGTTGTCGAGCACGCGCTTGGCGATGTTCACCTCCCGGAAGCTGGTCAACACGAGGATGTTAAGACCCGGGTACGTTTTTTTCAGCTCCCCGCAGAAGTCCACCCCGCTGCCGTCTGGCAGGTTGACGTCGAGCAGCAACACGTCGGGTTGCCGCGCGGCCAGCCCCTCCCGGCAGGCGGCCAGGCAGTTGTAGGTCGCCTCCACGCGGGCGATGCCCGACTCGAAGATGATCTTTTTGAGACCCTCGACCACCATGGTGTGGTCGTCCACGATATCGACCGTTATCATACCGAGGGAATTTCAATGAATACTTCCGTTCCGCTCTCCGTCGAGGAGAAGATCTCCATGCGGCCGTGGAAGACCGAGATCCGGTTGCGCAGGTTCTCCAGCCCCATCCCCCGCGGGGTGGTTTCGGGGTCGAATCCCACCCCGTCGTCCTGGACGGTAAGGGCGATCCGTTCCGCGTCCCGGACCAGTTGCACGTAGATATGCTTCGCGTTGGCGTGCTTGACGGCGTTGTTGACCAGCTCGTGGGTGCAGCGGTAGAGCAGCACCTCGAGCCGGTTGTCGAGCCTGGACTCCGCACCGAAGTAGTGGAACTCGGCGGTCGGGATCGAGGCGCAGAACTCCTCCAACGAGGTTTTCAGGCCGTACCGGAGCAGCATATCGGGCATCATGTGGTGGGCCACCCGATGAAGCTCGCGGATCGACTGGTCGAGCATCTGCCGGGCCTTCTCCGGATCCCCCGCATCGCGCAGGTTGATCTTCACGGCCGAGAGCATGCCCCCCAAACCGTCGTGCAGGTCGCGGGCCAGGCGGGTGCGCTCGGCGGTCTCGCCGTCCATAACGGCCTGGGCCGCCACCAGTTGTTGCTCCTGTTCCAGCTTCTCGAGTTGCGCCTCGGCCAGTTTATTCCTCTGTACGGCCAGCCTGTGGCGCACGATAAGCAGCGCGATGGCCAGAAGCGCCAGCCCGGCCGCCGCCAGGCTGAGCCAGATGATCAGCCCGCGCTCTTTTTGCAGCGCTTCGATCCGCGCCTCCTTTTTGTTGGTCTGGTATTGCACCTCCATTTCGGAGAGCTGCTTCTGGAATGCCTCGTCGGCGATCCCCGAGACGTACGTGTCGTACTGGCGGAAGAACTCCAGCGCCTCGCCCTTGCGCCCGAGCATGATGTTGGCCGCCATCAGGGTATGGAGCAGGTTGCGCTTTACGATCGACGAGGAGTCCATCTCCAACGCTTCCATCGCGTTGCGCTCGCTCTCGGCGTACTCGCCGGTGTGGAGCTGCGCGCCCGACAACGCGTTCAGCGCTGCGATGATCTCGGCCGGGTAGCCCACCTGCCGGGCCAGGGCCAGGCTTTGGCGCGCGTATTCGGCGGCCTTCGCGTAATCCTTGTACCCCTCGCGGTAGACGTGCGAGACGGATTGCAGCGCGGTGGCCTCGTTGGCTGTTAGGCCCAGGTCGTGGAAGATCCGCGCCGCCCTCAAACCGTAGCAGACGGCCTTGTCCAGCTCGCCTTTGTTCATGTAGACGCTTACCAGCCCGTCGGCCGCGACCCCCACGCCGATCGAGTCCCCGGCCTGGATGCACAGCGTTTCGGTCCTGAGCAGGTAGACCTCGGCCTGGGCGTAGTTGCCGATGTGGATGTATAGCGTCCCAATGTTGCCTATTACTTCGAGGATTTGGGGCGTCTGGTTGTTCTTTTCGAAGATTTCGAGGGCCTTGAAGAGCCATTCGATGGCCTTTTCGGAGCGGTTTTCCATCAGGTAGATGTTCCCCGTCGCGCCGTAGACCGAGGCTTCGAGGCTTTCGTTGCCCGCCTTTTGGGCGTAGCGGAGCGCCTGTTGGAGGTACATGTGCGCGCTGTCCCGCTTGCCTTCCCAGGTGTAGGCCACCCCCAGGTTGCGGTAGAGCCGTCCGGTCATCAGGTCGTTGTCCTCTTTTTTGGCAAGGGCCAGCCCGGCGTTGGCCAGCGAGCAGGCCCTTTGAAAGTCGGTGTCGAGCAGCTCCCAGCTCAGTTTGTCGCAGGCTGAGATCCGGTCCGGGGCAGACGACCCCTTGTCGCGCAAAATATGCTCGAGCGAATCGAGGTTTTCAGCGCGAAGCACCGCAAAGGGCAGCCACAACAGCAGCAAGACAAGCAGATACCTTTTCATACCATCTAAAGGTAATACTTTTTCACAAAAATATCCCTCCCCGCCGCCGTTTCCAACCCCCCTTTTTAGTATTTCTTTGTGCAGCAGTGAAAAAACACTAAAAAGGGGGGTTGCCCCGGGGCTTTGGATGGGGTATTTTTGTAGTGCACTCACGGGTATCATTTGTCGCAACCAATGCAAAACCATACGACTATGAAGACACGTACCCGTTTTTTATTCCCGGCCTTTCTTCTGGCCGTTTCGATCCTGAATTTCTCCTGCAAGGAGAAGGAGTCCGGCGGGGGAAAGACCGTCACGCCCCCGGTGGTGGTTACCCTTTCGCCGAGCGACGTGGCCCACTTTACGGCCACCCTCAACGGCGAGATTACCGAGGTAGGCGACCCGGCCTACACCGAGCGCGGCGTATGCTGGTCGCCCAACCCCGAGCCGACCACTGCGGGCGGAAAGCGGAGCGAGAGCGCGCAGGGGACGGGCAGCTTCCAATTCCATTGCGACAACATGGCGCCCAGCACGCTGTACTATGTGCGCGCCTACGCGACCACCGAGAAGGGCACCGTCTACGGCCAGCAGGTCAGCTTTACGACCGCCCCGCCGCTGAACACCCCCGCGACGGTCACGACCGCGGAGGCGACCCAGGTTACCGCCTCGTCCGCTGTGTTGGGCGGAAACGTTACCGTCGAGGGCAACCCGGCGCACAGCGAGCGTGGGGTCGCCCTCGGGCTCTACCAGGAGCCTATGCGGGGAAGCGTGGGGATTACCCTGCCGGCCGAGATGCCGGGCCAGGGGAGCTTTACCGTAACGGCGGAGGGGCTCTATCCGGGCTCGGTCTATTACGCGAGGGCTTACACCACTTCCTCCTTCGGTTGGGTGGAGTACGGCCCGGAGGTCTCCTTTACCACCACCGCATCGGGCACGAAAGCCACCCTGACCACCTCCGAACTGCTCGCGGGCGATAACTCCGACGGGGGCGCGATCTTCCGGGGAAGCGTCGTGAGCGCCGGCAGTCCGGCCTACACCGAACGGGGGATATGCTACGATTACGCGCCCTCGGAGCCAAACGTGGGTAGTTTCAAGATCCCTGTGGAGGGAAGCGGGACGGGCAGTTTTACCGCCATGGCCGACTACGTGGGCTACAACACGAAGATCTATGTACGCAGCTACGCCATAGGCCCGTGGGGCGTTGCCTACGGCGATAGGGTGGAGTTTTGGGCCGACCCGCACGACTCGAAGCCCACTCCAACTACCAAGGCGGTAAACGGCATAACCGCGGTCGGGGCGATGGGGCAGGGGGGCATATCCACCAGCAATGAGGGTTTCCCTGTATGCACGGACTACGGCTTTTGCTACTCGACCATCCAGAATCCCACGCTGGAAACCGGCAACGTAGTCGCTTCCGCCGCCGGGAAGCTCGAATTCTACGCTCCGTTGAGCGGTCTGGAGCCCAACACGACCTATTACGTGAGGGCCTACGCCACCAACCGGGCCGGCACGAACTACGGGACCCAGGTCAGCTTCAAAACCCTCAACACGAGCGATACGTCCGTCCCCACAGCGCCCCAGAACCTTACCGCAAAGGGAGTCACGCTCAATTCGGTCAGGCTCGAATGGACCAACACAGCCACAAACGCCAGGTCGATCAAGGTCGACAAATTGGTCAGCGGGGGGAGCTGGCAGTATATAGCCACCATGGGGCCGCAAAACACCTCATATACCGATAACGGGCTTACCGCCTCGACCACTTACACTTACAGGGTCTATGCGGCCAACGAGTTGGGGGCGGGTCCCTTCTCCGAATCGGTTACCTTCCTCTCGGCCGCTTCCGCGCCCGCCGTGACCACCCTTACCCCCTACGACATCAAGGGCACCACGGCCACCCTGGGCGGAAACATTACCGCACTGGGGAGCCCCGCCTACAACGAAATGGGCGTATGTTGGGGCAAGTCGCCCAATCCGGCGAGTACCGGGACCAAGGTCGGGGTAAAGGTCACCAACCCCACGGGCGGCACTTATGTGACGAATTTCGGCAACCCGCTGACCCCGGGCACCACCTACTACGTGCAGGCCTACGTCGTCAGCCAGGCGGGTACCTACTACGGCGAACAGAAAAGCTTCACCACCCCGGCCGTTCCCACGGCGCCGCACAGCCTGCAAGCCAAACTGACCAACCTGACCACGGCCGAGGTCTCCTGGACCATCGCCGCCGCCGGATCGACTTCCTATGTGGAGGTCTCCACCGATGGGGGGGCGAGTTGGAAAACCACTACGGTCATACTTCCGACCTCGGCGAGTCCCAGTAAGGCAACGTTCCTGAACCTGACGCAGGGAACGACCTACTCGTATAGGGTGAAGTCCTGCCTGAACGAAATGTTCTCCGGCTACACCCCCACCACGGCCAGCGTGGCGACTCCCACCCCGCCCGCCATGACCGCGGCGTTCTCCCGCGTATCGAAGGGCAAATACACCCTCAGCGGCAACATTACCGCCCTGGGCAGCCCGAACTATACCGAGCGGGGTTTCATGTGGGGACCGGAGAACAAGCACCTTACCGACATCGTGCCGGTCGCCGGATCGGGCCTGGGCGCCTTCTCGACCACCGCCACCTTTACCGTCGGTGAGACCTACGGGGTTAGAAGCTACGTCAAGATAATCGGCTTCACTTTCTACGGCCCCAGTCTGCGTTTCACCGCCGAATAGGAACAGGGGATATTTTTCGCAAAACCATACGACTATGAAGACACATACCCGTTTTTTATTCCCGGCCTTTCTTCTGGCCGTTTCGATCCTGAATTTCTCCTGCAAGGAGAAGGAGTCCGGCGAGGGGAAAAAGATCCTGCCGGAGGTGACCACGCTGCGGGCGTCGGCCGTGACGAGCGTCTCGGCCATCCTGGGCGGTGAGATCGTCGAGATCGGTACGCCCGCATGCAACGAAAAGGGGGTGTGCTGGTCCACGACCCAGAACCCGACCCGGGATGGGGCCCGGGATTACGGCAGCGTGGATGGCGCGGGCGCGTTTACCTACTGGATCCCCAATTTGGAGCCCTCCACGACCTACTACGTGCGGGCCTATGCGGTCAATACCGCGGGCGACATCGTCTACGGCAACCAGGTCGACTTCACGACGGGCGTTGCCGACGGGACCGCCACCGTGATCACGACTGCCGCCGCGACCTCCATCACGGCCTCTTCCGCCGTTTTGGGCGGCGTGGTCACAGCCGAGGGCAATCCGGTGCACTACGAGCGCGGCGTTTGCTGCGCCATGCACGAGAATCCTTCCCGGGGCGGCTACAATGTGATTACCCTAAAGGCCGAAGAGGCGGGCGAGGGCGCCTTCTCCGCGACCGCCGAGGGCCTCTACCCGGGCTCAATCTACTACGCAAGGACCTACACGGTCAGCCTGATGGGAACGCTCTACGGCCCCCAGATCAGCTTTACCTCCGGCGCGTCGGGCACGAAGGCCACCGTAACCACCGCCGAGGTGACCGGTATCGAAGTCAACACGGCCGTGATGGGCGGGAAGGTCGTCAATGCGGGCTCCCCGGCCTATACCGAGGTGGGGATCTGCTACGACTACGCGCCGACCGTCCCCAGCGTAAACGGCAGAAAGGTCCCCGTGGATATGAGCGGAACGGGTGCATTCGAGCTTCCCATGGATGAAATCGGCTACAACACGAAGATCTACGTGCGGGCCTACGCCATCAACACGGCGGGCGTCGCATACGGCGACCAGGTGGAATTCTGGGCCCTGCCCAGGGACAGGGTCCCCGAACCCGCAACCATGGAGCCGAGAGACGTTACCTCCACCGGGGCCTTTTTCCTGGGGGTGATCAATGGCGATTACAACCTGGGTTCCCCCGCCGCCACCGACTACGGCTTTTGCTACGCCACCACGCCGAACCCCACCTTAGCCAATTTGGTGGTACCCACGACCGCCAGCAGGAGCGGGTTCTACGCCTCGGTCAACGGACTCACCCCCAACACGACCTATTACGTGAGGGCCTATGCCCGCAACAGGGCCGGTACGGGCTACGGCGGCCAGATTTACTTCTCGACCCTGGCGGCGACCACGGCCTCCAAACCGGCGGCCCCCTCCGACCTGAAGGCGGAGCCTGTGTCGACCACCTCTTACCGGTTGTCATGGACCAACAGGGCCACCAACGCGGCGGAAGTCAGATTGCAGCGCTACAACGGCAGCGCATGGGTGGACCATGCGACAATGGGGCCCAACGCCACCTCCTACACCGCAACCAACCTGACCGCCGGTACGGCCTACCGCTACCGGGTCTACGCCTACAACGACTCGGGCGACTCGCCCTATTCCACCGAGGTAACCTTTACCACGGCCACCCGCGCGCCTGAGATTACTACCCTGATCGGTGTTTTCAATTCGGTCATCATCTCCATCGGCGGGCAAATGACCAACACCGGGTCCCCGGCCTATACCGAGCGGGGAGTGTGTTGGGGCACGTCGCCCAACCCGACCGTGGATGGGAACAGCCGGAAGATAACCACCCCCGATTCCTATATGACGACCCTCCGGCTCGAGTCAAACACGACCTACTACGT
Organism: Rikenellaceae bacterium; assembly: GCA_031551275.1. Lineage (GTDB taxonomy): Bacteria > Bacteroidota > Bacteroidia > Bacteroidales > Rikenellaceae > JAVBMJ01. The sequence goes on from JAVBNX010000007.1 coordinate 207,360, forward strand.
GCGGGCCTGGGTTAAAGGTCCGGCGGGTTTGCAGTATGCGGAGCAAAAGAGTTTCACGACGCCCCAGCTTCCCACCACGCCTGCCGGTTTCAGTGCCGACTTGTTCGACGCCACCACGGTCAGACTCTCCTGGACGGATCCGGTCGCCAACACCACCGTCTTTTTTTATGAGTCGACGGACGGGGTCAACTGGACCCAGCGGGGGGGCGTCAAGAATTATGGATCTGGAGAAATATCCAAGGGATACGTCGAGGGGCTCGATCCGGGGTTGCATTATTTCAAGGTCGATAGGCGCCTCGGAAACGTGGACTCGGAATTCACCGCCGTCAGGCAGGTCCTGGTGCCCACCCCGCCCGAGCTGCAAACCATCGTGATCCCCATGCCCACGGGGTACAACTTTTCCGCGTACGTCGTCCACGCCGGATCGCCCGCCTATGCCAAATTGGGCTTCGAGTGGACTGCGGGAGAGTCGGGCTGGCGCGATTACACGCTCTCGACGGATGGGAAGACAGGCACTTTCAATGTCTTCGCCCCGATCTCGGAGCTGCCCAGAAACCAGTGGCTGCGGGTCAAAGCCTACGCCTGGGTGGGCGGGGTCAAGTACCACGGCGGGGTGCTGGACCTTTATGTCAAATAACGATTCCGGTCTTAAAAACTACCGATCATGAAAAATACATTCATTCGATTTTTGATTCCCGTTCTTTTGGCCGGAACGGCGCAACTCTCCTGCGCGGAGAAGGAGGGCGGCAAAAAGGGCGGCCGCCCCCCGGCGGTGGTAACCCACACCGTGAGCGGGATAGCCCACTTTTCAGCCGACCTGAACGGCGAGATCACCGATGAGGGTTCGCCGGCCTACACCGAGCGCGGCGTATGCTGGTCCCCCTCCCCCGATCCGACCACCGCAAGCGAAAAACGGAGCGAGAGCGCGCAGGGAGCGGGCAACTTCCAGTTCCATTGCGACAACATGGCAGCCAGCACGTTGTATTATGTGCGTGCCTACGCGACCAACGAAAAGGGCACGGCCTACGGCGAGCAGATCACCTTTACGACCGCCCCGCCGCTGAATACCCCCGCGTCGGTAACGACCGCCGCCGCGGCCTCCGTCACCACCTCGTCCGCCGTGCTGGGCGGCAACGTCACCGCCGAGGGCAACCCGCCGCACTTCGAGCGCGGCGTATGCTACAGTATGCTCGAATACCCCATGCGGGGTGGGGTGGGGGTCACCCTGCCGGCCGGAATGGCGGGCGCAGGGAGTTTCACCGCGACCGCCGAAGGGCTCTATCCGGGCACGACCTATTACGCGAGGGCTTACACCGTCGCCTCGAACGGCCGGGAGGAGTACGGTCCCCAGGTCTCCTTTACCACCGCGGCGGGCGCAGGCACGAAAGCCACGCTGACGACCGCCGCCGTTACCGGTATCGACACTAATATGGCCGTTCTGGGCGGAAGCGTTACCAACGTGGGCAGCCCGGCCTGTACCGAGCGCGGGATATGCTACAACTACGCACCGACCGACCCGACCGTGGCTGAGTTCAAGATCCCCGTCGACGGGAGCGGGACGGGCAGTTTCAGCGTTCTGGTCGAGGACATCGGCTACTACACGAAGATCTACGTGCGGTCGTACGCCATCGGGCCGTGGGGCATCGCCTACGGCGACAAGCAGGAATTCTGGGCGATCCAGAGGGACTACACCCCGAGTCCCACCACCAATGCGGTCACCGATTTTTCCTCCACAGGGGCTGTGTTTTCGGGAAACATGACCGACTACAACCGGGGATTCCCGGCCACGACCGACTACGGTTTTTGCTACTCCACCTCCACGACCCCCACGGTAAACAATTATGTCCTTACCGTGCCCGTAGGCGGCACGGGCACATTCTCCAGCGCGGTGAGCGGCCTTTCGCCGAGCACGACCTATTACGTGAGGGCCTACGCCCGCAACCGGGACGGCGTGGGTTACGGCCAGCAGATGAGCTTCACCACCGCAACGGCGACGTCGACCTCTGTTCCGACCGCACCCGTCAATGTGGCCTTTACGGGCGAATCGCTTACCTCGTTCAAGGTGCACTGGGTCAACACCGCATCCAACGCTGCGAGCGTGGTCGTGGAGCGTTCCTCGACCGGAAACGCTCCCTGGACGTTGGCCACCACCCTGCCCGCCAATTCCACCTCTTTCGGGCAGGCGGGGATGAGCTCCGGAACGACGTACTATTACCGGGTCGGGGCGGTCAACGACCGGGGAACCACCTACTCACCCTCGGTCTCCTTTACCACGGCCACTGCGGCGCCGGCGGTGACCAGTGTGGGCGCGACTTATGTCGGCAGCGTTAACGCCAACCTCACCTGGGAGATTACCCGCCTGGGCACTCCCGCCTATACCGGGGTCGGCGTGCGCTGGGGCCCGACCCCCGTTCCCTCGTCCGGTTGGCAGGAGTACAGCCAGGGGAGCGGCCCGACCCCCGCCCTCGAACAGCTCACGACCACGGCCTTTGGGTTGACGCCCGGCACGACGTACTATATGCAGGGCTTCGTGAGCAGCGCGGCGGGCACGGTCTACGGCGAGGTCAAGAGTTTTACCACCCTGATTCCCCCCGCGCTGCCCGGCAACCTGAAGGTCGAGATGACGGGCACCAATTCGGTCAAGGTCTCCTGGAGCGTCCAGGCCGCCGGATCCTATACCTATTTGCAGCACTCCACCGACGGGTCGTCGTGGGGCGGGACGGTGGTTTGCCAACCCTCCTCCCCGGCCCATATGGTTTACAACGGCCTGGCTGCCGGATCGACCCACTACTACCGGGTCTGCTCCAGGCTCGATTTCCAACAGTCCGCCTACACCGCCCCGGTCAGCATTACCATCCCGACCCCGCCGGCGATGACCACCACGGCGGAGCGCACGGCCAAGAATACCTTTACCCTGGGCGGCGATATTACCTCGGCCGGCAGCCCGGCTTACACCGAGCGCGGGATCATGTGGTATCCGGACGGCCAGCCCGACAACATGACCCACGTCAAGATCTCGGGTTCGGGGACCGGTAAATTTTCTGTCGCCCAGGTACTTGCCCCGAACGAAAAACGCACCGTCCAGGCCTATGTGGTTATCAACGGGGTCCACTTTTACGCCTTTCCCCAGGGCATCTGGAACTATTAGAATCCGCACAAAAAACTCCCCGGCTCGAAAAAGCCGGGGAGTTTTTCGTTTTGCATGATTCTTTACTGCGTCCTCATCTTGGTCTCGAACTCGCGCACGACGTCGGTGTAGGCGTCGTCGGCCACGTCATAGACCACCTTGTGGATCTCGCCGCCCGTGAACGGGAAGCGGTAGGAGTACTGCTTGCTGACCGGGTCGCTGCTGTCATACCCGACGCACAACCCCTCCCCGCCCAATGAGTAGCGGTGGAACTCGGTACGCATGGGGGCCTGGGCCATCATCTTGTCGTCGAGGTAGAACTTCATCGTGCCCAGGATCTCGCCCGTGCCTACCTTCTCCTTGGTAAATTCGACCCCCACGATGTGCTTGCCGGGGGCGGGCATGGCGAAAGAGAGCATCTGCTCGGGCGGGATGCCCAGGAAGTTGTAGACGAAGTTGAGCTTGCCGTCCTTGGCAAAGAGCGAGTAGCCGCCGAAGCGCGAGCCCTGGGCCACGATTACCCCTTTGCTCCCCTTTTCTAAGGTTACCTCGGCCAGGATCTTGAACGAGCGCCCGGCGGTGGGGGCGGCCGATGCTTCGGGTACCTCCGAGGTGTTCGGATAGTAGGTAAAGCGTCCGCTCTCCGGGACCGGCGCGTAGTATTCGTACTTGACGAACTCGGCGATCGAGAGGTCGCACAAGGGGAGCACGTCGTATTTCTCAGCCTCCTGCATCCAGAGTTTCTGCATCTCCTTTACCTTGTCGGGGTATTGAGCCGCCAGGTCGGTCGATTGGGAACGGTCGGCGTCGGTGTGGTAGAGCTCCCACTTGTCCTTGTCGAAGTTGCCGATGTTGGAGGGCAGCGGGCCGTGCACCGTGGTGGCCATCCAGCCGTCCTTCCAGATACCTCGCGTGCCCAACATCTCGTAGTACTGGATCTTCTTGTTGGTGGGCGCGTCGGCGTTGTCGAAACTCGGGACCATCGATACGCCCGGCAGCGGGGTCTGTGCGATGCCATGCACAACGTCCGGCATCTTCACGCCGCACGCCTCTAAGATCGTGGGCACGATGTCGACGGCGTGGTGGTACTGGCTGCGCATTTCGCCGCGAGCTTTAATGCCCTTGGGCCACGAGATGACCAGCGGGTCGCATGTGCCGCCGCTGTAACCCGAGTAGCGCTTGAACATCTTGTAGGGGGTCGAGAAAGCCACGGCCCAACCGGTGGGGTAGTGGTTGTAGGTGTCGGGCGACCCCAGCTTGTCGATCATCGAGAGGTTGAGCTTGATGTCGTCGGGGTAGCCGTTGAAGAAGAAGTTCTCGTTTACCGAGCCGCTCGGGCTGCCTTCGCCCGAGGCGCCGTTGTCCGCCGCGTAGATGACCAGCGTGTTGTCCAGCTGGCCCGACTCTTCGAGGTAGTCGATCACCCGGCCGATCTGGGCGTCGGTGTACTCCGAGAAACCGGCGAACACCTCGGCCATGCGCGAGAAGAGGCGCTTTTCGTCGGCCGAGAGGGTGTTCCAGGGCCGTACCATATCGCCCTTGTCGTAGGTCCCCTCGGGCATGGGGTTGATCGGCGTGAGCTTGGTGTCGGCGGGCAACACACCCTTCTCCTTCATGCGCTGGAGCACCCATTCGCGGTAGGCCTCGTAGCCCTCGTCGAATTTGCCCTTGTATTTGGCGATGTACTCCTCGGGCGCGTGGTGCGGCGCGTGGTTGGCGCCGGGGCAGTACCACATGTACCACGGCTTGGCCGGGTCGGACTGCTTCGAGTCGCGGATGTAGCGGATGGCCTGGTCGGCCAGGTCCTTGGAGAGGTGGTAGCCCTGCTCGGGCAGGTAGGGCTGGTCGATGAAGTGGTTGTCCTCGATCAATGTGGGATACCACTGGTTGGTCTCCCCGGAGATGAAGCCGTAGAAACGGTCGAATCCGAGGCCCAGGGGCCAGTCCTTTTTCGAGGCGCTCATGCCGAATGCGTCGACCGGCACGTTGTGGTTCTTTCCGATCCAGAAGGTCGCGTAGCCCGCGTCGCGCAGCACGGTGGCCACGGTGGCGTTCGATTCGGGAATGTGTCCGTTGTAGCCGGGGAAGCCGACGGCCGACTCGGCGATCGAGCCGAAGCCGTTCTGGTGGTGGTTGCGCCCGGTCAAAAGGCACGAGCGGGTGGCCGAGGATACGGCAGTGGTGTGCCACTGAGAGTAGGTAATCCCGTTCTGGGCCAGCTTGTCCAGGGTGGGCATGTTGACCGCCCCGCCGTAGGTCGACCAACTGGCCTGGCCCGTGTCGTCGTAAAGGATGAACAACACGTTGGGGGACTCTTTCGGGGCCTTCGGATAGAGGAAGGCGTTCCAGTCGGGTTTCGAATCGCGGATATCGAGGTTGATCGTCCCTTTGAAATCCGTTCCCGGCTTCTGCGTTTTCGCTTCGCGGCAACCCACGGCGGCGGAGCATAGGGCGGCCGACGCGAGCACGACCGCGCCCGGCCTGGAGGTAAATACGTTCTTTTCCATAACTATATCGGGATATTAGGTGGCATAGGCCGCGCGAATGGAAGCGCACGGCAATACAAAGGCAATTTCCGTTCCAAAAGGCGCGGAATATCATCAGATACCGATAAAACCCGTTTATTTTCCCAGCGAGGGCATCAAATCCAGAATTCTCTCCCAAAGCATCCGGGCGATGATCTCGTTGCCCCGGTCGGAGGGGTGGAGCCCGTCGTAGGTCATGCCGACCGCCTCTTCGGGGTAGGGATACTCGTCCGCCGCGGGATCGAACGGGATGCCCGCGTAACCGGGGTATTCCAAGTCCCGGTACAACCCCGTGGCGGGGTCCTTTACCCGTTTGAAACGGACCATGTTGTACATGTCGATCCCGCTTTGGTTGTAGAGGTCGACCACCTCCAGATTCTCCATCCCGCCGATCGCCAGGACGGCCTGCGCCACCTCGTCGAGCCCCTGCCCCTGCCGGTCGAGGTAGCTGCCGTGCGCGTTGTTGGTAAAGTCGGCCAGGTAGCAAAAATCGCCCCTTTGCAGCGGGGTAAGCAGGATGACGGTGGCCCTGGGGTTCAGCGCTTTGATCTTATCCAGGATGACGCGGAATGCGCCGTAAATGGTTTCGCTGCCCGTGTTGTCCCGGTAATCGCCGGGCGTGCCGACGTGCCGTCCCTGCCACCAGTCGTTGGTGCCCAGCAAGACGGTGTAGAGATCCGCCCTGGGAATGTCCAGCTCGTCGAACCTCTCGGCAATGCCTTCGGTGGTCCATCCGTTGTAGCCCTTGTTGACGCAGGTAAGGCCCGGGAGCGCCTCCATTACCCGGGTCAGGTAGCCCTTTTGGACGCGGTAGCCCGTCTGTTCGGGGTGGTCGTTGAGGTAGGTAATCGAGTCGCCTATGGCCACCCAGCTCGTCTGTTCGGGCGTGCAGCACACGGCGCACAGGGCTGAAAGGAGAAGAAAAAGTCGTTTCATTCCAGGTTCGTTTTGCGGTACTCCTTCGGGGTCATGCCGTACTTGGTCTTGAACGCACGGCAGAAGTAGGATGTGGAGTTGAATCCCACGCAGATAGCCAGTTCGTCGATGTTGTACACCCCCTTTTTCATCAGCCCGGCGGCCATTTTAAGGCGGTAGTCGCGGATGTATTCCGACATGCTCATGCCCGTCTCGGCCGTGATCCTGCGGTAGAGCGAGCTGCGGTTGACGCCGAGCGCTTTGGTCAGCGAAGCCACGTCGAACGTTGCGTTTTGCAGGTTGGTTTCGATCAGGTGGTCCACCTTGTCCATAAAGAAGAGTTTGTGGTCCGCCCTTTCGGGGAGCATCTCGGGCTGCCCCCTGTGGGCGAGCAGGCGTTGGATGTGGGCCATCAGGATCGTCTCGTTGATGGGCTTGTGCAGGAAGGCGTCCACACCGGCCGAGATGCTTCTCAACTCGGTAATATCGTCCGTCAGGGCGGTTATAACGATGATCGGGGTCAATGCCGTCCGGCCGTCCGACCGGAGCTTTTCGACCAGTTCGAGCCCGCTCATTCCCGGCATGCGGATGTCCGAGATGATCAGGTCCGGGTTGACCGACCGGGCCATCTCCAGCCCCTGGAGGCCGTTCTTGGCTGTCACGCAGTGGTAGTGGCGGCCCAGCAGCGTTTTGAGGTAACGCCGGATCTCGTCGTGGTCCTCGACGATGAGTATCGTTTGGGGGTTTACGCCGCCCCCGGGCGAGTCCGGGGCGGGATCCGCCGCTCCCCGGTAGGGTTCGACCGAGGAGGTCGGGCTCTCCTCGGGCAGGGGGCCCTCCAGGGGGATGCGGACGATAAACTCCGTGCCCTCCCCCGCCCGGGTTTTGACCAGGATGTACCCACCGTGCATCTCCACGTACTCGCGGCACAGGTGCAGGCCGATCCCGCTGCCCCGGTTCGGGTCTTTTTCGCCGAATACGAAACGGTCGAATATCCGGGGCAACTGCCCTTCGGGGATGCCCGGGCCGTTGTCGCTTACCGAGATCTCCAGGGCGGGGGAGTCGAACGCCACGCCTGTCATATAGTATTCCGGACCGGGTATGGCGGCGGATGCCGACGCGCCGACCGATAAAACGATGTGCGGCTCGTCGCCGGAGAATTTGATGGCGTTCGACAACAGGTTGTAGATGATCTTTTCGATCATGTCGGGGTCGGCCGTGGCAAGGATCCGCCCCGCGCCGGCGTTGAATACGAATTTGATCCGGTTCTCGACGATGTTGTAGTCGAAACACTCGTAGGCCAGCTTGCACAGCTCCACGGCGTCGACCATCTGCGGGTTCATCCGCTTCTTGCCCACCTCGAGCATCCTGAAGTCCAGCACCTGGTTGACCAGCCTGAGCAGCCGGTCGGTGTTCCGGTGGATGGTGGCCAGGTGGCTCTTGACCTCGGCGGCGGATAGATTACTCTGCTCGAGCATTTTGAGCGGCGATGCGATCAGGGTCAGCGGTGTGCGGAATTCGTGCGAGACGTTCATGAAGAATTTCATCTTCTCGACCGCCGTCGCTTCGTTCATGGCGTTCTTGTAACGTTCCAGTTTGAGGTCCTGTTTGGCTTTCGCCCTGAAACGCAACTCTTTGTATACCAGGTAGGCGGCCAGCGATGCGATGCCGAGGTAGAGCAGGATCGCATACCAGGCCAGCCACAGGGGTTGCCTGACCACGATCCGGATCTTTGTCGCCTCGTCGCCCGCCACTCCGTCGTTGTTGATCGAGTAGACGACCAACTCGTATTTGCCCGGCGGGATCTTCGTGTAGGTGATGTCCCGTGAGGCGGGGATCTCGGTCCACTCCTTCTGGTAGTTGGTCAGTTTGTACCTCAGGCGGTTGTTGGCGGATTTGAGGAAGTTGTTGGCCGAAAATTCCAATGAAATGGTGTTCAGGTTGTACGGGAGTTTAATAAGCGATATTTCAGGGATGTATTTCGTGTTGCAAACCACCTTTTTGAGCTGTTCGAGGGGCTGGTTGTTTACCAGGATTTCGAAAGGGTAGGCCCGGCTCTGCTCGCCGTTGACGGCCACCGAGCCGGGGTCTATGTAGCTGAATCCCGTCGTATTGCCGAAAAGCACGTTGCCCGAGGAGGCGATCAGCCCCGCCATGGGGTGGTACTGGTTGCCCCTCAAACCGTCGCTCGGCGAGAAGTGCTTGAGCGTGTTCGCCTTTTTGTCGTACAGGTAGATGCCCCAGTTGGTGGAGAACCAGAAGATCGAGTCCCCGCCGTTGAGGATCGAGTAGACGTCGGTGTGTTTGAGCTGGTCGTTCAGGGGAAAGGGGGTCAGCGTGTCGGTGTTTAGGTTGTAGATGTAGATCCCGTTGTCCCGGGTTCCCACGTAATACTCCCCGCGCTGCTCCTCGCAGATAAAGTAGAAGTGGTTGGCCCCCTTCAGGCCGGGGGTGTGGAAGATCGTGTGGAACGCTTCGGTTTTTTTGTCGAAGATCGAAAGCCCGTTCTCGGTGCAGACGATCAGTTTCTGCTTCGGGGTGTCCATTACGCCCCATATCATGTTCGATTTCAGGTCCTTGTCCGTGTCGCCCGGGGGAAATAGCCGGGTCTGTCCCGTTTTTCGGTTGTGGCGCACCAGCCCGAGCTCATGGGTTCCCAGCCAGATGTCGTCGCCGTCGAAGGTAATCGAGGTAATGGGTGCATGGCTGTTCCTGTCGATGATGTCGATCCCTACGTGCGTAACCTTGCCGCTCCTCTCGTCGTAGTTGTAGAGGCCGAACCCCACCGTGCCGATCCACAGAAGCCCCTGCGGATCCCAACTCATCGCCTTGATGCGCTGGTGGAAGGGCGGTTTGTGCAGGCTGTACGTTCCTGTCCGCAGGTTGAACAGGTTCAGGCCCGTCTCCTCGCTTCCCACCAGCACCTCGTCGCGGCTGTGCTCCGCGAAGGAGGAGATTACCCCGTGCTGCACCTCGGTATATGTATAGGTGTCGTCGATCTGGTGGAACCGGTAGTTCAGGTCGTGGTAGTAGGCCAACCCGCCCGCCCAGGTCCCGACCCACATCGCGTCGTTGCCGCAAAGGTGCAGCTCATAGATGCTGTTGCGCGGCAGCCTGTTGTAGCGCGAGCTTTTGATCGTGCGCGTCTGCCCGTTCGGCGCGACGACCAGTATCCCGTCGTAGGTGGCGATCCAAACCTCCCCCGACCGCCTCTGGACGATCTTCCTGATCCTGTCGTTGGGCAAGCTGTTCTCAACCGCCGCCGAGTAGCGTTGCAAAAGCTCCCCTTCCATGGAAAACACGTCCACACCGCTCCGGTCATACCCGACCAGCAACCGTTCGCCGCCTTGACCGCCCGCTTCCCCGCCGCGCGCCAGGCAGAGGCATTTGATCGTCTCGTTGATGCCCGTACAGATTTTGTGGAAATCGAAGGGGGAGGATTGCTGACGGAAGACGCGCCCGTCCGTGCACCCGATGAAAATTTCTCCTGTGGGGCACTTTTCGATGCACGACACCTTGGCGTGGATGTCGGCGTCCTTGAGGACCACTTCGAACAGGGAGGCGTCCTGCGGATTGTAGACGTAAAGTGAACCGTTGATGCACAAAAGGAAGATCCCGGGCTCGCACTCGGCGATGGCGGTAATGTCCTGGATGGGCAACTTGAGTTCGACCCGCGTGAAGCTGTTCAGGTCGCGCTCGAAGTAGCAGGCCCCGTCGTCGGTGCAGACCCATATTTTGCCGCCCGAATCGCAATAGAGTTTGTTGATCCGGTTCGACGGGGGGGAGCAGGGGTTGTCCGGTTCGAAGTAGTAGCGCCTGTACTCCTTGTTGTTGTAAAAATACAACCCTTCGTTCGTGCCGAACCAAACGAATCCGCTGCGGTCGGTGGCGATGGTGGTAATGGCGTTGAAAACGAAACCCGACTCGGGGGATATGAGTTCAAAAACAGGCTCGCGGCTTCCGGTCACGGGGTGCACGGGCTGCCACACGAGTGAAAGGACCAGGGCCAGCAACGCGACCCGGCAGGCAGGGAACAGGGTTGGAGGTGGGTTCGAGTCGGTCGAGAGAAAATTCATCATGGATTGCATTTATGGCCCGGCTATGTAAAAGTAGGAAATTATTTTATTGAATGGGCTACCCGATTTTGGATTTTTATTGAACTAATGGTGCGAAACGCAACATTTGTTAAATTTCGGAACAAGAGTGCAAAAAATTGAGCCGACAGGCCATGAAATTTAGATCTCCGAATGAGTTTCTTTGCATAGGAAGAAATGTGCAAAAACCATAAACTATTAATCAAATGATCCGAATTTTCATTCTATCTCTTTCACTGATCCTTGCGGCCGGCCCTGCGGCGGGGCAGGGGGGGCAAGGCAATCCGATGACAAAATTCGATGCCAGGTATGGCGAGAATTACCAGTCGATCGCTTTTGACGGCATCTGGGACGCAAAGGACAGGGATGTGGCCGTGATGGCGGGCGGCAAGGTCTATGCCGCGTGGATCGACCGCTACGGCGACGTGGTGGTCGGGGAGATGGATCCAGACGGGGGGACGATCAAAAGCTATGTGGTCGAGGACGACCTCAAGCAGAAGGTCGGCCAGACGCTGATCGCCTTGTCTGCCGGCCCGGGCGGAGAGCTTTCGCTCCATGTGGTAAGCGAGGGCAAGCCTTCGGTGGTAAAGAACTACTCCTTTGATAAAGGGGCGTGGGGCCTGGCCGCCGCGACCGACTGCGGGGAGAACATCGCAGGGATCCGGGCGGCCGGGGGCGGCGGGTTGTTCGCGCTGACCGCGGGCGGCCGGTTGTTGCAAATCGGGGCGGGAAAGATGACAGGCAGTCCAGTCGAGTTGGCGCGGAGTGTCGGCTCCTTCCAGGCGGCATATGGTGCGGGAAAGACATTCCTGGCGATCGGCAATGCCATTTATATGGTCGCGGCAGGCGACCGGCTTGTGTTGCTGGGCGAGTTGGCCCCAGGGGAAGAGGTCGCCGACCTGGGCGTGGATGCCCGGGGGGATGCGGCGGTTCTGGCCAGGTCGGGAGACGGCGTTTGGTATATGGCGCTGGCTTCCAATGGGGCGACGGTGCAGAAAGCGGCGAAAAAGGAGAAGCTGCCTCTCTCCGTTTTGGCGGACGATATCGTTTTGGGACAGAACGCCCGGGAGGTGTACTTCGTCGGCAAGCCGGGTGCGCGCAAGGAGATCCAAAAGTGCGTGAAAGACGCGAAGGGACGCTGGAGCGTGGAGCCTGTGACCGTGAACACGGAGCGGGACAATTACGCGGTCAGGGCGATCCGGGGCGCACAGGCGGGCTCCCCGCAGATCTGCTGGCTGCAATCCACCATCGAGGATGTGGCGGTCAACCAGTTGGCCGCCGTCAAGACGGACGCTTTCCAGCCCGCCGTTACCGATATACGCGACAGAGGGCAGATACTCAGACTGATGAAAAAGGTCGCCGACTGGCAACTCACGGCCTCCTTTACGGCAAACCCACGCAATGACTGGCAATGGGGCGCCTTCTACCTGGGGCTTATCAAGGCGTACGAACTGACGGGCGACGAGCGCTATTTCAACGAGCTGTTGAACATTGGCCAGTATTTCGACTGGGGGCTGATGGCCGACGCGCTGCACGCGGACCGGGTGTTGGTCGGCGATATCTACCAGTACGTTTACAACAAGACGGGGAGGAAGGATCCGCACATGCTCGAGCAATTCAAATGGATGGTCGACCTGTGCACCTCGCGCGTGGCGGTGCCCAACCCCAGGTTCGAGGGAGCGCCTACCTTTATGGAGTGGTGGACGTGGTGCGACGCGTTGTACATGGCCCCTCCCGTGTTTTACAACTACGCCAACCTGACGGGCGACAAGGAGGCTGCCGGGTACGCTTTCCGGCATACACTGATTACCGTCGACCACCTCTACTCGCGCGCCGATTCGCTCTTCTACCGCGACGACAGGTTCTTTTACAAGAAGACGACCAACGGCAAAAAGGTATTCTGGGGCCGGGGCAACGGCTGGATCATGGCCTCCTTCCCCAGGGTGCTGGAAGCCCTGCCCGAAAAGAGCCCTTACAGGGCCTATTACGAGGAACTTTACCTGGAAATGGCCCCCAGGATCCTGAGTTTGCAGTTGCCCGAGGGCCTTTGGACCTGCAACCTGCTCGATCCCGAGGAGCTGATGCTGGGCGAATCGAGCGGAAGCGTGTTTTACGGCTATTCGCTGGCGTGGGGCATCAACAACGGATACCTCGACAGGAAAATTTACGGCCCCGCCGTGGAGAGGGCATGGGAGGCTATTTGCGGCCATGTGAGCGAGTTCGGGCGGCTGGGTTACGTGCAGCAGATCGCCGGCGAACCCTTCCCGTTCTTTGAGTACCAGTACCATACCTACGCATCGGGCGGCTTTTTGCAGTTCGCGTCAGAGATGCTGGAATATCTTGACAAAAAGAGTTAATTTCGAACCAACACTAACCTGAATAATGAAGACAAACTTAAACCTAAGCAAATCGTTTTGCCTGGTCCTGTTGTTCTGTCTGTCGGTGCTATCGCTTTCGGCGCAGGGAAACCTCATTACGGGGTCGGTTACCGACGAGCAGGGAACGCCGCTGGTCGGGGTTACCGTGATCGAAAAGGGGACCAACAACGGCACGACGACCGACCTGAAAGGAGTTTTTAAACTCAATGTGACGGGCTCGAAGCCCCTGCTTACCTTCTCCTACATCGGTTACAAGGGGGAAGAGACGGAAGTGGCCGGTAAAAAAGTGGTCAACATGAAACTCACGCCCGCGGTCGAGGAGCTCGACGAGGTGGTCGTGGTGGGTTACGGCGTGCAGCGCAAGCGGGACGTGACGGGCGCCATTACCACCATCAACGAGGCTACCATCGAGAAGAAACAGGCGGTCAGCATCTACGACGCTTTGCAGGGCACGGCGGCCGGGGTGGTGGTCATCGGCAACTCCGCCCCCGGCGACACGGGATCGTCGATCCGCATCCGGGGAACATCCACCCTGGAGAGCGGCGTGGATCCCCTCTACATCGTGGACGGGGTTCCGGTGGAGAGCATCTCGGACATCAACCCCAACGATGTCAAGTCGATGGAGATCCTGCGCGACGCTGCCTCGGCGGCCATATACGGTTCGCGCTCGGCCAACGGGGTAATCATCATTACCACCAAATCGGGCGAGGCGGGAAAGGCGAAGGTCGATGTGAGGTTCCTTCAGAGCTTCAGTAACATCGCCCACAAGCTGCCCCAGGCGACGGCCGACGACAGGCGCGCGTTCGAGAACCGGGCCAACGCCAGCCTCGAACCCGCCCTGACCGGGACCGACACGCTGGCTTACAACCGCAGGGCCAACTACGACTACCAGGATTTGCTGACCCAGACCGCGTTGCGTTCCCAGGTCGATCTGAGCGTCAAGGGCGGCTCCAGGGGGGTCTCCTACATGGCCAGCGCGGGGTACCTCAACGAGCGCGGGGTAATCATCAACAGCGCTAACGAGCGCATGACGGCCAGGGTAAACGTCGACTTCAGGGCCTCCGACAAGTTTACCTTCTCGACCCGCTTCTCGGGATACTACCAGGACACGGACTTTATCAGCGAGAGCACGGCCATCAAGGGCGCCATGCAGAGGCCCGCCTATTTCGTGCTCTACTACCCCGACGGGACCTTCATGTTCAACAACGGCGGAAGGGCCAACCCGGAGGCCGAGACCCTCTACCGCCGCAACAACCAGGTCAACTACATGTTCTCGTTGTTCCAGGGCGTGACCTACCGGATCAACAAATACCTGAGGTGGAACGCCAACGCGAGCGGGACCTACCGGGTGGGGCGCAACAACGTGTTCCGCTCGGCCGAGCTGGCGACCACCGACCCCCAGTACGGCACGATGAGCGACTACACACGCCTGGGGCGTGAAACGTTGCTGGAGACCTACCTGACCTTCGACCGCTCGCTGGCCAGCGGGCACACCTTCGGGCTGGTGGCCGGGGCGTCGGCCCAGAACTGGTACACCGAAAGAATGAACTACGCGGGGCGCTCGCTGGTCTCGGAGGCCATTTGGACGACCAACACCATCCAGTTGATCGACGAAACGGCCACAAGGACCTACGCGACCTCCAACTCGCTGGCCGGCTTCTTCGCCCGGGGGTCGTACAGCTACAAAGGGAAGTACATGCTCAACGGGACCATACGTTACGACGGCTCTTCCCGCTTTACCAACAACCAATGGGGCTTCTTCCCCTCGGTATCGGCCGGATGGAGGTTCTCCGAAGAGCCTTTCATGAAGTGGGCCAAGCCCTTCCTGGGCGACTCGAAGCTGCGTTTGAGCTACGGCCAGACCGGCAACCAGGCCATCGGGGATTACGAATCGGTGCGCACGTACGTCTTCGGAAGCAACTACTACGGGGGGCAGTCGGGCGTGAACACCAACAACGTGCTGGGCAACCCCGATATCAAATGGGAGACCACCGAGCAGGCTAATGCGGGCCTCGACCTGAGCATGCTCAAGGGCCGCATCTCGCTTACGGCGGACTACTACGACAAAAAGACCAACGATCTGCTCTATACGACCAACATGCCCTCCGAACTGGGGTACGGGCAGCAGAAGGTCAACTTCGGGTCGATCCAGAACCGGGGTTTCGAGCTCGAACTGAAAGGCTATCCCGTCAAGACCAAAGCGGTGGAGTGGCAGACCAGCGTGAGCTACTCCTACAACAAGAACAAGGTACTGAGCCTCGCGTCGGGCGACTACGTGGTCGACGGGATATGGAAAGTCGCCGTGGGGCAGCCCCTGGGCCAGTTCTACGGCTACAACAACATCGGGGTTTACGCCTACGACGAGTCGAACGCCTACACGTCCGACATGACCGAGCGGCTGATCCCGCAGTTCGCGCGCGACAACCACGACAACGTGATCCTCTCGGGGGACGGCAAGCCCACTCTCTTGGGGTACAAATACGCCGACGGGAGGGACTACACCGACGATTTGGGCACGATCCGCAAAATGAAAGTCGCCGACCAGGTGCTCAAGGGCGGGGACATGATCTGGGAAGACCTGGACCACAACGGGGAGATCGACGATCTGGACCGCAAAGTCCTCGGCAACGGCTATCCCGACTGGGTGTTGGGATGGACCAACAGCATATCGTACAAGAATTTCAACCTGACCTTTACCTTCTACGGCAGCTTCGGCAACGACGTGTACAACGAAGCGAAATACGAACTGACCACCTACTCGGCGGCCAACACGACCCCCTGGCCCTACGCGATATACAACGCGTGGCGCTTCCCGGGGCAGATCACCGACTACCCGCAGGCCCAGAAATCGGGCGTGAACAACACCTCCAGGGTGCTGACCGGAAGTTTCCTCGAAGACGGGGCCTTCATCCGGCTGAGGGACCTCAGGTTGTCCTATTCGCTCGACAACAAGCAACTCCAAAAACTCAAACTGTCGGGACTGACCCTCTACGTGTACGGCAGCAACCTGTTTACCTGGACCAACTACTCGGGCTACGACCCCGAATTCTTCAGCGGCATACTCACACCCGGCAGGGATACGGCAAGGTATCCCCGCAAGCGTGAGATGGGCTTCGGATTCAGCCTTAACTTCTAAAATAACCGGGACATGAAAACCATAAAACATATCGCGTCGCTCTTCGCATTGGCCGCATCGATGCTGGCCGCCGGTTGCAACGACTTTTTGAACAAGGAACCCCTCGATACGATCAAGGACGGCCAGTACTGGAATTCGCAGCAGGACGCCGAACTGTGGCTGCTGGGGATGTACGACGAGGTGCAGAAGACCCTGGGGGACAACTACTTCGTATGGGGCGAATCGCGTTCGGACAACATCGTGGTGTGCGGAGCGGGGACCGACCAGATGAACTACCTGCAAAACGTGCTTACCTCCTCGCTCGACCCCTGCAACTGGAACTCGCTGTACAGGGCCGTGTCGAGCGCCAACTTCGCCATCAAATACTTCCCCACCGTTCCCGACGTTACCCCGGAGAACCTCGACCGGATGATGGCGGAGGCCTACGCGGTCAGGGCGCTGATGTATTTTTACGCCATCCGCGTGTGGGGGCCCGTGCCCCTGATCACTACCCCGTATGAAGGGCTGGCGGGGCAGAAGAAATTTTACGAGAGAAGCCCGGTGGAGGATGTCAAGGAGCAGATACTCAAAGATATCAGCATTGCGCATCGTTTGTTCGCGGGAGCCACGTCCGGCGTTTACAGGATGAGTGCAGGCAGCGTGCTGGCCCTCAAGGCGGACGTGCATATGTGGTTCGATGAGTACGAGGAGGCGGTCGAGACCACCGACGACATCATCGGGATGAAGCGTTACAGCCTGGCGGCCAACGCCACCGAGTGGAAGCTGATCTTCGACTCGCCCGACCTCTCCAAAGAGACCATGTTCGCCGTCTCGTGGGATCCGGTAACCGACGGGCAGAACGGCGTCTACACCTACCTGTCCAAGCTCAATCCCCGCTACAAGGTCCGCAAGGCGTTGTGGGACACGCTGGTCGTGCGCAAGACCGACCAACGGTGGCTCTACATGACCGATACGGTCAGGATGTGGTACGTCAACCGCAAGGCAGCCATTACCGAGTCGACCTACGACAGGTATTCGAACGACTTTTACTTCAATAAATTCTCGAAATACAACCCCTCGAAGAGCAACTCGGATGTGACCGATATGCCCGAGGGCGGGTACGACTACCCCTCGCCGGTAACCTATATGCCGTCGATCATGATCTACCGCTACTCCGACATCATGCTGCTCAGGGCCGAGGCGTTGAACATGACCGACCGCAGCTCCGAGGCGAGGACCATCGTCAACGACCTGCGCAAGCGCATCGGGTACTGCTACAAGAAGACCATCCCCGATGGAGAGGACGGGCTGGTCGATATCTGGGTCAACGAGGTTACCCCGCAGAACACTCCCGACGGCGAAGCGCTCGCCGCGGTCATCCTCCAGGAGAGGCAGATCGAGCTTTACGGGGAGGGCAAGCGGTGGTTCGACCTGGCCAGGACGGGCAACGTCAAAAAGTTCATGGACCCCATCCTGGTCGATTACGGCTATCCGGAGGGCTTCGGCGATATACGCAGGGTGTTGTTCCCGCTGCACACCTCCGTTTTCGAGGCCAATCCCCTGCTTTACCAGAACGAACCCTATTCGCAACACTAAAATACCAACGCCATGAATACCATAAAGCACATAGGACGGATTTTGGCGGTCGCGGCCCTGTCGTTGCCCCTGCTCTGGGGCTGCGAGCTCTTCGGGCTGGATTACCAGCAGGACGCCAAGTACGACGACAGCGCATCGAGCGGGTACGTCGACATGACCGCCTGGGAGTTTATCCAGTCGCGTCCCGACGCGTTCCTGGGGCTCTCGCAGGCCATCCAGCGCGCCTCCATGCAGGAGGAGTACAACAAGCCCGACCGGACATTTATCCTATTGACCGACAACGCGCTCACGCTGGATACCTACGCGAGCAGCTACTTCAGCACCCACAGGGTGCCCAATCCCGACTACCCGGGAAGCGGCCCCGAGACCATCATCCCCGTCGGCTGGGAGCCCTACCCGGTCGAGCAGGTCAGGAACCTGTTGGAGTACCACATCCTCAAGCAGCCGGTCTCGATCTACGAGTCGATGGACTACAAGATCTTCTTCGAGACCCTGGCCTACAAATACCAGGGGGACACGACCTTCATGTGCACCGAATGGGTCAGGGACCGCAACGCCAAGTTCAAATTCAACAGCTTTACCGGCCACCGCATCCTGGACCTCGCGCCCCGGGTGTCGAACATCCGTTGCAGGAACGGCGTGATCCACGTCTTCGACGACTACCTGGAGCCCCCCACGACCGAGGTGCTGGAATACTACAATGTGGTCTATTAAAAACCGACAGCCATGAGAAAACTGAAATGCATCATTCCCGCTTTTGCCGCCCTGCTGCTTTTGGGATGCAGCAACGACGACTACGTGAGGTTCGATACCCTCTCCAGGAACGGCGACGTGTTCTACATGGGGCAGAAGATCGCCGTGTGGGCGGGCGTCGAGGTAAGCGACAAAGAGGCGGCCACCTACCGCTGGAGCTGCTCGGGAGGCTCATTCACGGGCCCGCAGAACGTCTTTCGCACCACCTGGGTCGCGCCCTACCAGAGGGGCGAGTACACCGTGACCTGCACGGTCGAGTGCAACGGCAAATCGGATACCCGGTCCGCCTCGTTCCAGGTTTCGGAGTACTTCTTCGAGACGTTTACCTATACGCCCACCGGTTACACCGCCACCAACGTTACCCCGACCTACAAAGACGGCGCGGCCTACGTGACGGGGAGCAGGAACGCGACCCAGGGGCGTTACTACTACACGTTTACCGATCCGGAGTTGCTCCCGCCGTACAGCTTCTCGACCGACGTGGGATGGAAGGATACCTACAAGAGCACATCCACCCAGACGGCCGTCATGCTCAGGATGGTCCGGCCCTCGGAGAACAACGTGCTGGCGACCAAGTACGTCCGGTACATCAACCTGGAGATCTATCCCACGGCGGTCAGCCCCTCGGCCAATTACAAGCTGCTCTTCAGCGACACCAACACCTCCACCTCGCAAACCGGCTCGGTAACCCTCGCCTCGGGGCACATTCCCGAGTTCGCGTGGGCAAGCGGGGTGTGGAATACCCTTTCGATCGCCGTGGAGAGCGACTTTACCGTCGTGCTCAGGGCCGGGGGCAACGAACTGGTGCGTTCGGCCGAGCTGAAGAACTGGCGCACGGACAACAACATCTCCCACAAGATGCAGCTCAACTCGTTCGAGTACCACATCTACGACGGGTGCAACATCATGATCGACAACATCAACCTTTACAAGGAGGAATAAAGGCGCATGAAAAGTTTATTTGCAACACTATCGTTCTGCCTGCTGGTCTGCTGCGGGAGCGGCAAAGGCGCCAAGCCGGAGGAGATCCTCCCGCCCCCGGGAGAAAAGACGCCATACCCCTCGCTGTTCTTCACGACCGACGACGTGGAGGCGATCCGGGCACGCGCCAACTCGACCGATTGGCTCAAAAAGATGAGGCAGACGCTCATCGGCGAGGCCGATACCTACCTGACCCTGTCGGTCAATCCCTACCCGCTGGTCGATCCGGCCAACGGGGTAGGTTCTGGCACATGCGCACGTGCGCTCCAGGCCAGGACCCAGATGCTGGCCATGGCGGGCTACCTGACCGGCCAGCAGAGGTACTTCAACAAGGCCAAAGAGATCCTGCTCTGGGTTGTGCGCAACAAACAGCCCGGCATGATCGACGAAGGGGGCTTCTGGAACACCCACCTCCAGGTGGGGGACGCGGCCCAGGCCTTCGCCATCGGCTATGACCTGCTCTATCCCGTGATGAGCGAGGCCGAGCGCGCCGAGGTGCTGGCCATGATGCAGGCCATGGGCCAAAGCCTGATCGACAACCCGCAGGGCTCGAAAGCCTCGGATTTCTCCTGCAACCACACCTCGGTACACTACGGGGGGCTGGGGCTGTGCGCCCTGATCCTCGGCAGGCAGGAGTGGTTGAACCTGGCCACCGAGCGCACGCGCCAGTTTTTGACCTATTGCGGAGACACGGACGGCTACATTACCGAGTCGCTGCACTACGCCTCCTACGGGTTGGGCGGGGCGATGCCCTTCGCCTACGCGCTCAAACGCGCCAAGGGGACGGACCTGCTGGCCGACGCAGAAAACCTGATCTCTAAGGCCGGGGACCAGTTGGTCTGGAAGATACAGCCTGCCGCCAACCTGAGCGTGACGCTCAACGACGACAACGAAGGAAGGCTGGAACCCTCGATCATACTCGGTGCGCTGATGCACGACAAACCGGTGCAGTTGTGGGCCTGGCTGAGGGACATTACCGACAAGAACGGGAATTACACCCAATCGTTCCTGGGGCTGACCTCGACCCGTATGTTCCTCTTTTTGGCGGGCGACGGGAACCTCGTCCCACAGGCCCCGACCGTGGAAAACACCGGTTTGGGCAAGCACTTCAGCAGCGGAAGGGTCTTTCTGAGAAGCGGCTGGGGGGACGAAAACGACGCCCACGTGAGCGTTACCTCGGGTTACGACATGCACCACGGCCACAACCACCAGGACGAAAACTCGGTGACCTTCTTCGCCCTGGGCGAGGGTTTTCTGATCGATCCCCAGTACAACCCCATGTTCAGCTATTGCCACACCACGTTGAAGATCAACGGTGAGGAGCAGTGGATCGCCATGGGGTCGGGTTCGCAGACCGTCGGACAGATCGAACAATACAGGGAGGACACCCACGGGGCGCTGGTCAAAGCCGAGGCCAAGGGCGCGTACACGTCCGACAAGAACATCGCGAAGAACCAGAGGAAACTCTATTTCGTGCGCAACCTCGACAACGGCCGCACGCCCTACCTGATCTGGCGGGACGACGCGGCGATGAACGATTCGCGGAGCGTGGAGTTCGAGACCCGGTTTATTACCTACCCGGACAACATCATCGCCGCCAAAGGCGACGGGGTGGTCATTACCGGCGGGAAGAGCGGGGCGAAGGCTTTGCTGGTAACATACAGCGGCGCGGAACCGGTCGTGGTCCGGGAGGAGAACCTGGCGGGCAAGAAGTTTACCCGCAAGGAGACCGATTACCCCTATCTGAATTACCTGCGCCGGATAAGCGGCAGGGTTACCGCCTCCAACCCGAGGTTTACCACCCTGGTTATCCCCTTCAGGGTCGACACCGAGCTGCCCACGGTGGCGGTAAGCGAAAGCGGGGACGACATCATCTATACGCTCGCCTACCCGGACGGGGGAGCGGACAAGATCACATTGAGCAGTTCGGATATAACCCTTCTCAGACAATGAAAATCAACAAACTGATAGTGCTTGCAGTCCTGGCTGCGTGCCCCTTTCTCGTTTTTAGCGCGCCCAAAGCCAAAGGCGGGGAGGCCCACCCCAACCTGATGTTCTCGTTGGACGAAATACCCGGGATCAAAGAGCGCGTGCAGTCGCTGCCCTGGACCAAAGAGCTTTTCGCGGGGATGGTGGCCGACGCCGACCGCTTTATGAGCGTCAAGACCGACCCCTACGCCCTGAGCGACCGGGCCGAGGGTTTCGGTATGGGGACGGCCGGACGGGCGTTCCAGGTGCGGGTCGAGAACCTCGCCTTCGTGGGGTATGTGACCGGGCAGGAGAAGTATTTGCAAAAGGCCAGGGAGATCCTGCTGGCCGTCGTGCGCCAGACCGATCCCGGCGACGGGAAGAGCTGGAACACGCACCTCCAGGTGGGGGATGCGGCCCAGGGCTTCGCGCTCGGGTACGATTTGGTCTACCCCTACCTGAGCGAAGCCGAGCGCGAGGAGGTGCGCGAGCAGATCCGCAAGGTCGGGGAGTACACCTTCAAGGACCACCTGGCCTGGGATATGGAGTCGGTCGGAGTGACCTCGTGCAACCACAGCGCCGTCCGCTCGGGCGGGCTCGGGCTGTGCGCGCTGGTGTTGGGCGACAGGCCCGAATGGATCGACTTTGCGACGCGCAGGATCGACGGCTACTACACCTGGTGCGCCGACGCGACGGGCTACATGACCGAGGGACACCACTACATGTCCTACGGGCTGGCGGGGGCTTACCCCTATACCCACGCGTTGAAGCGCGTGAAGGGCGTGGACCTGTGCCAAAAGCACAAAGCGTTGTTCGAACAGGCGGGAGAGCAGATGGTCTGGAAGCTCTTGCCCGACTACAACATGCTGGCGATGAACGATAACAACGAGGAGCCCTGCGGGTCGGCGGCCGTGATCGGCGGTCTGCTCTACAACAAGCCCGTGCAGCTTTGGGCGTGGTTGCAGAGTATGCGCGATCCAAAGACCGGAAAGCTGCGGAAAATCCCTTACGGCTTGCCCTATACGCACGCCTACCTCTTTCTGGTGGGCGACAAGCCGTTGGCTCCCGTCCCGGCAGCCGAGGCCAAAACGCCCCTCGGAAAGCAGTTCGAGAGCGGGCGGGTCTTTCTGCGCAGCGGGTGGAATGATAAAAAGGACGCCCACTTCTCCTTTACCTCGGGATGGGACAGGCATCGCGGGCATGACCACCAGGACGAAAACTCATTGACGTTCTACGCCCTGGGCGACGGATTTATCGTCGATCCCCAGTACCAGGCCGAATTCGGCGATTGCCACACCACGCTGCTGATCGGCAAATCGGAGCAGATCAAGTCGGGCGACGGACGGCTGGTAGCCTACCGCGAAGACCCCGACGGGGCCTTCGTGCAGGGTCAGGCCGAGGAGGCGTACGACTTCGTGAGCGAGTTCGTGGGGTCGGTCGACCGCAAGGCGTATTTCGTACGCAACGCGCCCGTAGCGCCCTACCTGATCTGGCGGGACGACGCGATGCTGGAGAACGACGTGGAGTTCGAGTGCCTGGCGCGCTACATTACCTATCCGGACAACCTGATCCGCCAAAGAGGCAAAGGCGTGGTCATCAAGGGCGGCAAGAACGGCTCGACGGCCTACATGGCCGTGTTCAGCGGCGCCGGGCAGGTGCAACTCAGCGAGGAGAACCTCGGGGGGAAGACCTTTTTGCGCAAGGGCGAGGCCATACCCTACCTGAAGTACATGCGGCGCCTGACGGTCAGCGTCAAAAAGATGAATCCCGAGTTGGTAACCCTGGTCATCCCGTTCGTCAACGATACGGACATTCCTAAGATCGAGGTAACGCAGGATGAACGCACGCGGGATATTTTCTGCACGCTTACCTTCGCTGACGGGACCCGGGACAGCTTCACGCTGACCTACGGAGACATAAAAATGGAAAGGAAACAATAAAATACGAAGATCATGAAAAGAATCCTTCTTTTTGCAACCGGTCTTATGCTTTCGGGCCTGCTTGCTTCGTGTGAAAAAGACCCGGAGAGAGGCGCCGACGGCGGGGGAAAGCCCATCGAGATCGAGGCGTCCTGCACCTTTGAGGGGCTGACTTCCCAGCAGGTGCGACCCCGGGCGATCGGCGTCTACGGCAACGCGGCCGATTGGAGCGCGGTGGAGAACTACATCGTCAACAAAAAATTTTACAACGCCAAATACCTCCCCGGTAGCGCCGGGGTCTACCAGGGCGAACTCAAGTGGTCGGGCGGGGGCGTCTCCCACAGGCTGATGGCCTACGCGCCTTACAGCACGGGGTTCGATTTTACCAACGTCTCCAAGCTCGGCGGGGTATTGCCCCGGGTTCAGGATTGCGACCTGCTCTCGCCCTGGGACGGGGCGGCCGAACTGAATTTCATGTACGGCGCGGCGGATGGCCTGACGGCCACAAGCCGGGTGTCGATCGCGATGCAGCCCGCCTTCTCGATCCTGAAATTCGAGTTTGAAAACGCCGTCGGCGATCCGATCGAGATGCTGAGCCTGGATATGCGGTCGGACAACGCGCAGGATGTGCTCACGTGCGGGTATTCGATCCACCTGGGGGTTCCCACCCCGCAGGTCGCGATCCTCGAACCGGGAAAATCGCCCGCCGCGGGACTATTGTTTACGAACGGCGAAGTGGCCGTCGGGGGTACGGCGGAGGCTTACCTTGTGGTCAACCCTTCGGATTTGACCGGACGCACGCTCGCGCTGACCGTCGAGACCGAGGACGGGGATTACAAGACCACCATCGCGGGCATGGACCTGCAAAGCGGGGTTTGCACGAGCGTTCCCGTCTCGATTACCAACCTGGTGCTCGAGCCGCCCGTGGCCGAGACCGTCACGGTGGCCGACGGCGGGACGACCAACAAGGCGTACCTCGGCAAAACCGTTACCATTACCGGCACGGGGATATCCAAGATCGAGTCGCTCACGTTGGGCGACGTAACGGTCACGCCCACAACCCTAACGGCTACCGAGCTGGTGTTCAAGATCCCCGAGAGCTTTACCTTCAACACGGCTACCGATTGCGATCTGGTGGCCACCTTCAAGGGGACGCGCCTGGCCACGCTGGCCACTCTGAAGGTCTACCCGTTCTACTACCACAAGAACGTGCAGGTCAGCGGCCGGGGCGTTATGTCCACCGTCTTCTTCCTGCCCAACACCGGGGAGGTCATCTCCTCGGACGCCTGGAAGGATGTGGATATCTTGGCGAGCAGTACCACCCAATCGTCGGGCAACACGCTCAACAAGACCGTGGTCACGACCGCCGCGGACTATTACAGCGTACCGCCGTATTTCGGCCTGGCTACCGCCGCGGCGGGAGGCATGAACTTCCTGTCGCCCTCCAACAGCGCAGCCCAACTGGCCAACTACCGCCTCGCGGACGGCAAGACCCTGATGACCACCTCCGGGACCTGGGGCACGCCCATCATCTGTTTCAAGAACCTCGACGTGTCCAACGCCACCTACGCCAATACGGTCAAGGACGGAACGCTGGCCGGGATCGACCTGGCCACGCTCAATCAGTACGTTACTACGGGATACCCTGCATATATCGGCACGGGTACGCCCACTACGGCGCAGTTTACCGGGGGTTCCGTTATACTGGTCCAGTACGTCAACTACACCCACGGCAAACTGGCGAGCCTGGCTGCCGACGGGGTCAACCGGTGCGGTTTTCTCGTGGTAAAGAGCATCACGGAGATGAACACCTCGACCCCGCCGCTGCCCACCATCAACTCGGTCATGACCTTCGATATGTACTGGTCCAAAGAGATCAACAGATAAAAAACCAAAGATGAAAAAGATCATTTTTACCGCCGCAATGGCGATGACGATCGGCCACCTCTGTGCACAGAGCCTCAAAAACTGGGTCGTGCAGGACGGCGGAGACGAAAAGAAGGCTTACCTGCTCAAGCAGGTAAGCCTCTACGGAGACGACCTGGACAAGGTCGAAAGCCTCTCGGTAGGCGGCATCCAGGCCGAGATCACACAGAAGACCAAAGCGATGCTGGCCTTCAAAGTCCCCGAAACCTTCAAATTTACCGCCGCCAGGGAGTGCGAGGTGGTGGCCAACCCCGGCAAGAAAGGCGTAGCGCTCTTCAAAATGGTGGTCTACCCCTTCTACTTCTACCCCGACGTGATCCTGGGCGCGCAGAGCAAAAGCAACCGGTCGATCGTGTTTCTGGACCTGAACAGCGGCAAGGTCCTCTCGAGCGACGAATGGAACGACCCGTTGGCAGGGCCCGAGACCCAGACGGCGTCCAATGCGTTGAACAAAGCGGTCGTGACCTCGGCCAAAGAGTACGAGAGCGTGGCCCCCTACTTTTACCTGATGTCCAGCGTCCGGGAGCAGGGGCTGGCATTCGTCTCGCCGAGCAACTCCAAGCGTATGCTCGGCAACATCCAGGGATCGGACAACAAACCGATCATCTCCGGGGATACCTGGGGCACGCCGATCATCGGGTTCAGGCAACTGGACTACGACAAATCCTCTAAAAACGAGAAGGCCTACGTCGACTCGGTGGGCATGGGCAATTTGCGCACCCTCTCGCTCAAGACGATCCTGACCCGCGCCGCCTTCGGCAATCTGCCCTTCACGGTCGACGAGTCCAAGCAGACCAACTTCAAGGCCGGGCAGGTGTTGCTCATCAACTACATATCCTACGAGACAGGCGGGTTCAAGGACCTTACCGCCGCGGGTGTCAAACGCATGGGATACATTCACGTCAAGGATATATCCGATGTCGACGCAACGACCGGCAAGCCGACCGTCGACTCGCGGATGACCATGGACGTCTACTGGTCGCGGGAGCTGAAATAGCCGCCTGCGGAAAATGCCGGGAGGGGTTGCGATTTTCGTCGCAACCCCCTCGTTTTTTGATGGGAAGAATGATTTTATTTCTTATCTTTGGCTTTGCCGGGGATTTTGCGCCCCGGCAATCCTAACCCAGTAAATCGACCGGCATGATGAAAAAGAAATTACTTTTCTTCTTATTGACTTTTTTTGTCATTTCGCCCGCAATGGCGCAATACACTTTCGATAATATTCTTTACGGAGCGGCCTATTACCATGAATACATGCCTTACGACCGCCTCGACAAAGACATTCAAATGATGAAGGATTGCGGCTTGAACGTCGTGCGGGTGGGCGAATCGACCTGGGCGTCGTTCGAACCGCAGGAGGGCGTCTTCGAGTTTGCGTGGATGGACCGTATCCTCGATAAAATGCATGCGGGCGGCATAAAAGTGATCTTGGGAACACCCACCTATTCGATTCCCGCATGGATGGCCGACAAGCATCCCGAGGTATTGGCGGAGTATACCAAAGGCGGGAAGGCCGCTTACGGGATACGGCAGAATATGGATTTTACCAACCCCACCTATAAATTCTATTGCGAGCGGATCATCCGTAAAATGATGGAGCATTACGCCAAGCATCCCGCGGTCATAGGCTTTCAGGTCGATAACGAGGTCGAGGCCAGGGGGGTAAACAACCGCGACTACTTTATCGGATTCCGCAATTATGTGAAAAATAAATTCAACGGCGACCTCGGCGTCCTGGCCAAAGAGTGGGGGATGAACTATTGGGGGATGAACATCAACTCCTGGGAGGAGTTCTACGTGCGCGACGGGGTAACCAATCCCTCGTACAAAAATGAGTGGGAGCGCTACAACCGCAAGTGCCTTGCCGATTTTTTGAACTGGCAGGTCGGTATCGTGGACGAGTACAAGCGCCCCGATCAATTCGTGACCCACTGCTTTATGCCCATGTTCTACAACATCGACCAGGTCGAAAGTTTCAAGGGAATGCAGTACCCGGCCATCAACATTTACCATGGCGTTCAGGATGCGCAGGACGGGGTGTATATCGCCTGGTCGGGCGATTTTATGCGTTCGGTGGCCAAAGGGAACTATATCGTTACCGAAACCAATGCGCAGGGGACCGGGTGGAATTCCACAGGGCAATTTCCGCCTTATGACGGACAGTTGCGGCAAAACATGTACTCGCACCTGGCATCCGGATCGAACATGGTCAGCTATTGGCACTGGTCGACGATACACTACGGGCAGGAAACCTATTGGAAGGGCATATTGGGACACGATTTAGAGCCTAACAGGGTGTACAAGGAGTTTACCGCCACGGCAAAAGAGTTGAAAAACGTGGGCAAACACCTTGTCAACCTGAAAAAAAACAACGATGTGGCCATCCTTTACAGCCACGACTCCTACCATGCGCTCAACATCATGCCCTATGTCAATGGAAAGCCGAACTACCATGCCGGAATGCTGCATAAAGCGCTTTTTGTGCAGAACATAGAGGCCGACGTCATTCCGTGCGATAAGGTGCAGGATTTTACCCGATACAAAATGTTGCTCGTCCCGTCGCTCTACGTGGCGACCGATTCCCTGCTCGGGGCGATCGATCGATTTGTAAAGGAGGGCGGGCACGTGGTCATGATGATGAAAAGCGGTTATTGCAACGAGCATTCGGCTGTGCGCCCGACGCTTGCGCCCGGTCCGTTGCGCAAGGCATGCGGGTTTTATTACCAGGAATACTCAAATATCAAGAGCATGTCGTTGAGGGAGAATCCTTTCGGCTTAACCGACGACAAACAGATCAGCGATTGGTATGAATTCCTGATCCCGGAAACCGCCAAACCCCTGGCCTATGCGGACCATCCCTTCTTCGGCCAATGGCCGGTTATCACCGAAAACAGCTACGGGAAAGGCAAACTGACCTACATCGGCACCTATCCTTCGCAGGAGCTGTTGCAGAAAGTCGTGGCGCAGGCTGCCGGCCAGGCGGGTGTGGCGTCGCAATCCGGATACGGGTTCCCCGTTATTTTCCGCTCGGGAACCAACGACGCGAACAAGACTATCCGTTATGTGTTCAATTACAGCGGCGAGGAAAAGGTGGTAAACTACCCTTATCCGGCGGGAAAAGAGTTGTTGTCGGGAAAGAAGGTCGACAAGAACGGTCAACTTGTGCTCAAGCCCTGGGACGTGATGATCGTCGAAGAGAATTAGCGTTCAAACAAAAGCGGTGCCGGGTAGAATACACCCGGCACCGCTTTTTTCATGATCCCTCAACGGGACTTACTCGGGCAGCCATTCGAAACCTTGCAGAACAGGGTTCGTTTCACCCATCGTCCATACCGTACTGAAATTGTAATCCGGGAAGGTTTCGGCCTTTGCGAAATTGGCCGCCGTGGTTACCTTCGGGGTGCGGTCGGTCCGGTTGTTTGCTTCATCGTCCCACCAGAAATCGTACCTCGCGCCGGCGTTGTCGGCTGCGTGAATGTAGTCGGGCGAAGGCGAAATAAACGGATACAAAGCCTGCCCGGCGATCACATCCGGCTGTTCGAGGCAATAGGTCCCCTTGCTGATGAACCGGTTGGTTGCCGTCAGCTCAAGGTCGTCGGCCGAATACGTGGTGCCGATACTCAACTGGGTAAGGATCCCGTATCCCGGCCCGACGCGCGTCCTGCCATCGGTAAGATTCCCTGAAAAAGCGAGGGTCACGTTGGCAAAGCAGTTCTCCACATGGATGTCATACGCTACCCAGCCTGCCATACCGGCCCACTGGGCGGTCTGTCCGTTGAGGCGCCGGACCTCCAGCTTGCACGCTGCAAAACAGTCGATAAGCTGAGTCCCCGAGATGGCTCCGACGATTCCTCCCGCAACCGGATTATTGGTCGCCCCCCACATGACCGAGTACAGGTCTCCCGTGTTGTAGCAGTTTTTGATCTGGGCAAGCCCGTCGGCAAGGGTCAGCGTGCCGTTGTGCGAATAGAGCGTGTTGGGGTCGACCCCGATCGCTCCTACCACACCGCCCAGGGTCGTACGGTTGCTGACGGGAAGGTCGTTTGAAACATACGCCTCGTTGCCGCAAAAACGCACCTTGACCGAAGGATTGGCGAACATGGTCGACGTGCCGCCCATTACGCCCCCTACGTTTTGGGCCATGACGCGGAGCGATCCCCGGTTGACACAACTGTCCAGAACGGCGTCGTTAATGCCCGCTATTCCTCCCATGCCGGGGGAGATGTTGGCATCGGCTGTCATCGGTTTGGTCTTTTCGCTCCAGAATTGATTGGCCGGAATCCCCTGGTTCGCGGTGGAGCTGTCCACGATTTTGTCCTCCCCTCCGATCTTGAGGTTGTTCACGCAACGCACGACGGTCGATTTGTCCGGATCGTTCGATGCCCTTTTCGTCGTGATGTGGGAGCCGTTGATGCCTACGATGCCTCCCAAACCGATGACCTGCTGAACCGCCGCGGCACTGGTCAGGTTCGATGTTTGGTACGACATCATGGTGCCCGAGGTGGTGCATTCCCGGATCACGGCGTTGTTGGTGTTCCCTCCGGCGATTCCCCCGATAAACACGCCGATAACGTTCAGCGCAGTGAGCGCGGATCCCTCCGTCGAACAGTTTTCGATCCTTGCCTTGTCGTCGTTCCGGCCCGCTATGTATCCGATATACCCCGCTTCGTCCATGGACTTTGTCCGGGTGTATGTTGATACGGTAAGGGTGGGGGACTTCAGTTTAATGTTTTTCACAACGGCGCCCTCGCCCTTGATGTAGCCGAACATCCCGACATACTGCATGGCCGCCGCAGGGGTCGTGCCGGTGCCTCCGGTAACGAGTTTCAAGCCGGAGATCTCGAATCCGCCGCCGTCGTAAGTACCCGTGAAGGGCGCCGTCCTGCTGCCTATCGGATGATAGTATTCGCCATCCTTGATGAAATTCCCCACGTTGAAGCTGGCGCTCTGCGTGTAGTGCGCCGAGAGAGCGAACTGAACGCTTTTCAGGTGGCGGTAGGAGGATATCACATAAGGGGAGGCGGAGCTGCCGTCGCCCGACTGGAAGTCGAAGCGGTTGTTGCTTACCAGAACGGGCTCGGAGTCGCCCTCGAGCGATTGTCCCATAGCCGACACGTTGGCTGAAACAACCACATACATACTGCCCACATACGACTCGTTGGGGGCCGAGTAGGTCAGCAGCGAAAGGTCGTAAACGTTGGCCTGGTCCATATCGGCGACCAGGATGTGCTCAGAAGAGGCGATCTGCGTCGACAAATCCTGCGTATCGTACGCTTTGACCACATAATACGCCCCGGCTATATCCATTCCCGGAACGTTGCTCCACTCGGCCCTGAGCATGTCGTTGGTATTGTCCTCACTCACCGCAACATCGTCGGGAGCCTGGAATTTTCCCTGTATGGCGACCGCAGCGACAGTCTTGACCGATGGGCTTTCCTCGCTTATGAATTCGACATTAAACAACCGGTCGTCATCCGTTTCGTTGGTAACGCCCTCGAGATAGTACTCCTGGTAGCGGCCTTTTACCCCCCCGGTCACGGTATTTCCGTCGGCATCCTTCAGCACCGCCCACGGATGCTCCGGGGCGAACGTCCAGGCCTCGGTGGCGGTAATGAAGAGGGGCTTGACCCCGCCGAGTTTCCCGAATTTGATTTGGCCCTCCTCTATCCCCAGGTCGACCATCGCGGGGGATGGGGCCTGGATGATGGTCAACACCTTGTCGTACGACCCGGCCACGCGCGTGGAGGTAACGTGAAGTTTTATCTGACGCTCGAACTTTTCGATGTTGCGCGTCAGCTTAAAGTTCACGGGCAATTTCCCGTAATTGTCCTCCGGGTATATGCTGTACCACGGCTTGGGTTCGCTCGACGCAAGCAGGTCGTACTCATCCGCCTCGGTGGGAGCGTACGACAACTCCGCGTGCCAGTAGAAGTTCGCATCGAAACGCAGGTTGACGTTTACCGAGTCGTACCCGAACTTCAACTCCGTTTGGTTTATATCGATGAAGATATCCTGGATGTTCGAGTTTCTCACATCGTTCGACTCCAGGTAGCTCTCCCCGACACAACCGTTGTCCAAAAGCGCGGTCGCCGCGAACAACAACAAATATCTTATTTTCATAAAAAGGAACTTTTTATCGTGTCATTCAACATTTAGATTACTCCTCCTCCTCTTCGCCGAATGCCCACCCGTAGTTCTGGTCGCTGTCCGAGAGCGCCGGGTTGTTGTTGATCTCGTATTGGGGATAGGGCATGAAAAGCAGCCAACGGCAAAAGTCGTTGTTCAGGGCCAGGTCGCGCGACGGGTTGACGCCGTACCTGAAATCATAGTTATTCGCCAGGTCGAGGTTGTACTCGGGATAGGTCGTGGTATAGTTTACCAGCGCCCCGCCTTTGGGCCGGGAAGCCTCATCGGTGGTTTTTTTGCTCCACGTACTCCTTACCACCTGCATGGGATTGGCCGAAACGGCTCCCGCGTTGATTTGGTTGAACCAGTAATCGTTTCGCGCGACCATCGCCTGGAATCCCCAGCTTCCGCGGCACCGCAACTGGAACAGCTCCTCGCCTTCGCACAGGGTTTCGAATTGGTACTCCTGGACGATGTGCCAGCGCATCGCCTTGCGGTCCTGGCCCAAGATGAATTGGTAGTCGGCAGGGGTGGAGCTACCCGGATTGTCGGGATTTTCCAGGTCGTAGTAGGTTTTCAGGTAATCCTCGTTATTCCAATCCTTCGGGTTATCCCACCATTTGCCCGTCTCGGCGTCCTCTTGCTTGATCTCGCTGTCCAGCGCGGCTTCGTAGGTGTAATTGCGGCTGTCGCGTGCACGCTGCAAGATGGGCTTGATGCAATCGTGCCAGGCGATGTGGTCGTAATTGGTGGGGTAATCGCTGTAACTTTCGGTTTCGCCGGTCACACCCTCGTCCAGATGCGCGATGGCCAGTTCATTGGCCGCCTCGGCCAACACCAGCAGCAGGGCGGCGTAACGGAACACGGGTTGGTTCATCCCGCCGAACTGGTTGAAGTCGCCGTATTGCCACTTCTTGATGCAGGGCAGCCAGTTGCCGTTGGTCCAGGCCCTGTCGTTGGGGAACACGTTCAGGTTGTTGTAATTGTCGGCCGTAAGCGCGTCCTGCCAGTACGCCGATGCGTTGTAGACGTAGGTAAGGTTGATGCGGGGGTCGGAGCCGGGAACGTTGTTCGTGTTCATGTAGTAGTTGATCCCGTCGCCTTGCGCGACGTTGGGGGCCACGAGCCTCTTGCGGGGATTGCCGTACGAGACCCAGTGTTCGGCAAACACGGCCAAACCGGAACGGATGTTCCCGGAGTTGTTGTTCAGGCGGTACCACGGAGTCCAGTTCGATCCGGCCGGGGTCGGCCCCTTCGAGCGCAGGGACAGCTGGCTGCCGTAATTCTCCGCCGCAAGGTATTGCAATTCGAATATCGACTCCTCGGTGTGCCTCCTGTACCCGTTCGCGGCAAGGAACGACGAACGGAATATCGGGTCGTTGCACGCTGCCCCCGTGCCTTCGTCGGTCGTGGGATTGACCCCGGGGGTGGTGATGAACAGCTTCTCGCCGAACAGATGCCTGTAATCGGGCACCAGGGAGTAGACGCCTTTCTGCTTCACATCCCAGGCCGCGTTGAAGGCAAGGTGGAGGAAGTGGTGGCGCTCGGCGTCGGTGTAGGGAGTCTCCCCCGCCTGGAAATAGATCGCATCGAGCCAGTACATCTGCAGGTACACTTTGGCCAGGTAGGCCTTTGCCGCCCAGCGTATGGGCAGGCCCATGCCCGTGGCGTATTTCCTATGCGCCTCGTCGCTTTTCGAGTCGGGCATCGATTCGAACGCCTCGTTGAGGTCCTTGACGATCAGGCTGTAAACGTCCTTTAGCTCTCCGCGCGGCACGCTCAACTCCTCGGCGGATTTAGGCATCTGCTCGAAGACGGGTACGCGGCCGTAGATACGGGCCATGTCGAAGTACGCGACGGCCCGCATAAACTTCGCGTGTGCGGTAAAGAACACCTTCGCGTCGTCGGGAATGGGTGCTTCGGCCACTTGCTCCATGATGTTGGAGCTCTTCTGGGCGACCGAGAACAAGTGTGCGAATCCCGTCTGGACGTAGGTTTGGTTGTACCGGCCGAAGCCGGCGAGCATGGAGGTCAGCTGTCCTTTGCTGGCCATGCCGTTCGACGTGATCAGCGAATTGCAACCCCATTCGTGGAATATGACTCCGCGCAGCGCGTATCCCGAATAGGTCCGGTAGACTCCCCCCAGGGCCGCCGCGGCGCCCTCGGTGGTGGAGAAGATCGCCTGGTCGGTCAGCGAGGTGGTCGGGTCTTCGGCCAGGAAATCCTTGCACGAGGCAAGACCCGTTAACGATGCCAAGATCAGTATGGTTATTTTTTTCATGATGGCGGGCATTAAAAATCAATGTTTACACCGAAAGAATAGGTCCTCGAAGCGGGATATGAAACCCAGTCCACCCCGATGATGCTCGGGTTGTTGGCGAACGACGTGGCGTCCGGATCGTACCCCCTGTAAGGAGTTATCACGAACAGGTTACGCACGGAGAGGCTCAACGCAATCGCTTTGACATACGTTTTGTTTTTGAAGTTCAGCCTGTACCCCAACTGCAGGTTCTGGCACCGGAAGTAGCTCGAGTTTTCGATGAAAGGGGAGTACAGCTCGGTCAGGATCCTGTACGGGGCCATTCTCGGCTTGGTGGTGCTCGGGTAGCCCTCGCGCCAGGTCTGCGAGAAAAGATCGTAGGTAACGTTCTTGCCCGTTCCGGCGTTGACCACGGTCGGGCTTTGGGAAAATCCGGTGTCCTCCAGCATCAAAAAGTTTCCGTTGATGGTCTGGCTCCCGTACCTTCCTGTGAACACTGCACTGATGGAGAGGTTCTTCCATGTGTAATCGATCGTAAATCCATAGGTAAATTTCGGATTGGGGTTTCCGATGATCGTGTCGTCGTCGGAATCGATAACGCCGTCATCGTTCACGTCCACGAATTTGTAGTCGCCCGGGCGCAGGTCGTAGGTGCCCGTACCGGTAAAGAATTTGGGTACCTTCCCGTTGACGAAGTCCTCCTCCTGGAGTATGCCGTCCACGAGTTTGCCGAAGAACATTCCCGCAGGATAGCCTTCGAGGAAAATGTTGACGGGTTGCCCCAGGTAGGCGGTGGCGGGCGTTCCTCCCATATATCCCACGACGTTTTCGAGGCTCCCGATCGTGGCTCGGTCCAATCCGAGCGACAACACCTTGTTGCGGTTGATCGTGAAGTTCCCCCCGATGACCAGGGTGCTGTTCTTCGTGCGCACAGGCGTGAAGTCGGCGGTTATCTCGATCCCCCTGTTTTGCAGGGAACCCATGTTCGACCATTGTCTCGCGTTATCGCCTATACCCGATGAGAGGGGGATGGTCAGCAGGATGAGCAGATCCTTCGTGCGCTTGTCGTACGCGTCGACGTTGAGGTTGACACGGTTGTTGAACAGGCCCACGTCCACTCCGACGTTCCACTGACGCGTGGTCTCCCATTTGAGGTTGGGGTTGGGAAGCCCGCCCGGCGAAACGGTGGTCATCAAACCTCCCGAGCTGTCCGCGTAGGCGTCGCTCGAGTAGACGGGCAGCGTTTGGTAGGGAGAGACTCCCTGGTTGCCCACCATACCCCAACCCAGGCGAATCTTCAGGTTGCTGACCGCGTCGAGGTTCTTCATGAAATTCTCCTGGTCCATGCGGTACGCGAAGGCCGCCGAAGGGAAGGTCGCGTATTTGTTCTTTCCGTAGAACTTACTCGACCCGTCGGTCCGGACCGTTCCGGTAAAGACATACTTGTTGGCGAAGCTGTAATTCGCCCGCGCCAGGAACGAAAAGGAGTTTTGCAGCGATTCCCAATACGTGATCCTCTGCCGCTCCTTAGCGTACATGAGGCCCTCCTCCTTGTATGCCGTGTTGTCGAAGCGGTTGCCGGCCATGATCGAACCCTGCTCCTGGGAACTGATCGCCGTGATACCGGCGGTGGCGTTGATGTTGTGATTGCCGAAACGTTTCGCGTAATTGAACATGTGGTCGAAGTTCCAGCGCCACTGCCTCATTTCGCCTGCGGTGGCTTTCCCGCCTACGTTCTCGCCCGCGGGAGTGCCCGGGCCGAACCAGTACTGGCGGACCTTGTTGCGTTGGTCCACGCCGAAAGTCGTCTTCATGGACAACTCTTTATACAACCTGATGTCGGCATACACGGAGGCTATGATACGGAAATCCTTGCTGTAATCCCTGTAATCGTTGAGCCACGAGTTAGGCCCGTACAGGGTCGCCAAATCGTCGTCGTTGTTCGATATTTCGCCCGACGGTACGTCCGACTCGGTAAAATACGGCTCATAGGCGAGCATCGAGCGGATCAGCCCCGAGTTGACCTGCGCCAAAGAGTTCCCGCCCGAAGCCATGTTGATCCTCGAGAACATGAAGGTGCTTTTTGTGCCGATCTTTACGCCTTTGGATAGCTCCTGGTCCACATTGATGCGAATGTCAGCCTGCTCCTGCATAGAGGTTCTCACGATACCCTCGTTCCTCATAAAACCGCCCGAAATATAATAGTTCGTCTTATCGGTCTTTTGCGAAATGGAGACCCTGTTGTTCTGGCTGAAGGGCGTTTGTGTGACGATATCCTGCCAGTCGGCGTACACTTTATCGCCCTTGCTGAACGTGGTGTTCCTGTACAGGGGGCTGCTCATGTATTCGGTGTATTCGTCGAGGTTGAGCACCCTGATCTTTTTCGACATTTCGGAGAGGCCGAACGATCCCGTGTAGGAGACCGAAGGCTTGCTCGACACGCCCTGCTTGGTGGTAATCATCACAACGCCGTTGGCTCCCAGCGACCCGTATATGGCTGTCGCCGAAGCGTCCTTCAGGATCTCGACGCTGGCGATGTCCTGCGGATTGATGCCGGTAAACCCGTTTTGCGACGTCATGGAGCTCGACCCCGCCAGATAACCGTCGCCGACGGCGACCTCGGACCCGGTCGCGTTCATGATGATCCCGTCGACCACGTAAAGAGGCTCGCTCGATCCGGTCAGGCTGCTTCTGCCGCGGATCCTGACCTGCATGGCCGCACCGGGGGCCCCGTCCTGCGAGTTGACCTGGACACCGGCGACACGGCCTTGCAGCAGCGATTGGAACGACGACGCGGTCGATGCCTCGGTGCTGTTGATGTCCACCTTGCCCACAGCGCTGGTTAGGTCGCTTTTTTTCAGGTTGCCGTATCCGACCACAACGACCTCGTCCATTTCCGACATCTCTTCGGCAAGGATAACGCTGTATTCTGTTTTGCCCGCTGCCAGGGTAATCTCGGCCGTTACATAGCCGATGAACATTACCCTGAGTTTATCCTTGTCGGCGGGGACGGTTATCTTGAATTCTCCTTTTTGGTTGGTCGTGGTTCCTATGCTGGTCCCGTCGACCACCACGCTCGCTCCGATGAGCGGGGTTTTGGATTCGGTGTGCACACTTCCCGAAACGGTTCGGCTCTGCGCCGAAAGGCTGGGGATTGCGCAAAACATCATCAAGGCGAAAAGTGATATGAACTTCGCAACGAAGAGCCTGTTGATGTCCTTAAAACACGATATGATTCTCATCTTTGTCCGTTTTAAGAAGTTATTAAAAATTCGCAAGCAGACCCAGCGTAAAGGTGCGCATCGAGAGATACGACCCCGAGTCGACTCCGCGCAAAGCCCAGTCGCCCACAAAACTGTTCACGTCGGGATTGTATCCGCTGTAGTTTGTCAAAACGAAAAGATTCGTCGCCATGAAGTTGACGGTAAACGATTTGATCCAATCCGCCTTCGGCAGAGGTATCTCATAGGCCAGGGTAAGCGCGTTGAGGCGGAAGTAGCTGCCGTCCTCCAGCATGCGGTCGGTAAGCCGGTCCATCCCGAAGCCGTTGAGCTTGGGATAGGGATCGCGCGAGGAACCTGACGGGGTCCAACTCTGCGTGTAAGCCTCTTTGCGGACGTTGTTGGGGTAGGTTCCCGTCGTGGGCCCGGTATAATTCTGCGTGAGCAGGTTGAAGTTGAAAACATCGTTGCCGTAGCATCCGTCGAAACGGGCCGAGAGCGTAAACCTCTTGTAGGAGAAAGAGGTGTTGATCCCGTAGGTGAATTTCGGATTCGGATCGCCGATGATGGTCATGTCCTGCTCGTCGACGATGTTGTCCCCGTTCGTGTCCAGCAGAAGCACATCGCCCAGTTGGGGTATGCGCAACAAATCGCCCTCGAGGTTGGTCAGGTACATGTCGGGGGTGTCGCCCGGATAGACCTGGCTTACCTTGACCGGATCGGCCATGTTGAGGTTTTGCGTCCCCACCACGCCGGCCGTCTTGTAGCCGTACAGCATGCCGATGGGCTGGTTTTTAATAAAGGCGTTCACGTAGTAGGTCTCGCCTCCCGTCATGCCCGCGCTGCGGCCGTAAAACCCGTCGTACCGGGTATCGCCCAGGTTGGAGGGCCTTCCCGTTTCGATGATCTCGGAGCGGTTCCGCGCGATGTTCGCGTTGAGGCTCCATCGGAAATCTCCCTTTTGGATGATCGCCGCTCCCGCGCTCAACTCGAATCCTTTGCGGCTGAAACGCATGGCGTTGCTGTACTCGGCCCTTGTTTTGGTATGCTTTTCGACGGGGGTGTTGTACAGGTAGAGCGTGTTGGTCGATTTGCCGTCGTAATATTTGGCCCCCACGGTAATCCTGTCGCTGAGGAATCCGAGATCCAGACCCACGTTCCACTCATCGAGAACGGTCAGGGACCTGACGTTGTAGCTCAGCAGCCTGTCGTAGGGAATGTTGATCGGGAAGAGCATATCCCCGTTGGTGTCGTATTGGGAGTAGTCGAGGTTGTAGTAGCTGTAATCCTCCATGGGCGATATGTAATCGGTGGAGCTTTTTCCCCAGCCCCCGAAAAGGGTCAGCTTATTGAAGACCCGGGCCAGCGGCAGCGACTTCCAGGCGCCGGTGTTCCCGATCTCTATTTTTGCATTCGCCAGCGGGCTGTAACGCATGCCCTTGTCGAATCGCTGCACCGTATTGGCGTTGACGCCGACTCCTATATGGACGATCTCCCCGTATGAATACGAGGCCTGGGCGGTCGCCTCGAGCACGTCCTTCGAGCTTTTCGAGTAGTTTACATCCCATTGCGTGGCGGCCATCGCAATGCCTTTGGCGCGAAGGGTGGTGTTGAAGAAGTTATTCCCGCCATATCTCGTCGAAAGGTAGGTGTCTCCGTACCATGCCCCTTTCAACGACGCCTTGACGCCGTGCTTGCCGGCGAACTGTTTGTCGTAATAGATCCCGGCGCTCGTGTTGTAATAGATCGAGTAGATCGAAGAGCGTGCCGCAACCGAGCCCAGGTCTGCGCTCCAGTCGATCTCGGGACCCAGCCAACGCAAACGCTCTTTGGTGCTGTAATCCAAACCCCCGTCGATGCGCAGCGACAAATTGGGAGTTATATTGGCATTGGCGTAGAACGAGGGGAGGATCCTCCACGCTTTCGTGTTGTCGTCATAGCCGTCGATCCAACTCATGGGATTCTCGCCCACGCCCGAGAACGGCACGGCCGTAAGCCTTTCGATCAGACCTCCCGAGCCCGCGTAGGAGGCGGTCTTGGTCATGTCGGTCGAACTGTTGGCGATCATCAGCCTGAACCCGTAGTTGAAAATTTTGTTGGCGGTCTGGTCGATGTTGATCCTGAAACCGGCGTCCTGCGTCCCCGTTTTTTTGACCACGCCCTGGTGGTTGGAGTAGTATAAAGAGGTGTAGTACCTGAATTTCTTTATGGTACCCCTGACCGCTACGTTGACGTCCGAGGTC
Organism: Rikenellaceae bacterium; assembly: GCA_031551275.1. Lineage (GTDB taxonomy): Bacteria > Bacteroidota > Bacteroidia > Bacteroidales > Rikenellaceae > JAVBMJ01. Next base: position 246,507 of record JAVBNX010000007.1, read on the forward strand.
AGGGCCGTGCGCGCCAGCATATCCTGCCAGTCCGCGGCTTGGAGGCTGCCCAGATTACCGGGATCCGCGCCTTTGCTTGCCAGGTAGTTCAGGTACTGGGAAGAGGAGAGCATATCGATCTGTTTCGAAGCCGCCGAAACGCCGCCGGCCATGCTGACCACGATATCGCGGTAGCTCTCGTTTCCCGATTTGGTCGTGACGATTACCACCCCGTTGGCACCGCGATTCCCATAAAGCGCCGTTGCCGATGCGTCTTGAAGGATATCGATGCTCTCGATATCCTGGGCGTTCAGCCCCCTTAACGCGTTTTGTACCTGCTGGTAATCCAAAGGATCGAGTGTCTTCAAAGGATTGGGGGCATCGAGATGGGGATCGCTGAGCATTACCCCGTCGATGATATACAGGGGTTGGTAACTCCCCCGCAGGGATAACAATCCCCGGATTATAACGTCGAACGCTGCGCCGGGAGCGCCGTTCGAGTTCTTGATCTGCACGCCGGCAGCCTGCCCCTGAATGAGCTCGCCTAAATTCAGGCCGCGCTGGGACATGACCGAATCGATAGGAACCTGCGGACTTTGGGCCCATAGAGTGGAGGGAAGAGTCGATACGATCAGCAGCATCGCCCCGAAAACTCCCGCTTTAATCCCACTCGAAAAATAAAAAGTACATTTTCGAATCATGAGCAAATGAGTTAGTGTTTTGCAATCATCAATTACTTTTAAGTCTTTACCGCCCTAACTTGCAGGCTGGGTTACCCCCAGCCGTTTGTTCTTTTGATCGAGCAAGGACAACTCCTTGTCGACCATGGCCTTGAATTCAGCGCATTTCTGCTTGTTGGCCGGGGCGATGTTGTCGAATTCGTTCGGGTCGATCCGGTGGTCGTAAAGCTCCTGGAAACCGTTGGTATAGCATATATACCTGTAATCGTCCGTTCTCAGGGAGTAGCCCGATATGAACTCGCCGTTGAACAGCCCGCACTTCTTATCGAAACGGTAGATGGTCAATACGGGATGCTTGCGGTCGAAATTCTTTTTGCCTTTCAGCACGGGGGCAAGCGACACTCCGTCGCAGGCTTCGGGAGTGGAGAGCCCGGTAAGGTCGCAAAGCGTGGGGAAAATATCGAGCGAGCTTACGGGTTTGTCCCACCGCACGCCTTTGGGGCCTCCCGGGAGAGCGAAGAACAGGGGGATGTGGGCCGACTTTTCCCAGAGGGTAAACTTTTCCCAGTTCTCCTTCTCCCCGATGTGCATGCCGTGGTCCGCCCATAGCATGATGATCGTGTTGTCCTTGTACTTGCTCTTTTCAAAAGCGTCCAGGAGCCTGCCGAGCTGGGCGTCGCAATACGCGATACTGGCCAGGTATCCCTGGACGTATCGTTTCCAAAGGTCGTTGTCCATGATCCATTTATGCCAAAACTGGCGGCCATGGGAGAACGCGTCGTCCAGGTCGTTCTCTTTGTGCACGGGCAGAAGGATATCTTCGATGGGGAAGAGGTCGAAATATTTTTGGGGGACTTCCCAGGGGATGTGGGGACGGAAAATACCGCATGCCAAAAAGAACGGCTTGTCGTAACTCTCCTCGAGCCGCTCGCTTATCCAGCTCACGACCGCGTAATCCGAAGTCTTCTCGTCGGGCAGGTCGAGTTCCTTGGTAACGAAATATTGGATCGGCGGCTTGCCTTTCCATGCCTCATCGTCGTAGCTGGCTCTGGGCCAGTCGGGAATGGGGTGTTCGGCCGAAGGGAAGTACCTGTCCCATGTCGAAGGGTCGGCATGGCTACCGGGCCACCATTGCAACGCGTGGTATATCTTCCCGGAGGCCATGGAGGTGTAACCGTTGTTGCGAAACCACTCCTCCATGGTCGCGACCCCTTTGTATGCGGGTTTCGCCCTCCAGACTGGCATCAGGTCCCATTCGTTCTCGATATAATCGGAGCGGTGGGGGCTCACACCGGTCATGGTGGCCGCGCGCGAGGGGCTGCTCGCCGGAGCCGCGCAATTGGCCTTTGTGAAGGTGACGCCCATTTTGGCAAGGCGCTCCAAATTGGGTGTGAGCGCCTGGGGATGCCCTCCCAAAGGAGAGATGTAATCGTTCAGGTCGTCGACGGCTATAAAAAGCACGTTCGGCCTCGGCTTCTCTGCAGCCGTTACGCCTAAGGCGCACAACAGCAGTCCTGATGTTAAAACAGTACGGTTCATGGGGGATGGAAGGTTATTTTTTCAAGGTTAGCGTGACGATGGAGTGGGCGGGCAGGGTAAGCTTCAGATTGCCCTCTTTTATGGAGGCTCCCGTGAGTTTTGCTGGTTTGATCTTGTCGGGTTGTTCGAATGAGTTGTAATCGCCCACCTCTTTGGAGTTGAGGATCGTGGCCTCGGCGATGCTTTTTGCCTTGAAACCGACCAGGCTGCAATTGATGGCCGCGTCTTTTTTCGGGTCGACATTGGCCAGCGATATGTATAAATTGCCGTCCAGGTCCACCGAAGCCGACGCACTGACCTGTACCGACTCGTTTTCCCCGAAAATATAGTTGGGCGCCGCCACGCTGGTGGCAAGGGCGATTGAGCCCTGGTGCACCTTATACATATCGAATATGTGGTAGGTCGGGGTCAGGATCATCTTTTCGTCCTGGGTCAGGAACAGGGCCTGCAGGACGTTTACCAATTGGGCGATGTTGGCCATCTGCACCCGGTGGGCGTACTTGTGGAAGATGTTGAACGTAATGGCTGCGACCAGCGCGTCGCGCATGGTGTTCTGCTGGTACAAAAAGCGCGGATGCGTTCCGGGTTCGGCCGTGAACCACGTCCCCCACTCGTCCACGATCAGGGCGACCTGGTTCAGGGGGTCGACCGCATCCATAATGGCGGTATGCTTTCGGATCAGTTCATCCATGAACATGGCCTGTTTGATCACCTGGGCGTAGTCGTCCTCGGTAAAACCCGTTGCCGGTCCCTTTTTGGCAAAACCGTTCGGGAAGGTGTAGTGGTGAAGCGAAATCCCGTTCATCAGGCGCGTGGGCACCGATTCCATGACCACCTTCATCCAGTTGTAATTGGCCCTGTTGGGCCCGCAGGCTATCTTAAAGAGCGTATTGTCGCCATAATTCCGGCAATAGGTCTGGTAACGGCGGTAGAGTGAGGAGTAGTATTCGGGAGTCATGTTCCCCCCGCAACCCCAGTTTTCATTGCCAACTCCGAAATATTTCACTTTCCAGGGTTTGTCACGGCCGTTTTCCTTCCTCAGGTTGGCCATGGGGCTGTCGTTGTCGGAGGTCATGTATTCCACCCATTTGGACATCTCCTCCACCGAACCGCTGCCGACATTGGCGCTGATGTAGGGCTCCGCCCCGAGCACTTCGCACATGTTGAGGAACTCATGCGTGCCGAAGGAGTTGTCCTCGACGACGCCTCCCCAATGCGTATTGATCATCTTCGGACGGCCCTCTACCGGGCCGATGCCGTCCATCCAATGGTATTCGTCTGCAAAACAGCCTCCCGGCCAACGTAAATTGGGAATTTTAATACGCTTCAGCGCTTCGATAATGTCGTTGCGCACGCCATCCGTATTGGGTATTTTCGAATCCTTCCCGACAAACAATCCTCCGTAGATACAGCGCCCCAAATGTTCCGAAAAATGCCCGTAGACATTCGGGTTGATCTGGGCGATCTGATTGGTCGCATCGACCGTAACGTCCACCGGGTTTTGCGCCGGCAACAACATCGTAGACAGCAAAAACGGTAAGAGTAAAAACAATTTTCTCATGCCTGACAAGTATTTAAGTGATTTAGTTCGGGTTATGTTGGGGTAGGAAATCTGTGTTGCCAAATCGGGATATCCGTAAAAACGACATCCTCAACGATTTATTGCCGGTATGACCTGTCGGCAATCTCTTCAAAGTCGACCGGTCGGTAATTGCCCGGATCGACGCCAATAATCGTTAAAGGCAAATTTATGTCATAAACCGTGACGAAACCAGTATCGTATTTGCAGAGTATGATACTATATTTGCCCAAAAGTTAAGTTTTGCAATAAAAACACCTGATGAATGTCTGTGATATTACAAATAAGGTATTGACGATCAATTAATTGGAGTGAGCGTATTTTTGTATGCTTTCTATTATCAGATAGTTAAATGTTTGAAAAGAAATTTTCAACCAACCTGACCGAAAATCAGAACAAGGCGATTTAAGGCATACGTACTTCATGCTTTACAACTATTTCGTATATTTGTTTTGGTGCCTATAACCATGAATCATGAAAAAATCACATTTGTTAATCGGCATAGTATTGCTGTCAGTATTTGCAGGGTGTAAGCCTGAAAAATATGAACAAGCAAGGGCTTATGTTTATAAAACACAAGTATTCCCATTGCGTAATAGCTACTTTAGGATGGAAATAAGTTATAGGTTTGAATATAATGGAGATAGTGTGTATGGAGTGTATTCAACCCACAGGCTGCCTGTAGCTCAGCAAGGCGATAGTTTGACCGTTGAATTTCCCAGGGGCAAGCCGGCAAAAATAAGGTCATAATGTATTAGCTGAATTATGCAATTTCTATGCAAACGGGCAAAAATAAAAGCGACCTACATTTCTGTAAGTCGCTCTTTCCCAGTGTGGGAGTTGAGGGATTCGAACCCCCGACCCTCTGCTTGTAAGGCAGATGCTCTGAACCGGCTGAGCTAAACTCCCCTTTTTTGAGAGTGCAAAGATAGGGGAAAATATCTTACCGCCAAATTTTCGGCGAATTATTCTGCGGTGGTTTGCAAAAAGAGTTCGTCGAGTTGGGCGGCGGAGATCGTGTCGGGGGCGTCGATCATCATGTCGCGGCCGGAGTTGTTTTTCGGGAAGGCGATGTAGTCGCGGATCGAGTCGGCGCCGCCCAGAAGCGAGCAGAAACGGTCGAAGCCGAAGGCGATGCCGCCGTGGGGAGGGGCGCCGTACTTGAAGGCGTTCATCAGAAAGCCGAACTGCTTTTGGGCCTCCCCGGGGGTAAAGCCCAGCAGGTCGAACATTCGCGCCTGCACGCCCGAGTCGTGGATACGGATCGAGCCGCCGCCGATCTCCCAGCCGTTGCAGACGAAGTCGTAGGCGTTGGCGCGGACTTGCCCGGGGGCGCTGTCCAAAAGGTGCATATCCTCGGGCTTGGGCGAGGTAAAGGGGTGGTGCATGGCGAAGAAACGGCCGCTCTCTTCGTCCCACTCCAGCAGGGGGAAATCGACGACCCACAACGGGGCGAAGGTGCCTTTTTTCCTTAAGTCCAGGCGGTTGCCCATTTCGAGGCGCAGTTCGTTCAAGGCCGAGAGGGTTTTCGCCCTGTCGCCTGCCAGGATCAGGATCAGGTCGCCTTTTCCGGCCTTCACGGCTGCGGCCAGGGCGGACAGATCCTCGGGGGTGTAGAATTTATCGACGCTCGATTTGACGCTGCCGTCCTCTTCCACGCGGGCGTAGACCAGGCCTTTGGCGCCGATCTGGGGGCGTTTGACGAAGTCGGTCAGCTCGTCGAGTTGCTTGCGGGTGTAGCTTGCGCAGCCCGGGGCGACGATCGCGCCCACGTATTCGGCCTGGTCGAAGACCGGGAAGTTGCGTCCGCGGACCTCGGCGCTCAACTCCGAAAAAGTCATCCCGAAGCGGATGTCGGGCTTGTCGGAGCCGTAGAGGCGCATGGCCTCGGAGTAGGGCATACGGGGGAAATCGCCTTCGAATTCGATGCCCAACGTCTCTTTGAAGAGGGATTTGGCCATCTTTTCAAAGGTGGCGAGGATGTCGCTCTGCTCCACGAAGGCCATCTCGCAGTCGATCTGCGTGAACTCGGGCTGGCGGTCGGCGCGCAGGTCCTCGTCTCGGAAGCACCGCACGATCTGGAAGTATTTGTCGTAGCCCGCCACCATGAGCAACTGCTTGAAGGTCTGGGGCGACTGGGGCAGGGCGTAGAATTGGCCGGGGTTCATCCGCGAGGGGACCACGAAGTCGCGCGCGCCCTCGGGCGTGGATTTGATAAGGTACGGAGTCTCGATCTCCAAAAAACCCTCCGCGTCCAGCGTGCGGCGCACGCTCTGGGCCATCTTATGGCGCAGGATCATGGCGTTTTGCAGGGGTTGGCGGCGCAGGTCGAGGTAGCGGTAGTGCATGCGCAGTTCGTCGCCGCCGTCGCTCTTGTCCTCGATGGTAAAGGGCGGGGTGTCGGCGGCGTTGAGTACCTTCAAATCGCTGAGCACGACCTCGATGTCGCCCGTGGGCATCTTGGGGTTCTTCGACGAGCGTTCGACCACCTTGCCGGTGGCCTGCAACACGAATTCGCGGCCCACCTCGCCTGCCGTTTGCCTAACCTGCGGGGCGCAGGAGTCGTCCACGACCAGTTGGGTGATGCCGTAGCGGTCTCGAAGGTCGATAAAGGTCATGGCGCCGAGGTTCCTTACTTTCTGGACCCAACCCGCCAGCGTGACGGTCGATGAAATGTCGGATGCGCGAAGCTCTCCGCAAGTATGCGTTCTGTACATAAAATTATTGCTAATTTTGGAGCTTCAAAGGTAAGAAAACCGAGAGCAATTATCAAGCTTGCTTGAAAAATTGCCGAGGTGCCAAACTTTCGCGGAACGCAAAGTACGATTTTTATGGAAGATAGATCGAAACGCGACGATTTTTTTATGGGCCATGCAATTCACGAGGCACAAAATGCGTCTTTAAAGGGAGAGGTTCCGATAGGTGCGGTGGTGGTGTGTGGGGAGAGTATTGTGGGGCGTGGATACAACATGACCGAAACCCTGGCCGACGCCACGGCCCACGCGGAGATGCAGGCAATTACCGCCGCCGCCGGAACCTTGGGCGGGAAGTATTTGAGGGAGTGTACGTTGTACGTCACGGTCGAACCCTGCGCCATGTGCGCCGCCGCCTGCGCCTGGAGCCAGGTGGGACGGGTGGTCTGGGGGGCGGACGATCCCAAGAAGGGGTACAGGGTTTACAGCGAGAGGATTATGCACCCTAAAACGGTGGTGGATAGCGGGGTGAGACAAGCGGAATGCGCGGAGTTGATGACCGGATTTTTCAAAAAATTAAGATGAGGTGTTGGATGTAGAGAAATAAAATGGTATTTTTGCTTTCGTGTGTTTTTTGAAAGTGAAAATACAAAATAATAAATAAACTGACTATGAAGATGTTAAAAGTAATTCTCAGCGCCGCCGCCCTGATGCTGGCGGCGGGTGTTTCCGCTCAAACCGTGGAGGACGTGGACACCAAATACAACGAGTGCGTCGAGCTGTACTCCGCCAAGAAGTACGCCGAGGTAATCCCGCAGTTGGAGCAACTCGTGCAGATGGCCCAGACAGTGGGCCCCGAGGCCGCCGAGACGATGCAGAACGCGCAGCGTATGCTTATGGCCGCCAACTTCGTGGCCGGTGGTACGGCTGTCAATGCCAAGGACTATGAAAATGGTCTGAAGTACCTCAATGAAACGGCCGAGATCGCCGAACTGGTGGGCGATATCGGTATGCTGACCCGCGCACAGGGCCTGATCTCGAAGATTTACAGCGCACAGGCCGCCGACGCCTTCAACTCGGGCGACTATCCGGTCGCTGCCGGGATCTACCAGAAGGGCTACGACGCCAACCCGAAGGACACCCAGTTGGGCCTCAACCTCGCGCTGACCTATTGCAAGATGGGCCAGAAGGAGCAGGGCTACGGGATCTACCAGGCGATCATCGCGTTGGGCGACACCCACAGCAAATTCAAACCCGACGCTGAAGAGGCCAAGAAGCAACTGACCGGCTTTATGCTCGAGGACGCTTCCGCCTTTGCCAAGGAGAACAGGGGCGCTGAAGCGCTCGCCCAAACGGGAGCTATTATGCAAATCGATCCGGCCAATGATGTCGCGGCGTTGCTGAGCCTGCAAACGGCCAACAACATGAAGGACTACAAGGCTATAATCGGTTTTGGCGAAGGATACGCCGAGATGCAGCCCACTCCCGAAACGAAATCGGAAGCCTATTTCTATCTCGGGATGGCTTACCAAAACCAGGAAAACAAGGCCAAAGCCATCGAGCTTTACAAAAAAGTGGTTGCCGGTTCGAACGTGGCAACCGCCAAGGCGCAGATCGCCGCGTTGAGCAAATAATCTGAAAAAATAAAATAGAACGGGTTGCCCTCGCAGCCCGTTTTTTGTTTCTATGCAAAGGCTATACATCGGCATATACGGGGTTTGCAACTCCGGCAAGAGCACGCTGTTCAATATGCTTGCGGACAGCCCTTTGGCCATCGTTTCGCCGCAGGCCGGGACCACGACCGACATCGTGCGCAAGGCCGTCGAGATCCCCGGGCTGGGTCCTGTCGTGCTGCTGGACACGGCCGGGGTGGACGACACGTCGGAGCTGGGGCGCGAGCGGGTGGCGCGGACTTTGGCGTCGATCCCCGAGGTAGATATGGCCTTTATCGTCTTTGAGAAGTGGGGCGAAGAGGAGGGGAAACTGGCGGCGCGGTTCGAGGAGCTGGGCACGCCCTGCATAAAAATCGACCGGCAATTCTTCTTCGACCGCGATATTCTGCTGCGCGGCATAGCAAGCAAGCTCTCCCGGGACGCTTTCCGCACCCCGGGGATGTTCCAAGGGCTGGTCGAAAAGGGCGACCGGGTGGTTCTGGTATGCCCTATCGACTCCGGGGCCCCGGCGGGGCGGCTGATCCTGCCCCAGGTGCAGGCCCTGCGGGAGTTGTTGGACCTGGGGGCGGTGGCGGTCGTGGTCCAGCCGCAGGAGTTGGACCGGGCGCTTGTTCCCGCGCCCCGGCTGGTCGTTGTCGACAGCCAGGTGCTCCGGGAGGTCCGCCAACAAACCCCGCCCCACATCGAGGTTACCTCGTTCAGCATCCTGCTGGCGGCGGCCAAGGGCGACCGGGCGGAGTATGAGCGGGGATTGGAGGCGGTGGACAGGCTCAAGGACGGCGACCGCATCCTGATCGCGGAAAATTGCGCCCACCGGGCCTCATGCGAGGATATCGGGCGGGTAAAGATCCCCGCCTGGATCGAAGAGTATACGAATCACCATTTGCAATTCGATTTCTGCTCCGGCAACAGCCCGTTGCCCGAGGAGCTCTCCGCCTATGCGCTTATCGTCCAGTGCGGGGGCTGCATGGTCAACCGCAAAACGATCCTCGCGCGCATCGCCGCGGCCCGCCGGGCCGGGGTTCCCGTCACAAATTACGGGATGCTGATTAATAAGGTGCGCTAAGCGGTTGTTTTTCGCCGCGGGATTTTGCAGGCGCACAAAAAAACCATACCTTTGCACTCCTTGCGGATATGGCGTAATTGGTAGCCGCGTCAGACTTAGGATCTGGTGTCGAAAGACGTGGGGGTTCGAGTCCCTTTATCCGCACGAATTAAACTACTTACAAATGAATATCGTTAAAGAAGAACTGGGCGGCGGAAGTGCCCTTTTAAGGGTAAAGGTCGCGGAGGCCGACTACAACGAAGCGGTCGAAAAGACGCTCAAGGAGTACAAACGCAAGGCCAACGTGCCGGGATTCCGTCCGGGCATGGTCCCGATGGGGATCGTCAACAAGATGTACCGCAAGGGCGTGGTGGCCGAGGAGGCCTACAAAAAGGCGTCGAACGCTTGCTTCGAGTACATCGAAACGCAGGGCATCGCCACGGTGGGCGACCTGATCCCGAGCGACAAGCAGCTTCCGCTCGATTTCGACAACGACACAGAGCACGAGTTCGTGTTCGAGTACGGCGAGGCCCCCGAGGTAAACATCGCCCTGGGCGCGAAGGATAAAGTCCCCTACTACAAGATCAAGGTCAGTAAGGATATGAGGGAAGGGTACCGCGCCAACTTCCTGCGCAAGTTCGGCCGCCTGGTCGACGTGGAAAAGGTCGAGAAGGACGAGGCCCTGAACGTTACCCTGGACAACGCCGATATGCACATCGAAGAGGCCTACGTGGGCCTGATCTCGATGGAGGAGAAGGCGCGCGCCCCCTTTATCGGCAAGGTCGCGGGCGATACGATGCCCGTCAACGTGAACGAACTCTACCCGTCGGAATCCCAGAGGGCGTCCATTTTGGGCGTCAAGGAGGAGGAACTGGCCGGGGTAAGCCCGCACTTCAATTTGACCATTACCAAGATCCGCAAATTCGCCGAGCCGGAGATGAACGAGGAGTTCTTCAAGATGGCCTTCCCTGAGGGCGATGTGAAGAACGCCAAGGAGTTCGATACCTTTATCGACGGACAGATCGAAGGCGAACTGGACCGGGAGAGCGGCTATTTGTTCGCGCTCCAACTGCGCAAGTTCCTCTTGGAAAAGGCCAACCTGACCCTGCCCGAGGCGTTCCTGCGCCGCTGGCTGGTGGTAATCAACGAAAACCGCTTCTCCGAGGAGGAGATCAACCGCGATTTCCCGCCCTTCGTGGAGATCATGAAGTGGAACTTGATCCAAAGGCACTACATCAGGACCCTCAACCTGGACGTGACCGAGGAAGAACTCGTCAACGAGGCGATGAACATGACCCGCGCGCAGTTCGCGCAGTACGGCATGGGCCAGTTGCCCGACGAGATGGTCAAAAACTACTCGCAATCCATTTTGCAGAACAAGGACGAAGTCAAGAAACTCTACGATAAGATCTTCGAACGCAAAGTGATCGACTGGGCCGCCCCGCAGGTAACCAAAGCCGAGAAGAGCGTTTCGGCCGAGGAGTTCGGCAAGGTCGTCGAAGAGGTAAACAGCTAAACAGTTCCAAACAGGCCGCGGCCGCAGATCGGATAAGCTATGAATGAATTTGAAAAATTCGCCCGGGGACACATGGGTATCAGCTCGTTGAAGCTGCATAATTTCAATTCGGTCCAGGCCGGGTACATCTCCCCGACCATCATCGAGGAGCGGGTGCTGAACATCGCCTCGATGGACGTCTTTTCGCGTTTGATGATGGACAGGATCATCTTTTTGGGCGTGCCCATCTTCGATGACGCGGCCAACATCATCCAGGCGCAACTCCTGTTTTTGGAGTCGACCGACGCCGACAAAGACATCCAGATCTACATCAACTCCCCCGGGGGCTCGGTAAGCGCGGGGCTGGGGATCTACGACACGATGCAACTGATTACCTCCGACGTGGCGACCATCTGCACCGGGCTGGCCGCGAGCATGGCCGCCGTGCTGCTGACCGCCGGGGCGAAGGGCAAACGCAGCGCGCTGCCCCACTCGCGGGTAATGATCCACCAGCCGTTGGGGGGCGCCGAAGGGCAGGCCTCGGACATCGAGATTACCGCCAAGCAGATTCTCAAGACGCGCCAGGAGTTGTACGAGATCCTCTCCGAGCATACGGGCAAAGAGGTCAAGAAGATCGCCAAAGACGCGGACAGGGACTACTGGATGAGCTCGCAGGAGGCTGTGGAGTACGGAATTATCGACGAGGTGCTTGTAAAACGGACATTGGAACGTGGCAAAAAAGGAAAATAACCAGAGGCAGGACGCCTGCTCGTTCTGCGGCCAGACCCGCTCGCAGGGCGCGGTGCTGTTCGCCGGTATGGACGGGGTCTTTATCTGCGACGAGTGCATCGAGAACGGCCACCAGCTTTTGCAGGAGAGCCAGCCGGGCGTTAAACCCGGCAAGGCGCCCAAGCCGATCGACATGAGCGAGGTAATGCGCCCCGTCCAGATCAAGGAGTTTTTAGACAACTACGTGATCGGGCAGGACAGCGCCAAGCGTTATATGTCGGTGGCGGTCTACAACCACTACAAACGCCTGAGCGCCAAGCAGAGCGGCGACGAGGTAGAGATCGACAAGTCCAACATCGTGATGGTGGGCCCCACCGGGACCGGGAAAACGCTGATGGCGCGCACGATCGCCCGTTTGTTGAAAGTACCCTTCACCATTGTGGACGCCACGGCCCTGACCGAGGCGGGCTATGTGGGCGAGGACGTGGAGGGGATCCTTTCGCGTTTGCTCCAGGTGGCCGACTACGACGTGGCCCAGGCCGAGAGGGGCATCATCTTTATCGACGAGATCGACAAGATCGCCCGCAAGGGGGACAACCCCTCGATCACCCGCGACGTCTCGGGCGAGGGGGTCCAGCAGGCGTTGCTCAAGATATTGGAGGGCGCGGTGGTCAACGTACCGCCCCAGGGAGGCAGGAAGCACCCCGAGCAGAAGTTCGTGCAGGTCAACACCTCCAACATTTTGTTTATCTGCGGAGGGGCCTTCGACGGGATCGAGCGCAAAATCTCCCAGCGGATGAATACCCGCGCGGTGGGCTACGGCAACATCGGGCGCAACAAGACCAGCGAGGAGAACCTCATGCAGTACGTTATGCCCCAGGACCTTAAATCGTTCGGGCTGATCCCCGAACTGGTGGGCCGTCTGCCGGTTTTGACCTACCTCGAACCGTTGGACCGGGGTGCGCTGCGCTCCATCCTGACCGAGCCCAAGAACTCGATCGTCAAACAATTCCAACGCCTGTTGGAGATCGACGGCGTGGAGCTCTCCTTCGAGGAGGAGGCCCTCGGCTACATCGTCGACAAGGCCATCGAGTTCAAACTCGGGGCGCGGGGGTTGAGGTCGATCTGCGAGGCGATCATGATGGACGCCATGTACGATCTGGACGCCCACCAGAAGGACGGGCGCTTTGTGGTAACCCAAAAATTCGCCGCCGAAAAGATCGAACAGAGCGCGCAACTGCGCAGTGCCGTATAAGACTTGAAAAACCAAACATAACTATGAAGACGAAAACTTTACAGGCTGCGGACAACATCAGGATCCTGGCAGCGGCAATGGTCGAGAAGGCCAAATCGGGCCACCCGGGCGGCGCAATGGGCGGCGCGGACTTTATCAACGTGCTTTACAGCGAATTTTTGCGCTACAACCCCGACAACGGGGCGTGGCCTTTCCGCGACAGGATGTACCTCGACCCGGGGCATATGTCGCCCATGTTGTACGCCACGCTGTGCATGGCCGGATTCTATTCGCTCGAAGACCTGAAAGGTTTCAGGAGTTGGGACAGCATCACCCCGGGCCACCCCGAGGTCGATTTTGCCCACGGCGTGGAGAACACCTCCGGTCCGCTGGGCCAGGGCCACGCCATGGCTTTGGGTTCGGCGATCGCCGAGCGCTTCATGGTCGCCCGTTTCGGCGAGACGGTAGCCCACAAGACCTACGCCTTTATCTCGGACGGCGGCGTGCAGGAGGAGATCTCCCAGGGTGTGGGCCGCATCGCAGGCCACCTCGGGTTGTCGAACTTTATCATGTTCTACGACTCGAACAACATCCAGCTCTCGACCCGCGTGGACGAGGTCTCGGGCGAGGACGTGGCGGCCAAATACAAGGCCTGGAACTGGAACGTGATCGAGATCAAGGGCAACGACGAGGAGCAGATCCGCAAAGCTTTGAAGGCTGCCAACGGGGAGAAAGAGCGTCCCACGCTGATCATCGGCCGCACATTGATGGGCCTGGGCGCGATGGACAAGGAGGGCAACTCGTTCGAGAACAAGGTCTCGACCCACGGACAGCCCCTCTCGGCCGCCGGTGCCGACTTCGGTAAGACCGTCGCCAATTTGGGCGGCAACCCCGAAGAGCCTTTCGCGATCAGCGCGGCAGCCAAAGAGGTTTACGAGGCGCGCGCGAACGAACTCCGCGCGTGGGTAGGCCAGAAAGAGAAAGAAGTGGCCGCGTGGAAGGCTGCCAACGCCGCGTTGGCCCAAAAATACGAGGATATGCTGGCAGGCAAACTGCCCGACCTGGACTTCAAGTCGATCAGCTGCGGGACCAACCCCGCCACCCGTGCCGCTTCGGCCAGCGTGCTGACCTTCCTGGCCGAAAACCTCGAGAACATGATCGTTTCGTCTGCCGATTTGAGCAACTCGGACAAGACGGACGGCTTTTTGAAGAAGACCAAAGCCCTGGCCAAGGGCGATTTCTCGGGTGCGTTCCTGCAAGTGGGCGTCTGCGAGCTGACCATGGCCTGCATCATGAACGGCGTCGCGTTGCACGGCGGGATCGTCCCGGCCTGCGGTACGTTCTTCGTCTTCTCGGACTACATGAAGCCCGCTTTGAGGCTCTCGGCGCTGATGCGCCTGCCGGTGGTCTACATCTGGACGCACGACTCGTTCCGCGTGGGCGAGGATGGCCCCACCCACCAGCCCATCGAGCACGAAGCGCAGCTCAGGCTGATGGAAGAGCTGAAAAACCACCACGGCGAGCGCTCGATCGTGGCCCTGCGCCCCGCCGACGCGTCGGAGACCGTCGAGGCTTGGAAATTCGCCGTCAACAGCCCCCGCCCGACCGCTCTGGTGCTCTCGCGCCAGAACATCACCGAGCTGCCCGCCGCGTCGGGTTGCCGTTGCACCGAGGCCGGCCAGCTGACCAAGGGCGCCTATGTGGTCGTCGACGTGCCCAACCCCGACGTGGTAATGGTCGCTTCGGGCTCCGAGGTCGCCACCCTGGTCGAAGGCGCGGAGCTGCTCAAAGCCAAAGGCATCGCCGCCCGCGTGGTCTCGATGCCCAGCGAGGGCCTTTTCATGGACCAGAGCGAGGAGTACCGCAAGAGCGTGCTGCCCTGCGGGATCAAACGTTTCGGTTTGACCTCCGGTTTGCCCTCGACCCTGGCCCGCGTGGTAGGGGAGAACGGCGCGGTGTTCGGCCTGGACCACTTCGGCCACTCGGCCGCCGCGGGTGTGCTGGACCAGAAGCTCGGCTTCACGGGCCAGAACGTCCTGGAGCAGGTGATCAAGCTGCTGGGTAAGTAATCCGGCATCTATAAAAGAGGAGGGGCGCGAAGATTTTCGCGCCCTTTTTTTGCTATCTGACCGAGAAATCGTAGACGCAGACGTAGTGGAAGGTCTCGCCCGGTTCGAGTGTCCCTCCCGGGAAATTCGGGTGGTTGGGCGCGTCGGGGAGGTTCTGCGCTTCGAGGGCCACCCCGGAGCGATAGCCCAGCGGGACGCCGTTCTTGCCTACCTTCGTGCCGTCCAAAAAGTTGCCCGTGTAGAATTGCAGGCCCGGCCGATTGGTGTAGACCGTCAACTCGATCCCCGTTTCGGGCTCGTAGAGCTCGGCGCCGAGCGTGACCCAGCCGTCGCCCTCGGTGCCTCGGTATAATATATAGGTGTGGTCGAAGCCGTGGTGGAACTCCTTGGCCGGGCTTTCCATGTCGATCCGGTCCGCGATCCGCGTGGCGACGCGCAGATCGATGGGGGAGCCTGCCAGCATGGCGATCTCGCCCGTCGGGATCAGGTCCTGGTCCGTGGGGAGGTACTCGCCCCCGTTGATGCGTATGATGTGGGACGTGATGGGCTTGGAGGCCGTGCCGTGCAGGTTGAAAAGCGGGTGCGAGGTGGGGTTGAGGATGGTCGGGCGGTCGGTCTTGGCGTTCATCTCGATCGAAAGCTCGTTGGCGTCGGTTAGGGTAAACCGGACCGTGACTTCCAGGTTGCCGGGGTAGCCCTCCTCGCCGTCGGGGGAAAGCAGGGTCATGGTAATGTAGGGATTACCCGCCAGGTCGACGCTGTCTTTGGCCTCCCAGACCTTCTGTCCCCAGCCCTGAAAGCCCCCGTGGGTGTGGAAGCCGTTGCGGTTCTCGCTCAATTCGACCCAGCCGCTCTCTGAAGGGTAGCGCGCGCCGCCGATCCGTCCCGCGTGCCGCCCGACGATCGCACCCAGGGTGGCGTCGTTGGTGTCGAGGTAGCTTTTGATGTCGTCCATGCCCAGCACCACGTCCCTCATCTCCCCGTTTTTATCCGGGACCCACAAGGCGACGATGCGCGCCCCGTAATTGGTCATCTGGAGCGTCATGCCGTTGCGGTTGCTGAGCGTCCACAGGCCGACTTTCTTGCCGTCGAGGATCGTGTCGAATTTCGCCTCCTCCAAAAGGGGCAGGCCGGCACTTTGCGCAGGCGGAGTCTTCACATCGCCGCATTTCAGGGCGGCCAGGAGCGGTAACAAAAGCAGGAGTCTGTTCATAAAAAGGGGGGCGTTTGTTAAATTAATATAAAGAAAGTCCAAAAGCAGGCAGAATTGTGAGGTGGGAGTGAAAAAAAGCTTAAATAATTTGCAAATTTAAAAAAATCCTTCCTATCTTTGCTTCGTATTGGAAGACCAGGTTCGATTTTGTAACCGCGACTTCGCAACAGAAACGCCTTGGAACAGTGAGTTGGCCGTTGTAGGAGGACCGAAAATTACGGTTCTGTGAGTATTGACGGTAGGCGTGGTTGTCCCAGTTTCCACTCCGGTCTATTAGGTGAGGGATTTAGGATGGAAAGGGTTGAAGTAAGTTGTGTGTGCCGAGCTGGTGAAAATCCGATGGCGGCGGTTCTGCAAGGGTGAGTGCCAGAACCGCCGCATCCTTTTTTCTTTTTTTGATATGAGTTTCCCCGCAGCGCTGTGGCCGTGCCGTACGCGCAGCTACTCCCCGCGAAACCGTACACCGGGATCGAGGATCGTTCCGGTCTTGAAATCGAAGATTTTACTCCACTGCTTGGCGTAGGGCTTGCGGTCCCAGGCGTGGCAGCCCATGGGCAGGACGTTGTCGGTAATCTTCAAAAGGGTGGGGATGTGCATCTCGAAGGCGAACTCCAGGGCTTCGTGGTAGCCGGGGGTGTTGATCTTGCAGCCGGTCAGCTTCGAGAGCAGGCCGCCCAGGATCAGGTCCTCGGGCTCGCCGCGGCGCAACAGGGTGGCGATCTGGGTCTTGTAGCGGCGGGTAATCTCGATCATCTTGGCCGTGCGGCGCAGGGAGAGGCCGCCGTTGCCGACCAGGTGGCGGTTTTTGTGGTGCAGAAAGCCCGGCGTGTGGACGTCGATGAAGAGCATGAACTTGTGGCGGTCGGGCTCCAGGTAGAAGCGGTGGGCGGCGGGGATCCAGGGGGCGCCGACGTAGTCGTAACCCTTCGAGATCCAGTCGCAAATGTTGTCGGTAAAGATGTAGGCGTCGGATTGGTGGACCAACAGGTAGTCCTCGTCGATGAAGCGCTCGTAGACCTCCGAACTGAGCATCAAACGGCTGTAATCGCGGATTGAGCGGAAAAAGTCGTCGGGGAAGCTCTCGACGGGCCAGTCGTAGACCGTGCGAAGGGCGGATATGTCCAGCGACTCGGGTTTGATGAAGACGATGTCGTAGCGCCCCATGACTTTCTTAAGGCGGTTCAGCGACAAAGCTTCCGTGCCGTTCAAGGTGTTCTTGTAGATGGGAACTACGATCTTCATACCCGGGGATTTTTAGCCCAACGTTAAAGATGCCGTTAAATGCCTAATCGTTGCTTCAGTGCCGATATTTTGGCCTCGGCGTCGTGTTTCTTGGCCAACTCGTTGTCGACCACTTTCTGGGGCGCGCCGGCCATGAAGCGCTCGTTGCTGAGTTTGGACATGACCGACTGGAGGAAGCCCTCGTAGTATTTCAGCTCCTCGCGGGCCTTGGCGGTCTCGGCCTCGGCATCGACCTTGTTGCCCAGCGGGATGAAGTATTGCGTGGTCTTCACGATGAAGGCGGCCCAGGCGGGGTCCTTCTCCACGACAGGGGTAACCTGCAAAATTCCCGCCATCTTTTCGATTACCGGGTTGAAGGCGGGCTTGTAGTTCTCGTCGGGGATTACATGGAAGGGCAGGGGCTCGCGCATGGGGATGTTGTGCTCCTTGCGGATGGTCCGGATGGCGGAGATCGCCTGTTGGACCAGCTCGAAGTCCGCCGTCAGGGCCTCGCCCGCGGCGATGGCGGCGGGGTCGGCTAACGGCTGCGGCATGGGGCTGACCATGATGCTCGTGCCGTTTCGCGGGGAGAGCGATTGCCAGATCTCCTCGGTAATAAAGGGCATAAAGGGGTGGAGCAGGCGCAGAAGGCTGTCGAAGGTGCCCATGGTGGCGTCCAAAGTGGCCTGGTCGATGGGTTGCTGGTAGGGGGGCTTGACCATCTCGAGGTACCAGGCCGAGAAGTCGTCCCAGAAGAGTTTGTAGAGGGTCATCAGGGCCTCCGAGATGCGGTAGGACGACATCTCCTCGTCGGCCTTGGCGATGGCCTGCGAGAGGCGGGCCTCCATCCATTGGATCGCGATGCGGGCGCTCTCGGGCTGTTGGGCCTGTTGGCTGACCTCCCAGCCCTGGACCAGTTTGGCGGCGTTGAAGATCTTGTTGCAGAAGCCGCGGCCCTGCTCGCACAGCGAGTCGTCGTAGGGCAGGTCGTTGCCCGCGGGGGAGGTAAAGAGCATGCCCAAACGCACGCTGTCGGCGCCGTACTGGGCGATCAAATCCAACGGGTCGGGGGAGTTGCCCAGCGATTTGGACATCTTGCGGCCCAGCTTGTCGCGCACGATGCCCGTCAGGTAGACGTTTTTGAAGGGCTCCTGGCCGCGGTATTCGTAGCCGGCGATGATCATGCGCGCGACCCAGAAGAACAAAATCTCGGGGGCGGTGACCAGGTCGTCGGTCGGGTAGTAGTAATTAACTTGTTCGTTGCCGGGGTGGCGGATGCCGTCGAAGACCGAGATCGGCCAGAGCCACGACGAGAACCAGGTGTCCAACACGTCGGGGTCCTGGCGGAGTTGGTCCAAAGTCACGCCGGGGATCTTTTGTTGCGCCAGTCGCAGGGCTTCGGCCGCCGTCTCAGCCACCACGTAGCCCCCGCCGGGGAGGTACCACGCCGGGATGCGCTGGCCCCACCACAATTGGCGGGAGATGCACCAGTCCTTGACGTTCTCCATCCAGTGGCGGTAGGTGTTTTTGAATTTGGCCGGGATCAGTTTAATAGTATCGTCCATTACGGCGCTCAGGGCCGGTTTGGAGAGCTCCTCCATCGACAAAAACCACTGCATGGAGAGCTTCGGCTCGATGGCCACGTTGGTGCGCTCGGAGTAGCCGACTTTGTTGACGTAGTCCTCGACCTTTTCCAGCAGGCCCGCCTTTTCGAGGTCCTGCTCGATCACGCGGCGCACTTCGAAGCGGTCCATACCGACGTAGAGGATGCCCTTTTCATTGATCGTGCCGTTGTCGTTGAAGATGTCGATCGTCTCCAGGCCGTACTTCTCGCCGAGCATGTAGTCGTTCACGTCGTGGGCGGGGGTAACTTTCAGCGCGCCCGTGCCGAACTCGATCTCCACGTAGGGGTCCATGATGACCGGGACGGGGCGGTCGATCAACGGGACGATCACTTTTTTGCCTTTCAAATCGGCGTAGCGGGGGTCGTCGGGGTGGACGCAAAGGGCCGTATCGCCCAGGATCGTCTCGGGGCGGGTGGTGGCGACCACCACGTATTTATCGCTGCCCTCGACACGATAGCGCAGGTAGTAGAGCTTGCCTTTGCTCTCCTTGTAGTTGACCTCCTCGTCGCTAAGGGCGGTCAAGGCGGCGGGGTCCCAGTTGACCATGCGCACGCCCCTGTATATCTTGCCTTTGTTGTAGAGGTCGACGAAGACTTTGATCACGCCCTCGCTCATGCTGTCGTCCATCGTGAAGCAGGTGCGGTCCCAGTCGCAGGAGGCGCCTAACTTCTTGAGCTGTTCGAGGATGATGCCGCCGTGCTTCTCCTTCCACTCCCAGGCGTGCTTCAAAAACTCCTCGCGGGTGAGGTCCGACTTGTCGATGCCCTCGGCCTTGAGCTTGGCCACCACCTTGGCCTCGGTCGCGATCGAGGCGTGGTCGGTGCCGGGGACCCAGCAGGCGTTCTTGCCCTGCATGCGGGCGCGGCGGACCAGGACGTCCTGGATCGTGTTGTTGAGCATATGGCCCATGTGGAGCACGCCCGTTACGTTGGGGGGCGGGATCACGATGGTATAGGGTTGGCGGTGGTCGGGTTGGGAGGAAAAATACCCCTTTTGCATCCAGTGGTCGTACCACTTTTGTTCGATCAGGGAGGGGTCGTACTTGTCGGATATGGACATTCTGGCAGTTTTTGCAATCAATTTGCAAAGATACATTATTAATGCAAAATAATACTGTCATTTTGTCCGTTTTTTGGACAATAGCACCACTTTTGCTATGTTTGTAAGTTAAAGAGGAGGAAACCTTATGAGTAAGAAGAAATATATTGCAGACCTGGAAGACCTGTCCGGAATATCCGACATGATCGAAGGGCACCACCAGGTCATTCCCATCGTGTCGAGCGACGAGGGCGATCTGCCGTCCGATGTGGCCATTCCGCCCGTGTTGCCGATCCTGACGCTGAGGAGCTCGGTGTTGTTTCCCGGGTCGATCACACCCATTACCGTGGGACGCGAGCGCAGCATGCGTTTGGTCCGCGAGGTGGAGCACGGCAGCGGGATACTCGGCGCGGTGTTGCAGAAGGACGCCGATGTGGAGCAGCCCGGTCCGGAGGACATATACAAGGTCGGGACGGCGGCCAGGATACTGAAGATACTGGAGATGCCCAACGGCAATTTGACCGTGATCCTGCACGGGCTGGAGAAGATCGAGATCCGCGAGATGCTATCCTCGGAGCCCTATTTCAAGGCTTCGGTGACCACGTTGCAGGACTCGACACCCGAGAAGAACAATCTGGAATTCAACGCGCTGGTCGATTCGATCAGGGACGTGGCGCTGTCGATCATCAACACGTCGCCCAACATGCCCAAGGAGGCGTCGTTCGCCATCAAGAACATCGAGGGGCAGCGGGGGATCATCAACTTCATCTGCTCGAACATGGACCTGGCCGACTCCGACAGGCAGCACCTTTTGGAGGCGCCCGGTTTGCTGGCGCGCGCCCGCAGGCTGTTGGAGATATTGGTGCGCGAGCAGCAGTTGATGGAGCTCAAAAGCGAGATCCAGAGCAAGGTCAAGCAGGACTTGGACCAGCAGCAGAGGGAGTACTTTTTGCAGCAGCAGATACGCACCATCCAGGAGGAACTGGGCGGCGACGGGACGGAGAACGACCTGGCGCAACTCCGCAAAAAGGCGAAGGCCAAGAAGTGGAGCAAGGAGGTGGGCGAGGTCTTCGAGAAAGAGGTCCAGAAGATGGAGCGCATGAACCCCGCCGTGGCCGAGTACTCGGTGCAGATGAACTATTTGCAGTTGATGCTCGAGCTGCCCTGGGACGAAACGACCAAGGACAACCTCGATCTGAAGCGGGCGCGCAAGCACCTGGACAACGACCACTTCGGTTTGGAGGAGGTCAAGGAGCGGATTTTGGAGCACCTGGCTGTGATCAAGCTCAAGGGCGACCTCAAATCCCCGATCCTGTGCCTCTACGGCCCTCCGGGGGTCGGCAAGACCTCGCTCGGCAAGTCGGTGGCGGATTCGCTGGGACGCAAGTTCGGGCGCATATCGTTGGGCGGTTTGCACGACGAGGCGGAGATACGCGGGCACAGGCGGACCTACATCGGCGCTATGCCGGGGCGGATCATCCAGACCGTGCGCCGGTGCGGGGCCTCCAACCCGGTCATCATCTTAGACGAGGTGGACAAGGTGGTGGGCGCGACCAACCACGGGGACCCGTCGTCGGCGCTGCTCGAAGTGCTCGACCCCGAACAGAACACGACTTTCCATGACAACTACCTCGATCTGGAATATGACCTGAGCAAGGTGCTCTTCATCGCTACGGCGAACAACATCCAGACCATCAACCCCGCGTTGAGGGATAGGATGGAGATGATCAACATTCCGGGGTATATCCTCGAGGATAAGATCGAGATCGCCGTCAAGCACCTTATACCCAAGCAGCTCGAGGCGCACGGGATCGATCCGGAGAAGATGAAGCTCTCGCGGCCCGTGGTCCAGAAGATCATCTCGGAGTACACCCGCGAGTCGGGCGTGCGCACCCTGGACAAGCAGTTGGCCAAGATCGCGCGCCACAGGGCCAAGCAGATCGGGTTCAACGAAGAATTCGCTCCCGAGCTGACCGTGGCCGATATCGAAAAGATCCTCGGCGTGCCCAAGTACATGAACGAGCAGTACGAGATCGGCGGGATGGTCGGTGTGGTAACCGGGCTGGCCTGGACCGAGGTGGGGGGCGATATCCTCTATGTGGAGTCGATATTGACTCCGGGTAAAGGAGCTTTGACCATGACCGGGAATCTGGGCGACGTGATGAAAGAGTCGGCCACCATCGCTTTCCAATGGCTCAAATCGCACGGCGAAGAGCTGGGCATCGACAGGGAGAAGCTCGAGAAGACGGACGTCCATATCCACGTGCCCGAGGGTGCCATACCCAAGGACGGGCCCAGCGCCGGCGTGACCATGTTGACCTCGCTGGTTTCGACCTACACGGGGCGCAAGGTCAAAGAGCGGATCGCCATGACGGGCGAGATCACCCTGCGGGGCCGCGTGATGCCTGTGGGCGGGATCAAGGAGAAGATCCTGGCCGCCAAACGGGCGGGGATCACGGAAATTATCCTCTGCGAGGAGAATAAAAAAGATATTTCCGAGATCAACGAGGAGTATATCAAAGGTTTAACTTTCCACTATGTCAAGGACTGCAACCAACTTCTGAAACTGGCGTTGGAATAGTTTCTGGCATCTTTTTGAATCGCAATCACTTAACTTATCAAGTGGTTGCGATTTTTTTCCTACCTTCGCAGGTATGAACGACATCAGGACATTCGAGTTTAAGGAGTCGCCGATAGGGATCGAGGTAAAGGACTTGCGCTTTGTCAGGGAGCTGCCCAAACTGCTCGGCAACCCCCACAAGGCGACCTTTTACCAGATCGTGTGGCTGACTGGCGGCAAGGCCCTCTTTCGCATCGATTTCAGGGACATTCCGGTCAAGGCGAATGAAGTGCTGATCATCTCTGCCGGGCAGGTCTGCCAGTTCGATACAAAATCTGACTACTCCGGTAGGATGATCCTGTTCATGGGATCATTCTTTACTGTTACAGACCTGGATTCCAATTTCCTGCACACGGCCGAGATGCTCAATCCGGGGCATCTGAACAAGACCGTGGCCGTTTGCCCGCAGTCCATGGGCAATCTGGTCGAACTGTTGGACGAAGAGTTGAAGCAACCCGCCGATTCATTCCAGGCCGGGATCGCCCAGAACTACCTGCGGATCATCCTGCTCCAGTCCGAACGGCAACTCAAGGCCGCTTATCCCCCTGTGTTGAATACTGTCGGCCGCAAATTCTATAACGCCGTCGAACTGCATTTCCGGGAGAACCGCAACACGGAGTATTATGTGCAGCTTCTGGGAATCAACGAGAAAGTCCTCTCCAAAGAGGTCAAAACCCTGACCGGCAAAACGCCGAAAGTGTATATCGACTCGCGCACGATACTCGAAGCGCAGCGAATGCTCTCGTACAGCGACCTTTCGGCCAAGGAGATAGGTTTCGATCTGGGTTTCGACGAGCCGACCAATTTCGCCAAATACTTCCGCAGGGCAACCGGCATGACCCCGGCACAGTTCCGGGACTCGACAAGACGGTAGGGCGTGGCGGAGATTTACCATTATTGGGCGCCGATATATAATCGCTGCGCGGAGCTGTGGCTGTACTTTTGTATCGTGAGGTTGAAAGAAGCGAAACAGCATAACCATTAAAAAGTACAGACATGAAAAAGATCGTATTGATCGGAGCGAGCGGATTCGTAGGTTCCGCCATCCTGCACGAAGCACTCAACCGGGGCGTCAAGGTAACGGCGGTCGTCCGCAGCCCCGAAAGCATCAAAATCTCGAATCCCGGCCTGACCGTCGTCAAGGCCGACGCGTCCGACGCAGGCAAGGTCGCCGAAATTTGCAAGGGCGCGGACGCCGTGATCAGCGCCTACAATCCGGGGTGGACCAACCCGGACATCTACGAAGAAACGCTGAAAGTCTACCCGCAGATCCTTGCCGGTGTGAAAAAATCGGGTGTTAAGCGCCTGCTGATCGTAGGCGGCGCAGGCACGCTGTTCGTTGCTCCCGGTTTGCGCGTGGTCGATTCGGGCGCTATTCCGGCCGAGATCATGGGCGGCGTGAAATCGCTCGGCGAGTTCTACCTGAATACGCTGATGGACGAAAAAGAGATCGACTGGGTTTTCTTCTCTCCGGCAGGTTCGCTCGAACCCGGCCAGCGCACGGGCGTCTACCGCCTCGGCAAAGACGATCTGATCCTGAGCGATAAGGGCGAGAGCAAAATCTCGGTCCAGGACTACGCCAAGGCGATGGTGGATGAACTGGAGACCCCGCAGCACCACCGGGAACGATTCACTATCGGCTATTGATTGCGCGGGCTTGGCCCTGCAGGAGCTGTTCGCGTGATTTGGAGATCGTGACCACGTAGACTCCCGTGAAGATCAGAAGGGCGGCGGCCAGATTGGTCCAGCCCAGCGTGCCCAGGCCCAGGGCGACGGCGACAAGCGAGGTGACCAGCGGCTGGATGTAGTTATACATGCTCACGATCGTGGGGCGCAAAAGCCTCTGACCCACCGGGATAAGCAGGTAGCAGACGAAGGTGGCCAAAACGACCAGGTAAAGCGTCTCGCCCCAGTTGGCCAGGGTCAGAGCGCTGAAATCGGTGGCGGCGATGTCCCGGCGGCAGATAAAGGTCCCGGCGATGATGGCGTACAGGAACATCCACTTCATCAGCGTGACGGGGTGGTAGCGGCGGATCAACGGGCGGAAGGCCGAGAGGTAGACCGCGTAGGAGGTCGTGCTCAGCAGGCAGAGCATATTGCCCTTCATCGAGGCGACCGTGCTGTGGTGGGAGCCCTCCAGGATCAGCCAGACGGCGCCCGCGCAGCCCAACAACACGCCGCCCACCTTTTTAAAGGTGATCGGCTCGCGCAGGAACAAAGCGGCCAGAAGCATGGTGATGATCGGGACGATGGTCGAGATGATCGAGGCGTCGACCGGGGAGGTCAGCGTCAGGCCCACGAGAAAGGCGATCTGGTTGAGGATCAGGCCGAAAAAAGAGGCGAGGCCCAGCAGGCCCAGGTCTTTCCACGATACTTTTTCGCGGGGCAGGAACAGCGAGGCGGTCCAGAAAAGGAGGAAGCCGCCCGAAAAACGCAGGAAATTAAGGGCCAAAGGGGAGAGCACGCCGTCGCTAAGAAGGGATTTGGTCAGGGGGGTGTTGACCCCGAAGATCAAATTGGTCGCCAGAAGGGCGACGTGGCCTTTGAGGCTCTTATCGCTTATTTTTGAGATCGTTCCCAATTTTGTGGCCCGGAAGTTGGTGCAAAGGTAGCGAAAGCCGAGCGCAATTTTCAAGCTTGCTTGAAAAAATTGCCGAGGCGCATCCTACTTTCGCCGAAGGCAAAGTAGATTGAATAAATTATTAACTTTGCATCAAATTAAATCTTACCCTATGAGTTTTATTTCGGATTTCAAAAAGTTCGCCATGCGGGGCAATGTGGTCGATATGGCGGTCGGTATCATTATCGGGGGCGCGTTCGGCAAGATCGTCTCGTCGTTGGTCTCCGATATTATTATGCCCCCGATCGGGGTGCTGCTGAGCGGCGTGGATTTCTCGGAGCTGGCCATTACCATCAAGAAGGCTACCGATACCGCGGCGGCCGTGCAGATCCATTACGGGACCTTTATCCAGACCATTATCGATTTTATCATCATCGCGCTGGCGATCTTCTCGATGATCCGGTTCATGAACCGGTTCCATGAGAAGAATGCGGCGGAGGCCGCAGCGGCTCCCCCCGCGCCGACCAAAGAGGAGCAGTTGCTTACCGAGATCCGCGATTTGCTCAAAGAAAAGAAGTAGCCTGAAAGGTATGGCAATAAAAAAGGGATGCGATTGCATCCCTTTTTTATTGCGATCAGATCGGCTTACTTCGCAGCCTCAACGGATGCTTTGCGGAAGTCCTTCAAAAGCTTGGACAGCTCGAGAGCGGCTTTGCGGGCGCGGGTGCCGGCTGCCTTGTTGTTCTTGCTGAGTTGGAGGGAAGCGTTCTCCTGGAACAGGGCGATCTGCTCGTTGATTTGGTTGACTAACTTTTGCATGGTTTTTTAGTGTTAATATTTGTTAAACAAAGTTTTCTGAGGACAAAGCTATGCAAAAATCGGTTATTCCAAACACTTTTCCAAATGTTTTTAAACATTTTTTCGATTTTTCGCCCTATTAAAGAGCGGTTTAGGCGCTTTTTTGTAAATTTTTCCGTAGGCGGCACTCCGGACGAGGCAATATGTGCGCGGCAACGATGCGTGGCAGGCTTTTTGCCGGATTCAAGGTAAATGGGAAAAGTCCTTGAGATTACATAATATTATCAAAGAGGTCCGGTCGGCCGGACGGGGGGCGGCGGTGCGCAGTGCGGGCCGTATTGCGCGGACGGCGGTCGTTGCGGGTATCGTTGCGGTTGCTGTCGTTGCCGCGGGGTGTTCGCGGCGTCAGGCGGCGCCGGCGCAGCATCCGGTGGAGTATCAGGCGGCCATTGCCGATACCGTGCGCAGGAGCGTGAGCTTCCCGTCGCGTATAGAGAGCAATTACGACGCGGTAATCCAGCCCCGGGTGGCCGGGTACCTCGCATCGATCGGCTACAAGGAGGGGATGCCGGTCAAAAAGGGGCAGGTGCTCTACACCATCGATCCGGTGCAGATATCTACCGAGCTGGACAAGGCGATGGCCGACCACGCCTCGGCGCAGGCGGCCCTGATCGAAGCCAAAAACAACATGGACAGGGCGGTGCCCCTCGCGGCGATGGATGCCATCAGCCGGAGCGACCTGGACAAGTACACCTCGCTGCACGCTTCGGCGCAGGCGACCGTCAGATCGACCGCCTCGGGGGTGCAGAACGCGCGGTTGAACCTGGGCTACACCGTGATCCGCTCGCCGATCGACGGGATCGTCGGGGAGCCCAACCTGACCGTGGGCGAGTACGTCGGGGTAGGCAGCGAGTTGAGCGTGCTGACCACCGTGTCGAGCATCGACTCGGTGAGCGTGAGGCTATCCATGCCCGTGACACAATACCTCGAGCTGAGGGGCGGCGGACCGGCGTTCGACAACAAGAACCTGTTGTCGGATATTACCATGGTCCTATCCGACGGGAGCGAATATCCGTACAAGGGGATGTACGACTATACCGAGCAGCAGGTCAACCCGACCATGGGGAGTGTGGTGCTCCGGATCATGTTCCCCAACCCGGGGTGGGTGCTCAAGCCGGGGCAGTTCGTCCGGGTAAAGGCTTATGCCGGGGAGCCCCGCCGGGTGGTCATGGTGCCCCAGAGGGCGGTCGTCCAGAGCCAGGGGACGGACGGGGTATATGTGGCCGATTCGCTGGGAAAACCGGCGTACCGGAGCGTCGTGCTCGGGGTTACGCATGGGAAGTATTGGATCATCGAGAGCGGGGTCGGCGAGGGGGAGAAGGTGGCTACGGAAAGGTAAAACGGAGACGCGGCGCATGAAGATCAGTCCCATATTCGCGATCGTGATCTCGATCGTTATTACCCTGTTGGGGATCATCTCCATCACGGGGCTGCCCGTCGAGCAATACCCCGATATCAGCCCGCCGGTGGTGCGCGTGACGGCCAACTACCAGGGGGCGGACGCGGTAACCACCGACCAGGCGGTCGCCACGCCCGTGTCGCAGGCGGTAATGGGGGTAAGCGATATGCTCTATATGCAATCCACGAGCGACAACACGGGGCGTATGTCGTTGCAGGTCACCTTCAAGGTGGGGTCGGATCCCGATATGGACGCGGTCTTCACGCAGAACAACGTATCGACCGCCGTGCCGATGCTGCCCGCGCCGGTCACGCAACAGGGGGTGGTTACCAAAAAGGCGATGCCGGGCTACCTGGTGTTGTTCGCCCTGGGGAGCGACGGGCGCTACGGGGGGGATTACCTGGCCAACTACGCTTACATCAATTTGGTCAACGAGCTTTTGAAGGTCGACGGGGTGGGGGACGTGCAGGTGATGGGGTCGGGGGAGTACTCGATGCGGATCTGGGTCAGGCCCGATTTGATGGAGTATTACGGGGTCAGCCCGCAGGATATAGCGGCGGCCATCGAATCCCAGTCCGGGGTGTTTCCCGCCGGGGTGCTGGACGGGGAGCCCCAGAGCGTGCCGGGGGATTTTACCTATACGGTGGTTTCGCCCCCGCAGATCACAACGCCGGAAGAGTACGGGCGGATCGTGATCAAGACGGACGAGAACGGGGACCAGACGCTTTTGAGCGATGTGGCCCGGGTCGAGCTGGGGAACAAGACCTACGGGGTCTCATCGACGCTGAACGGCAGCCAGGCCGCCGTGATGATGGTCTACCAGAGCCCGGGGAGCAACGCGATCGCCGTGTGCGACGGGGTGAAGGCCCGGATGAAGGAGCTCTCGGAGAGGATGCCCCAGGGGATGCACTACCTCACGGTGGTGGACACGACCGAGTCGATCAACGCCGGGATACGCGATATATTGATGACGCTTCTGATCGCACTTGGGCTGGTCATCGTTATCATATACGTTTTTATACAGGATTTGCGGGCCACGCTGATCCCTTTGGTCGCCATTCCGGTCTCGCTGGTCGGGGCTTTCATCGTCTTTCCGTTTTTGGGGTTTTCGGTCAATATCATCTCGCTGCTGGGGTTGGTGCTGGCCATCGGGTTGGTCGTGGACGACGCGATCGTGGTGGTCGAGGCCGTGCAGGGAGGGATCGAGCGCGGGTTGAAGCCCAAAAAGGCGGTTACCGAGGCGATGGCGGCCGTGCGTTCGCCCATCATTGCGACCACGGTGGTGTTGTGCGCGGTGCTGATCCCGGTCTCGCTGATCGGGGGGATCACCGGGAAATTGTACGCCCAGTTCGCGGCGACCATTGCCTTTTCGGTGGTGATCTCGGCGCTGAACGCGCTGACCCTCTCGCCTACGCTTTGCGCGCTCCTGCTGCGCAGCAAGCCCAAACGGGAGAAGGGATTTTTCGGGGCGTTCAACCGGGGGTTCGAAAAGTGGAAGACGGGGTATTTGTCGCTGTCGGGTAGGATAGCCAAAAAGGGCTGGGCGGTCGCGGGGGTGTTGGCTTTGATCGGCGGGGCGTACTTTATAATGAGTAGGACGTTGCCCAAGGCGTTCTTGCCCGATGAGGACCAGGGCTACCTGATGGTCAACGTCCAGTTGCCCGACGCGGCCTCGCGGGCGCGCACGGCGGAGGTGCTGGGCAAGGTAGAGAAGGTAATACGGGAGCATCCGGAGGTGGAGTACGTCTCCTCGGTGGCGGGGTTCGATATCCTCTCCTCGGTGGCCTCGACCAACACGGGGATCATGTTCGTCACGTTGAAAGATTACGCCGACAGGAAGCGTACGGCCATGGAGCTGATCCCGATGCTGAACCGCCGGATCTACTCCTCGGTGGCGGGGGCCAGGGCCTTTGCGTTCGGGCCCCAGGCGATCCCGGGACTCGGGGCCAGCGCGGGCGTCTCGTTCCTGGTCGAGGATAGGGGCGGCAACACGATACAATACCTGGCCGACCACAGTGCGCGGTTTTTGCAGGCGGCCTCCAAATTGCCGGAGCTGACCAGCGTCTCCTCGCAGTTCTCGGCCGTTATCCCGCAACGGGAGGCGGTCATCGACCGGGATATGGCCACCTTGCAGGGGGTCTCGATGGGCGATCTGCACGCCATGCTCACGACCTTTATGGGCGGGCAGTACCTCAACAACTTCAACCGCTTCGGGCGCCTTTACCAGACCTATATCCAGGCGGACGCGTCGTACAGGAAGGATGCGGAGAGCCTGAATGAGTACTATATTAAAAACGCGAAGGGGGAGAGCGTGCCGTTGAGCGCTTTCGTGACCTTGAAAGACACCGTCGGGGTGGCAGCTTACACGCGGTTCAACCTCTATCCGGCCGTCGAGGCGACCGGGGCGCCCTCTTTGGGGCACTCGACCGCCCAGGCGATGGATGCGTTGGAGAAACTGGCGCAGGATAGTTTGCCGGCGGATATGGCATTGGAGTGGAAGGGCGTTTCGTTCCAGGAGCGCAGCGCCTCGTCGAGCACCGGGGTGGTCTATATGCTGGCGCTGGTCTTTGTGTTTTTGTCGCTGGCAGCGTTGTACAACAGTTGGTCGCTGCCGCTGACCATATTAATCGGCGTGCCCATCTCGCTGGCGGGGGCGATGGCTGTTGTCAGCGTGGTGCATATTTTTTCGCCGGGGTTCAACAACAACCTGTTCATGCAGATTTCGCTCGTGATGCTCATCGGGTTGAGCTCCAAGAACGCCATCCTGATCGTGGAGTACGCCTCGACGATCTTCTTCAAGGGGGAGATGAGCCTGGCCGAGGCGGCGCGGCAGGCGGCCGGGCTGAGGGTCAGGCCGATCCTGATGACGGCGCTGGCGTTTATTTTGGGGGCGATGCCTTTGATCTTCGCCTCGGGGGCTTACTCCTCGGCGCGGCATATCATGGGGCTGGCGTTGGCGGGGGGGATGCTGTTGGCGACGTTGCTGGGGATCTTCGCCTATCCGGCGCTGTTCGTTTTGGCGGGGAAATTGTCGCGGTTCGAGAAGAAGCGCGAAAAACAAAAGAGCGGGGAGGATGAATAGGGGTTTGGTCATATCGGTTTTGGCCGGGCTGGCATGCGCGGCGGCGGTGTTGTGTGTCGTGCCGGGGTGCTCGCCCAAACTCTCCGCGCCCGCGGTCGAAGTTCCGGGGCGGTTTGCACAGGGCCTGCCCGGGGATACCCTCGCGGTGGCGGAGCTGGACAGGTGGTGGGAGATGCTCGGGGATACGACCCTCAACAGGCTGATCGATTCGGCTTTGAAGAACAACAAGGATGTGTTGGCGGCCAGCTCGAACATCCGCTCGGCGCAGCTTAATCGCAAGGTGCAGAGGGCGGCCTATCTGCCTTCGGTCGGGGTCGGGGCCGGCTGGGAGAAGGAGTTGCAGTTTGCCAAGGGGGCGTTCTACGTCGAGCCGTCGGCGAGTTGGGAGCTGAGTTTGTTCGGGGCGCTGAGGAATACGACGCGGATGGCCGACGCGCAGGTCTCCCTCTCGAAAAACGATTACCAAGGGTTGATGCTCTCCCTTTCGGCGGAGGTGGCCTCGACCTATTACACGCTGCTGGGCGACAGGGAGAGTTACCGGTTGACGCAGAAAAGTTACGACGACAGGAAACGGTCGACCGATTTGATCGACTCGATGCACACGCACGGGATGCGCTCGGGGGTCGATCTGGCCCAGTCGCAGGAGCTGACCGCGCAGGCTGGTGCGCTGCTGCCCCGGTTGAGGCAGGCCCAGGTCCAGGACGGCATCAATCTGGCGTTGCTGCTGGGGATCAGCCCCCACAGGCTGGGGAGCGTGGAGGCGGATTTTCCCGTGCAGGGGCCGCCGCGCGTCCCCGCCGGGTTGCCTTCCGATGTGCTCCTTAGGCGGTGGGACGTGGCTGCGGCGCAGGATGCGATGGACGCAGCCGCGGCGCAGGTCGGCATCGCCCGGGCGCAGAGGTTTCCGTCGATCCCGTTGAGCGCGTCGGGCGGGGTGGCCTCCCAGACGCTCAAAGGGCTGGTGTCGGGCGATCCGTTGGCGTGGAGTGCGGCAGTCGGGATTATCCAACCGATTTTTGCTTTCGGGGCGAACAAAAGCCGCGAGGGGATGGCAAAGGAGCACTACGTTCAGGCGGTTTTGGCCTACGAGAAGTGTGTGATAACGGCCTTGGGCGAGGTGGAGGCCGCGCTGGCGGCGGTCGGTAACGGTCGGGAGCGGATTGTCAGCCTGGTGGAGCTGGTGCGCGCGTCCGGGGAGGCGAGCAGGCTGGCCAACGCGCTCTACATGAATGGGATGGGGGATTACCTCTCCGTGTTGCAGGCCGAGCAGACGTGGCAGACGGCGCAGATCGACCTGGTAACGGCGCAAAGCAACCTGTACGCCTCGTTCGCGGCGTTGTGCAAGGCGCTGGGCGGGGAGTTGTAAAAGCGGAAAAATTGTAATAGGATTGCCGGGTGGACTAAAAGTATTATATTTGCGTAACATTTGGCGATCCCCCCATGAGAAAAATTACATTCGGGCACCTTACCCTGCTGCTTGTATCAGCCGTCCTGTGGACAGGCTGCACCTACACCCCGGCCCCGTTTACAAAAGAAGAGAGAAAGATCATCGGAAGCGACCCCGAAGCGGGAGCCATGCCGTTGGTGGTGGTCGATGAGCCGGGCGCGGAGGTGTTGAGGATGACTGCCAAAGACCTGACCGAAGATGAATTGCTCTCCTCGTCGTTCTTCGTGCTCAAGCAGAGGATGATCGCGACCGCCATGCAGAGCCAGGGCGTGGGGCTGGCCGCCCCGCAGGTGGGGTTGGCGCGCAGGGTAATCGCCGTGCAGCGTTTCGACCAGGCCGGGGAGCCCTTCAGGCTCTATCCCAACGTCTATATCGTCAAATCCTCGGAGGAGAGGCAGCCCTCCATCGAGGGTTGTCTGTCGATCCCCGACCAAAGGGTAATCCGGTGGAGGAGCCAGTGGGTCAAGATCGCCTACGTGGACGAGCAGACCGGCCATCCCCGCCAGGACAGCGTGTCGGGCTATACGGCGATCATTTTCCAGCATGAGATCGACCACCTGGACGGGCTGTTGTGTACCGACGTGGGGAAGCTCTACGTCGAGGACACGCCCCAGGAGAAAGCGCTCCGGGATGCGGGGCTGGTCGAGATCGGGGAGCTGATCCCCTCGATCAAGGTCGATCCCGCCTACGCCCGGGAGGATAATTTCGCCGGCAAGGTGCTCTACCAAGGCATCACGAAGATCTTTCTGGCCGATACCGCCGCGCGGGCGCTCAGGGACGCCGAGCAGGCTTTGACGGCTATGCGGCCTGGCTACTCACTGCTGGTCTACGACGGGGTAAGGCCCGTGTCGGTGCAGAAATTCATGTGGGACGTGGTAAAGGGTACGCCCCAGAGCGAGTTCGTGTGTACGCCGGGCAACAGTTTGCACAACTACGGGGTGGCGGTCGACCTGACCGTGTTGGACCAGACGGGGACCCCTTTGGATATGGGGGCCGGATTCGACGAGTTTTCCGACCGGGCGCGGATCGATATCGAGGCCCGGCTGTTGGAAGACGGGGTGTTGACCCGGGAACAGATCGAAAACAGGGCCCTGCTGCGCAAGGTAATGACCGAAGAGGGATTCATGACCATTCCCAACGAATGGTGGCACTTCCAGATCTGTCCGATCGAGAAGGCGCGCGAAAACCTGGTGCGCGTAGAGTAAAAACGCCCGGCTTTCATTACCTTTGCCTGCAATGGGCATAATTCAGAAAAACGGATTCTGGGGGACAGTCATAAGCTACATCGGCGTGGCCATGGGCTTTGTCGGCTCGGTGCTGTTGCTGCCCAGGCTGCTTACGCCCGACCAGGTGGGGTTGACCAACACGATGCTGGTGGTCGCCGTGATCCTCTCCCAGCTCAGCGCGCTGGGCGGGAGCCAGATCGTGATCCGCTTCTTCCCCTTCTTCTACGATGAGGAAAAAGGGAAGTACAACGGGATATTTACCCTGACTTTTTTGATCTCCCTGGCGGGGGTGGTGCTCTTTTCGCTGTTGTACATCGTCTTCAAAGACGCGGTGGTGGAGTATTACCGGGCCAAGTCGCCGTTGTTCGTGAAGTACTGCATGCTGGTCATCCCGATCAGCGTGTCGATGGTCTTTTACAACCTGTTGAGCGCGTGGCTGAGGAGTTTGTACAAGGTCATCGCCGCCACGTTCTACATCGAGGTCGTGTTGAAGCTGTTCCCCATTCTGGCCGTGATCGTCTACGCGCTGGGCTACATTTCGTTCGACGCGCTGATCTGGTGTTACGCCTTCGGGTTCTCCATTCCGGCCATCTGCCTGCTGGTCCATTGCGCCAGGCTGGGGATGCTGACCACGAAGATAAAGATCACGCCCCAGATCAAAACCTATGTGCGCCCGGCCATCGCCTACGGGATATTTTGTCTCTTCGCCGGGTTCGGGGGGACGCTGGTCACGCAGATCGACTCGGTAATGATCGGGGGGATGATCGGGTTGGCACAGGTGGCCGTCTACAACATCGCGGCGCACTTTATCAGCGTGCTGCATATGCCCTACCGGGCACTGACCACCATATCGTCGCCCCTGGTGGCCCGCTACTGGAAAGACGGCGACATGGGGGCGATGCAGTCGCTCTACACCAAATTCACGCTCAACATTTTGATCATCACCCTGTGGATGTTCCTGCTGGTGTGGGTCAACATCGATTCGGTGTACAAACTCATGCCGCCCTTCTACGCCACGGGCAAGTGGGTCATCCTGATCCTGTTCGTGGGAAGGCTCGTCGACGTCTCCACGGGGCTGAACGGCACCATACTGACCATGAGCAGGCACTACCGGTGGGATCTCTACACCGCGGCAGGGCTGGTGTTGATGGCCATCGGCGCCAATATGATCTTTATCCCCATGTGGGGTATCGAGGGGTCGGCGTTCGCCACGGCGTTGTCGATCGTGCTGATCAACGTGGTCAAGCTGGCCGTGGTCTACAAGGTCTACCGCCTGCAGCCTTTCTCGCGGCCTATGGGGAGTGTAATGGCGATCTCCCTGGCCGCCTGGGGGGTAACGGCCCTGATCCCCTATGTGGGGAGTTGGACAGGGGATGTGGCGGTGCGCTCGGTGCTGGTCTGTTTGCTTTTTCCGCTGCCGGTCTATGCCATGAAACTATCGCCCGACTTCAACTCGATGGTCGACGGGGTCGTGAAAAAGGCTTTAGCGCTGGTCGGACGGTAAAAAAACGGGACGGTTCCTTGCGGACCGCCCCGGGGTTACAGGGTTTCGGGGTTTAGTTGTCGGTTTCGTCAACCCAGGGCAGGGTACCGGTATAGTTTCCTTTGACGGTTTTCCCGTTGTCGAGGTTGACGGTAAAATCGATCGTGTAGGTCGAACCTGACAACTTGACGTTGACCTTGCCGCCTGTAAAGAGGATGCAGTTTCCGTCATCCATGGAGATGTGAAAGCAAGCGTCTTCCCCGCCGAATACATACTCACCGGAACCATCGGCGGAGTAGTTGTAAGCATGCGCGACCAGGCGGTCGTTGCCGGCGGGCAACAGGCAATCGAAGCCTATTGTGGGGCCTGTGCCGCCGTCGAATCCTACATAGACATCGACATTGCCCGCATCGTAATAATCGCCCCAGTACTCCTGGAATGCGTCGGTAATGGCGTAACTTTGGCCGTCGTACAGGAGGGTGTTGGCATCGATGCCGTCGTCTTTTTTGCATCCGGAGAGGATGGCCAGGCCGAGCAGCGCGAGGCTTGCGAATTGGAAGAATTTTTTCATAGGAGTTAGCTTTAGGGTTTGTGGTTTACTCGGGAAGTTGGGAGGCCTGGGTCTCGGTGGGCATCGCCTCGGTGCTCTTCTTCACGCCCATGCGGGGGGCGCGCTCGAAGGGGCGGGTGCGGTCGAACCAGTAGCGGTAGGTGGTGTGCATCTTGAACTTGGTGGCGCAGACGTATGATTCCACCATGCGCATCATTACCGGGTTGAAATCGCCGATCCAGGCCAGTTCCAGCGTTTTGTAGGGCAGATCTCC
Organism: Rikenellaceae bacterium; assembly: GCA_031551275.1. Lineage (GTDB taxonomy): Bacteria > Bacteroidota > Bacteroidia > Bacteroidales > Rikenellaceae > JAVBMJ01. Next base: position 281,818 of record JAVBNX010000007.1, read on the forward strand.
CTTGGCCACCGTCTTCTCGAAGCAGTGCATCATGCCCGACTCGATCCCCTTGCCGTGGAACTCGGGGGTAACACCGAAGATCATCGCGAAGATGCGGTCGGCCTTGCCCGCCTTGAGAAGGCACATTAGGCGGATCTTGTTCAAAAGGTTGAGCTTGCCGTTGAAGCGGCCGATCACCCGGTTGATGTCGGGGACCATGATGAAAAAGCCGATCGGCTCGTCGTTGAAGTAGGCGAAATAGATCAGGCGTTCGTCGATGATCGGTTTCATGCCGTTCAACAATTTGTGGGCGTGCTCCCGGTCGATGGGCTTGACCCCGGAGAACTTGGCCCAGGCCTTGTTGTAGATCAACCGGAAATTCTCGGCGACCTGGTCGAGGTCCTTCTTGCGGATGTGCTCGAAGCGGTAGCCGGGGGTCTCCTCCAGGCGCTTGACGCGCTGGTAGACCGACTCGTTGAAGGCGCCCGCCTTGATGTTGCGCACGTAGGAGTGCTGGTTGAAATAGTTCTGGAAGCCGTAGTTCTCGAACAGGGCGATGTAGTAGGGCGGGTTGTAGGGGTTGGCGTACAAGGGTTGGTGCTCGAAGCCGTTGACCAAAAGGCCCCACCACTGGTCGCGGTCGCCGAAGTTGATGGGGCCGTCCATGCCCTCCAGGCCCTTGGAATCGAGCCAGTTGTGCGCGGCGTCGAACAGCATGTCGGCCACCCGCTGGTCGTCGATCGATTCGAAGAAACCGCAGCCCCCGGTGTTCTGGTTGGCGGCCGCCTGGTCGCGGTTGTAGAAGGCGGCGATGCGGCCAGCGATCTTGCCGTGGCTGTCGCGCACCAGCCAGCGGATCGCCTCGCCGTCGACGAAGAGTTCGTTGCGGGCGGGGTCGAAGATGTGTTTTATATCGTCGTCGAGGGGGCAGACCCAGTTGCGGTTGCCCTTATAGAGCGATTTGGGGAAAGCGATGAAATCTTTTTCCTGCTGGCGGGAGGTGACTTCTTCCAGATAGTATTGTGCCATAGGTAGTCTTATCCAAACCACAAAGATAACGAAAGCCGAGAGCAATACAAGTTTACTTGGATTGCCGAGGCGCATAAATCTTCGCCGAAGGCAAAGATACGATTTTTGAGCCAGGATAAAATACTACGGAACAGGGCGTTGTTGTTAAAAAATTCTATAAACGTTAAAAAAACATCCTGTTAGTGAAACAATGACGCGAAAAATGAGTATTTTTGTCGCCGGATGAAAATTTAATTATTTCTTAACATGAAAGTCGATCAACTGATGTCCGCCCTCGAGGCGCGCCACCCCGGCGAAAAGGAGTATTTGCAAGCGGTTCACGAAGTGTTGGGATCCATCGAGGAGATCTACAACCGGAATCCCCAGTTCGAAAAGGTCAAGATCGCCGAGAGGATCGTCGAGCCCGACCGGATCTTTACGTTCAAGGTGCCCTGGGTAACCGACGCGGGCGAAGTGGTCGTGAACATCGGTTACCGCATCCAGTTCAACAACGCCATCGGGCCCTACAAAGGAGGGTTAAGGTTTCACCCCAGCGTGAACCTGAGTATTCTAAAGTTCCTCGGTTTTGAGCAGACTTTCAAGAACGCCTTGACCACCCTGCCCATGGGCGGCGCGAAGGGCGGTTCGGACTTCAACCCCAAAGGGCGTTCCGATAACGAGATCATGCGCTTCTGCCAGGCCTTTATGACCGAGCTGTGGCGTTACATCGGTCCCGATACCGACGTGCCCGCCGGCGATATCGGCGTGGGCGCCCGCGAGGTGGGTTACCTCTACGGCATGTACCGCAAGCTTGCCCAGGAGAACACCGGCGTGTTGACCGGCAAGGGCCTGAGCTACGGCGGCTCGCTGATCCGTCCCGAGGCCACCGGATTCGGCGCGGTCTACTTCCTGATGCAGATGCTCGAAAGGATGGGCACCTCCCTGAAGGGCAAGACGGTAGGTGTCTCAGGCTTCGGCAACGTGGCCTGGGGAGCGGCCCTCAAGGCGACCGAAATGGGTGCCAAGGTGGTAACCATCTCCGGTCCCGACGGTTACATCTACGATCCGGCCGGGTTGAACGACGAGAAGATCGCTTACATGCTCGAACTGCGCGCCTCCAACAATGACGTGGTGGCTCCCTACGCGGAAAAATTCGCAGGCTCGACCTTCTTCGCAGGCAAGAAGCCCTGGGAGCAGAAGCTCGATATCGCCATGCCCTGCGCAACGCAGAACGAGGTAAACGGCGACGACGCGGCTATGCTGGTCAAGAACGGGACGATCTGCGTGGCAGAGGTCTCCAACATGGGTTGCACCCCGGAAGCGATCAATACTTTCCTCAGCGCCAAGATCCTCTACGGCCCCGGCAAGGCGGTCAATGCGGGCGGCGTGGCTACTTCCGGTCTGGAAATGACCCAGAACTCGATGAAGATCTCCTGGACCGCTGAAGAGGTGGACGCCAAACTCAAGCAGATCATGACCTCGATCCACGGCGCGTGCGTGAAGTATGGCCAGGAGGGCAGCTACCTCAACTACATGAAAGGGGCGAACATCGCCGGGTTCATGAAGGTGGCCCAGAGTATGCTCGAGCAGGGGGTTTTGTAAGGAATCCTTTAGATAGCAGGAAGCCGCCTCATTGTGGGGCGGCTTCCTTGTTTTTGATGGCAGGGATCAGGGGTTCAGGGAGAGTGCCCGCAGGAATTTTATGTTTTCGGGCGGGGCGGCGGGGGGGATTTCGCAGCCGGGCATGACGATCCAGTTCTCTTGGGGAATCGAGGTGCGGATGGCTTGGAATTTTTCGGCGATCAGCTCTTTGCCGCCTTCCAACATCACGGCTACGGGGTCGAGGTTGCCGGCCAGCAGCACGTCGGGGCCCATGGCGCGGTGGGCGGCGGGCATGTCGACCATGTGGTCGATGTCCAGGATGTCGATCTCCTCTTGCGCCAGATGGGGCAAAAGGTGGGTAATATCGCCGCAGATGTGGAGCTTGACCAGGGCGCCCTGCTCGTGGATGTAATCGAAGAGGTCGCGGTGGAGCTCGGTGCAGAAGTCGGCGTACAGGGACGCGTCGATCTGGGAGCAGACCGCGTCTCCCACGCCGATCACGTCGGCTCCGGCGCGGATCTGGGCGGCGGCGAAGTCCTTGGCGGTCAGCAGGGTCTTTTGCAGCAACTCTTTAACGGCTTCGGGCTCCAGCATCATGGCCATCATCGCCTCGCCCATGCCCATCAAGTCGCACGCTTCGGCCAGGGGGCCTTCCACCCAGCCGATCACGGGGAATTGGGGGCCTACGGCTTCGCGCAGCAGGCGGCAGGCCTGGATCCGGTCGCGGGTGCGGGGTGCGGACTCCACGTCGGGGCGTTTCAGGGCGGGGATGTCGGCGGTGGAGTGGATTACCCGGCTCGCTTTGGGGGCGGCGTCGCCGTTGAAGGTGATCCCGGCCCCGAAGGCGGAGGTTTCGCGGTAGGGGTCGGAGATGGCGCTGACCGCGTCCATACCGTATAGCTCGACGCACCGCAAGTTGGCCTCAACCAGCTTGCGGGCGTCGCGCATGAACTCTTCGTAGGTAAAACCCGCCTGGCGCGCCGCGTGCATCATCACGATCGGGTGGAAGAGCGATCTCCCGTCCCCGGTGTGAGGAGTTTGCAGGCGCTGCCGCGTTCGGCGGAGTTTGTCGGTCATTTTTGGCGGGTTAATCGCCATACTCGTTCCAGCTGCGGATCTTCAGGTCTTTCTTTTCCAACGCGCAGAAGGCCTGGATGAAGGCTCCGGCCAGACGGGCGTTGGTAATCAGGGGGATGTTGAAGTCGATGGCGCTCCGGCGGATGGTGTAGTCGTTGTTGAGCTCCGACTCGGACAAGTTTTTCGGGATGTTGACCACCAGGTCGATCTTCTTTTCGCGGATGTAGTCCAGCGTGTTGGGCTTCTGGGGGCTGTCGGGCCAGTGGAGCGTCTCGGCCTCGATGCCGTTGGCTTTCAGGTAGTCGGCCGTGCCGCCTGTGGCGTAGAGCTTGTAGCCCTTGGCGTGGAGTTCGGCGATGGCAGGCAGCAGGTCGGCTTTCGAGCGCGCGTCGCCCGTCGAGAGCAGGATGTTCTTTTTGGGGATCTGGTAGCCCACGGAGATCATCGCCTTGAGGATCGCCTCGTCGAAGTTGTCGCCCAGGCAGCCCACCTCGCCGGTCGAGGACATCTCGACGCCCAGCACGGGGTCGGTCTTTTGCAGGCGCGAGAAGGAGAACTGGGGCGCTTTGATGCCCACGTAGTCCAGATCGAAGGCGGATTTGTGGGGGATATCGACGGGTAAACCCAACATGACCTTGGTGGCGATGTCGATGAAGTTTACCTTCAGGACCTTGGAGACGAAGGGGAAGCTCCGCGAGGCGCGCAGGTTGCACTCGATGACCTTCAGTTGGTTGTTCTTGGCCATGACCTGCATGTTGAACGGGCCGGAGATGTTGAGCCCCTTGGCGGTCAGGCGCGCGACCTTTTTGAGGCGGCGCATCGTCTCGACGTACATCTTTTGGGGCGGGAAGACCATCGTGGCGTCGCCCGAGTGGACCCCGGCGAACTCGACGTGCTCGGAGATGGCGTAGATCAGCACCTCGCCGTCGCGGGCCACGGCGTCGATCTCGATCTCCTTGGCGTTTTCGATGAATTCGGTCACCACCACGGGGTGTTGCTTGCTCACGTTGGTGGCCAGGGTCAGGAAGTGTTCCAGTTCGCCCCGGTTGGAGACCACGTTCATCGCCGCGCCCGAGAGGACGTAGGAGGGACGGATCAGCAGGGGGAAGCCCACTTCGTCGGCGAAGGTATAGATATCGTCGATGGTGGTCAGCTCCTTCCAGCGCGGTTGGTCGACGCCGATCTCGTCCAGCATCTGCGAGAACTTGTGGCGGTCTTCGGCGTGGTCGATGTCCTCGGCCTTGGTGCCCAGGATGGGGATGTGGTTGGCGTCCAGCCTCATGGCCAGGTTGTTGGGGATCTGGCCGCCCACCGAGACGATCACGCCTTTCGGCTCTTCGAGGTCGGTAATGTCCAACACCCTCTCGAGCGAAAGCTCGTCGAAGTACAACCTGTCGCACATGTCGTAGTCGGTCGACACGGTCTCGGGGTTGTAGTTGATCATGACCGAGCGCAGGCCGTTCTCACGGATGGTGGTCGCGGCGTTGACCGAGCACCAGTCGAACTCGACCGAGCTGCCGATGCGGTAGGCGCCCGAGCCCAGGACGATCACCGATTTGCCGTCGTGGGCGAAGTCGATGTCGTGCTCGGAGCCGTTGTAGGTCAGGTAAAGGTAGTTGGTCTGGGCGGGGTACTCGGCCGCCAGGGTGTCGATCTGCTTGACGAAGGGTAAAATGCCGCGTTTCTTGCGCTCGCTGCGCACGGCCATGATGCCCTGCTCGATGGTCTCGGAAGTCGAGCCGATCACCACGCGGGCCAGTTGGAAGTCGGAGAAGCCCATGCACTTGGCCTCCTTGAAGAGGCCGGAGGGGAGGGCGGCGATGTCGTCGTATTGCTTGAGGTCGTTCTCGATGCGGACGATGTTGTTCAACTTGTGCAGGAACCACTTGTCGATCATCGTCAGATCGTGGATGCGATCGACCGTGTAGCCCTTTTTCAGGGCCTGGGCGATGGCGAAGACGCGTTTGTCGGTGGGGCGCGAGAGGGCGTCGTCCAAATCGTCGACGGCCAGCTCCTTGTTGCCCACGAAGCCGTGCATGCCCTGGCCCATCATGCGCAGGCCCTTTTGCATGCACTCCTCGAAGGTGCGGCCGATGGCCATCACCTCGCCCACGGACTTCATCGAGGAGCCCAGCTCGCGGCTGACGCCCTTGAATTTGCCCAAATCCCAGCGGGGGAGCTTGCAGACCACGTAGTCCAAAGCGGGTTCGAAGAAGGCGGGGGTGGTGCGGGTAACGGAGTTTTTCAACTCGTGCAGGCCGTAGCCCAGGCCCAGTTTGGCGGCCACGAAGGCCAACGGGTAGCCCGTCGCCTTGGATGCCAGGGCCGACGAGCGGGAGAGGCGGGCGTTGACCTCGATCACGCGGTAGTCTTCAGACTCGGGGTCCAAAGCGTACTGCACGTTGCACTCGCCCACGATGCCGATGTGGCGCACGATGGCGATGGCAAGGCGGCGCAGCTTCTGGTGCTCGGCGTTGGTCAAAGTCTGGCACGGGGCGACCACGATGCTCTCGCCCGTGTGGATGCCGAGCGGGTCGAAGTTCTCCATGTTGCAGACCGTGATGCAGTTGTCGTATTTGTCTCGGACCACTTCGTACTCGATCTCTTTCCAGCCCTTGAGCGATTTTTCGACCAGGACCTGGGGCGAGTAGGCGAACGATTTGTTGGCCAGCGTGACCAGCTCCTCGTCGTTGTCGCAGAAGCCCGAGCCCAAACCGCCCAACGCGTAGGCGGCGCGAAGGATCACGGGGTAGCCCAACTCGTTGGCCACGCGGCGTGCGTCCTCGACCGTGGTAACGGCCTCGCTTTTGATCGTTTTGACGTTGATCTGGTCGAGCTTGTGCACGAAAATATCGCGGTCCTCGGTGTCGATGATGGCCTGTACGGGCGTGCCGAGGACTTTTACGTTGTATTTTTCAAGGACGCCCGACTGGAAGAGCTTCACCCCGCAGTTCAGGGCGGTTTGCCCGCCGAAGGCCAGCAAAATGCCCTGGGGACGCTCCTTGGCGATTACCTCCTCGACGTACTCGGGGGTAACGGGCAGGAAGTAGACCTTGTCGGCGATGTTCTCCGAGGTCTGGATCGTGGCGATGTTGGGGTTTATGAGTACGGTATAGATCCCCTCCTCTTTGAGGGCTTTCAACGCCTGCGAACCCGAGTAGTCGAACTCGCCCGCCTCGCCGATCTTCAGTGCGCCTGAGCCCAGCAGGATTACCTTTTCAATTTTGTCTATTGCTTGCATTGCTTTACGTTTTCTATGAATTTATCGAAAAGGAAGTCCGAATCGGTCGGGCCCGAGGAGGCCTCCGGGTGGAACTGCACCGAGAAGAAGGGTTTCTCTTTGTGGATGATGCCCTCCGAGGTGCCGTCGTTCAGGTTGGTAAAGTAGGGCTCCCAGCCCTTGTCCAACGTGGAGAGGTCGGCGGCGAAGCCGTGGTTCTGCGAGGAGATTACCGCGAAGGTGGTCCCCGACATCAGTACCGGCTGGTTGTGGCTCCGGTGGCCGTATTTGAGTTTGAAGGTCTTGGCGCCCGCCGCGATCGAGAGCAGCTGGTTGCCCAGGCAGATGCCGAAGATGGGTTTGCCGACCTGGATCGCCTTTTTGATGTTGGAGATCGTCTCGGGGCACATCATCGGGTTGCCGGGGCCGTTGGAGATCATCACGCCGTCGTAATCCTCCTTCGTGAAATCGTAGTTCCACGGGACGCGGACCACCGTGGTGTCGCGCTGCAAAAGGCAGCGGATGATGTTGTTCTTGCAGCCGCAGTCGACCAGCACGATCCTGTGCTTGCCGTTGCCGTAGGTAATCGGCTCGGTGCAGCTTACCCCCGCCACCAGGTTGGTCTGGTTCGGATCCTCGAAGTTGACCTGGGTGGCATCGCCCTCGACTTCGACCTTGCCCTGCATGACCCCTTCCTCGCGCAGGATCTTGGTGATGGCCCGCGTGTCGACCCCGTAGATGCCGGGGACGTTCTGCTCCTTCATCCAAGCGTCGAGCGTCTTGACCGCATTCCAGTGGCTCGGCTCGAAGCAGTAGTCGGTAATCACGAGCGCCCGGATGTGCATCCGGTTGGATTCAAAAAAACGGAGTATCCCTTCGACTGCCTCGTCTGACGGTACTCCGTAATTCCCAACCAAAGGGTATGTCATCACTAAAATTTGCCCGGCGAAGGAAGGATCGGTAAAACTTTCGGTGTAGCCGGTCATCGCCGTGCTGAATACCACCTCTCCCGGGACGTTGCGGGCCGCTCCGAACGAGTACCCCGCGAATCGCCGCCCGTCTTGGAGGACGAGTTGCGCGCTTTTTTTGTCAAGCATCAGATTATCAGTAAGTTGTAATTATTCTCAGACTTGCCGACAACCTTTCTTTTCAGAACTGTTATCTGAACTGCAAAGGTATGAAAAAAATCGAGATATAATAAAAAATATTAAAAATAGAGAAAGAAAAAAAGAATTACCTTTGTAGTAAGATGATTAGCAAGGCAGAATTCGCATTGATCCGCTCGCTCTCTGACAAGAAGGTCAGGCAGGAGCAGGGGTTGTTCCTGGTCGAGGGGCCCAAGATGGTCGCCGAGGCGCTGGAGTCGGGCTGGACGGTGGTCAAGGCGTGGAGCACGGACGGCAGCCTGGGCGATCCGGCCACCAACAAAGAGATGGAGCGCGCGTCGCTGTTACGCACCCCCTCGACGGCGCTGGCGCTGGTCAGGCTGCCGGAGTACGCGCGCTTCGACCCGGCTGCGGCAAGCGATTCGCTGGTCCTGGCGTTGGACGGGGTGCAAGACCCCGGCAATGTGGGGAGCATCCTGCGCACGGCCGAGTGGTTCGGAGTGGAGCAAGTGGTCTGCTCCTTGAATACGGCGGACTGCTTCTCGCCCAAGGTAGTGCAGGCCACGATGGGGAGCGTTTTTAGGGTAAAGGTTTGCTATACGGAGCTGGTTCCGGCCTTGGAAGCGGTCGCTTTGCAGGGCGGCGTGGTAATGGGGGCGATGTTGGAAGGGGAGGATATATCGAAGGCCGAATTACCGCGGAATGGCGTTCTGGTCATGGGCAGCGAGGGCGGCGGCTTGTCGAAAGAGGTGGCGGGCTTGCTGACGCGCTCCTTATATATACCGCGCGGGAAGTCCGGCGATAGGCCCGAGTCGCTCAATGTGGCGGCCGCCACAGCAATTTTATTATCGAGGCTGAAAATGTAACGTGTTGCACGGCCCAGCCGTGCCTTATTGCTACCCGACTGCCAGGTGTTACCAGGGCGGTCGCGGCAGCACCTTATACCCCTCTCTCCCCTACGGTTAGGGGAGAGAGATGGAGAGAGGGGTGATCGGAAACGGCATGCGTTTGAGAGCAAAGCGAATCACACGCAAGCTTAGGGCTAATTCGTAATATACTTTTAGTGCAAGAGCCACAGCGGGTAACCGCTGTCTGCGCGACTGAAGATGTTGCGTTACAAATCCCGTTTTAAATAGACCATATCGGTCAACCGCACACCCTCTTCGAAGATCGGGTGGTCGTAATGGTCCGTGAAGAAATTTTTTACCCGATGCGAGTACCGGAATCCGCAGCGTTCGTAAAAAGCGAGTATCGCCGGGCAATCGCCTGTGCCGACCAGCATGGTTTTGCAGTGGGGCTTGTAGTGGCCGAGGATGAAGTCTATCAGGGCTGTGCCGTACCCATGGCCCTGGTATTTTTCGTAGGTGGCGATGTTTTTTAACTCGCAAGTCTCCCGGTCCACCCGCGCGACGACGCAGACGCTTTTTAAATCTCCGTCGTACAGGGCGAACAAGTCGCCGTCGTCCAGGTATTTGTCGATCATATCCTCCTGTTCGTCCGCCAGCAGCAGCAAATCGAGGAGGCGTTTCTTGTCGTGGGTAATCTTTTCTATGCGAATTGCCATACCGGTTACTTCAGCTTGATCTTCTGCCCCAGCGAAAGGACCGAGGTCTCCTTGATGTTATTCAATCGGCAGAGGGCGGCCACCGTGGTCCCGTTGCGGCGGGCGATCGAGTAGAGGGTGTCGCCTTTGGTAACCGTGTGGTAGGCGAGTCCCGATGTGGACCCGACGTTGGTCGTGCGGTTGGAGGTGGTCAGAAGCGGGCTGTCGGTTTTGCCCGCCATGGATGAATTTTCGGCGATGATCTTGTCGCCTTCCGCGCGCAGGGTCAGCGTCCCGGGGCGCAGTTGCATCGTGTTGGGATCGACCAGAAAGGCCGGGTCCAGGGGTTCGCCCGCGGCGCGGAGCTCGAAGTGCAGGTGCTCGGTCGTGGCGCGGCCCGTGCGCCCGGCCAGGGCGATGGGTTGGCCGGCCGCGACCACGTCGTTGACCTTGACCAGGTTGCGGGTGTTGTGGGCGTAGACCGTTTCGAAGCCCAGGTAGTGGCGGATGACCACCAAATTGCCGTAGCCGGAGTAGGGTTTGTCCATGCGCACGACCCCGGCGAAGGCGGCGCGGATCGTGTCGCAGGGGGCCGCCTTGATGTCGATGCCGGTGTGCATCCTGCCGCTGCGCGGGCCGAAGGGGGAGAGGAATTTGCCGAGCAGGGGCGGGCAGTACTCCGCGGCGGCGCGGTCCAGGTCGACAATCAGCACGCCTCCGGGCAGGGGATTGATGCCGATGCGGCGGATGTCGGCGCTCTCCATCAGGGAGAATTGGATCGGGAAGGGCTGGGTCAGGAGGGGCTGGGCCTCGGATTGGGTTGCTGCTGCGGGTTGCTGCGGGGTCGTCGCGTTGTTCTTCCTGCCGTCGGCGTAGAGGGTCTTCGGGGTTGTGGCGGCGGGGGCGGGTTGCGGGACGGGTACGGCGGTTTGGGGCGGTTGGGCCGTTTTGCAGCCTATCAAAAGCAGGAGTGTGAAAAGGAGGACGGTTTGCGGTTTCATTGGGGCAAAGATAGTCGATAAAATTTATTTATCTTTGCGTACAAATAATCGAAAAAATGGAAAAAACGACCTGCCTGGTCATTGGCAGCGGGCCTGCGGGCTATACGGCGGCGATCTATACGGCACGGGCAAACCTCAAGCCCATCCTGATCGAGGGCATCACGCCCGGCGGACAGTTGACCACGACCACCGAGATCGAGAACTTTCCGGGGTTCCAGGACGGGATCTCGGGGTTCCAACTGATGGACAACATGAAGCTCCAGGCGCAGAAGTTCGGCGCGGACGTGCGTGTGGGGGTGATCACCGGGGCGGACCTATCGAAGAGGCCGTTCGTGATCACTGTGGACGGCAGCCACCGGATCGAGGCACAGACGCTCATCGTGGCGACCGGGGCGACGGCCAAATACCTGGGTTTGCCCTCCGAACAGAGGTTCAGGGGGATGGGGGTATCGGCCTGCGCGACGTGCGACGGGTTTTTTTACCGCAAGAAGGTGGTGGCGGTCGTCGGCGGCGGGGATACGGCGTGCGAGGAGGCGACCTACCTGTCGACCATTTGCGAGAAGGTGTATATGATCGTTAGAAGGGATGTTTTGCGCGCTTCCAAGGCGATGCAGCACAGGGTTTTGAATACGGAAAATATCGAGATGTTGTGGGAGAGCCAGGTCGGCGAGGTGCTGGGCGACGAGAGCGGGGTGACCGGGCTGCGGGTCGTGCGAAAGGACGGGTCGGAGCATGAGGTGGCCCTCGACGGGTTGTTCCTGGCCATCGGGCACCACCCCAACACGGAGTTGTTCGCGGGGGTGCTCGACCTCAACCATGAGGGGTATATTATGGCCAAGCCGGGGAGCTCGCATACCAACGTAGAGGGGGTTTTTGCGGCCGGTGATGTTTGCGATCCGAATTATCGACAAGCGATCACGGCGGCGGGTAGTGGTTGCAAGGCAGCTATTGACGCGGAACGGTTTTTAATGGAGCAAATCTGATTGGGCCAAATTGGAATGCCGGGTTTTTAGGGATACTGAAGATGTTTTAAAATTCCAGAGAGATGGCAAAAAAACAGTTGGTTTTATTTCTGTTGCTTATCGGCGCTTTCGGGTCTTTTGCAGATACATGGAGAGATCCGGCAATAATCATCGTCTCCTCTCAAAATAATGAGTATATTCTAAAAGTTTATCCAATAAAATATCCTGCCAATTATTTCTCGCCCAAATACCGTAGGCAATACGAGAAAGGAATTGTCAATGACACAGTTGCCCCATGTCACGCTATTCTGTATCGGATATCTGATTCGGACACGATAGAAATATGGAATAAACCCCTGGTTAATCGTTCCTCGCCTGTTAGAGTGAGAGTGGCCAACGACGGCAAATCAGTAGTGACATTTGACGACTGGTTTATGAGAGGGGGCAGGCATACAATGGTCGTGTATGGTGCAATGGGGGAGTTAATTGAAGATTTCTCACTTGAAGATATATCTCCTTTCCCCATCGATCAATATCCCCAATCTGTCTCCTCCATATATTGGGGGACGGGGGACTATTGGGATAATGACAATCTGGAAATTATCTTTTGCAACGAAGATGGAGAGAAAAAAAGAAGGGTATTCTCCATTAGCAAAAGAATCTTTGAGTAGATGCCTAATATGCGAAAGTCATCTTTAGAAGAGATACTCTTTTTGGATTCCGATGCCGGGTTTCGGGCGGCGGCGCTGGAGGTTTTTCGCTTTCAGGCGCAGGCTTGCGGGCCTTATGCGGAGTATGTGGGGCTTTGCGGGATTGATCCGCAGCAGGTGCGCGAGGTGGAGGAGATCCCTTTTTTGCCGGTTTCGCTTTTTAAGGATCATCGGGTTTATTGCGGGGCGGAGCCGCCGGGCATCGTCTTTACCAGCAGTACGACGGGCGGGGGGAAGCCCTCGCGGCACTTGATGGAGAGCGTCGAGAAGTATGAGCGGACGTTTCTCAGGGCGTTCGAATTGGCTTATGGCGATCCGGCGGGGTATTCGTTCTATTGCCTTTTACCCTCCTACCTGGAGCGGGCGGGCTCTTCGCTGGTCTGCATGGCGGACCGGTTGATCCGCGAGGGCGGGGGCGGGTTTTACCTCGACGATTACCGCAAGTTGTTGGACGATATGGCGGCCGATGGGCGGCCCAAGATATTGCTCGGGGTCAGTTATGCGCTCTGGGAGCTGGCCGAGCGTTTTGCGCCCGACTTGGGCGGGGTAATCGTGATGGAGACCGGGGGAATGAAGGGACGGCGCGAGGAGTTGCCCCGCGAGGAGTTCCACGCGTTGTTGACCCGGGCGTTCAAAGTGGGGAAGATCCATTCCGAGTACGGGATGGCGGAGCTCTCCTCGCAGGCTTACTCCAAAGGGGAGGGCGTGTTTGCGCCGCCGCCCTGGATGCGGGTTCTGGTGCGGGATCTGAACGACCCGTTCGATGTCTCTCCTGTGGGGACGGGCGGGGTTGATTTGATCGACCTGGCCAATTTGCACTCCTGCGCTTTTATCCAGACCGACGACCTCGGTACGGTCTTTCCCAACGGGGATTTTATGATACGCGGCCGGGTGGATCACTCGGAGGTAAGGGGGTGCAACTTGTTGGTGGAGCGGAACTGAGCGGGTGTCATTCCGGTCGCCCGCCTGAATGCGGTATTAAAATACGAGGGACTTTCGAAGCCGGACTGGTAGGCGATCTGCTGGCAGGTCAGGGCGGTTTGGGTCAGCAGCTCCTTGCTGCGGCTGATCCTTAATTGTTGCATGTATTCGCCGGGGGAGACGCCGGTGTATTGGCGGAAGAGCTTTCTAAAGCGCGAGTAGCCCATGCCGACGCGGCGGGCGATCTGCTCGCAGGGGAGGCTTTGCTCGATCTGTTGTTCCATGAGCAGTTTGGCCTGTTCGATGATCCCGTCGAGGCCCTCCGTTCCCAGGCCCGATTGGCGCTCATCGGCGGCGGCCAGGCCCAGGAGCAGGTGGGTAATGCCTGCCAGCACCTGCTGGTAGCCGGAGCGCTGGCGGCGGGCGGCGGCGACGCCCTGGCGGAACAGGTTGTGGATGTCTCCCCGCGCGCCGGGGTGGAACAGCGGGGCGGCAGGGGTAAAGAAGCCCGTGCGCACCAAACGGTCGATGGCTGCCCCTTTGAAGCCGAGCCAGGACTCGTGCCAGCCCGTCTCGGGGTCGGGGCGGTAGGTGTGCCACTCGCCGGGGAAGAGCAAAAACAGGGTGCCCGGGCCGATCGTCGTGCGGGGACAGTGCGCGGAGGCGAATTCGCCCCCGCCGGAGGAGATAAAGACCAGTTGGTATTCGCTTAGCGTGCGGCCCCGGTCGGTCGAAAAATTGTAGCCGGGCGGGTGGTCCGCAGACGGGTAAGGGGAGTGGGGCGGGATGGTCTGGTCGCCCGCCGTGGTGGCGACCAGGCCCCAGTCGGTGTCCCGTTGGGCGGCGATCAGGTATTTGATTTGGTTGTGCATGGCGTTTCGGGCGGCGGTCAAAAAATTTAATCTTTTGGCGAAGATAGTAAGTATTTGGCAGTTTCGGTTCTGTCTGGCATGTCAAAAAGTGAAATAAATAGATCAGAAAGATAAATCGGGGTTCAAAGCGATGGCTTATCTTTGTTAAAAGACAATTCTAACTCTAAAATAGTTTGCTTATGAAAGTAGGGATTTTCGGAACGGGGCTCGATACCTATTGGGCGCAGTTCGACGGTCTGCTGGACCATTTGAAGGAGTACCGCAAACAGATCTCCTCGCGCATCGAGCGCGAGAACAACGTGGTGGTCGTCGACGCGGGCATGGTGGACAACCCGGCCAAGGCGATCGACGCGGCCAGCGTGCTGGTCAAAGAGGAGGTGGAGGTCGTGTTCCTCTACATCGCCACCTATTGCCTCTCGTCGACCATTCTGCCGATCGCGCAGAGGCTGAACTGCCCGGTGATCGTGCTCAATCTGCAGCCTACGCCCGCCATCGATTACGACAGGATCAACTCGCTGGGCGACCGGGGCAGGATGACGGGCCTGTGGCTCGAGAACTGCCAGGCGTGCTCGGTGCCCGAGGTGGCCAACGTGTTCAACCGTTCGGGGCTCAGGTACGATATCGTGACCGGGCACCTGCAGGACGAGGGGGCGTGGAAGAAGATCAGCGACTGGGTGGAGGCGGCCAAGGTCCACCACGGGATGAGGAACAACCGGCTCGGGATTTTGGGGCACTACTACGGCGGGATGCTGGACGTGTACACCGATTTGACCGCGCAGTCGGCCGTCTTCGGGACCCACATGGAGATGCTCGAAATGTGCGAGCTGGCCAAGTACCGCTCAGAGGCCACGGGGGCGGAGGTGGACGCCAAGATCGCGGAGTTCAAAAAAGATTTCGTGGTCAGCCCCGACTGTCCGCAGGATGAGGTCGAGCGGGCGGCGCGGACCTCGGTGGCGCTCGACAAGCTGGTCGCGGCCCACAACCTCGGTTCGATGGCCTACTACTACGAGGGGATCGACGCCAACGAGTATGAGGACATCGCCACGTCGGTCATCGCAGGCAATACGCTGCTCACGGGCCGGGATATTCCCGTGGCGGGCGAGTGCGAGGTAAAGAACGCGCAGGCCATGAAGATCCTCTCGCTGCTGGGCGCGGGCGGCTCGTTCTCGGAGTTCTACGCGATGGATTTCAACGACGATATCGTCATGCTGGGCCACGACGGGCCCGCCCACTTCGCCATCGCCGAGGGGCGTGTGGGGCTGGTGCCGCTGGCTGTTTACCACGGCAAGCCGGGCAAGGGGCTGTCGATCCAGATGTCGGTCAAGCACGGGCCGGTGACTTTGTTGTCGGTGTGCGAGAACAAGGACGGGGTCTTCCTGCTGGCGGCAGAGGCCGAGTCGGTGCCGGGGCCCACGCTCCAGATCGGCAACACCAACAGCCGCTACCGCTTCAAATGCGGCGCGCGCGAGTTCATGGACCGGTGGAGCAAGGCCGGGCCTTCGCACCACTGCGCCATCGGGCTGGGGCACAGGGTGGAGCAACTCAAAAAGTTGGCTTTCCTGCTGGATATTCCCGTTGTGGTAATCGAATAAGGAATCACGATGCAAAAGTGAGGGCTGCTTTTTCGGGCAGCCCTCGTTTTTTATTTGTACCAGTCGGGGAACTCGACTCCTTTGGAGAGCGCCCAGGCGTGGAAATCGGGGTAGGTCGTGTCGATCTTCTCCCTCTCCGGGGAGAGTTTGAAGCCGTGGATGGGCAGATTGAGCGCGAAGGGGTAGTTGTAGTTCGAAACGTAGAATATCCCTTCCCCGGGAACGGACTTGTCGTGGCCCCAACCGAACCACTTGGCTGCCGCTTTGTCGGTGGGACGGTAGACCGGGTTGCCGCCCGACGTGGTGGCCAGGTGGAGTTCGCGCCCGCGCAGGTCGCCCTGTTCCTCGTCGCCGTAGATGATCACGATGTAGGGGTTGTAGGGCGGGAAACCGAATGTTTCCTTGTCGACCTTGTCGATCACGGTGGCGAAGTTGAACGTCTGGTCGCCGGAGGTCAGGCCTGCCGCCCGGATGTCGTCGAACAGCAGTACGTTGGCCAGTGTCTGGCCCGTCTCGAAGCCCTTGGAGTCGACCTCCCAAGGCAGGGCCCGGTAACGCTCGGCGGTGCTTCGGCCGCTCCAGGAGGTGGTCTTCTCCATCGAAAGGACCTGGGCCGGGGTGGCGTTGTACTGGTAGGCGAAGGCGTTCTGGAGTTTGGCCCCGTTGTGGGTGGGGGTGAAGCTGTCGATGGTTTTGACCACCTGGTTGTCCTGGTTGAGGTAGACCGTGCAGGTGTACTCCACCACCACGTCGTTCACGTCGAAATCGCCCTGGTAGGGCCACACGTCCTCAAAGATCAGCGTGCCTTTGTAGGTGGTGGGCACGGGCTCGGGGTCGGGCGGGGCGGGCGGGTCGACGATCGCCCCGTCGCTCATGCCGCCCGCTTCGCCGGGGAAGGTCTGGACGATGAAGATCATCTCGTTGAAGTCCATATCGCATTCGCCCGCTCTGTCGGAGGCCTCCATCCCGAAGATGAAGTTGGCTTTGTCGCTGTGGGCGAAGCCGACCAGTTGCTGGTAGCCCTCGTTGAGCTCCGGGTGGGAATAGTACCTCGCCCCATCGGCGATATTGCCCGTCGAGGGATCGAAGCCCCCCTTGATGATGCAAAAGCCGATCGAACTGCCTTTCGGGAACCCCGCGACGTAGCCCCCGCCGTTCCAGTACTTCAAATCGACCGAATAGCCGGTGGCCAATGCACCCCCCTGGGCTTTGAAGGTGGCGCTGGGCAGGGCGACGGTCAACCGCACGTCGGCGGGCGAGGTGGGCGGCGTGGCGGTCGGGTAGGTGTAGTAGCACAGGGTGTAGGGCACGGTCCCGTCGCTGTGGACGAAAGTGAGCTTAAGCCGGTTGATCCCGTTGGTCCTGGTTATGTTCAGGGCGGGAACCTTGCCCAGCAATTGGGGATAGTCGTCCGTGATGTCGACGCCCTGTTGGAATACGCCGTTGATGGCCGGCATGATACCGTCCGGGATCGTGGAGACTCCGTTGCTGCTTTGCAGAAGTCCGGCATTGTTCCAGTCGTTGTTGTCGGCGATGTAGACGTCCGCGGGGGTGGTGCGGCCCGAAGGGGTGGTCGCGCGCGTAACAGCCTTCGATACCGCGTCGGCCGGGGCGGCGGAGAATGTGATCGTACCGTTGGATACGGGCAATTCGACGAGGTCCGCAGCGCCGTACCATGCTGTGTAGAGGTAGACCGTTTCGAGGTAGGTGGGAACCCGGATCGTCCCCGAAAATTTACCCTCTTTGTCGGCGAATGCGCGCAGCAGGGGCTCGGCGTTCGTCAACCGGCGGCTGCCGGAAGATTCGAAAGGGTACCCGGCGTAGACCGCGAAGTCGATGGGCGCCGGGTAGCCCTTCAGTGCGTAATCGATCTCGAGATCGCAGGCCTTCATGGCGGCGAAGTCGAAATACTCGCCCGTGTCCATCGGCGGATCGATGGTCCGTTTGGCCGTCGGATCGGATTTGAGGCAACTCCACGCGGCAAGGACGGTGCAGAAGAGCAGAAGGATGGATGATTTTTTCATGAGGCAGTGGATTTATCATGAAGAAATTATGGGTGTTTTGTCGTTAAGATCTGCCTTTTTATACCATGTTTCGATAAAGTTAAGGACGTTTTTGCCAAGAAGGTTATTATTCCTGTTAATATTAAGGTAAACTTTATATAAAATACACATTGGCGACCGTGGTATTGTCGTACTTATATCAAAAAGAAGCCGCCTTGAAAATTTCGAGGCGGCCGCTTTTTTTCATCAGAAACTGCCTTCCGGCCGGTCACAATGAGGTGGAGTCGGTGAGCGGTTTGTCCTGGTCTTCGGTGGTTACATCGAACGTCAGGGTGCAATCATCGCCGTCCACGATAACCGTGATGGTTCCGCCTGTGATCGTGTAGGTCGGTTCGCCGGCGGTTACCGATCCCTGGAAACAGCTTGGGGCCTCGGTGGCGGAGTAGGCGTAGGTTCCTGCGGCAACGGTATTTCCATCCCCGGGAGATAGAAACGTCAACTCGACCTCGAAGTCGATCGCCTCGAGAAAGAGTTCAATGGATCTGCACTCCTGGGACATTTCACCCGGCGCCTGTGAACTGTGGTATATGTCGTAGTGCATGCCGTCGAAATTCAGCATACCGGCCGTTTCGTCCTCCCAGGGCAACTCGCCGCGGTAGAAAAGCGTTGTGGCGTTGCCGTTCTCCAGTTCGCACTCCGCGGTTACGGTGTAGATGCCGTCGGAGGTCGTGAGTACTTTGACCTCGCCGCCCGTGAAACTGTAATCGCCCTCGCCCCCGTCGTACATCCCGCCGGTAAAGGTAAAGGCGGCGTTAGTGTCCTCCGCGTCGAAGGTGTAGGTGCCCTCGGCGATGCGGTCGCCGCCATCCGTCGGGCACATCACGCTCAGAACCATGAACGCATCCCCGGGGCCCTCAAACTTCACGTCGATCTTGTCGGCTGTGCGAACCTCGATATTGCCGAAAAACTCCTGGCAGGCGTCGTCGATCGGGTAATCCGTGTCCGCCGATTGGAAGCTGTTGATCTCGCCTTCCGGCCCCTTGTTCTTGTCATCGTCTTTGCCGCATCCCGCCAGCATTACCCCTGCACACGCCAAAGCGAGTGAACTCTTAAAGAAAATCTTCATTGTGCCTGTTTGGTTTAGAATTTCCTCCAAAGTTAGGCAGGCATGGGGGGCGTGGGAGAATGCGGGCGTTTAAGAATGGATTAAAAAATGGGCCGCCTTTTCGGGCGGCCCACATTTTTATCGTTAAGGTCCTTAGAACGAAGGATGGTCGTACCAGTCCTGGAAGTTCGCTCCTTTGCTTTGGGCCCAGGGGACGAAATCACGATAAGACAGGGTGATGTTGACCATTTCGGGCGAGAGCTTGAAGTTGTGCTTGGGAACGATCACCGCAAACGGATAGTCCAGGTTCGATACGTAGAAGGCGTTCAACTGGGGAACGGACCAGTCGTCGTAGCGGGCGAACCACTCGTAGCTGGCCTTGGCCGTGGGCGGGTAGTAGGTCAGGCCCGGCAGGCTGGTCAGGTGCAACTCGCGGTTGCGCGGGTCGGCGCTGGTGCCGTGCAGGATGATGATGTAGGGGTTGTAGGGCGGGAAGCCGAGGTCGGCTTGCTTGATGCCGTTGTAGCCCGGTTCATCGGGACTGTCGAAACGGGTCGTGATCCTGTACCAATAAGAGCCGTCGGTCAGGCCCGGGGTGCGGATGTCGTCGAACAACAGGATGTTGGCGTAGGGCTGGCTCGTTTCGAAGCCTTTGGCGTCCTTTTCCCAAGGTATAGCTTTGTACGCGGGATTTTTTGGATCGGAATAGTTAGGGAGGCCGATCGCGTTGGTCTCGAAATTCATTGACGTTACCCTCGACGAAGGTACGGTACCGTACTGGTAGGCGAAACCGTTTTGCAGGCTCGCGCCGTTGTTGACCGGGACGAAATAGTCCTGAACCGATACCACCTGGTTGAACTGGTTGGTCTCGACCTTGCAGGTGTACTCCACCACCACGTCGTTCATGTCGAAGTCGCCGTGGTTGGGCCAGAGGTCCTCATAGATCAGCGTGCCCTTGTATTGGGTCCACACGGTGGGCGGGTAGGGAAGCGGGGGAGGCAGGATTTCCACATCGTTGGTCGGGGAGCCGCCGCCGCTGGGCAGCGTCTCGACGAAGAAGACCAGGTCGTTGAAGTCTTTGTCGCTGTCGCCCAGGACGTTGTCGCGCTCCACACCGAAGATGCAGTTGGCGTTGCCGCTGTTGGTAAAGGAGACGATCTGCTGGCGGCCCGTTCCCTGGCTCTCGGTTCCGGTGCGGCCGGTGGTCCAGTCGTAGTTGGAGTAGTACCTTTCGGGAACGTCGTCGATGTTGCCGGTGCCGGCCTGGAATGCGTCGGGCAGGTAAACAAACCCTAAGATGGTGCCTTTGGGGAAGTCGGTCACGTATTTCGAACCGTCCCAGCGCCAGAGCTGGAAGGACATACCCGCTTGCAGGGCTCCGCCCTGTCCCGAAAAGTTGGTGTTGGGCAGCACCATGGTCAGGCGTACATCCTTCAGGGCGGGGGGATTGTTGATGTCGGGGTAGGTGTAATAGGCAAGCGAATTGAGGCCTATCCCGTCGCTGTGTACGAAGGTAAGCGTAAGGGTGTGGATGTTTTTGTTCATGATCATCCCCGGCAGGCTGCCGTAGAGGCCCGTGGTGTACTCGGTCAAATCGACGCCTTCACGCAAGACGGTGTTGATGGCCGAGGTAACGCTTGCCGGAATGTTGGTGTTTTTATAGACGGGGGAGGGCAGACCGGTCGTGTTGTTCCAGTTCGTACCCGTTACCTGGTAGATGTCGCCGGGGGTTGTGCCGGCGCGCGTCAGGCCGACAGATTTAAGGAGCGAAGCACTGGCCTCGACCGCGGTCCCGTCGCTGCCGGGCATGGTGGACCAGTCGGGCAGGTTGGCGATGCCGCTCATTACGAAACTGATCGAGCCGTTCACGACGGGAAGCTCGACCACCGTGGGCATACCGACCACAGGTTTGTTTTGGATAAACCCGTAGTCGTAATCGGGCGTGTTTTCAGGCTCGAAGAACGAGGTGCGCAGCCAGACTTTTTTCTGGCCCGAAGTGAGGAGCACCTTGCCCTCGAACAGGCCGTTCTCGTCCGCATAGGCGCTCAATACCGGCTCCAGTCCGTCGACCAGCACGCGGCTCTCCTCGGATTGGTAGGGGTACTGGTCGTAGATCTCGATACCGATCGGGTTCTGGTAGAAGCCCGGGACCAGGTTGTAGTTCACGGCCACGTTGCACTCCTGGGTGGTAGCGAAATCAAAGAAATCGTCGTTGTTGAAGGTGGGAACGTAAGGATCGGGGTGCTTCAGGCAACCCGGCGCTGCAAAGACAGCGCAGAGAAGCGCAAAAATGGCTAATTTTCTCATGGGTGAAAGAACTTTTGTATGTCCTTGTTGTGTATGCAAATATTTTAAAAACCTGTTAGGTGGGGGACATTACGGCGTAAAGTTAACGTATTTTCAGCAAAAATGTTCATTTTCCTTTAATATATAAGGTAAAAAAATCAAACAGTAAACGTTTCATCCACTGCAAAAAGTATGCAAAAACATAAAAAACCGGACCGCTTCGGCGGCCCGGTTGGGATTATTTGGAACGGTAACCCGTCCCGGGCTGTGCGCAGCGTGCGGCAGATTTGGTGCATCGTTCAGTCTTTCAAACCGCAGCGTACTGAAGTACGTGAGGATTTGGAAGCTGAAGGATGTGCCAAAGATGCCGTGCGATCCGCGCAGCCCTTACTACATCATGCCGCCCATGCCGCCGCCCATGGGCATGGCGGGCGCGGGGTTGTCTTCCTTCTTCTCGGCCAGCACGCACTCGGTGGTCAGGAGCATCGAGGCGATCGAGGCGGCGTTCTCCAGAGCCACGCGGGCCACCTTGGTCGGGTCGATGATCCCGGCCTTGTGCAGGTCCTCGTACTTGTCGGCGCGGGCGTTGTAGCCGAAGGCACCCTTGCCCTCCTTGACCTTGTTGACCACGACCGAGCCTTCGCCGCCGGCGTTGGCGACGATCTGACGCAGAGGCTCCTCGATGGCGCGGCGGATGATCTGGATGCCCGTCGTTTCGTCGTCGTTGTCGCCCTTGATCTTATCCAAAGCCTCGATGGCGCGGATGTAGCCGATGCCGCCCCCGGGGATGATCCCCTCTTCGACGGCGGCGCGGGTGGCGGCCAAAGCGTCGTCCACGCGGTCTTTCTTCTCCTTCATCTCGACCTCGGTGGCGGCGCCCACGTAGAGCACGGCAACACCGCCCGCCAGTTTGGCCAGGCGCTCGGCGAGTTTCTCCTTGTCGTAATCCGAGGTGGAGATCTCCATCTGCTTGCGGATCTGGGCGATGCGCGCGTCGATGGCGGCCTTCTGGCCCGAGCCGTTCACGATGGTGGTGTTCTCCTTGTTGATGGTCATTTTCTCGGCCGTGCCCAGCATATCGAGGCCGGCCTGCTCCAGTTTGAGGCCCTTGTCCTCGCTGATGACCGTGCCGCCGGTCAAAATGGCGATGTCCTCCAACATCTCCTTGCGGCGGTCGCCGAAGCCGGGGGCTTTGACGGCGGCGATCTTCAGCGCGCCGCGCAATTTATTGACTACCAGGGCTGCCAGCGCCTCGCCGTCGACGTCCTCGGCGATGATGACCAGCGAGCGGCCCTGCTGGGCGACCGGCTCGAGGATGCCCATCAGCTCCTTCATGGTGGAGATCTTGCGGTCGGTAATCAAAATCATCGGTTTTTCCAGCACGGCCTCCATTTTTTCGCTGTCGGTCATGAAGTAGGCCGAGATGTAGCCCCGGTCGAACTGCATGCCCTCGACGACCTTCACTTCGGTGTCGGTGCCCTTGGCCTCCTCGACGGTAATCACGCCCTCCTTCGACACCTTGCCCATCGCCTCGGCGATCAGGGTTCCGATGTTCGAGTCGTTGTTGGCCGAGATGGTGGCTACCTGCTCGATCTTTTTGATGTCGCCGCCCACGCTCTGGCTCTGGGCCTTGAGGCTCTCGACCACGGTAAGGACCGCTTTGTCGATGCCGCGCTTCAGATCCATCGGGTTGGCGCCCGCGGTAACGTTCTTCAAACCGACCGCGATGATGGCCTGGGCCAGAACGGTGGCGGTGGTGGTGCCGTCGCCCGCGTCGTCGCCCGTCTTGGAGGCGACCTCCTTGACCATTTGGGCGCCCATGTTGGCGAAGGTGTCGTCCAATTCGATCTCCTTGGCGACCGTGACGCCGTCCTTGGTGATCTGGGGTGCGCCGAATTTTTTATCGATGATAACGTTACGCCCTTTCGGACCCAAAGTTACTTTCACGGCGTTGGCCAGCGCGTCGACACCCTCCTTGAGCAGTTCGCGCGCTTCGATATCGTATTTGATCTCTTTTGACATGACTTTGAATGTTAGATGATTGCGAGGATGTCGTTCTGGCGCATGATGATGTAATCTTCGCCTTCGATCTGGATCTCGGTCCCGGCGTATTTGCCGTAGAGGACGGTGTCGCCCGCCTTGACCTCCATTTTGACCTCTTCGGTGCCGGGGCCTACGGCGACCACTTTGCCCGCTAAGGGCTTCTCTTTGGCGGTGTCGGGGATGAACAGGCCCCCTGCGGTCTTCTCCTCGGCCGGGTTGGGCTGGATCAGGACCCTGTCGGATAAAGGTTTAACTTTCATGGTTTGCAATTTTATAGGGTTTTTGATTGATTTCGTTCCTTATTTTTGCGAAAAATGTGCCAAAGGGAATTTTCCGGTTATTTGTCTCCCCGGGCTGACAAATTTACAGTTTTTTCTTCTTGCCGGCGGCGGGGGGTGACGTTTTGGCAGACTTCTTCGTTTTCTTCGGAGCGTCGTCCATGTAGGGGCTTTCGAAGATCGACCAGTCGAACTCGGCGTTCGAGACGGGGGCGGCGGGGGTTGCCTTTTCGGTCTTCAGCTTCGGGCCTTTGGTCTTCGGGGCGTCGGACTTCGGGGTTTCGAATCGCCCTTTGGGAGCGTCGAACTTCTCTTTCGGTGCGCTATATCGCTCTCTGGGGGCGCTTTCGCGCTTGGCGTACTCGCGTTTGGGGCGCTCCTCGCGCGGTTCGAAGGATTCCTCGCGCTCCGGGCGGGGCTCGGGCCTCTCCTTGTATTCGCGTTTGGGTTTATCGGTTTTGTACTCGCGCTTCTCCCTGTACTCGCGTTTGCCGTTGCCCTCGCCGCGGTCGGTGGCCGATTTTTCCTCTTTGGCGATGCCGGCCAGCGGGCGGTCGCCCTTGTGGAGCTGGTTCAATCGCCTGACCACCGTTTCGGCCTGGTTGAAGGGGACGGTCACGAAGGCGTAGGCGTCCATGATCTTCACGTCGTCGATGTCGCTGTCGCGCAGGTTGCACTCGCGCTTCAATAGGGTGGTCATTTTGCGCGCGTCGTAGCCGTCGAAGCGGCCGATCGAAACGAACAAACGCGTTTTGCCCTTCCGGTCGAGGTTGATCGAGCGGATCTCGGGGTATTGGTTCTCTGATAGGTCGTTCTTGAAGGCGAGGCGCAACAGGGCGCTCAGGGCCGTTTCGGGGTCGTTCGCGGCGAGGATGTCCTGCGCCATGGAGGCGTAGTCGGTGTAGTTGCCCGCCTCGATCACGTCTTTCAGGTCGTCCATGATCTTGCTGCGCTTCATGGCCACGATGTCCTGCGCGGTGGGCAGGGTCTCCTTTTTGATCTCGGTGCCCAGGTCGCGCTTCATGTAGCCGAAGTGGCGCAGCTCGGAGGGGGAGATAAAGGTGATCGCGGTGCCCTCCTGGCCTGCCCGGCCCGTGCGGCCGATGCGGTGGACGTAGCTCTCGGAGTCCTGCGGCAGGGAGTAGTTGATCACGTGGGAGAGGTTGCTCACGTCGATGCCGCGGGCGGCTACGTCGGTGGCTACCAATATATTGATGTGCTTCTTCTTGAACTTGCCCAGGATCTTTTCGCGCTGGGCCTGTGAGACGTCGCCGTGGAGGCCCTCGGCCGCGTAGCCGCGCTCGAGAAGCCTCGAGGTCATCTCGTCGACGCCTACTTTGGTGCGGCTGAAGACGATGCCGTAGAAGTCGGACTCCACGTCGATGATGCGGGTCAAAGCGTCGAATTTCTCCGCCTCGCGCACCTCGAAGTAGATCTGGTGGGTCAGGTCCGAGGTCAGCTGCGACGACTCGACCTTGACCACCTCGGCCTTGTGCATGTATTTTTTGGAGAGCGAGACGATCCGCGCGGGCATCGTGGCCGAGAACAGAAGCACGCGGCGCTGCTCGCTCACGTGGGAGAGGATGTTTTCCACATCCTCGATAAAGCCCATGTTGAGCATCTCGTCGGCCTCGTCCAGGATCAGGTATTTGACCTGGTCGAGCTTCAATGTGCCCCGGCCGATGTGGTCGAGCACCCGTCCGGGCGTGCCCACGACGATGTCGACCCCCTTGGAAAGGCGGCGCAACTGCTCGCCGATGGAGGCTCCGCCGTAGATCGATGAAACGTGCAGCTTTTTGTAGTTGAAGGAGATCAGTTCCTCGCTCACCTGCAAAGCCAACTCACGGGTCGGGGCCAGGATCAGGGCCTGGACCCCCGTGGGGTCGTGCTCCAGCGTGTCGAGGATGGGAAGCCCGAAGGCCGCCGTCTTGCCCGTGCCGGTCTGGGCCTGGGCGATGATGTCGTTGCCCTGGTTGAGCAGCAGCGGGATGGTCAGTTTCTGGATCGGGGAGGGGGTTTCGAAACCCTTGGCTGCGACGCGCTCCAACATTTGGTCGGAGAGGCCCAGCGATTTGAATTCTTCTGTCATCGTGTCAAAATAAAACAGGGAAGCCAAACGGCTCCCCCGCAGGGTGGAGAACGGGGTTCGAACCCGCGACCTTCGGAACCACAATCCGACGCTCTAACCAGCTGAGCTACCCCCACCGTTTAACCTCGACGCACAAGCTTGTGCGCCTTACGGCGTGCAAAGATAAAGATAAATTTGATTCCAGCAAAAAAATCCTCAGATGTCGTCCGTGTTGAAGCGGTAGCCCATGCGCTTGCCGGTCGACATCTTCGAGTTTTCGATCTTGGTGTTCATCTGGTCGACGTTCACCGTCTTGATCGCGTCGTAGGGCGGGACCAAGAGGTCGAACTCCAACGCGTAGCCTACCGCCGACTCGACGATGTTCTGGATCGCGGACTTGTCGATGCGCGAGGTGCCGAAGTTGTTGTGCTGCATCGAGACCTGGCGCTTGCCCTCGACGAAGTAGTCCATGTTGCGGTTGATGAAGATCCGGCCCACCAGGTAGCCCTCGTCGCCCATGCGGTTGTACTTGAACGAGTCGGACAAAAAGTTGTAGATGTTGATGATCCCGCAGTAGGAATTCATCGGTTCCTGCTTGACGTAGGAGTTTTGCCAGATGATGTGCTCGCGGTTGAACTCGAACACGTTGGTGTGCATGCTGAAGATCAGGATGTCGCCGGCGACCTGCAACTGGGCCTCGAATTTGCCGCGGTCGCGGTACTCGATGCGGACCCGCTTGTCGAGCCGCTCGTCCAGTTCGTCGTTCAGCTCGGAGCTCATCTCGTGGAGGATCTCCTTGAGCTCCTCCATCACGGCGAACGTGTTGTCGAAGATCAGTTGCTGGAGGTTCGCTTTGCGGGCCAGGCCCTCGGAGATCTTTTCGCGCAGGGATTTGTCGTCCATGGGGTTACATTAAGCGGATTTGCTCGCCCTCGTAGACCGGGGCGGAGACCGGGCGGCGGTTCATCGCGGAGAGGCGTTTGAGGCGGATGCCGTACTTCTGCGAGATGGAGTGCATCGTGTCGCCCGAAGTGACTATGTGGAGCACCTTGCCGTTCTCGGAGCGGCGGGCCTTGTTTTTCAGGTAGACGGCTTCGCCCTCGGTCAGGGCGCGGTCTTTGGTCGTGTCGTTGAACTTGGCCAGCGCGGCGACCGAGACCTCCATCAGCTTGCTGAGCGAGGCGTAGCTGTCGCCCTGTTGGGCGATGATGAACTCGGTGCCGTTGTTGCGGTAGACCGGGTAGCCGTGGATCGTCTTGGTCGAGACCGAGTAGTTGTCCGGATCGATCACCTCGGGGTTGATAGGTTGGGGCGCCGCAGGCTCGACGGGGGTTTGCTGCGCGATGGCAGGTTCGGTGGGGATGGGTTTGCCCTGGTCGAGCAGGTAGAGCTGGTTCTCCTCGATGATCTTGATCAGCTTGTCGGGGTAGGCCGGGTCGGTGGCGTAGCCGTCCTCGCGCAGGGTCCGGGCCCAGGCTTTGTAATCCGTGGGGTCGAGGGCGAACAGGTTCTGGTAGCGGGGCGTGCGGTCGAGGTATTCGCTGTGGTCGCGCCAGGAGTCCGAGGCAGAGGAGTATTTTCGAAAACACTCGCCCGGAGCGTCGTCGTCGTGGGCGATGGTCATCCCCGTCCAGTCCTTCTTGCACTTGATGCCGAAGTGGTTGTTGCCCTCGCGGGCCAAACGGCCGTTGCCGCAATCCGACTCCAGGATGCCCTGCGCCAGCTTGATGCTCGCCGGGATGCCGTAGGTCTGAAAGCCGTCGACGGCCAGGTCTTTGTATTGGAGGATGTACTCCTCGCGGGTGGTCTTCTTTTGGGCCGAGACGCTCAGGCAGAGAGTCAGGGCAAGGATGAGGGCTGTAAGGCGCATGATTTGCTTGGATATACTTATGGCAAAGATAGAGAATGTAATTCGAAAACTCAAATGTGGGCCCGTTTTTGAAATCCGGATAAAAAAACGTAGCTTTGCCTTGCGATCCGTTAAAAAATCAATTAAACCGCATACTATGTTTACCAAAGAGGCAAACGATATCTTCGACCGCGTTATCGGCGACTACCACAAATTCGACGACGTGGACCACCCCATAGCCAATCCCTACGCCGCCAGGTCGTTGGAGCACCTGCTCTACGCCAAGAACTGGATCGACACCGTGCAGTGGCACCTGGAGGACATCATCCGCAACCCGGAGATCGACCCGGTGGAGGCGTTGAAGATCAAGCGAAGGATCGATAAGTCGAACCAGGACAGGACCGATATGGTGGAGTATATCGACTCGTACCTGATCGATAAATACAAGGACGTGAAGCTCTTGCCCACCGCGACCCAGAACACCGAGACCCCCGCGTGGGCCATCGACAAATTGTCGATTCTCGCGCTGAAGATCTACCACATGCGCTTGGAGGCCACGCGCCCCGACGCCTCGCCCGAGCACAAAGCGGAATGCCAGAAGAAGCTGGACGTGCTGCTTACCCAAAGGACCGATCTCTCCAAGTCGATCGAGGAGCTGATCCAGGACGTAGCCGAGGGGAAAAAGTACCTGAAGAGCTACAAACAGATGAAGATGTACAACGACCCGGCATTGAACCCCGTGCTGTATGGCGCAAAACAGGGATAAAACACACCACCTGCTCGTTATCCGGACCTCGGCCATGGGCGACGTGGCCATGACCGTACCCGTGATCCGCGCGTTGAGGGCCTCCGACCCGGGGCTGAGGATTACCGTTTTGACCAAGGCGTCGTTAAGGCCCTTCTTCCGCGACATTCCCTCGCTCGAGTTTATCGAGGTGGACTTCGCCGGGGCCGACAAGGGATTCCGGGGTTTGATGAAGGTGGCCCGCAAAGCCCGCACCTGCGGGGCGGACGCGGTGGCGGACCTGCACGATGTGCTGCGCTCCAAGTACATTGTTTTTTACCTGCGGCTGTGGGGTCGTCGGGTCAGCGTGATCGACAAGGGCCGCAGTGAGAAGCGGGCGTTGACGCGTAAATTCCGCAAGTTCTTCGTCCAGCTCAAGCCCACCGTCAGGCGCTATTACGAAACGATCCGCAAGCTGGGGTTCAATTTTCCCTATCCGGAGCCCGAGCCCAGGGTCGTGCGGCCCATCCCCGAGGTGATGATCCGGCTGGCGGGCGAAAAGACCGGCACGTGGGTCGGGGTGGCCCCCTTTGCGCGGCATCAGGGGAAGATCTATCCTATTGCGTTGATGGACCGGGTAATCCAGTTGCTCAGTGAGCGCCACCAGAAGGTGTTTATCTTCGGCGGGGGGGTGCATGAGCGCGACTTCGCCAAGTGCATGGAGGAGCGCTACCAGAATGTGGTCTCGGTAATCGGCAGGCTGGCGCTGGGCGAGGAGATGGATTTGATGTCCAACCTCGACGTGGTGCTGACCATGGATTCGGCCACGTTGCACATCGCCTCGATCGTGGGCGCGAAGGTGGTCTCGATATGGGGCGCGACCCACCCCTACGCCGGGTTTATGGGCTTCGGGCAGGACCCGGAGTCGGCCATCGGGGCGGATCTGCCGTGCAGACCGTGCTCGGTGTACGGGAATAAACCGTGTTTTATGGGGGATCACCCTTGCATGTCGTCTATCGGCCCGGAGCGGGTTGTGGCGGCGGTGGAAGCGGCGTTGAAATAATTCCTGGGATAATGGACAACGTGATTGTCAAGGATATTCTCATTAGAACACCTTATAAATTTATACGGTTTTATGTGGCCTTTGTCCTGTTGGTCGGTCTCTGTCGGCGATGGGTGTTGGATTGGTCCTCTGGGGTAGTGTCTGCGCTTATCCTTTTTGCTTATTTAGGCATGGTTGCGTATGTGTTGTATTTGTTCGGTAGGTTCTGCACCAGAAAATCCCTCAAACAGATCGTAGTCCATGCCGACGGCGACATTACGATGGTTCATTTTGCGGTTCAAGATCGAAGCACAGGCTCCCACGATAGCAGAACGCAGAAGCAGGCCATTTCGATCTCCATCAAAAGCAATAAGATGAATTTGTTGGAACGAGGCAAACCCGTCGCCAGGATATACCGGAGTACCCTGAAAGATGACAATGATTGGGGATGGCTGGCCGGTTATTTCGGCAGTTGAACTAGCAGTGCGCCTTCCCGAAATCCGAGGGCCTACGCTGTTGTCTTACCCGATCAACTTCGTCCCGCAGCCGGGTTGGCTGATCGACTCCGCATTACAAATCGAAACGCTCGCCACCCCTTTCTCAATCGCCTTGAAAGCATTGTCCAACTTGGGCAGCATCCCCGTATGGACCACCCCCTGCGCCTTGAGCTCGGCATGCTCCCCCGGCGTGATTACCGGAATAAGCGACGCCGGGTCATCCACATCGCGCAAAACCCCCTCTTTCTCAAAGCAGAACACCAGGTGCGTCTCCGTTACCCGCGCCATGGCGATCGCCAGGGTCGAGGCCACCGTGTCGGCGTTGGTGTTGAGCAGTTGCCCGGTATGGTCGGCCGTGATCGGGGCGATGGCGACCGTGTAGCCCTCCGAGGTCAGGCGGGAGAGCAGGTCGGTGTTGACGCTCATCGGATCGCCGACCAGGCCGAAGTCGGTCATGGCGGGGGGCTCGCCGGCCATCACGGGCGGGCGTTTCTTGGAGAGGATCAGCCGGCCGTCGGCGCCGCTCAGGCCTATCGTGCCGCAGCCCAAGGCGTTGAGGCGGGCGGTAATCGTTTTGTTGACCAGCCCGGCGTAGACCATCGTGACGACCTGGATCGTCTCGGCGTCGGTTACCCGGCGGCCGTCGATCATCCGGGTCTCGATGCCCAGCGCGGCGGAGATCTTGGTGGCTACCTTGCCGCCGCCGTGCACCAGGACTTTGTCGCCCTCCAGGTTGACGAAGTCGGAGAGGAAGCGGTCAAGTTTTTCGGGGTTGTCGACGATGTTGCCGCCGATCTTGATAACTTTCAACATAGTTTTGATAACTTTATCGACAGGGTGTCGGTAACTTTAGGCGCGGTTGGGGCGGCGGGTGTTTAGTGTGCGGGCGATCAACAGGCAGTTGACAGGTTTTCGATGGGTTGCTGACCGCTTTTCAGGGGGGTATTCCGCAGGTCGATGTTGATAATTTTTTTGGACAGAGGGTTGTGAACGGGTTTTGACAGCGGATTGACGGGTTATGAACAGACGGGTGTTGAGAACCGGGGCGGCGAGAGGTGGGGGGAAGTCCGACCCTGTCAGAACATCTCCTCGACCAATGCCGAAAACTCCTTCAGGAAGCGGTCGGCTTCGGGTCGGCCCAGGTTCAAAGCCGGGAGCAGGCGCACGACGTTTTTGCCGCTCGCGCCTACGAAGATGTGCTTTTCGTGGAGCAGTTTTTGGCGCAAAGGGGCGCTGTCGCCGTTGAGCTCGATGCCGATCATCAGGCCCCTGCCCCGGACCTCCTTGATCTTGGGGAGTTTGCGCAGTTCGGCGATCAAATAGTCGCCGAGGCGGGCGGTGTGCTCCATCAAATTGTCGCGCTCGATGACCCGGGCGACGGACAAAGCGGCCGCGCAGGCCAGTTGGTTGCCGCCGAAGGTGGTGCCCAGCATACCGTACCTGGCGGCGATGTGGGGGGTAATGGAGATCGCGCCCACGGGGAAGCCGTTGCCGATGCCTTTGGCCATGGTGTAGATGTCGGCGTCGACCCCGGCCCAGTCGTGGGAGTAGTATTTGCCCGTCCGCCCGCAGCCGCATTGCACGGCGTCGGCGATGTAGACCGCGCCGTATTGGTCGCACAAACGGCGGATCGCTTGCAGGAACCCGGGGGTGGCGACGCGGATGCCGCCCACGCCCTGGATGCCCTCGATGATGACCGAGGAAATTTCGTTGCCGTGGGCCCGGAAGTGGGCCTCCAGGGCCGCTATGTCGTTGTGGGGCAGGAAGTCGACGTTGGGGGTTTCGTTGACCGGGGCGACGATCGAGGGGTTGTCGGTCGCGGCGACGGCCAGCGAGGTCCGGCCGTGGAACGAGCCTTTGAAGGCGACGATCTTGCGGCGGTTGTTGTGGAAAGAGGCCAGCTTGAGGGCGTTCTCGTTTGCTTCGGCGCCCGAGTTGCACAAAAAGAGCTGGTAATCCTGCTTGCCGGAGAGGCGGCCCAGCGTGTCGGCCAGTTGCTGCTGGATGGGGATGACGACCGAGTTGGAGTAGAAGCCGATCCGGTGGAGCTGGCCGGTAACCGCCTCGACGTACTCGGGGGCGGTGTGGCCGATGGAGATCACGGCGTGGCCGCCGTACATATCCAGGTATTCCTGTCCTTTGTCGTCCCAGACGTAGGAGCCTTTGGCCTTAACGATGGCGACATTATTTAAGGGATAAACATCGAATAGTTTCATGGTATCTTGTTTTTATTTTTGACAATGGGAAAGGGCCGTTGCGCCCGATTTTGATCTCCGGCCCCGGCCCTTTCGGTAATTCGGAAAAAATCCTTTCGCCTTAGAACGCCGGAGCCTTGATTCGCAAGCCTGCTCGCTCGTCCAGGCCGAACATCAGGTTGAGGTTCTGGACGGCCTGGCCGCTCGCGCCTTTGCATAGGTTGTCGATGATGCTGGTAATGAGAAGTTTATCGCCGTGCTTTTCGACGTGGACCAGGCATTTGTTGGTGTTGACGACCTGTTTCAACGACAGGCCTTTGGGGCTGACGTGGGTAAAGGCGGCGCCGCGGTAGAAATCCTCGTAGAGTTTGACCGCTTGCTCTTGCGAGAGGTCGCAATCGGTGTAGACTGAGGCGAAGATGCCCCTTGTGAAGTCGCCGCGGCAGGGGATGAAGTTGATGGCGGCGCTAAAATCCGGCATGGCCTGGGACAGGCTCTCGCCAATCTCGTTCAGGTGCTGGTGGTCGAACTCCTTGTAGGTCGAAAAATTGTTGGCGCGGTAGCTGAAATGCGAGGTCGGGGCCAGTTTCTGCCCGGCTCCGGTCGATCCGGTCGCGGCGTTGATGTGGATCTCGTTTTTGAGCAGGCCCGCGGAGGCCAGCGGCAGCAGGGCCAGTTGCAGGCAGGTGGCGAAGCAGCCCGGGTTGGCGATGTTGCCAGCCGTTTTGATCTTGTCGCGGTTGAGCTCGGGCAGGCCGTAGGTAAATTGCCGTTGGCCGATGGACGAGGTGGCGGCCAGGCGGAAATCCTGGCTCAGGTCGATCACTTTGACCGTTCCGGGCAGGGGGTTGGCCTCCAGGAACTTGCGGGCGTCTCCGTGGCCCACGCAGAGCATCACGGCATCCACGGCGGGGTCGATCTTTTCAGAGAAACGCATAGCGGTATCCCCGAAAAGGTCGGTGTGGACCTCGCTCAGCAGGTTGCCCGCGTTGCTGCCGCTCTGCACCCAGCTTAACTCCACGCCGGGGTGGTTCAAGAGGATGCGGATCATCTCGCCGCCCGTGTACCCCGCGCCTCCGACGATGCCTACTTTAATCATTTCTTATTGACTTTGTGGTAGATCATGGTTTGCAGGCCGAAGATCTTCGCGAAGCCCTCCACGTCCTTGCCGGACCAGGCGTTGTTCATCTCGCCGTAGGCCCCGAAGGCGTTGGACATCAGATCGTGTTGGCTCTCGATGCCGACCACTACGAAGCGGTAGGGGTGGAGTTCGACGGTCACGTCGCCCGAGACCGTCGCCTGGGTGCTCGACAAAAAGGCCTCGATGTCGCGCATGGTCGGGTCGAAGTACTGGCCTTCATGCAAATAGTTGCCGTAGAAGGCGGAGAGTTGGTCCTTCCAGAAGAGCTGCCACTTGGTCAGCGTGTGTTTTTCCAGCGTGTGGTGGGCCTTGATGATGATCAGCGGGGCGGCGGCCTCGAAGCCTACGCGGCCCTTGATGCCGATGATCGTGTCGCCCACGTGCATATCCCTTCCGATGGCGAAATCCTTGGCGATCGCCTGCAAAGCCTGGATGGCCTGGACAGGGGATTTGAACTTACGGCCGTCCAAAGCGACGAACTCGCCCTTTTCGAAGGTCAGTTTGACCGTCTGGCTGTCCTGGCGTTTGAGCTGCGAGGGGTAGGCGCTCTCGGGCAGGGTCGTGGAGGAGGTCAAAGTCTCCTTGCCGCCCACCGAGGTGCCCCAGATGCCCTGGTTGATCGAGTATTCGGCCTTCTTGAAGTCGAAATCGACGCCGTGCTTGCGCAGGTACTCGATCTCCTCCTCGCGGCTGAGGCGTTTCTCGCGGATCAGGGCGATGATCCCGATCTCGGGGATCAGGGTGTTGAAGATCATGTCGAACCGGACCTGGTCGTTGCCCGCGCCGGTGCTGCCGTGGCAGACGTAGTCGGCCTTGATCTTTTGGGCGAACCCGGCCACGGCCGTGGCCTGGCAGACCCGCTCGGCGCTCACGCTCAGGGGGTAGGTCGCGTTTTTGAGCACGTTGCCGAAGACCATGTATTTGATGCAGGTGTCGTAATATTCCTGGCTTACATCCACCGTGACGTGACTCTTGACGCCCAACGCGTAGGCGCGTTTCTCGGTGGCGGCGCACTCCTCGGGGCTGAAACCGCCCGTGTTGACCAATACCGAGTGGACCTCCAGGCCCATCTCTTCCCTCAGATAGATCGCACAGTACGACGTATCGAGGCCTCCGCTAAACGCTAATGCTACTTTTTTCATCTTCGTAAATTATTTCGGTTCTTCGACTTTCACTTTGTCCACCGCCGGGTCGAACAGCATGGCTGTGCAGAGGCAGTTGGTGCGTTGCTTGGAGCTGAGGATCATGTAGTTGACGCAGCTCTCGCACCCGCGCCAGAACTGCTCGTCGTCGGTCAGCTCAGAGTAGGTAACCGGACGGTAGCCCAGTTCGGAGTTGATCTTCATTACCGCCAGGCCCGTGGTCAGGCCGAACAGCTTGGCGCCCTTGAATTTTTCCAGGGAGAGGAAGAAGGTCTTGGTCTTGATCGCCTTGGCGAGGCCCAGCTTGCGGAATTCGGGGCTGATGATCAGGCCCGAGTTGGCCACGTAGTTGCCGTGGCCCCAGGTCTCAATGTAGCTGAAACCCGCCCAGCGGCCGTCCTTGTGGAAGGCGATCACCGCCTTGCCCTCGCGCATTTTGCCGGCCACGTAGTCGGCGGTGCGTTTTGCGATGCCCGTTCCGCGCGCTTTGGCAGACGAGGCCATCTCGTCGCAAATCTCCTGCGCAAAGGGGGTGTCCTGCTCCGAGGCCACCTTGATCACAAAATCCTCGATCGTCATCTCTATAAGGTCAAAATAGACCGCAAAATTAGCGATTTTTCCCCGATATGTCCCAAAGTAAGGCGAATTTTTGCATCCCGCGGGGTTTTTATACATTTGTATCATGAAATGTACATTTTTGATCCCGGCTTGTGCGCTTTGTTGCTGTGTCGGCGGAGGCGGGGCTTCCAAGCCGGCGACCGTGCAGGTTGCGCAGAGCGATAACACGGGGTTTGCCGCCCCCGTGCGCTACGGTTACCGGGTGGTGAAGGCCTATCCCCATTCGATGTCGGCCTATACGCAGGGGCTTTTGTGGCACGACGGCTTCCTTTACGAGGGGACGGGGGTGCAGGGGCTTTCGGCTTTGCGCAAGGTGGATCTCGAGACCGGAAAGGCCGTGGAGGAGAGGAAGTTGGATCCGGAGTATTTCGGCGAGGGGATCGCGCTGCTCGGCAACAAGATCTACCAGTTGACCTGGCAGAGCGGGGTGTGCCTGGTATATGACGCGGCGACGTTGAAACAGGTTTCGCAATTCAAATACCCGGGCGAGGGGTGGGGGCTGACCACCGACGGGAAGATGCTTTACATGAGCGACGGGAGCAATATCATCTACATCGTCGACCCGGCGGATTTCAGCCGCAAGGGCGAGATACGGGTTCGTTCGGACAAGCAGATCATGCGTTACATCAATGAGTTGGAGTGGGTCGAAGGGGAGATATGGGCCAATGTGTACACCACCGACGCGGTCATCAGGATCGATCCGGCGACCGGGCAGGTGGTGGGGCTGATCGACCTGGGCGGGTTGTTGCCCGCCGGGGACAGGACGCCCGATACGGATGTGTTGAACGGGATTGCCTACGATCCGGCCACCAAGCGGGTTTGGGTAACGGGAAAGAATTGGAGTAAATTGTTTGAAATAGAGATTGTTGAGAAATGAGTGATTTAAGGCGGATAATCGAAGAGCGCATCCTGGTCCTCGACGGGGGGCTGGGCACGATGATACAACGGTTCAAGCCCGATGAGGCGGTCTTCCGGGGCGAAGAGTTCAAGGACCACCGGAAAGCGCTGATGGGTTGCAACGATCTTTTGGCGTTGACCGCGCCGGAAATTCCCGGCCAGGTGCACAGGAGCTATCTGCAGGCCGGGGCGGATATCGTCTCGACGGACAGTTTCAACTCCAACACGATCTCGCTGGGCGATTTCGGGCTGGAAAAGTACGCTTACCGGATCAGCCGGGCGGCGGCGGAAGTGGCGCGCGCGGCGGCGGATGAGTTTACGGCTGCCGATCCGGGAAAACCGCGGTTTGTGGCGGGGTCGATCGGGCCGGGCACCAAGTGTGCTTCGCTGCCCTTGGATTATATGGATATGTCGCTGCGCAGCGTGACTTTCGACGAGCTGGTAGCCGCTTATGCGGAGCAGGTCAAGGGGTTGAGGGAGGGCGGGGTCGACCTTTTTATCGTGGAGACCTTTGTCGATACGCTCAATGCCAAGGCGGCGTTGTTTGCCATCGAACAGCTCGGGGGTGGACTGCCGGTCATCGTGTCGGCGACGTTGACCGATTTGAGCGGGCGGACCCTCTCGGCGCAGACCATCGACGCGTTCTGCCTCTCGGTGGCGCACGCAAAGCCGTTGGCCGTGGGGATCAACTGCGGGCTCGGGGCGGAGCAGATGAGGCCCCACCTCGAATTGCTGGCCAGGGTGGCGCGTTGCGGGGTTAGTTTGCATCCCAACGCGGGGTTGCCCAACGCCGAGGGCGGGTATGACGAGGCCCCCGAGGCGATGGCGGCCGTGATGGAGGGGTATATGGCTGCGGGGTTGGTCAATATCGTAGGCGGGTGTTGCGGGACGGTGCCGGAGTATGTTGCGGCGCTGGAGCAGGCATCCAAAAAATATGCGCCCAGGGCGATTCCGGAGCCTTGGCAGGTAATCCCGGTTTGCGGGCTGGAGGCGGAAGGGGTTGGACCGCAGGATGCGGCGGCGGCTTTGGCCCCGGCAGAGTGGAAGGAGAGGTTTGCGCAGGCCGTTCGCGCCGGGGAGTGGGACGCGGCGGTCGATGTGTTGTCGACTGAGGCGGACAACGGAGCGAAATTGCTTGAAATACGTGTGGACGGGGATATGACGGCTCCGGGCCACGACGATCCGGCGGAGGTCATGGTCCGCGTGGCCAACCTGGTCGGGGTTTGGCCCCAGGTGGCGCGTTTGCCGCTGATCCTGGTCTCCGACCGGTGGGAGATCCTCGAGGCGGGGATAAAATGCGTCCAGGGGCGCAGTTATGTGCGCCTGACGGGGGAAGCGGTAACGCCCAAAATGGCGCGGATCATCGAGGCGTGCGGGGCGGCGGTAATTTAGCCGACCGGCAGCAGGGCTAGTCGGCCTTATCGCACTCGATCTTGCGGGACCGGGGCTTCCGCTCTTTTTTTTCTTCTTTTTCCTCTCTTTTCTCCTCCCGGCGCTCTTTCCAGGCGTTGCGGATGTACTCGAAGATCTCTTTCCCCCGGGCGAACAGCCGTCCGTAGTCCTCGGCGCGTTTGAAGGCGAGCGACAAGAGCGACGTCCACGCCATGGCCTGTTTGATCGACTGGTAGGTGTGGGCGAAGTGCTCCTCGTGCCTTACGGCTTGCATGCGCAAAACGTTGCGGGCCGTGCGCAACTCATCCAGCGTGCGGATGTTGGCCAGCTCACTGCGGGAGGTCTTCCTCGGTCTCATTTTGGGTCGGATTAAAGAAGAGTTTGGAGAGCATTGCCACCATCGAATCGGTAAAAAGCGTCTTGCGCCGTGCGAAAACGATCACGGCCACCAGCGCGTAGAGCGCCGCGACGATTACCAAAGCCCACGCCAGGCCCGTAACCTCGGCCAGGGCGACCACGGCCAGAACGGTCAGCAAAAGGGAGACCACGGTTAGGCAAAGCACCAGGATCAGGGTCGTCAAAGCGCGGCTCAGCACGACCGAAAGGCCCTCCACCAGGGAGAGCTTCCAGAGGTCGAATTTCAGGTTCAGATACTCGGTCAGCCCTGCGTAGAGCTCTTCGAGTTTGCTCGGGTTAGCTTGCTGCATGGCCTCTATTCGGCTTCAGCCTGCGCGTGGCAGAATTTCTCCTTTACCTTCTCCTTGCCCTTCTCATACTCCTTGTCCAGGAAGTCCTTGATCTGCTTGCGGGTGTCTTCGCCCTTTTGCGGGGTAACCAACACGGCGATGGCTGCGCCTACCAGCGCACCACCCAGAAATGCGAAAATTGAGCTGCGTTCCATAACCAATGAGTTTTAGTACAGTAAAGATAGTAACAAATACGGTTCCAAACACATATTACATTATTATCTTTGCGTGATGAAAATCACAAAAGACGCCACTGCGGCCTTTTCGGGGCACCGGGATATGGGGGGAGGGCCTTCCAAAGCGTCGTTGTTTCCCTCCCAGACCCGGCAACAGGTCGATTCGAGGCTCGACGCCTTGATCGCAGCCCTGGCCGCGGAGGGGTTCACGACCTTTTTGTGCGGGATGGCCGAGGGGTTCGACCTGTTGGCGGGCGAGGCGGTAATCCGGGCGCAGGGCGCGGGGCTGGAAGTAGAGTTGGTCGCCGTGGTGCCCCACCTCAGCCAGCCGGAGCGGTTTTCGGTGGAGAGCAAGCGGCGCTACGAGGCGTTGCGCGGGGCGGCGTCGGCGGTCATCCTGCTCTCGGAGGGGTATTTTCCGGGGTGCTACCATGCGCGGAACGACTTTCTGGTCGATAACGCCGCATGTCTGGTATGCTGGTACGACGGCAGCGAG
The DNA here is from genome assembly GCA_031551275.1 of Rikenellaceae bacterium. Taxonomy (GTDB): domain Bacteria; phylum Bacteroidota; class Bacteroidia; order Bacteroidales; family Rikenellaceae; genus JAVBMJ01. The sequence continues at coordinate 320,109 of JAVBNX010000007.1, forward strand.
GGGGGCACGCAATACACGGTCAGGCGCGCCATGAAGTCCGGAATTAGGATAGAGAACGTTTGCTTGCCGGAATAGAAAAGGCCCGGAAACGTCTCCCGGGCCCCTTCAGTTTTGATGGTCGTTACTGTTCCACCACGTCGGTCGCGGAGTTGAGCGAGACCTGGTAGGTCGAGTTGTACTTGTTCAGGATGCCGGTCATATCGCATATTTCGATCGGGACCAGCCCCAGCGCGAAGCTCGCGTAGACGCTCGTGCGCACCACGAAGTTGGACGACGAGCTGCCCGTGAACTTGAAATTCTGCTCGGTGTAGCCCGTGGCGGTGGGGTCGGCCCAGGTAACCACGCCGGCCGGGTTGGAAACGCCCGTCCAGGTAACGCCGGACATCTTGACGAACTTGCCCACGTTGGCCGCCAGATCTGCGGATGTGGAGATTACCGCCGGGTTGAGGTGGGGCGGGGCGGGGTCCATGTCGCCACGCAGGATGACCCGGTCGATCCACGACTGGGGCTCGATGTAGCCCGTAGCGTATTGCGCGTCCGCGCAGCCCAGCTCGACCTGGCCGCCGGCCAGCCCCAGCACCAGGCCGCGGACCTTGATGTAGACGATCCGGCCCAGGTCGTAGGGGAGGTAGTAGTCGGCCAGGCCGATCTTGATGCACAGGCCGCCCGTGGCGTCCTGGATCCAGAGGTTGTTATAGTTGCTGCCCGAGAAGTCGGTGCTGATCACCGTACCCTTGACCGTGTAGTCCTCGGTAATGGTGGTCGGGCCGCTGTCGTCGTAGAGCGCTTTGAGTTCGGCGATGGTCTTCATCGTCCACGAGGGGTCCTGCTCGTAGGGGGTCCAGGCGGCCGGGTCGTCGAATTTCTTGCATCCGGCCAGCAGGCAGGCCAATATGGCTATATACAGGAGATTTTTCATGGCTTAGAATCTGAAATATATCGTGAGGAAATAGTTGGCCCCGATCATGTAGAAATAGCGCGAGTCGAAGGGGGTGTAGTCGACGATCACACCGTTGGAGGTCGTTTTGCCCAGGCGGGTCTGCTCGTAGCCGCTCGATTTGATCTTCAGGTTGTTCAGCAGGTTGTTGCCGGTCAACACGAAGCCCAGGTTGTATTTGCGCTTGATGAACCAGCCCGTCCCGACGTTGGCGTTCAGGGTAAAGGCGGTCGGGAATTTCTCCTGCGCGGCTGTGGCCGCACGGTCGGCCGCGTCGGGGATCGAGTTGAGGATCACGTCGGTACGCCGCAAGGGGTTCATGTCGATGTAGTTCCGGTCGTAGTAGTTCACATCCACGCCGACGAAGATGAACTTGGGCGAGCGCCACTCCAGGCCTAAGTTGAAGGCCTGCTGGGGCGTGCCGGGGACGTGGTAGTCCTTCCAGTGGACGGGCATGTCCTTGCGTGGGGTAATCACGCCGTTGATGTCGTCCGCGATGATCTCGCCCGTGTTGTCCAGCGTTTCGGTCACTTTCGCGTCGGAGGTGTAGACGTATTTGCCCACGTTGACCGCGCCGGTCAAATAGAGGTGCAATGGCAGGGCGACCTCGAAGCCCGCCTCGGCGCCGATGTTGCGCTGGTTTATACCGGTCATGGCGAAGTTGACGAACGAGGAGCGGCTGTCGTCGTAGAAGCTCAGCAGCTTGACCTGGTCGTCGAATTGCCCGATGAAGCCCGTGGCGCGGAACTTTACCCCGGGCAGGGAGAGCGTGTAGGTCAGCTCGCCCGCCGTGATCTTCTCGGTGGTCAGATTGTCGACGATGTGGTTGCGCGAGCGCGGCGACATAAAGGCGTTGGCGAAGAAGGGGGCGTTCTCGCCCGTGCGGGCGGCGATGGAGAGCTGGTGGGCCGCCGAGATCTTGTAGGTAAGCCCCGCCTTGACGCTCCAGGGGATGAATTCGCTCTTCTCGGATTTGCCCAGCGAGCTGTACGGCGAGGGGGCGGGTTGGACGTAGTAGCCCTTTTGCCAGCGTCCCTCCCTCCAGAAGGCGTTGTACTCGACCTGCGCGCCCAGGAAGGCCTCGAAATGGCCCTTGTTGAGCTGGGTCATGGCCCACAGGCGGGCGTTCTGGACCACGCCGTAGTAGTCGTAGCCGTACTTGTCGCCCTTTTTGATTACCCGGTTGGGGTCGTTCAGATCGTTCTGGATCAGGTTGGGGAACTCGCTGCCGAAGTCGCGCTGGGCGAAGCCGTCGATGTTCAACCACGAATCGCCGCCCAACAAATCCTTCATCACTTTGAAATATTCGGTTTTGTTGTACCTCAAATCGATACCGCCCGAGGTTTTAAACGACCGGAAGGTGTTGTTCAAACGCAGGGTAAAATTGAAATCCTGCTGGTCGGCCCTGCGCTCCTCGATCGCGTAGGACGAGCGGCGGGTGTTCTGGATGCCGGCGGGCGCGGTGTTGTCCGGGTTGTCGGAGTAGAGGGCTCCGTAGTTGTAGTTGTAGATCTGGTCCCAGTTCAAATGGCGCGTGTTGTTGTCGCTCTTCCAGGCTTCCCACGCCTCGCCGTATTTCTGGTCGTTGTCGTTGTAGTAGGAGGGTAGCTTGCGGTAGTAGTCGGGCCTCGGGTCGGGGGCGCGGTACCAGTCCAGCGCCGAGTAGCCGTTGAAGCCGAAGCGGTAGCTCAGCGCCGCGTTCAGTTGCGTGCGGTAGCCCAAATCGCGGCGGTAGTTGAGCACGATGACCGGCTCGTGGGTCCGGCGCACGCGGGCGTTGCGGATCTTACCGTCCTGGAAGCCCCAGTTCGAGTTGTAGGTGTTCGAGCCGACCAGATCGTAGACCTCCTGCGTGGAGGCGTTCTGGGCGCCCCGCTCGGAGGGCGAGCCGATGATGCTCAACGAAAGGGCGTCGCAGCGCCACTCCTTCTCCACGGAGGCGTAATAGGCCAGACCGTTGGTGTAGACCCCGCGCACCCAGTCGTTGTCGCCCCAGCGCAGGGAGACCGACATGGCGTAGGCCCAGCCGTTGTCCAGCCGCCCCGAGGCGTAGGTGGCCGCCGCGCGCAGGCGGTAGGTCGCGTTGGTGTTGGCCAGCGTGAAGCGGTAGCCTTTCCGCTGAGAGGAGGCGCGTATATCTATGTTGGTCAGTCCGTTCACGTTGCCCAGGCCGTAGTCGGCGGGGGCGATGCCGATCAAATTGTCCTGGTTGCGCGTCGCGTCGTTCAAACCGCTCCACAACGACCAGGGCGTGTAACCCGTCATCGCGTCGTTCAGATAGACGCCGTTGAGGTAGACCCCCGCCAGGGAGGTGTCGTAGCCCCGTTGGCGGAAGCGGATCTCCGAGAAGTTATAGGAGGCCTTGCTGGCGTAGACGTCCTTGCTGGCGGCCAGCGAGACGGGCATCGACTGCGCGTCGCCCGAGGCCGACTCGATGTCGAACTCGGTGAAGTTCGCGTCGTCCATCTGGGGCGCGACCAGCGGCGAGAGCGAGACGTTGCCCAAATCGGAGACCGCCTTGCCAACGCGGATGTTGATCTGCAAAGGCATGAACTCCAGGGCCTCCACGTCGACCTTCCAGACCCCCTCGGGCAGGTTGTCGAGGACAAAGGTCCCGTCCGGCCCGGTAACGGCGTGCGCGCCGCCCGGGACGTCGACCGTGAGCTTGGCCTGGTCGACGGGCTGGCGGCTCTGGCGGCTGATCAGCGTGCCCCTCACGCCGCCCTGTTGGGCAAGTGCGGCGACGGCGAGCAGCGAGAGCGTGAAACTAAGTAGAATCTTTTTCATAATCCTCTATTTGGCGATGTAAATGTAGACGGGGAAGTGGTCGCTGTATCCGTTCTGGAAGTTGGTGCCCGAGAAGGAGCGGAAGGGGTAGCCCTTGTACTGTCCCGAGGTCTGGGTAAGGTAGGGGCGGATAAAGATCTGGCCCCAGTATTTGTTGCCCGAGCCCTTGACCAGGCGGAATTCGCCCGGGGGGGCGTGGAGCAGGGTCTGGCTGACGATCATGTTGTCGAACAAATTCCAGCGGTCCTGGTAGGCGAGGGTCCCGAGGCCCTTTTTGTGCATTTCATAGAAGGGGTTGAACAAATCGCCCTTGCCGACTTCGGAGGCTTTGAGCTTGCCGCCCAGGTACTTGGCCAGGCTCTCGTTGTTGGGGTCGTCGTTCATGTCGCCCATGATGACGAACTTGGTGGCGGGACGCAAGGCCGCGATCGAATCGACCGCCTCGCGGACCAGTTGGGCCGCCCGGTTGCGCCTCGGGGCCGAGGCCGTCTCACCCCCCCGGCGCGAGGGCCAGTGGTTGACCATAAAGCAGAAAGGCTCCTTCTCGATCGTGCCCCAGGCGACCAGGATGTCGCGCGAGCGGAAGGTCGAATCCCAGGGCAGGATCAAAGGGATGGCCATGCTGCCCTCCAGCACGAACTTGTCGGGGCGGTACAGCATCCCCACGTCGACGCCGCGCGCGTCGGGCGAGTCGTAATGGACGATCTGGTAGTTGGCCTTTTGGAGGCGCGGCAAGGAGGAGATATCCTCCAAAACGCTGCGGTTCTCGATCTCCGAGACCCCGATCACGACCGGGTAGCCCCCCGTGGCGACCGAGATGTCGCCGAAAACCTGCTCCAGGTTGGCCATCTTTTTCCAGTACTTGGTCCCGTTCCAGGCGTAGGAGCCCTCGGGGGTAAAGTCCTGGTCGAAGACGCCGGGCGATTTGACCGTGTCGAAGACGTTCTCCACGTTGTAGAAGACCACCGCGTAGCGTTTGGTCTGCGCGTTGAGCGAGAGGATGGCGAAGGCCGCCAGCCCGGCCAGCAGCAGGAGCGCCCTGAAATGCGTGTATTTGATAAGTGTGCGTTTCATGGCGGGGTCAATAGGCTATGGGCGGCCATTTGTTCATGTCGGCCTGGCTGCCGTAAGACATACCTTCGATCCGGTCGTATTCCGACTCGCCGACCCGGTTTTTGAGGTTGGGGAAGAAGTCGATGCCCGTTTTGGACTCGATGTCCCGGACCGAGCAGGCGAACTTCGCACCGAAGCCCTTGTCCCTGTGGGCCATGCCGGGGGCGGCGTTCTCGAACCAGAAGCCGATCGAGGTCCAGGTGGTGTTGGAGTTGTCGCCCGTGCGCTTGAGGATCACTTTGAAGACGTATTTCGGGATGGTCATGTTGCTGGGCGAGCTGTGGCCTATGATGCTGTCGGCGTGCTGGCTCACGTGCATCCCCGCGCAGATGAAGATCGAGTCGGTGGCGTTGACCAGCCAGCCCCTCGTGTCGTCCTCGATCGAGCCCCAGCAACCCATGTTGAGCGAGCCGTTCTGGGGGATCATGTTGGAGTAGTAGAAGGTCTCGGCGTTCATGGCTTTCGAAGCCGTCCGGTCGGCCGACGGGCAGAGGTGGCCGCGCTGGTAGCCGGAGTAGTCCCCCTGGTTGTAGTTGGGCAGGTAACCGGCGGGGATCCGGTTATCGTATTGCCACGCGTTGGTGCGGTCGGTGTTCTTGACGATGTGGCTCTTGGTCAGGGGCCAGGCCGACCAGTTGGGGTCTTTGTCGTCCTTGCTGTACAGGACGATGAAGTCCCCCTTGTCGTAGTCCAGTACCCATGGGTATTTGGTATCGGGGACGTAGGGGACCTCGAGCTTGGCCAGCAGTTTGGAGATGTCGGTCGGGACGTAATTGGCCGGGTGCTGGATGATCTTGAGCGTTCGCGTTCCCTCCTCGCTGTTGAGGATGATCGTTCCTGTGCGGTCGGGCTGGGTGGGGGGGCCGTTGTAGATCCTCGGGGAGAGCAGAAGGTCCTTTTTAATCCCGGTCCCCTCGTACTTTGAAAGGGTAAACCACTCCTCCTGTGACCCGAAATCCCGGGTCAGGGTCCAATCCCCGTTGGCACTGACGGTAATGTAGCGCTGCTTTTGCTCGTAGGAGAGCTCCTCGCCGCCCTCGATTTCGATGTAATACTCGTTGGAATCCGGCTCGGTCTTGCTTTTTGAGCCGCAGCTTACGGCAAACAGCATCGAGAGCAGGAGCGTGAAGGAGACAGGACCGTGGAGGAGGATATTTTTTTGTCGTTTCATAGGATCCGAATTAGTTCTGTTTGACCGTTACGCTGGCCAGACGGTTCGTGCCCGCATCTGCGAACGATGTGCCACTGATGGGGGTCTGGTCCACGATGGAGAGTTTAATGTAAAGCACCCCGCCTGCCGCGACCTGGTTTGCCTCGGCAATGTTGAAAGTCACGGTTTTGTTGGCGGCGGAGGCGGTCATGGTATAGGTTCCCGTGTAGACGTAGGCCCCGTCATTAGCCGGCCAGACGGTGGCGCTGTTGCTGTACTGCGCCTTCATGTTCTTGGGACCTGTGTTCGATCCCTGTGATCTCAAAGTCAGCGTTATCGATCCATTGACCGCATCGGCTACGGGGATTGCGATCAACCAGTAGGATGCTTCGTCGGTCCAGCCTTTTCCGGCAATGTCCCCGGCGTTGAAAGCAATGCCTGCATTTCCCCCGGTCCCGCCGAATTTGGTTATCGTGGCCGTCGTCGGGTAAGAATCGTCGGCGAAAGAGGTCAGTACTCCGCCGGCATCGAGGTTATCCGCTCCAAGTCCGTTCAGAAGCAGCGACGCAAGGGTCGAAGCCTCTGCCACTATGGTGCTCATTGTTTTCCCGTTGAGTTCTGCCGTGGTCGAATTGATTACGAAGTTTGCCTGTCCGGTGGCTGTTGGAGTGCCGCTCAGGGCTATGTCGAACGAGCCCGTGCCGTTGACCAGCGTGGCGCTTGTGGCCGCGGCGGTAATCCCTGCCGCGCCTGCGCCCGTGATGTCGACGGTAAAGTTGATCGTTCCTGCGGTTGCGTTGGTGTAGCTGACCGTGATCTTATTAGCCGCCGTCATCGCCTTGGATTGCCTGAACGCGCCGTCCAGGGTGGCGGTAAAGGCGGGAATGGGTACGCTGCTCGACGTGGTAAACCCGCTCAGGTTGCCGTTGACCAGTTTGCCGTCCAGGGTCAGCACGAAGGCCTGGGCCTTGTAGGGCGTTCCCGCGGTCAGGCCCGTGAAGGCTTGCGAGAAGGGGGTGGCGGCGGCCTGGGCGATCGAGTCGAGGCGGGTGCCCCCGGCGTCGTAGATCTTCACGCCTGCCTTGTCGATGCCCAGGGAGTTGGCTGCGATGTAGTCCTTGGGATCGTAGGAGCCGCTGACCGTGGCGGTCGTCTCGCCGATTACCGTGACCGCGTCGGTGGTCACAACGGGCAGGGCGTAGCCGGAGGTGGTTACCGTGCCGGTGCTCAAGGGGCCGTAGTAGGTGTTGCCGTCGACCACCGCGAAGGCCTTGTAGCGGTAGGCGGTCTCGGGGGCCAGGCCGGTGATCGCCGCCGTGAAGGTGGCGGTCCCGGTGGCCGCGTGCCTCACGTAATCCGCGTCGGCCTGGGTGCTCTTTTTGACCAGGAAGCCCGTCTGGGTAGGGGTGCCGGCGGCGGTCGTGCAGGTGCCGTTCAGGGTTACGCCCGTGGCGGTTACCGAAGAGTAGGTGGTGGTGGCGACCGTGGGGCCGGTCCACCTCGCGCCCGGGAGCAGGTTGGAGGTCAACGCGACGTCGTCGATCTTGTAGCGGCCCTGGCCTGAGTAGTAGGAGTGTACGAATTTTATGCTCAGTAGTTTGGCGCCGACAGGAATTGAGATCGAGTTGCCCGTGCACCGGAACCAGTTGTCGCTGGCCGCGGAAGTCGAGGCCGGGGTGTAGGTTACCTGGGTCCAGTCGGTTGCGTTGTTGGCCCTCACGTAGACCTTCAGCAGGTTGGCGTCGAACCCCGATGTCTCTTTTGGGCTTCCTTCTACCTTGGCTGCGCCGAAACTAAGTGTGGCCGAGGTTACGCCGTTGACGTTGATGTTGTTGATCTGGAAGATCTTGTCGTCCCCGGGGGTGGAGCCGGTCTCGGGTGCGGCGGCCAGGAAGACGTTGTTGCCGCCCGAGACGTTCTCGTACGTGTTCGAAGGAGTGGATTTTCTGATGGTAATCGAGTTGGTAAGCGGTTCGCCCTCGTAGGTAATGGCCTCCTGCTTGGTGCCGTCCGGGCCTGTTTTCGACCATCCGCTGAAACTGCCCAGGTTGGTGTTGCTTCCCACGTCGGTTGCGCCCATGTCCTCGTAATAGAGTGTGTAAGCGCCGCCCGGGAAGGACTTTTGGGTAATGAAGCTCAGCACTTCGGTCGAGTAGGCCTTGGCGCCGCCCGTGGCCCAGGCGCGGAAGTAGTAGGTCGTGTTGGGGGTCAGCCCGGTGATGGTCGCGGTCAGGGGCGAGAGGATGCCCGTGGCGTTGACTGAGGTGTAGGTGCCGCCCTCGCCGACCTTGTACTCGAAGCCTGCCGCCGTGACCGTTACGTCGCCGTTGACGAAGGTGGCGTTCAGGGTCGCGCTGGTGGCGTAGACTCCCGTGGCGGCCGTGGTGGTCACGGCCGGGGGGTTGATGTTGAGCGTCTTGAAGGTAACCGCCGCGCCCCGGTAGGTGCCTGCCGAGGTCTTGACGTAGGCGCGGGCCTCGTAGTCCGTGTTGGCGGTCAGGGTCTCGTCGGGGATGTTGACCGAGATCGACGGGTCTGCCAGCAGACCGGTGGTCTGGGCGATGGCGTGCCAGGGGTCGGTGTTTTTAACCCTCCACTCGATCCCCTTTTCGGTAACGGCCGGGGAGGTAATCTCGTAGTCGTAGCTGCCTGTGACGGTCGCGCCCGTGTTCCTGGGGGCGACGGTCTGGTCGGTGGTCACGACCGGGACGATCGGGTTGGGCGTCTGGTTGGAGGTAATCCCTATGTCGTCGATGCGGTAGACGCCCGACGTGCCGCTCGTCGTGTTGCTCGTGAAGCGGACAGCCATCCGTTTGGCTCCGTTGATCTGGATCGCATCGGTGGCCTGGACCAGGTACCATTGGCTGCCCTTGGCCAGCGGGCTGGGGGTGCAGGCCACTGTGGTCCAGCTTCCGGCGTCGAGTTGGTACTCCACCTTGAAGTCGCCGCTCGCCGGCGTGCTGGCCGCGGAGGAGTGCCCGAAGGAGAGGTAGATGCTGGTCAGGCCGTCCACGTTGATGTTCGCGGCCGTAAAGGCGCTGGTCATGCCGAAGAAGATGACGTTGCCCCGCGAGGCCATCGCGTTGTACTCGGTGTCTTCGGTGTAGTTGGTGTCGTTGGTCAGCGAGGTGCGGATCGAGGCGATCTGCTGGGTGGAGCCCGTCGTGCCGGTGTACTTGACCGCCGCGGCGCCCAGGCCCTCCCTGAGCCAGGTGTGGGTGGCGGGATAGCTGCCCGAGGCTTCCGGATTGGTGTTGGAGGTCACGTTGGTGCTGCCCATGTTCTCGAACAGGATCACGTTCGAGCCCCCGGGCAGGGGTGCGGCGGTGGTAAACTGCTTGACGGCGCCCTCCGCTACCGTACCGGCCGTCGCGGTCGCCTTGTATTCGTAGGTCGTGCCCGCGATCAGGCCGGTCAAGGCGGCGGTAAAGGTGTTGTTGTCGCCTGCGGTGCCTGCGGTGTTGTTCCAGGTTCCCTCGCCCTGCTTGCGCCATTGGAAGCCTGTGGCCGTGACGGCGGTCGTTCCGGCGATGTACTGGCCGTTGAGGGTTACCGTGGTGCGGGTCCGGCCCGTGAAGTCGCGCGTGATGGCGGTCGGGGCGGAGTGGGGCGTAACGGTGCCCCCCTCGATGACCAATACGTCGTCTATGCGGATCTCGCTGGCCAGGTAGCCGTCGAAACGGATGCTGAGCTTGGTCGCGCCCGGGGTCAGGGCGAAGGGCTCGGCCTGGAAGTAGCCCCAGTGGGTGTTGCTCAACGAGTAGTCGGGGACCAGGGTGCGCCAGCCGGCGTCCGCGTCGGTCTTGACGCTCACCAGCAGGTTGTAGGGATCAGCCGCGCTGTTGGCGATGCGCCCGCCGAAGCTCAACGTGGCGGTGGAGGCGGTCGCTGTGCTCAGGTCGATGTCGCTGATGGTAAAGCTATTGGAGAGGGCTGCCAGGAAGATGTTCGCGCCCTCGGAGGCCATTGTCGGCAGGGTCTCCCGGTCGTAGACCGTGTAGCCGTTCGAGGTGTAGGTAACCCGGGCCGAGGCGTTGACCCCGGAGTAGGTTACCCCGGCAGCCCCGACGCCCTGCCTGGACCATTTGTGGTAATCGGCCACGGCGGGGTTGGCGGTCTCGCCGCTGGCGGCGCCCGGTCCCATCGTCTCGTACAGCAGCGCGTCGTCCACGCCCCATTCGGGGGTAAAGCTGCCCTCGGGACCGTAGTATTTCGTCCCGCCTGCGTCCTCCACATAGGGCATGAAGTCGTACTCCTCGCCCTCGGTCAGGCCGGTAATCTGCAGGGTGTAGGGAGGCGTCATCACGCCGGACTGGAGTTCGTAGTAGTTCAGGCCCGTGTAGGAGGCTTGCGATGCGGGCTTGCAGGCGATCCCGGCCTTGGTAACCACGGTGCTCGAGGTGGGGTCGATCAGGTAGGTCCATGCGAAAGTGGCGGTCGTCTTGCTCAGGGCGGTAATCTCCGCGTCGGTCACGGCCGGGATCAGGGGCAGGGTCACTTCGTCGGCCGAGGTAAGTTTCGGATCGTCGATCCGGTAGGAGTTCTCCTCGTAGGTGCAGGTCCATTTCAGGGTCAGCATCGAGGTCCCGGCGGGAATGGTCATGGGGATAGCGATCGTGGACCAGGTGCGCGTGGTGGAGGTCGAGGTAAAGGGCAAATCGAAGGGATCGGCCCCGTCGAAGGAGGCGGTAACCTTGAGTTTGTCGCTGTCCACGTTGCCGTTGTAGTTGTATGCGGCGAACGAAAGGGTGGCAGAGTTCAGGCCGCTGACCAGGATGTTGGAGGCCTGGAACCACGCTTCACCCGATCCCGAGGAGAAGAGGACGTTGTTGGAGCCCGAGTACTGGGGCGTGGGCGAGGGGTTGGTGGTCCTCACGGTGGTGTTCATCCCGGTGTACTTCATGTTCTGGATACCGTCGCCCTCGCGGTTGAAACCGTTTTCGGCCTCCCACGCGCTGATCGCAGCGCCGCCGTCGGGGGCGTTGGTACCGAGGTTGTCCTTCCAGACGACGGTGCTCTCGCCCGCCTGGTCGACCGCGATAAAGGCAGTGGCCGTCGAGGCGTGGACCGCGATCTTGTAGGTGCGGGTCTCCGCGTAGTTCTGCTTGGCGGTCACCGTGATGGTCGTCTTGCCCGCCGGTCCGCTCGAGTTGGACACGCGCAGGAAATCCTCCTGGATGGCGTCGGGGATGGTAATCTTCCAGGGGCGGTTCGACTCGATGACCACGCTCTGCTCATCGCCGCCCTCCAAGGGGAAGTGGAGCGCGGCAGGGGTGACTGTCACGTCGGGGGTGTCGGTCAGCAGGGGATCTTCCGTCTGGCAAGAGATTAGCGTGGCGAAAAGGGCGGCAGCAAGGGCGGGGAAGAGCAAAAGTCTTTTCATATCTCTGGTACAATTATACTTACATAGATTGAGAGTCAAATATAACAAAACTCCTTTGATGTGCAAATTTTAAAACGCGAATCTTATGATAAATGTAACAACAAAAAGGGCCGGAAACCGGCCCTTTACATTGCAAGATATTACTTATCAGTTCGTTGTCGGAAGGTAGGAGTATTCCTTGGAGTACTCCAGCATTTGGCCGGTGTAGTCGCCCGGGTATTCGATGGTAATGTCCGTGATCTGGCCCTGCTGCATGACGGGCCGGTAGACCGGGTTGACAAAGCCCGAATAGGGCTCGATGTTCAGGGCCTTGTACCGGCGCAGGACCTCCTGGTGCAGGGGTTGGTCGACCTTGACCGCGTAGGCCTCCACCAGGGCCTTGCCGGCCTTGTAGTCCCCCTCGCTCTTGATGCGTTGGACTTCGCGCAGCAGGTCGGCAAACAGGCCCCTGAGCGCCTCGAAGTCGTTGACCACCACGTAGGTCTTGCCATCCTTAACCACCTTTTCGATCACTTTTTGGTCCCTGCCCTTTTCGTAGCACCACTCGGCGATGAGTTTGCGGTTGCGCATATGGGCCTCCTCTACCTCCTTGCCGGGCTGGATGCGCGCCAGTTGGGTCATCAGGCCGTTCATGACAAACGAGGCGTACTCGGCCCAGGCCGCGTCCAGCGAGGGGAGCAGCCCCAGCTCGACCATCCGCGGATCGGCGATGTAGTAGAGGGCGAACAGGTCGGCGCGCGTCTCCTCCAATGTGGAGTGGTAGTTGCTCAGCTCGTCGCCCACGACGCCCGGGGCCAACTGTCCCGAGCCGTGGCCCAGGCACTCGTGCAGGTCGGTGTGCAAATCGGAGGCCATCGCGCTGTACTTGTCGAGCCTCTCGCGGTCCTCCTTGCGCAGCACGAACTCCTCCCGGAAGCCGTTGCCCTTGCCCGCCTGGTCGTAGGCGTAGGTGATGTTCTCGACGGTTACCGATTTGGAGCCGTAGTCCCGGCGGATCCAGTCCGCATTGGGCAGGTTGATGCCGATCGGGGTGGCCGGGTAGCAGTCGCCGCCCAGCATGGCCGCCGTGATGACCTTCGCGCTCACCCCCTTGACCTCGGGTTTGCGGAACCGGGGGTCGACCGGCGAAAGGTCCTCGAACCACTGGGCGTTCTGGCTGATGATCTCCGTGCGGCGGGTGGCCTCGATGTTCTTGAAATTGACCATCGACTCCCAGGAGGCCTTGTAGCCCAGCGGGTCGCCGTAGGTCTCGATAAAGCCGTTGACGAAGTCCACGCTGGAGAGGGTGTCCCCCAGCCAGTCGATATTATAAATGTCGAAGCTGCGCAAATTGCCCGTGGTGTAGTAGTCGATCAGCATGGAGATCGTGCGCGCCTGGTCGGTCGAGGCCACCTGGGCGGCTTTCTCGAGCCAATAGACGATCTTCTCGATGGCCGGGGAGTACATCCCGCCGATCTTCCAGGTCTTTTCCCTCAGTTGACCGTTCTCCTTGACCAGCTTGCTGTTCAGGCCGTAGGAGACGGGGGTGGGATCGTTCGCCTCTTCGGCCATCTTCTTGTAGAAGGCGGTGGCCTCGGCCTGGGAGACGCCCTGGTAGTAGTTCATCGCGGAGGCCCGGAGCATATCCACGCCCTCGGACTGGTTGACCCGCTTGGGCAGGTAGGAGCTATCGAAGATCACCTTGCGCACCTGGGCCGACAGGATCTGGTCCAGGTCGGCGGGAAGTTGCTCGGCGGGGATGGCGGCAAGCAACTGGTCGAAGTACTCGGCCGTGAAGCCGGGGGTAAATTTATCGCCCGAGTAGTGGTGGTGGACGCCGTTGGCGAACCAGACCTTCTTGAGGTATTTCTCGAATTGCGCCCATTGGGGGTCGGTCCTATCGCCCTTGTAGTTCTCGTAGATCGCCTCCAGGGTGCGCCTGACCGCCAGGTTGTAGCGGCAATTCTGGTCGAAGATGATGTCGCGGCCGCACAAAGCAGCCTGGGAGAGGTAGTAGATCAGCTTCTTCTGCTCCAGGGGGAGCGTCTCGAAACCGTCGACCTGGTAGCGGAGTACCTTGATATCGTCGAAGCGGTCGACCACCCAGTCGATCTCGGGTTGCTGTTGCCTGGGGCCTGCGCATTGGAGCAAACCCCAACCAGCCAGGGTAATAACTGCCATTATGGTTGCATTTTTCATAGGAAATGAATTTGCCGGGGAGCACAAAAGTACCAAATTTTATAAATAATTTATAATTATCCCCAATGAATTTTCTACCTTTGCGGGTCGAAGGACCCCTGAATAATGAAGATCATCCAGACCATAGAGCGTTACAAGGCCTACGTCGAAGAGATCGGTGCGGACAATATCGGTTTCGTCCCCACCATGGGGGCGTTGCACGAGGGGCATATCTCCCTGGTAGAAAGGGCGCGCAAGGAGTGTTCTGTGGTGGTGGTCAGCATTTTCGTCAACCCCACGCAGTTCAACGACAAGAAAGACCTGGAGCGCTATCCCCGCACCCCGCTCAAGGATATGGATATGCTCAAGAAGGCGGGGACCGACATTTTGTTCCTTCCCAACGAGAAGGAGATCTACCCCGAGCCCGACACGCGCGTCTTCGATTTCGGCCTGTTGGACCAGGTGATGGAGGGCGCCACCCGTCCGGGGCACTTCAACGGGGTGGGACAGGTGGTCAGCCGCTTGTTCGACATCGTCCAACCGCAGAAAGCCTACTTCGGCGAGAAGGATTTCCAGCAGGTGGCCGTGGTCAAACGGATGGTCGGGATGTTGGGATATAACGTGCAGATCGTGCCCTGTGCCATCGTCCGGGAGAAGGACGGGCTGGCTATGAGCTCGCGCAACGTGCTTTTGGACGCGCAACACCGCAAGGGAGCGCCCCACATATACAAAACCATCCAGCGGGCTGCCGCCATGCGGGGATCGCTCTCTCCCAGGCAGCTCGAAGAGTGGGTCGCCGCCGAGTTGGCGCGCGAAGGGACCCTTGAGCCGATCTACGCGGCCGTGGTCAACGCCAAAACCCTTTTGCCCCTGCCCGCGTGGGGAGACTCCGAGGCCAGGCTCTGCGTGGCCGTATGGTCGGGGGCGGTCAGATTAATCGACAACATCGCAATTTAGCTATGCAGATAGAAGTTCTCAAATCGAAGATTCACAGGGTATCCATCACGGGAGCCAACCTCAACTACGTGGGCAGCATCACGCTGGACGAGGATCTTATGGACGCCGCAGGCATGATCGCCGGCGAGAAGGTCCAGATCGTCAATGTGAACAACGGGGAGCGGATAGAGACCTATATTATTAAAGGCGAGAGGGGCAGCGGCGACGTATGCCTGAACGGTCCGGCGGCCAGAAAGGTCGTGGTGGGGGATGTGGTAATCATCGTCTCCTACGCCATCATGGATTTCCAGCAGGCCAAGACCTTCGTCCCGACCGTCATATTCCCCGATACGGACACCAATATGATAATCAGATGAAAACGTTACGAGCAGCCGTAGTGGGTTACGGCAACATTGGAAGGTATGTGATTGAGGCGATCGAGGCATCGGCGGACTTTGAACTGGCAGGAATAGTGAGGCGCAGCCTGGAGGGAACTCCGGAGCACCTGAAGGCCATTACGGTGGATTCATTGGATAAACTCAAAGGGGTCGACGTGGCCCTGCTGTGCACCCCCACACGCAGCGTGGAGGAAAACGCGCTCAAGGCATTGGCCCTGGGCGTGAATACGGTGGACAGTTTCGATATACACGGCGGGATCGTCGAATTGCGCCGGAAGTTGGACAAAGCGGCCAAAGATGCCGGCCGCGTGGCCGTTATCTCGGCCGGCTGGGATCCGGGCAGCGACTCGGTGGTCAGGGCGTTGCTTTTGGCCTGCGCGCCCAAAGGGGTGACCTATACGAACTTCGGGCCCGGCATGAGCATGGGCCACAGCGTGGCCGCGAGGGCCATCAAGGGGGTAAAGGACGCCCTGTCGATGACCATCCCCACCGGGACGGGCGTACACCGCCGCATGGTCTACGTGGAGTTGGAGAAAGGCTTCACGCTGGAGGATGTGTCGGCGCGTTTGAAAGCGGACGACTACTTCGCCCACGACCAGACCATCGTCACGGCGGTCGAGAGCGTGGACGCGTTGCGCGACATGGGCCACGGGGTCAGCCTGGTGCGCAAAGGCGTGAGCGGGGCGACCCAGAACCAGCGTTTCGAGTTCTCCATGAGCATCAACAACCCCGCGCTGACCGCCCAGATCATGGTCGCGGTGGCCAGGGCGTCGATGCGCCAGCAGCCCGGGGCCTACACCATGATCGAGCTGCCCGTGATCGATATGCTCGAGGGTGACAGAGAGCAACTGATTAAGGAACTTGTATAAAAAATGACCGGGACGGGTTGTGTTTAATCCGTCCCGGTTGTTTTATCTTATAAAACCGAAAAACGACATGAGGGTAATCATTCACGACACCAAACAAGACGTGGCCCGTTGGGCGGCCAACTACATCGCTTCGAGGATCAACCAGTGCATCGAGGGAGAAAACCGCAATTTCGTGTTGGGGTTGCCGACCGGATCGACGCCCCTGGCCACCTACAAGGAGCTGATCGCGTTGAACAAAGCGGGCAAGGTGTCTTTCAAAAGGGTAATTACCTTCAATATGGACGAGTACGTGGGCCTGCCCAAGGAGCATCCCGAAAGCTACCACTCGTTCATGTGGAACAACTTTTTCTCCCACATCGACATCCTGCCCGAGAATGTGAACATCCTCAACGGCAACGCCGACAACCTGCGGGCCGAGTGCGCCGAGTACGAGCAAAAAATGTTGGACGCGGGCGGCATCGACCTCTTTATGGGGGGCGTGGGCTCCGACGGCCACATCGCCTTCAACGAGCCCTTCTCGTCGATGGCCTCGCGGACCCGGGAAAAGACCCTGACCCGCCAGACCGCCGAGGACAACTCGCGGTTCTTCGGCGGCGACATCAACCAGGTCCCAAAGACCGCCCTGACGGTCGGCGTGGGTACGCTCATGGACGCCCGCGAGGTAATGATCCTGGCCACCGGACGCGGCAAGGCCGAGGCGGTAAGGCAGGGGATCGAGGGGAGCGTGTCGCACACCTGCACCCTGACGGCCATCCAGAATCACAGGCACGCGATTATAGTATGCGATGAGGAAGCGATCTCGGAAGTCAAGGTAAGTACCTACCGGTATTTTAAAGATATCGAGAGGGATTCGCCTTTTACGAATCGGTTCTGTTAAATGGCAAAGAAGAAGGGGAGGTTGAAAACCTCCCCTTCTTCTTTAAAATTGCGCCTGTAGGCCGATGCCGACCAGCTCCTTGATCTGGATGGCGGGGCCCGAGGTGCCGTCGCTGCGGCCGATCTTCGTGTTGTCGTCGTAGATCATCGTGAAGCCCAGGTTGGCGGAGAACCACTTGTTGATCTTCATGTTGATCTGCGTGTCCCAGTTCACGTCCACGTTCTGGGGCTTTTCCAGGTAGTTGGAGTAGAGGGCCAGGCGCGAGTAGAGGTTCATGTTGGGCAAAAAGGTGTAGGTTACCTCGAAAACCGTGTTGGCGCCGAACTCGTTGAGCAGCTTTTCGCCCGGCTTTACACCGTAAGCCCCGGCATCGGAGAGGGTCTGGTCCAGCACGAACGTGCCCTTCCAGGCCGCCGGGGCGAGGGTGGCCTTGAACCACTTCTTGGGCGTCCAGACGAAGCCCAGACCGGTGGTCAGGTAGCCGGGGGCCATGAATTTCGAGATGATGTCGGTGGTGCTCACGCTGTAGTTGTAGCCGTTGGCGAACTGCGTGGCGTAGGTCACGAAGGCGCTCGCGTACCAGTTCTTGGCGATGGCGTAACCGTAATTGGAGTTGAGGTAGATCTTGTCGTTGGTCTTGCGCGTGCCCGTCGAGCTGGCGTCGGCAAGGCCGTAGGCCAACTCCAGGCGGTTGGTCCAGAGGCTCTTGTTCTTTTTGTAGTTCAGATCCATCGCGAAGCTCAAATCGAAGGCGATCGAGTTGTCGCCCCCGGCCGCCCAGTTGGAGAGGCTGACCTGCGACATGTTGATGCCGGCGATCCCTTTGTGGGTCCAGTATTTGACCGAGTCGGGTTTTTCGGGGGCGGGGGCCGTCGTGTGGGCGGCGACGGCGGCGTGGACGGCGGCGTTCGCGGCGTCGGGGGCTTCCATTTGCGCATTCGCAATCGGCGCGCACAGGGCCGTGAAAAGGGTTAGCAGGGTGAGTTTTTTCATAACCGGGTTATTCTTATTCTTCGTATTTTGGTAAGCCGTCGTGGAATTTCATCGAGGCGTGGGTTCCGTCGCAGTAGGGTTTGTTGGTCGATTGTCCGCAGCGGCACAGGGTTACCCGGTTGCGCACCTCGTATCGGAAACCGTCGCTTTGGCGCGAGAAGGGGATGCCGCCCATCACATAGAGGGGGCCGCTGACCCTAAGCTCGGTGTCCTCCAGCAGGGAGAGGCCCGGTTCGAGGCTTGGCTCATAGGGTTTCTCGGTCTCGTTGTCCCAGGCGTTGAGCCTTCCGGCGGGGCAGGCGCTCGCCTGGCGGATGGTCTCTTCGCGGGCCTCTTCGCCGTTCATGTGGACGTGGTTCCAGACCCCCGCGCCCCCGTCGCAGAAGCGCGCGTAGGCGCAGTATTCGCGGTTGTCGGAGAGGGTCAGCTCGGGGCCGCGGTAGAACTCGGCGCCGGACAGGAGCGTATCCTCCGAGGCGGTCAGCTCGGGGTCCCAGTTGTGGTCCAGGTGGGCGCCGTCGCAGAAAGGCTTGCGCGCGGATGCGCCGCAGCGGCACAGGGCGGCGGTTTGGCCCATGGGGAACTCCTGACCGTCGACGTATCGGGTTACCTCGCGCCGGGAGTTGGCCACGGTAAAGGTCTGGCGCAGGCGGGGCGCGCCGTGGACGATGTAGGGACCGTCGGTTATCTCAATGCGGAATGCGTGCCCGGTGGGCTTGTCGTTTTCTTCTTTCATCATGCAATGTGTTAGTACACCCTGCAATGCAATTATTGTTCCGAAAACGTCCTCATATTGGAGGGGTTATAGGGATCTTTGCCCTCCGGGGTAAACATGTATTCGATCCGGGCGGCGTATGTCTCCTCGACTTTGCCCCGGATAACCTTCATGGTGCTGTTCACAAGGCCGTTTTGCTCGGTGAAAGGCTCGTCCAGGATGGCGATCGCGGCGGGCAGCCACCGTTCGGGGAACAAACCGGCGTGCTCGCCGCCGCTACGGAAGCGGGCGATCTCGTCGGCGATCAGTTTGACCGACGCGCGGGTCCTCTCGCCGTGCTCGGCGCTGTGGTGGTGGTCGAAATGTTTTTTGACCGCCTCCTTGTTGGGGACTACCAGGGCCACCGTGTAGGGGCTTTGGTTGTTGTGGAGGATCATCTGCTCGATGTAGGGCGAAAGCTCCACGATCCCCTCCTCGAGGCCTTCGGGCGAGTATTTCTCGCCGTCGGAGGCGATCAGCAGGCTTTTGAAGCGGCCCAGGACGTATAAAAAGCCGTCGTCGGTCAGATAACCCAGATCGCCCGTGAAGAGCCAGCCGTCGCGGACGGTCTCGGCGCTCGCGGCCGGGTTTTTCCAGTAACCGGCCATGACGTTCTCGCCCCTGATCACGATCTCGCCCTTGATGCCGTTGGGCAGGATCGCCCCTTTTTCGTCCCGGATGGTGATCTCCATCGGCTCGACGGGCACGCCCGAGGAGCCGAAGCGGTGTTTGGACGGGGCGTTGGTCGAGATGATCGGGGTGGCCTCCGAGAGGCCGTAGCCCTGGAACATGGGGATGCCGATGGCGTAGAAGAAGCGTTGGAGTTCGGCGTCCAGCAAAGCGCCCCCGCCGATAAAGAATTGGAGCTCGCCGCCGAAGTTCTCCCTTACCTTGTTGAATACCAGCTTGTCGTACATCGCCACAAGAGGCTTTAACAGCCTGGCGACTCCCGTGCCTTTTGAGTATCCGTCCTTATTATAGGCGTAGGCGACGGCCAAACCCTGTTTGAACAATGCGGCAGCCAGCGCGCCTTTGGCCGCCACACCGCTCTCGATGTTCTTGCGGAAACTCTTGGCCAGGGCCGGGACCGAGAGCAGGAAGTGGGGTTTGACCTCCTTGATGTTCAAGGGGATGTTCTTCAGCGTCTCGATCGGGGTCTTGCCGACCTGGACCGTGGCTACGGAGGCCCCGCAGGCGATCATCGTGTAGAAGCCTACCACGTGGGCGAAGCAGTGGTCCAGCGGCAGGATCAGAAGCGTGCGCCAGGAAGAGGGGATGGTGATGCGCGAGAATGCCTGCTCGACGTTGGCCGTGTAGTTCCTGTGGGTCAGCACCACGCCCTTGGGGTCGGCGGTGGTCCCGGAGGTGTAGGTAATGGTGGCGTAGTCGTCGTTTTGGAGCGATTGGCCGATCTTTTCGAACGACTCGCGGTGGGTCTCCAGGTATTTTTCGCCCCGGCGGATCACCTCGTCGAGCGATACCTCGCCGGGCAGGAGGGCGGTTTCGCCGTTTATGACGATTACCGTGGAGAGCAGGGGCAGGCGCTCCCGGACCTTGCGCAGTTTGGGCAACTGGCCCGCCGAGACGAAGATCAGCTTCACGTCGCCGTGGTGCAGGCGGAAGTAGAGGTCGTTGCTCTCCTCGAGCTTGATCGAGAGGGGCACGCTGACCGCCCCCGCGTAGAACATACCCAGCTCGGAGAGGATCCATTTGCCCGAGCCCTCGGCCAGGATCGAGATCCGCTCGCCCTTTTCGATGCCCATCGATACCAGCCCGGCCCCGATACGTGCGGCGATGACCTTCGCCTCGGCGTAGGTGGTGGGGTGGAAATGGCCGTTTGCTTTGTCCAGCAACAGGGTGTTGCCGGGAAAGCGCTCCACCGATTGGTGGAACAGATCGAGTATGGTTTTCTTCATTTTTTTTTCGTTTGGAAAGCAAATATAAGAAAATTCGCAGAGGCGCGCGCCGGGTATTAAAAAATTATTAACTTTACCCCAAATACATGGGTCCCTAAAACAACGTACTCACTTATGTCGGACGAGCAGGAAAAGGCGAAACAGGCGTTACAAACCGTGTTGGACAATATGCAGTCAATGGTTTACGTGACTGATGTGAAGAGCTATGAGATCGTATTCGCGAACAAAGTCCTCCAGTCGATGTTCCCCCTCGATCTGGTAGGGAAGAAGTGCTGGCAATATCTATCCTCCTTCCCGGGACCCTGCTCCTATTGCAAACTGCCCGAGTTGCTCAAGGGCAAATTCGGTGCCCCGATCATCTGGGACAACTTCAACAACGACCACAAAATGTGGGTGCGCACCAACCAGACCCTCGCCAAATGGCCCGACGGCAGGGATGTGCACATCATTACCGTGACCGATATATCGAAAGATAAGGAGACCGAGGAGAAACTGCTCGAATCCCAGAGCCAGCTCGAGAAACTGCTGGCCGAAAAGACCGAGAGCGAGGCCATGCTCAAGGCCCTGAGCGACAACCTGCCCGCGAGTTTTGTCTTCCAGCTCATCGACCCCCCCGGCGGCGGGATGGCCGAGTTGGTCTACATCAGCAAAGGGGTCGGGGACATTACGGGCGTGACCCCCGAGATGATGGGCAAGAGTTTGTTTCCCCTGGTGCAGCACTTCCCGAAGGAGGAGTTCGAAAAGTTGCTGGCCGTCGCGCAGACCGGGGATGCGTTCTCCCTGGAGGTAAGCCTGGTCAGGCCCGACAACGGCAAGACGGTGTGGCTGAGGTTCTCCGAGATCCCGCGCCAAACCAAGGCCGGACGCGTATGGGACGGCATCGGGATCGACATTACCCAGCGCAAGCAGTTGGAGGCCGACCTGGCCGTCTCGCAGCAAAAACTCCTTACCAACGCCCGTTTCCTGCAGGAGATCAGCGACAACATGGCCAACTTCGCCATGTACCGCACCCACCTGAACAAAGACGGAAAGATCATACTCGACTACGCCAGCAACCAGTTGGAAAAGATCGTCGGGTTGCCGATCGAGTCCCTGGAAGGGGATATTACCCTGTTCTTCCGCAACATACACCCCGAGGACGCATCCAAGGTATTGCCGCGCATACACGCCACGACCAACTCGCTGGAGAACGAGACGACCGAGTTCCGCTACATCCTCAACGGGGAGGTGCGCTGGTACAGGCTCCAGTCGAACGGCGTGATGCAGGACGGGGTCGTGATGCGGGACGGGCTGGTAGTCGACATCACCACCCAGAAACTGGCCGAGGAGCAGCTGATCCGGGCCCGGGACAAGGCCCTGGAGGCCGACAAGCTCAAGAGCACCTTCATGGCCAACATGAGCCACGAGATACGCACCCCGATGAACGCGATCATCGGCTTTCTGGACTACCTCTCCCAGGACGAGGATATCTCGCGCGAGGAGCAGAAAGAGTACATGCGCATCGTCTCGGACAACGCCCACCAGCTTTTAAAGCTGATCGGCGATATCCTCGATATCTCCAAGATCGACGCGGGGCAGATGAAGATCGTCCCCGAGGAGACCAGCCTGAACACCCTGCTGGCCGATATACGCGCCTCCCAGGTGGCCGCGGGCGGGCTGGCGGGCAAGCCGGTCGAACTGGTGGTCGATACCAGCGGGCAGGACCCCGAAGGGGTGTTCAGCCTCGATTCGAGCCGGATGCGCCAGATCATCAACAACCTGGTGGGCAACGCCATCAAGTTTACCGACAAGGGCCATGTGAAGTTCGGCTATACCGTCAAGGGCGACTACCTGGAGTTCTTCGTCGAGGATACCGGCATCGGCATCGCCAAAGAGAAGCTCGCCGACGTGGGCAAGCCCTTCCACCAGTTGCACGACGTCTCCAAATCGTCGAAGTACGGCGGCACGGGGATCGGGCTGACCATCTCCAAAAACCTGGTAAACCTGATGGGCGGCCAGTTCAACGTGGAATCGGAGTTGGGCAAGGGAACGCGTTTTACCTTTACCGTGCCCAAAATAGGCAGTGCGGACAACGAGCAGCAAATCGCCGGTTTTCCCGAGGATACCTCGTCGCTCCATGAGCCCTACATCGCAAGGGACCTGACCGGGAAGACGATCCTGGTGGTCGAGGATGAGAGCGATAACCTGGAGGTGCTCAATACCATCCTGGACCATACGGGGGCCATCGTGCTGACCGCGGGGTCCGGAGTCCGGGCGCTGGACCTTGTGCGGGAGAATCCGCAGATCGACCTGGTGCTGATGGACGTGCGTATGCCCGATATGGACGGCCTGGAGGCCACCATGGGCATCAAGGAGTTGCGCCCCGAATTGCCCGTCATCGGCCAGACGGCCTACGTGACCCGCGAGGACCAGGAGAGCATGACCGTGGCGGGATTCGACGATTTCGTGCCCAAACCCATCTCCAGGGCTTTGTTGATGGATAAGATTTACAGGCACTTGCCGTAGAGGGCGCAATTTTTTTTAAGGCAACGGTAACAATTCGGTAAACATGCATTAACTTTGCAGCGGTTTGCTGCGAAACCTCACCCTCGCGCAAACGCTTTTTAAGTTGTGTCGGTGGGAGCCACACGTTGGCCGAGAGAGAACGTATGAAGAAATTGTGGGTTGCCGTACTCACCTTAACGGCAATTCCTTTCCTGTCCGGTGCTCAACCGGCTGGAAGTGTGTTTGAGTGCGCGGTCAAGACCAATCTTGCCGCAGCCGGAGTTGGAGTCGCCAACCTGGGAGCCGAAATAGGCCTGCCGGGTTGTTATTCCCTCGATTTTCCCGTCTATTTTTCTCCTTACGATCTGGGCAGGCCCGATCGCAAGCTGCGTGTCCTTGCTTTCCAGCCCGAACTGCGCCGTTGGCTGGATTGGCCCATGCGGGGATTCTACGCCGGGGTCCATGTGCACTGGGGATGGTTCAACGTGGCCACCCCGGGCAGGAACCGTTACCAGGATTACCGCCCCGTGCTCGGCGGCGGGGTGGGGTGCGGCTACTCGCAGCGTTTGTCCAGGCACCTGAACGCCGAACTATCCCTCGGGGCAGGTTATGCCCGCATCGATTACGATACCTACCAAAATACTCCCGACGGTGCGAAAATCGGCAGGACCGATAAAAATTATTGGGGCTTAACGCGTTTCGGGATAGGCGTCGTATACAAATTCGAGTTCCCCTTGCGTTAGCCCCTCGTCCCACACAGTCCCCAATGAAAAGCAATCGGGTCAAAATATGGCTTATCGCGTTGTGCTGCCTGATGGCGGGGTGCGTCGACTCGATCCATGAGTTGCCCCCCTGTACGGGGACGACCCGGTTGCATGTTACCACCCAATTCAACCTGCTCACGCAATGGGAGTGGATGGTGACCAAAACCAAAACGCCCGGGCAGGCCCCGGAGTGCGGCTTCCGGATCATTGCGGACCTCTACTCCGCCGACGGGATGACGCGCATCGACCGCAGGGTCCTTGCTTTGGAGCCGGGGCTCTCCTCGTACCAGGCGACCATCGATTTCGGCGCACTCCCCTCCGCGACCTACCGCCTGGTGGTCTGGGCCGACCAGGTGGCGGCACAGGGTACTGAGGACCTTTTCTACGACACGAACGACCTCTCCCGCATCACGCTCCTGGGAAGCTACGCGGGCGGCGACGACCGGCGCGATGCCTTTACGGCGACCCTGTTGGTCGATCTGACCGCCTCGGGAGAGGTTTACGAGCAGACCGTTACCCTGCAGCGCCCTTTCGCGAGGTTCGAGATCGTAGCCAGCGACCTGGAAAAATACATGACCCTGACCGGCGCCACGCTTTCCCATGTCGAAAACATGAGCGTGGACCTCTCCTACCAGGGCTACTTTCCCAACGCCTTCAACGCGCTGACCGGCAAGCCCTGCGATGCGAAGACGGGCGTGTGTTTCAGCTGCGGGGTCAGCCCCTACGCCGATACCGACGGGTTGTTGCTGGCCTACGACTACGTGTGGGTCAACGGGACCGAGTCGTCCGTGCGGGTGGATATGGCGATCTACGACCACACCGGGAAGCGGATCAACACCATAGGGGGGATACAGATCCCCTACAAACGCAGTTGCATGACCCTGATCCGGGACGAGTACCTGACCGGGCAATTCCGGCCGGGTATCTCTATCGACGGTAATTGGGACGGCGATATCGACTGGGTAATGCCTGACAGATGATGAAAAAGCACACGACCATACTACTCTTTGTGGCGGCGCTGCTCGCGGGATGCGGCAAGGACGCGTTGTCGGACCTCAACCCCGGGCTGCTCCCGGGACCAGACGGAATGGTAACGTTCGACATAGGGATCGGTTGCGAGCCGGCCCTGGTCAAGGGGATCGACGACGGGGTCAACGGCAACGTGGAGTGGAGCGAGTACGATATGCGGTACATCCTCGAGATCTGGGGACACGATCCGGTATCGGGCACCCCCCAACGCATGGTGCGCCGCATGGCCACCGACGACGATTTCGCGGGCGGGGTAACCTTCCAGGACGTCAGGCTGATGCCCGACGCCCGCTACACGCTGCTCTGCTGGGCCGACGTGACGATGCAGGCCGATACGACCGATTACCATTATTTTACCGACCTGGAGGGGCAGGGGCTCTACAACGTCATCCGCAAGGACAACATGGCGGCATACGGCAAGATATGGTCCGGGAATGACGATACGGTCGACGCCTACGCATACTCCTACCCCAATGTACTGGCCGAGGATATCTTTTATGCTTCGAAGCATGGGTTTATCCGCCTGACGCGTTGCGTGGCCAAAGTGGTAACCACCGCGAGCAACCTGCCCTATAAGGTCGACGAGGTGTTGGTCCAGTACGAGTCGTCAGGGACCTATTATGCGTACAATGTCCAGGCGCGTACAGCTTTCGGCGAAGGTACATCCCCCTACTACACGGCCAAAGCGGGCGATGAGGTCGATGAGCTGACAGGGACCCAGATTCTGGCGTGGGATTACCTTTTTGTAACGCAGGGTCAAAACAAGACCATTTCCTACACGATTTTTTACCCCAACAGCGTCAACTACACCCTGGCGCAGAGATTTACCGACGTACCCATTGTGGCCAACATGCGCACCAAGGCGTCGGCGCCGATCAAGAGGACCTACAAGGTGGGCGATTACTTCCAGTCGCTGGACGGCCAGACCAAAGGTATCGTCTATAAGGTTACCGGGGGGCCGGGAACAGCCTCGCTGGGCCAATCCCTGGAGATCGTTTCGCTGGATTGCGCGACGAACACCTCAACGGGCTATAACCAGGGAATTGCGACCTGGGCGCAAGCGGGCGACTTCATCGCGGGCAAAGGCGACGGGTGGAGGCTGCCCTCCTATGACGACCTGTTGAGTCTCAACACCGGGATTGCCATGGTGGGGGTCGCGGCATTCCAGGCTGCGTTTACCAACAACCAGGGAACGCAACTGGATATATACGGCACGACCGACACCGCCCAATTCCAATATGTAACCTATTGGACAAGCAACCAATCCGCAGGCAATGCCCTCGCGGTATGGCTCAATCCCTATGTGCTGGATTCGCTGACGAATATCTACCTGGATAAGACCGACAAGCACTTTGTCCGGGCGGTTAAAACAGTAAATAATTGATGCACCATAAAATGTCTAACAATTTAAAACACGAAAAACGAATGGCAGGAAATTGAAAAATGAAAAAACAGAAAAACTAAAAACAAATCAAAACACAATTTACCAAAACTCACCAAAAATTAAAAAAGCAATGAAAAAAATCATGATCCTCGCAGCGGCTATCGCACTCTTTGCCTCCTGCGCAAAAGAAGAAACCGCCATAGGCAAAGGCTCGATCCAGGTCGACCTCGCGATCGCCCTCGACCAGAACGGCAAGACCAAAGCGGCAACCCTGCCCACCATCCCGAACGGTTACAAACTCCGCTATGTGGTCGAAGTATACAACAGCACCGGGGTCAAGTATGACCGCCAGGTCTTCAACCAGGACCAGGAAGAAACGCCCGAAGATCTGACCGGCGCGTCCTCGACCTTTATGATCGCCATTCCCAACCTGGCCGATACCTACTCGGTTGTCGTTTGGGCGGACTATACAAACGGAGCAAGTGACCTGAAATACAACACCAGTGCCGGCCTGACGGACATACAGGTGGTTCAGAGCGGCTATGTGGTCAACGATCCCCTTCGCGAGGCTTTCTTCGGCAAGGGCACGATTACCGTATCGTCCACCGGCAGCATCTCCGGCAACGGTAGTGCCAGCACTTCGACTTTAACCATCTCATGCAAAAGGGCCGTTGCCCAGTTGAGCCTCTACACGACCGACATTACCTCGGTTCCTACCGCGTACAAGCCCGTGAGCACCAAAGTGGCATTTACCGATCTTTACTCCGCTTTCAACGCGCTGACCGGTACGACCACCGGCGCAACGTGGTCATCCCCCACGTTCCAGTACGATATTGCCAGCGCTCCTGCGAGCTACACCCCGTTCTCCGGTGCTACCCTGAAAGATATCGACAATGCGAAAACCGCGTTGGTTTTCCAGGATTATGTGCTGGCTCCCGCTGCCAGTGCCAACCTGACTACTTTCGATTTGACGCTGTACAGCGTTGCTGCGGCAAGCCAGGCTGCAGACAAGATCGTCGGTAGTTACGCAGACATCAGCAACGTACCCTTGCAGAACAACTACAAGACCAACGTCCTCTCCGCGTTCATGACCCTGAAGGGCTATATCGCCATCGACGTGGACGGCGATTGGGCAGGCAGCAAGAACGTCGACGAGAAGGGAAGCGTCATTCCCGTTCAGTAATCCCTCAACGGCCATTGGCCGATAACGAAGAAAGCCGCCGGAATTCTGAACTGCACCCCAAAAGTTGGACACTTTTGGGGTGTTTTTATGAAATACAGTTATGATGTTCGATTGAGTGCTGTTCAAGATGTTCTTGAGCGTGGATTTTCGATGAGCGAGGTTGGTCGCACCCTTGGATGCGGCCATCGTCAGGTCGGCTTATGGGTAGCGATGCACGAGCGTTATGGGCCATCGGGTCTATCTATGCGTCATGGCAACTACAGCGCGGAGTTTAAGTTGTCGGTGTTGGCGCATATGCGCCAGAATGGCTTATCTTTGTATGATACCGCCGTTCATTTTGGGGTTCCGAGCCACACTACTATCCTTCAGTGGATACGGTTATACGATGCGTATGGGACGGATGGTCTGTTACCTAAACGACGAGGAAGGAGGCCGGCAATGAAGAGCACTAAACCCAGGAAGATCAAGACATCAGACCCACCGACTGCGCATGAGCTTCTTCAGCTTGAGAACGAGCGTTTGCGTGCGGAGAATGCCTACTTAAAAAAATTAAAGGCCTTAGTCGAGGAGCGCATCGCCCGCGAGAGCGGGAAGTTGCCCAAGCCATCGAAGGACTAAGACCGCATCATCGGCTTGTGATGTTACTCCAGGTCGGCGAGATGGCGCGAAGTACGTTCTATTATCACAGCCAAAGGACCAAACTGCCGGATAAATACGCTCTTGCCAAAGAGAGTATCATAAGCATTTATCACGAGCATAAGGGTCGTTATGGGTATCGCCGCATTACTGCCGAGATGCACAACCGCGGATATGCGATAAATCACAAAACCGTGCTCAAACTGATGACCGCTTGCGGGATAAAATGCCAGGTCAGGCTTCGTAAGTACAGGTCCTATAAGGGCGATGTGGGTCGCATAGCCCCGAACCTGCTGCAGCGCAACTTTGTGGCTGGGCGGCCTAACCAGAAGTGGGCGACCGACCTGACAGAGTTTACGGTGGCAGGACAAAAACTGTATCTGTCTCCCATAATCGACCTATATAACAAGGAGATAGTCAGCTACAATATCTCGGTTCATCCGAACTTCGCCCAGACGATAAGTATGCTTAAAGCTGCGTTCAGGAAGCTACCTGACAATCCGGATCTGATCCTGCACTCTGACCAGGGATGGCAATACCAGATGAAACAATATCGCCGGGCGCTTGAAGATAAAGGCATCAAACAGAGTATGTCCCGCAAAGGCAACTGCCTGGACAACGCCGTGATCGAAAACTTCTTCGGGTTATTAAAATCTGAATTGCTATATTTACAGAAATTCTCGTCAATCGATCACTTCCGCAAAGAACTCGTCGAATACATCGACTACTACAATAACAAGCGGATCAAATCCGCTCTAAAAAACATGAGCCCGGTGCAATACCGAGCTCATAATTTCTAACAGTATTAATCCGTCCAACAAACGGGGGGCAGTTCATTTCGCAGCCCCGGCGTTCTTTATTCTGTTAAGCGGCTACCAGACCAGGCCGTCGACCGGCGTGTCCAGATACCAGTCCGTGTCGGTCGTGCAGCGGCTGTCCACCCACTTTTTGTAGCGGGGATAGGCGCTGTCGATCCGTTTGGATTCCAGGCACCACCTGAAGGGGCGATCCTTGTTGTAGGGAATCTCCAACACGCAGGGGAAGTCGGTGTTGTCCTGATTGAATGTATTCAGGTCGAAGCGTACTTTGCCGTTGTCCAGCATCGGGATATAAACGCCGTTGTTGGCCGGTACGGAGACCTCTTTGATAACGGGAGTCACGGGCGTGCTTCCCAGCAGCACGTTCTCGTAGCCGTCCAGGGTCTTGCCGTTCACTTCATTGAAGTAGATCACTCCGTTGACGCCGAGTTGGTTCTTGTAGTAGGCGCCTTTGGCCAGGAATTGGAGGTCGACCACGGTCGGCTGGCCTTTGTACTCGGTAATGGCGTACTTGACCACCAGGTCGTTGAAGTCGTAGTCGCCCTTGTAGGGGAAGTTGTCCTCGAAGAGCCAGTATCCCTGCCACTTGATCGTTTCGGGGTCGAAAATCGGGGGATCGACGGTATTCTCCACGGCCAGGGGGGTGGCCTCCACCAGGCAGATCATGTCGTTGTAGTCGCCGTCCCAGCCCGCTTCGGTGGGCAGGCGGTTCTCGAAGCCGAGGGTCGCGTACTGCTTGCCTTCGTACTCCCAGATACGGGTTACGCCGCAGGTAACGGCCTGGCCGAACTCGGCATTGGTGTATTGGGGCGTGGAGTAGCGGAAACCGGAATTCCCTTTGAATATGAACCCGATCCGGGTTCCGGGCTCGAATTCGCCGAGGTAGACCCTCGTGCCTATCCCCGCGGGGGTTATGCGGTTGAATATCCTTACGGGGGGCTGGGCCCTCATCGCTTCATAGGAGGTGGTGGGCGCCAGGTTCTCATCCACCCGGTAGGTGTAGTACCAGAGGTCGCCGATGATGTTGCTCCCGCCGTTGCTCACGTAGGTAATCCATATCTTGGTGTTCCCCCACATCACGCCGGGCGATTTCTCCCCTTCTGTGGCGACCAGGTCGGTACAGATTTTCCTTTGCTCGGGCGTGAGGTTGACCTGCGCTTCGGGGTAGAAGTCATGGATAGCCCTGACGAAGTCGGGGGAGAGATCCACGGTGGTACGGCTCATGGGAACCTCGTCCGTCTCCCCGGCGCGGGTGGTGGCCAGCGCCCTGGCTGCTGCGGAAGCGGAGGCTGCGGAGGCGGGTTTGATGCTGATGTCCCCCCGCGGGTACTCCCTGAGCGCCCCGTTCGCGTAAACGTAGAGGGTCTCGACGTGCTTGGCCACAGGCAGCGTGTTGTTGAAGGGAGCCACGGCTGTCATGACTGGTTCTTCCACCAGATCCCCCTCGTCGGAGTAGGGATAATCGGTAAACACCAGACAGCGCGTGCCAGCAGGCAGTTCGGATTGGACCGTTATTTTGTCGAGCAGGCTGAAATCGTTGCGGCCGTTGTCGGCGTTTTCGGTGTTTTGTTTCAAACAACCGAAACACAGGATCAAAACGGCGACCAGGGTGAATGGAATCGCTTTTTTCATTGGGGTGAGTTTATTATAGGGAACAAAGGTATATAAAAATTTCATTTTGTATGTAAAAAAATGCACGCAATGCAAAATTAATTTCTTTTTAACACTGTCGGGGTCGTAATTCAGGACACGTAAACGTCTTTGTATTTTGATGCCGGTTTTGAATTAATAAAAACATAACGTCCATCCCCCCAAAGAAATTGTTACCTTTGCAAAGTAAAAAAGAGCAAGATGGACGAGATTAAAAAGGTAGGTTTATTGGCGGGAAGCGGGCAGATGCCTGTCAGGATCATCGAGAGTTGCCGCAAGAAAGGCGTGGAGGTGTATGTGGTGGGTTTGCAGCCCTTCGCCGACGAGAACAGTTTTATGGACCAGCCCCACATCATGGCCCGCATGGGCGAGGTGGGCAAGATACTCAAATGGTTGAAATCGGTCGGCGCGATGGACCTGGTCATGGCCGGGGGCATCAAGCGCCCCTCGTTGAAGGAGCTGATCCCCGACTGGGAGGCGGTCAAGGTGCTGGCCAAGCTGGCGATCAAGGATTTGAGCGACGACAATTTGTTCCGCGCCGTGATCAATGAGTTGGAGGAGCGCGGGTTCAGGGTCCACGGCATAGAGGACATCGTGCCCGAAATGATGTTCCACGAGGGCGTTTACGGCCGTATCAAGCCCTCCGGCGAGGACATGAAGGACATCCGCCGCGGCATCGAGGTGGCCAAAGCCCTGGGCGCGGTCGACGTGGGCCAGGCGGTGGTCGTACAGGAGGGCATGGTGCTGGCCGTGGAGGCCGTCGAGGGGACCGACAGGATGCTTTCGCGCGCCCACGATTGCATGAAGCCGGGCAAGGCCCCCGTGATGGTCAAGATCAAAAAACCGGGGCAGGACACCCGCACCGATATGCCAGCCATGGGGCTGCAAACCATCGAAATGTTGAAAAAATACGGCATGGGCGGCATCGCCGTCGAGTCGGGAGGCATCCTGCTCATCGAGAAGGACGAGGTGATCGAGATGGCCAACCGGGACGGCGTGTTCATCATCGGGATGAATATCGAGTAAGGTATGAAGGTATATATCGTAGCAGGGGAACCCTCGGGGGATTTGCTCGGCGCAGGGCTGATGAAGGCTTTGCGGCGCATCGATCCCGGGGTGGAGTTCTTTGGGGTAGGCGGCGCTGAGATGACCGCCTGCGGCCTCGATTCCCTGTTCGATATAGACGAGATCTCGGTCATGGGCTTCTTCGAGGTGGTCCCCCGTTTGCCCCTGGTGCTCAAGCGCATAAGCCAGACCGCAAAAGACATTTTCGACCGACGCCCCGACGTGGTGGTCACCATCGACAGTTGGGGTTTTGTGAGCGCATTGTTGGGCAGGCTCCGCCGACAGAAGTTTTCGCGCCCCGTGGTCCACTACGTCGCCCCGCAGGTGTGGGCCTGGAAGAAGGGGCGCGCCCCCAAAGTGGCCAAACTGTTGGACCGGCTGATGACTTTGATGCCCGACGAGGGGAGATATTTCGAGCCCTACGGGTTGAAGTGCGACTTTGTGGGCCACCCGGTCGTCGAGCGCGTCCAACCGATCCGCCGCTCCGAGGCGCTGCTGCGCAAGGATCTGGGGACCGATCCCGAACTGCCCGTTATCTGTATGCTGCCCGGCAGCCGCCGCAGCGAGATCAAACGCTTGCTGCCCGTCTTCAGGGCCTCCATCGTGGGGATGCGCCGCAAGGTGGGCCGCTTCGCGTTGGTTGTGCCCACGGTCCCGGGCGTGGAGAGCTACGTGCGCCGCGAGGTGGCCAACTGGCCGTTGGCGGTCAGCGTGGTCACGGGGGCTGAAAACCGCTACAAGGCATTCAAATTGAGCAAGGTGGCCATCGCCGCCTCCGGGACGGTCTCGCTCGAGCTGGCCGCTTCGGGCACCCCCCACCTGATCGCGTACAGGTTCAATTCGCTGACCAACGTGCTGGCCCGCGCGCTTGTCAAAATCCCCTACGCCAACCTGATCAACCTGATCGCGGGCCGGATGGTCATCCCCGAGTACGTGCTCGAATTGTGCCGGCCGGATTTGATCTGCTCCTGTGCGGTCGAGTTGTTCCAGTCCAAGACCCTGGCCAAAGAGCAGGTCCGCCAGGCGCAGGAGGTGCTGCAAACGTTGCGCCTACCCGACATCTTACCGTCGGACCGCGCCGCGCAGATTGTAGTGGAGGAGGCTCTCAAACCCTGACAGGTAGCTGCGCGTATAGCACGGCATCTTTCACTTATCCCCCGCCCCGAAAATCCTCACGTACCAAAAGTACGCTCCGGTATTTCGGACCGGACGATAAGCAAAACCTGCCGCACTCTCCGCACAGCAGCGCTCCGGAAGGTTCGGTTCCGGAAGATTTTGTTAAAACTTCTACTTAGAACGGATTTTTCTCCGCCAGGTCGATCCCCGATGCGATTTCGGGGACGATGCTTTGCGTGGCCAGGTGGTTGTGCGCGGCGGCCCTCACGGCCGGGCGGTACCACTCGTAGACCACCCCGGTCAGCAGGCAGACCGCCCCGGCGCCGAACAGCGTCACGGGCAGCGACCACGCCTCGCTGACCACCCCGTAGAGCATCCCGCCCAGGGGAGCCATCCCGGCGAAGGACATCGAGAAGAAGCTCATTACCCGCCCGCGCTTGTCGTCGGCGGTAATGGCCTGCAAAAGCGTGTTGGCGGCGGCCATCGAGCCGATCATCGCGAACCCGGTGGGGAAGGCGACCAGGCAGGCCAGCCACGGGAGGCGGATAAAGGCCAGCAGGATCAGCCCCGCGCCCATGATCAATCCGCAGAGAGTCACCACCTTGCCCAGCCCTTTGATCTGCTTGCGGGCGGCCAGGTACAGCGCCGCCACCAGCGCGCCCGCCCCGATCGAAGAGGTCAGATAGCCCAACAGTTCGCTGTCGCCGCCCAGTATATCCTTGACCAGGGCGGGCATGACCGCCATAAAGGGCAACCCGAAGAAACTGATGGCCGCCACGAACAGGATGACCGTTTTCAGGGGCAGCGAGGCGTTGATGTAGGTCAGCCCCTCGCGCAACTGGTTGAATATCCCGTTTTGCACCTTCGAGGGCTTGAAGGGCTGGAGGCTCATCATAAAGAGCGCGATCAACACCGCGATGTAGCTTACCCCGTTGACCAAAAAGCACCACCCCTCGCCCACCAGCGCGATCAAAAGCCCGCCGATGGTGGGGCCGATGAACCGCGCCCCGTTGATGGTAACCGAGTTCAGGGCGATGGCATTGGTCATGTCCTTTTTGGGGACCAGTTTCGAGTAGAACGACTGCCTGGCCGGAGCCTCGAACGCCCCCACGCACCCGCTCAGAAGGCTCAACACCATCAGGTGCCAGACCTGGACCACATCGGTCAGCGTAATCGCCGCCAGGGTCAGGGCCAGGGCCATGAACATGAACTGGGTAATCACGATGATCCGGTATTTGTTGTACCGGTCACTGAACACCCCCGCGAAGGGAGTGACGATCAGGTAGGGGATCTGGTTGAGGAAGGCTACGGTGGTCAGCAGGATGATCGAGTCGGTCAGCCGGTAGACCAGCCAGCTCATGGCCACGTACTGGATCCAGGAGCCGCACAGCGAAATGACCTGCCCGGTAAAATAGAGCATGAAGTTGCGGTTTTTGAGCGAAGAGAAGATTCGCATAAAACCGCTGAAGTTCGTCGGGATAAGCTCTTTGAGCTCGATTTTAGGCCAACTGAAGTATTTTGAATAGCCTTTCATAATATTGCACAAAGGTACGCAAATCACGGCTTTGTTGTCCGCCCAATGGCCCCATGGCGGCAAATATTACAAATTTGATTACATTTGTAATGATTTCCACCTTATCCTTATGGACGCACTACGTGAACCCTATGTACTGACCGTTTTCCTGACCTCGCTGATGATCGGGATCTTCGCGCTCCTGCTATGGATCTACGCCATACCCTGGGAGCCGGAATTCCGCAGCTACCGCCGTTCGCGCAGGCTACTCTCCGCGGTGGGGTTTATGTTGGCCGTGGCTGGGTTTACCGAGGCGATGGTGGCGGCATTCTCACTCCCTGAAAACTTTATCCAGCTCGTCCTGCTGGTGGTGGGCGGCGCGGCCGTGGCGTTATTCATCTACGCACTGCTGGCTTTGATCGACCCTGAGTTCGTCAGCCGGGAACGGGTTAGGCGTTTTTTGCTGTTGATCGCGGGGGTGGCCGTGGTGTTGACCCTGGCTTTGGTGTTTCTGCCTTCCGTCTGGTTCCGGGTGTTGTTCGGCCTCGATCTGGCGGCCTATGTGTTCATGGTCGGACTTTTTGTCAAGTGGTTTACCGGGCGCTACCGCCATTTCAACCAGTTGTTGGACGAGTACTTCTCCGACGACATGAAGACCAGGCTGCGGTGGGTGCTTTACGCTTTTTGGGCTACCCTGGCCGCCGCGGTGGTGGTCGTGGTCGCCATTTTCTTCTACTCGACCTCGTTGTACCTGATCTTCGCCGCCTGCTACACGGTCCTTTACGTGGCCGTGGCGATCAAATACATAGGTTATGTGCCTGTCTATAAGAGTTTCGTCCACGCCATCATGCCGTCCCGGGTCGATCCCCACCTGCTCCGGTCGTCCAACGCCAACATCGCCTTTATCCTCGACCGGTGGGTGGGCGAGGGGGGCTTCCGCCGCCGCTGGCTCAACCTGGACCATGTGGCCTCGGAGCTGAGGCTTCCGCGACGCAGTTTGTCGCTTTACATCAACACCCATCTCAACCAGAGTTTTTACCTGTGGATCATGGGGTTGCGTATAACCGATTGTTGCAAACTACTGCAAGCGGATCCATCCCTGCCTTCGTCCGACCTGGCCGCGCGCGAGGGGATCGCCTCGGTGGAGCTTTTCGAGACGCAGTTCGAGCAGATCACCGGGATGCCGGTCGAGGACTACCGCGAAAAATTCGCCCCGGGTCAATAGGTAAGGATCGTCTCCGCGCCGTAGTAATTCCGGAAGAACTCCGCCAGCCGCCGCATGAACCCCTCTGCGGTCATTTCCGGCAGCAACCCATTGAGGTTGACCACCTCGGAGGGGACAGACGCCACTTTTTTCCCGCGTTTCGACCCGTCGCCCCGCAGCGCCCTTTCCATCGTTTGAAGGTTGGATTCGAAGAGCAGCGTGCCGTGGAACAACTCCCGGCGCGAGGCGACGTAGCTGGCCGTCCCGGAGATCTTTTTCCCGTCCACGGTCAGTTCGCCCCGGGGACCAACCTGCGCGGCGATGCCCATTGAGGCCAATGCGTCGCGCACGGGGCGCGTGGGGTCGGAGTCCAGCAGGGCCACCGGGCCTTTGTTGCGGATAAAAGCCCAGTTGACGTTGCCCAAATCGTGCCACACCGTCCCGCCGCCCGAGGCGCGTTTAAGGACCGGGATTCCGTGGGCAAAACAAAAGGCGCAATCGGCCTCGGCTTCGACGGCCTGATTGCGCCCGGTAATAACGGAGTCGGAGTTGATATAGAGCAACAGGAAGTCCCGTTGCTCATCCCTGAGCAGCCTTTGTTCCAGGGCGAGGTTCGCCGCCGGATCGTGCGTTGCGCTCAGGGCGATGACCATCTTATTTTACATTAAATGCCACGCGCAGCTCTTCCACCTCCTTTTGGTTGATGGGGAACAGTTCGCCCAACGAAGTGGCCATGATCAGCGACTTGGCGGTGAACTCGGCGACTTCCAGCCTATCGAAGGTCTGCAAAAGGCCGTCTCCGGTTACCACGACCGAGTCGTTGGCCAACAGGATGCAGGGCACCTCTTTGAACATACCTGCGATCTTCGCATTGTCCTCGAACTGGGCCGCGAAGGGTACGGTGGGGATGTCCTTGAGCAAAATCCAGCTCTCGGGAATGGTCCTCACGTCGAACTTCTTGCCCGAAGTGCTGAAGCCCATCAAGTGGGGCGACTGGGTCAGGATGATCGAGTTGATCTGGGGATTGAGGCGGTAGATGGCTTCCAGCAGGGCCACGGAGCGCGAGGGGATCTTGCCGTTCTCGACCATGCCGTTCCTCACCTGGACGATATCTTCGGGGCTGATGTCCCAGCGGGCCACGCCCGGAGGGGTGACCAGAAAGTCGTTGCCGTGCCACCTGACCGAGACCGTCCCGTAGGAGGAGATCATCAGCCCCTGGTCGCACGCCCTGCGTACCATCCGGACGATATCGGCCCTGATGGCGCGCTCGTCGGAGGGGTAGCTCACGTTGATGAAGTGGGGCAGGTCGGTGGGCAGCATCTTGTCGTGCATAACGATCTGCTTGTCGGTCAGCCCCTTCGCGCCGCCCAGGATCTTGGCGTTGATGATGGTCCTGGCGCAGAATTCCAGCGTCTCGAACCTTTGGTAGGCGTCTTTCATATCCTCGCCGCACAGCACCACGCCGTGGTTCTCCATGATGACGGCCTTGTAGTCGGGGTTCTTGCGGAACTCCTCTGCGATCTCCTCGCCCAGCTTCTCGCTCCCCGGCAGGGCGTACTTGGCAAAGCCGATGCGGCCGCAGATGCGCCTGGCCTGGGGAATGATGTTGGTGTCGGGGATCTTGTGCACGATGCTGAACGAAACCAATGCGGGCGGATGGGCGTGGATGACGGCCGTCATTTCGGGCTTGATGTCGTACAGCGCCTTGTGGAAGGGGAACTCCGAGGAGGGCTTGTGCGGCCCCAGGACGCTCCCGTCGGGCTTGACGCACACGATGTCCCTGGAGGTCAGCGAACCTTTGTCGACCGATCCGGGTGTGATCCAGATGTTGCCGTCCTGGTCCTTGATGGAGATGTTGCCGCCGGAGGTGGTGGTCATCCCGCTGCGGTAAATCCTACCGATGATCAACGTGATCTGGTCGGCAGGGTGCATTAATTTGGTATCCAGCTGTTTCATTTTTGTATGGTGTTGCGTTGGTTGTTCGTTTTTCCCTTTGCGTGCGTCTTATTTCTGCGTTGCGTTTTCCAGCAGGTAGTTCTCAGCCTCCACGCTCCACAAGCCGTTGTTCTTCTTGCAGATGGCGTCCAGGCCTGCGAACAGGGGGTCGGTCTTGCCTTTCTCGCCGAACTCGGCGATGGGGGTCAACGGCATATCGATGTGGGTGTAGATCAGCTTCTTGCCGCCGGGGATCTGGGGCAGGTTCATCGTGGTGTCGATCACCGCGTCCAGGCCGCCGATGTGGGTTACCAACCCGGCGGGGTCGAGGCCCTTGCTCATCATGCCCAGGCCCTCGATCATGTCGTCCGCGTTGCCGCCGCTCGTCCCCGCGATGTGGGATGCGGTGTAGTGTACGTTGTAGAAGTTCAGCGACGCCCTGAAGTCGGGGTTGGCCGGGCCCGCAAAGAAGTTCAGGCAGCCGTCGAAGCCCAGGATCGCGTCGCCCTGCTCGATCACGGGGGCGACCGGCGCGAAGACGAACACGTCGTCGTAGCCGTTGCCGCCGTTGAGCTCTTTCAAGGCCGCCGGGACGTTCTCCATCTTGCCCGTGTTGACGTAGCGCAGGTCGATGCCCTTCTTGGCCGCCTCTGCGGGGGTGTAGAGCGATGCCGCACGGTCCAGGCGGGTCTGGTCGATATCGGTGACCACCAGCAATTTGGGCACGCGGTCGCGGTGGATCGCGTAGTTGATCAACGCCAGACCCATCGGGCCCACGCCGGCCAGCAGGGCCATCGCGCCGCCCTGTTTGACGTCCATTTTGTGGATGTAGGAGCCGGGGGTGGTGTGGTAGTTGGCGTGCATGGCCCCGATCACGCACGAGAGGGGCTCGGCCAGCGAGGCGGGGTAGAACCCGTCGCCCTCGAACTTCAAAAGGCAGCCCAGCTCCATGACCTCGGCCGGGATGACCACGTAGGTCGCGTCCCCGCCGATGTAGCGGTAGGAGTAACCCGGCGCGCTCAGCACGCCGACCGGACCCTTCTCGTAGTTGAGCGCGGGCTG
Source organism: Rikenellaceae bacterium (assembly GCA_031551275.1). Lineage (GTDB taxonomy): Bacteria > Bacteroidota > Bacteroidia > Bacteroidales > Rikenellaceae > JAVBMJ01. The sequence goes on from JAVBNX010000007.1 coordinate 358,222, forward strand.
GATCGAGAATTTATCGCCCGGGGTGAATTGCTTTTGCCATTTGGCGCCTACCTGGACGACCTCCCCGGCGAACTCATGGCCGATAATGGTCGGTTCGGTGGCCACGTTGCGGGGTACGCGCTTGTGCACATCCGCCTCGTGGGTCGCCTTGTAGGAGGACATGCAGATGCTGTCGCACACTACCTTGGCCAGGATCTCATCGTCCTTGATGGCGGGGAGTTCGAACTCCTCGAGCCTCAAGTCATTCTTTCCGTATAATCTTACTGCCCGTGTTTTCATAATTTTCCTTTTTTTAATTCATCATAACTTGGCCGCCCGTTACGGGAATGGCTTGCCCTGTTTCGCAAGTTTGTTCTACCGCGTACAGGATCGCTTTGGTAACGTCCCCGGGGCTGGTGCCCTTGCTCATCGGCACCTGGGCCATGTAGAACTTGCGGACGTCCTCCACGCTCTTCGCTCCGGGGACTTTCCCGGCGTTGAGGTACTGCACGAACAGGCCGTTTTCGGGGTCGGACCAGAGGGGGCCTTCGTAGAAGTTGCCCGGGCAGACCGAGTTGACCTTGATGCGGAAGGGGGCCAGCTCCAGCGCGAAGGACTGGGTCAGGCCCACGCCGCCGAATTTGCCGCCCGCGTAGGCGAAGTTGGCCTTCGAGCCGCGCAGCCCCGACTTGGAGTTGACCTGCACGATATCGCCATAATTTTCCGCGCAATACTTGTTTTGAAGTTTCATGACCGGGGTGCACGCCTTCACGCAGTAGAAGTAGGCGTTGTAGTTGATCCTGGTCACGAAGTCGAAGTTCTCCGGGGTCATGTCCTCGATGCCGCCCGCGCGCAGTACGCCCGCGTTGCTCACGAAGAGGTCCAGTCCGCCGAACTCGCAGACGGTCAGGCGCATCAATTCGCCCAGGCTCGCCATATCGGCCACGTTGGTCTTCACGAAGACGGCCTTGCAGGTCTTAAAGCCCGCCGACAAACGAGCCGCCGTTTTCTGCCCCACCTCCTCGTTGAGGTCGGCCACCACGACGTTGCATCCCTGTTTCATCAAACACTCCGCGATGCCCTCGCCGAAGCCCTGGGCCGCGCCGGTCACGATGGCGACCTTGTTTTGCATGCGCCCCTGTGCCGCGGAGGCCGCCACGCTGCGGCGGTAGTTCTCCACCTCCCAGTTGTCGATAAAGTCGATCTGGGCCTGGGTCATGGGGTGCTCGCCCCCGAAATTCTGCGCCAGCCACGCGATCTTCAGCATATCGGTAAACACGTCCGAGATGATCGCCGCGCCGGAAGCGTTGTCGCCCGCCGAGATCATGCCCAACCCCTTGATAAGGATCACTTTGGGCGTGTAGCCGTTCCGGGCGGTGTAGTCGGCGATCTGCTTTTGGATGGCTTCGAGGTCCTGCGTCTCGGAGTAGATGTACTTCGATTTGCAGTAAACGATAATATCCGGCGAGAAGGGTTTTTCGATCTTCGCAAACTCCTTTCCTGAAGCGATAAATCGCTCGATCAGGGGCGAATTCTCGACCTTCAAAACCTTGCCGCCCAGCATCATGCGGATAGCGGGGACGATTCCCGTAACTTCCGCCGCCACCTCGCTCATCGCAGCAGGCACGGCCTCTTTGACCCGGCTTTCGATCTTGGAGAGCACGCGGTCGTAAACGGCCTTGATCCGCCCGATATCGTCCGCGCCCACGAAGATGCCGTGGTTTTGCAGCAAAATGATCTCGGGCTGTTTGCCGTTGGCCTTTTCAAAGGCGGCCAGCCCGTCCTCGACCTTTTTGAAGAGCACGTAGCCCGGGTCGGTGTAGGGGATGTAGAGGGCCTCGTTGCCGAAGAGCTCCGCGGTCGCCTTGACGCAATCGTTGGAGCACATCAGCGCGTTGACCATCGTGGGGTGCAGGTGGACGACGAAGGCGGCCTTGATCGCGTTGTGCATCGAGGTCTCCACGCTCGGACGGCGGTCCTTGGTAATGCACGCCGCGGCCAGGTCGAGTTTAACTTCTTCCTCGCGTTGGGCGGTGTCCGCGCTGTATTTGCGCGTGGAGATCACTTCGAGCTTGCTGCGGTCCAGCACCGCGAAACCCTCCTCGGTAATCGTGGCCAGGGAGCTGCCCGAGGCCTTGACCCAGAGTTTTTCCGCGTTTTTGTAGGAGGTGTTGCCGCCCCCCGCGATCACGTAGCGCGAATCGCTGCCGTAGTGGCGCGAAATCTCTATGAGTTGTTCGATCTGCTTCATTTCACAGCCGATTTAATCAATTGTTGGCCCAGGGCGATAAAGCTGTCGCGCTTGGAAGCGTCCGCTTTGCCCTGTGCGTCCAGATAACCTTTTTTCTCGCGGCGGTACATCTCCTGGTGGGCCGCCACCACGCACGCGCCTTTGTAGTTGATCTCCAAAAGCAGGTCGGTCAACGCCGCGCCGCCCCGTGCGAAAAGCTCGATTGGCTCCATGGCCGGGGTGTTGTGCTCGCTGCCGAAGGTGACCACGAAGCCACGGTCCCAAAGGTACTTGGCGTACTTTTCCAGCACCTCCACGCTGTTGCGCGTGGTGATGAACTCGACGGAGTAGAATCCGCGTGCGAGCAGCGTATCTGCCGCCTTTTCCAGGTCGCCCTCGAAGTCGGTAAAGCCGCCCTTCGCGTCGTCCGCAAGGAACGGATAGGTCGGAATCCCCCCGGCGGCCAGAATGATCTGCCTCACGTCCTCCATGGGAAGGAACGCCTTGGGATCCTCGGCCACGAAGGCCGCGCCGCCCGCCTTGAGCAGGTTGCCGCGGATCTCGTTCTCCACGCCGGCCATATCGCCGACGGCCGATTTAAGCTCCTTGCCCCCGAATATATCGGCGAAAAAGGCCTTGATCTTTGCCTCGTCGTTGTCGAGGTGGGCATAAGCCTCCATCCGCAGCGCCTTGGCCAGGTGGCGTTCGCGCACATTGCCTTTAGTCAGCTCCTTTTTGATCTTCTCGATCTCCAGCCCGAAACCGGCTTTTTTCTCCGCCAGCAGGTCGTTGACCTTGCCGCACATGGCCGCCACCTGCGCGTTCGACTCGTCGACCACGCTGCGCAGTTGCGAGGCGTAAGGCTCGGGGATGAGCCCTGTATGGGCCAGCCCCTTGCCGCTGATGTAGGTACGCCCCGGATTGCCCGGATCGTTCACCCGAAGGCCGCTGTTCTGGTCCTCGGCGTTGAGGCTGATCATCTCTATATTGAACAGCGGATAGAGTTTGCGTTTGGCGCACTCCGAAGCCCACTGGCCGTAACCCGCGGTCGTGTTGAAGTCGTTGATCCCGACCACCCTCACGTCCTGCTCCGCAGCCATATCCAACGCCTGCTGGATTGAGCTAAACGCACTGAAAGAATAAGGCGTGTGAAGGTGAGCATTCACCTTCACACTGCCGTTTCCATTATTGCAACACTCGCACATTACACTCCTGCTTTAGCGCGGCGGATCTTCTCGCCGTTAGTGAAGTTCGAGGTGGGTACGTGACCGGCCAGGGGCACGATGCGCTCGTGGATCGCGTCGATGATCCACTCGGGCTGCGGGAAGAAGACGTCTTCCAGTTCGTAGGCCGGGGTAATCCAGTTCCGCGAACCGACCACCACGGGGGGCGCGTCCAGTTCGTCGAAGGCCAGCTCGGTAATGTTCGCGGCCAGATCGTTCAGGAACGAACCCCTCGACGAGGCGTCCGATGCGATCAACACGCGGCCGGTCTTCTTGATCGACTCGATCACGGGGGTGTAGTTGAAGGGAACCAAACTGCGCGCGTCGATTACCTCGGCGCTCATGCCGTACTTCTCTTCCAGTATCTTGGCTGCGTCGAGGGCCCTGTACAGGGTCGCGCCGATGGTCAGGATCGTGATGTCCTTACCGGCACGCTTGATGTCGGGCTCGCCGAAGGGGATCTCGTAGTATCCTTCGGGTACGCCGCCCTCGTGGAACTGCTCGCCGATCTCGTAGATGCGCTGGCTCTCGAAGAAGACTACGGGGTCGCTGCCCTGCAATGCCGTGTTCATAAGGCCCTTCGCATCGTAAGGAGTAACGGGGAAGACCACTTTCAGCCCCGGGATGTGAGTGCAGAGCGAGGTCCAGTCCTGCGAGTGCTGCGCGCCGTATTTCGAACCGACCGATACCCTCAGAACGATGGGCATCTTGATCAGGTTGCCGCTCATGGCCTGCCATTTGGGCATCTGGTTGAACACCTCGTCGCCGCAACGCCCCAAAAAGTCGCAATACATGATCTCGGGGACCACGCGGCCGCCGCACATGGCGTAACCGATGGCCGTGGCCACGATGGCCGCCTCGGCGATGGGCGAGTTGAACAAACGGTGGTAGGGCAGGGCCTCGGTCAGGCCGCGGTAGACGGCGAACGCGCCGCCCCAGTCGCGGTTCTCCTCGCCGTAAGCCACCAGCGACGCGTCCTTGTAGAAACGGTCGATCATGGCCTCGAAGATCCCGTCGCGCAGTTGGAACTGCTTCATTTTCGACACGGGCTTGCCCTCCGCGTCGACCGTGGAGCGCACCTTGCCTGCGATCTGCTTCACCCTGGGGTTCTCCTCCATGGGGTGGTTCACGTCGGGCTTGGCATCCGAGAACGAATCGACGGATTGGTTGGAGAAAATCATCTCGCCCAGCAGTTCGGGCTCCTTGTGCAGGTCCATGCGGGGCGACAGCTCGTCGTCGATGGCCAGTTTGAAGGTGGCCAGCATGGCGTCTTTGACCTCCTGCCAGACCTTGTCCAGGTCGCCCTGCTTGACCACCCCGGCCTTGACCAGCTCCTTGCCGTAAGCCTCGATGCAGTCGTTGGTCTCCCACAGTTCGATCTCCTCCTTGGTCCTGTACGACGAAGCGTCCGAGGGGCTGTGCCCGCTGTAACGGTAAGTCAGAACGTCCAACAGGACCGGGCCTTTGCCGCTTTCGAGCAAGGGACGCTTGCGGCGGTAGGCGTCGATCACGGCCAACGGGTTGTAGCCATCCACCCTCTCGGCGTGCATCTGGTCGGGGTTGACCCCGGCGCCGATCCTCGCCGCGATGTCGTAGCCCATGGTCTCGCCCTTGGTCTGGCCGCCCATGCCGTATTGGTTGTTCATGATGTTGAGCATATAGGGCAACCCGCCTTTCATATCGCCCTCCCAGAGCTGGGTGAACTGGTCCATGGCGGCGAAGGAGAGCCCTTCCCAGACCGGACCGCAGGCCATCGAGGCGTCGCCCAGGTTGGCGATCACGATGCCTTTCTTGCGGTTGACCTTTTTGTAGAGGGCCGCGCCCACGGCGATCGCGCCGCTGCCGCCCACAATGGCGTTGTTGGGGTAGATGCCGAACGGGGTAAAGAAGGTGTGCATCGAACCGCCCAGACCCTTGTTGAAGCCCGTTACGCGGGCGAACACCTCAGCCAGCGCGCCGTATAGCAGGAAGCGCACGGCCGTCTCCTTGACCGAACCCTTGAAGTTCTTTTTGACCACGTTGACGGTCGCGCCGCCCCAGAACTCGTCCATGATCTTTTCCAACTCCTTGTCGCCCATCAGCTCGATGGTGCGCAAACCCTTGGCCAGGATCTCGCCGTGGCTGCGGTGGGAGCCGAAGATGTAGTCGTCCACGCCCAGCGTGAAGGCCATACCGACCGCGGCGGCCTCCTGCCCTGCCGAAAGGTGGGCGGGACCGGGGTTGTTGTACTCGATGCCGGCGTACGCTCCGGTGGTCTTGACCAGGTGGAGCATGGTCTCGAACTCGCGGATAAAGGCCATATCCCGGAAGATATTGACGAGCTCTTTTTTCGAAAAATTCTTCGCGTCCAGCTCCTGCTTAACGGTTTTGTCGTAGGCGTTTACGGGAATGGGGCTGAACTTGATCTGGCCTTTCGCCCGTGCTTTCTTCGGGTCGATGAATTGTGATTTAGGCATGGTATCTTATTTTTTAGATTTTTAGAACGTAAAAATGGCTTCCTTGATGATCTCGCTCACGGTGGGGTGGGGGAATACCACCTCTTTGAGCTCCTTGACGGTCATCTCCTGCTCAATGGCCATGCAGGCGCCCCAGATCATCTCCGAGCAGGGGTTGCCCATCATGTGCACGCCCAGCACCTGGCCGTATTTGGCGCCGACCACCACTTTGCAGAGCCCCGCGCCGCCTTCGTTCTCGGCGACGAAGCGTCCGGCGTACGCCATCGGCAGGCTCAACTCTTTGGCCTCGATGCCTTTCTTCTGGGCCGCGTCGAGGGTCAGGCCCACGCAGGCCACCTCGGGGTTGGTGTAGACCACGCCCGGAATGGCGTCGTACCTCATCCGGTCGTTACCGCCGCACAGGTTGTTGACCACCACTTCGCCCTCGCGGCTGGCGGTGTGCGCCAGCATCGAGAATCCCGTCACATCGCCCGCCGCGTAGATGCCGGGGATGTTGGTCCTCATCTTCTCGTCTACCCTGACCGCGCCGCGGTCGAGCTCCACGCCCAGCGTCTCCAGCCCGAAGCCCTTGGTCACGGCCCTGCGGCCCACGCTGACCAGGATCTTGTCGCCCGTTACGGATTGCTCCGCCCCGGCCGTGTCGGTAAAGACCACCTTGTTGCCCTCCATGCGCGTTACCTTGCACGAGAGGTTGAATTTCACGCCCTTCTTGGCGTAGACGTCGCGCGTCATGGCGCTGATCTCAGCATCGAGGCCGCCCAGGATCTCGGGCAGCATCTCGACCACGGTAACCTCCGTGCCCAACGAGTTAAAGAAGCTGGCGAACTCCATCCCGATCACCCCCCCGCCTATGATCACCAGCGATTTGGGTTGCTCTTTCAGGGCCAGGATCTCCCGGTTGGTCAAAATGATGTCGCCCGCTTCCGCGATACCGGGGATGGGGGGCACGAAGGCCTCCGACCCGGAGCAGATCAGCAGGTTTTTGGCCGCGTAGCTGTTGCCCGCGCAGTCGATCTGAACGCCTTCGCCGCTGCGCCCGGTAATCACGGCCTCGCCCTTGACCACCTCCACTTTGTGGGCTTTCATTTTGGAGCCGATCCCGGCCACCAGTTTGCGCACCACCTTGTTCTTGCGCTCGACGATCTTTGAGTACTCGAACGCTACGCCCGAGGCGGTGATGCCGTATTTATCGCCGTGGGAGGCCGTGTCGTAGACCTTGGCGCTGTACAGCAGCGTCTTGGTGGGGATGCAACCCTCGTTGAGGCACACGCCCCCGAGTTCTCTCTTTTCGAACAGAACCACGCTCAGGCCGTTGGCCCCCGCGCGCTCGGCAGCTACATACCCTCCGGGGCCGCCGCCTATGATCGCTAAGTCGTACATATCAGAAGATTCCAAGGTCAAGGTTTTCAATTTCGATGGCTACCTGCTTCACGAAGCGCGTGGCCTGTCCGCCGTCCAACGCCCTGTGGTCGTAGGTCAGGCTCAGCCCGATGTGGGGCACGAAAGCGTAGACCCCGTCGCCGAGGTCCTTGGGACGCGGCAGGATGGTGTTCACGCCCAGGATGGCCGCCTGGGGCAGGTTGATGACGGGGGTAAAGACCTCCACGCCGTAGTTGCCCAAATTGGAGACGGTAAAGGAGGCCGCCTCGGGCGAGAGCAGGTCGGGGTTGATCGAACCCTTCTTGCAGGCGTCGGCGATGTCCTTGAATCTGGCCGCCAGCTCGCGGATGCTCAGATCGTCGGCGTTCCTGACCACCGGGACCATCAGACCGCGGTCGGTATCGACGGCCAGCGCGAGGTGCACCTTATTAAAGAGGCGTACCTTGTCGCCGAGGAAGTGCGCGTTGACCTCGGGGAATTTCTTCAAGGCCTTGATCACCGCGAAGCATACCATATCGTTGATGGTGATGTTCTCGCCCTTGGCTTTGCATTGCTTGCGCAGCTCGAGCATCCGGCGCGCGTCCCCGCCCAGGTGGTGGGTCAGCTGCGCCGAGTTCTGCAACGAGGCGTGCATCGCCTTGGCGATCAGCTTGCGCATGTTGGAGAGCGGTTTTACGGTGCTGTCCTCGCCGTCCACGGCAGCCGAAACCACCCCAGCCGCCGCCGGAGCCGCCTGCGCCGCGCCCGCCAGGTCCGCGCCGCGAACCATACCGGCCAGGCCGCTTCCCTGCGCGGGAACAGCGCCGCCCTCTTTAAGCATCTCCTGCGCCAGGGGCGAAACCCGGGGCGAAACCTCGATGGCCTGCACCACGTCGCGGGAGATTACCCGCCCGTCGGGGCCCGTGCCGCTGAGACGCGCCGCGTCCACCCCGTGGGTCTCGGCCAGCTTGCGTGCGCGGGGCGAGACGGCCGACGCGCTTTCATTGTAGGCGACCTGCGCCGCGGGGGCTGCCGGAGCCGCTTGTGCAACGGGAGCCGCTTCGGCTTTGGGAGCCTCGGCAACCGGGGCAGTGACCGGGACCGCGGCCGGAGCGGGAGCGGGTGCCGCCTCGGGGGCCGCGCCGCCGGGACGGAATTCGGCTGTCGATTCGCCGGGATTGCCGATCACCATCACGTTGACCAGCACGGGGATCTCATCCCCCTCGCTGAAAAAGATATCCAACACCTCGCCCGCCACCTTGGCCTCCTCCTCGAAGGATGCCTTGTCGGTCTCGTAGGCGAAGAGCACGTCGCCGGGGGCGACCTTGTCTCCTTTTTTCTTGCGGAATTCGGTCAGGATGCAACTCTCGACCGATTGCCCCTGTTTGGGCATAATTACTGCTGTTGCCATATCGTTGTTTTAGGTAGTTTCCGCGACAAAGTTACTACTTTTTTTGTATTTACAAGTTATTTATAAATATATTTGCAGTCATGATCTTAGGCCTTTTTGCCTGTTTACAAGTTGATAACTTGTATTTACATGTAAAAAGCCTTTGATTCTATTGTAAATAGAGAAAATTGACATACCTTTGCATCTGCTTTCAACTATGGACCAACTGCCCCGATACCGCCTGATTTACGAACTGCTGAGGAAAAACATCGCCGAAGGCAGGTTTCCGGCCGGGGATATGCTCCCCTCGGAGAACGAGCTTTGCCGCGAGCACTCCGTGACGCGCCCCACGGTGAGGAAGGCCCTCGATATGCTCACCTCCGACGGTTTTATCGTCCGCCAGCAGGGCAAGGGCAGCATCGTCAAGGGCTCGCCCAAGGGGATCGGCATCCTCTCGCTCTCCTCGACCACCTCGGCCACCGAGGGCGACGAGCTCCACACCCGCATCATCACTCCGCCCCACATCCGCGAGTGGGACCAGGAGGCCTTCTCGTTTCCCATCACGCAGGCCGAAAACCAGGCGGGCTGCATCTACTTCGAGCGTCTGAGGATCCTGGGCGGCGAGCCGGTCATATTGGATATCACCATGTTGCCCAATACAGGCCTGCCGAGGTTCACGTCGTATGATATGGAGGACATCTCGCTGTTCGACCTGCTGCGGTCCAAATACAAGATCACCGTGGTCGGGGGCACGCAGCAATTGTTCGCCATCAGCGCCGACCGCAGGCTCCACAACCTGATGGGCGTGCGCCAGGGTTACCCCATTTTGCAGCTCAACCGCAGGATCGACACCGACCGCGAGGGCTTCAGCTTTTACAGCCAGATTTTCTGCGTTACCAACAAGTACGGACTGATAGGCACTTTTTAACCAAATACCGCCATGAACAAGATCAAGCAATACGCCATCGACACCATCCGCACCGAAGCCCGGGCCATCCAGGGCCTCGAGGCCCTTTTGACCGACGATTTCCAGGGTGCGGTCGACGCCATGATGGCCTGCCGGGGCAAGGTGATCGTGACCGGCATGGGCAAATCGGGCCTTATCGGCACCAAGATCGCCGCCACGCTCGCCAGCACGGGCACGCCCGCCTTTTTCCTCCATCCCGGCGAGGCCTACCACGGCGATTTGGGCATGATAGAGCCCCGGGACGTGGTCCTGGCCATCGCCAATTCCGGCCAGACGGACGAGGTGTTGAAGCTCATCCCCTTTTTGAAACACCGCGGCAACGTGCTGATCGCCATGACCGGCAACCCGGAGTCGCTTTTGGCCAAACACGCCGATTACCACCTCAACATCGCCGTCGAGTGCGAGGCTTGCCCGATGAACCTGGCCCCGACCAGCTCCACGACCGCCATGCTGGTCATGGGCGACGCGCTGGCTGTGGCCCTGATGAAGGTCCGTGGCTTCCAGGCCGAGGACTACGCCGTCTTCCATCCCGGCGGCAGTTTGGGCCGCAGGCTGCTGACCAAAGTGAGCGACGTGATGCGCACCGATGTGCCCAAATTGCCGGGGTCGACCCCGCTGGGCGAGGTAATCATCGCCATCTCCGGGGCCCGTTTGGGGATCGCCGCCATCGTGGAGGAGGGCAAACTGCTGGGCGTGATTACCGACGGGGACATCCGCCGGGCGATGGCGCGCTACAAAAGCGAATTTTTCGGCATCGAGGCCCGCATGGCGATGACCGTCAATCCCAAAGTCATCGCCGCGTCCGAGGCCGTAAGCGAGGCCCAGAACCTGATGTCGCAATACAAGATCCACTCCCTGATCGTTACCGGCAACGACGGTAAGGTGGAGGGCGTGGTCGAATACTTCAATATTTTCTAAGATTTCCTATGAAAGCAAGAAACCTTACCCTTCTCTCTCTGTTTGTTGTCGCCGTTCTTTCCGGATGCAAGGGCGACAACACCCCGCGCGAACCCCGAGAAATGCTCCAGGTCGCGACCTTCGACTACTTCGCCGGCGGGCAGTACGACGGCGTCTACCCCCTGGCCGCCCTGTTGGAGCAGGCCGATTTCGGGATCGGGACCATCGACGGCCTGGACGGCGAAATGTATGTAAAAAACGGAACGGCCAGCCGCGTGGACGACACGGGCGAGGTCCTCTTCGTGGAGCAGGACGCCTCGGTCCCCTTCGCCATGCTTTGCCGCTTCGAGCCCGACACGACGTTCGTCTTTACCCCCTCCGGCGCCGAGACGCTCTACGAGCACATCGACCGGGTGGTGGGCGACCCCGCGCAGCTTTTAGCCGTGGAGATCGATGGGAATTTCTCCTCGATTACCACCCGCTCGGTCCCCCGCCAGCAAAAACCCTTCAAGACCATCCTCGAGATCGTCGCCCAGGATCAGCAGGTCTTCGATTGCGGGGCCTCGCAGGGCGCGGCCGTGGGTTACCGGATCCCCGACCGCCTGGCCGATGTCAACGCCGCGGGCTACCACATCCACTACATCTCACAGGACCGCAGCCAGGGCGGCCACGTGTTGAGCTTCGAGCCTGAAAACGTGACCGTTTCGATCCAGAAACTCGACGGGATCAGGCTGGTTTGGCCCTAAGCCATAGTACAAAAAGGGAGCCGCGAAATAGTTTTGCGGCTCCCTTTTCTTTGTGCGGTGCGGTTTACTTCGCCATCTTCCTCCCGTCCGGGATCCGGACCACGTCGGTAAGGGGCACGAACTTGTGCGGCACGAACTCGAAGGCCTGCGCCCAGAGCACATCCCCCGCGGGGAGCGTGTAGAGGACGGCCATGACCGAGGATACCGTGCTGCGGGGGACCTTCCCCAGCGCCTCCACGTCGCAGTTATCGACCAGATCCCTGATCCGGTTCTTTTCCGATACGTCATACAGCAATTCGTAGCGCGACAACCGTTTGCCCGAAGGCTCATGGTGGTAATACCACGCCCCGCGTCCCAGGCAGACCAACAGCCACACGATTCCGCCGATTACCAGGCTCCACCCCATCACGGCGGCCATGGATGCCAAATTGGCGCTGTCCGCCACGTCGGGCACGAGTTTGGGAAGGAAGGCCACGAAGAGGCCGGTAATCAGCACCAGGCTGGCGGGGATAAGGCTTTTGCGTTTTTTCACAATTTCGCCCTGAGCAACCTCACAGAGTTGCTCGTCGATATTTTGATACATGGTTTTTTGTATTTAACGGTTTGAACAATAAGAATTCCCGCTCCGGTCGTTCGGAGCGTTCCAGGGTGTGTTCAAAACCGCTAAATAAGGATTTTCCTCATCCCGTAAACATAGTGGCTCACGGCCCTTACGGCAATCGGAAAAGGACGGGGTCCGCTCCCCTGCAGGGAGACTCTGTTGAATTGAATGGTCGGCGCGGGTGTGCATCCCGGGAGTTGCAACGCGCTCATTGGCCTGCCCTGGCCCTGCGTATGGGTAACGGTGGGCGCAAAGGTGCCCGGGGGCACCTCGTAAAGCGTTGATTTGGGGTACAGGGCGGTAAAGGAGGCCTGCACGGTGTTCATGACCGTCTCCTGCAAGGGTTTCTGCACGGCCTGGACCTCGGGCGTAAGCCGCCCCGCCATCCCACAGAGGCAAAGCAGCCCTGCGAGAAACCAGATCGATATGCGGCCGGCCTTTTTCATCGCGCCAAAGGTAGGGAATATTCCGAATAACGCAAGGGGGCGCGGGAATATTGCAGGGGAGACGAACCGGTGAACACGACCATCCCGCCGTTTGATTTTAAAATGTGCGGCAATAGCGGACATTATTGCACATGGAGCTCAAGTCCAAGCATATTTCATACGTGGCCAGCGCCTTTGAACATTTTCGTATTCCGCCGCACGCGGGGTCGGGGTCCTCTGTATAAACTTCGGTTGAGGTCCAAAACGCATAATAATAGCCTTCTGCCGTTGGGATTATGCTGTGTCCGCCTGCCGCCAGTATTGCCGCGTTTATTTGGCGCCCCCGATCATGGTCAATATTTGTGCGTCCGTAGAGAAACGCATTGAGCTCTTCCATCTCATTGAGTGCCGGAAGATATAGCTCTCCCGGCCGCCGCCCGTTCTTCTCGTATATCCAGTTGAATACAGGATATTCTGTGGCGAAATTTGCGTTTTCGCAGTATTTAGCGATCATATTGCGCGTGGCGGTGTATCCGTATTCCCAGCTACGGATGCCCTGCACTCCGGCGGCCTGTTCATCCTGGCCTTCCGGTCCCCAGGGCAGAAAGACTTGCTCCAGACTGATGATCTTGCCGTGAATACCCTTGCCTGTCGCAGCATCGTAACCCTCTGTTTCATCCAACCAAAATACGATTCCCTGGGCTCCGGTTCCACTGCTTACTGTTCCCGGCCAGTCAGGGTCATAAACGACCTGTGGATCAGGCCAGTAGTCGCCAAGCTTGTATCGTATGGGCTCGGTATTGTCTTTTGAGCAACCTGTCGTTGCCATGATCGCCCCAGACAATAGTGTGAGAAAATAAAAGCGGATTTTCATTTTGTACGGGGATTATTCGTTAATCAATATAAAAATAGTGATTTTTTGGATAAATATACACCCTGCGGGAGAAGTAGATGGAAATGTGGTGGATTTCGGGGGGGGTAGATTGGCTCGCTCTGCGCTCGCCGATCTTGGGTGGGGGGGGGTGACCATCAAAAAGCAGGAAAATCCCGCAGGGATTTTTTTCCGTATGCGGGCGGGGCCTTCCGAGCGAGCTCGAGGCCCCGCCCGCATACGGAAAAAGGCTCTCATAGAGAGCCTTTTCCTGCTTTTTGATGTCGGGGTGATACGATTCGAACGTACGACCACTCGCCCCCCAGACGAGTACTCTAACCGGGCTGAGCTACACCCCGAAGTTTTCTGAAGCGGGCACAAAGATAACCACTCTGTGTGGTATTTGCAAATTTTTTCAATACATTTGTTCGTCCTAACCCGGATATAGCCCCGGGAATAAACCTTAAACCACCTAAATTTTAGTCGATTATGAAAAAATTATTCATCACTGCCGCCCTGGTCGCCATCGCCGGCGCCGCCCTGGCACAGAACACCCCGAAGAACATCCTCGGTATCCGTGCCGGTCTTAACTTCTCGAATATCAAGATGGAAGAGGCCAGCTATATGGAGATGTTCGGCGGCAAGCCCCAGGGCAAGGCGGGCTTCCACGTCGGTATCTCCGAAGAGTTCCGCCCGTTCCGTGCGCCGCTCTACATCGAGACCGGCTTTTATTATATGCACAGGGGGCTTCAGTGCGAGGCCACAGTTACCACGCCGAAGGGCGTTGTGGGCAAGCTGGAATCCACGGCGAACCTCTCCTATTTCCAGATGCCTTTGGTGCTCAACTACCGCATCGATTTGGGCGGCAAATTTACCATGAGCCCCTCGTTGGGGGTATACTTCGCCTATGGCTTCACGGGCAATGTCAACCAGACCTTCTCCAACCCCCATACCGGCATCTACGGCATCGACTACAATCCCTTTGTGACCGAAAGCATCAGCTACCCCGGCTACAACACTCCTTATGAGATGGAAAAGCAGGCCAAAAATTTCGATATGGGCATGCGTTTCGGCCTTTCGGCCACCTACGGCAAGTTCGTCTGGGGGCTGGGCTACGATTTGGGTTGCAAAGACATCGCCAATTACCCGGACGACTACACGGACACCAAATACAAGTCCTACGCCCGCAACCTGACCCTTACGTTGGGCTACAATTTCTAACGAAAACATCTATTCTCACGGCGGCTCCGGTTTCCCGGGGCCGTTTTTTTTGCGCCCCCGCGATTTTTTATTAACTTTGTAGATATAGGGTCTTTCAAAAAAACAGTTATGGAACGACAATTAAAAACGTATACCCTCCATAACTTCCGCTCTATACCGCAATTCGGACAGGTCCCTGCAGAGCTGATCCGCCAGATAGAAATAGTTGGGAGGGTATTGCCATTCAAGACGAATAATTACGTCCTGGATGAACTGATCGATTGGGGCAACGTGGAGACGGACCCCATCTTCACGCTCAATTTCCCGCGGGGCGAGATGCTCGAGAAGCGCCATTTCAACCGGATCGCCAAGCTCGTCGATTCGAACGCGGACAAAGCCGAGATCGACAAGGCCGTCCGCGAGATACGCCTCACGCTCAACCCCAACCCGGCCGGGCAGGAGCACAACGTGCCCCGGGTCGGCAACGTGAAGCTCAACGGTTTGCAGCACAAATACCCCGAGACGGTGCTCTTCTTCCCCGCCCAGGGCCAGACCTGCCACGCCTACTGCACGTTTTGCTTCCGGTGGCCCCAGTTCTCGGGGATCAGCGGGCTGAAATTCGCCGCCAAAGAGGTCGAAACCCTGCTGGATTACCTGAGCATGCACCGCGAAGTGACCGATATCCTCTTCACGGGCGGCGACCCGATGGTCATGTCGGCCGAGGTACTGGAGGGCTACATCGAACCCCTGCTCTCCCCGCGCTACGACCACATCCGCTCGATCCGCATCGGGACCAAGTCGCTGGCCTACTGGCCTTACCGCTACCTGACCGACGGGGACAGCGAGAGGATCATCGAATTGTTCCGAAAAGTGACCGCCGCCGGAAGGAACCTCTCCGTGCAGGCCCACTTCAACCACCCGAGGGAGCTCTCGACCGAAGCGGTGGTTAAGGCGATCGCCCGGATCAAGTCGACCGGGGCGCAGATCCGCACCCAGTCGCCCCTGCTCAAGCACATCAACGACCGCCCGGAGCTCTGGGCGCAGATGTGGCGGCGGCAGGTCGATCTGGGCTGCATCCCTTACTACATGTTCATCGCGCGCGACACCGGAGCCGCCCACTACTTCGAGCTCTCGTTGGAAAGGTGCTGGAAGATCTTCCGCCACGCCTACCGCTCGGTAAGCGGTTTGTGCCGCACGGTCCGGGGCCCGAGCATGAGCGACCACGCGGGCAAGATCCAGATCCTGGGCACGGCGGAGGTTAAGGGCGAAAAGGTCTTCGTGCTGCGCTTTATCCAGGGCCGCGACCCGAGGTGGGTCCACCGCCCCTTCTTCGCGGCGTACGACCCCAAGGCGACCTGGTTCAGCCAGTTGAAACCCGCGTTCGGCGAGGAAAAATTCTTCTTCGAGAAGGAGCGCCACTCCGTCCCGCCGACCAAACCCTTCCTGTTCGAATAAAAAACCGGGCTTCGATCGAAGCCCGGGGCGGACAACAGCCCCCGGCAGGAAAACCGGGCTGCCGGGGAGTGCGTTCCGTTTAGAATTCCGTGATGGAGATCCCCACCGAGTAGGGGAACACGCGGGGCCCTTTGTTCTTTTCGAACATCGGGGTCATCTGGTAGTTGAAGAACACCCCGAAGCCCCTGTAGCCCGCCCTAAGCGTCAGGTCGTAGGTAAGCATGTTCAGATTGAACGAGTCTTTGTCCTTGACCTTCCCGCTGCCCAACGTGGTGTTGTCGTAATATTTGGCCTTGGTGTGGGAGCCTAAGCGCAGCCCCCCGATCGCACCCGTGGCCAGGTAGAGGTGGTGCTTGTAGTCGCTGCCCAGGGGGATGTTCCAGCGCACCATCACGGGCAGGTTCAGGTAGAGGGTCATCAGTTTGGATTTCGAGACCTGGCTAACCCCGTCGATCAGGTACTTCGGGGAGGCTACCGTCATCCCGTTCTCCCGGTCGATGCTCCACCCGTCCTCGAAACGGAAATTGGTCCAGTCGAGGCCCAGCGCAGTCTGGAACACCAGGGCTTTCGAGCGTGTGATCTTCGCGTTCAACCCCGCCACGTACCACGCCAGGTTGATCGATTTGGCTGTGTTCAGGTCGAGGAATTCGTCGCCCTTTTGCCCGGAGATAAAGTTCTTATCCATGTAGTTGCTCCATCCGAAGTCCAGCATGGCCAACCCGCCCGTGAACTCGACCTTATCCGATTTTTTCTTTTTGCATTTCCCGTCGTTGTAGGTAATCGTCTCGGTCCTCCAGCCGTCGTTCTCCTCGATCACGACGACCTTCTCTTTCTCGATGGTAATCTCCACCGTGTCAGCCCGCATTTCGGTCGATGCCAACGCGGTCTGTGCAGCGACGGGGGCGGCCAGAAAGGCCGCGATCAAGATCAGAACAATGTTTTTCATGCTATTTTAGTTTTTGTAATTCCTTTCCATGTTGATATTCCGGGTCTCCACGGCGTAGTAGACCAGCTTGCCGTCGGGATCGTATTGTCTGACCTCGGTGGCGGGCCTTTTCAACAGGCGGTTCACGGTGATCAGCCCCTGCCCGATGATCTGGTCCACCGGGGCGAGCAGGGCGGCGGTGTTCAACGCCGGAAGGGGCGGAATGGCCTCCGTTACGGTTTGTTGGAGGGTCTGTTGCAGGGTGGGGCGCTCCGTTCTTTCGGCCACCAAGGGTTTTTCCGCCTGCCGACCCGCTTCGACCTGTTCGACGGGGATCTTCGGCTCTTCCACGACCGGCTCGATGTGCTCCGCGATCAACTCCCCGGCGGGCGCGGATACCTCAACGGGAGTCGATACCCCCGTGGATTCATTGCCCGATTCAGGTACATTCCCGCTCTCAGGCTGTGGGGCCTCGATTTTCCGAACCGGCTTTACCGCCTGCCTTACCCTGTTTTCCTTTACCGCATTATCCGCGATAACCTCTTCCACGACTGGCGCTACCGGAACCGCCGGAGCAATTTTGACCACCGCAGTGTCCGCACCCGCCACCGCCGTCGTCCCGGCCACCCCCGCCGCAGGCCCTTGCACCGGGGCGTGCAGCATCACGATCAAGGCGACCGCCGCCGCAACAGCCGCCCCGCCCACCCACGCCAGGGGCTTGAGTATGGAACGCCGTTTGAGCGCTTCCTTGTCCTCGAACACCACGTTCATATCGGGCCTGAGCCGCAACGCCCCCGAATCCCCCGAATCGCCAACATCGCCGCCGCCCTGCACCCCGTCCGCGATGCGGTAGAGCGCCCCGTGGTCGGGAAAGCGGACGTTCATATCCGGCGTAAGTTTCAAATCTTCCTCCTTGCGTTTCATGGCCTAAAGTATGTTTTCCATCTTGCCGATATACTCCCTCAGGTAGCTCCTCGCGCGATGGATGTAAACCTTTACCTGTCCCTCGTTCAATCCGGTGATCCCCTCGATCTCCTTGTAGCTGTACCCCTCGTAGTCCCTGAGCAGGATCACGTCCTGTTGCAGCTTGGGCAGCCTGCTCACGGCGGCGTGCAGCGCCTCGTTCAGGTCCGAGTAGTGCCCGGCGGTGTGCCCCGGGGCGGGTTCCACGGCCCTCTCCCGCCCGTCGCGCCGGTACCCGTCCACCATCGCCCGGTAAGCGGTCGTGAACAGGTAGGATTTCCCTTTGCCCGCCTCCACCTCGCGGTGGTTGCGCCACAGCCTCTCGAACGCGTCCTGCACCAGGTCGCGGGCCTTTTGCTCGTCGCCCGTGCTCTTGAGCATAAAGCGGTAGAGGGGGTCCGCGCATCGATCCACACACTCGTTGAAATCTTCCCTGGTCACCTGTTTTTGGTTTGTTTTGAGTATGACGTTCAAAAGAGCCCGAAAGTTACAGGCTTCATCGAAATATTTCTATATTTGTATCATATAAAATTCCCCGCCATGATCAAACTCCTTTTGCCGCTCCTCCTTTTCGCCCCCGCATGGGTCTTCGCCCAGGGCGGATTCCGCTACGATACGATCCCGTCCGGCCAGACCCCTTCCCGGGGCGGCTTCCGGCTCGAGACCCCCGCCAACCAATCCGACAACGCAGCCGCGACCACCCAGACGACCACAAAGCAGGCGGCCGCCAAGCAAACCGCCGCCAAAGAGAAGACCGGCTTCGACCGCAGTAAGCTGGTAATCGGCGGCGGCATCGGCCTGAACTTCAGCGACGGATATTCCACGTTCAGCCTCTCCCCGCAACTGGGCTACGCCTTCAACCGCTACATTACCCTGGGCGGCGGCCTCTCCTACAACTATTACAGGTGGAGCGGCTACTACACCCAAACCCAGAACTACCTGGGCGCCAACCTCTACGCCCGCTTCAGCCCCATCCCCTACATCCAGGTCCAGGCCCAACCCGAGCTCTACGGCATGTGGGGCAAAGTGGGAGGCGAAAAGATCCCCCGCGAGATGGTCCCGGCCTGTTTGATCGGCGGCGGTATCAGCTTCCCGACCGGAGCCCGCGGCGGCATGAGCGCCATGATCCTCTACGACGTGATCCAAAACAAGTACAGCCCCTACGGCAACCGGCTGGTTTACTCGGTGGGCTACACTTACGCCTTCTGAGGTCGCTTCCCCGACGATAAAGAAATCGACTAACCTTAAAACATACACGGCATGAGAACAAGATTGCTTATTTCGATCATCGTGCTGGCGGCCCTCACGGCATCGGGCAGTTATGCGCAAAACAAGCCGACGTACAAGATCTTCGCACTGGCGCAGCCTGATGCGTATGGCTGGAGAATCGTGAAGGAAAAGGGCAAGTGCGGCATCATCGACGAAAAAGGGAACATCGTCGTGCCGATCGTGTACGACGATATGGAGTTGAAAGGATTTGGCGGAGGGGATCATGTCGTGGTAAAAAGCAACGGGAAATGGGGTGTGGTAAACCGCCGGGGCGAGGAGGTGTTCGCCCCGATCCATGACGGGATCATAGCGATCGACGACGACACCGCCTTTGTCCTGCGCGATGGGAAATGGGGGGCGATCGATACGAAAGGGGAGATCCGATGTCCTTTTATTTATACAAACATCAGGGTATTGTCCTATGGGCTTTACGGTTTCGGGCGTGATGGGAAATGGGGGTTTATGGATTCGACCCTGGCTGAAATCTCTCCGCCGGCCTATGATTACCTCGGTATTTCATACAACAGATACGGCAACATCCAGGTAGTGCGAGATAAAAAATATGGCATTGCCGACAATTTGGGCAGGGAAAAGGTTCCGCCCATTTACGAGCCCTATGTCATGGCTGTCGTGTGGGATGATCTGTTGCTGGTCATGTCCAGGATGAAGCCGAAAGTGGGCCTGATGGATAAACAGGGCAAAATGATCACGCCTTTCAAATACAACTTCCTCGAAGCGTATTTCCCGAACGGTACCGCCATCGTCAGCAACACGGAGTACAAGGGTAATTTCTGGGACGCCATGGCGCAGACGGGGACCACCACGACTTACGGGTATGATTACGGATATGACAGCCAGGGGAATTATGGTTACGGTTACGGCAAGAAAACGGAGTTAGTGAATACTGACCTGGCGAGCATAAGGACTCGCGAGGTCAAGAGCGAGGGCCTGATAGATAGGACAGGCAGGGAGATCATCCCCGTAAAGGAAGGGCAGCATATACGCCGCCACGACGACGGAACCTTTGAACTATACACGGCGCGTAAAACCAAAGGCTTCGGCACGGAATATATTCCCACCGGCAAGTTTTACGACAGCAACGGAAATGCGGTCAGGAAATGACGACGCGCCATAAGCAGGGCGGGCAATAGTCCGGGTTCCCCGCCTACTTCCTGAAATAATCCCGCGTCTCCCCGCGCGTTACCTTATTCAACGCTACCAGCGCCACCACATTGGGCAGCACCATCAGCGCGTTGGCCATATCCGAGAAGTTCCACACATTTTGCAGCGTGGTGGTAGCGCCCACGT
Organism: Rikenellaceae bacterium; assembly: GCA_031551275.1. Taxonomy (GTDB): domain Bacteria; phylum Bacteroidota; class Bacteroidia; order Bacteroidales; family Rikenellaceae; genus JAVBMJ01. The sequence continues at coordinate 378,486 of JAVBNX010000007.1, forward strand.
AGACCAGCACGACCCACACCGCGCGGTAGGCCATGATCCCCTTGTTGCCCGAGAGGTACTCGATGCACCGCTCCCCGTAGTAGGACCAGCCCAGCAGGGTGGAGAAGGTAAAAAACACGAGGCTGACCATCAAAAAGATCCGTCCCATCGGCAGGGCCGCGAAGGCCTGGTAAGTAACCTGCACGCCCTGAAGTCCTGCAAAGGCGGCGGGTTCGCGCAGCATGGAGCTGACCAGGGCCATTCCCGTCAGCGCACAGATAACCACCGTATCCCAGAACGTCCCGGTCATCGAGACCAGCCCCTGCTCGGCCGCCAGTTTGGTCTTGGCAGCCGCCGCCGCGATGGGGGCCGACCCCATGCCCGACTCGTTGGAGAAGAGCCCGCGGGCGATCCCGTACCTTGCCGCCAGCATGATCCCCGCGCCCGCCAGCCCGCCGGTTAGGGCCTGCGACGAGATGGCGCTGCGGACGATCAGTTCCAGGGCCGGTATAACGTATTGCCAGTTGATTGCCAATAAGGTCACGCACCCGATCACGTAGAGGGCGGCCATAAAGGGCACGACCCTGCGGCACACCGCCGCGATGGAGCGTACGCCGCCGATTACCACCACGGCCACGATCGCCGCCACCACCACGCCCGACAGCCATGCGGGCACGCCGAGCGAGATGTTTACCGCGTCGGAGAGCGTGTTGGCCTGCACCATGTTGCCGATCCCGAAGGAGGCCAGAACGGTAAGCACGCAAAAGACGACGGCCAGCAGTTTCGACCCCACGCCCCTTTCGAGCGCCAGCATCGGACCCCCGATCCAGGTCCCTTTCTCCGTGATGCGCCGGTATTTGATCGCCAGCACCCCCTCGCTGTACTTGGTGGCGATGCCCAGCACGCCCGTTACCCAGCACCACAGCACCGCGCCGGGTCCGCCCAGGCAGACGGCGGTGGCCACCCCCACGATGTTGCCCACGCCGATGGTCGCCGCCAGGGCCATCATCAGTGAACCGAAATGGGACACGTCGCCCGGGTTGTTCGGGTCGTGCTTGCGCAGGGAGAGCCTTATGCCCAGCCCGATCCGTTTTTGGATAAACCCCGTGCGGATGGTGCAGAAGATGTGCACGCCCAACAGCAGCACGATCATGAACCACCCCCACAGGAAGGTGTTGAGCGAGTCGAGAAGCCCAGGCAGGAATTTGAACATAGCGCGCCGTTTAAAGGTTTATTTCGCAATCCTGTCCACGATGGCCGCGATCGCCCCGTCGCCGGTCACGTTACAGGCCGTCCCGAAGCTGTCGATGGTGATGTAGAGCGCGATCATCAGCGCGATGGAGCCTGCATCGAAGCCCAGCACCGAGGAGAGCACCCCCACCGAGGCCATGATCGCCCCGCCCGGCACGCCCGGCGCGGCCACCATCATCACGGCCAGCAGGCAGATGAACCCCGCGAACAGCAGCGCGTCGTGGGGCAGCCCGTGCATGATGCAGATCGCCAGCGCCGTGGCCGTGATCTTCAACACGCTGCCCGAGAGGTGGATCGTGGCGCACAACGGGATGCAAAAATCCGCCACGTCCTCTTTGACCCCCATTTTTTTGGCGCACCCCAGCGTAACGGGAATGGTCGCCGCCGAGGACGAGGTCCCCAGGGCGGTAAAGTAGGCGGGCATCATGGCCGCGAGCATCTTGAGCGGATTCTTCTTCGCGATGCTCCCCGCGATGACGAACTGTCCCAGCAGCAGCAAAACGTGCAGCACGAAGATTACCCCGATTACCTTGCCGAAGACGACCATGATCGAGAAGGCCTCCCCGCTGAAGGACATATTAAGGAAGATCCCGAAAATATAGAGCGGCAACAGGGGAATGATCGCCATCGAGATCACCCGCTCGATGATGCCCCTGAACTCGGCGAATATCCCCTGCAGCCTCCCGGCTTTGAGCGCCGCGATCCCCGTGCCCAGCACAAAGGCGAGCACCAGCGCCGTCATTACCCCGAACAGGGGCGGTATCTGCAGCGCGAAGAAGGGTTTCAGGAGCGCCTCCTCGGGATTGGACGCCGCTTCCGCCGCCTCCCCGCCCAGCAGGGAGGGGAACACGGCCGAACAGCTCGCGTAGGAGAAGAAACCCGCCAGCACGGTGGATGCATAGGCGATGGCCACGGTCACCAGCAGCATTTTTCCCGCTTTGGACCCCATGTCCGAGATCCCGGGCACGACCAGCCCGACGATGATCAGCGGGATGCAAAACCCCAAAAACTGCGAAAACAGATCATTGAAAGTAACGAAGATACGCACCGTCCATTGCGGTAAAACCATCCCCAGCCCGATCCCCAGAACAATGGCGCAGGCCACGCGCGGCAACAGGCCGAAGGAGAGTTTCTTCATCTGTAAAATGTTGGTTGAATGCAAAGATATATATATTTGCATAATGGACAAACTCTGGAATCCGTGGCACGGCTGCCACAAGCTCAGCCCCGGATGCAAATATTGTTACGTCTACCGCGGCGACCTCAAGCGCGGCAAGGACCCGACCGTGGTGGCCAAGACCCAGTCGTTCGACCTGCCCGTGCAGAAGAAGCGCAGCGGCGAGTGGAAGATACCGCCCGGATCGAAGGTCGCCGCCTGTTTCAGCTCCGATTTTTTCGTGGAGGACGCCGACCCCTGGCGCATGGAGGCGTGGGATATGATCCGCCGACGCCCCGACCTCGAATTCCTGATGATTACCAAACGCATCGACCGCCTCACGGAGTGCGTCCCCGGCGACTGGGGCGACGGCTGGGACCACGTCACGATCTGCTGCACGGTCGAAAACTCCGACCGCGCCCGATACCGCCTGCCCATCTACAAGGCCGCACCCATAAAGCACAAGATCATCATCTGCGAACCCCTGCTTGAGCGCGTCGACTTGAGGCCCTATGACATAGGAACCTGGGTCGAGCAGGTCGTGGCGGGCGGCGAATCGGGCTTCGAGGCCCGCCCCTGCGATTTCGATTGGATCATGGAGTTGCACGACGTCTGCGTAGAGCAGCAGGTCGGATTCTGGTTCAAGCAAACCGGCGCCCACTTTGTCCGGGATGGCCGCCTATACAACGTCCCCCGCCGTTTTCAGCACGCCCAGGCCCGCAAAGCGGGGATCAACCTTAAACTATAACTCCTTGACCGGGTCCCAGAACACCCGCCGCCAGTTGCGTATCCGGTTGCTGGCCACCTCCACGCCCTCGGCCTCCAACAGCGCCTGCATACGCCCCGGCTTCGAGAAACACCCGGCGGCCGTCAATACCCCCTGCGAATTGACCACCCGGTGCGCCGGGATCCCCTCGGGGCAACCGCTCATCGCCCTGCCCACCATCCGCGAGAGGTTCGCATGCCCGATCCCTGCCGCGATGGCCCCGTAGCTGGTGGCCCGCCCCGGCGGGACCAACATGACCAGGTCGTAGACCGCCCGGGTAAATTCGTCTTTTTGTTTGGCGTCCATAGTTGCAAATCTACCCATAAAATTCTAATTTTGGAGAAGCTAACCCCCGCGTATGAAAAAGACGGTTCTGTTGCTGCTCCTGACCCTTGCCGTGTCGACTCTTCGGGCCCAACCCCTGTCCGACGAGGAGCTCTTGCGCGAACTTTTCCGTCCGTCGACCTCCACGATGATCGCCAAAGGGCGCGAGATGATCCTCGCGCAGCTCAGGTCCGGCGATTTTGAAATGGTGGCGCAAACCCGCGCATTGATTATGGGCCTGTCCAGGGATGACGACCGCAACTATGTCGCGTTGACCGCCAACGAATACCTGATCACGATGTTCCTGACCCGCGACTTCGACGACCTGGTCAATACGGCGGCCTTTGCCGATTCGTTGATCCGGCCCGTCGCCCAAACCGCCATAATGCCCCCCTGGGATGAGCTTAGTATCTCGCTACGGGCCATGGCCCGGGACTCTGCGGGCGTTGTGGAGGCCCGCATCGCCCAAACTATCGTCTTGCCCCAGGAGCGGGACCTTCTGATCCTCTGGTTCCGTTCGCTGATCCATACCGGTTCCTACGCCGACTACTGCGAAGTGGACAGGCAGGCCGACCGTTACCTGTCGCAGTACCCCAATGGGATGTACAGCACCTTTGTGGTAAGGCGCATATCCTTTAAGCCCGTAGAGGTCGACTGGGGCATCGGTATGTCCTTCGGCGCAGGGGTGGGGATCCCCACGGGCGGTATGACCTCCCTTTGCGGGGTGGGCGCGGCGCCCTACCTGAGTGTCGATGTGATGTACCGCAGGATTTATATGGCCCTGGGTGTCAACGCCGTTATAGGAGAACTCAGAAAAGAGGTCAGCCACAAAGAACTGGACTTTCCCCGCAGCGCCACCTGGACGGTGGGCAACCTGGGGGCGATGGCCGGGTACGCCGTCGTGGAGACACCCCGTATCCGGCTGGTCCCTTACGCCTCGCTGGCGATGGGCTGGATGCAACTGGGCATGGATAACCCCGATAAAAAGAATTCCCGGTTCAACCGGGGCTCGGGGGTAGCCCTGGCGTGGGGCGCGGGCGTATTCTGCGATATTAAATTCACATCCGAATCCTTCATGGCTTACGACAACCGGTTCCCCGGGATGCGCAACAGTTATTGCTCCCTGCGACTGCGCTACCACCTCTCGGCGGCAGACTACGCCATCCCCTCGGTGGGCCGGGGTATGGTCCATACCTTCACGGTAGGGATGGGTTTGTTCAGCCGCGAAATCCGGTAACTCAGCCCGTGATTCCGCGCTCGTCCCCTGGCCCGTGCCCGCTTTGGGCCAGGTGCAGCTCCGCCAGCCGCTTCTTCTCCCGGGTCTCCTCCATGATAACCTGGTAATTGTTCACGATCGCGCCCACCACCAGGTTCAACAGCAAAAACGCCGAGAGGATGAACCACACCACGTGGTAGGTGGTAATGACCGGGGAGGAGACGTGCACCAGCCCGTACTGGTGGGCTTTGAGCAGGTTGTACCGCAAATCGGTCCAGTCCTCCCCCGTCAGGCAACGGAACAGGGTAAACATCGCTTCGCCCAATGTCCCGTAGGGCTCCGGCGAGCACTCGGGCGAGTTGGGGGCCTCGGCCATAAACTGCCCGTAGCGCGCTTTGCCCGCCTCGTCCAGCGACTCGTAGGCCGGTAGCCTGAACAGCGAAACCCCGATAATGGCAAAAAGGTAAAGGAAGATAAAGAAGAATATCCCGTTGTAGAACAGTGCGCTGAACGACTTGGAGAGCACCGATACGATCAGTTTGATCTCGGGCGAGGTCCTCAGCAGCCTGAGCACCCGGAACACCCTGAGCACCCGCAGCATCATCAATGTCGAAACGTTGCTGAACAGCGATTCGGGAATGTAACTGATCAAAACCAGCATCAAATCGAAATTGTTCCACCCCGACCGGAAAAACTCCTTCAGGTTTCCGGCGGCGATCAGCCTGACCAGGATCTCGAAGGTAAAGACGGCGAGGATAACGCCCTGCGCAATCCGTATCCAATGGTGGTGGGCATAGGTCTCCACACCGATCAGGATGCAGTTCAGCAGGATGATCCCCACGATCAGCAACTCAAACCATTTCGCTTCGGTCAGCCGGCGGCAAAAGACTTTCATTCCGCTCATTTTCAAAAAATTTGATGCAAAAGTATAAAAAATCGGCCTGTAACCGCTCCGGATTGCGCAGAATTTCTTAACTTTAGCGACAAATTCTACCGCTATGATCGAATGGTTTACCTCCCTGGACCCCGCCTTGAGGGTGTATTGGTGCATCGCGCTGGCTGCCAGCCTGTTTTTCGTGATCCAGACCGTCATGACCTTTATCGGGCTCGACGGGAGCGACGGTTTGAGCGCCGATTTCGAGGGCGACCTCGACGGCGACGGGGGACACCAACTCTTCTCGATCCGCAACCTGGTCAACTTCCTGTTGGGCTACGGCTGGTCGGCCGTGAGTTTCTACGGGGCGATCTCCTCGCCCGTATGGCTGAACCTGGTCTCCGTGGCGATCGGCCTGAGCTTTGTGGCCGCTTTCTTCTTTTTGATGTTCCAGATTACCAAACTGGCCACCGACAAGACCTTCAAGATCTCCGACACGCTGGACAAAACCGCCGATGTCTACCTCTCCATCCCCGCCGATATGTCCGGCAAGGGCAAGATCCAGGTCAGCGTGGGCGGAGCCTACCACGAGATCGCTGCCATGACCCGCGAACAGAGGCTCGCGACCGGCTCGAAGGTCAAAGTCCTGGAAGTGATCGACACCCAAACCGTCCTGGTAGGCGCCCTTTAACGCCTTGTTGTCCAGTCCTTCAGGGACGGGCGGCAGCACCTTGGAAAACCCCCTCCCCTACGGTTAGGGGAGGGACGGGGAGGGGTGATCGTCAGACAACGACATTGATTTCCGAAATACAACACAATCAAAACAATAACCTAAATACCCACCATGGAACCCATCTATCTGATCCTTATCGCCGTCATCGTCGGCTTCATCCTGATTACCTCGATGATCAAGCGCTACAAGCGCTGCCCGTCCGACAAGATCCTCGTGGTCTACGGCAACACGGGCGGTAGCTCGGCCAAGTGTATCCACGGGGGCGGCGCATTCATCTGGCCCGTGATCCAGGACTACGCCTATTTGAGCCTCAAGCCGATCTCCATCGAGGCCAACCTGACCAACGCGCTCTCGGGCCAGAACATCCGCGTGGACGTGCCCTGCCGCTTTACGGTGGGTATCTCCACCGAGTCGGAGAGCATGAACAACGCCGCCGAGCGTTTGCTGGGCCTCAGCTCGGAGCAGATCCAGGAGCTGGCGAGCGATATCCTGTTCGGCCAGTTGAGGTTGGTGATCGCCACGATGACCATCGAGGAGATCAACGCCGACCGCGACAAGTTCCTGGAGAGCATCTCGACCAACGTTGAGGCGGAGCTGAAGAAGATCGGCCTGAAGCTGATCAACGTGAACGTGACCGACATCAAGGACGAGTCGGGCTACATCGAGGCCCTGGGCCGCGAGGCCGCCGCCAAGGCGATCAACGAGGCCAAGGTGAGCGTGGCGATCCAGACCAAGTTCGGCGAGATCGGCGAGGCGGAGGCCCAGCGCGACACCCGTATCAAGACCGCCGAGGCCAACGCGATCGCCGTCAAGGGCGAGAACCAGTCGAAGGTCGAGGTCGCCAACTCGGACGCCTCGCGCCGCGAGAAGGAGGCCGAGGCTTTGCGTATCGCCATCTCCGCCGAAAAAGTCCAGCAGGCCAAGGCTTTGCAGGACGCCTACGCCGCCGAGCAACTGGCCGAGAACGTCCGCGCCGAGCGTGAGCGCTCCACCCAGCAGGCCAACGTGATCGTCCCCGCCGAGATCGAGAAACAGCGCCGCATCATCGAGGCGCAGGCCGAAGCCGAGAAAGTCCGCGTCAACGCCCAGGGCGAGGCCGACGCCATCTTCGCGAAGATGGACGCCGAGGCGAGGGGTTTGCTCGAGATCCTGACCAACCAAGCATCGGGTTACGACCAGGTGGTCAAAGCCGCCGCCGGCGACCCCTCGAAGGCCTTCCAACTGCTGCTGATCGAAAAATTGCCCGAGCTGGTCAAGACCCAGGTCGAGGCGATCAAGAACATCAAGATCGACAAGATTACCGTCTGGGACGGCAACAACGCCAAAGACGGCAACACCTCGACCGCCAATTTCCTCTCGGGTTTGATGAAATCCGTCCCCCCGTTGAACGACCTGTTCGGCATGGCGGGCATGGACCTGCCCAAATACCTGGGCGAGGCTTCCCAGGCCGGAGCCGCTCAGCAGGCCGATTGTTCGGCCCAGGTGGCCCAGGCGGCCGCCGACGCGCAACGCGCCATCGACGCGGCGCAGGAAAAGGCGGACCAGGCCGCAGCCCGGGCAGCCGAGGCTGCAGAGGCCCCAGCCGAACCCGCGGACGAACCCGCTTTGGCCGAAAAACCCGCCGGGGAGCCCAAACCGCCCCGCATGCCGCAAAAACCCACGACGGGCAAGTAACCGCCCGGAAACAATCGATCGAACGCCCCCTGCCGACAACAGGGGGCGTTCCGTTTTCAAAATTTGTACTATTTTTGTATAACCACCCTTAAAACCTTACGCTATGGATTGCCCTTATTCCTGCTCCCTGCTCTGCCAGCTCTTCCTGGATGTCAACTGGCTCTGGTTCGTGATCGCCGTCCTGGCCGCCTTCCTTCTGGGCGCGCTGTGGTACTCAGTCCTTTTCCCCAAGCTGTGGGTCAAGACCTTCAAGGTAGAGCTGCCAGACAAGCTCGCCCCCGGCAACATGTTCGTCACGATGTTCGGCCAGATCGTCGCCACCGCGCTGATGGGCCTGAGTTTATTCTTGATTACCCCCGTATCCTTCTGGCTGGCCGTGCTCACGCTGGTCGGCTTTTGCGGCTTTAACAAGGGGATGCTCAAGTACAAGTTCTACAAGTGGCGCGACTATTTCCGCGCCGCCGGGATCGAGGTAACCTACCAGTTCCTGGCAGGGATGGTGTTCATCCTGTTCGCTTTGATCTGACCGGTGCGCACCGCCGCACAAAAAAGGCCCGCAAGCGATTGCGGGCCTTCCTTATCTTCAGGCGCTTACTCCGAGCGCTTCTTGGTCAGCTTAAAGGTATCGGTGGCGATGACCAACTCCTCGTCCGTGGCGATCACGGCCACTTTGACCTTGGAGCCGGGCTTGGAGAGGATTTTGTCCACTCCCCTGACGCCCTTGTTGCCCTCGAAGTCGAAGTCGATCCCCATAAAGTCCATGCCGCGGCAGACGAACTCGCGCAACGAATCCTCGTTCTCGCCCACGCCGCCCGTGAAGACCAGCAGATCGACACCCTCCATGGCCGCCGCGTAGGAGCCCACGAATTTTTTGACCCTCTCGTTGTACATCTCCAGGGCCAACTCGGCGCGCTGGTTGCCATCGGCCGCCGCCGCGCGTATGTCGCGCATATCGGAGCTGATGCCCGTGATGCCCAGCACGCCCGACTGCTTGTTGATCACGTCGTTCAAACGCGAGATGCTCAGCTCCTCCTTGTCGGCGATGTAGAGCAGCGCACCCGGGTCGACGCATCCGCAGCGTGTTCCCATGATCAGCCCGTCGACCGGTGTGAAGCCCATCGAGGTGTCGAACGATTTGCCGTTGAGGATAGCCGTTACCGAGGCCCCGTTGCCGATGTGGCAGGTAATGACCTTGGAGTTGTTGAAGTCCACCCCGGCGAGTTTGCACCCCTTTTCGGCGACGTATTTGTGGCTCGTGCCGTGGAATCCGTAGCGGCGGACCCTGTATTTCTCGTAGTATTTGTAGGGCAGCGCGTAGAGGTAGCTCTTTTCGGGCATCGACTGGTGGAACGATGTGTCGAACACGGCGACCTGCGGGGTGTCCGGCAACAGGGTCTCGATCGAGAGGATGCCCTTCAGGTTGGCCGGGTTGTGCAATGGAGCCAGCTCGAAGCAGCTCTCGATCTTCTTGACCACGTCGCGGTCCACCACCACGCTGCCCTGGAAGTACTCGCCCCCGTGGGCCACCCTGTGGCCGACCGAGGAGAGCTCCGAGAGCGAGCCCAACACGCCGTGGTCCGGATCGGTCAGCGCCTGGATGATCATATTGATCCCCGCCGAGTGGTCGGGTATGGGCTTGTCGACCACGAAGGGCTCTTTGCCTGCGGGTTTGTGCGTGAGGTTGCCCTCGGCCAAACCGATCCTGTCGACCAGCCCTTTGGCCAGCAGCGCGTGTTTGCACTCCTGGGTGGCGGGATCGCACTCGGAACTCATCTTGATGACCTGATATTTGATCGAGGAACTGCCGCAGTTTAAAACCAGTATATTCATTGTATTTTTTGTTTTTTATTTCTTTACCATAGCCTGGCAAGCCGTGATGGCCACCAGATTGACAATGTCATTAACCGAGCAACCCCTCGAAAGGTCGTTGATGGGCGCCGCCATCCCCTGCAAAACGGGCCCTACGGCCTCGGCGTGCGCCATCCTCTGCACGAGCTTGTAGGCGATGTTCCCGCTTTCGAGCGACGGAAAAACCAACACGTTCGCGCTGCCGCCGATCCGGCTTCCGGGCGCTTTTTGCGCCGCCACGCCCGGCACGATCGCCGTGTCGGCCTGGAACTCCCCTTCGATCAACATATCGGGGGCCTTCTCTTTGGCGATGCGCGTCGCCTCGATTACCTTGTCGATCCTTTCATGCTTGGCCGATCCCATGGTCGAAAAACTCAGCATGGCGATCCTCGGCTCGAAGCCCGCGATGGCCCTGGCCGTCAACCCGGAGGCGACGGCGATCTCGGCCAGCTCCTCGGCGGTGGGGTCGGGGTTGACCGCACAGTCGGCAAAGACCAGCATCCCGTTCTCCCCGTAGGTCGCCTCGGGCAGGATCATCAGAAAGGCGCCCGATACCACGCTCACGCCCGGCAGCGTCTTGACGTACTGGAACGCGGGACGCAGCACGTCCCCCGTGGCGTTGATCGCCCCGGCCACCTCGCCATCCGCGTCGCCCGCCTTGACCATCACGGCCGCCAGGGTCAACGGCTGTTGGAGCAGCTTCTCGGCCGCCTCGCGGGTCAGCCCCTTGGCCGCGCGCAACTCGAGCATCAGGGCGATGTAACGCTCCTTTTCGGGATTGTTCTTGGGGTCGACGATCTTCGCCTTTTGTATGTTGTCGTAGTAGCTCTCCGAGGCCAGGTGGAGGATCTCTTTGGGGTCGCCGATCAGGATCACCTCCGCGATCCCCTCGCCGATGATGGTATTGGCCGCCTTGAGGGTGCGCGGTTCGGTCGATTCAGGCAAAACGATCCTCATTTTGTGGGTTTTGGCCTTGGCCCTGACCTGGTCTAAGAATGCCGACATGGGGTAAGTTTTATGTGGTGTGTAAAAATTCCGTGCACGAGCACGAAAACAATCGGTCCGCAAAGATACGAATTTTCTCCCGGTTTGTCCCCCGGTTTCTCAAATTGTTATTCATTTGTATCAAATATTGAAAATGGGGCAGGCGATATTTCCGTGTGATGTTCTTTATTGTATAAATTACTATATATTTGCTCCAAACCAATGATAACAAGTACAACGCACCTTTATTCCCTCTCCCTGTCATGAGAATACCAATCATGCGGGCGGCAGCCTGTATCGCCGTTACCACCTTGTTGGCGGTGCTGTCCGGATGCGGCAAGTCCGACGGTCCGGGCAAGTCCACAGTCAATCTCGCCTCCATGAAGCGCTCCAACCTGTCCGGCGCCAAAGCGGTCTTCCGCACGGGCGGGGCGGTAACCAAAGCCGACGACGGCATCGTCGGCGTGCCGATCCTCTACAAGGTCGGCCTCAACGACCAGGCCACCGCCGTTATCTTTACCGACGACCAGGGCGAAACCATCCCTGCGGTAACCGACCGGGTCATCGATTTGTCGGATAAATACGCCGCCATGTGCGTCTGCGCCTCCGAGAAGGAGCGCGAGTACGGTCCGTTCTTCTACTTTGTCATCCGCAAAAGCGACGGGAAATTGTTTACCACCGATTTGAGCATGGATAATTTCCGGGAGGCGTTGTCCTACCTTTTCCCGGAGGGCATGCACGTCTCCGACCAGCAGGGCAACGTCTACTTCCGCGCGGGGACCGGCCTGTGCAAGATCCACGAATCGGGCGGCCAGACCACCTTCACGCCCTTTATTACCACCAGCCTCGGTCAGTATTGGTACATGAACGGCAACGGCGACGTGGTAACCTACCCCTACTGGTACAAGGCGGACGGGACGGTAATTCCGGCCCATGAGACCCTTGTCGACGGCCAATCCGCACCGTTCGCCCTCGACGGCATCCCGGGTTCCTTCTTCCAGATCGAATACACGGGTACACCCACTGTTCCGGCCTGGTCGTTGGCCCAATACACCGCCGGGGCGTCGGAGGTAACCCGGACCGTGGTCCATGCCTTCGCTTATTCGACCAGTGCGTCGGTAATCACGGCTGCGGGCAGGGGGGTAACCACAGCCTGGACCGTTACCCCCGAGCAAAGTTATGCCTGTGTGATATCCGGCTCGGCGTCGGGGGTCGAGGTCGATTATTACCCCATCCCGACGGAGTGCCCCATGGCGAAAATATCCCAGATCGGGTCCGACGCAGCCGTGTCGAAAGACTATCTGTATGCCTACGATAGCGACGGGAGCAAGATCTCACGCTTCAACCCACAGACCGGGGAGCACATCGAGAACTACTGCGTTTTGTCGGGATACGTGTGGGCGCACGTGCTCAAGGCTTGTAAGGACGAAACCCTTTTGGTCGTCGCCTCCAAAGCGGGCAAGGAGCTCTTGGTTGAGATTGGCACCGACCGCCAGCCGGTCGAACTGAGCCTCTATTACAACGGCATGCCCATCACGCTCTACCAGCGCCTGGACTGACCGCACGACCCATAAAAACGCCGGCCGCTTCAAACTGAGCGGCCGGCGTCGTTTTATAACCGGGGAATCGCTACGCCTTGTCCGCGCTGCCCAATACGTTCTGCACCTTGTGCAGGTAGAGTTTCTTGAGCTCGTCGCGTGCGGGCCCGAGGTACTTCCTGGGGTCGAACTCGCCGGGCTTGGTGGCGAACACCTCGCGCACGGCGGCGGTCATGGCCAAACGGCCGTCCGAGTCGATGTTGATCTTGCACACGGCCGAGGTGGCCGCTTTGCGCAGTTCGTCCTCGGGGATGCCGATGGCGTCCTTCAACGCGCCGCCGTATTTGTTGATGGTTGCCACATACTCTTGGGGCACGCTCGACGCGCCGTGCAGCACGATGGGGAACCCGGGGATGCGTTTTTCGATCTCCTGCAGGATGTCGAAGCGCAGGGGCGGGGGAACCAGCACGCCGTCCGCGTTGCGGGTGCACTGCTCGGGCTTGAATTTGTTGGCGCCGTGCGAGGTGCCGATCGAGATGGCCAGCGAGTCCACGCCGGTGCGCGACACGAAATCGACCACCTGGTCGGGCTCGGTATAGGTGTGGTGCTCGGCCGAAACCTCGTCCTCGACGCCGGCCAGTACCCCGAGCTCGCCCTCTACGGTCACATCATGGGCGTGGGCGTACTCGACCACTTTCTTTGTCAGGGCGATGTTCTCCTCGTAAGCGAGGTGGCTGCCGTCGATCATTACCGAGCTGAAGCCCATGTCGATGCACGATTTACAGAGCTCGAACGAATCGCCGTGGTCCAGGTGCAACACGATGGGGATGTTCTTGCCCAGTTCCTTGGCGTACTCGACCGCGCCCTGCGCCATGTAGCGCAGCAGGGTCTGGTTGGCGTACTTGCGCGCGCCGCTCGAAACCTGGAGGATCACGGGGGAGTTGCCTTCCACGCACGCCTGGATGATGGATTGCAACTGCTCCATGTTGTTGAAGTTGAACGCGGGAACAGCGTACTTGCCTGCGATGGCCTTTTTGAAGAGCTCTTTCGAGTTCACCAGGCCGAGTTCTTTGTAGGAGATCATGGTATGGTAGGTTTAAGTTCTTAAAATTTTTTACAAATGTACTCTTTTTTTTTGGAATCCCCACACCTTTCCGCGAAAAATAGCGGTAAAATAAAGCGGGGAGGCCCGAAAGCCTCCCCGTCGTAATTTTTGCCGCCGTATCCCCTACCAGCGCGCGAAATTGACGTGCTTTTCGTAGCAGAGGGCCTTGTTGCGGTTGGAGCTCCAGTTGAGGGGCGCTCCGGTTGCGATCCACGATTTGAAATCGGGGTAGGCCTCCCAGACCGGGGTCCTCTCGTAGGCGTGGTAGGCCGAGTTGGCTATGGCCAATCCGTAGGGGAAGGTCCCTTCGGGCGCGCTCTTGTCGATCGACGAGACGTAGAATTTATACCCGCCCGACTTGATGAAGTATTTGATCATCTTGGTCTCGTTGCTCGACGAGGAGCAGGTCGTGGCCACGGGGTTGTACTGGAAGTAGCCACACACGACCACATCTTCCGACGCTTTTTCGTAGCGGGGCCGCTCCATCAGGCTCCTGTCCTTGACGATGGTGTAGCCGTCGCACACGGTGTTGCCGCCGCCCTCGACCACGGGGATCACCTCGGTATAGGGGGTGTTGTCGTTCTCGGTGTTGATAAAGCCCTCCTGCCCGAAAAAGAAATCCCTGCGCACGTCGTCGGAGAGCATATGCTCGCCGTTTCCATCCTCCCAACCGAAGGCGATCAAATTGGCGCTGCCCAGGGCTACGGGCTTGATCCTGAATGTGATCTTCGCCGTGCTGCCGTTCCCGCTCACGCTGTGGCGGACGTACAACACCAGGTCGTTGTAGTCGAAGTCGCCCACCCGGCTGTCCTCGAACATAATTACCGAGTTGCCGTCCTTGACGTAGGAGTTGGCCTCGAAGTTATGGGCCCCCTGCGCCAGGGTAACGATCTCCAGGTAGTCCGATACCGGGGGTGCGACGGCCGCTCTGGTCACGATGTTCTCCGCGCCGATCCAGGCGGGGATCTGGAGGGTCAGCGCCACGGTGGTGGTGGCCAGAGTGTCGGTCCGCCCGTCGGCGTCGTGGTAGATTACCTGTACTGCCTCGCCCTGTGCGGGTGCGGAGATTTGGTAGCTTTTGGTGGTTGCGTAGCGGTCGACGATGACCGTGCCGTCACTCTTTTCCGCCTCCTTTTTAAGGCACGACGAAAACAGTGCTACACAGGCGATTAGTGGAATATAAATTTTGTTCATTCCGGTGAGAATTGATAATAGACGCTACAAAAGTACGAAAAAATGCCGTGGACACCATATAATAAGCAAAAAAAATCGCTGCCCCGCCGCGGTTTGCCGTTTGCGCCGAAATTCCTATCTTTGCAGATAATTTAAACCGGACCAGCAAAACCGTTTCCATCATGTCTGAATTTATTTACCAGGAGCCCTTCCCGCTGGGCGAGGACAAGACCGAATACCGCCTTTTAACCAAAGACCATGTGAAAGTCGTCGAGTGCGACGGCCGTAAAATACTGAAGATCGACCCCCAAGGCATCGAATTGCTCTCGAAAGAGGCCTTTGCCGACGTCTCCTTCTATTTGAGGGGCGCCCACCTGCAAAAGTTGGCCGACATATTGAAGGACCCCGAGGCCTCCGACAACGACCGCTTCGTGGCCTACACCATGATCCTCAACCAGGTAATCTCGGCTCACGGCGAATTGCCCACCTGCCAGGACACGGGTACGGCCATCGCCATCGGCAAGAAGGGCGAGAACGTCTTCACGGGCGGCGACGACGCCGAGGCGATCTCCAAAGGGGTCTACCAGACCTACAAGGAGCGCAATCTGCGCTACTCCCAGGTCGTGCCCTTCAGCATGACCGAGGAGAAGAACAGCGGCACCAACCTCCCCGCCCAGATCGACCTCTACGCCACCAAGGGCGGCAAATACGAATTCCTGTTCGTTACCAAGGGCGGCGGCTCGGGCAACAAGACCTTCCTGTACCAGCAAACCAAGGCTTTGCTGAACGACGCCTCGCTCGAAAAGTTCGTCAAGGAGAAGATCAAGGACCTGGGCACGTCGGCCTGCCCGCCCTACCACCTGGCCATCGTGATCGGGGGCACCTCCGCCGAGGCCTGCCTGGCCACGGTCAAAAAGGCCTCCGCGGGCTACCTCGACAACCTGCCCACCTGCGGCAACGAGGGCGGCCGCGCCTTCCGCGACCTGGAGTGGGAGGCGAAGATTACGAAGATCTGCCAGGAGTACGGCATGGGAGCGCAATTCGGCGGCAAATATTTCGTCCACGACGTGCGTGTGGTCCGTTTGCCGCGCCACGCCGCCTCCTGCCCCGTGGGCATGGGGGTAAGTTGCAGCGCCGACCGCAACATCAAAGGCAAAATTAC
This sequence comes from Rikenellaceae bacterium, assembly GCA_031551275.1. Lineage (GTDB taxonomy): Bacteria > Bacteroidota > Bacteroidia > Bacteroidales > Rikenellaceae > JAVBMJ01. The sequence goes on from JAVBNX010000007.1 coordinate 394,269, forward strand.
CAAAGACGGCATCTTCCTGGAACAGCTGGAGAAGAACCCCGAAAAATACCTCCCCAAAGACGCCCCGATCCTGGCTCCGGCCGTCGAGATCGACCTGGACGAGGGGATCGACAAGGTAAGGGCCACCCTCTCGAAGTACCCCGTCAAGACGCGCCTCAATTTGAAAGGCACGCTGATCGTGGCCCGGGACATCGCCCACGCGCAGATCAAAAAGCTGATCGACGAGGGCCAACCCATGCCCGAGTACTTCAAAAAGCACCCTGTCTACTACGCCGGCCCCGCCAAAACGCCGCAGGGCATGGCCTCGGGCAGCTTCGGCCCCACCACGGCCGGGCGGATGGACCCCTACGTCGACCTGTTCCAGAGCCTGGGAGGCTCGCTGGTCATGCTGGCCAAGGGCAACCGCACCCAGATGGTAACCGACGCATGCAAAAAGCACGGCGGCTTCTACCTCGGCTCGATCGGGGGCCCCGCCGCCATCCTGGCCAAGGAGAGCATCAAGAGCGTCGAGGTGGTCGACTTCCCCGAACTGGGCATGGAGGCGGTCCGGAAGATCTACGTCGAGAATTTTCCCGCCTTTATCATCGTGGACGACAAGGGCAACGATTTTTTCGCCCCTTACAAGTAAAAACCTTATAACCGCGCAATAAAACCCATGGGTGTTACGTTGTCGGAGAAGATGAAGCGGATTTGGGTCGTTTTTATTCTGGTTTTCTGCTGCGGTCAGGCCGCGGCCCAGAAGGCCACGTTCGAGATCCTCGCGCCCCACATGGTGGTCGCGGGCGAGGTCTTTTCGATCGAGTACTCCCTCAACGCCAAGCCGGAGGGCTTTACCCCCCCCGACCTGTCGGCGTTCAACGTGATCGCGGGCCCTTCGACCTCGACGGGCAGCAGCGTCTCGATCATCAACGGGAGCGTTACCAAGTCGTACAACTACACCTACACCTACGTCATTTCGATCCCCGCCCCCGGCATCTACACCCTGCCCGGCGCCTCGGTTACCGTGGAGGGCAAGACGGTCGCCGCCGCTTCCCGCAAGGTGGAGGCGATCGACCCCGGGGCGGACCGGCAGGCCCAGCCCCAGGGGCAAACCCAGCAGGGGCAATCCCAGGCCCAGCAGGGCCGCCAGGACGGACCCGCGAGTGCGGCCGCCGTGGCCGACGACGACATCCTGCTCAAGGTCCGCGTCGACAAGACCAAGGTCTTCAAGGGCCAGCCCGTCAGGGTCATGCTCAACCTCTACACCAAGGTCTTCATCGCGGGCAAGGGCAACTACAAAGCCCCCACTTTCAATGGCTTCTGGACCCAGGACATTACCCCCCAGAACCTGCGCGTGGGCCAGGAGGCGATCAACGGCAAACTCTACGAGGTGGTTACCGAGCGCGATTTCCTGGTCTACCCCCAGCAGTCGGGTAAGCTGACCATCGACCCCGCCTCGCTGGACGTGATCGGCCAGATCGTGGTGCGCACCCGCGCCCGCAACCCCATTGACGAGATGCTGGGCGGCGGCCAGCGGGTCGAGGAGGTGCGCCGGACGTTGAAATCCGCCCCCGTCACGATCGAGGTCAGCGACCTTCCCGCGGGCGCGCCCGAGAGCTTCAGCGGGGCCGTGGGCCGCTTCACTCTGGAGGAGGAGGCCCCATCGAGCCGCGTGTCGGCCAACTCGGCCTTTACCTACGCGGTCAAGGTTACCGGCACAGGCAACCTGCCCCTGATCCGCGCCCCGAAGGTCGATTTTCCCTCTTCGTTCGAGCAATACAACATCAAGAGCACCGAGAGCCTCTCCAACTCCCCTTCCGGCATATCGGGCTACCGCAGGTTTGAATACCCCGTTATCGCCCGCGCCGAGGGCCTTTACAACCTCCAGCCGGTCGAGTTTACCTACTTCAACCCCGAAACGATGAAGTACGTGACCCTCTCCACCCCCGCCGCCCAGATCACCGTTTTGCCCGACTCGACCGGCAGGTCCTCGCAGGGCGGCATGGTCACGGGCCTGAGCAAGGAGGAGATCAAGGTGCTGGGCCGCGACATCCGCTTTATCAAGATCGGCAAGGCAGGCCTCTCCCCCGAGGGCCGCATGCTGATGGGCTCGGGGCTTTACTACGGCCTTCTGGCGGGCATGGCCGCCCTCTTCCTGGGCCTCTACTACGGCATGCGCCGCCGCCGCGAAAGGATGAGCAACGTGGTCTTCGTCAGGGGCAAGCGCGCCAACAAGATCGCCCTCCAAAGGCTTCGCACCGCCGAGGGCCATATGCGCACCAACGACCACCGGGGCTTCTACGAGGAGATGCTTAAGGCCATGTGGGGCTACATGAGCGACAAGCTCAACATCCCGGTCGCCAACCTGACCAAGGAGAACATCCGCGAGGAGTTGTCCAAGCGCGGCATCGCCCCGAACACGGCCACGCGCTTTACCGACATCATCTCCGAGTGCGAATACGCCCAGTACTCCCCCGGAGGCGCAGGCCGCCCCGAGGACATTTACCGCGACGTGGCGGGCCTCATCTCCCAAATCGAATCCAAGCTATGAAAGCGATAAAAACCGTCCTGTTCTTCGTGCTGGCCCTCTCTGCGGGGTCGGTGGTCCGGGCGCAGGATTCGCTCCCAGACGCATCCGCTACCCCCGTCGCCGCCATACCCGCCCCTCCGGCAGATCCTGCCAGCCTCTGGGACGAGGCCAACACGGCCTACATCAACTCCGATTTTTCCACGGCGATCCAGCTCTACGACTCGATCCGGAGCACGGGCAGGACCAGCGCCAAACTCTACTACAACATGGGCAACGCCTGGTTCAAGGAGGGTAATATCGGCCGCTCGATCCTCTGTTACAACCGCGCTTTGGCCCTCTCGCCCGGCGACGGCGACATCCGTTACAACCTTACCGTGGCCGCCGGTTACGTCAAGGATAGGATCGAACCCGTCCCCGAATTTTTCCTGGCCGGTTGGGTCAGGAGCCTGCGCCAGGCCCTGAGCGTGGACGCCTGGGCGGTTATCAGCCTGGTTTTGTTCGCCTGTTTACTGGCCTCGGTGCTGGTTTACCTGGTTTCTGCTAATCTAACACTGCGCAAGGCGGGTTTTTACACCGCGTTGTGCTCCCTGGCGTTGGCCGTGCTGGCCTTCGGGTTCGCGCAAAGCGAGCGCAGGGCGATCGTCGACAACCCCGACGCCGTGGTCATGGCTACGGCCGTGGCGGTCAAAAGCTCCCCCGGCGAGGGCGGCAAGGACCTCTTCGTGCTCCACGAGGGGACCATGCTGCGCGTTTTGGACTCCTTCGGCAAGTGGAGGGAAGTCGTGATCGCCGACGGCAACCGGGGCTGGGTCGACGTAGCCGGCATCGAAATGGTAATGCAGTAGGGTATGTTGTACGCTATGCACAGCCCCGACCCGGGAGCAACGGTTCCGGCCGGTTTCCCGTAAAGAGTTAAAAATTATGTCGCGTCTTCTGGAAGATATTGTGGGCGAGCTCTCCAAGCTACCCGGGGTGGGAAAGCGGACGGCTTTGAGGCTGGCCATGCACCTGCTGCGCCGCGAACAGGCCGAGTCGGACGCTCTGGCCTTGGCGATCAGCGATTTCCGCCACAAGATCCGCCATTGTTCGCTCTGCAACAACCTTTGCGACGAGGAGGTCTGTCCCGTTTGCCGGGACGCGTCCCGCGACCGGGGCGTGATCTGCGTGGTGGAGCACGCAGCCGATTTGATCTCGATCGAGAACAGCCGCCAGTACAACGGCCTGTACCACGTCCTGGGGGGTGTGATCTCGCCCATGATGGGCATCGGCCCGGGCGAGCTGAAGGTCGACCTCCTGGCCGAGCGTGTGGCTGCGGGGCAGATCCGCGAGGTCATTTTGGCCATCAGCACGACGGTCGAGGGCGAAACCACGCTGTTCTACATTACCCGCCGTTTGGAGGCCTACCCCGATGTGAAAGTGACAGCGATCGCCCGTGGGATCGGCTTCGGCGACCAGTTGGAATACGCCGACGAGCTGACCATCGCCCACGCGATCCGCAACCGCACAGGGGTCTGACCTGGCGTTTATAAATAAAAGTCATATTAAATTCAAAAAATTATTCTATTTTTGCGGTAATAAGCCGCTCACTCGATCTCCTATGTTCTTTCGTAAGAAAAGTTCATTGTCCTCGCTTACCCCCTCCGATGTGTTGCAACGCATGAAGGCGGTCATCAACAGCGTCCATACGCCGGTCTATATCATACGTCCGGATGACTACCGTATCCTTTATGCCAACCCGACCCTCGCGCGCGCCTACCCCGGCGATCTGACGGGCAGCAAGTGTTATGAGGTGCTGGCGGGCAACAGCAAGCCCTGTTCGGGCTGCCGGGTGGCCGAAATGCCCGCCCAACAGAGCGGTGCGACCCTGGAGTGGGAGCAGCACAACCCCAACCTCGGGCAGACGTTTCTGGTCCGCAGCGTCAATGCGGGTTGGGAGGGGCTACCCCAGGCGGTATTGGTCAACATACAGGATATGCTGAGCGCCAACAAGCAGGAGGGCGACTACGAGGCTTATATCCGCCAGTTGGAGGAGTTGACCAAGGCCAAGGAGAACAGCGAGGCCGTGATCCAGGCCTTGAGCGACAACATCCCCAACGGCTATATCTACATTCTGGAGCAAAAGGGCGACGGCGACGCGGACGTAAGGATGACCTACCTGAGTGCGGGATTCGACCGGGTAACCGGCCTGGACCACAACGAAATGCAAAAATCCCTCGCCGTCCTTCAGTCCCACGCGGGCAGGGAGGCACTCGATAGGATGCACGCCGCGCGCAAAAAGGACAGGCCTTTTACCGAGGAGGTCCCCTATACCCACCCTGACGGAAGGAAGATCTGGATGCAAGTCAGCGAGCGTTTGCGCGGCGGCCGCGACGGGATCAAGATATGGGACGGGATCGGGGTCGATATTACCGGCCTGGTGCAGGACCGGGAGAAAGCCCGCGAGTCCGACCTGTTGAAATCGAGTTTTCTGGCCAACATGAGCCACGAGATACGCACCCCGATGAACGCCATCGTGGGCTTTTTGAACCTGCTCGAGGACGAGGGGATGGACGCCGAGGCCCGCCGGGATTTCATCCGCATCATCAAGAACAGCGCGGACCAGTTGCTGACCCTGATCGGCGACATCCTGGATATCTCCAAATTGGAGGCCGGCCGCGTGCAGATCGTCCCCGAGAAGACCGACGTTTGCGCGTTGCTCGCCGATATGCAGGCCGCTTTCCAGACCTCGGTCAGGGATTCCGGCAAAGCGGTTGAGCTGCAGCTCGACGTGCCCGAGGGGGAGAATAAGCATACTTTTTTGGTGGATGGCAACCGTTTGCGCCAGGTCTTGGGCAATCTGATCGGCAATGCGGTCAAGTTTACCGAGCAGGGCTACGTCCGTTTCGGTTGCCGCCGCAACGGCGATACGCTCGAATTCTACGTCGAGGACACCGGCATCGGGATCGAGCAAAAGTTCCTTGCCGATCTGGGCAAACCCTTCCACCAGGTCCACGATCCGGGCCGCGCCGCCAAGTACGGCGGCACGGGCATCGGCCTGGCCATCTCCAAGAGCCTTGTCAGGCTGATGGGCGGGGATCTGACCATCGCCTCCGAACCCGGCAAGGGTTCGCGTTTCTCCTTTACGATCCAGGCCGAGGCCGACCAACCCGAAATTCCCACCCCAAAGATAACGACCATGGACAATGCGGCTTCCAACTCACCCGATCTGAGCGGAATTGTATTACTTATCGCCGAAGACACCTACACCAATTTCTTCTTCCTCAAAACGCTCCTCAGGTTCAGCAACGCGACGATCATCCACGCCTGGAACGGCCAGGAGGCCATCGACGCGGTCAAGGAGCACCCCGAGATCGACCTGGTGCTGATGGACGTCAAGATGCCCGTGATGGACGGCGTGGAGGCCGTCAAGCACGTCAAGGAGCTGCGCCCCGAGCTGTACGTGATCTGCCAGACCGCCTACGCCATGTACGACGACAAGCACCGCCTGATGCAGGCCGGTTTCGACGACTACATCTCCAAGCCCATCAACAAAGAGGAACTCTTCGCCAAGATCGACGCAGGCCTAAAGAAGGGGTAGGGCGTTGAGCGCCCTGTATTGCGTTGGTGTGAGTTTGATGACCGCCGCGAACACATGGTTGAAATGCGACACGGTCCGAAAGCCCGAATCGTAGGCGACCTGCGAGACGGTCAGGTCCGAATGGATCAACAACTGGCAGGCAAAACCGATGCGCGTGGCGTTCAAAACCTCGAAGATCGTCTTCCCTGTATTTTTCCGAAAGCACCGGCACATCGCCGCCGGATTCATCCCCAATTCCGAAGCCATACCGCCCAGGGTAACCTGCTCGCGGAAATTCCGTTCGATGTAGCCGCTTATCGCCCCGGTGGGCGAACGCGGATCCCTGCCCCGGATGCCCGCCCCCTCGGGCGAGAGCAGGCGGTAGGGGTAGTTCCGCGCCAATATGTCGAGCATCCGCAACAGGCTGGTTATGCGCCGTATGCCCGACAACCCGTCGATGTGGGCGATCATCCGCCGGACGCTCTCCATGCGGGGAGGAACGGTAAAGACCACCCCCCGGGCGCAGTCCTCCATGAGTTGTTGCAGGGGCGAAAGTTCGCCGATCCGCTCCATGTCGCGGGGCAAGATGCCCTCGGAGAACTGCAACGCCTCCGACGCGCACCACAGCTGTGAACCGGGGCTGTAATACTCCTCGCCGCTCATGTAGAAGTGGGGCAGCCCCGCCCCGAAGAGCGCCAGGTCGCCCGGCGCGAACTCCGCCATCCCCCCACCTGCCCATAGCCTGCCCCTGCCCTCGGTAATCAAAAGTAGCTCGATCTCCTCGTGGTAGTGCAAGGGCCGCGGAAAGAACCTATACCTGAACCCCCTGCACGAGATTACCGACCCCGGCGAGTGAAAGATTTCCTCCCGCGCCGCCGTACCCCGCCCTGCCACATTGTCTGTTTTTGGCATATTGCCCATAAGTGCAAATATACGACAAATTGATGCAAATATCAAAGAGAGCTATTTTCGCTCCAATCCTTTCCTTTGTGAAAAATCCGAAAGCATGACAAAGCGCGAAGTAGTCAAGATGGTGTTGGACGGCAAAAAACCGCCCTATGTGCCCTGGTCGTACAAATTCACGGTCGAGCCCAAGCAGGTGCTCCAGAAGCACTACGGCGTGGAGGACCTCGACCCCGTACTGGGCAACCACATCATCAACCTGGGCGATGATTACGGCTTTTTCGACCACCTGGGCGGCGACCTGTGGCGCGACGTCTTCGGCGTGGTCTGGGACCGGAGCATCGACAAGGACATCGGCGACGTGAAGGGATCTGTCATCGCCGAGCCCACCATGCAGGGCTACACCTTCCCCGACCCGTGCGACGAGCGCATCTTCAAGAACGTCAATTCGGACATAGCCTCCAAGCCCGATATGTTCCGGGTCTTCCAGATCGGTTTCTCGCTCTACGAGCGTGCCTGGACGCTGCGGGGCATCGAGAACCTGCTGATGGACTTTATGATCAACCCGGAGTTCGCCCATGAGCTTTTGGACGCGATCTGCGACTACAACATCGCCCAGATCGACAAGGCCCTGACCTACGACATCGACGCGCTCTACTTCGGCGACGACTGGGGCCAGCAAAAGGGCCTGATCATGGGCTACGACCTGTGGAAAGAGTTCATCTATCCGCGCCTGCAACGCATGTACAAGAGGGCCAAGGACGCCGGGAAATACGTGATGATCCACTCCTGCGGCGACGTGGACGAGCTGTTCGACGATTTGGTCGACATCGGCCTGGACTGCTTCAACCCCTTCCAGCCCGAAGTGATGGACATCTACGAGATCCTGCCGCGCTACCGGGGCCGCTTGTCCTTCTTCGGTGGCCTGTCCATGCAAAAGACCCTGCCCTTCGGCACCCCCGAGGATGTCCGGGCCGAATCGCTCCGCCTGTTGGAATTGGGCAAGGACGGCAACTACATCTTCTCCCCCTCCCACGCCGTCGAGGGCGACACCTCTTTAGAGAATATGCTGACTTTCATCGAGGTCGCCCAGGATCAACTCCGGTAATGTCCACATCCCAGAGCGCGCTGTCCTTGGATTACTGCCCGGCCGCTTTGGCCTGCTCCTTTTTCTGCCTGCGCAGCGCCCTGTTCTGCTTGATCTGGTCGATCTCCCCCTTAATCACGGAGATCTGCCCCTGCTTCTTCTCGCTCAGCCCTGCCGACTCCTTGACCCCGGCGAAGCACAGCCGCCACCAGTAATTGAAGTTCGATCGGTGGGGGTCCCTCGCCGCGGCCGACTCGGCCATGCGTATCTCCTTGCCCGGCATCGGGTTGGAGTGGAGGATCAACACGCTGTTGGCCAGCAGCGTCCCCCCCCACGAGGCCGTGCCCGCCTTGTTGAGCAGTTCCACGCGGAGGCTGTCGTAGGCGAACCTCATGTGTGTCACGCCTTTCCAATCGCCGCCCTCGATATCGAAGTCGAGCCGGTTGAGGTTTCCCGTGCGCACCCGGATCCGGGCCAGGGGCTCGATCATGGGATTCATCCGGGCCAGATCCATCCCCGACAAGGTCCCGCGCAGGGTAAAATGCTCGTCCAGCGAATCCACCGGCAGCTCGATCCGGGCTTCCAGCGCCCCCACGCCCATCAGCGCCCCGGCGGCCAGTATGGCGATCTTCTCCGCCGCCGCCGGGGAGTTGCTCAGGGGCGCGATCCGCGCCTCGATCCGCTCGAAGTGGATCCGTCCCGCCGCCGCCCCTTTCTCCGGCAGCTCTTCGTAAACGGCTTGCCCATCATGGGCGACCACCGCCCCGATGTCGAGCGGCATCCCCAACTTGTGGGGCAACTCCCTGAATAGTGGCTTTACGCGCTGCGGAACCACCGTTTGCCGATTCTTGTAACTGGCAATCTCCACCCCCCGGACCACCACGCTGTCGGCATGGATGCGCCGCCCGTCCAGCATCGCCCGGAAATCCGCCCCGTGAACCGCCAGCCGGGGGACCGATATACGGGTCCAATCCTTTTTCGTGCGCGTCTGCGCCGTGAAGGATTGCCTGGGCAGGTCGGGCGACCAGAGCAAACTGTCCAGCGTCAGCGTCCCCCGCTTCATATCGACCTCCCCCGCCGCGACGCTCAACGCGCACGCCTCGGAGGCGGGATGGCGGAAAAACCCTTGTATCCTGCAATGGAGGCCCCCCGCCGAGGGCACCGGCATCTTTTTCAGGTCGTAGACCGAATCGAGCTCCAATTCTTCCGCGCGCACATCGAACCGTTCCAGCCGCGTGCGCACCGTGTCCCACTCCCGTATGTGGTCGTAGGCCAGCGATCCGCCGCGCACCTCGAGCTTTCGCACGACAATGCTTTTAAACGGCGATTGAAACGCCGGACTGTCCTGGTGACTCCGTATCACGCTGTCCCTTACCCCCTCCAGCCGGGGTTGGTCGATGACCAGCCGCTGGATCTCGAGCCGCCCCTGCTTGAGGTCGCGCCGCGAATACTTCACGTTGATCCTGATCTCGCGCACTTGCGCCCTCCACAGCGCGTGGGGGGCCGCCCCCGCCTGCCTCAAACTGTCCGCTACCAGGCTGTCGGGCGTGATCGAGAGCCCCCGCAGGGTCACTTCGCCCCGGAGCAGCCGCACCGAAAAGTCCTGCAACTCGAAACGGTACAGCCCGCGGGTCTGCTCCCGGACGGCCTCGGCCACCTTGCGCAGGGCGTACTGCTTGGCCTTCGCGCCCGTCAAAACGGAGAACGCACCCGCACCCAGCCCCAAGAGGGCCAGCAGGCAAAAAATGATAACGGCTGTACGCTTCTTCATAACCGGAACTTTATGGCGGGCCCGGCATCCCCGGACGATTTACACCGCAGGCATGGCGGCGATCCGCCGCAGGCTCTCGTCGCGCCCGACCACATCCATGATCGCCGCCACGGAAGGGCCCTTGCTCTCTCCTACCAACGCCAGACGCAAGGAGTTCATGATCTGCCCCATGGGATAGCCCTTGCCCTGGATCCACTCATGCAAAAAGGGTTCCAAAACCTCCGCCGAGAATTCGGGCACGCTTTTCAGCGCCTCGCCCAACTCGGCCAGACGACCCGGATTCTCCCCCTTCCAGAATTTTTCCATGACCTTGGGGTCGTACTGCGTGGGCGCAACGAACATGTAGGAGCTCAAGTCCCAGAAGTCGGAGACAAAGGTAGCCCGCTCCTTGATCAGCCCCACGATCCTGGTTGCCAAAAAGATGCAGCAATCCGTTACCCCATGCTCCCTTAAAACAGGCAAGAATTCCGCCGCCAATTCCTCGTCGCTTTTGGTCTTCATGTACTGCGCGTTGAACCATCTGGCCTTCTCGGGATCGAACCTCGCCCCCGATTTGCCCACCCGGTCCAGCGAGAACAATTCCGTGAGCTCCTCCATTGTGAAGATCTCCTGCTCCGTCCCCGGATTCCAGCCCAGCAGGGCCAGCATATTGATAAACGCCTCGGGAAAATAGCCGTCCTCGCGGTACCCGCGCGAAATTTCGCCCCCGGGTGCGACCCACCTGAGCGGAAAGACCGGGAATCCCATCTTGTCGCCGTCTCTCTTGCTTAGCTTGCCGCCGCCGCCCGGCTTGAGCAGCAGGGGCAGGTGGGCGAACTCGGGCTGCGTCATGCTCCATCCGAAAGCCTCGTATAATAAGTAGTGCAAAGGCAAAGACGGCAGCCACTCCTCGCCCCGGATCACATGGGAGATCTCCATCAAATGGTCGTCCACGATGTTGGCCAAATGATAGGTCGGCAAACTGTCCGCCGATTTATAAAGCACCTTATCGTCGAGGGTCGAACTGTCCACAACGACCTCGCCCCGGATCGCGTCCTGCATGACCACCTCCACACTCTCCGGAATCTTAAACCGGATTACCCACCGCTCGCCCGCATCCATCCGCATTTTGCACTCGTCCGCACTCAAAGCCAGCGAGTTGCTCAGCTTCCCGCGCACGGCATGGTTGTAGGTAAAAGCGTCCCCTTTGGCCTCGGCCTCATTGCGCAACGCATCCAACTCTTCCGGCGTATCGAAAGCATAGTAAGCCTTCCCCTCGGCCACAAGCTGCAAAGCATATTTCAGGTAGATCTCGCTCCGTTCGCTCTGCCGGTAGGGCGCATGGGGCCCGCCCTGCTCGACCCCCTCGTCGATCCGGATGCCGCACCATTTAAGCGACTCGTTGATATAGCTCTCCGCCCCCGGCACGAACCGCTGCGAATCGGTATCCTCGATCCGCAGAATAAAATCGCCGCCGTACCGCTTGGCGAACAGGTAGTTATAAAGAGCCGTCCTCACCCCGCCTATATGCAATGGCCCCGTAGGACTCGGCGCAAACCTAACCCGTACTCTCCTTGTCATCTTACCCGATCTTAAACGTTAAACAGGAAGTGCATGATATCGCCGTCCTGCACCACATATTCTTTGCCTTCTATCGCAATTTTCCCCGCCTCGCGGCAAGCCTTTTCCGACCCCAGTTTGACATAATCGTCCATCTTGATTACCTCGGCCCGGATAAACCCGCGTTCGAAGTCCGTGTGGATGATCCCCGCCGCGCCGGGGGCCTTGGTGCCGCGGACAAAGGTCCAGGCACGGGTCTCGTCTGCCCCGGTGGTAAAGTAGGTCTGCAAGCCCAGCAGGTCGTAGGAGGCGCGGATCAACCGGCTTACCCCTGACTCCTTGAGCCCGGCCTCTTCCAGGAACATCTGCCGCTCCTCCGCCTCTTCCAACTCCGCGATCTCCGCCTCGAGCCCCGCCGCGATGACCAGAATCTCCGCTTTCTCGCCCGCGATGGCCTTGCGCACCGCCTCGACGTGGGCATTGCCCGCCGCCGCGTTCTTCTCCTCCACGTTGCAGACGTAAAGCACAGGCTTCTCGGTCAGCAAATAGAGGTCATAAGCCAGTTTGCGCTCCTCGGGATCGACGTCCAGCGACCGCGCGCTCAACCCCTGCTCCAGGTGCGCTTTGTAACGCAACAGCAAATCATACAGCCGTTTGGCCGTCTTGTCCCCGCCCGAAACCGCCTGGTTGCGCACTTTATTAAGACGGTTCTCGATGGTCTCGAGATCCTTCAGTTGCAGCTCGGTATCTATGATCTCCTTGTCCCTGACCGGGTTGACGACCCCGTCCACATGGGTGATGTTGCCGTCCTCGAAGCACCTCAGCACGTGGATGATCGCGTCCGTATTGCGAATGTTGGCCAGGAATTTGTTGCCCAGCCCCTCGCCCTTGGACGCGCCCTTGACCAGCCCGGCGATATCGACGATCTCGATGGTGGTCGGGATCACTTTTTTGGGGTTGTCGATCCTGGCCAACGCCAACAGCCGCTCGTCGGGGACGGTAATCACCCCCACATTAGGCTCTATGGTGCAGAACGGGAAGTTGGCTGCCTGCGCTTTGGCGTTCGATAAACAGTTGAAGAGTGTAGATTTGCCTACATTGGGAAGCCCCACGATGCCGCACTGCATGAATCTTTATAATTTTTGTACCTCTTTGGCGATCTGCTGGCCCTGCTGGCCGCGCGCGCGGGTGAATTCCACCGCATCGCCTTCCTGCAACTCGGTAAAGTCGCCGAGCACGTCCAGGCTGTGGAAATAGAGGTTGTTGTTGGCGTATTTGATAAATCCGTAGCCGTTTTTCAGGCTCAGGATCTCGCTGGTCTCACGCTCGCCCGACTCGACGACCGTTTCGACCTCTTCGGTCTGTACGAACAGGTCCATTACCGACGGGTCGGGGCTGTTGCCCGAGAGCCCGTTCTTGATGATCTCGCCCATATCGACCAGGTAGGTGGCCAGCCCCTGCAAATCGTGCGCGGTACGGGTCACCACTTTGTTTCCTTCGTCGTTGCTGTATTCGAACTCCCACATCAGCAGCATGGTGCGGATGCCCTGCGAGGAGAGCTTCCTCATCAAAGGGATGTAATCGGCGTTGGCCAACACCAGAACGGCCATATCGATCTTGTTGGCCATGGCCAGCTCCATCACCTCCAGCGAGAGCCATACGTCGGTCCCGCGCTCCTCCCTGCGCCCGGCCACGTTGCGCAGCGGCAGGTAGTGGGTCTCCACCCCTTCGGCCATCAATACGTCGTCGAATACCCGGTCGTTGTAGAGCTGGTTGCCCCGCTGGGAAGCCTCGGCCGCGTTGATCCGTCCCCGGAAGTAGTGCAGCTCGCTCAGCCGGCAGCTCCTGTTGGGAAACTCCTCACTGAGCAGGTCCTCGGCCGCCGAGACCACATAGTCGTGCAAACCGCTGATGCTCAGCCTGCGTTTTATCTTATCGAAGTAGTAGTAATAGTTGGAGACGTGCAGCAGGTAGTTGCCGTCATAAAAAATACCGATGCGGAAAGGTTTGAATTGGGTGCTCATGATTGGATAGGTTTTTGAATAGGTACTAATCCGTAGCGGGACAAATTTATAAAAATTTCATTGAAATCACGCCAAATCGCCCCGGCGAATTGTGCAATTTCGATAAAAATAGCTAATTTTGGCCCTACACGCGATCATTTTTCCGACGTTTTTAATCCCTTAGTCCCTATGAAGCTCAACGATATAATCGACCAGTTGAAAAACCTGGCCGTCCTGGCGGAAGGATGGCAAAACAAGTGCCATATCAGCGAGATCGAGCGCCGCATCGCCCTCGACAAGCTGGCGCAGATCTACGAGGCCACCCAGAGCGCCGTGGCCGACCCCAAGCCGTCCGCCGAATGCCTCGCCGCCGAATGCCCCGCACCCGCCCCTGAACCTGCGGCCGAAAGCCCCGCCCCCGAAGCATTGTGCGAAAGCCCTGCCCCCGAAAGCCCTGCCGCCGAAGCGCCGTGCGAGCAACCCGCCCCGCAGCCCGACCAGGCCGACGCCCCCGCCCCCCGCAAGGCCGCCGACCGCCTGGCGATCCTCTCCCTCTACGAGGACCAAACCGAAATCTACATCCAGCCCGACGCGCCGACCGATGAGATCGTCATCGCCGGGGATCCCGAGTCCGAGCCGGAACCGGAGCCGCAACCCGAACCTCATATCGAAGGAATGAACTTCGAGCCGCAACCGGAATCCCAACCCGAACCGGAAACCGAACAACAACCGGAGCCGGAGCAACAACCCGAACCGCAACCCGAGCCCGAGTGGTGGGAAACCTCCGCCGCTCCCGCACAACCGGCCCCCGCCCCGGAACCGCAGCCTGAGCCGCAATCCGAACCCCAGCCTGAATCCGCCCCCGAACCCGCCTCCACCCCCTACCAGGACGGCAAGCCGGGCAAGACCCTGGGCGAGACCCTGGGCGGAGCGCCCACGCTTGCCGACACCCTGGCCGCCGCCGCCAACCACAACGACCTGGCCGGGGCGGTAAGTTCCCAGCAGGTCACCTCCCTGCGCAAGGCGATCGGCATCAACGACAAATTCCTGCTTCTGAAGGACCTCTTCGGCGGCGACACCTACCTCTACGAAAACACGCTCACCACCCTGGACGCCATGCCCGCTTTGGAGGACGCGCTGATCCACGTCCACGAAAATTTCGAGTGGAACCCCGACAGCGACGGCGCCAAACTGATGGTCGAACTGTTGACCCGCAGGTTCTCGTAGGGCGGCCCGGCTTTCAACCTTCGCCATGGCCAAACTCTATGTCATACCCACCCCGATCGGCAACCTCGAAGACATTACTTACCGGGCTGTCAGCGTGTTGCGCAGCGTCGAGGTGATCCTTGCCGAGGACACGCGCACGTCGGCCTTTTTGTTGAAGCACTTAGGGCTCGACAAAAAGCTGCTCTCCCACCACAAGTACAACGAGCACTCCTTTGCCGCCTCATTGGCGCAACGCATCATAGGCGGCGAGGACATCGCCCTGGTAAGCGACGCGGGCACGCCCGGCATCTCCGACCCCGGCTTTTTGCTGGTGCGCGCGGTGGTCGAGGCGGGCGGCGAGGTCGAGGTTTTGCCCGGCGCGACAGCCTTCGTCCCGGCTTTGGTGGCGAGCGGACTCCCCTGCGACCGCTTCTGCTTCGAGGGCTTCCTGCCCCAGAAAAAGGGGCGCCAGAAACGGATCGGCGAACTGGTCCTGGAGCCCCGCACGATGGTTTTTTACGAATCGCCCCACCGGGTGGTCAAACTGTTGCAACAACTCATCGAGGCGATGGGCCCGGAGCGCAAAGCCTCCGTGTCGCGGGAGCTGACCAAGAAATTCGAGCAGACCGTCCGGGGCACGCTCGGCGAGTTGCTGGCCCATTTTACCGCCCGCGAGCCGAAGGGCGAGTTCGTGGTGGTGGTCGCCGGGCTCGATAAAAGAAAAAAAGACGATGAGCAGGAAGACTAACCCGTTGAGTTCGATCTTTGCCTACATCTCCGACAAGTTCGACCTGAGCGAGGACAAGGCGTTGCAGAGCGACGTTGTGGAGGGCATCTCCAAGAGCGCGGAGTTCCGCGGCACGAACCTTTGGGTGCTGATCTTTGCCACCTTCATCGCCTCGCTGGGCCTGAACGTCAACTCGGCCGCCGTGATCATCGGGGCCATGCTGATCTCGCCCTTGATGGGCCCCATCATGGGCCTGGGCGTCTCGCTGGGCATCAACGACTTCGAGCTGATGAAGCGTTCGGTGCGCAACTTCGGCTTTATGGTCGCGGTGAGCATTCTGACCTCCACGCTCTATTTCATCCTCTCCCCGATCAGCACGGCCCAGAGCGAGCTCCTGGCGCGCACCTCGCCGACCACCTACGACGTTTTGATCGCCCTGTTCGGCGGTCTGGCGGGCATGGTGGCGCAGTCGCGCAGGGACAAGGGGGTCTCCACCGTGATCCCGGGCGTTGCCATCGCCACGGCTTTGATGCCGCCCCTTTGCACCGCGGGCTTCGGCATCGCCACCCTGCAATGGAAATACTTCGTCGGGGCCGCCTACCTCTTCTCGATCAACACGATCTTCATCGCCGCGGGCGCCTACGCCATCACGCGCATCATGAAGTACGACAAAAAGGTCTTTTTGGACAAGCAGCGCGAGACCCGCGTGAAACGCTACATGGCCATCATCATGATCGCCACTTTGATCCCGAGCGTCTTTGTCTCGTATAGGATCATCCAGCAGACCGTCTTCGAGACCAACGCCGACCGGTTTGTGACTTCGGTCTTCCGCTTTCCCGACAGCAAAGTGATCCAGTACCGCAAAACGCCCCCCAAACGGGGCAATCCGGGGACGATCGAGGTGGCCATGATCGGCGATCCCCTCTCGCGCGACGCGGTGGAGGGGGCGCGCGCCCAAATGCCGGGCTACGGCCTTGTGAACACCGAACTGGTCGTCAACCAGGCCGCCGAGAAGGACATCGATTTGTCGACCCTGAACGTCAACTACGCCCAGCTCCTCGAGGAGAAGAACGAAGCCATCGCCGCCCTGCGCAGCGAGCTGGAAGGCTTTCAACAGGATAACCTGCCCTACGCCGACATCGCCGCCGAGGCCGCGCAGGTGGTCGACAACATCGCTGCGATTACCCTCTCCCGCGCCACGCGCCACACCGGGAAGGGAGAGGCGAAACAGACGGTCGTGCTGTGCGTGGTCGAACCCAAATCCCCCGGCGGGGAGGTCGACATCCAAAAACTCTCCGACTGGCTCAAGGTGCGCACCAAATCGGAGGAGGTAATCGTCCACGTGAAATAGCATGAGTCCGGGCGCCTATATCCTGATCGGTTTTGCCAAGTTCTTCGGGGCCCTGCCGCGCTGGTTTTTGTACGGCCCGGTGCGCTGGAAGCTCTACCTGTTGCTCTATTATGTGGTCCGCTACCGCCGCCGCGTGACCCGTGAAAACCTGACGGAGTGCTTCCCCGAAAAGCCCCTGCCGGAGATCAAACGGATCGAAAAAAAATTCTACGGCAACCTGGCCGAGGTCTTTATCGACACCTTCGACCTGGCCGGCATCGGCAAAAAAGCCTTCGCCCGCAGGATTACCTTCGAGGGCGTCGAGCGGCACGAGGCCGAAAACCGGGGCCGCGACTGGATCGGGGCTTTGGCCCACTACGGCAGTTGGGAGTATTTCACCACCTACGGCGTGTGGACCCACCACACCCTGGGCGGGGTCTATAAACCCTTGAAAAGCAAAACGGTCGACGATTATTACAAATACGTCCGCACCCGCTTCGGCGCGGACGTCGTCCCCAAGAGCGGCGTGATGCGCTACGTGGTGGAGAAACGGCGTGCGGGCAAGCACTTTATCCTGGGTTTGATCTCCGACCAGACCCCCCCCCGCCACGCGATCGACCACTGGTACGACTTCCTGGGCCGCAAGACCGCTTTTTTCAACGGCGCCGAAAAGCTGGCCCTGCGCTTCGGCATGCCCGTCTACGCGGTCGACATCAAAAAGACCGCGCGTTGCCGCTATACCCTGAGCTACACGATGATCTACGACGGGCAGGAGCTTGTCCCCGAGCACGAGATAACCGCCCGCTACGCCCGCTACCTGGAGGCCATGATCCGCCGCGACCCGTCGCTTTGGATGTGGTCCCACAAGCGCTGGAAACACACCCCCGAGTCGATAGGGAACGATTTTGAATAGATGGACTTTTGCAACATAGTCATACTCAACTGGAACGGCCTGGGCCATTTGCAGGCCTTTTTGCCCTCCGTGCTCTCCACCGTGCCGGCTTCCGCGAAGGTCACGGTGGCCGACAACGGCTCGGCCGACGGCTCGGTAGACTGGCTCAGGGCCAACCACCCCGAAGTCGGTTTGCTTACCCTGGACCACAACTACGGCTTCGCCGAGGGCTACGATTTGGCCCTGGAGAAGCTGGACGCCAAATACTTCATCCTGCTCAACTCCGACGTGGAGCCCGCGCCGGGATGGGTCGGGCCTTTGCTCGAAGTCCTGGAGCAGGACGAAAAGGTGGCCGCCGTCGCCCCGAAAGTCCTCAGCTACGTCCGCCGCGAGTGTTTCGAACACGCCGGGGCTTGCGGGGGCTTTATCGACTATTTGGGCTACCCCTTCTGCCGGGGCCGCATCTTGAAGACCGTCGAGCGCGACCACGGGCAGTACGACCAACCCGTCGAGGTTTTCTGGGCCACCGGGGCCTGCATGGCCGTCCGCGCCTCCGCTTTCCGTGCCGCCGGAGGCTTCGACCCCCATTTTTTCGCCCACATGGAGGAGATCGACCTTTGCTGGCGTTTGCGCTCGATGGGCTGGTCGGTCCGGGTCGAGCCCCGCAGCACGGTATACCACCTGGGCGGCGGCACCCTCCCGCAGGAGTCCCCCCGCAAGACCTACCTCAACTACCGCAACAATTTGATGATGCTCTATAAGAACCTGCCCCAGCACTCGCTCTGGCCGGTCATGTTCGCCCGCGCGGCGATGGACTTCTTCAATTCGCTGATCTACCTGCTGACCGGCCGCTTCCGCCTTTTCTGGGCCGTTGCCGAAGCCTACACCGATTTCCGCCGCCAGCGCCAACGCCTCAACCGGGTGCGCGCCGCCGACAAGGAGCGCGTCGAAGTGGAGCCGGGCTGCGTCTACCGGGGCTCAATTTTGATCGCCTGGTTGTTCGGATACCGGAAATTCAGCGATCTGGAGATGTAGACGCAACGTTTTCGTCTACAAAGCATCTTAGTAACAAACCACCCACAAATCCATCCATGAAAAAACTTTCGACCCTCCTCTTACTCTCCCTTTTTATCGCCTCCGCCGCCAAAGCCCAGAGCGACGAGCGCATTACCGGCAGCCAGGTCTACGCCGAGATGGGCGGACCGGGCATTTTGTTCTCCGCGAGCTATGACCGCCGTTTCAAGGCGGGGACCGACACGGGCCTGGGCTTTCGCATTGGCATGGGGATGGGCGTGAGTGATTACCACGATTGCGGCACATCCACCTGCAGCGACTATTCGTGGAATGTCCGCTCCTATATCACATTTCCCCTGGGGCTGAACTACGTATTGGGCAAGAGCGATTCCCCCCACGCCTTCGAGGTGGGTGCGGGTGCGACGATCCTGACCCGCAAGGTTCCTTTGTACTATTACGACGATGCCAAACCGGGCAACGTGGTTGGACACCTCGCCTTCATGTACCGCAGAAAGCCCATCGACGGCGGTTTCACCTGGCGGATCGGCTTCACGCCGATCATCGGCACGAGCGGCGACATCATCCCCTCGGGCGTGGTCGGCTTCGGCTACGCCTTCTGACCCGCCGGGTTTAGCAAGACAATTTTGGCGTAAATTTAACGTTAGGTATGAGCATGATAGAAACTTATGCCTATATTTGTATTTGTGGCGTAATTTTCACTAAACCCCATCGGCAATGAAAAAAGTCTACCTTCTTTCCGCCCTGCTCTCCCTGATTACAATGGCCGGTTGCCTTGACAAACCGGAGAAAGAGGAGCCCGTAGATCCCACCGACCCCAACCAACCGGCCCTTACGTCGGTGTCGTTCGAAAAGAGCAGCAACACGGCTTTATCCAAAAGCATAACCCTTCAACAGGTAGCGTCTCAGAAACTGTTCTGGGGCTACCTGCCCAACGATGTGCCCCTGACTGCCCTCAAAGCGACTTTCGTCGCCGCGAACGGGGATCTCTACATCGCCAATGCCAAGCAGCAGAGCGGTGGCTCGTCCCAGAATTACTCCTCGCCCGTGACCTTCGAGGTCCGGGGGGAAGGCACCCTGAAGGCCACCTATACCGTCAAACTCTACCCCTACACCGGGTTGCCCTACGTCTATTTCACCACCACCGAAGGCAAGGTCTTCTCCGAAACCGTCAAAAACAAGGAGGACTGGATGGCCGCCCGGATCAACATCGACGCGCTGGGGTTGACCGGATTGGAGAATTACAACGGGGACGTAGAGCTGCGCGGCCGGGGCAACGCCACCTGGAAACGCATGGACAAGAAGCCCTTCAACATGAAGATGGCCATCAAGGACCCCATTCTGGGCATGCCCAAGCACAAGCGCTGGTGTTTCCTGGCCAACTGGCGCGACCGGACCCTGCTGCGCAACGACGTGGCCTTCCATGTGGGACATATCCTGAGCGCGGATAAAACGGGAATGGAGTGGGCTCCCCACGGCAGCTACGCCGAGGTGGTCTTCAACGGCCAGTACATGGGCAACTACTACATCGCCGAGCACGTCCGGGTGGACAAGAACCGGGTCAACATCGACGAGATGAACCCCGTCGACATTTCGGGCGACAACCTCACCGGGGGCTACCTGCTCGAGCTCGACTTCAACTACGACGAGGACCCCAAGTTCAAAAGCTCGGTCTTCGGTACCAAGATCATGCTGAAGAGCCCCTCGCTGGACGACGACGGCAATTTCCCGAACGAGCAGCTGAGCTACATTGCTTCCTACGTGAACAGGGTGGAGACCCTGCTCCAGGCCAAGAACTTTTCGGACCTCTACGACAGCCTCGACATGAACTCTTTCGTCGATTTCTGGCTGGCCGCCGCGATCACGGGCAACGCCGAGTTCGACCATGTGATCGATTCCGAGAACAGCCGCGCCACCCCCGCGAGCACTTTCCTTTATAAGAAACGCCTCGGGAAGATCTACGCCGGACCCATCTGGGATTTCGACTACACAGCGTTCGCCACCGGTTCGAAAACCTACAACGGCCGCTCGACCATGATGTCCGGCTCGTGGTGGTACAAGCACCTGCTTACCGACCCTGACTTCATAGCCGCCGCCAAGGCGCGTTTCACTGCGCTCGAGACCGACCTGCGGGCGGTCCCGGCCTACATTACCGCGCAGGGAAACAAACTGGCGAAATCAGAGGCCGTCGACCGGGCCAAGTGGCCCCTGAACGCGACGACCCTCGACGGTTTCAAAGCGACGTTGAACGGCGACGAGAACCTGACCATGGCCCCTTTCAATCAGGAAGCGACCCCGACTTACCAAGACGCCGTGAACCGGATGATTACCATCTACAACAAACGGCTGGTCAACGTGAATGCCTACCTGAATACCGGGACCTGGCCCGAGTAGGGCCCGTCCCGGAAACAACCCTCCCGGAAGCAGCCCCTTACGCCTTCTTCTTAAACCCCGCGACCGCCAACGCGTCGGGCAGTTGCCGTGATGAGCGAACGTCCAGGATCAGCGGGATCAGTTTCCCGACGGGTTTCCCCGCCGCAAACCCGGCCTTGATCCCCTCGTCGATGTCGAGCGCCGCGATCCCGTCCCGGTGTTTCTCGGTAAAGAAAAAGCTCACCCTGAAAAACCCGTCCCAGACCGAGAGCCACATCACGGTCTTTTTCTTATCGACCACTTTGCAGAGCCAAGCCTTCCCGTCGTTGTAGTACCGCCACTCGGGGACAAGCCCGAATTCAGGCCCCCTGATCATCATGATCCATTGCTCGAAAGCGGGATAGCTTCCCTTGAGCGCATCCTCCAAAACACCCTCGTCCGGGAAGATTCCCGGATCCCTGAGCAGTTGCCCTTCCATAGTTAACGTGAGTCCGGGATAAGAACTCGTTTTAAGTCATTCGTTTTCTGTATGTTGTTCGCGAGTTCTTATCCCGGACTCGCGTTAAGGGGCTTTCACAGCCCCTTTTTATGTTCGATCACCCCTCCCACACCCTCCCCTACCCGTAGGGGAGGGCTTTGTCGCAGCCTGAAGGCTGCTCCCCAACGGAATGAGTTCGTTATTGCGCTTCGCTTATCCCGAACTCACGTTAGTTATAGGGTTTTAATACAGGTACTTGTCCCTCAAAACGGCGAGCTCTTTCTCCCCGAGGCCGAACTCCTTTTGGAAGTAGACCTCCATCGAGCCGTAGCGTTCGATGGCCGATTCGAGCGCGCTCTCCAGGTAGGTGGAGGAGACCTGCATCATCAGTTCGAACTGGTCGAGTTTCTCCTCGCTGTCGAGCCACGGGGCCAACTTTTCCATGAACCGCGTGTTGCACACCCCGATAAACCGGTTGCTGGCCAGGTAGTCTTCCAATACCGCCTCCTGCGATACGCCGAGGATCAGCAAGAGGATCGCCGACCCCATGCCCGCCCGGTCCTTGCCCGACTCGCAGTGCTGGAGCATGGGTGTGTGCCCCTCTTCCAGCGCCTTGACCATCGCGGTAAAGGCCTCGTTCTTGAATACCATATCGCGGTAACCGTGTACCATGATCTCGGTCAGCGAGTTAAATCCGGTGTAGCGGTCGGGGTTCTTGAGCATATTGCCCGGGCTTACCCCGCCCAATGTGGAGTCGATCCCCGGCATGGCCGATATGTTGACCACCTGCCGTGCGATGCCCTGATCGTCCGGCTCGGCTTTGGAGGTCGCCTCCCCGCGCCAGTCGAACACGGTGTCGATCCCCAGCGAGCGGACCAACGCGGAGTCGTGTTCGTTGAGCTTGTGCAGCGCCCCGGAGCGGAAGAAGGTGCCCCATTTGACCGTGCGTCCGTCCTCGGTGGGATAGCCGCCCAGATCGCGGAAGTTGCAGATCCCCGTCATGGGAAGCTCCCTTTCGCCGACCATCTGCTGTTGCATCCCCTCGCTTTTGAGGATAAAGTAAACCCTCTGCCCGGGCGCGGGATCCTCGACGGTGTACTCCGCGTCGCTGACCGAGGCCAGGAATATCTGTTGTCCATCGATCTCGGGACGCGTATTGTAATATACCCGCACGACTTTGCGGTCGGGATTGCTCCAACTGACAGTCAGGAAGTTATGGTTGCGCTTGCAGGCTAAATTCTCGAATGTGGACATAAGCGGGGTGTGTGGTGGGGCGCAAAGATAAGCAATATTTCAATCGCAGCAATTATTATGCCTTCTTGCGGTACCCCGCGACCATCCAGGTCCCGAATACGGCCACGAAAACGATCAGCGCGCCCCATTGCCCCCGCAACTCGTACAGGGAACTTCCTTTCAGGAATATCCGCCTCATGCACTCGATAAAGTACTTCAACGGGTTGGCGACGGTAATGGCTTTCGCCCACCCGGGCATACTGTCCACGGGAGTGAACAGCCCGCTCATCAGCATCATTACTACCACGAAGAAGACCATCAAAAACATGGCCTGCTGCATGGTGGCCGAGTAGTTGGAGATTACCAGCCCCATGGCCGATATGGCCACGATAAACAAAAGCGCGCAGAAGTAGATCGACCACAAACTCCCCCTGGCCACCAACCCGTAGACGGGCCAGACCACCAGCAAACTGAGGCTCAGCACCACGAATCCGATGATCCAGAAGGTCGACAGCTTAGCCAGCAGGAAGCTGAACCGGCTTACCGGCGTGACGTTGATCTGCTCGATGGTCCCTTTCTCCTTCTCCGCCACCAGGTTGATGGCGGGCAGCAAACCGCACAGCATGGTCAGCAGCATGACCATCAACGCCGGGATCATAAAGATCTTGTAGTCCTGCCTGGGGTTGTACAGCTCCCTGGGTATCAATTCGATCGCCGGCCCAGACGCCACCCCGGCCGCCGATCCCGCCGCCACCCCGGCCGCCACGCGCAGCTCCTCGCTGAATCCCCCCAGCACGCCCGCCATGTAGTTGCTCGCCAGCGCCCCCTTGGTGCCGTTGAGCGTGTTGACCGTGATCATGGCCCGCGCGGGCGACCCGTTTTCCAACTCTTTTTCAAACCCCGCCGGGATCTCCAAAATCAAATCCGCCCGGCCGTGCTCGATCTCGTTTAGCGCGCTCTTGTAGTCGAACACCTCGTCCGCGAACTTGAAATAGGAGCTCGCCGCCAATTTCCCCACCAGCCGCTGCGAAGTTTGCGTACGGTCCGCGTCGACGACCACCGTTTTGATATCCTTGACCTCCATGTTGGCCACCCACGGGAAGATCAGCATGGCCAGGCACGGGAACCCGACCATCAGCTTGGGCAGGAAGGGGTTTCGGAAGAACTGCCGGAACTCTTTGTCTATCAGGTAGCGTAGTATCATTGCAGCCTCGGGTTTATTTTTTTCACACTGGCCGCCAAAAGTGCGACCGCCATACCGCCCAGGATTAGTATGTCCTTTGCCACCAACTCGATCCCCGCGCCCTGGATCATCACCTTGCGCACCGCGTCAATAAACCACCTGGCCGGAACGATGCACGAGAGCGCGCGCAATATCCCCGGCATATTCTCCACGGGAAACAGCAGCCCCGAGAGCATCATGGTGGGCATCATTACCCCGAGCCCCGCCGCCATCATGGCGACCACCTGGGTCTGCGCAATCGAGGAGATCAAAAGCCCCAGCGCCAGCGACACGCTCACCATCAACAGCGAGAGCAGCCCGAGCAACGCCAAATTACCCTGCAAGGGCACCCCGAGCACGAACACCGAGAGCAAAACAATGGTTATCACGTTGATACACGACAAAACCATGTAAGGGATCGCCTTGGCCGTGATGATGGTAATCGGCCTGACGGGCGATACGAGCAGCGTCTCCATGGTCCCGGTCTCCTTCTCCCGCACGATGGAGATGGCGGTCATCAGTGAGCAGATCAGCATCAGGATAAACCCCATCACGCCCGGCACAAAGTTGTAGGCGCTCTTCATCCCCGGGTTGTACAACAGCTTGATCTCCGGCACGATGGTAAAGGCGGGCATCTGCGCATTGCCGCCCGTCCCCGCCGCGTTTTCCTGCGCCATGGATGCGAACACCCCCGTCGCGTAGTTGATGAGCGTGGTCGCCGTGTTGGGATCGGTCCCGTCGACCAGCAACTGCACCTGCCCCCTCTCGCCGAGCGCCACCCTCTTTTCGAGCCCCTGCTCCAACACCACCACGATATCCGCCTGCCGCGTACGGAACAGCGCGTCCGCGTCGACGGCCGAACGGCGCACCTCTTTCAGATCGAAGTAGTAATTCCCCCGGAACCGCTCGACGATCTTCTCGGTCAGCGGGGTGGGGGAGGGGTCCACCACCATCAGCTTGACGTTGTTGATCTCGGTGGTCAGCGCAAACCCGAACAGGATGATCATTACCACCGGCATCGCCAGCAGGATAAGCACAGACCGCCTGTCCCGCATGATGTGCAGGAACTCCTTTTTGACGAATGCACTGAACTCCCTCATGATTTATTCACTTCTTACGGCTTTTCGCGCCAACTGCGTAAACACCTCGTCGAACGTCTCCACCCCGAACTGCCGCCGCAGGTTTTTGGGGCTGTCCAGTGCCTCGATCCGTCCGTCCACCATGATCGACACCCGGTTGCAGTACTCCGCCTCGTCCATGTAGTGGGTGGTCACGAAGACCGTGATCCCTTTCTGGGCTGCCGCGTAGATCAACTCCCAGAACCTGCGCCGCGTATCGGGGTCGACCCCGCCCGTGGGCTCGTCGAGGAAGACGACCTGCGGGGAGTGGAGGATGGCCGACGAGAAGGCCAGCTTCTGCTTCCACCCCATCGGCAAATCGACGACCAGCGAATCCCTCACCTCGCTGAAACCCAATTCCGTGAGCATCCCCTCGCCCTTCTCTTTGACCTGCGCTTTATTCAGCCCGTAGATCGACCCGAACAGACGGATATTCTCCCACACGGTCAGATCCTCATACAGCGAAAACTTCTGGCTCATGTACCCGATGCTTTTGCGCACCTTGCCCGGTTGTTTTGCGATATCGAACCCTGCCACCGTGGCCGACCCGGCGGTGGGCCGCGAGAGGGCGCACAGCATCTTCATCGCCGTGGTCTTTCCCGCGCCGTTGGCCCCCAGGAAGCCGAATATCTCGCCTTTGCCCACCTCGAAAGAGATGTTGTCCACGGCGGTAAAGTCGCCGAAGCGTTTGACCAGGCCCTTGGCCGTTATCGCGTAGTCGCTCATTTGAGTTTCATGTAATAGTCCTCGATGGTCGGGACGATGCGCCGCACTTCGCACGGCACCCCATCCAACCCGTCTTTCAAATCCCCTTCCGTAAAACCCTCTTTCAGAGTGATATGGTGCGCATCCCCGAACGTGTATGCACTCTCCACGCACCCCAGCTCCCTGATCTTCAACAGCAACGGGTACATATCCTCCCCGCTGGCCGCGTAGAGCGCGACGGGGAAGCGTGCGATCAGGTTCTGCGGCGTGTCGGCCTCCATGATCCGTCCCTCCTTGACCAGCGCCACCCTGTCGCAGCGCGTCGCCTCGTCCATGTAGGGCGTCGATACGACCATGCCGATCCCGTCCTTTTTCAGCTCCGCGAGAATGTCCCAGAACTCCTTGCGCGAGACCGGGTCGACCCCCGTGGTGGGCTCGTCCAGCAGCAGCGCCCCGGGATGGTGGACCAGCGCGCAGCACAGCGCCAGCTTCTGCTTCATCCCCCCCGACAGCGCCCCGGCCTTGCGCCCCGCAAAGGGCTCGAGGTGGGAGTATATGCTTTTGATCCGTTCGTAATTCTTTTCTACGGTCGTCCCGAACAGCGTGGCGAAGAACTCCAAATTCTCTTTCACGCTCAGATCGGGGTACAGCGAAAATTTCCCCGGCATATACCCCACCTTGTTGCGTATCTGCCGGAACTCTTTGACCGTATCGTGCCCCATCACCGTGGCCGATCCCGAGTCGGGGAGCAGCAGCGTGGCCAGGATGCGGATCAGCGTGGTCTTTCCCGCCCCGTCGGTCCCGATCAACCCGAGGATCTCCCCGCGCGCCACCTCGAGGCTCGCCTCCTTGAGCGCCTCGATCTGCCCGTACCTCTTGCCGAGCGAGCGTGCCACTATGACCGGACTTTCCGCCATGGCTTCGACCCGTTATTCGAACACCGTTTCGCCGTACATCCCGATCTTGAGGTAGCCGTCTGTCCTGACGGCGATCTTGACCGCGTAGACCATGTTGGCCCTCTCGTCCCTCATCTGGATCGTCTTGGGCGTGAACTCCGCCCGGTCCGCGATCCAGACAACCGTACCCTCGTATTCGCGCTGTTCGTTCTCCCCGAAATCGGAGTAGACGGCCGCCTTACCTCCCAATTTGACCTTGGTCAACTGGTCGGCCGAGACATAGGCCCGCAAATAGATGTTCTCCATGTCCGCGATCTTGTACAACGGCCTGCCCGGGGCGGTGACCTCGTACCGCTCGGCGTACTTGGCCGTGACCACCCCCGCGCCGGGGTTGACGATCCGGCTTCTGACCAGTTGGTCGTCCACGATGGCGATCTGCGCGTCGAGGGCCTGTGCCTGCGAATCCGCGCTGCCCACTCCCGTGGATAGCGAGTTGCGCTGCGCCGCCAACTGGCTTTTGGCCATATCGAGCTTGCTTCTCATCTCGTCCAACTGCTGGGTGGTGGCCGCCCCGCCCGCCACCAGCTTCTCCAACCTCGCTTTCTCGCGCTCCAGGCTGGCGATCTGGTCCTGCGTGGCCCGGATCTGGGTCTGCACGTCGGGCAACCCTTTTTTCACGGCGTTGCGCGAGGCGACCAACTGCTGTTTCTGCAAATAAAGTTGCACCGTATCGACGTATCCGACCGTTTGGCCGGCCGCGAGCACATCGCCCTCGTTGATGGAAAACTCCCGCAACACGCCCGGCGTCTGGGCCGATATCACGGTCTCCACGGCCTCGAAAGCCCCCGAAGCGTCGCTCTTGAAGCTCTCCCTGCAACCGGCCAGGGCCGCAGCCGCGATTATAAACAAACTCTTTCTCATTGCTGGTTACCCGTTAAGGATTTATAATTCTCATACTGAAGTATATACTGCAATTCATGCAGCTCTTTGGCGCACTTCGCCTCGGCTTCCGAGTTGGTCTCGCGCACCAGGTCGGCGACGGTGGCCGTCCCGTTCTCGTACTTGATCTCGGTCGCCTTGCGCACCGATTCGCGCAGTTCCACGATCCGCCCGTCCTCTTTCAACTGCCCGGAACTGGCCTCCATATCGCCCCGCGAACGGCTCATGTCCAAACGCGTGTTGTAGAGGAAGGTCTCCCGCTGCAACTCGACCTGCGACTGGCTGAGTTTGAGCAGCCCCCGGTCGTTATTTTTCGTATACAACCCTCCGATATCCCATTTCAAACTGATCCCCGCCACCAGAATGTGATTAAGTTTGGACATGCCCAGATCCATCCCCGGAGCCAGCCCCACGGCGAATCCGGTCAACCCCACCTGCGGCATCAACCGCGTGGTGATCATCTTGTTCTGCGCTTTTATAAGGTCCCCCTGGCTGTCGTAAACGTCCAACTCCAACCGCCTGATCCCGGTAGGTAGCGCGCCCAACGGCATGGCGGGACGCGAGAGCTGCACATTCCCGCCCATCGGCACCCCGGCCATCTCGCCCAGAACCTCGAGGTATGCCCTGCGCGCCGCCTGCGCCTCGATCATCTGCTGCTTGATCCCCAGCCGCTCGGCGATCAGCGCGTCCCGGTCCGATGCCGTCGCCGCCCCGTTGGATAAAGCCACCTCCACCCGCTTCTGGTTGGCCCCGAGCGTCGAATCGGCCAACTCCAACGTCCGTACCTTGCAGTCGAGCATCAAAACCCCCAGGTACAACTGGTTTACCTGCTCGTCCAACCGCGCCAACTGCGCCTCCAATGTCGCCTGGTCCACGTCGGCTTGCGCCTCGGCCATCTTTTTGCGCGCCGAGGAGATCCCCCCGTCCCAAATCGGTTGGGTCAACTGCACCAGCCCGATCACCTTCTGGTTCACGCCCGAGGAACTCCCCCCGGTCAAAGAGGGCATCCCCTGCACGATCCCCCCGATCCCCGTGATGCTCAACTGGGGCAGCCACCCCCGCGCCGCGTTGGAGAGGTTCAGCTCTTTGCTCCGCTCGGTCAGCTCACGCTGTTTGATCAGGGGATAGTTCTCCCGCGCCATCCGCCTGCACTGCTCCAGGGTCTGCCCCCGCGCAGGGAGTAGCGCCGTCACCCCGGCCAGGAGAAAAAATATGCGTTTCATGGTCTTAAACTGTTTAATGCCGTTTCGGTTATCTGTTTCTTGCGCTGTTGGACAAAACTTTCCACCTGCGCCGGGTCCATATCCAGCACGCGGGTAAATACGGGCTCGGCGATAAAGAAGAAGGCGTTCAACGACACGACGGTCATCAGCAGGTCGAACAATTCGATCTGCCGTACCCGCCCCGCCGCGATCTCGGCCTTCAGCAGCGCCTCGAAGCGTCCCGCCGCCGAGAGCATCTCCTCCCCGACCTGCTCTTTGATCGCCGCGATCCGCTCGGGGTGGAGCCTGAGCTCGCTCACGATCAGCCAGGGCAGCCCGGGCGAGGCGGCCATCATGGAGAAGTGCCGTTCAATAATCCTGCCCAACTGCACGGCGAAGGGCTCGCCCGCGTGGTCCGATGTGAAGAGCCCGGAGATGAACGCCCTGGCTTTCTGCTGGAAAATACGTTGGAAAAGCGTCTCTTTCGTGCGGTAATAATAGTGCACCAGCGCCTGGTTGCACCCCGCCTCGCGGGCGATCTCGCTGATCGAGACCAGCGCGTAACCCCGCTCCAGGAAGAGGCGCTCGGCCGTTTCGAGGATCACCTGCTCCATATTGCGCGAAGTCTCCTGCATTTCAGGACTATTTATCACGTTTTTCGCCATTGACCACACAATTTAATACTATTATTTAAATGATCTATTAAATAACAATGCAAAAGTAGTGCGAAAATCCAAACTTCCAAATTTTCGCACTACTTTTTAAATGCTTTCGCTAATTCGCCTGCACCTGGGAAACCTCCACGCCCTGATCGAGCAGCGACTCGGGCACCTCGAATTTGTAGCCCACGCCCTTGATGGTAACGATAAAGTCCTCGCCGATCTTCTCCCGCAGCTTGCGGATGTGCACGTCGATGGTCCGATCGCCCACGATCACGTCGTCTCCCCAGATCGACTGGTAGATCTGCTCGCGGGTAAATACCTTGTGGGGTTTGGAGGCCAACAGTTCGATCAGGTTGAACTCCTTGCGGGGCAGCTCGTGTTTCTTTCCGTCGATCACCACCAGGTGGCGTTCCCGGTCTACGACGATCTTTCCGTAAGCCAGCCCGTCGTCGGGGATGTGGCGTTTGAGCAGGGCTTTGACGCGGCTCATCAACACCTTGATCTTGATGGGCTTTGTGATGTAGTCGTCCGCGCCCGCCTCGAATCCGTCGATCTGGGAGTAGTCGTCGGCCCTTGCCGAGAGCATGGCGATGGTCGTGGAGTCGAATTGGGGTTTGGAGCGCAGCACGCGGCAGGTTTCGATGCCGTCCATTACGGGCATCATCACGTCGAGCAAGATTAGGTCGGGATGGGTTTCCATCGCCACGTCGATCGCCTGCTTTCCGTTGAGGGCTGTCAAGACGTTATACCCCTCTTTGCTCAGGTTGTAGCCTACAAATTCGAGGATATCGGATTCGTCGTCGACGAGCAGCACAGTCTTTTTCATAGTCGCCATAAGGGGATCGTTTATATGTTCAGTTACAAAGCTATAATAAGAGTGTTAACTCTCGGTTAAAAGTATGAATTATTTTCAAATAGTTGTTACAGCCGGAAAAAACGGGTAAATTGTTTGGGAGTCCGCCCAAAATGTCCTATTTTTGTTGGTTATCTGAACCAAAGGTCTACCTTATGGCAACCAAAACGACCCAACCCTCTGTCGATGAGCAGAATCCCGATTTGATCGCGGATCAGCCCACTACCGAAAACAACGCTGAAAACCCCGCCGAGGCTTCCGTCGAAGCTCCCGCCGAGCCCCCCGTCGAGGCCCAACCCGCCGCCGAGGCCGCCGAAGCCGATCCCGCCGCCCAACCCGCGGAGGAAGCGCCCGAAGCGGTAAAGCCTGCGAAAAAGCCCGCGAAAAAGCCCGCCGCCCCCGCCCCCGCTGAGGAGCCCGCAGAGGAGCCGGTCGTGGAGGAGCCCGCCGCACCTGCGGATGCGCCTGCCGTTGAGCCGGAAGTTGTTGCCGCTTCCGAACCTGCTCCCGAACCTGCTCCCGAACCCGCCGAAGCGCCCGCCGCCGAAGAGGAGCCCGCCGAAGCGATGGGCGAGGATTTTTCGGACGAGGAAGCCATGCTCGCCGCCTCCGCCCCCGACCTCGACCTGGGCGAGGAGGACGAGGAGGAGAGCCACGACCACGCCTCGCTGCCCGGCGAGGATTTGAGCGGCAAGACCAAGGAGCAGATCAACGAATATTTCGAGACCCTGATGGCCGAGCGCCCCATCCAGAGCCTTCGCCGCGACGTGGAGGGGATCAAGATCGCCTTCTACAAGATCCACCGCGCCGAGACCGAGAAGCTGCGCAAGCTCTACGAGGAGGCCGGCGGCAACCCCGACGATTTCGTCGCCCCCGACGACGCGGCGGAGATCCGCCTGAAAGAACTCTTGGGCGAGTACCGCCGCAAGAGGGACCTCTACAACTCGTCGATCGACGCGCAGAAAGAGGAGAACCTCAAGGTCAAACTCCAGATCATCGAGGAGTTGAAAGAGCTGGTCAACAGCACCGAAACCCTGAACCACACCTTCAACGTCTTCCACGCCCTGCAACAAAAGTGGCGCGAAACGGGCCTCGTCCCGCTTTCCAGCACCAAGGAGTTGTGGGACACCTATAATTACCACGTAGAAAATTTTTACAGCTACGTCAAGATCAACAAGGAACTCCGCGACCTCGATTTGAAACGCAACTACGAGGCCAAGGTGGCGCTCTGCGAACAGGCCGAGAGCCTGATCCTGGAGCCCTCGGTGGTCAACGCCTTCCACGCGCTGCAAAAGCTGCACGAGCAGTGGAGGGAGATCGGCCCCGTCTCCCCGGAGTACAAGGAGTCGATCTGGGAGCGCTTCAAGGAGGCGTCCGCCCGCATCAACAAGCTCCACCAGGACCACTTCGATGACATCAAGCAGGAGCAGAAACGCAACCTCGATTTGAAAGCCGAGCTCTGCGCCAAGACCGAGGAGCTGACCCAGGGCACGTTGGTCACCCGCAAGGACTGGAACAAAGCGTCGGACAAGCTGACCGAGATACAAAAACTCTGGAAAACGATCGGTTTCGCCCCCAAAAAGGAGAACACGAAGATCTACGAGCGCTTCCGCAAGGCGTGCGACGGTTTCTTCGAGCGCAAGCGCGAGTTCTACCTTGGCCAGAAGTCCGAGATGGACCAGAACCTCCAACTCAAGATCGACATCTGCCTGGCCGCCGAGTCCCTCTCGGGCAGCGACCAGTGGAAAAAGACGACCGACGAGCTGATCGCCCTGCAAAGGCGCTGGAAGGAGATCGGCCCCGTGCCGCGCCGCCATTCCGACGCGATCTGGAAACGTTTCCGCTCCGCCTGCGACGCCTTCTTCACGCGCAAATCGTCGCATTTCTCCTCCGTGGACGGCGAGTACGCTGAAAACCTGTCCAAAAAGCGCGACCTGCTGCAAAAGATCGAGCAGTACATCGCCGCGGGCGAGCAGTTTTCGATGGAGGCCATCCGCGAGTTCCAGCGCGAGTGGAGCTCGATCGGCTTTGTGCCCGTCAAGCAGAAGGACTCCATCCAGGCTAAGTACAAAGAGCTGATGGACACCCTGTTCACGGGGGTCAAGGGCGGCGAGAGGGAGCGTTCGATGGAGCGTTTCCGCGGCCGTGTGACGGCGATGAAGGGGGGAGGCGACCGCAAGGTCAAGTCCGAGCGCGACCGCCTGTTCAACCGGGTGCGCCAGCTCGAGGGCGACATCGCCACGCTGGAGAACAACATCGGCTTTTTCTCCAAATCCAAGAACGCCGAGGCGATGGTCCGCGACGTGAGGGAGAAGATCGAGAAGGCGAAGGAGGAGATGGCCCAAACGGTAGAGAAGATCAACATCATAGACCAACAAAACAACGAATAAACAGCAACAGGACACATGGCTTCATCGAAGGTAAAGTATATTTTTGTCACGGGCGGGGTAGCCTCCTCGCTGGGCAAGGGGATCATTTCGGCCTCCATCGCACGGCTTTTGCAGGCCCGCGGCTACTCGGTCACCATCCAGAAGATGGACCCCTACATCAACGTCGACCCCGGCACGCTCAACCCGTACGAGCACGGCGAGTGCTACGTCACGGAGGACGGCGCCGAGACCGACCTCGACCTGGGCCACTACGAGCGCTTTACCTCGATCCCGACCTCGAAGGAGAACAACGTGACCACCGGGCGCATCTACCGCTCGGTAATCGACAAGGAGCGCCGGGGCGAATACCTGGGCCGCACGGTTCAGGTCATCCCGCACATCACCGACGAGATCAAACGCCGGATCAAGATGCTGGCCACCAAGAAGATCTACGACATTGTGATCACCGAGATCGGCGGCACGGTGGGCGACATCGAGTCGCTGCCCTTCATCGAGACGGTCCGCCAGCTGAGGTACGAGATGGGCCCGCAGAACACGGCCGTGGTGCACCTCACGCTGATTCCCTACATGAGCGCCTCGGGTGAATTGAAGACCAAGCCGACCCAGCACTCCGTCAAAACGATGCTCGAGAACGGACTCCAGCCCGATATGCTCGTGTTGCGCACCGAGAAAAAGCTCTCCAACGAGATCAAAAAGAAGGTGGCTTTGTTCTGCAACGTGGACGCCGACGCGGTCATGGAGTCGATCGACGTGCCGACCATCTACGAGGTCCCCGTGCGCATGGCCGACCAGAAGATGGACGAGGTCCTGCTGCGCAAGCTGGGCCTTCCGACCGACAGCGTCCGCGACATGGAGGCCTGGAACGAGTTCCTGGGCCGCATCAAACACCCCAAGACCACGGTCGACATCGCCCTGGTCGGCAAATACACCGAGCTTCCCGACGCCTACAAGTCAATCGTCGAGGCCTTCGTCCACGCCGGCGCAGCCAACCTGGCCAAGGTTAAGCTCCACTACGTCAACGCCGAGAAGATCTCGCCCGAGACGGTGGGCCAGGCCCTGGGCCACATGGACGGCATCCTGGTCGCCCCCGGCTTCGGCCACAGGGGGATCGACGGCAAGATCTCCGCCGTGCAGTACGCCCGCGAGAACAAAATACCTTTCATGGGCATCTGCCTGGGCATGCAGTGCGCCGTGATCGAGTTCGCCCGCAACGTACTCAAGCTCAGTGACGCCGGCTCGGCCGAGATGGGCGACGTGGAGAACCCCGTCATCGATTTGATGGAGGAGCAGAAGGGGGTTACCGAGAAGGGCGGCACTATGCGGCTGGGCGCCTACCCCTGCCAACTGGAGAAGGGCTCGCGCTGCGAGGGGATCTACGGGAAAGAGATGATCCAGGAGCGCCACCGCCACCGCTACGAGTTCAACAACCGCTACCTGGACGCCTTCCGCGAGGCGGGCCTCAAACCCACGGGCATCAACCCCGATTCGGGCCTGGTCGAGATCATCGAGTTGGACAACCACCCCTGGTTCGTCGGCGTCCAGTTCCACCCCGAGTACAAGAGTTGGGCCATGCACCCCCATCCGCTTTTCGTCGATTTCATCAAGGCGGCCATCCAGAATAAAGAGAAATAACGGATAATGGATAAACAATCTGTGATCGGACTGTTGCTGATCGGCGCAGTCCTTATAGGCTTTTCGGTTTACAATTCCCAGGAACAAAAAAAACGCGTCGAGGAGTACCGCCTCAAACAGGAGGCCGCCCAACTCGTCCAGGACAGCATCGAGCGCGTCGAGGCTAAGAACGCCCCCTTCGAGCAGCCCCAAACGGGTCAACAGCTTCAGGCCGGAGAACAGGCCCCTGCCGTCGAGCAACCCGCCGAGACCCCCGGGGAGCGCAAACTCCGCGAGTTCGAATCCAATTTCGGTCCCGTGCTGGCCGCGGCCACCGTGGGCGAGGAGCAATTCCGGGTCCTGGAGAACGACGTGGTCAAACTCTACCTCTCCAACAAGGGGGGCCGCGTGGCCGCCGTCGAGCTGAAGGATTACAAGACCTACGGCAAGAAACCCGAGGACCGCCAGCCCTTGATGCTCTTCGCGGGCAACAGCTCGAGGTTCGACCTCTCCTTCTTTTTGCAGTTCAACGCGGGCAAGAACCTCGAACTCCACACCGAGAATTTCTACTTCGAACCTTCGCAGCAGTCCGATGTGGCCCTGGCCGAGGGGCAGGAGGCCGCGAGCTTTTTGATGCGCTTGCCCGTCGACTCCCTCGCCTCGATCGACTTTATCTACACCCTCAAACAGGGCGAGTACATGGTCGATTTCGACGTGCGTTTCAACAACATGGCCCCCCTTCTGGTCAACCAGTCGACCATAGGCCTGGCCTGGGAGAACACCGCGCCCCAGA
The DNA here is from genome assembly GCA_031551275.1 of Rikenellaceae bacterium. Taxonomy (GTDB): domain Bacteria; phylum Bacteroidota; class Bacteroidia; order Bacteroidales; family Rikenellaceae; genus JAVBMJ01. Next base: position 429,299 of record JAVBNX010000007.1, read on the forward strand.
CCGAGAAGGGCTACGACAACGAGAACAACAACACCGACATCGTCTACAAATACCCCGGCGAAAAGGGCGTCGAGAAGCTGGGCCTGAGCAAAGGCGAGAAAGAAAAGAGCGTCCCGACCAAGATCGAGTGGATCTCCTTCAAAAAGCAGTTCTTCAGCTCGACTCTGATCGCCAAAGAGCCTTTCACCGACGCGCAGCTCCACTACCGGACCATCGCCGAGGGCAGCGGTTTGATCAAACGTTTCGACATCCAGGCCTCGGTACCTTTCTCGGCCAACACCGAAGAGTACAAATTCAATTTCTATTTCGGCCCCAACAAATACTCGCTGCTCAAGAGCTACGACCTGAGCATGGAGCGGGTCATCCCCCTGGGCGGCTGGATCATCGGTGTGGTGAACCGCTGGCTGGTCATCCCCTTGTTCGACATCCTGGGCAACCACATCGCCAGCTTCGGCCTGATCATCTTTTTGCTGACCCTGATCGTCAAGCTGCTTATCATGCCCTTGACCTACAAGTCCTATTTGTCGATGGCCAAGATGCGGCTCTTGAAGCCCGAGATCGAGCAGATCAACGCCAAATACCCCGACCAGAAGGACGCCGTCAAGAAGCAGCAGGCGACCATGGAGCTCTACAAAAAAGCAGGTGTGAGCCCCATGGGGGGCTGTTTGCCCATGCTGATCCAGTTCCCGATCATCATCGCTTTGTTCCGGTTCTTCCCCGCCTCGATCGAGCTTCGGGGCAGGAGTTTCCTCTGGGCCGACGACCTTTCCGCCTACGACAGCATCTGGGACCTGCCCTTCACGATCCCCTTCTACGGCGACCACATCAGTTTGTTCGCCTTGCTGATGGCCGTGACGATGTTCTTTTCCTCGAAGATCAACTACGACCAGAGCGCGGGCTCCTCACAACAGCTGCCGGGCATGAAGTTCATGATGCTGTACATGATGCCGGTCATGATGCTGCTCTGGTTCAACAGCTACGCCAGCGGCCTGACCTATTACTACACGCTCTCGTCGCTGATTACCATCATCCAGACATGGGGCTTCCGCTACCTGGTCGACGATCAGAAACTCCACGCCCAGATGAAGGCCAATGCCAAAAAGCCGGTCAAGAAGTCGAAGTTCGCCCAGCGTTACGAGGAGATGCTCAAAAACCAGCAGCAAGCCCAACGGGAGGCGGCCAAAAAGCGCAGGTAATCACCCCCTTACAGGAACGCCATGAAAGTCCTGTACGACCACTACATATTTACCCAGCAGCGTTTCGGGGGCATATCGCGGTACATCGCCGCGCTTAGGGACAATATGCCCCAAGCCGGGATCGACACCGAGGTGGCGACCCTTTTCTCGTCCAACGTCCACATGAAGGGGAGGTGTATGCCCCTGGCCGATCCGAAGAAGGCCCGCCTGCTCTACGTCGTGCAGCGTAAGCTGAACCGGAATTATTCCCGCCTGCGGATCCGCAACGCCGAAAGTTACGACATCCTGCACCCCACTTACTACGCGCCTTACGATTTGAAGGACGCCCCCCGCAACCCGACCGTGCTCACGATCCACGACATGACGGATCTGAAGTTCAATTCCAACGATCCGCACAGGCGGAGGGACATCCAATGGCAGAGGGACGCGATCTGCCGCGCCGACTGTTTGATCGCCATCTCGGAGCATACCAAAAAAGACCTGCTCGAATCCTTCGATCTCGACCCCACCGTCATCCGCACCATCCCCCACGGCCTGATGCTTCCGCCCCACATCGCCCCGCAGCGTCCGAGCGGCCTCCCCGAGGGGGACTACATTCTGTTCGTGGGTACCCGCTTGGGGTACAAAAACTTCCGCTACTTTATCGCCGAGGCCCTTCCTGTCGCCAAAAAGTATGGATTACGGATCGTCTGCGCCGGTTCCACCCCCTTCGACAAGGAGGAATCCGCGCTGATCGGCTCCCTGGGCGGCAGGGATAGGGTTTTTCAAATGTTTTGCAGCGAGAGCGAACTGAGGTGGCTGTACCGGAATGCGGTCTGCTTCGTCTTCCCGTCGTTGTACGAGGGCTTCGGCCTGCCCATCCTGGAGGCCTTCGATGCGGGGTGCCCCCAGTTGCTCGCCGACGCCACCAGCCTGCCCGAGGTCGGGGGCGATGCCGCGCTCTATTTCGACGCCGGCCGTGACGGAGCGCTTGTCGCGCAACTCGAACACCTGCTGGACGATACGGATTTACGCAGCCAGCTCTCCGAAAAGGGCAAGCAACGCCTCGAAGCGCACTTCACGCTCCAACAGATGATCGACAAAACCGCCGATTTATACCGCTCGATGCTCTAACGCCCCGCACATTGCCACCGGAGCGGGAGCGGCAGCACCTTAGACTTCTCCCCTTCCCTACGGTTAGGGAAGGGAACGGGGGATGGGTAATCGAAAACGGAATAGCAATCTGAATGTCAGAAGCTGACATTCAGATCGCTATTCCACTCTCCTGCCGCCTCCGGGTAGATCACGGGCCGCAATTTCTCAACCCCTTTGAGCGCCAGATAGCTCTCATACAGGCAGATTCCGTTGGCCGAATGCCTCGCGATCGAGTAGGCCACCACGCACGGATGGCGCTGCGAGCTCAGACACGTCGCAATGGCCCGGTCCACATACGTCGCCACCCATTTGGGATCGTTCGAAGGATTTCCCCCCACTGTAATCGCCGCCCCGGAGAGGTGCGTGTCGATGTTGGCCTGGTCGCAAACATAGAGCCCCACCCGGTCGCACGCATGGTAGAACGCCTCCTGCAAAGGCCCGTTCTTGACGACCAACAGGTTGACACCTTGCTTTTTGATCGCTTCCAACCGTTTTTCGAGCGACTTGATCTCCTCGGGCGTGGAGACCACCCCGTGCTCGAACTCCTGCGCTTTGACCTTGATGGGCGAACCGTTTACCAGGATACTCCCGCCGGCATACCCCACGCTGCGAAAGCCCACCGGAAAGGCGAGGTGCTCGATAAACCGCCCCTCATACTTGGTCTTGATCCGCAAAATATAAAGGTTGGGCTTCTCCGCGCTCCAAAGCTTGGGGCTGGGCACATTCAAAAAGAACCGCACGGTATCCTCCCGCCGCATCTCGATGGTCAGGTCCCGGTTTCCGCCGGGGATGACTTTCCCGGCAGGGTCCAGCAAGTCGTAATACACCTGCAACTTGCGGCTGTTCAACAGGTGGCTTTTCATTACCACCCCGAACTCCAGCAGCCCCGACCCGTGCTGCTCCTTGGCGTCGACCACCACGTCCCTCACCCTGACGCGGGGCTGGGCCACGATGCAGCAATTCCCGTAGGGCTTGAACTGTTCGAAATGCGGAAAATTCTCCAACGCCAGACGCGCCCCCGAGAAATCGCTTACGGTAATCTCGAGCAAATTGTTGCCTTCATGCGAGAGCTTGGTCACATCGAACTCCGCGCAGATCCCCCCGTTTTGCACATACCCGGCCTCTTTCCCGTTGACGGTCAGCGCGTAGGCTGCCGTGGCGCGGTCGATGCGCACGATGACCTGCCTGTCCGCCCACTCGAAGGGCACCTTGAACGACGCCCTCCATTGGCCCTGGCTCGCACCCTGCTCCACGCTCTCCCATTTGAGCGGTTTGACGTATTCGCCCTCCTCGAAGGCGAGTTTCGCCGCCTGGGCTTCCGACCCGCAGGGCAAAACCTCGCCCCGGGGTATTTCGCGCCCGACGGCTACGGTTGCCGGATCGGTAAGGACCTGCCCATGCAAGGCAAGCCCCATGAGCAACGCGGGAATCAACACAAGTCTCTTCATGACAATCTATTTGACGTTTTCGCCGGCAGAGGGTATGGTCACGGCGATCATGGCCAGGTTGCCCAGCTCGCGCGCCCCGGCCGACTCGGAGATCAGGTGGACCCCCTTGTCTATACCCATTAGAATTGGTCCGTTGATCTCCGCCCCGCCCAGGTAGTCCATGATCTTGTAGGATATGTTGGCGGAGGGGAGGTTGGGGAAGATGAACGTGTTCACATCCTTGCCCCTCAGCGAGTTGAAGGGGTAAACCTCGTCCCTGAACTTTCTATTGAGCGCCACGTCCGCCTTCATCTCCCCCTCGACCGCCAGGTCGGGGTATTTTTGCTTGAGGATCGCCGTCGCTTTGGCCATTTTGGTCGCCGAGGGCTCGGTGTCGGTCCCGAAGTTGGAGTGCGAGAGCATGGCGATTACCGGCTCGACCCCGAATCCGCGTATGGTCCTGGCGCACATGGCGGCGATATCGACCAGTTGCTCGACCGTGGGCGAGGTGTTGATGCCCATGTCTGCGAAGAACATAGGCCCTTTCTTGGTCGTCACGATTACCATCGAGGCCAGCGTCCTATCGTCGTAGGGGCAGAAAACCTGCTGCACAATGTCCAGCGCCTTGGTGTAACGGTGGTAGTAGCTCAAAATAGCCCGGTCTGCATCCCCCGCGTCGACCATCATCAACGCGAACCATTGCGACACGTAGAGCTTGCGCACCACCTCCGCGTGGGTCATCCCCTTGCGGCTCAACTTGTTGTAAAGCATATGGGAGTACCTCTCCCTGAGCTCGTCCCCCTCGGCGGCCGTGAAGTCCACGATCCTGCAGCCGGTCAGATCGTAGTGGTTGTCCTTGGCCAGCTTCATGATGTTCTTGCGGTTGCCCAGCAAAATGGGGTCGGCTATCCCCTCGGAGACCATCCTTACGGCGGCTGCCAACACCTCGGTGTGTTCCCCGAAGTCGAACACCACGCTCTTCTTGGGCGAGGTCTGGGCCCTGTTCCTGAGCGCGCGCAGCAACGTGTCGTCGCGCCCCATGCGTCGGTTGAGCTCGAACTTGTAGCCTTCCCAGTCGGTGATCTGCTTTTGCGCGACCCCCGAGTCGATGGCCGCCCGTGCCACCGCGACCGCCACGGTCGATATCAGCCTCGGATCCAGCGGTTTGGGGATCAGGTATTGCCGCCCGAAGGTCAAATGGCAGTCGTTGTAGGCCGCCGAAACGATCTCGGGCACGGGCTCTTTGGCCAGTGCGGCCAGCGCCCTGACCGCCGCGATCTTCATCTCCTCGTTGATCTTGGTGGCCCTCACGTCCAAAGCGCCTCGGAAAATATAGGGGAACCCCAGCACGTTGTTCACCTGGTTGGGATAGTCCGACCGCCCGGTGGCGAAGATCACGTCGGGCCTCGACGCCATCGCTTTGGCGTAGGATATCTCGGGATCGGGGTTGGCCAGCGCGAAGACGATCGGGTCCGCCGCCATCGACTGCACCATTTCGGTGGTGAGCACGTCGGCCACCGAGAGCCCCAAAAACAGGTCAGCGCCCTTGACGGCGTCTTGAAGCCCGGTCACTTTCCTGTCGGTCGCAAAAACTTTCTTTGCCGCGTTCAAATCTGTGCGCGAGGTGGTTACGGCCCCCTTGCTGTCGCACATAACGATATTCTTCTTCTCGATCCCGACCGCCATCATCAGCTTGGCGCACGAGATCGCCGCCGCCCCCGCGCCATTGATCACCACGGTCGTCTTTTCGACCTTCCTGCCCGTGATCTCCACTGCGCTTAGCATGGCCGCCGCCGAAATGATCGCCGTCCCGTGCTGGTCGTCGTGCATGACAGGAATGTCCAACTCGGCCTTCAACCGCTCTTCGATCAGGAAGCACTCGGGAGCCTTGATGTCCTCCAGGTTGATCCCCCCGAAGGTGGGTGAGATCGCCTTGACGGCTGCGATGAATTGCTCGGGGTCCTTGGCGTCCACCTCGATATCGAACACGTCGATGTCGGCGAACGTCTTGAACAACAATCCCTTGCCCTCCATGACGGGTTTCCCCGCCAAAGGCCCTATATCGCCCAACCCCAACACGGCGGTCCCGTTGGAGATTACCGCCACCAGGTTCCCTTTCGAGGTGTATTTGTACGCGTCCTGCGGATTCTTCTCGATTTCCAGGCAGGGCACCGCCACCCCCGGCGAGTAAGCCAGCGCCAGGTCATGCTGCGTGCTGTACGGCTTGGTTGGTACGACTTCAATCTTCCCCGGGCGCCCTTCGGAGTGGTACCTTAACGCCTCTTCATCCCTGTTCTTCATACCGGTATTTTTTACTATTTTTGCAAAAAGAAAACAATCCGTCAAAGATAGGAAAACAGATTTGTTTTACCATGCCCGCTTTTCACAAACTCAACTTCCCGCCCTGCAGATTAAAGGTCGACACCCGCGGCCCCGACCCTCTGGTATGGGACCGTTTAAAGCGCCGGTGGTTGAAACTGACCCCCGAGGAGTGGGTGCGCTGCCACCTGATTGAGTATCTGGTTGACAACCACGGCATCCAGCCCGGCCTGATCGTACGCGAACACGCCGTCTGCATGCAGGGCGCGCCCCAGAGGGCCGACGTGGTGGTCTTCTCCCCCGACTGCGCCGCCCCGCTCCTGCTTGCCGAGTGCAAAGCCCCCGAAGTCAATATAGATCAAGCTGTTATGGACCAGGCCTTCCGCTACAACGCCATTCTGGGCGCAGAAAAGATCCTGCTAACAAACGGTCTTACGCACTACATCTACACCCGCAACGCGGACGGCACCTACGCCCCCGCCCAAACCCTGGAATTTTAACGTTAAATTAATTTTCGCCATGAGAGAAAGATTGACTCGCACTTTCCAAAGAATAGCTCTCTGTTGCCTGATCTCCCTGCCTGCCTTCTCCCTCTTCGGGCAGGAATCCGCCGATCGGATATTCTGGAGCGAAACGCGAAAACTGACCGTGGATGACTTTGTGATCCAAATCGCCGAAGCGGAGGGTGCCCTCTCTTTCGCGCAATTTGGGATCGACTATTCGGTCAGGGGTTTTAATATGTTTGAGAAGAACCAGAACAAACGCGTAACCAACAGCATGATCCGGTCCGCATCCTGGATCGATCCGAGCGGAGATGTAACGCAGGCTCTTTTGTACCAGCAAACGTTATGGGATATAGCCGAAATCTACGCCAGGCAGCTCCGCAAGGCCATACAGGAGCATCGGAAAGAGATCTTTCTGGGAACGTGCTTGATCGACCAGCTCAACGACCAGGTCATGTCGGATTTTTCGCGTCGCCGCTTAAAATACACCAACGAAACGCAATGGGCTTCGAAACCCGAAGCGCAGGCCGAATGGGAGTTGCATATCCAAACCGAATTGCAGGAGTTGGCGGCTTACGCCTACGACTACGCTAAGAAGAAGTAGAGGGCGTTACTCTTCATCCTCCTCCATCCCCTCCAGGTCGATCAAAGGAGCCTCGCCCGCCAGCGTGTAGCTGATCGCGTAGCAATTCCGCCCCTTGTACCGGGCCAGCTCGTCCATCGCGGGAGTGGTTACCTCGACCGATTTTTTGTCGATGCCCAGCCGCCCGACCATGTAATCCCGGATCCGGGCATCGCGCTCCGATACCAGCTCTTCGATCCGTTTGCGCGCCACATCCCCGTACAGGTTCCTCGCTCGGGTAAACACATCCCCCTTCGAGGGCAGGTCACAGGCGCGCAGCAGCGAGTCGGTAAACTGGGTAAACCCTTTTGCCTTGTAGTCGATCGCCGCCACGGCCTGCTTGTCGGTCAACCCGAAGTAAGCCGCCTGCTTGCCGGGGTTGTTGCGCAGGTAATACTCCGTTTTCAGCCTTTCGATCGACGCGTCCGAAACGGCGGTCTCCGAATTAAAGAAGCAGGTCAAAACCACCTTCAGCTCCGGTTTTGCCTTCAACAGATCCCCGATCTGGTTGATGATCGCGTACTGCTTCGAATCGAAGTCCGACAGCGTGGGGTCGATCTCGATGTACTCGCTTTTGGGTGCGCCGCTCCCGAGCACGTCGGAGAGGTATTTGGCTGGCGAGAGCACCGCCTTGGCCAGCGAGGAGGCGATGGCCTTCGAAATGATCTTCCCGTAGGAGAACTCCGGCGAGTCGATATCGCCCATGAGCGGCACATCCATCTGCATCCGCCCCTGCCGGTCGGTCAACAGGTAGAGCCCCGTTTTCAACGGCACCTTGTAGGCGGGCTTGACGCCCTTCTCCTTCTTGTCCAGCTCGGGCTTGAACACGTCGATACGGGTCGTCCCCGAGAGCTGCTTGTCCCGCACCACGGTATGGCTGCTCGCCGAGAGGGTCCCCGAGGCGAACGAATACCCGAACATCGAGAGCGTATAGGGCGAAAAATCCCGCACGTCCACGTTGCGCAGCTCCACGTTGAGGTCGTGGTCGCTCATGCTCTCCATTACCCCGGTCCATTCGAACCTGACGGTGGCCTTGCCGCCCAGCAGCGCGGTGGCGATCAGCGTCGACCGCTTGTCGGGATTCAGATCCGCAGCCTCGACGCTAAGCTCCTCGATGTCGTACTTGAACGTCTTGTAGGGCGTATGGTCCACAAACCGGACCACCCCGTCCCGCAGCGCGAAGCTCTCGATCAGCACCTTGGGCTTGCCCACGGGCCCCGAGAAGGAGGAGGCCTGTTGCTCTTCCGCCACGGGAAGCATCATCGCCGTAAAGTTATCCGTACTGTCCGCCTCGATCTGATAACGCGTCGAGGGATGCCAGATCTCCAGGCTCCGGAACAGATACTCCATCCGGTAGGGATTGACCGAGTAGATCGAAGCCGAAACGCTGTCCGCCTCCAACACGGGATTGCGTTTGGCGTCGGTAATCTTCAAACCCCGCAGCGAAGCGTCCCCGCTCAACGTGAAGTCCAGCGCGTGGAGCGTGCTGCCCGTGACGTTGACCTGCGCGAAGAGCAACCCTTTGACCGACCCCGCGTCGATGCTCTGGCGCAGGTAGGGCAAAAACCCGTCGATGGAGAAATCGGTCAGCGTCACGTCGATCGAGTAGGTCGAAGTTCTCTGCTGGTAGTTTATTTTGGTCGCCAGCTTCCCGCCGCCCGGAAAGTCGAGGCTGATCCCCGCTTCTGCGCTCTCCCCGCTCAGGTAAAACCCGGGCACGACGAGCGAAATGTTCTTCAGATCCCACACCCCGCCCGTGAGCAGGTCCTTGTAGTTGATATCGGAATTTTTCAGCTCGATCCGTTTGACCCCCACGTCCCAGGGCATTCCCGAGTCGCTTTCATCCTCTTCCGGCGCGTATTTCTCCAGTATATCGTCGAAGTTGAACTTCTCCCCGTCCTGCAAAACCGTTACCACCAACCTGTCGAGCACGACTTTTTTAACGATCAGCCGCTTGCTGATCAAAGGCAGCAATTTGATCCCCACCTCGAATTGGTCGGCCGAGAGGAACCTCGTCCGGGCGTCCGCCTCCATGACCACCACGTCGGAGAGTGTGATCGACGCGGTAAAGATATTCGCCTTTACCTGCCCGACCGACACCTTGCGGCCGAGCAGCTCCTCCCCGTGGTTGTTGACGTAGTTGCGCGCCAGGGGCGAAACGCAGAGTTGAACCGCGCCCAAAATGACGGCTACGACCGCCAAAAAGATCAAAAACCTCTTCCACCCCTTTTTCATATCCGCAATATGTTGAAATTAATACCCGATTCCAAAATCCGCCAGCCCCCCGAACCCGTCCCCGGGGTTGAAGTGCCACGTTTGAAAGCCCAATTCCCTGGCCGTTTCTATGTTTTTCGCCCCGTCGTCGATCATCAGGCTCTCCCCCGGGACCATCCCCGAAGAACGAACCATTTCACGAAAAATCTCCGGCTCGGGCTTGGTAATCCCCATCTCGAAGGAGAGGTACCGCCCGTCGAACAGATCCCCCACCGTGCGCCCCGGCGCGGAAAACCATTTTTTGTCGATGTACTCCTGCATGATGGCGTTCACATTGCTCAGCATATAGACCCTGTACCCGGCTTTGCGCAAGTTAATCAAAACATCGAGTTTCTGCTCCGGTATATCGATCAGAAACCCGTTCAGCGCCGCGTCGATCTGCTCCCCGGTAGGTGGAGGCGTGGTCCGCTGTTGAATATGCCGGTAAAATTCCTCCCTTGAAACCGATCCCTGCTCGATGCCCAAAAAGATGCCCGACTGCTTGTACGGATCCAACATTTCATCCGCCTGCGGGAACCCCAATTTAACGAATCCTTCCACCGCCCTGTCCCGGCAGAGGTCTATCAGGACCCCTCCCTGGTCGAAAATTATATTTTTTATCATTGCGCTGCAATATTACGAAAAAATTTCCTTAGCGTTAAAAAATGCATGGGATTTGATAAATCTTTCAAGTAGCTTTGTTAGGTATGGGGTACTTTTGACTATCGAAAAACCAATAACCAAAACTATTAAACTATGACAGGGATTTTACCCAACTCGAAAAGGTTCTCGGTCGGCAAGCTCAGGGGGATGCTTACCCTGCTTCTCCTTTGCTTTTGCACCGTAGCCTCCGCCCAGACCCGGGCGGTCAGCGGAAGCGTCAAGGACGCCTCGGGAGCGCCGGTTATCGGAGCCACCGTCGTGGTCAAGGGCACTTCCACGGGAGCCACCACCGGCGTGGACGGGAGCTACAAGCTCAACGTGCCCGCCGGGGAGCAGACCCTCTCGTTCTCCTTTCTGGGTTACCAGAGCCAGGAGATCCCGGTAGCCGCCGGCCAGACCACCCAGGACGCCATCCTGCGCGAGGCCAACACCACGTTGGACGAAGTGGTGGTCGTGGGATACGGCACCCAGCGCCGGGGCGATCTGACGGGATCCATCGCGTCGGTCTCCGCCAAGGTTCTGGAGAGCCAGCCGGTCACCTCCGCCGCCGAGGCCATCACGGGCCGTTTGGCCGGTGTGAAGGTTACCACGGCCGAGGGCTCGCCCGATTCTGAGATAAAGATACGCGTGCGCGGTGGAGGCTCCATCACGCAGGACAACTCCCCGCTCTACATCGTCGACGGTTTCCCGGTCAGCACGATCAGCGACATCGCGGCCTCCGACATCGCCTCGATCGACGTTTTGAAGGACGCCTCGGCCAGCTCGATCTATGGTGCGCGCGGTGCGAACGGCGTTATCATCGTCACCACCAAGAGCGGCAAGTCGGGCAAGGTAACCGTCAACTTCAACGCCTACGCGGGCGCGAAGCACATTACCAAGACGCTGGACGTGCTCGACCCCTACGAATACGCTTTGTGGCAGTACGAGCTGACCCGCGGGGTGAGCGTCTCGACCTACGAGAAGTACTACGGCACCTTCGCCGACATGGAACTTTACAAGGAGATCAACGGCACCAACTGGCAGGAGGAGGTCTTCGGCCGCACCGGCACCCAGCAATACTATAACCTGGGCGTAAGCGGAGGCAGCGAAAAGACCAAGTACAACGTCAGCCTGAGCAAGACCATGGAGGACGCCATCATGCTGGGCTCGGACTACGACCGCAGCAACATCGCCTTCAAGCTCCAGAGCGAGATCAGCAAGAAGTTCAGCTTCGACTTCTCCGGCCGCTACGCCTTTACCAAGATCCACGGTGCGGGCGTCTCCGACACGGGTACCAACAGCCGCCTGAAGAACGCGATCAAGTACAACCCCATGAACGGTCTGATCTCCTTCGACCCTTCGCAGGACGACGACTCCGACTCGGCCAACCCGAGCATCTACTACAACCCGGTCGACGTGACCAACGACGACTACAAGTTCCAGGAGCGCCGCCAGCAGGTCTACAACGCGGCGATCAACTTCAAGCCGCTCACGGGCCTGACCATCCGTTCGGAGTGGGGCACCGAGATGTCCAACAACCGCCAGGACCGCTACTACGGCCCCACGACCTCGCAGTCGCGCAACAACGGCGGCGGTCTGCCCATCGCCGAGATCACCACCCTGGGCGCACAACGCCTGCGCACGGCCAACACGGCGACCTACGACTGGAAGGACTTTATCAAGGGCCACAACCTGACCTTTCTCTTGGGCCAGGAGGCCAGCACCTATTTCTATAAGCAGGTGCGCGAGTCGTCCAACAACTTCTCGGTCAACACCACCCCCGACCAGGCCTTCAACATGATGAGGCTGGGCGACGCCCTTCCCAACGTGACCTACAACAGCCCCGACGACAACCTGCTCTCCTTCTTCGGCCGGGTCAACTACTCGGGCATGGGCGGCAAGTACCTTTTGACCGCCTCGCTGCGCGCCGACGGCAGCTCGAAGTTCGCCAAGGGCAACCAGTGGGGGTATTTCCCCTCGGCGGCCGTCGCGTGGAGGATCTCCGACGAGAATTTCATGCAGAACACCAAAGAGTGGATGGACAACCTCAAACTCCGTCTGAGCTACGGCGCGGCCGGTAACAACCGCATCGCCGACGACCTCTGGAAGCTGATCTACACCTCCGATCCGGTCAGCGGCCAGATGAAATATTTCGTCAACAACGCCTACCAGACCATCCTCAACCCCGATACCTCCCGCGGCCAGTCCAACGAGCAGCTCAAATGGGAGACCACCATCTCGCGCAACGTCGGTGTCGACGCGGGCTTCTTCCACGGCAGGCTCAACGCCACGGTCGACGCCTACTGGAACACCACCAAGGACCTTCTGCTGGCCGTGCGCATCCCCTCGGTCTCGGGCTACACGACCCAGATGCAGAACATCGGCCAGACCTCCAACCGCGGTGTGGAGATTACCCTGGACGGGACTATCCTGCGCGGCAAGGACTACTCGCTGAACGCCTCGTTCAACATCTCGTTCAACAAGAACAAGATCGACAAGCTGGCAGGCGACAAATCCTTTACCACCTCCTCCTACTGGTACTCGGGCAACCGGACCCCGGACGCAGACTTCCTGATCCAGGAGGGCAGCCAGTTGGGCCTGATCTACGGCTACGAATACGACGGTATGTACGGCTTCGACGACTTTACCTGGAACGGCAAGGCGTGGATCCTCAACGACGGGGTGCCCAACAACAGCGCCGTAACCGGCCAGACCTTCTTCGCCCCCGGCGCCCTCAAGTTCAAGGACATCGACGGGGTGCGGGACAACGACGGCAACTACCTGGTCACGGCGGCCGGCGACCGCAAGGTAATCGGCAATACCAACCCCAAGCACACGGGCGGTTTCTCGCTGACCGGCACCTGGAAGGGCTTCGACGCGAGCGTCTTTTTGAACTGGTCGTGGGGCAACGACGTGTATAACGCCAACCGTTTGGAGTTCTCCTCCTACGCCGAGACCAAGCTCTACGGCAACATCCTCAACGATTTCAACTCCTCCAGGCGCTTCAGCTACGTGAACCGCGAAACGGGCGAATTTTTGCAGAACAACCCCGAGGCGCTCCAGGCCTACAACCAGGGCGCCACGATGTTCAGCCCCGCCTTCACCAGCGTCCCGGTCCACTCCTGGGCCATCGAGGACGGCAGCTTTTTGAGGCTGAACAACGTTACCATCGGTTACACCCTTCCCAAGAAACTGACCCAGAAGATCTTCATCCAGAACCTCAGGGTCTACGTCACGGGCTACAACCTGGCCATCTGGACCAAGTACTCGGGCTACGACCCCGAGGTGGACGCCTATGCCTCCAACCCCCTTACCCCCGGGGTCGACTACTCGGCCTACCCCAGGGCGCGTACCATCGTGGGCGGTGTGAACATTACTTTCTAATACGAGCAGAAGATGAAAAAAATAGTATTATACAGCACAGCCGCCCTGGCCCTGGCGTTTAGCTCCTGCAAGGACTTTTTGCAGGTGGATTCGCCCTCGACGATGACCTCCGAAACGGTCTACCAGAGCGTCGACTACGCCAACAACGCCATCCTGGGCATCTACGCCAACTTCGGCGAGGACAGACTCTACGCCCAGTCCATGTCGGTCAATATGCCGACCGGCTCGGACATCGAGTTCATGAAGTTCTCCCAGGACAAGAGTTTCGGCAGTTTTACCGGCCCTTCGACCGGTGAGGCGCGCCAGATCGGCAACTACTTCGCCACCACGGGTACCACCTACCTGGCCACGATCTGGACCCAGATGTACCGCACCATCGAATTCGCCAACCTGGCGATCTACGGCATCGAGAACAGCCCGCTCCTTACCTCGGGCACGGCTTCCGAGCAGAACAAAATGCGCGGTTACCTGGCCGAGGCCGTTACCCTGAGGGCCTGGTGCTACATGGAGCTGGCCCGCGTCTGGGGCAACGTCCCCTTCAAGCTGGAGCCCTCCAAGTCCGACGGCTCGAACTACTACCTGCCCAAGACCGACGTGATGGTAATCTACCAAACTCTGGTCGAACAACTGGACGAGGTAGCCGACTTCCTGCCCTGGGGCACCTCGGGCGGCAGCAAGGAGCGCATCCAAAGGGGCTTTGTCAAGGGCCTGACCGCGAGGATCGCCCTCTACCGCGCCGGTTACTACTACACGACCTCCAACCAATGGAAGCGCATGGACGACTACGCGGACTATTACCGGATCGCCTACGACCGTTGCCACGAGATCATGGAGAACGGCCTGCACAAGCTCAACACGGGCGACGCCACCCGCAACGGCTTCCAAAACCTCTTCTACACCCAGTGCCAGCGCAAGAACGACCCCTTCAACGAGTCGCTGTACGAGATCGGCATGGGCTACACCACCGCCGTCAAGTCGGGCGAGATCGGCCACCTGGTCGGCATCCCCTTCGTTACGGGGTCGGCTTACGGTAAGATCGACGGGCAGGTCATGGTCCCGATGAGCTACCTCTACTCGTTCGACCCGGCCGACACGCGCCGAGACATGAGCGTCGCCTTCTCCTACAACAAGGACGGCAAGCAGGTGGTCCCCAATACGACCGGCGGAGCGGCCAACCCCCAGGACCTCTACGTGGGCAAATGGTCGTTGAAGTGGATGACCGAGGATTACATCAAGGAGAAACTCAGTAAGGGCGACACCAAGATCGCCACGGGCATCAACTTCTGTTTGATGCGCTACGCCGACGTGCTGCTGATGTACGCCGAGGCCGCCAACATGATCAACGACATGGAAGGAGCCAAGGCCGCCTTGCAGCAGGTCCGGGAGCGCGCTTTCCCTGCCAACACGTGGGATAAGACGGTCACGGGCTATCTGGCCACGCTGAGCGACCAGCCCAAATTCCAGGCCGCCATCGAGAACGAGCGGATGTGGGAATTCGTGGGCGAGGGGATCCGCAAGTACGACCTGATCCGCTGGGGCAAACTGGCCGACGCCATCAAAACGACCAAGGAGAATTGCAGCAAGATCTTCTTCAACCACCAGAATCCATACTACCAGAGCTACGTTTCGCCCGCCGCGCAATATCCCGCCGCGCTGCCGGTCGACCTCTGGTTCAACTACAAATCATCTGACGCGCAGGATATCGACTTCTCCACCGCGAGGTTCTACGACCCCACGGCCCCGGGTAGCGGCTTTGCCAACAACAACCCCTGGCTGGTACCCAACGGCACCGATTTCGGCACGACGGCTTCCTATTACTTCCTGGACGAGGTGGTGGGCGGTCTGGTCCGCGGCGTGAGCGAGGCCGACTACAACGAGTTTGTCGTCTACAACCAGTGCCCCTACCGTCCGCTGGCCTCCTCCACGCTGAGCGACTCGCGCGGAACGCTGAAGAACGATTACGGCTTTGCCAACTAAACGAAAAAAAACGGAAAGATGAAAAACTATAAATTCTTACTGTTCTTCGCGCTGGGCTTTGCCTTGATGCTCTCCTCCTGCAAGGACGAGGAGTACGGCAGCTATTCGCGCCTGTTCAGCCCGGTGGGCATCTCGGCGACGGCCACGGGCAACACCCTGGACGTTACCTGGCAGTCCATTCCCGGCGCCGAGCGCTACAAGGTGGAGATCGCCGCCAACAAGACCATGACGCGCGATCTGGATTCCTACACCACCACCGACGCGCGCACCACCCACACCTTCAAGAACTTGGCCTACGAGCAGACCTACTATTTCCGCCTGACCGCCCTCTCGGGCGACGCGGAGGTAGGCGACTCGAAAGCCAACATCTCTTCGGGCTTCAAGACCAAGGACGCCCCCAAGTTGCTCAACCCCATCAAGGACGAGGACAAGGACGAGGACGCTGGTACGGTAACCGTAACTTGGGTAACCACCTTCAACAACGTGACCTACTCCCCGGTCAAGCTCGACCTTTCTCTGCTGGACGGCACGCAAAAGCAGCTTATCACGCTCACTCCGGCCGC
Source organism: Rikenellaceae bacterium (assembly GCA_031551275.1). Taxonomy (GTDB): domain Bacteria; phylum Bacteroidota; class Bacteroidia; order Bacteroidales; family Rikenellaceae; genus JAVBMJ01. Next base: position 445,319 of record JAVBNX010000007.1, read on the forward strand.
TTTGACCGCCAAGAGCTACACCTTTACCGGCCTGGAGCAGGACAACTACGTGATCACGATCATCGTCGCCGACAGCGACGCCCCCTCGGGCGAAACCTGGATGAACAAGCAGGATGCCCGCTTCTTCGAGCCGTTGCTGCCCGTCGACCTGTCGACCGTAACCAGCAGCCAGGCCACCCTGAAGTGGAAATCGGGCTTCGAAGTGACCAAACTGGTGCTCACTCCTGCCGACGGCGAAGATATTACCGTGCCGATCGTCAGCGCCGCGTCGCTGTCGCAGGTGGTAACCGGCCTTACCCCCGCCACCCGCTACGTGGCCCAGATCTTCGTGGGCGACCGCGCAGCCAACAAGGTGGCCTTCAGCACCTGGTACGCGATCCCCGCCGGGGCCGTCGTCGTGGGCCCGACCAACTATCTGGCCGACTCGATCTACAAGTACGCAGGCAAGACCATCGTGCTTACCGCCGGCAACTACCAGTGGGCCAACTCTACCGGCAACTACACGTTCGCCAACCGGGCGAAGTGCACCCTGATTGCCGATGCTCCCTCGCCCAAGCCCGTGATCGCCTGCCCGCAGAACACCTACTTCACAGGCGATACAGTAGCCCTGAGCTTTGTCGGCGTGGAATTCAAGCCCTTTACCGGGACCGCGGGCCAGCACCTGTTCAGGATCAATGCCGCCAACGTCCACGTCCGCAAACTCGAATTGCTGGATTGCAACGTTACCGGCACCTATCGCAACGTGTTGCGCATGGAGACCGCAGCCAAGCAGACCATCGACTCGATGATTATGAACAACTGTCTGGCAACCAATCTTTTCGACGGCTCGAATAGCTACAACATCTACCACACCAACGCCGCCGACGGAGCGCTTTGCCCGAAATACACTTCGATTACCAACTCCACCTTCAACGGTTACGTCGGCCTCTACCGTGAGAACAGCGTTGCCGCCGATGCGACCGAGGGCCGCAAGGTAATCATCGAGAACTGTACCCTCTACAAACACGGCCTGGCGTCGGGTTCAAATGCCGTGACCGACGTCCACCTGGGAACCGCCAGCAAGGTCGCCGTAGGGATGAAGAACCTGTTGTTCGGCGGAATGAACGCCGGTACAGGTACTTACACCTCGGTTAATTCGGTGGCCAACTCCACCGTGGCGGGTGCGGACTGCTACTCGACCACCAATTACACGGGCACTACCTTCTCCGGTCTGACCGCCTTCCAAGGAAGCGACTCGCAGGTCTTCAGCAGCGCCACCACGGGCGACTTCACGCTGATCAACCCCTCGTTGATCCAAATCCGCGTGGGCGACCCGAGGTGGGTGCCGGAGCTGTAAATTGAAAAATATCCTGTAAATTAGGGGCGGGGCTTGTGCTCCGCCCCTTTTTAATTGCTTGTTTATGAGAAAATTGATTGTTTCGATGCTGGCGTCGGTCGTTTGGCTGTCGGCGCAGGCCCAAAGCTACGATCTGGTTGTGGCCCAGGACGGTAGCGGGGATTGTACCACGATCGCAGAAATGGTGGCCGCGTTGCCCGATTACCTGAAGGAAGGAGAGTTCAAGGTGTTGATCAAGAGCGGGATATACCGCGAAAAAGTGCAGATCCCCCGCTCCAAGCAGCGCATACGCTTTATCGGGGAGCCGGGGACGGTTATTTCGTGGGGGGATTATGCATTGAAAAACAATGCTTTAGGTGTGCCAATGGGGACGTCGGCCACGGCGACGGTCTTTATCGACGGCAGCGATTTGGTCTTCGAGCAGATCACTTTCGAAAATACGGCGGGCGAGGGGGCCGAAATCGCCCAGGCGGTGGCCGTTCTGACCACGGGCAGCAACCTGCACTTTAGGTCATGCCGGTTCCTTGCTAACCAGGATACCTTGTATACCATGGTACCAAATTCGACATTGTACTTTTTCGAGTGCTGGATCGAGGGGACGACGGACTTTATTTTCGGCGCGTCGCAGGCCGTATTTGTCCATTGTACGATCCACAGCAAGAAAAATTCCTATGTAACGGCCGCATCCACGCCCGAAGGGCAGAAGTACGGCTATGTATTTTACGGTTGCAGGCTGACCGCCGACCCCGGCGTGACCAAAGTCTACTTGGGCCGTCCCTGGCGCCCCTTCGCCAGGACGGTTTTCATCGGTTGCGAGCTGGGTTCCCACATCCTGCCCGAAGGCTGGCACAACTGGTCGAAGCCCGACGCCGAAAAAACTTCCTACTACGCTGAATACCAAAGCAAAGGCCCCGGGGCATCCCCCGCCACCCGGGTCGCATGGTCCCATCAACTGACTCAGCAACAAGCAAATCAATACCTAAACGACCTCTTCCCCGAAAAATAGCGGGGGGAAAAGTGCGATATGCGCAGCAACGGCTTACTCCAGGGGTATCGGGTTAAAAAAGTGGTTAACAGGTCCGTGACCGGACCCCGTCAGGTAGTCCGTGCCGGAGGCTATCGCCTTGTGCAGGTAGGCGGCGGCTTGGCTGACGGCCTGCTCCAGGTCGTGGCCCAGGGCCAGGCAGGCGGCGATCGCCGAGGAGAGCGTGCAGCCCGTGCCGTGGGTGTTGGGGGTGTTGATCCGCTCGAATGTGTAGGTGTAGAGGCCCTCGGGCGTGTAGAGGTGGTCGGTCAGCGTGTTCCCCTTCATGTGGCCCGCTTTGAGCAGCACGTTCTTCGCGCCCAGCTTCATCAGGGCTTTGGCGGCCTTGGGGAAATCCCTCTCCGAGGCGATCCTCACGCCCGTCATAAACTCCGCTTCGGGGATGTTGGGGGTAATCAGGGTGGCGATGGGTAGCATTTTTTCGATGATCGCCCGGGCCGCGTCGTCCGGGACCAGGACCGAGCCGGATGTGGCCACCATCACGGGGTCGACCACGACGTTCACGCTGCCGAATGCGCGCAGCAGGTCGGCGATCGTGGAGATGATCGGCTCGGTGGGCAGCATGCCCGTTTTGATGGCGTCGGCGCCGATGTCGCCCAGCACGGCGCGGACCTGGCCCGCCACGGTCTCCGCCGGGGGGATGTGGATGGCGCTCACGCCCAGCGTGTTCTGGCAGGTAAGGGCGGTGATCGCCGTGGAGGCGTAGCAGCCCAGCGCGGAGATGGTTTTGATGTCGGCCTGGATGCCTGCGCCGCCCCCGGAGTCGGAGCCTGCTATGGAGAGGACTTTTTTGTAGGATTTCATGCTGTCTATGTTAAAAATCCGGGTCGGGCAAGGGGAGTCCGATCGTGAGTGTCTCTCCGGCCCGGAGTATGGTGAGCGATACGCTGTCCCGGGCCGTTTTGAGCAACGTAGCCGCTTTACCGATGCCCATTCCCTGTACGGGAAGGTTATCGATATGGGTAATGGTGTCGTCCAGCTGCAATCCCGCGCGCTCGGCGTTGCGGTTGCGGTGGAGGGAGTTTATGATCAGCCCGTCGCAGATGTCGGTCCGGTCCACGGCACGGAATCCGGCCCGGGAGAGTTCCCACGGGGTGTCGTAGTTGCCGTTGGGCCGGAGCCAAAGGGCGGGGGCTTCCGTACGGAAATCGATCACGAACGTAAAGCGCGACAGGACCCCGTTGCCCAGCAAACCCAGGTGGGAGTCTTTGGAGAGGGCGCCCGCCTTGTCTTCGGAGTATTCGACGATGGGCGAAGGAAGGACGAAACTGCCGATCCGGATCGACTCAACCCGTAGTAGAGCGCCCGAACTTTTGCCCCCGAGCCCGTTCCATGAGGAGTGGAAGGTCACGGTAGGACCTTCCAGGGCCAGGTTGTGACGCTTCGCGGTCGGACTGGTGATGGACAGGCCGTTCCCGCTGCCCAGGTCGAGCAGCCACTCCCCGTCGATCGTTTTCCCGGAGGGCAGCCCGATCGCGATTTTGATGTAAAAACGGTCGTTGCGTAGCGAGAGGGGGATCCTCTCGTAGCCGGAAAGTTCCGACAACTCTCTGGCGCTGAGCAAGCGCAGGGCCATGCGTTCGCAGTCGAACTCCACGATGCGTCCTTTGAAAAAGTGCCACCCGACGATGCCGTCCGCGTAGCGCCCCAGCAGGGGTTTGAGTTGGATTAAGGGCGTCATGGAAAATGTCTCGCCGAGGTCGCCGACCCGGAACTCCAGTGCGGCCGGGAAGGCCCTGGCCCGCTGCGGGGTGCCGCCTACTCCCCCGATCATGACCATGCCCCAGGGCTTTTTGGAAAGCGTGCTGCCGGCTCCCCATAGGCTGTCTGCCAGCAGATTGCTCGCTCCTGTGTCGAATACAAAACACCCGGAGGCGCTCCCGTCTACCATGGCAGCGATGTGCCAATGGCCGTCGTAGCGGATGGGTAGGATCTTATCCCCGATCGGGCCGACCTGGCCGCGGAGGGAAATGGACAGCAATAGAAGAAAGGCTATGCCGGGGATGGCTCTTTTCATGGTCAGAAATGCGTAAAACCATGCCAGGCGGCGTCGCGGACGGCTTGGCCGTTCTCTTTCCATTGGACCCGGCCGGTGGGGTCGGGGGTAATCGTCCCGATGGGGTAGAGGGGGGTGCCGAATTCGTTGAAGAAAGCGCTGCGCAGCAAATCGGCCCGGGCGGGGTCGGCGGTAAGCAGGAGTTTGTAGTCCTCGCCGCCGCACAGGGCGTTCTCCAGGGTGGTGGTCGTGGGGATGCGCGTCGTTTCGACCTCGGCGCTCACGCCCGAGCGTTTGAGGATGTGGGGCAAATCGCTGGCCAGGCCGTCGGAGAGGTCCATCATGGCGTGGACCTCGGGGCGCGAGCCGAGCCAGACCCCCTCGCGGACCTGCGCGGCGGGGGCGTTGTGCAACCTCGCGTTCAGGGTGTCGTAGTTGCCCGCCAGGATGTCGGCCAGGCCTGCGGCCGAACCGCCCAGTTGGCCCGCCACGAGGATCGTGTCTCCGGGGCGGGCGGCGCTGCGGCGCTTGATGTTGGCGGCAGGGGCGACGCCTATGGCGGTGACGCTCAGGACGATCCTGTCGGGCGAGGAGGTGGTGTCGCCGCCGATCAGGTTCACGTCGTGCTCCATCGAGAGTTCGCGGTAGCCCTCCAAAAATTCGGCGGCCCAGCTTCCGCGCGCGTGGGCGGGCAGACCCATCGTGAGGGTCGTGTGGCGCGGGCGGGCGCCCATCGAGGCGATGTCGCTCAGGTTGACGGCCAGCAGTTTGCGGCCCAGGGTGCGCGGGGAGACGGCGGCGGCGATGAAGTGGACGTCCTCGACCATCATGTCGGTCGTCATCACGGCGGACCACCCCGCGTCGACGGGGATCACGGCGCAGTCGTCGCCGATGCCCTCCACCTCCCCCAGGGGGCCTGTGAACCGGGTGCCGAAACTTTGGGCGATCCCTTCAATAAAATCAAATTCGTCCATTGTGCAAAATTACACGAATTATTGTAATTTTGCGGCCGTATCAAACGCCCTCCCGCATGAAGTTATTGATAATAAACGGGCCGAATCTGAACCTGCTCGGAAAACGGCAGCCGGAAGTGTATGGCAACCACACCTTTGAGGGATATCTCGAGGGTTTGCGCAAGGAGTTCGCCCCGGCGAGGCTCGATTATTTCCAGTCCAACGTGGAGGGGGAGATCATCAACGCCATCCAGCAGGCCGACGGGGTGTACGACGGAGTCGTGCTCAACGCCGGGGGCTACACGCATACCTCGGTGGCCATCGCGGATGCGATCTCGTCGGTGGGCGTGAAGTGCGTGGAGGTTCACATTTCGAATATTTTGGCCAGGGAGGAGTTCCGCCACGTATCGCTGATCGCGCCCCGGTGCAAAGGGTCGATCATGGGGTTCGGGATGGAGTCGTACCGGCTGGCCGTTTACAGTTTCCTTTAAAGTATGGATAAAAGAACAAAGATCATAGCGACCATTTCGGACAAGAATTGCCAGCCCGAATTCATCGCTTCGCTCTACCGGGCGGGAATGAACGTGGCCAGGATCAATTCGGCGCACGTGACCGTGGAGTCGGCAAAGAAGATCGTCGACAACGTCAGGGCCGTATCCGATAAGATCGGAATCATGATCGACACCAAAGGACCCGAGATCCGGGTGACCGCCATGGCCGAGGAGTGCGCGGACGGGATACCCGTCAAGACCGGGCAGGTGGTCAGGGTGAAGGGGACGTCGGACAATACGCCGAGCACGCCGGAGATGATCTACATGAACGACGCGTCGCTCTTTACCGACGTGCCCGTAGGGGCTTCGGTGCTGATCGACGACGGGGATCTGGAGCTCAGCGTGGTCGACAAGAGCGACGACACGCTGTTGTGCGAGGTCAAAAACGACGGGGTAATCAAGGGGCGCAAGAGCGTCAACGTGCCCGGGGTGGCCATCGACCTGCCCGCCGTGACCGAGAGGGACAAGCAATTCATCGAGTGGGCCATCGGCTACGACCTCGACTTTATAGCCCACAGCTTCGTGCGCAAGCAGCAGGACGTGCTCGAGGTCAAGAAGATCATCAAGGCCAAAAACAGCCAGATCAAGATCATATCCAAGATCGAGAACCAGGAAGGGGTCGACAACCTGGACGAGATCATCAAGGAGACCTACGGGGTGATGGTGGCCAGGGGCGACCTCGGGGTGGAGATGCCCTTCGAGGAGATCCCCGTGGCGCAGCGCTACATCGTGCGCAAGTGCATCGAGGCCAAGACGCCCGTGATCATCGCCACCCAGATGTTGCAGTCGATGATCTCGTCGCCCCGCCCGACCAGGGCCGAGGTAAGCGATATAGCCAACGCGATCTACCAAAGGGTGGACGCCATCATGCTCAGCGGCGAGACGGCCAACGGGGAGTTCCCCGTCGAGGCGGTCAAGACCATGGCCCGGGTGGCCGAGGGGATCGAGCGCGACGAGACCAACAACCGCCCCTACATCGATATCAACATCGTGGGGGTAAACCACGAGATCACCGCCCAGTTGGCGCGCTCGGCCGTCAGGGCCAGCGCCAACCTGCCCATCAAGGCGATCGTGATCGATACCCTGACCGGGCGCACGGGGCGTTACCTGGCCGCGTTCCGGGGCGACAAGCCCGTCTACGCGGTGTGTTACCGCAAGTCGGCGATGCGGCAACTGTCGCTCTCCTACGGGATATACGCCATGTACAGGGAGCCTTCCGAGACGCACAACAGCTTTTTGCTGGGGATTCTCAACTACCTGGAGGACAAGAAGTGGATACACAAGGAGGACCTGGTCGTGGTGATCGGGGGGAGCTTCGGGACTACGGGCGGGGCGTCATTCGTCGAAATCGGGACGGTTCTTAATTTGGAGCACAAGGCCTATCAGGATAACCTGATGCGGAAAGGATAGGGTTTTTTCGAGATGAAAGTGAACCGGCCGCGCCTTTTCAGGTACGGCCGGTTCGGTTTGGAATGGTGGAGATTGAGTTTCGGAAGAGCTTGCCGGAGCCGATCGGTCCGGGTCGGCGCTGTGCGTAGCGTGGGTCAGGTTTTGCAAATCGTTCGGTCCGAAATACCGGAGCATACTTAAGGTATGTGAGGATTTTCGGGGCGGAGGATTTGTGAAAGATGGCCTGCGATACGCGCAGCTACTTAGACTTGGGTAATTTGAACAAGAACTCTAAACCGCCGTTCGGGGCGTTCTTGGCAGTGATGCTTCCTCTATGAAAAGCGACGGCGTTGCGGACGATCGACAGGCCCAGGCCCGAGCCGCCCGTGTCGCGGGTGCGGCCCTCGCTGATGCGGTAGAAGCGCTCGAACAGGCGCGGCAGGTGCTCTTCGCCGGGGATGCCCACGCCGTTGTCGGCGTAGGAGAAGTAGTAGAAGGCGTTGTCCTCGTTGTAGATCGAGATGCGGATCGAGCTACCCTTGCCTGCGTAACGGATGGCGTTGTCGGTCAAATTGCGGAAGATCGAGTAGAGCAGGTTGCGGTTGCCCAGCACGCTGACCGTGGGCCAGATGTTCCACTCCATCTTCATCTCGCGGGCGATTAGGGGCTCGGAGAGGTCGTCGCGCAGTCCCTCCAAAAGGGTTGTGACGGCGACGGGCTCCATGCTGAAGGATTGGGGGGCCTCCTCGATCCGGGTGATCAGGCTCATGTCGGCGATCAGTTCCGAGAGCACGACCGACTGGCCGAAGGCCTTTTCGAGGAACTGGCGTTGCTTCTCCGCGGGCAGGGATTGCTGCGAAAGGGTCTCCAGGTAGCCGCGGATCGCGGTGACGGGGGTGCGCAGCTCATGGGCGATGTTGCCCGTCATCTCCTGCTTCAGGCGGCGGTTCTTCTCTTTGGTGGTCACGTCGTTGAGGATCAGCTCCAGGCTGCCGTCGTCGAAACGGTTGGCCCTGACCGTGAAGTGCTTGCCCTGGGCGTCGATCCGGGTCTCGAAGTATTTTTCCGCCCCGGCGGGGCTTGTCAAGAAGGCGGCCACGCCGGCGAAGGCGGGGTCGTCCAGCACCGTGGCGGGCGAGGGGTCGCTTTGGTTGGAGATCGTGTTGAGGTACTGGATGAAAAGGCCGTTCCAGAACTCGGGTTGGCGGTCGGGGGTAAAAAAGCAGATGCCCTCCTGCGAGCTGTGGATGTGTTGCAGCAGTTTTTCGCGCTCGCGGGCCACCGATTGCCTGCTTTCGCTGATCTGGCGGTAGGACTCGGCGATGCGCGCGCCGATCTCGCCCAGCTCGTCCTCCGGGAAGCTGACCCCGGGGATCGGTTTGTCGTACTGTCCGGCCAGCGAGGCGAAGTCGCGCAAACGGTCGATCGACTTGCCGAAGAGCCCCGCGACGTAGTTGATGACCAGCAGCATGGCCGCCAATAGGGCCAGGATCCAGTAGAGGAAGAGGTTGTCGGCCTTCAAAATCCGCCTCACGCCCAAATCGTAGGGCAGCGCGACGCGGATGTATCGGTCGGGAAGGCGTTTGGCGTAGTAGAGGTACTCCACCCCGTCGGTGGCCGATGTGCGCACTGAGGTGCCCGAGCCGTTCTCGCTGGCCTTGGCCACCTCGGGGCGGTTGGCGTGGTTCTCCCTGGTGGGGGCTGTGTTGTCGTAGAGTACGCCGCCCGCAAGGTCCAGCACGGTCAGGCGCAGGCCCGGGGGCAGCAGGATGGTCAAGCTGTCGAGGCTCTCGCCCTGCTCCAGGGCCCGGTCGGTAAGGGCGGCGTAAGCGTCCAGCCGGGCGGTCAGGGCCGAGGTCTTGGCGTTGCGTTCCTGCTTGCGCTCCAGAAGGAGGATGACTGCGGTAAACGCCGTGAAGATTACCACGAACCAGAGGAAAAGTTTTTGCTTATAGTTCAGTTTCATGATTTATCGCTGTCTAATGCCGAAAGGTCGAACCGGTAGCCGTAGCCCGAACGGTTGGAGATCAGCCGGGCGCAGGGGCCCAGCTTTTTGCGCAGGCGGGTAATGTGGACGTCCACCGTGCGCTCGGTGATGTAGGGGGTCTCCTTCCACAGGGCGTCGATCATGTCCTGGCGCGAGAAGATGCGGCCCGGGTTGGAGGCCAGCAGCGCCAGGACCTCGAACTCGGTCTTGGTCAGGGCGACGCGCTCACCGGATATCGTGCACTCCTTGAGGGTATCGTCGATGGTCATCTCCCCGTGTTGCATCACGGCGGGGGCTTCCGCCTGGCGGCCGCGCCTCAGAACGGCGCGCACGCGGGCCAGCACCTCCTTGACGGAGAAGGGTTTTTGGATGTAGTCGTCGCCCCCTACCGAAAAGCCCGTGAGCATATCGTTCTCGGTGTCCTTGGCGGTCAAAAAGACGATCGGGGTTTGGTCCCCGTTCTTGCGCAGCGTCTCGGCCATACGATAGCCCGACATGCCCCCCATCATCACGTCCAGAAGGATCAGGGCGTGGCCGGGGGTCAGCATTTTGAGGGCCTCTTCCGCGCTGTGGGCGCACTCCACCTCGTAGCCCTCGCTCGAGAGGTTGAAGGCGAGGATCTCGCAGATATCGGGTTGGTCGTCGACCACTAAGATTCTAACAGCCATACGCGTCAGTTTTCGTTCTCATGCAAAGGTAGGTTTTTTGGCCCGTGTTTGAGCACCTTGGCGTCGACGTAGAAGACGATGTCCTCGACGATGTTGCTGCAATGGTCGCCGATGCGCTCCAGCTTGCGGATCAGCAGCGAGAGTTTCAGCGCGCAAAGGGCTTTGGAGGGGTCCTGCTCCACGGCGGCGGCCAGGATGGGGAACGAGTCGCGGAAAATTTCGTCGATCCGCTCGTCCCGGGCCAGGATCCTGCCCGAGAGGCGCGTGTTCTCCGAAGTGAGGGCCACGAAGCTGTCGGAGAGCATCATGATCAGGGTGTCGAACATCTCCTCCAATTGCAGTTGGTCGATCACTTCGGGGGGGAAGGTGTTGCAATCCTGTTCGACCACGTGGCGGGCGATGCCCTCGCAGAAGTCGCCGATGCGCTCCAGCGTGCTGCTGATCTTGATCAGCGAGAGGACCAGCCTCAAATCGACCGCCACGGGGCTGTACAGGGCGATGAAGTTCTCGCAGTCGGAGTCGATCTTGAGTTCGAAGGCATCGACGCGCTTCTCCCTTGCGGCGATCTCGCGGGCCAGATCGGCCTCGCCGTGGAGGAAGGCTTGTTTTGATTTTTCGAGTTGGGAGAGTACCAGCCTCCACATGGCGCTTATCTGTTCGCGGAGGTCTTGGAGTTCTTTTTCGGTGTGTTTCATGGTTTTGTGGTGTTTTATGCCTTATTTTTCCCGCCCAGCCTTCGTCCTGGGAGGTTCCTTGTCTTTCGATCACCCATCCCCCGGCCCCTTCCCTAACCGTAGGGAAGGGGAGCTTTTCTAAGGTGCTGCCGCCCTTTCCCCATTGCTGGGCCGTTAGTGTGTTCGCGGGGTTAGCCGAATCGGCCGGTTATGTAGTCCTGGGTTTGTTTTTTTTGGGGGCTGAGGAACATTTTTTTCGTGTCGTTGTACTCGACTAGTTCGCCCAGCATGAAAAAGCCGGTTTTGTCGCTTACGCGGGCGGCTTGCTGCATGTTGTGGGTGACGATCACGATGGTGTAGGCCTTTTTTAGGGTGTGGATCAGCTCTTCGATCTTTGAGGTCGAGATGGGGTCTAAGGCGGAGGCGGGCTCGTCCATCAGAAGGATCTCGGGGGAGATGGCCAGGGCGCGGGCGATGCAGAGCCTTTGCTGCTGGCCGCCCGAGAGTTCGAAGGCGGACTTTTTGAGCTTGTCTTTTACCTCGTCCCACAGGGCGGCGTCTTTCAGGGACTGCTCGACCCTTTGGCTGACGGTCGCTTTGTCGTTGATGCCGTTGACCCTTAGGCCGTAGGCCACGTTCTCGTAGATCGTCTTGGGGAAGGGGTTGGGCTTCTGGAAGACCATGCCGACGTGTTTGCGCAGCTCGTCCACCTGGATGCCCCGGCGGTAGATGTCTTTTCCGTTGATAAGGCATTCGCCCACGAGGCGGGTGTTCTCGATCAGGTCGTTCATCCGGTTGAAAAGCCTTAAAAAGGTCGACTTGCCGCAGCCAGAGGGGCCGATAAAGGCCGTGACCGTGTTGGGGGCCATGTGCATGTCGATGCCTTTGAGGGCGTGGAAGTCGCCGTAGTAAAAATCGACGTTCTTTGCTTCTATCATTGAGTCTTTACTTTGTTTGAGAAATAGCGGCGCAGGACGGTCGCTAAAATGTTTATGAGCAGTACGATCAGGATCAGCACCAGCGCCGTGCCGTAGGCGATCGGGCGGCTGGCCTCGATGTCGGTGCCCGAGGTGGCGATCACGTAGAGGTGGTAGGGCAGGGCCATGACCTGGTCGAAGATGCTGTTCGGGAGTTTGGGCAGGAAGTAGGCGGCCACCGTGAAGAGGATCGGGGCCGTCTCGCCCGAGACGCGGCCCACGGAGAGGATCAAACCCGTGATGATGTTGGGGAAGGCCATCGGCAGGGTAACCCGGTGGATGGTTTGCAGCTTGGTCGCTCCCAAGGCGAGGCTGCCCGTGCGGAAGGTGTCGGGGATGGCTTTGAGGGCCTCCTCGGTCGTGCGGATGATCAGCGGCAGCACCAGAAGGCCCAGGGTAAGCGAGCCTGCCAGGATGGAGTCGCCGAAGCCCAGCGTGTTGACGAACAGGGCCATGCCGAACAAGCCGAAGACGATCGAGGGGATGCCGCCCAGGTTGTTGGTCATCACGCGGATGAATTTGACCATTAGGCCGTTGCCCGCGTATTCGTTCAGGTAGATGCCCGCCATAACGCCCAGGGGGAAGGCGAAGACGGCGCTTCCTATGACCAGGCAAAGCGTGCCGACGATGGCGGGGAAGATGCCCCCGGCGGTCATGCCGTCGGTGGGGGCGGTGGTCAGGAATTCCCAGCTGATTACCCCGGCGCCGTGCCAGACGATAAAGCCGAGGATCCACAATAGGATGCCCACGACGATAAGGCCCAGCAGGCGGAAGGTCCAGAAAGCGAGGGTTTGGGCGTTGCGTTTGCCTATGTGAAAAAGGGTCATACGCCTTTGTTCTTTTGTTGTTTGGAGATCACTTCGGCGGAGATGCTGATAATGAGCGTGATCAGGAACAGGATGCAGCCCAGCAGGAACAGCGCCTGGTAGTGGGCGCCCCCGGCGGGGGCCTCGCCCAGTTCGGCGGCGATGGTGGCGGGGATGGTCCGCACGGGTTGGAAGAGGCTGTGGGGGATCACGGCGGCGTTGCCGGTTACCATCAAAACGGCCATCGTCTCGCCGATCGCGCGGCCGATGCCCAACACCACGGCGGCCGAGATGCCCGAGGAGGCGTAGGGGACGATCACTTTGTAGATCGTCTGCCATTGGGTCGCGCCCAGGGCCAGACTCGCCTCGCGCATCGCCTTGGGGGTGCCGCGCATGGCGTCCTCGGCGATGGTAATGATCGTGGGCAGGGCCATGATGGCCAGGATGATGCTGCCTGCCAGGGCCGTTTCGCCGACGGGGAGGTTCAAAGCCTTTTGGATCAGGGGCACGATGACCACCAGGCCGAAGAAGCCGTAGACGACCGAGGGGATGCCCGCCAGAAGCTCGATGGCGGGTTTTAAGGTTTTGCGCACCCTCGGGCTGGCCAGCTCGCTCAGGTAGATCGCTACCCCCAAGCCCAGGGGCAGGGCGATCAGGATGGCGAAGAGGCTGACCCACAGCGTGCCCAGGATCAAAGGCAGCACCCCGAACTGGGGCGAGGGGGTGGCGGTGGGAAGCCAGTCCTTACCGCCGAAGAACTCGCCGGGTGTGATCTTCGGGATGGGGAGCTGTTTGACGCTGCGGGAGGTCGCGGGGGCGTACTTTTCGGGCAAAAAGGCGATGATGTTGGGGTCGGCGGCGATCACTTCGGCCAGTTTTTCGGGGAGCAATTCGTACTCCTCGCCGAGTTGTTCGTCGTCGTAGAGCGAAAAGATCTCGTCGAACCGGAAGGGGCGGATCTCGGTATTTTTGCCGCCCAGCTCGCTCCATGAGGTGGTCTCAAAGTCGAAAATGCGCTTGATCTGCTGCGGGTCGAGCTCACCGACGGGGTTGGAGGCGTTCAGGCACAGCACGTAGCCCTTTTCAACCGCCGGGGAGCGGAAGAGCCCGAAGCCCTCCTTGAACAAAAAGACGACGATCAGAAGGATCGCAAGGCTTGCCACACCCCCGGACAGGGTAAGCAAGCCTTCGACGATCTTGGTTGTAACGCGTTTGAAACCTTTCACTTACTTCACGGTAATAAAGCCGATCTCCGATACGATCTTCTGGCCGGCGTCAGAGAGGACGTAATCCAGGAAGGGTTTGACTTTGGCGGCGGCGTTGGTCGTATAGTAGTAGTACAGGGGGCGGACGATGGGGTAGCTCTTGTTCTTGGCGTTGGCGATCGAGGGCTCGACGTAGGTTTTGCCCTGGTCGTAGGAGACATGCACGGCGGCGACATCCTTATTGAGGTAGGCCAGGCCCACGTAACCGATCGCGCCCTTGGTCTGGCTTACCGACTGGATGATGGCTCCCGTGGCGGGCATCGACATGATGCCGCTCAGGTAGTTCTTGTTCTTGAGCACACTCTCCTTGAAGAACTCGTAGGTGCCCGAGGAGGTTTCCCTGGAGTAGGGGACGATCTTCAGGTCGTCGCCGCCAAGCTCTTTCCAGTTGGTAATCTTGCCCGTGAAGATGCCTTCGAGTTGCTCGCGGGTCAGCTTTTTGACCTTGTTGGAGGGGTGGACGACGATGGCCAGGGCGTCCCAGGCGGCAATGACCTCTTTGACGGTCTTGCCGCCCTCCTGGAGTTTTTGTTTCTCGTCGAATTTTATTTTGCGCGAGGCCTGCGCCAGGTCGGTCGTGCCCTCCACCAGGGCGGAGATGCCTACGCCGCTGCCGCCTCCTGTAACCGTTACGGTTTGGGACGGGTTGGCCTTCATAAAGCTCTCGGCCTCTTTCTGGGAGAGGGGGAGCATGGTGTCGGAACCTTTGATCTTCTGGGCCTGGATGTTGAGGGTCAGGGCTGTTAAAAGGGTGGCGGTTAAAAAAAACGTCTTTTTCATCTTTTTCTTCGTTTTATGCTGCAAATGTATTTTCGGTTTGTTACGTGGGCACGACAGGGGTGTTACGATTCGGTTACGGTTAGAATTTGTACTGGATACGAAAAGTGAAGATGTTGTCTTTCAGGTTTTTGCTGAAATCGTAGTGGATGGTCGAGAGGGTTACGTCGCTCAGGTTGTCGGTCTTCTCGTTGCTGCTGATCTCGTAGTAGGCAGTTACCCTGAAGGCGGGGCTGAGCCTCCACAGAAGGCCCAGGCCGAGGGTCGATTGGGCCAGGTCGGCGTAGCCCGTGCCCGAACCGGCGGCGGCGATCTGGTTCTTGCTTATTTTGGTGTTGGGGTCGTACCAGTCGTACTTGACGATGCCCGAGAGGGGGAGTTTGCCGAAGTCCTGGACCAGGATGGCGTAACCGCCGGAAAAGTTGCGGATGTAGGTGTCGCCGCCTGCGTTGACGTTGGCAATGCCGGTGATGGCGTTGAAGCCGCCGGGGCTCTTGGTGCTCAATATGCCGCCGGGCTGGGTGCCCCAGAGGTACTCGCCGCGGAGCTGGGTCATGCCCAGGGCGCTGTTCAGGGCGAATTGCAGGTCAAGGCCGAAGTACTCGCGTTTGGCGTAACGGAATTGGTTGGATGTGTCGTCGTTCAACACGAAGGAGGTGCCCTCCATGGTGTAGACGTTGGCGTTGTTCTGGATCACACCGCCGTTGTAATAGGAGAAGCCGCCGCTCAGTTTCAGGTCGCCGGTCAGGGCCTTCGAGAGCGAGAGGTGGCCGATAAAGTCGCGTTTGTTGTCGATCTCGCGGTTGATGCCGTTGCCCGCGAACAGGCCGCCCTCCAGTTTGAGGAAGTTCCAGGGCGAGGTCTTCGAGGGTTGCAACGTGAAGGCCGCGCCCAGGTCGCGTTCATCGGGGAAGAGGGTCTGGAAGATCGTGGAGCGCTCGGGGGATTCGCGGCGCGAGGAGGAGTAGCTGATCTCGAAGCCGAACGGGCGGTCGAAGACCCCGGCTTTCAATGTGTTGGTCCCCACCCACGGGTCTTTGACGCTCAAATAGGCGTCCTTGAAGGTTACGCCGCCCTTGTCGGAGATATCGAGTTGGAAGACGCCGCCGAAGATGCCCTCGTCGTAGGCGAACTTGATCCGGCCCCGGCGGATGCCGATGCGGTCGTAGTCGTGGCCCTGTTTGTGGAGCCCGCCGCCTACCTTCAGGCCCCCGGCTTTGACGTTGGCGCCGTACTCGGCCCACTGGTACTGGAACTGGATGTAGCCCGAGACCTTGAACTTACTCTGTTTGGCCACGGCGTCCTCCACTGTGGAGAGCCTTTGGTTGAGCGACTCGGGGTCGGTGGCGGTTTGGGTTTCCTGTGCGAAAGTTGCGGAGGCCGTTAAAAGGCCGGCGGCCAGCAGGGTGGCCAGGGGGGTAAAGCGTCTTTTCATCTTTGTCCGTTTAGTTTTACGCCACAAAACTATCCCGGACGGATTACAGGCCGCCTACATCGATGTTACGAAAATGATAAATTGTTACTCCTGGGGCTCTTCCGGTTCTAACTCGGCGATCGAGGAGAAGGCGTCGTTCCAGGCAGGGATCGCCTCGTAGGCCTCGCCGCAGCCGGCTGGGACGTGCAGGACGGCGTCTTCGGGCAGGCCGTCGAATGCACTTGGATCCAAGACGGGCGGTTCAGTCGCCAGGACCGTAACGGCTGCCAGGGCTGAACAGCCTGCGAAAGCCGATGCCCCGATGCCGGTCACTTCAGCGGGAATGGTAATGTTTGTCAGGGCCGTGCAGCCCGGGAAGGCATTGGCTCCGATGGATGTGACATCTTTGCCGATGGTAATGGACCGGATCATGCCGAAATACCAGGACCAGGGTGCCGCTCCTGCGCCGGTGGTGTAGGAGGGTATAATGCCGACGCCGCTTAAAGTCAGTGTCCCGTCGCCTTTCATGAGCCAGTCGAGCGTCCCGGTTTCGCCGCCGGTGTTGACAATTACCCGGCAAATTCCCCGTTTATCGGCTGCTGCGGCTATGATGGAAGCCTCGCCGACGCTTACGGCCGTGACAAGGCCCTGGTCATCCACGGTGGCAACATCCGGGTCGGTGCTCGACCAGACGATGGGGGTGGCCGGCGCGTTGTAGGGCAGGGGCGTGGCACGGAGCGTCGCCGAGTTGCCCGGCTCAAACGACAGAGAGCTTTGGCTGAGGTTCACGCCCGAAACGCCGGGTAAGAAATTGTTTGTCTCACAGCTTGTTGCTATCCAAAGTAGGGCGGCGGAAAGGAGGGCCGGCAGGTTTTTCATGGGCGGGGCGTTGCTTGCTAACGCCGTAAAGATACGATTTATTTGGTAACTCCTTTCATCGAGAGCGAGATGCGGCCCCGGGCGCGGTCGACCTCGACCACGCGGACGAGGACCTGCTGTTGCAGCTTGACCACGTCGGCGGGGTTTTGGACGTACTTGTCGGCGAGTTGGGAGATGTGGACCAGGCCGTCCTGCTTGACGCCTATGTCCACGAAGGCCCCGAAGGCGGTAATGTTGGTCACAAGGCCGGGCAGGAGCATCCCCGCGTGCAGGTCGTCGAGCGTGCGGACCCCCTCGGCGAAGTCGAAGGTGCGCAGTTGCTCCCTCGGGTCGCGGCCGGGTTTTTCCAGTTCGGAGAGGATATCGGTCAGGGTGGGCAGGCCGGTTTGGGGGGTAACGTAGCGCTTGGGATCGATCTTTCGGCGGAGCTCCTTGTCTTTTAACAGGTCGGCCAGGCTGACGCCCAGGTCTTTGGCCATCTGCTCGACCACGGGGTAGGATTCAGGGTGGACGGCGCTGTTGTCCAAGGGGTTTTTCGCCCCCTCGATGCGCAGGAAACCGGCGCATTGCTCATAGGCCTTGGGCCCCAGCCGGGGGACCTTTAGAATGGCTTTGCGCGAGGTAAACGAGCCGTTGGCCGTGCGGTACTCGACGATGCTGCCCGCCAAAGCGGGGCCCAGGCCCGAGACGTAGGACAACAGGGGCTTGGAGGCCGTGTTCAGGTTGACGCCCACGCGGTTGACGCAGCTCTCGACCACCGTGTCCAGGCTGCGTTTGAGCTCACTCTGGTCCACGTCGTGCTGGTACTGGCCCACGCCGATCGATTTGGGGTCGATCTTGACCAGCTCGGCCAACGGGTCGACCAAACGGCGGCCGATGGAGATCGCGCCCCGGACCGTGACGTCCTGGTCGGGGAACTCCTCGCGGGCCAACGGCGAGGCCGAGTAGACGCTCGCGCCATCCTCGCTTACCGAGAAGATCTCGACCTGTTCGCCCGGGAAGAGGGTCTTGACCAGTTGGAGGGTTTCGCGGCCCGCGGTGCCGTCGCCCACGGCTACAGCCTGGACTTTGTATTTCACGGCCAGGCGTTTGAGGGTCTCGGCGGAGGAAGCGAAACCGTCGGAGGCGGTGTGGGGGTAGATGGTCGCCCCGTCCAACAGGTTGCCGCGCTCGTCCAGGCAGACTACCTTGCAGCCCGTGCGGTAGCCGGGGTCGATGGCCATCACGCGCTTCTGGCCCAGCGGCGGCGAGAGCAGCAACTGGCGCAGGTTCTCGGCGAAAACGGCGATCGCGGCGGCATCGGCCTTCCCTCGCGCTTCGGAGGTGGCCTCGGTCTCCATGGCGGGCTTTAAAAGGCGCTTGTAGCTATCCTCCAAGGCTTTTTCGATTACGGGGCGTGAGGGGGTGTTGCCCTTCAAAAAGATGGGGCGCAGCAGTTCCAGGGCGCGCTCGGCGTCGGGGGCGACGTTGAGGCGCAGAATGCCCTCTTTCTCGCCCCGGAGCATGGCCATCATGCGGTGGGAGGGGGTTTTGCGCAGGAGTTCCTCGCTGTCGAAGTAGTCGGAGTATTTGGCGCCTTCCTGCTCCTTGCCCTTGACCACACGCGAGGAGATCATGGCGGAGGAATTGAACAGACGGCGCAGAACGCTGCGGCTGCGCTCGTGCTCGCTGACGATCTCGGCGATGATGTCCGACGCGCCCTCCAAAGCCGCATCCTCATCTTCGACCTGGTCGTTGAGGTAGCGCGAGGCCAAACGTGCGGGGTCGCTGCCGTCCTGGCGAAGGATGTGCAGGGCCAAAGGTTCGAGGCCCTTTTCGCGGGCTACCGTGGCGCGGGTGCGGCGCTTGGGTTTGTAGGGGAGGTAGATATCTTCCAGTTCGGTGCCGTCATAGCACGACTCGATGCGGCGGCGAAGCTCGGGGGTAAGTTTGCCCTGTTCCTCTATTGTGGAGAGGATCGTTTCGCGGCGCTTTAAAAGCTCGGTCAGGCGTTCCCAGGCGGTCTTGATATCGCCCACCTGCACCTCGTCCAAAGCCCCGGTCGCCTCCTTGCGGTAGCGGCTGATAAAGGGGACGGTCGCCCCCTCTGTTAATAATTTAACGGTGTTTTTAACTCCGCTGAGGGGCAGGGAGATACGTTCGGAAATCAGCCGGGAAAGGTCGTGGTCGGTGGCGCTCATAGGTGTTTTGAAGTTTCGGGAGGTAAAATTACCGAAAATAATTATCTTTGTGAACAAACCTTTTTGCCTTATGAAAAAATTACTATGGGTTCTCTCAGCCGTTGTGCTGTGTGCGTGTGGAAGTAAGACTACCTTGCCCCCTTCGACGGGCGGGCCTTACGAGGTGTTGGCTGTGTGCAGGCAGCCTGTGTGGGAGGGGCCCGTGGGCGATACGCTCCGCAGGCTCTTCAAGGAGGAGATCCCTATGTTAAACCAGCCCGAGCCGTGGTTCGACCTGCTCAGGGTGGATGTCGGGTCGTACAACAATGTGATACTGAGACATAAAAATCAGTTGATCATTCAAGTCGATCCCAAATATACAACGACCGGGATGAGTGCCGCGTACGACGTGTATTCCATCCCCCAGATCATCGTGACAGCCACCGCGCCCAGCCAGGAGGCGCTGATGGAGTACATCCGCGAGCACGCCCAACAGGTGCGCGAAGTGTTCGATATCGCCGTGCAGGAGCGGGCGGTCGCGGCGATGACCAAGTACAAAAACAAACTGGTGGCCGATCAGCTCGAGCAAAAATTCGGGTTCACGATGGCAGTATCCAAAGGCTACAAGATCCGCAATGAAATGGACGATTTCTTCTGGGCGTCGATGGAGTACCAGTTCTCGAGCAAGGGGTTCTTCGTCTACTCCTATCCCTACACCGGGAGTGAGGATTTCAGCACGGAGAACATCCTGGCCAAAAGGGACGAGTTCGCCGCGCGCATCCCCGGGGAGGCGGACGGATCGTTCATGGCACGCAACGAAGAGATGGAGCCCATGGTGCGCAACGTGAGGATCTCCGGGCGGCTGTGGGTCGAGATGAGGGGGTTTTGGGATGTGAAGCACGACTTTATGGGCGGGCCATACATCAGCTACACAACCCTCGATACGCAGACCAACCGGGTGGTGACCATCGATTGCTATGTCTACTCGCCCAGGGAGCCTAAAAAACCGTTTATCCGCGATCTGGAGAATATGATGCTCACGGTCCACTTCAAAGGGGACCCAAAGGAGTAGCTTTACTCGCCCAGTTTATCGATCGAGATGTCTTCGCGGATCACGAAGGCCTTGTCGAAGAAGGGCTTGATGCGGCCCCACAGGATGATGGCCTCCTCGTTGGTAATGCAGTTGCCGACCGTGACCTTGAAATAGGGGTTCTCGTAGGCCATGTAGGCCGGGATGTCGGGGAACATTTCGCGGAAGCGCCCCAAGGCGGCGGAGGCGGCGGGGCGGGCGTTCTGGCTGTTGTCGAAGAAGATGCGGATCCGGTAGCCGCGGATCGCCTTCTGGGACCCGGAGGCCTGCAAACGGGCGATGGCGCCTGCCGCCTCGCCGTGCTCGATCACCGTGGCGCGCGCGGAGGTGGAGTCGGCGCGCGCGAGGCGCTCGACGTAGTTGCTTACGCGCTGGCCCAGGGCGGGCGCGGCGGAGAGCAGCGCCAAGGCCATCAGGGCGGTCAGTATCAGAACCGGTCGTTTCATTTGATCTTGTTTAGGGCGTCCGGGGCAAATTTAGCCATAATTTCCTGAACCGGGGTCTCGGGGATGCGGAAATTTTTGCTTGCCATACCCGCCTTCGCCTTGAGGTGGCCCGTGACGGTCAGCTTCGGGAGCGCGCTTTTGGGGTCGAGGCCCAGGGCCATCGCGGCCAACGGGTCGCTCACCTTGACGGCCAACGGGACGGGGATCTCGCTGACGGACTTCTTCGGGATCACGAGCGACTCCTTGAGCATGATCTCAGCGAAGTTGCGCCCCTGGATCATTACGTTGACCTTGAGTTCCTTGACCTTGATGTTGCGGGCGGAGTTGTTCTCCACGCTGAGCATCAGGGTCGTGTTGGACATCTTTTTGAAGTCCAGGCCCGTTACGCTTAAAACGGTAACGTCCTCGGCCCTGAGGCACGATTGCATCACGGCGGCGGAGAGGATCAGAAGGCTGAAAAGCAGTTTACGCATGGTTTTTTCCGGTGTAAAGGGTGGCGATCCCGAAGGTCATTCTTTTTTCGCGGCACTCCGTGAAGCCCGCGCGGGCCATCAGGTCGAGGAAAGCCCTTCCGTGGGGGAAGGCCTCGACCGAGTCGGGAAGGTAGGTGTAGGCCTCTTTGTCGCCCGAGACCAGGCCTCCGATCCAGGGCAAAAGGCGGTGGAAATAGAGGCGGTACAGGGCTTTTATTACGGGGTTGCGGGGCATGGAGAACTCCAGTACGGCGATCGTCCCGCCCGGGGTCAGCACCCGGCGGATGGCGGCCAGCTCGGCCGCGGGGTTGTGGAAGTTGCGCACCCCGAAGGCGATGGCCGAGGCGTCGAAGCCGGGGGCGATCTTCCCCGAAACGCCGCCCACGATCAGTTCGATCCGGCCGCCGAGGCCCTTGCGGGCGATCTTGCGGCGGGCGACCTCGACCATGCCGGGAGAGATGTCGATCCCGGTAACCTGTGCGCCCCCGATCCCGCGGGCCAGCGCGACGGCCATGTCGCCCGTGCCGGTGGCCACGTCCAGGATGCGTTTGGGGCCGGTTTTCCGCAATGCGCGGACAGCCTGCCTGCGCCACCAGCGGTCGACGCCCAGCGAGAGCAGGTGGTTCAGCGTGTCGTACGAGGGTGCGATGCCGTCGAACATGGCCGAGATGCGCTGAGGGGAGGTATCCATTTTATCGGGCGTTCGGGCGGGCATACGGCGGGTTAGCTGTAACGGATGGTTTTGTCCGGGGTAATCCGTGCGATCACGGTCATCGGCAGGAGCATCAAACCCACGATGAAGAGGTAGGCACCCGCGTTCAGGGCCAGCCACCAGCCCCAGTCGATGGCGATGGGGACCGCGTCGAGGAAGTAGTTTTCGGCGTCCAGCTTGATAAAGCGGGTGTAGTGCTGCAAGGCGCAGATGCCCAGGCCGACCAGGTTGCCCCAGAGCATACCCGTCAGTACGATGCGCGAGCTGCGGATCAGAAAGACACGTCGCAGCGAGCCCGTGCCCATGCCCAAAGCGCGCAGGATGCCGATCATGCGGGTGCGTTCCAGCAGGATGATCAAAAGGGCGGCCGTCATGTTGAGCAGGGAGACCATCAGCATGATCACGATGATCACCAAGGCGTTCACGTCGTGGACTTTGAGCCAGTCGTACAAAGCGGGAAAGCGCTCCCGGGAGCTTCTGGAGATCAGGCCCTGCTCGATGGAGGCCTCGCTGGCGTAGAGCCGCTCCTCGATTTGGCGGACGAAGCGGGCGACCTCTTTTTTGTCCGTGCTGACGGAGGTAATCTCGTAGCCGGTGATGCCTTGCGGGAAGGCGCTGTTCAGGCGCTGGATGTTGCGGATATCGGTCAGGGCCAGGTGCTTGTCCATCTCCTCGAAGCCCGTGTCGTAGAAGCCGCAAATCTTGAACAGGTCGCGGCGGGGGAGGATGTTCTCGGTCACGAAGATCATTTCGACCTTGTCGCCCACCTCGACCTGCAGCAGCGAGGCCAAAGAGGAGGAGATCAGCAGGTCTTTGTTGCGGAGCGTGTCGTTGATGTCGGGCAGTTCGCCCTGCTTGAGGTTGGATTCGAAAAAGCGCCAGTCGTAGCCGCCGTCCACGCCCTTGAGCATCATGCCCCGGATCGCCTCTTTGCCCTTGAGCACGCCCCCTTTGATGGCGAAGGCGGAGAGCGAGGCGAGGTCGGGGATGCTTCTCAGGGATGCCTCCAGGGTACTGTCCCGCAGCATGGTGGCCGACTCCATGGAGCCCGCCGTGGCCACGCAGACGATTTGCACGTCGCCGCCGAAGCCGACCAGCTTGGCCTCCAACTCCCTTTTAAAGCCCACGACAACGCCCAAAGCCACGATCATAACGGCCAGGCCGATGGCTACGCTGATGCGCGCGATGGCGACCATAACGCCCGGCCCCCCGTCGCCGGAAGGGGAGGAGGAGATGCGCCGGGCGATGAAACGCTCCGTGTAGTGCAGGTGCGAACGCATAGAGTGACAAAAGTACGGCAAAAATTTCTATTTTTGTCGAATATAATTAATTCCGATCAATATGAGACTGTTGCTTATCAGCAATTCGACCAATTCAGGCGAGGATTACCTGGCCCATCCGCTCGGGGCGATCTCCCAATTCCTGGGCGATATCGGGCGCGTGGTCTTCGTCCCCTACGCCGCGGTGACCTTTTCCTACGACAAGTACCTCGAAAAGGTGCAGGGGCGGTTCGATGTGCTCAGCGTCGAGGTCGACTCGGTGCACAAACACTCCGACCCGGCCTCCGTGATCGCGCAGGCGCACGCCATCGTGGTCGGCGGGGGGAACACGTTCGCGCTGCTGGACAAGTTGCAGAAACATAATTTGCTGGACGCGATCCGCGAGCGGGTCGGCCAGGGGATCCCCTACATCGGGTGGAGCGCGGGCAGCAACGTGGCAAGCCCGACCATCAACACGACCAACGATATGCCCATCGTGCAGCCGGCCTCGTTCAAATCCATCGGGCTGGTCCCCTTCCAGATCAACCCGCACTACACGGACGCCGTGCTGCCCAACCACGCCGGGGAGACGCGCCAGCAGAGGATCGAGGAGTACACCACCGCCAACCGCAGCGTGTGGGTCGTGGGGTTGCGCGAGGGGAGCATGCTGCAATGCGAGGGCAAGAAGGTCGAGCTTCTGGGCGATAAGCCCGCGCGGGTGTTCTACGACGGCAGGGAGCCCATCGAGGTGGCTCCGGGCGGGGACCTCTCGTTTTTGATGAAGTAGTGGGGATGGGATCGGGGGATTTGGTCGATCGGAGGGATGACTTTTAGGGCCGATATCGGACAGAGGGGCGAGCAGGCAGCTGCGGAGTGGCTTCAGGACGAGGGTTTCAGGCTCCTGCACCGCAACTGGCGCAAAGGGCGCTACGAGATCGATATCGTGGCGGCCCGGGGCGACGTGGTCCATTTCGTCGAGGTCAGGTGCCGGGCCAAAGGGTCGCTGCTGACCCCGGAGGAGACGGTCACGGCGGCCAAGCAGCGCGCGCAGATCACCGCGGCGCGGGCCTATCTGGCGGCATACGGCCTCGACGTGGAGAGCCAGTTCGATTTGATCGCCGTGGAGCACAGCCCCTCCGGTATGGAGGTGCGCTACATTCCCAACGCGTTCTATCCGAGGTGGTAGGCAATTTTTCCTCCGGGTGGCTGCTTGCCCCGGGAGGGTTGTAAGGTTTTATGTTTTAAAAGGAATATAGAATTGCACGGCCCAGCCGTCCCTCATTGTTACCCCAACTGCCAGGTGTTACCAGACCGGGAGCGGCAGCACCTTATATCCCTTCCTCCCCTACGGTTAGGGGAGGAAGATGGAAGGAGGGGTGATCGGAAACGGCGTGCGTTTGAGAGCAAAGCGAATCACACGCAAGCTTCGGGCTAATTCGTAATATACTTTTAAAGGCAGAGCCACGGCGGGTTGGGTGGCTGGGCCGGGGTGCGGAATGACGCGGGCCATCAGGCCCAAATGGTACCCCGCGTCCTCGCGAGCAGCGAGGGGCGACCGCTTTCCTGGCAAAGAAAGGGGCGACCGCTGAATAAGTTACAAAGGAAACCTACCCCAACAATATTTTGGCCTGGGCCACCGCAGCATCAGTCACCAGGTTCCCGCTCAGCATCTTAGCGATCTCCGTGACGCGCTCTTCGGAGTTCAGCCGCACGATCCCCGTCCTGGCCGCCGCCCCCGTTTCATCCTTGCGGACCTGGAAATGCGCCTCTCCCTTGGAAGCCACCTGGGGCAGGTGCGTAATGGCCACGACCTGCATCGACTGCGCGAGCGTCTGAATGATCCCGCCCACCGAGTCGGCGATGCGGCCCGAGACCCCGGTGTCGATCTCGTCGAAAATTATGGCCGGGAGTTTAGTATGCCGGGCGACCAACGACTTGATCGACAGCATCAAACGCGATATCTCCCCCCCCGAAGCGATCTTCTCGGCGGGCTGGGGCGGTGTGTTCTTGTTGGCGGAGAATAACAATTCGGCCTTGTCGGCCCCCGTGGCCCGGAGCTGCGGTTCTGCGTGCAGTTCGGCGATCAAACGGGCGTGGGGCATGCCCAGTTCGGTAAGGGTGTGCTCGACCGATTTCTGCAATTCGGCGGCGGCCTTTTTCCGGCGTGCGGTCAACTCGGATGCGAGTTTTTGGGCCTCCTGCTCCGTGCGGGACAGCTCCTTTTCAGCAGCTGCGATCTCGTCCTCGAACCCGATGATCCGGTCGAGTTTCCCGGTGTAGTCGTTGCACAACGCGATCAGCTCCGCGACGCTCTCCACATGGTGCTTTTTTTGCAGGGAGATAAGGGTCGCCAGGCGGGTTTCGGCCCTTTCCAAGGCGGCCGGGTCGGTATCGATGGTTTCGGACTTGCCGTACAGTTCGTCGGATATGTCTTTGATTTCCAGCAGGGAACCGCGGATCCTGCCGGCCAGTTCGGCGGCCTGGGGGTAGACCGTTTCCTGGCGGCGCAGTTCGTGCTCGGCGGTGTGGAGGCGGGCCAGGGCGCCCGTTTCGTCCGTCGAGAGGCACTCCAAAGCCAGGGTAATCGCCTCCTTGATCCCCGAAGCGTTGGCCAGCAGGGCGATCAGGGCTTCCAACTCCTCCTGCTCGCCCTCCTTGAGCTTGGCCTCGGTCAGCTCGCGGCTCTGGAAACGCAGGTACTCCTCGTCGCGGGCGGCTTCGGCGGCTTGCTGGCGCAAGGCGTCCAGGGCGGTGCGGGCGCGGGTAAAGGCTTCGAA
Source organism: Rikenellaceae bacterium (assembly GCA_031551275.1). GTDB lineage: Bacteria > Bacteroidota > Bacteroidia > Bacteroidales > Rikenellaceae > JAVBMJ01. The sequence continues at coordinate 470,952 of JAVBNX010000007.1, forward strand.
TTTGGCGGCGTACTGCTCCAGAAGGGGGGCGTTCCCGCCGATGGCGTCGAGGACTTTGAGGCGGAAGCGGTCGTCGGCCAGCAGCAGGTTCTGGTGCTGGGAGTGGATGTCTATCAGTTTGGAACCTAATTCTTTAAGTGTAGCAGTCTGGACGGGCAGGTCGTCGATATATGCGCGGCTCTTGCCCGCCGGGGTGACGATGCGGCGGATGGTGACGGTCTCGGCGTAGTCGAGGTCGTTCTCGCTGAAGAACTCCTCCAGGCCGTAGCCGGAGATCGAAAAGGTGCCCTCCACCACGCAATTGGCGTCGGGCTGGCGGGCGACACCGTCGCTCTTGCTGCCCAAAAGCAGGCCCAGCGCGCCCAAAAGGATCGATTTGCCCGCTCCGGTCTCGCCCGTGATGATGTTCAGCCCCCGGTCCAGTTCGAGGTCCAGGTGGTCGATCAGGGCGTAGTTGTCTATGGAGAGGCGCTTGAGCATCAGTGGGTTTGTCTAAAGCAGGGTTTCTATCCGATCGGCGATCAGTGAGGCGCACTCCCGCTTGGAGAGCAGGCCCGAGTCGGTTCTTTGGCCGAGCGCATCGAAGATCAGGATGCGGTTTGTGTCGTGGCCGAAGCCCGCGCCCTCATCGCGCAGGGAGTTCAAAACGATCATGTCCAGCGACTTGCGGCGCAGTTTGTCCAGCGCGTTGGCCTCTTCGTTGTCCGTTTCCAGGGCGAAACCGACGGTCAGTTTATTGCCTTTCGTTGCGGAGAGTTCGCGGGCGATGTCGACGGTGGGTTTCAGTTCCAGGGTCAGGCCGCCGGTTTGTCCGGGTTGCTTTTTGATCTTGCTCTGCGCGGGGTCGGCGGGGGTGAAATCGGCCACGGCGGCGCAAAGCACGGCTCCGTCGCAGGCGGCGAACTCTTTTTTCGAGGCTTCGTACATTTCGGCGGCGGATGTTACGCTGATGCGGCGGACCCCGGCGGGGGCGCTCAACGAAACGGGGCCCGAGACCAGAACGACTTCGGCTCCCCGGGCGGATAGCTCGGCGGCGATCGCGTAGCCCATCTTCCCGGTTGAGTGGTTGGAGATGTAGCGCACCGGGTCGATGCGCTCGACGGTGGGGCCTGCCGTGACCAGGAACTTACGGCCTGTCAGACTCTTTTTTTTTTGGAAATGGCGCTCCAGGGCGGCCACAATTTCTTCGGGCTCGGCCATGCGGCCCTTGCCGGAGAGCCCGCTCGCCAGTTCGCCGTCGCCGGGCTCGACCATCTCCACGCCGCGGCCGCGCAGGGTGGACAGGGCGGTTTGGGTGGCCGGGTGGGCGTACATATCGAGGTCCATGGCCGGGGCGGCGATCACACCGCAACGGGCGGAGAGGTAGGTGGTCAGGAGCAGGTTGTCGGCGATACCGGCAGCCATCTTAGCCAGCGTGTTGGCGGTCGCGGGGGCGATTACCAATGCGTCGGCCCACTCGCCCAAGCTGACGTGGGAGTTCCAACTGCCGTTCTCGGGGTCGAAAAATTCGACCAGGATCGGGTTTTTCGACAGGGTGGCCATCGTCAGGGGGGTGATGAACTGCTTGGCGGCGGCGGTCATTATGACCTTGACCTCGGCCCCGCGTTTGACCAGTAATCTGACAAGCATAGCAGCCTTGTAGGCTGCTATACCCCCTGTGACTCCCAGGATTATCTTCTTGCCTTCCAGCATGGCCGGTTGGTTTAGAAATGGTTTTTGCCTTATTCGGCGTCCTTCGCGCGGAAGTAGAGTTTGCCTTCCAGGAACTCCTCGGTTGCGGTCAGCGTGGGCTTGGGCATACGCTCGTAGTAACGCGAGATCTCGATCTGTTCGCGGTTCTCGAAGGTCTCCTCCAGAACGTCGCTCGTCGAGGTAAAGTCGGCCAGCTTGCGCGAGAGCTCCTGCTTGACCTCGGAGGAGATCTGGTTGGCCCTCTTGGAAATGACCACGACCGACTCGTAGATGTTGCCCGTGGGGGCGGCGATGTCGGTCAGTTTGCGCGTTACGGTGTTGGTGGGGACGGGTTTCTTACTCTCCATTATTTTGGTCTTTATTTTCGTCGGTTTCGTGGGCGGCCAGGTACTTCTTGGCGGCCTCCTGCATCTTGTCGCTCTCCTTGGTGTACTTGCTTTGGGGAAATTCCGAGGCAAAGTTATAGTACGTGTCCAACATATCCAAATAGCGGTCCTTTTGCAGGGCGGGCAGGCTGTTGGAGGCCAACAGGTAGTTCGATTTGACGATCAAAAACATCAGCTCCTCGCGGTGGTTGGTGTCGGGGAAGGTGTTCAGGGCGTTCTTCAGCGCGACCACGGCCGATTTGTACTTCTTGATGTCGTAATAGGTTTTTGCGTTGAGGAAGACCTTGTCGTAGAGCTTCTGCTGGAGCTCCTCCATGCACTTGCTGAGCTCCTCCTTCTTCACGCTGTTGGGGTAGTGTTGCAAATACTCCGAGATGGCCATCAAGGCCTGGCGGGTAATCATCTGGTCGCGCTCGGGAGCGGGGGAGGAGTAGTAAAAGCCCATCGCGTACATGTACTCGGCCTGCTCGACGAAGGGGCTGCGGCCGAAACGGCGCCTGAACTCGTTGAACTGCGGGCCGCTCGATTCGAAGTCGCCCAGGTTGTAGTTGGCCGCGGCGATGTGGAACTGGATGGTGTCCTCCTTGGAGGTCCCGGTAAAGATGGGGCTTACGTCCTCAAGGAGCTGGCGCGCCTTCTGGTACTTCTTGGCGGCGTAGTACTCCATGCCCTTTTTATACTTCAGTTCGTTGTCCTGGCTCTTCATCAGCTTGTTGAACGAACCGCACGAAGCCACCGAAACGGCTGCGGCAAGCAGAAGCAGAACCTGGAAAAAAGTGCGGGAAGACCGGGCTTTTGGGATCATGATGCGGAATTAAGCGGACAAATTTACCTTATTAAACGCATTTTTGCAAAAAATATTGTCCTTATGCCACTCTTTTGGTGCGAAAAGCCCCGCCTGTGCCGGGCGGGGCTATCTTCGCGGCGGGCTTGACCGCCGGCAGGTCATTTAGTACGTCCAGTACCAGTAGGGTTGCAAAGCGCCTTCGCTCTCGGCCCAGACGGCGAACTCGGGATAGCGCGCGTCGATGCGCTGGTCCTCGAAAGGCATCTTCAGGTTGACGTTGGGAATGTCGATGGCAAAGGGGAACTTCTGGTCGGAGACGTACCACAGGTTGCGCTCCGGATCGGATTTGTCTTCCTTGGTGCCGAACAGGGTGCCGCCCTGGTAGTAGGCTTTGGTGGTGGGGCGGTGGTTGGGAAGGTGGACCTCCCTGCCCCTCGGGCCGCCGTCGGTGTAAACGCCCGGGGCCGCCACCACGATGAAGGGGTTGTAGGGCGGGAAACCGAAGAGTTTGGTCTCATGGGGCTCTTTCATGACCAGGGTAACGCGGTAGGTAAGGATCGGGAATTGCTCCCCGTCGGCGTACTCGGCCCAGGGACCGCCCACCACGTTGTCGTTGACGTCCTCGAAGAGCATGATGACCGGGGTGGTCTGGCCGTCCTCGAAGCCTTTGGCAGTCTTCGGGTAGCGGTTGGCAGGCGCCTGGGCGACGGGGTTGCCGTTCATGTCCAGGACTTCGACCTTGACCGACTTGTAGAAATATTCGTAGGCCGACGCCTTGGTCAGGCCCTGGCCCAGGATCTCGTAGCCGAAACCGTTGCGCAGGGCGGCTCCCTTGCGGATGGGGGTAAACTCGTGGATCATGCTGTCCACCATGTTGTCCGAGGTGTGGAATACCGTGCAGTTGTAGCGGATTACCACGTCGTTCATGTCGTAGTCGCCTTTCGAGGGCCAGTTGTCCTCGAAGGCCACAAGGCCCGAATACCCGATCGAGTAGGGGCCGGGAGCGCGCATGGAGCGGGTTATGGCCGCCTTGACCACGGAGGGGGAAATGTTAGCCACGATGGTCTGCACGTTGGGGTTGTAATCCACGACGAAGCGGGATTGGACGCCCTCGGCATCGGTGGTAAAGTAGAGCTTCTGGGTGTAGGAGGGAATCTTGGCGTCGCCTTCGAAAGTGCCTCCGATGGTGTTGGCCGCGAAGATGGGCCTAACGTCGGGGTTGACCTCGGGGTCCAGGTTGTAGACCTCGAAATGGAGGTCGCCATCCGGACCCAGGTTGTAACTTACCTGAAGGGTGTGGATCTTCGAGGTGGCAAAATCAAAATAGGCCGGATCGGCGGCGCGGTTTTCGAGCTTGTTGTTCAAGCATCCGGTTGCAAGGACTGCGATGAGGGGCAGTGCAAGAACCATTTTGGGTGAGAAGGTCCTCATTTTGTTGTAGTTAACATTAAGTTACAGAACGGGGGGATGAGTGTCGAGGGCGCAAATATAGATGTTGATACGGAATAATATACATTCCGGCCCGAAAAAAACTGCATTATTTCGAACAAACTTAATACTGAGGGGGTGTTTTAAGGCCCGAAAACGAAGTAAAGCGTGAGGTTGATCGTCAGAAGGCTCGACATCAGGTCGCTGTCGCCCTCCACGTAGCCGCCACCCGTCTCTTCCATGCCGGCCACGATCACGCTCGCACCCAAACCGAAGGAGTACTGGGGCCGGACCCGCCATTCGGCCCCTATGTTCACGCTTACGCCAAAATCGGCGGCGCGCTCCCGGTAGGTCTGGCGGCCGTAGGACTCCTTGTAGCGGGTAAACATGGGGCCCATGCCCGCGCTCATGGTCATATCCCAGCGCTCGGAGAGCTCGCCCCGCAGCAGCAGGGCCGGGCCCGCGAAGATGAGCCACATCTGGTGGCGGTCGGTCAGATTGTCGGCGCGGGAGAAGCAACTGGCCGTGCAATCGAGTCCCACGCCGATAAAGGAGTCGAAGTATTTGCCCGCCTGGGCGGTAATGGCGTAGCCTGTGCGCAGTTGGTCGAAGCGGTCGTAATCCACCGCGCGGCCGAAGGAGACGCCGCCGCCCACCATCAGGCGGGTATCTTTCAGCCAGGCGGGCGTTTGCTGGGCCTGCGCGAAAAGGCAGGGTAAGAGCAAAAGCAGAAGCAGGGCGGGTTTTTTCATCGCGGCGGGGTTTAGAACAGGGTCGCCTCTTCGCTGGGCGGGGCCACCCCCAGGTGGGTGTAGGCCAGGGCGGTGGCTTCGCGGCCCCGCGGGGTGCGCTTCAAAAAGCCCTCCTTGATCAAGAAGGGTTCGTAGACCTCCTCGATCGTGCCCGCGTCCTCGCTGACGGCCGTGGCGATCGTGCCCAGGCCGACCGGACCGCCGTTGAACTTCTCGATCAGGGCGGTCAATATGCGGTTGTCCATGCTGTCGAGGCCCCGTGCATCGATATTCAGCGCGTCCAGGGCGATGCGGGTGATCTTCAAATCGATCGTCCCGGTGCCCTTCACCATGGCGAAGTCGCGCACACGGCGCAGCAGCGAGTTGGCGATGCGGGGCGTTCCCCGGCTGCGCATGGCGATCTCGCCAGCCGCCTGCTCGTCGATGCCGATCTCCAGGATGCGCGCGGAGCGTTTGATGATGCCTTTCAATGTGGCCGAGTCGTAGTACTCCAGATGGCAGGCGATCCCGAAACGCGCCCTTAGGGGCGAGGTCAAAAGGCCGCTGCGGGTGGTGGCGCCGATCAGTGTGAAGGGGTTCAGTTCGATCTGGATCGAACGTGCGCTCGGGCCTTTGTCCAGCACGATGTCGATCTTGTAGTCCTCCATGGCCGAGTAGAGGTACTCCTCGACGACGGGGCTCAAGCGGTGGATCTCATCGATGAACAGCACGTCGCCCTCGGAAAGGTTGGTCAACAGGCCTGCCAGGTCGCCCGGCTTGTCCAACACGGGGCCCGAGGAGACTCGCAGCGCGGAGCCCATTTCGCGGGCGATGATCCCTGCCAGGGTGGTCTTGCCCAGGCCCGGGGGGCCGTGCAGCAGCACGTGGTCGAGGGGCTCGTCACGCATCATGGCGGCGCGTACGAAGATGGTCAGGTTATCGACGATCTTCTCCTGTCCGGCGAAGGCGGAGAACTCCGCGGGGCGGATCGAATCTTCGTATTCCCGGTCGGCACTCTGCCCCCTAAGTTCTTTATCGGTCATCTTTTTCAGTTGGTTTTGGCAGGTTTGACCGTGCCGTCGGGGCGCAGGTCGGAGGGTTTGATGGTCTGTACCTTGCCTCCGTTGAGCTGGGCGGGGGACTTGACTTTGGCGGGGGCGGTCATGTTGTTGAAGCGGTAAAAGAGGCGGGCCATCACGTAGCGGCCCAGGGTGTTGGCGTGCACGTCCTCGATGTAGTTGTTCCTCACGTAGTGGAAGATGTTTTTGTTGCGGTCCAGCAGGTCGTAGGCCGTGATCCTGAACTCGGCGTTCTGCTTTTTGAGGAATTTCTTGCCCAGCCCCGCGTCGATGAGGAAGTACTGCATCGAGGTGTCCGAGGTGGAGGTGGTCGTGTAGTAGCGCCAGGTAAGCAGGGTATTGAAGACGATGCCCCCCGGGAAGATGATGTTCATCGAGTAGTAGAGGTTCTGGTTGAGGTAGCTCACGTCGAACTTGTCCGAGTTGCGGGTGTAGTTGAAGGCCGTGTTGGAGTAGAAGTTGAAATCGACGTTGCGCGAGATGTTGCTCGTGATCCCCGCACGGAAAGACCCGGAGTTGATGTTGGCGAAGTTGTGCACGCCGCCGTAGATCGACGGGGTGCGGATGTGGTTGTAGGCCAGCGTGAGGTTGATGTTGCTGCGGATGGGGGCCAGCTTGAAGCTGTATGTGCCCGAGGTGCGCAGCGAGTAATAGCCGTTCAGGTTGGTGTATTTGTGCAGGAAGATCCCCTGGTTTTCGGCGAGGTAGCCCTTGCCCACGGTGTCGGCGGCCTGCGGGTTGGCGTAAACGACCGTGTCGATGGGCAGCGACTCGGTAATCGAGGCGATGAAGTTCTCCGTGTTGGAGAAACTCAGCGTATAGGTAAAGTTGGTCGAGCGTTGCACGTTGGTCGCGTTGTAGAAGACGGTAAGCCTGTTCTCGTAGCCCTGCCTGAGGTTGGGATTGCCCACCACCCAGTTGTTGGGCGAGGAGTCGTTCAGCACATTCTGCATGTTGTTGATGTTGGGCAGTATGCTGCGGCCCTTGAATTGAACGCGAAGATAGCGTTTTTTTTCGATAGAATACTTCAACGAGAAATTCGGCGCCACATCGTCGAAGCTCAAACGCGTGGAGACCACATTGGGCTCGAACTCGTCCCGGGCCTGGTCGGTGCGGGTAAAGTCGACCCCCGCGCTCAGGGTAAGTTTCTTTTTGTAAAGCGAGTAGCCCAGGCCCGCCCCGTAGGTGTTGTAGGCTCGGTCGAAGACGCTGCAAAGCATGGTTTCCTTTTCGCTGTACAGGCCGGTAAGCCTATCCAGCTTGTTGCTCTGCTTATCCGTGCTGCCCCACTCGCGGCCCGCGATGCCCGAGAGGATTACCCGGTGGTATTTTTTGAAAGGCTCGGAGTAGGAGAGCCTCAGGCGGAGCCGGTTGTTGTCGACGGATTGGTCGACCAGGCGGTTGGTCGGCTTCTCGACGGGGTTCCAGACCTCGTTTTTGTAGTTGTCGCGGTATTCGTCGATGCGGTAGGTGTCGTTGCTGCGGTTGGAGAGCAGGTAGTAGAGGCTCGCGGAGAGGGAGCGGCCCTTTTTCTCGAAGCGGTGGCTCCACGAGGCGTTCCCCGAGATCGAGTAGGACGATTCGCGGGCAGGGTTGCCGGTCTTGCTGCGCGTCAGAGAGTCGACCGGATCGCTCCCCGTCAGGCCTTGAAGGGTCAGGCTTTCGAAGCGCTGGGTCATGTCGTAGCTTTGCAGGCGGATGTCGGGCTCGATGATGAGCCGATCCTTCGGCGAGAGCTGCTGTTCCCAGCGGAAATTGATGCGGTGGTTGTATTGCGTTTTGTCGATTACCCCCTCGGTGGTCACGCGCTTGCTCTGGAAATTGCCCCGCGGGTCGGGGTAGTAGTTCGATTCGCTGCTGCGGGTGGTGTGGTTGTCGTAGTAGTCGAAGAAGTAGCTCCCCGAAAAACGCGTCGTCTTCGAGTCGTGGGAGTAGTTGATCCCCGCGGCGGCCACCTGCTGGATGCCCTGGAGCTGGTTTTTGAGGTTGCCGTTATCGTCCACGTCGCTCTCGCCGGCCATGTTGTTCTCGCCGAACTTGGCCGTGTTCACGTTGTTGACCAGCCCGGTAAGCGTCAAACGGTTTTTATCGGTAAAGTGGGAGTAGTTGCCCCCGGCCAGGTAGCGTTCGGCGTTGGGGGAGTCGATGTCCACGCCCCCGGCGGCCTCGGCCTTGAGCATGGTCGAGGTCTTGTTCTTGCCCTTGGTAACGATGTTGATCGCCTTGCTCGTGTTGCCGTCGTCGTAGCCCGTCAGCTTGGCCATGTCGTCCAGCTCGTTGAAGAGCTGGATGCTCTCGATCGCGTCGGCCGGCAGGTTCTTCAGAGCTGCCATCGGGTCGGTGCCGAAAAAGAGCTTGCCGTCGACGTAGATCTTCCTGACCGGTTCGCCCTGCGCCTCGATCTTATTGTTGGTAATCACGATGCCGGGCATCTTGGTAATCAGTTCGTCGGCGTCGGCATCCGGGTTGGTCTTGAAGGCCTCGGCGTTGAACTGGGTCGTGTCGCCCTTCTGGATGGCCATCGGGGCCTCGGCCTTGATGACCACCGCGTCGATCTGGTTGGGGGTCTCGTCGAGCAGGATCTCGCCCAGGTCGGTTTTCGTGCCCGGGGATGGGATGGTAAAGGCAACCTTCAGGGTGTGGTAGCCCATAAAGAAGACCGACAGCGTGTCGGTGCGGTGGGGCAGCCCCGAGAGGGTGAATTTTCCGTCGGCGCCCGTCATCGCGTTGGGCTTGCCGTTAACGCCCACGTAAACCGTGGCACCCGGCATGGCCTCCCCGTCTTCCGAGGAAAGGACACGCCCTGTGACGGTCAAAGCCTGCCCAGAGGCCGCAAGGGCCGTGAACAGCGCGAGGGTTAGGAGAAGATGTACGCGCACGGAAAAACTCATCGGCAACAAATATACGATTTTCCATTGGCGGAGAGGCGAAATATTCTTATTTTTGTACTCTAATCTTTCGGCCATGGTACTAAAAGTCCTTATCATAACCTCCATCATCCTGCAGATCTTCGCCACGGTGGCGGCTTGGAGCCTGATCCGCAAGACGAAGTACAACTCGGCGTGGATACTCTTCTCGATCGCCTTCGTGCTACTCTCGCTGGTCCGGGTCGGGGAGTACATCCAGGTAACGGGGGATATAGACCTTCAATTGCCGCCCGATTTCTTTGTCTGGCTGGGGGTGGTTACCTCGCTCTGCATGGCGGTCGGGGTGTTGTACGTCAACAAGCTGTTCAACTACATCAACCGGCTGGACAAGCAGCGCAGGCTGACCGAAAAGCGCATCCTCAACACCGTGCTCTTTACCGAGGAGAAGGAGCGCATGAGGTTTGCCAAGGAGCTGCACGACGGGTTGGGCCCCCTGCTCTCGTCGGCCAAGATGTCGCTCTCGGCCCTGCCCCGGACCGAGCGCGGGGAGCAGGAGAGGAAGATCCTCGAAAACACCGCCTACGTGGTCGAGGAGGCCATCCGGTCGCTACGGGAGATATCCAACAACCTGAGCCCCCACATCCTCAACGACTTCGGACTGGTAAAAGGGGTCTCCAACTTTATCAACAAGGCGACGGGGCTGGAGGGCATCAAGATCGATTTTACCACCGACCTGAGGGCCGAGCGGTTCGATACCGACGTGGAAGTGATCCTCTATCGGGTAATCTGCGAGCTGATAAACAACAGCATCAAGCATGCGCAGTGTACGGGCATCTCGCTCAGCCTGGAGAAGAAAGACAACGCCCTGCTGCTCGATTACAGCGACAACGGGCGCGGGTTCAACCCCGAAGCGGTCATGGATACCGGCATGGGGCTGGCCAACATCGCCTCGCGCATCGCCTCGTTGAAAGGCGAGTGCGAGATCCGAAGCGAGCACATGAAGGGCATGAACGCGCGCATACGCGTCGAGCTGAACCCGCAGGCCATAGGGTAGCCTATGTACGACATCATCATAGTCGACGATCACGCCCTGTTCCGCAGCGGATTGAAGGGTCTGCTGGAGGCGGACGGGGGGTTCCGCATCGTGGGCGAGGCGGGCAACGGGGCCGAATTCCTGGCCATGCTGCCGCCGGAGAGTCCCGCCGTGGTGTTGATGGACCTCGATATGCCCCAGTTAGGGGGCGAGCAGGCGACCGCCAAGGCGCTGGCCATCGACCCGTGCATGAAGATCATCACCCTGTCGATGCACGGCCAGCAGGAATATTACTTCCGTATGGTCGGGCTCGGGGTAAAGGGTTTTTTGTTGAAGAACTCGGAGATCGCCGAGGTGAAAATGGCGATCAAAACGGTAGCCGACGGCGGGACCTACTTCTCGCAGGAGCTGTTGCGCGACCTGGTCGGCAACCTGCGCCCCGGCGCAGAAGAGCCTGTGGGTCAATTGTCGGAGCGCGAGAAAGAGGTGCTCGTACTGATCTGCCAGGGCCGTTCCAACATCGAGATCGCCGAAAAACTATTCATCTCCAAGCGCACCGTCGAGAACCACCGCGCCAGCATCCTGGACAAGACCGGCACCGCCAACACCGCCAACCTGGTGGTCTACGCCATCAAAAACGGGTTGGTGGAGTTATAGGGGGTGAGCGGGGCCCCCCTTTGACCGTAGCTGCGCGTATAGCACGGCATCTTTGAACGATCCTTCAGCTTCCAAATCCTCACGTACAAAAGTACGCTGCGGTTTGAAAGACTGAAGGATCGTCCAAACCTGCCGCACTCTCCGCACAGCGCCCCCCGGGACCGACGCGAATCCAAGAATAATTGAGGCTTTTGCACGGCCCATCCGTCACTCTTTGCTGCCCAACTGCCAGGTGTTACCAGAGCGGGAGCGGCAGCACCTTATATCCCTCTCTCCCCTGCGGTTAGGGGAGAGAGATGGAGAGAGGGGTGATCGGAAACGGCGTGCGTTTGAGAGCAAAGCGAATCACACGCAAGCTTCGCGTCAATTCCTGAAATGCGTTTAGTGCAAGAGGCCCGGCGGGCACAAAAAAAGCCTGCCGATACCGGCAGGCCTTCCTTATGCATGTGGCAAATTACCCGAGATAAGACTTGAGCAGTTTACTCCGCGAGCTATGCCGCAACCTCCGGATCGCCTTCTCCTTGATCTGCCGCACCCGCTCGCGTGTCAGCCCGAACTTCTCGCCGATCTCCTCCAAAGTCATCTCCGAACACCCGATCCCGAAGAAATACTTGATAATATCCTTCTCGCGGTCGGTCAAAGTCCCCAAAGCCCGCTCGACCTCCGTCCCGAGCGACTCATTGATCAGGCTCCTATCCGCGTTAGGCGAGTCGTTATTGACCAATACATCCAGCAAACTGTTGTCCTCCCCATCCGCGAAAGGAGCGTCCACCGAGACATGGCGGCCCGAGATCCTCAGCGTATCGGTAACCTTCTCCTTGGGCAGGTCCAAAGCGGTAGCCAGCTCCTCGGGCGAGGGGGCGCGCTCGTACTCCTGCTCGAAGCGGGCGAAGGCTTTGTTGATCTTGTTGAGCGAGCCGACCTGGTTCAAAGGCAGGCGCACGATCCGCGACTGCTCGGCCAGGGCCTGGAGGATCGATTGGCGGATCCACCAGACGGCGTAAGAGATGAATTTGAAACCACGCGTCTCATCGAACTTCTCGGCGGCCTTGATAAGCCCCAGGTTGCCCTCGTTGATCAAATCGGGAAGGCTAAGTCCCTGGTTCTGGTATTGTTTGGCGACCGATACCACGAAGCGGAGGTTGGCCTTGGTCAGCTTTTCGAGGGCCTCCTGGTCTCCCTTCTTGATGCGCTGGGCGAGTTCCACCTCCTCTTCGACCGTGATCAGGTCCTCTTTGCCGATCTCCTGGAGGTACTTGTCCAACGACGCGCTCTCGCGGTTGGTAATCGATTTTGTGATCTTTAGTTGTCTCATCTTAAGTTTTCAGACACGTAACCCCCGATTTGCCACCGGGGGTTACGTGGGGTTATCGTTTTGCGCTTGCGCGCCTTTGTTTCATTACTGGACCAGCGAGTAGCTCGCCGCCCTGCCGTCGGGGTAAACCCCGTCGATGGAGGTAATCTTCTCGGTAATCTTGCTCAGGTCGGAGATCGAGCGGATCGACCTTTCGTTGATCTGGGTAATCACGTAGCCCTGCCTTACCCTTGCCTTGGCCAGGATGCCGCCCGGGTTGACGCCCACCACGACGATGCCGCCGTCGATCTTCAACTCCTTCTTAGCCTTGTCGCTTACCTCGGCGAATTTGCCGCCCAAAGCCTCGGTCGCGTCGACCCAATCCTTGGAGACCAATTCGGCCTTACCAGTCCTATTACGCAAGACGACCTCAAATTGTTTCACTTGGCCGTCCCTTTTTACGGTAACGTCGACTTTATCGCCCGGGCGGTGCTTGGCGACCAGCTCCAGAAGGGTGGCCGAGGCGTCGATGTCGGTGTTGTCGATGCGCGTGATCACGTCGCCCTTTTTGATGCCGGCGGCCTTGGCGGCACCGTCATCCTCGACGGCGGCCACGTAGACGCCGCCCGTCTCTTTGATGCCCGTTTCCTCGCCCATCTGCTCGATGAACTGATCGTCGACCTCACGGAACTGGATGCCCAGCATGGCGCGCTGGACCACGCCGTATTGTTTCAAGTCGGCGACCACCTTGCTGACGATCGAGACCGGTACGGCAAACGAATAGCCCGCGTAGCTCCCCGTGGGGGATTTGATCACGGTGTTGATGCCGACCAGCTCGCCCTTCACGTTGATCAGCGCGCCCCCGCTGTTGCCGGGATTGACGGCCGCGTCGGTCTGGATGAACGATTCGACCCGGTAAGAGCCGGGGATCACGTCCAGGTTGCGGGCCTTGGCGCTCACGATGCCCGCCGTGACGGTCGAGCGCAAATCGTAGGGACTGCCGATGGCAAGCACCCACTCGCCTAGGCGCAGAGCGTCGCTGTCGCCGAAGGGCAGCGTGGGCAGGTCTTGGGCGTCGATCTTGATCAGGGCGATGTCGCTGGCCGGATCGGTGCCGATCAGCTTGGCCTGGTAGGTTTTGCGGTTCTCGAGGGTGACCTTGATCTTGGAGGCGTTCTCGATCACGTGGTTGTTGGTCACGATGTAGCCGTCGGGGCTGATGATAACGCCCGAACCGCCCGATTTACGCTCCCGGGGGGATTGGTCCTGCCAGCCGCCCGACTCCTCCTGGGGAAGGCCGAAAAAGTCGAAGAAGGGGTTGTAGCCGCCCCGGCTCTGGGTGCGCGCCTTTTGCTCCTCGGTCTTTTCGATGTTCACGACCGCCTTCACGGCGTTCTCGGCCGCGTAGGTCAAATCGGGGTAGTTATCCCGCTCGTAGGAGGTAAAGTGGTTGGCGGTATTGCCCAGGGCGTACGATTCCGCCCGGTTCTGGGACCGGGGAGCGAAACGGGATGAAACGATCCATGAGGTTGCACCGGCTGCCAGGATGGATGCGGCGGCGACGGTGAGAAAAAACGGTGTCCTTTTCATAGAAAACGAATTTAGAAGTTAATTATAAAAAGGTAGTTTTTATATCATGCGCTGTGTGCTTGGTTTGGATTAACGGCTCGGCAATACCCCCGGAGGTGGGTCCGGGGCTATAAAGGTAAACGTGAAAGGCTTGGTTTTATTGCTTTTGATCGACCACTTTTTTGATCGCGGCGATAAAAGCGTCGGCGTCGGAGCCCCCGGCGTGACGGCCGACCTCGTTGCCGTTCTTATCGAAGACGATATAGGTCGGGATGGAGCTGACGCCGTATTTGGCGGCCAGGGTCCTGCCCTCGCCCTTGTCGACGTCGAGTTTGGCGTTGACGAAGGTGGCGTTGAAATAGTCGCCCACCTTCTTCTGCGGGAAGACCTGCGAGGCCATCATCTTGCAGGGCGGGCACCACGAGGCGTAAAAATCGATAAAGACCAGCTTGTTTTGCTCTTTGGCCTTGGCTATCAGTTCTTGGAATGTGGCGTCCTCGAATTGGATGCCGGTGGTTTGCTGGGCGCGGGCGCAGGTAATACCTGCCAGGGCGACGGCTATGAGAAGAAGTTGTTTCATGGCGTTTTGTTTTTCAAATAACGGGCCAAAGATAGTGAATATTTTTGCAGACGGCAAAAAGGCAGCCTTGCGGGCTGCCTTGAGCAACGGGTTTTGTTCGGGTTACTGTCTTGTGAGGACGACAGCTACCTTGACCGAATTGATGGTCACGCCGAATTCCTCTTCGATCTCCTCGATATCGCTGTCGTCGATCATTTCATCCTCGGGCGGACTAAGCCTGAGCGTTTTGCCGGAAATTTTCGCCTGCGTATTACCCCCTTCGCCGTCGACCATCGTGGTCAGGACATTGTTCGCGTAGGAGTATGTGCCGTTTACGCTTAGGCTTCCCAGGCTGACAGTGAAGGTGCCGTCGTCCAGGAAAGTCATGGTAATGCCGATGGAAAACATGCCGGCGTCTTCGTAAACTAAATCCTTGACCGCCTGTTTCGCTGCGGGGGAGTCCGGGGTGCAACTGGTAACCACTTCGACGTCGGTTATAGTCCATGCACCGACGATCGAATCGTCGTCGTCCTTGCCGCAGGACGATAATACCAAAAGGGCCGGGATGGCCAATAAAGTCAGTAGTTTTTTCATAGATGGGGAAAGTTTTAGTTTATACAAAGATAAACCCAAAGGACTATGGATGAGCCCCCAAAAGTCCCAAAACAGGGAAAACCAAGAAATCGTAACAAAAAATTAATATTGGCTACTTTCCCCTTTGTCCGGCGGCCAGAAGACCGCAGGCGGCCTGGATGTCCTCGCCCCTCGAGGCGCGGATCGTGGTATGCAAGCCCTTGGCGGTCAGCGCGTCACGGAAAGCCGTTACCTGGGCGTCGGGCGGGGAGTGGAGGTCGCTGCCCGGGGTGCAGTGCAGGCGGATCAGGTTGATCCGGCAGGCCAGACCGCCCAGCAGACGGCACAGTTCCTTGATGTGGGCGGGGGAATCGTTAACGCCTTGTATAAGAATATATTCAAAGCTCACGCGGCGCTGGCCCGTCCAGTCGTGGCGGCGCAGGGCCTCCACGGTCGCCCGGATGGGGTGGGCTTTCTCGGCGGGCATCGAGGCGAGGCGCTCGGCCGGGAAGGGGTTGTGCAGGCTGATCGCCAGGTTGACCCGGGAGCGGGCGAGCAGATCTTCGAGTCGGGGCAGCATGCCGATGGTCGAGACCGTGATCCGGGAGGGGCTCCACGCGTAGCCCCAGGGGGCGGTCAGGATATCCAATGAGCGGAGCACCTCCTCCAGGTTGTCCAACGGTTCGCCCATGCCCATGTAGACGATGTTGGAGAGGTTTTTTATTCCGGGACCGCTTTCCGCCTGGTTAAGGATCTCCCCGGCGGTAAGCTGGTGCTTGTAGCCCCCCTTGCCCGTGGCGCAGAAGCGGCAGCCCATGCGGCAGCCCGCCTGGCAGGAGACGCACAGCGTCAGGCGGTCGTGGTCGGGGATCAGGGCCGACTCGATCAGGCCGTTTTGCAGGGTGGGGAAGAGGTATTTCTGGGTTCCGTCCTTCGAGACGGCGATCTCGATGGGTTGCAGGCGGCCGACCTGGTATTTCTTGTTTAATATTTCGCGCGCGGTTTTGCTCAGGTCGGTCATTTGGTCGAGTTGCGTCGCGCCCCGGGCGTAGAGCCAGCCCGCCAATTGTTTGGCGGCGTAAGGCTTGAGGCCCGCCTCTTGCGCGACGGCTTGCAACTGCTGCAAATCTTTACCGTATAACCATTCTAACCCCATGTGGCGTCGATTTGATCGAGTGTTTCTATCAGTTCCTCTACCGTGTTGAGGGTGACCAGTTTGATGCGGGTCTGCTTGAAGTCGGTCAGGGCTTTGAAGTAGGCGGCCAGGTGGCGGCGCATCTCCAGGATGCCGCGCGGCAGGCCCTTGACCTCGACAGACTTTAAGAGGTGGTCCTTAGCGAGAACGACGCGCTCGTGGACCGAGGGGGGCGGGAGCAATTCGCCCGTGTCGAGGTAGTGCCGGATCTCACGGAAAATCCAGGGGCGGCCGTAGGTGGCCCGGCCGATCATGATCCCGTCCACGCCGTAGTCGTCGAAGGCGCGCTTGGCCGACCCGGGCGAATGGATGTCGCCGTTGCCGATGATGGGGATATGGATCGCGGGGTTGTTTTTGACCTTGCCGATCAACGTCCAGTCGGCCTGCCCGGTGTAGAGCTGGGCGCGGGTGCGGCCGTGGATGGTCAGGGCCTTGATGCCCACGTCCTGCAAACGGAGGGCGATCTCCTCGATGTTTTTGCTGCTCTCGTCCCAGCCCAGGCGGGTCTTGACCGTGACGGGGAGTTTGACCGCCTCGACGATTTGGCGGGTCATCTCGACCATCAAGGGGACGTCCCTCATCATGCCCGAGCCCGCGCCCCGGTTGGCGATCTTTTTGACCGGGCAGCCGAAGTTGATGTCGACCAGCTCGGGGCCCGCCTGCTCGGCGATCACGGCCGACTGGACCATCGGCTCGATCAAATGGCCGTAGATCTGGATGCCCACGGGGCGCTCGTAGTCGGAGAGGGATAGCTTGGCGACCGATTTTCTCGCGTCGCGGATCAAGCCGTCGCTCGAAATGAACTCGGTGTAGACCATGTCGGCGCCGAAACCTTTGCAGATGTGGCGGAAAGAGGCGTCGGTGACGTCCTCCATCGGGGCCAGGAGCAGGGCTTTATCGGGTAGTTCTATGTTGCCGATCTTCATCGGCGCAAAGTTACAGTTTTTTGCTAACTTTGCCTGCCTTAGCCAAACCTGTTTTAATGAGACTTTTTCGGTATATATTCCTTTGCCTGGCGGCCGCCTGCGCGATCGCCTGCTCGAAAGATGAAGACAAAGGCGTGAACGCGTTCACGATCTATGGAGACGAATACGCGGCCCAGGATGCCGGTTTCTATAATGCCGAGGGAACATCCACCACGCTGCAGTTCCTGCTCGACGGCGGGGAGATCGCCGAAATCGTGGTCCCGGAAGCGGCCCTGGGGCAGTGGTTCGTTCCCCAGGCGGACGGATCGTCGTGGCGGCTGATGTTGCTCCATACCTACCTCGGATCGGGGAGCGGTATGAACCAGATCGACGAAGCGAAGATCTTTGTCAACCCGATGGGGGAGGAGTGCGACCGGAAACAAAAATTCGAGGTGCGGTTCGAGGTCACGCTCACGGACGGGCGTACGGCGAGCGGACATTTCCGCGGCGAGATCGACCGCAAATCGGTATGGTTCGTCAATTGACATTTTCACTATCTTTGCAGCCACACTTTTGATGCAATGAAAAATCGGGTACTTATAGCTTTGGGGGTCTTGCTGCTCTCTTCGTGCGTGTCGGCCGATAAGGTCGAGATGGTCGGCGTGGAGGATTTCTATATGGTCGACGAGACGAAATTCGAGGTGACCGTCAAGCTCAAAAACGGGAACGGGTCGAATTTGACCGTCAAGCGGGCGAGCATCGCGTTGATGGAGGGGAAAACGGCGCTGGTCGAGCTGATGCTGGATGATAAGGTATTGATTCCCAAACGCTGCGAGCGGGCGTTGATGTTTCCCGTGAGCGTGCGGTACAGCGACCCGGAGACGCTCTCGCAATTGCCGGAAAAGACAAACGGCGGGACTCCGCTCGTGGTCATAGGGAAGGTGACGGGGCAGGTGGGGATCTTCTCGCAGACCCGCAAGGTGGGGCCGATGAGCGTCGAGGAGTTTCTGGCCTTGCTCGACGAGGAAAACAGGGAAATGGTTAAAGGATTTATTTATTGATATGGTTAATATCGAGGAATTTTTGACCCGGTCGGCAGGGGAGGCGTTGGCCGCCCTCTACGGGGAGAAGGCGCAGGGCGCGCCCATCCAGATACAGAAAACACGCAAGGAGTTCCAGGGGGATTACACACTGGTCGTATTCCCGCTCCTCAAGGCGAGCGGTACGGGGCCCGAGCAGACCGCGCAGGCCATCGGCCAGTGGATGCAAGGCAACGCGCAGCAGGTAAGCGGGTTCAATGTGGTAAAAGGGTTTCTGAACCTCTCGCTTTCGGACGAATTCTGGGCCGGTCGGCTCGCGGAGATCCGGCAGGCGGAAGGGTTCGGGCAGTTGCCCGCCACGGGAAAGACCGTAATGGTGGAGTACTCCTCGCCCAACACGAACAAGCCTTTGCACCTGGGGCATATCCGCAACAATTTGCTGGGGTACTCGGTCGCGGAGATCCTCAAAGCCTGCGGGCACAAGGTAATCAAGGCCAACCTGGTCAACGACCGGGGGATCCATATCTGCAAGAGCATGATCGCCTGGCTCAGGTACGGCAACGGGGAGACGCCCCGATCGTCCGGCATGAAGGGCGACCATTTGGTGGGGAAATACTACGTCGAGTTCGACAAGCACTACAAGGCGGAGATCAAGGAGTTGACGGCTGCCGGGTCGAGTGAGGAGGAGGCGAAGAAGAACGCGCCGATCATCCTCGCCGCGCAGGATATGCTGCGCAAGTGGGAGTCGAAGGACCCGGAGGTCTATGGGCTGTGGGAGAAGATGAACGGCTGGGTTTACGAGGGTTTCGACGCCACCTACAAGGCGATGGGGGTCGATTTCGATAAGATGTATTACGAGTCGCAGACCTATATGCTCGGTAAGGAGCTGGTCGGGCAGGGGTTGGAAAAAGGGGTCTTTAAGAAGGATCCCGACGGGTCGGTGTGGATCGATTTGACCGCCGACGGGTTGGACCGCAAGTTGCTTTTGCGCAGCGACGGGACCTCGGTCTACATGACCCAGGACCTGGGCACGGCCTACGAGCGTTTTAGGGAGTTCTCCCTCGACGATCTGGTCTACGTGGTGGGCAACGAGCAGAATTACCACTTCCAGGTGTTGAAGCTGATCCTCTCCAAGCTCGGGTACGCCTGGGCCGATCACATTACCCACCTCTCCTACGGGATGGTGGAGCTGCCCGAGGGCAGGATGAAGTCGCGGGAGGGCACGGTGGTCGACGCGGACGATCTGATGGAGGAGATGGTCGCCACGGCGCGGCAGATGTCCGAGGAGTTGGGCAAGGTCGACGCGGCGGATGCGGCCGAGGCCGAAAAGGTGGGCCGGATGGTCGGTATGGGGGCTTTGAAGTACTTTATTTTGAAAGTGGACCCCAAGAAAACGATGCTGTTCGACCCCAAAGAGTCGATCGACTTCAACGGCAACACCGGGCCCTTTATCCAGTACACCCACGCGCGGATCCGCTCGGTGATGCGCAAGGCAGCGGAGGCGGGATACAAGGCGGAGGTGGCGGCCGGGACGCCCCTTCTGGAGGAGGAGCGCAGGCTGATCTCCCAGATCAACGACCTGCCCGCGGCGATCGGGGCGGCGGGGGAGAATTTTTCGCCCGCGCTGCTGGCCAACTACGCCTACGAACTGGCCAAGACCTTCAACGGGTACTACCACGACCACTCCATCCTGCACGAGGCCGACCCGGCTGTGCGCTCCATGAGGTTGGCGTTGGCGGAGAGGTGTGCCGCCACCATTGCGCGCGCGATGGGGCTTTTGGGGATCGATGTGCCGGAAAAGATGTAGGAGCCGGAAAAATAATTACCTTTGCCGCCGATGACTTTTTTAAGAAAAATAGCGTTGCTCGCCCTGGCCCTCGCATTGGGCTCGGGGGCCTACGGGCAGAGGGCGTTGCGTTTGGATATATCGCTGGACGATCCGGCGTTCGGTGTGAAGGCGGCGATGAACATCGCATCGGCCACCGTGATCACCGACAGCAAGCCCCGGGTGGCCGTGGCGATGGGTCTGTGGGCCTCCAACCGGTGGGATTACCGTTGGGGCACGCAGGTCGAATTGCTCTACTCGATGCAGGGGGTCAAATGGCCCTTCCCCGGTCTGACCGCGGGGAAAGATTATGTCACGCGGCTGGACTATTTGAACGTCCCCATCCTGGCTCAATATTACCTGACTGACAAGTGGCGGTTAGAACTGGGCCCGCAACTCGGCTTTCTGGTCCACTCCTGCATCCGGCAAGAGATAGATGGATATGTAAAGGAGTACAAGTCGGGGGCCAACAAGTTCGATATCAGCGTGGCGGGCGGCGTTACGTGGATCATGGACAGGCATTTTTCCTTTACCGGCCGCTATACCTTCGGGTTGAACTACATCGGGACCTCTCGCGTATTTCCCGGCAACGAGTCCAAGAATACGGTGATCCAGTTGGGGGTTAACTATACATTCTAACGCTATGTTCGATTTGGAAATGATACGGGAGGTGTACGCACGCTTCCCCTTTCGCGTCGATGCGGCGCGTAAGCTCCTGGGGCGGGGTATGCCCCTTTGTGAGAAGATCCTCTACGCTCATCTGTGGGAGGGCGAGGCCACGCAGAGTTATGACCGCGGACGCGAGTACGCCGATTTCGCCCCCGACAGGGTGGCCATGCAGGACGCCACGGCCCAGATGGCCCTTTTGCAATTCATCAACGCGGGGCAGGATAAGAGCGCCGTTCCCGCCTCGATCCACTGCGACCACCTGATCGTGGCGGAGTGCGGGGCGAAAGCAGACCTGCAAAGGGCCAACGAGGTAAACAGCGAGGTCTACGGCTTTTTGAAAAGCGCGGCTTCGAGGTACGGGATCGGTTACTGGCGTCCCGGCGCGGGGATCATCCACCAGGTCGTGCTGGAGAATTACGCCTTCCCCGGCGGGCTGATGATCGGCTCGGATTCCCACACCCCCAACGCGGGCGGCCTGGGCATGCTGGGCGTGGGCGTGGGCGGCGCCGACGTGACCGACGTGATGGCGGGATTGAGTTGGGAGTTGCGCATGCCCCGGGTGATCGGGGTCAGGCTGACGGGCAAACTCGGCGGCTGGGCGACCCCCAAGGACGTGATCCTCAGGCTGGCAGGAGTGCTCTCGGTCAAGGGGGCGACCAACTGTGTGCTGGAGTATTTCGGGCCGGGGTGCGAGACCCTCTCGGCCACGGGCAAGGCCTCGATATGCAACATGGGGGCGGAGTTGGGGGCGACCTCCTCGGTCTTCGGGTTGGATGACCCGATCTGCGACTACCTGCGCGCCACGGGGCGCAATGAGGTGGCCGACGCGGCGCAGAAGATCGCGGAGTATTTAAGGCCGGATCAGGATGCGGAGTACGACAGGATCATCGAGATCGACCTCGCGGAGTTGGAGCCCTGCGTGAACGGGCCTTTCTCGCCCGATTTGGTGCATGGGATCTCGACCCTCGCGGCCGACGTGCGGCGGGAGGGCTATCCCAAAACGATGGAGGTGGGGCTGATCGGCTCCTGCACCAACTCATCCTACGAGGATTTGGGGTTGGCGGCTTCGCTGGCCCGCCAGGCGGTCGAAAAGGGATTGAAAGCCAAGGCCAAATTAATTATAAATCCCGGGTCGGAGGCCGTTTTAGCCACCGCGCGCAGGGACGGCATCATCGCCGACCTGGAGGCGGTCGGGGCCGAGATCATGGCCAACGCCTGCGGGCCCTGCATCGGGCAGTGGAACAGGCCGGGGGCGGAGCAGAAAAAGCCCAATTCGATCGTGACCTCCTTTAACCGCAACTTCGCGGGGCGGGCCGACGGCAACCCCAACACCTGCGCTTTTGTGGCGTCGCCCGAGATGGTAATGGCCTTCTCGATCGCAGGGGATGTGACCTTCAACCCGTTGACCGATAAGTTGCAGAATGAAAGGGGCGAAATGGTAATGCTCGATCCGCCCGTGTCAGACGCCCTGCCCAAAAAGGGGATGGCCGATGCCGACAACGGGTACGAGGCCCCGGTGGAGGGTGCGCCCGACGTGGCGGTCGACCCCAAATCGGAGCGGTTGCAGTTGTTGAAACCCTTTGCGCCGTTCCATGCGGAGGATTTCAAGGATATGCCCCTGTTGATCAAAGCCAAAGGCAAATGCACCACCGACCACATCTCGGCGGCGGGCAAGTGGCTGCGTTTCCGGGGACACCTGGAAAATATATCGGAGAACCTTTTAATGGGGGCGACCAACGCCTTCAACGGGGAGGTCAACAGCGTGTTGAACCAGTTGACGGGGCAATACGGTGCGGTCTCGGCCGTCGCCAAGGCCTACAAGCAGGCGGGGGTGTCGTCCATCGTGGTCACCGATGAGAACTACGGCGAGGGCTCCTCGCGCGAGCACGCGGCCCTGGAGCCGAGGTTTTTGAACGTGAAGGCGGTATTGGCGCGCTCTTTCGCACGCATCCACGAGACCAACCTCAAAAAGCAGGGGATGCTGGCCGTTACCTTCGCCGAGAAGGAGGATTATGACAAGGTAAGGGAGGCCGACCGGATCGAAATACGCGGGTTGGAGGGCTTCGCCCCGAGCAAGCCGTTGGAGGCCGTTTTGCACCACAAGGACGGGACGGTCGAGAGTTTCCCGGTCAACCATACCTACAATGAAACGCAGATCGGCTGGCTGCGCAAGGGGGCGGCGTTGAATAAATAGAATTAAAGCAGATGAAAGTAAAGGTCCCATACATTACCGGCGACGGGGTCGGCGCGGAGATTACCCCCTCGATGATCCGGGTAGTGGATACGGCGCTCAAGGCGTGTTACGGCGAGGAAAAAGGCATCCAGTGGATCGAGGTCCTGGCAGGGGGAAGGGCGTTCGACCAAACGGGCGAATGGCTGCCCGCGGCCACCATGGAGGCCTTCAAGGAGTATAAGATCGGCATCAAAGGGCCGTTGACCACGCCCGTGGGCGGGGGAATACGGTCGCTGAACGTGGCCCTGCGGCAGGATCTGGACCTGTACGTCTGTTTGCGTCCGGTCAAGTGGTATCCGGGGGTGGAGACGCCCGTCAAGGAGCCGGGCAAGGTCTCGATGCACGTCTTTCGGGAGAACACCGAGGATATTTACGCGGGGATCGAATGGGAGGCCGGGACGCCCCAGGCGGCCAAATTTCTGCGCTTTTTGCAGGACGAGATGGGGGTAAGCAAGGTGCGCTTTCCCGAGAGTTCCTCGTTCGGGGTCAAGCCCGTGTCGCGGGAGGGGACCGAGAGGCTGGTGGGCGCGGCGATCGACTACGCTTTGGAGCGCGGGCTGAAAGTCGTTACCCTGGTCCACAAGGGGAATATCATGAAATTTACCGAGGGCGGCTTCAAGAAGTGGGGGTATGAGCTGGCGCGCACCAAGTATGCGGGCCGGTGCTTTACCATGGCCGAATGGGAGCAGATCAAGGGCGAGAAGGGAGCGGCAGAGGCCGACGCGGCGTTGGCGGCGGCGAAAGCGGCGGGCAAACTGATCGTCAACGATGTGATCGTGGACGCGTTCTTGCAGAACTCGCTGCTCACTCCGGAGAAGTACTCGGTGGTGGCGACGCTGAACCTGAACGGGGACTACATCTCCGACCAGTTGGCCGCCATGGTGGGCGGCATCGGCATCGCACCCGGAGCCAACATCAACTACGCGACCGGCCACGCCATCTTCGAGGCGACCCACGGCACGGCGCCTGATATTGCCGGGAAGAATTGCGCCAACCCCTGTTCGCTGATCCTTTCGGCGGTCATGATGCTCGAGTATCTGGGCATGAAAGAGGCGGGGCAACGTATAGAGAAAGCGCTTTCGGAGTGCTTTGCCGATGGCATGGCGACGTCCGACCTGGCGCGGTTTATGGCGCAGGGGAAGGGCCTGACCACAACCGAATTCACCGAAGAATTAATCCGAAGGATAGGTTAAGTTGCCCGACGGGCAGCTTCCCGGATCGCGCTGTGCATAGCGTGCGTCAGGTTTTTTGCATCGTTCGGTCCGAAATACCGCAGCGTACTAAAGGTACGTGAGGATTTTCGGGGCGGAGGATGTGAAAAAGATGGCGTGCGATATGCGCAGCAACCTCCCGGTTAGAACGCTTCAGTGACCCTGGATTAGAAGGCTTCGGTAATCCTGAAGTAGATACCCCAGTCGTTTTTGCCGACGGCTCCGTCTACCCCGGCATTTATATTATACTTTTTAAGGATCAGGTAGCGGACGCCTGCGCCGCCGCCGGGTAATAACTGGCTGGTCGGGTCGACCGTCACGGCGACCCCGAAGAAACCCACGCAGCCCCAGCGCTTGTAGAGGTGCCACCGCAGTTCGGTTTGGGCGGCGTAGGTCTGGTTGCCGCGGTACTCGCCCTTGGTGTAGCCCCGGATGTCCTTGTTGCCCACGTAGCTTTGCGAGGTAAAGGGCACGTCGCCCAGCCCCACGTTGGCCGAGACGCGCGAGGCGAGGATCATGTTGCACCGTATGCGGTGGTAGTTGTTGGCGAAGAGCATCAGCTTGTTGAAGACGCTGTCGTTGCCCAGCCATTCGGGGCTGGAGTTGAAGTGGAGGTTGGCCGTGAAGCCCTTCGAGGGGTTGTACTGGTTGTCCTTGGTGTCGTAGAGGATGGCGGCGCCCAGGGCGTTGGCGTAATTGGTTTGTTTGACGGAAGGTGCGCCCTCGGGGGTGAAGGTAACCTGCATGCGTGCGAATTGGGCCGTGGGGCCGATGTAGAGTCCCTTCCAGGTGCGAAACAGCGGCGAGGCGAACAAAAAGGGGCCCCGGCTGTCGAAGGGGACCTCGATCTGGCCGCCGCCGGGAACGTCGACGTAGGTCTGGAAACGCGAGTCGAGGTAGCCGCCCCCCGTTACCAGGCGGATTCGGTCCTTGCTTAAAAAGAGTTGGCCGAATGCCATCGCCATCCAGCTTTTGTTGGTCGAGACCTGGGCGTGGACCATCACGCGCGAGGGCGGGGCGGCCGGGTCCTTGCCGATGGGGAAGAAGGCCATGCCCATGCCGCCGAAGCCCGCGCCGCGGCTCCGGTCGAAGGAGACCGACGGGATGCCGGTAATCCCGACCCGGGAGGGCTTTTGGGCCGTGGTGTCCTGGGCGCGGCCGGGCAACAGGCTGGGAAGGGCAAGGAGCAGCAATAAATATTTTTTCATGGCAAAGGGAGCGAATATGCTCCCTTGACCGTGCAAATATCACACCACAAAATTATTGCTTCGAGTCGCCCAGGAGCTGCCTTTGGGCTGCGCCGTTTTTGTTTGCGGCGGGGTCTTTCCGTGCTGTGAGGTCCTCGTAGAGCGCTTTGCGCAGCGAAGTGAGGATCTCCTTTCGGGCGGGGTCGTCGATCACGTTCTGCATCTCCCAGGGGTCGGTCTGTAAATCGTACAGCTCGTCGGTGTCGGTGGGGGTCCAGACGTATTTGTACCTCCCGTCGAAGATCATCCGCTGCACGAAAAGGCCGAATTGCTGGCCGTTGTAGTTCGAGAAGGCGTATTGCCGCCAGTCGGCGGGTTGCCGGCCTTTCAACAGGGGGAGCAGCGAGCGCCCCTGGGTAGGGAAATCCACGCCGGCCAGTTCGGCGAAGGTGGCGGCCATGTCCAGCTCGTGGATGAGGAACTGGTTGCACTCGGAGCCGGGCTCGACCACCCCGTCCCAGCGCACGACCATCGGGACGTGGACCTCCTCCTGGTACATGACGTAGTGCTTGTCGATCATCTGGTGGCTACCCGCCGCGTCGCCGTGGTCGGTGGTGTAGATGACCACCGTGTTTTTCAGCAGGCCTTTCTTTTCCAACGCTTGGAGCAGCCGGCCGATCGCGTCGTCCACCTGCTCGACCATCGCGTAGTAGGAGCGCATGTAGTCCTGCCACTCCTTCCAGGTGTAGTTCTCCAGCCCCCAGTTGTAGACCATTTGCCGCTGGATGTAGGGCTTGCCCTCGAATTTATCGCCGAAGTTGCCCCAGGCGGGGATCTCCATATCGGCGAAGCGCCCGTAAAACTCCTTGGAGGGGTAGCAGGGGAGGTGGGGCTCGGAGTGCTCCATGCGCACGTGCCAGGGCTTGCCCTGGGCGGCGTATTTTTCGATCAGCTCCAGCGTGCGGTCGGCCAGCCAGTGGGTCGGGGATTGGGCGGCGGGGGTGTCGTTGTAGCCCCCCATCCAGGGGGTGGGGCCGGTGGGGTGGTTCCGGCCCTCGATGTTGTTGGCCTTGCGCCACTCCGTGTAGGCCTCCCGGGGCACGTAGTCGCGGTAGCCGAAGGCGGTGGGGTCCTTCTCGGGGTGGACGTGCCATTTGCCCGCGTAGCCGTTCAGGTAGCCCGAGTCGGCGAGGGCCTGGCTCCAGGTGGGCGAATCGAACAGGCGCACGGGCAACGTGATGTCGTAGTTCCACAATCCCCCGTGGATCTCGGGCCACTGGCCCGACAGAAGGCATTGCCGCGCCGGGCAGCTCGTGGGGATCGGGGTGTAGGCGTTGTTCATGCGCATACCCTGCGAGGCCAGGCGGTCGATGTTGGGCGTGCGCACGATTTGGTTGCCGTTGTAGCCCAGGCAGTCGTAACGCTGCTGGTCGCAATGGATCAGCAGGATGTTGGGGCGGGCGTCTTTAGCGCCGAAAGCGGGTAAAACGGCGGCGGCGCTGAGTAAAAAGGTTCCGGTCAGGCGCATGGTATGGGAGTTAAATGAGTCCGTAGCGGGATGCGTAGCCGACGGCCTCCATGGAGTTGTCGACGTTGAGTTTTTCGAGGATGCGCTGGCGGTGGGTGTTGACGGTGTGTACGCTGATGGTCAGCCGCTCGGAGATCTCCTTGCTCAGGTAGCCGTCGCGCACCAGGCGCAGGACCCCCTTTTCACGCTCTGAAAGTGTGGGGGCCTGGGGATCGGGGAACTCCCGGTCGAGCTTCTCCAGGGGGATGACCTCGCCCGAATGGCAGTCCACCAGTTTGCTCTGCACGCCCTTGAAGGGGCCCTGGTCGGGCGAGATGTCCATCACGCAGAGCGAGAGCCAGATGTTGCCCTTCGCGTCGAATTCCAGCACCTGGAACTGCTCGATTACCCGGATGTAGCCCTCCTGGCCCCGGATGCGGTACTCGCTGATCAGCTTGCCGTGGCCCAGCTTGTGGCGGTTCTCCTCCTGCATGAAGTGGCGCAGGGCGGCGATCCCGTTGCGCATTACCATGGGCATATCGTCGGGGTGGACCAAACTGTCGAAGTATTCGACGTCCTTTTCCTCGATCCGGGCCATGTCGTAGCCGAACAGATTGGCGAAGTTGTAGGAGGCGAAGGTGTGGCCCCGGCGGTGCATGTCGAAGACCGTGATCCCGCAGTTGGAGACCCGGGCCAGTTGGGTGAGCAGCTCGCGGTGGCGGTCCATCAGGGTGTAGTCCAGCTCGGCCGGGTTGAAATCCTGCGAGCGGAGCAGGCGGTCGTACTCCTTGGTCAGTGCTTCCATAATGATAATTCAGTATTGCGTGAACGGGCCGGAACGCCGACCTTTGCAACAAAGTTAATCACTTAATTCTTCCTGCTATGAAAAAAACGATCATTCTTCTCTGTTTTTTGGCCGCGACCGCCGCAGCCAACGCCCAACTAAGCTGGGACGCCCGTGTGGGCGCCAATGTAAGCCAGATGTCTGAAGGGAAGACCCGGATGAAACTGGGCCTGAAGGCGGGTGCCGGGGTCGAGTACGGTTTCAGCGACCTGATCGGGTTGCGTTCCGGGCTCTGGTTCTCCTCCAAAGGCTACTCGTTGGATAAAACGTTCGCCATCGGGGGCGACAAGGCCGTGGGGCTCTACTACCTCGAACTGCCCGTGCAGGCCGCCTTCCATTTCAAGGTGAGCGAAAAATTCGGGTTGGCCCTGAACGGCGGTCTCTACGCCGCGGTGAAGCTCAACGACCCCGACGAGCTTAAGGCATTTGACACCAACGCCTTCGATACCGGGGTTGATGTAGGACTGGATTTCCTCCTGGGCAACCATTTCGTCGTGGGCGGCGGGGTGCAGTACGGCTTTATGGAGGTGGTCAAAGACTCCGGGTCGAAGAACCTCAACTACGGGATCACGCTCGGGTACCGCTTTTGATGTGTGTGATTAAATATAAACATTTACCTCATTAATTTAACAAACAACCTGTTTTTAAAACTTAAAGTTAAATTAACATTAGGTAATCCGGCTGACTAAACAGGGTGTTAATGAGCTTTTGGTAAGCGTTTTAATTCCAGAAAAAGCAGCCCGGCCAGGGCCCCTCCCGCGAAGTCAACGGCTTTCGGGAGGGGCCGCCATTTTGTGCGCGTCGACGTTTTTCGTAAATTTGCACTCGATAAAATCATACGAAAAACGATGGAAAACGAAGTAAAAAAACTGATCGAAGAATTCATGGCCGGGATCATTGCGAAGAACCCCGGGGAAAAAGAGTTCCATCAAGCTGTCCGCGAGGTCGTCGAGAGCCTCGCACCCTACTTAGTGGAGAACCCCGCTCTGAGGAAGATGAAGGTCCTCGAGCGCATAGCCGAACCCGAAAGGGTCATCATGTTCCGCGTGCCCTGGCTCAACGACAAAGGGGAGGTGGAGATCAACCGCGGGTACCGCATCCAGATGAACAGTGCGCTGGGGCCCTACAAAGGAGGGCTAAGGTTCCACCCCAGTGTCAACCTGAGTATTCTAAAGTTCCTTGCTTTCGAGCAGACTTTCAAGAATAGTTTGACCACCCTGCCCATGGGCGGCGGCAAGGGCGGGTCGGATTTCAACCCCAAGAACCGCTCGGACAACGAGGTGATGAAGTTCTGCCAGAGCTTCGCCACCGAGCTGCAACGCCACATCGGCGCCGACACCGACGTGCCCGCGGGCGATATCGGCGTAGGCGGACGCGAGGTGGGCTTCATGTTCGGGCAATACAAGCGCCTGCGCAACGAGTTTACCGGTACCTTTACCGGCAAGGGAATCGAGTTCGGCGGCAGCCCCCTGCGCCCCGAGGCGACCGGTTACGGGACCTGCTACTTCGCCCAGGCCATGCTGGCCACCAAAGGCGACAGTTTCCAGGGCAAAACGGTGGTGATCTCCGGATCGGGCAACGTGGCCCAGTACGCCGTGCAGAAGTGCATCCAATTGGGCGCCAAAGTGGTGACCTTGTCCGATTCCAACGGCTTTATCCACGATCCCAAAGGGATCGACGCCGGGAAACTGGAGTACGTGCTCGAGCTGAAGAACATCTTCCGGGGCCGGATCAGCGAGTACGTCACCCGCTACCCCGAAGCCACATACTTCAAGGATCAAAAACCCTGGGGGATCAAGTGCGACATCGCCCTGCCCTGCGCAACCCAGAATGAACTCGACGGCGAAAGCGCCAAGACCCTGGTAACGAACGGTTGCATCTGCGTGGCCGAAGGCGCGAACATGCCCTCGACCCCCGAAGCGATCGAGGTGTTCCAGACCAATAAGGTCCTTTACGCCCCCGGCAAGGCGTCCAACGCGGGCGGGGTGGCCACTTCCGGATTGGAGATGACCCAGAACTCGATCAGGCTCAAATGGAGCCCCGAGGAGGTGGACAAGAAGCTCCACTCGATCATGACCGACATCCACTCCGCGTGCGTCAAGTACGGCACCGAGTCCGACGGATACGTCAATTACGTGAAGGGGGCCAACATCGCAGGCTTTATCAAAGTGGCCCGCGCGATGATGGCGCAGGGGTTGGTTTAGAGTCCCGGCCAATAAAAAAGGACGGCACGCTGATGCGTGCCGTCCTTTTTTATGCTGATGGTCAGGATAGTTGCTGCATCTCGATCAGCTTGGCGTAGATGCCGCCCTTTTGGATCAACTCCTCGTGGGACCCTTGCTCGGCGACGTGGCCCGATTCGATCACGTAGATCCGGTCGGCATGGCGGATAGTGCTCAGCCTGTGGGCGATAACGATCGAGGTGCGGCCCTGCAACAGGTTGTTCAGGGCGTCCTGGACCAGCCTTTCGCTCTCCGTGTCGAGGGCCGAGGTGGCCTCGTCGAGGATCAGGATGTCGGGGTTTTTCAGCACGGCGCGGGCGATGCTCAGCCTTTGGCGCTGGCCGCCGGAGAGTTTGCCCCCGCGGTCGCCGATGTTGTGTTGGTAGCCGTCGTCGGTGTCCATGATAAAGTTGTGGGCGTTGGCCACCTTGGCCGCCCGGATGATCTCCTCTTGTGTGGCGTCGCGCTTGCCCAGGCGCAGGTTCTCCTCGATCGTGTCGTTGAACAGGATCGTCTCCTGGGCCACCACGCCGATGTGGCTGCGCAGCGACTCCATCGAGTAATCCTTCAGGTCGACCCCGTCGACCAGGATCGCACCCGAGGCCACGTCGTAAAAGCGCGGGATCAAATCGGAAATGGTGGACTTGCCGCCCCCCGAGGGGCCTACCAGGGCCACGGTCTGCCCCTTTTTGACCTTGAAACTGATCCCTTTGATCACTTCGCGGCCCTCGACGTAGGAGAACCTCACGTCCTTGAATTCGATGCCCTGGGAAAAATCTTTCAGCTCTTTGGCGTTCGGCTTGTCGGTGATCCCGGGCCGGGCTTCGTAGAGCGCCAGCACCCGGTCGCCCGCCGCGAGGCCCTGGTTGACGGTGCTGAAGGCGTCCATAAAGGTCCGCGCCGGGCGGATGATCTGCGAGAACAGGGCCACGAAAGCCAGGAAGGTCGCGGCGTTCATATTCCCGTTGATGACCAGGTTGCCCCCGTAGACCAGGATGATGGCTACGGTGGTAATCCCCAAAAACTCGCTCATCGGGCCGGCCATAGCCTGGCGGCGGGCGATCTTCAGGGTCAAACGGCACAGCAGGTCGTTGACCTTGTGGTATTTGTCCTTGATGTAGTCCGTGGCGTTGTAGGCCTTGATGATCTTCAGCCCGGAGAACGACTCGTCCAGGTCGGAGACCATGACCCCCATAGCCTCCTGGGCCTGGGTGGCGGGCTTGCGCAGGGTCTTCAGCAGCGCACCGATCAGCAGGCCCACCGTGGGCAGGAAGATCGCCGCGAAGATCGAAAGCTCCCACGACATGGCGATCAGCATGGCCAGCATGGGGAAGAACATCAGCGGCTCGCGGATCACGACCTGCAGGGTGTTGGTCACGCAGAACTGCACCGTCTGCACGTCGTTGGTCAGCTTGGAGATCACGTCCCCCTTGCGCTCGTTGGCGAAGAAGCCCATCTCCATGCCGATCACGTTGTCGAAGACCTTGTTGCGGATCTGGCGCAGGGTGTGGACCCGCATCTTCTCGATCACCAGACGCGCCATGTAGTTGAAAAAGTTGTTCAAAAAGACAACCACCACCATCATCATGGCCACCAGGGTCAGCACGTTCATCAAGTCGTAATTCTCGCCGAAGATCCTAAAGAGCGTGTAGTTGATCAGGTCCTCCATGTAGGACATACTGACCCTGAGGGGAGGCATTTCGGTGACCTTTTTGATCCCTCCGCCGTCCGTGCCGAAGAGCGAGTTCAAAAGCGGGATGATCAACGCGTACTGCAAAGCGTTGAACATGGCGTTCAGTGCGGCGAAGAGCAGGTAGGGTATGGCGAATTTCTCGATCGGCCTGGCGAAACCCAGCAGCCGGAAATAGGTTTTGAACATGGTAGAGAGTGTCCGGATTTATTAACGGAGTCAAAAGTACGCCTTTTTTGGCGAAAAAAGGTTACTTTTGCAGGTAAAACCGAGAAATTAGAAACAAAATGGACAAAAAAATAGTTTTGAGCGGGATCAGGTCGACCGGGATGCTCCACCTGGGCAACTACCTGGGGGCGTTGAAGAATTACGTCAAGATGCAGCACGAACACAAGTGCTACTTCTTTATCGCCGACTACCACTCGCTGACCACCCACCCCGATCCGGCGGCCCTGCACGGCAACGTGCGCAACGTGCTGGCCGAGTACCTGGCGGCGGGACTCGACCCGAGGGTGGCCTCGATCTATGTGCAGAGCGATCTGCCCGAGGTGGCCGAGCTGTCGCTTCTGTTGTCCATGCACGCCTACATCGGCGAGTTGGAGCGCACGGCCTCCTTCAAGGACAAGGTCAGGGCGCAACCCAACAACGTGAATGCCGGTTTGTTGTGTTACCCGGTGCTGATGGCGGCCGATATTTTGATCCACCGGGCCGACTATGTGCCCGTGGGCAAGGACCAGGAGCAGCACCTGGAGATGACACGCGTGTTCGCACGGCGTTTCAATAATATGTATCAGACGGAATTCTTTCCGGAGAGCCAGCCCTATAACTTCGGCAGCGAGCTGGTCAAGATCCCCGGGCTGGACGGGTCGGGCAAGATGGGCAAGAGCGAGGGCAACGGGCTCTATTTGAGCGATACGGACGAGGCGATCAGAAAGAAAGTGATGAGGGCCGTTACCGACTCGGGCGCGCCGGGCGAGGGGATGTCGGAGCCGGTCAAGAACCTGTTTACCATCATGAAAAATGTCTCCGGGGCCGATACAGTGGCCTTCTTCGAGAAACAGCACGCCGAAGGGGGG
Source organism: Rikenellaceae bacterium (assembly GCA_031551275.1). Lineage (GTDB taxonomy): Bacteria > Bacteroidota > Bacteroidia > Bacteroidales > Rikenellaceae > JAVBMJ01. Next base: position 503,211 of record JAVBNX010000007.1, read on the forward strand.
ATTCGCTACGGGGATATGAAAAAGCAACTGGCCGAGGATATTATCGCTTTGGTAGCCCCGATCAGGCAGAGGATCAACGATATAAAATCCGATGACGAGTACCTGGGCCGCGTGGTCAGGGACGGGGCGGCAAGGGCCCGCGAGAGTGCGGACGCCACCATGCGCCAGGTGCGCGAGATCATGGGGATCAAAAAATTCTGATGAAATTCCGGGGGAGACCATACAAGCAGTCGGTATTTTTGCTGATCCTGTGCCTGGCTACGTTGTGCGGCCATGCGCAAAGCCGTGCCGACATGTACCGGGAGGATCTCCGGTATCTGGTCACGACCCTGCCCGAGAAGCATATCGACCCCTTTACGAAGATCAGCCGGAGCGATTTTGAGAAAAAGGCGGAAGGGATCGCCTCCCGCATCGACACGTTGGGCGAGGAGACCTTTTTCAATGAGTTGATGATGCTGGTCGCCTCCGTCGGGGACGCGCATACGATGATTGCCAATCCCGGGTTCAACACCTACCGGTTGCCCGTGCGCTTCGGAGCTTTTCAAGAGGGTATTTTCGTGACCGCGTCCGCGCTGCCCGGCTTGATGCTGGCCCGGCTGGCCGCGATCAACGGAGTGCCGGTGGAAAATGTTCTGGAGCGCATGACTGCGATTATCGCCGATGAAAACGCCTCGTACATCAAGTTAGCGCAGTTGTATTACCTCGATAACGCGTGCCTGCTTAAAGGTCTCGGCATTGTCGAAAGCAGGATGGAGATTCCCTGTATGTTCGTTACGGCGGCGGGCGATACCGTTACAGCTATGCTGAAGCCATCTCCGGACGCGGACGTTAAAGGGGCGGAACAATATTCGGCCTTGCTGCCCTACTCGCAAAAGGGCAATTACTGGTACTGCTACGATCCGGAGCACAAGCTGCTCTATTTCAATTACCGGAAATGTGCGGAGGAGCCCGACCGCCCGTTCAAAGAGTTCAATAAGGAGTTGTTCGGGGAGGTCGCCAAAGAGAAACCGGAAAAGCTGGTCGTCGATCTGAGGTACAACGGCGGCGGGAATTCAAAGATACTGGAACCGTTTTTGAAGAGGTTGAAAAAGAGTTACCTCAATAAAGAGGGGAAACTTTACGTGTTGATCGGGATGCAGACCTTTTCGTCCGCCTTGCTCAATGCCGTCCAGTTGGAGCAGGACTTCCATACGGTGCTCGTCGGCCAGCCGACCTCGGGGAATCTCTGCCATTTCGGGGAGGTGCGTTCGTTCCTTTTGCCCAACACCGAGGCGGTGGTAAGTTACTCGACCAAGTATTTCGAGATGCGCAAAGGGTGTGAAGGACCGTTGGAACCCGACGTGAGGGTCGAATACTCGATCGAAAACCTGAAACAAGGCCGGGACGAGGCGCTTCAATACATTTATGATCTTAGATAAGCCATACAGGTACCTGCTGCTTTTGAGCAAGCGGATCACGGATAAGCAACTGATGCTTATCCTGGCCGTGGTGGTCGGGCTGTTGGCGGGGATCGGGACCAGCGTGTTCGAGTGGCTGCTGTACAACATCCAGCACGCGCTGACCAGTTGGTTTCCCAAGCAGAGCGCAAGCGTGCTGTATTTGGTCTACCCCGCCATCGGGATCGTGCTGGCGTCGCTGTTCGTCAAGTACGTCGTGCGCGACAACATCTCCGAAGGGGTAACCCGGGTACTGTACGCCATGTCCAAGACCGGCTCGAGGCTCAAGCCCCACAACTGCTACTCGTCGATCATAGGCGGGGCGACCACCATCGGATTCGGCGGATCGGTCGGTCCCGAGGCCCCCATCGTGCTGACCGGCTCGGCCATCGGCTCGAACGTGGCCCGGATCATGAGGCTCAACTACCGAAACACCACCCTGATGCTGGGGTGCGGGGCGGCGGCGGCCCTGGCTGCCATCTTCAAGGCCCCGATCACGGGCGTGTTTTTCGTGCTGGAGATATTGATGATCGACATCACCATAGGATCGATCATTCCGCTGATCATATCGGCCGTCACGGCCACCACGCTGATCTTCTTTTTGAACGGCTTCGACCCGGTAATCCGGACCAATTTCAACGGAACCTTCCTGCTCCAAAACCTGCCGTTTTACGGCTTGTTGGGGATCGTGTGCGGTTTTCTGTCGTTCTATTTCAAGACCGTCAACCAGAGCATCGCCAACTGGTTTTCCGGCCTGGGCAAGCAATACCGCAAATGGATCGCGGGCGGGGTGATCCTCGGGGTGCTGATCTTTATCTTCCCGCCCCTGTACGGCGAGGGCTACGAGTCGTTCATCGATTTGATGCACGGCAACACGGAGGTTTTGTTCGATAAATCGCTCTTCTATCCCTACCGGGACATCGCCTGGGTGGTAATCCTCTACCTGCTGGCCATCCTCTTTTTCAAGGTGGTGGCCATGGCGGCGACCAACGCGGCCGGAGGGGTGGGGGGGACCTTCGCGCCCTCGCTCTTCGTGGGGGCGTTCGCGGGGGCGTCGCTGGCCTATATCTGCAACCACTTCTTCGGGACGGATTTGCCGCTGGTCAACTTCACGCTGGTCGGCATGGCCGGGGTAATGGCCGGGGTCATGAACGCGCCGTTGACTTCGATCTTCCTTATCGCTGAGCTTTCAGGTGGTTACGGGCTGTTTATCCCCCTGATGCTCGTCGCCTCCACCGCCTTTGCGATCGGCTATTACTTCGATCCCCACTCGATCTACACCAAGAAGCTCTACCAGAAGGGTGAGCTGCTGACCCACAACAAGGACCGCTCGGTAATGGTCTTCCTCGACCTGAAAAAGCTGATGGAGACCGACTTCACGCCGATCTCGCTCGACCTCAAGCTGGGCGACCTGGTCAAGCTGGTCTCGACCATGCGGCGGAATATCTTCCCGGTGCTCGACAAGGACGGCATATTGCTGGGCGTGGTGCAGTTGGACGATTTGCGGGCCGATATGTTCGACCCGGCCAAGTACGACGTCCCGGTGGAGCACTACATGATCCAGCCGCCCGATGTGATCCTGCCCAATGAGCAGATAAAAAGCGTGTTGGAGAGCTTTGAGGATTCGCGGGTCTGGATGCTGCCGGTGGTGGACGCCAAACGGCGGTACCTGGGCTTTATCTCCAAGTCGCAGATACTCGCCGCTTATAGGCGGCAGTTGTTGGAGATTACCGAGGAGTAATTACCGGATGCGCTGGGAGATCTCCCGTTTCACGTCCTTTTCCTTGATGTACTGGCGTTTGTCCCAGGTTTTGCGGCCGCGCGCCAGGCCGATCAACGCTTTGGCCAGGCCACGCTCGTTGATGAAGATTCTTAGGCCCACTATGGTCAGTCCCACGTCCTGCAAGGCGCGTTCCAGTTTGTGGAGTTCGCGCTTTTCCAGCAGCAGTTTGCGGTCGCGCTTGGGCTGGTGGTTGTTGTAGGTGCCCCACTCGTACTGCGAAATGTTCAGGTTGCGGATCCACAGCTCGCCCTTTTGGAAGTAGCAGTAGCAGTCGTTCATCGACGCCTTGCCCAGCCTGAGCGACTTGATCTCGGTGCCGTACAATACGATCCCCGCCGTATAACTCTCGATGATCTCGTAGTCGTACGACGCGCGTTTGTTCTTGATCGTTATGTTGCGCATATCGCCCATAGGTGGCTGCAAATATAGTGATTATTTTTTTCGTAATCCGATCATTTGTGGTACGGACTTTGCCGTAGATAGGGCAGGAAGGGTGGAAGCGAGGAGATTTAAGATAACTAATTCTTTTATCTTGGCACTCCACGCAGTGCACATATCAGGTTGATTTTTCGATTTCGATGCTTGCAACCACGCCGCAATGGTTGCGCGCCCCTCGCCGAAACCCTTCCTATTTTTGATGATCGGGTTTTTACCGCATAATCCGCCTATCCGGCGGTTTTTTTGTGCCGCCCTCTCTATTTTGTAATAGTTTCATCAAAATCCATATATTTGCACACATCATCCAAACACTTCTTCCCATGAAGACGTTCTGCAAACTACTACTCGCCTTCCTTGTTTTGTCAGCCCTATGGCTTTCCGGATGTGAAAAGACCCCAGAGAGTGCGCCTGAGATCGTTACGGATGCATATGACGATTATCTGAAAGTGAAGAATTTGGCGGATAGCGCCGCATTGGTCCACGAAAATATTGGCGAAGAAGAAAGAGCGGCAATCATTCTTCGGATTAGTCAGTATAAGAGTATAAAAGAGGCATACTTTACGGACAGCAGTCTGGTCTTGGACTTTAACAACTGGTGTACAATCGTTTGGCCATTTTACTTTAGTGATCCTTCAATAGATATTTCGTTGCCCGAAGATGAAGACTTGGATCAGGATACTGAACTCTGGGAGGAAACGATCAAAGATTTATCTGAGGATGAAATGGCTGCGTTGAGTAGCAGTGCTTTAAAAAGGTCCGTTCCCGTGCCGACAACTCGCGTTTTTGAAACGACGGATGATCCGAATATTCCTTGGAAGAAACCGGTGTTGTTTGCCAGAATAGCATATTATTATCCTTTTATCTCACATCAAAATAGATTGCAATCCCAGTTTGAGAATTCAGGGTATTATACTGCTCAAGTATCTGAATCTTATGATGAGAATGAAGAGGACACCCCTTCGGCTGTTGTTAAACCTAATTTTGACTTTTTTAGAACGTGTTTTAAAAATTATGGTGTGGCTTTTATAGCTGCGCATGGCGGTATGTTATTCGGAGAATTTGGTATGCAAACAGGAGAGAGGGTAGGCACCCTGCATTTCGGGTCAGGAGTGGTTGCCAGGGATCATGGTATATTATTCAAAACGATAGATGCCGATTTTATAAATAGACATTACAGAGTAAAGGATATCCCTAATAGCATTATATATTTATCAGTATGTCATGGAAGCGCATTTGCACAGCCCCTCATCGATAAAGGGGCGGGAGTGGTTATTAGTTGGAGTAATACTGTTTCAGCGGAATTGTGCGATGGTGTCGGGGCGAAACTGTATGAGCATTTACTCAAAGGGAAAACTGTAAAGGAAGCTATCGCAGCTGTGCCAATTTGGGATAGATATACAATAAGGAATCCTGGGTGTTTGGTTGTGACGGGTAATGAAAATATGCGACTTTTCAGAAATCCGTCTATTATGACAGGCACCGCGACCAATATTACCTATGGTTCAACCGATATATCATGCACGGTGCTTGACAGGGGTTTCCCCGATGATTATTATGCCGGAGTGCAAATCAGCAGATCGGAAGATTTCACTGGGGATAGAAAAATATACTTGAATTTTAAAGGCATTTATGGTAATGGGGAGTTTACAAAAAACATCACAGGACTGGAGGGCAAAACCAAATATTTTGCTCGTGCGGTTATTTTCGACTCCCGGAAGAGGCCACACTTTGGCAGCATTATAAATTTTACCACAGACGAAGAAACCAAGATATCCTGTAGTGTGTCGCTGATTTCGAATTCGACAGTTTTTGCACCTGCTTATCAGGACCCACCGCCTTTTTGCCTGGCGTTTGCAAACAGCAGGACGGATTGTTCTTTTACGCTTTATAATCGCGGCTATGAAGGTAGCCGTGGGTCCAATCGTTTCGGAGTAAGTACCCAAGACGGGAGGATCGTTTTTATGGTTGAGGTGGTCCGTCAGGATGGCGGTTTAGCCGGGGAGGGTCTTTCCTACAGCGTGGTCGAGAATGAAAGGGCCTATATTTACACCTGGGAGAGGGAATACATAAATGAGCAGCCTCCCGGCATTCGCGCAGGAACATTTTGGTACTTGGATGCTGAATACAAGATCAATGTATGGTATCACACCCATCCTTATGCCCCATGGGTGGGTGAGAATGTAAGCGGCTCTCCTATATCGGTGTATGTGATAAATCAAGTTCCGGTAATTTAACGGCGGAGATCGGAATAAAAAACGGGTTGCGATTTTGATTCGCAACCCGTTTCGTTTTGAACATACAATTCTAATGCTCCTCCAAAACCGTGCGGAACAGATCGAGGTCCGCGGGGGTGGAGTTGGCGATATACTCGGCGGCCTGGGCCACGGCGGCTTCTCCCAGCTTGGAGTAGACTTCGGCGGAGATCTTGTAGTCGTCCACCTCGCTGGCCTGGCGCAGCAGGATGTGCGAGATGCAGATGTGGCCGGCCATCTCGACCATGCGGCGGGCGTGGAAGTCGATCACTTCGTTGTCGGCGCTCGATACCACCTTCTCGACGGCTTTCTCGTAGGTCTCGCGCATGGCGACCAGGCGCTTGTGGATGCTCTCCAGATCGCGGCTGTAATCCTGGGCCTCGTACTCGACCATCTTGGCCAGGTAGGTGCCCGTGGTCACGTGGCGGATCGCCGCTACCACCTGCAACTGCGAGGTGCCCTCGTAGATGTTGGTGATGCGCGCGTCGCGGTAGATGCGCTGGATGGGGTAGTCCTTCATGTAACCCGAGCCGCCGTGGATCTGCAATGAATCGTAGGCGAGCTGGTTGCAATATTCGCTGGTCATCAGCTTCAAAAGCGGGGTAAAGGCGTCGGCCAGCTTGGCGTAGGCTTTCATCTCGGCACGCTCCTCGGGTTCGAGTTTGCGCTCCTTGGCGATGGCTTCCCAGAGTTTGTAGACCTCCACCATGCGGGTGGTCTCGTACAGCATGGCCCTCGAACCGTGGAGCTTGGCCTTCATGTTGGTCAGCATCTCGTAGACGGCGGGGAACTGGATGATCGGCTTGCCGAACTGCTCCCGCTCGTGGGCGTACTTGAGCGCTTCGCGGTAGGCGGCCTCTGAAAGGCCGGTCGATTGCGCGCCGATGCCCAAACGGGCGGCGTTCATCAGCGCCATCACGTACTTGATAAGGCCCATTTTGCGATCGCCGACCAGTTGCGCGGGAGCGTTGGTAAAGACCAGTTCGCAAGTCGGCGAACCCTTGATACCCAGCTTGTTCTCGATGCGGCGGACCTTGGTGGCGTTGTCGTTCTTGTCGTAGACGAACATCGACAGACCGCGCGCGTCGGAGGTGCCCTCCTCGGAGCGGGCCAGCACGAGGGAGATCTCCCCGTCGCCGTTGGTAATAAAGCGTTTCACGCCGTTCAGCAGCCAGGTCTGTTTCTTCTCGTCCCAGGTGGCTTTGAGCATGACGGCCTGCAAATCGGAACCGGCGTCGGGCTCGGTAAGGTCCATCGCACAGGTCTCGCCGGCCGATACGCGGGGCAGGTATTGGGCCTTGATCTCGTCCGAGGCGAACTCGTTGAGGGTCTCGGCGCAGTCCTGCAGGCCCCAGATGTTCTCGAAGCCGGCGTCGGCACGGGCGACCATCTCGTTGGTGGCCACAAAGCAGGTCAGCGGGAAGTTCAGCCCGTTGTATTTGTAGGGGAGGGTAATGCCCATCAGGCCCGCCTTGTTGATCGCCTCGAGGTTCTTGGCGGTACCCTCGGCGTAGACCACGCGGTCGTTGACCACTTTGGGGCCGTTGGTGTCCACGTCGTCGGCGTTGAGGTCGATCACGTCGCCGCAGATTTCGCCCGCGATGGAGAGGATCCGGCGGTAGTTGTCCATCGCGTCCTCGAAGTCGGCGGGCGCGTAGTCGCACTCGGAGGCGAACTTGTAGCCGCGCTCTTTCATCTCCACCAACTTGCGCATCATGGGATGCTCGAGGTGGTACATGAGGTCTTTGTTATCTAAAAAGAAGTTTGCCATGGCGCGCTATTTTGAGTTCTGTTTGTAGAATTTAATCATTTTGGGGATCACTTCGTTCAGGTCGCCCGTGATGGCGAAGTCGGCGATCTTGTTGATCGGGGCTTCGGGGTCGGTGTTGATCGAGATGATCATCGAGGATTGGTCCATACCGGCGGTGTGCTGGATCTGGCCCGAGATGCCGCAGGCGATGTAGAGCTTGGGACGGACCGTGACGCCCGTCTGGCCCACCTGGCGGCCGTGCTCGGCGAAGCCCGCGTCGACCGCGGCACGCGAGGCGCCCACCTCGGCGCCCAGGACGGCGGCCAGTTCGTACAGCAAGGCGAAATTCTCCTTCGAGCCCACGCCGTAGCCGCCCGAGACGATGACCGGCGCGCCCTTGATGTTGATCTTGCGCTCCTGGATCTGGCGGTCGAGGATCTTGACCACCAGGTCGGTGTCCTTGACGTATTTTTTGATATCCACCTTGATCACTTCGCCCTTGGCGGGGGTTTTGGCCTCCTCCTTCTTCATCACGCCCTCGCGGACCGTGGCCATCTGGGGCCTGTGGTCGGGATTGATGATCGTGGCGATGATGTTGCCGCCGAAGGCGGGGCGGATCTGGTACAAAAGGTCCTTGTACTCCTTGCCGGTGCGGGTCTCGGTGTGGTCGCCGATCACCAGGCTGGTGCAGTCGGCGGTAAGGCCGCTGTGCAAAGCCGAGGATACCCTCGGGGCGAGGTCGCGGCCCAGGGTCGTAGCCCCGAACAGGGCGATCTGGGGTTGCTGCTCCTCGAAGATGCCGCAGACGACCGCCGTGTGGGGCAGGGTGCGGTAGGGGGCCATCTCCTTGTCGTCGGCGACCCATACGGTGTCGGCGCCGAAGGCGGCCAGTTGTTTTTCGATGCCTTCCAGCTTGTGGCCGAAAGCCAGGGCTTCCAGCTTGCAGCCCAAAGTGGCGGCCAGTTCGCGGCCCTTGGTCAACAGTTCGAGGCTGACGTCGGCCACTTTGCCGTTCTCTATTTCGCAGTAAACGAATATATTGTTCATACGCTTCTTTATCCTAAAGTGTGGCTTGAGATCAGCTCGATCATCAATTCATTCATGTCGTTGTCCGAGGCGGTCAGTTTCTTCGACTCCTTGGCCTGGAAGACCACGTTCTCGATCTTCTTGACCTTGGTGGGCGAACCGGCCAGGCCCAGGTCCTTGTCCTCGGCGTCGACGTCGGAGACGCCCCACTCATTGATGTTGAGGTAGTTCCTCTCGCAGCAGAACGAGGTCATGTAGTCGGAGTTCAGCTCCTGGAGCTCGGTCGGGGTCTTGGCGTGCTTGTATTTCATCACGCGGCGGGCGTTTTGCGGGCGGCACTCGGGCGCGGAGGCGTTGACCGTGACCACCAGGGGCAGCGGGCAGCTGACCACTTCGAAGCCGTGCTCGAGGCGGCGCTTGACCACGATCTGCTTCTCGTCGATCGACTGGATATCCTCCACGTAGGTGATCTGGGGCCAGTTCATCTTCTCGGCGACCTGCGGGCCTACCTGGGCCGTGTCCCCGTCGATGGCCTGGCGGCCTGCCACGATGATGTCGGGTTTGATCTTGCGGATAGCGGCGGCCAGCGCGTAGGAGGTGGCCAGCGTGTCGGCACCGGCGAATTTGCGGTCGGTAAGAAGGTAGCCGCCGTCAGCCCCGCGGAAGATCGCGTCGCGGATGATATCGGCCGCCCTCGGGGGACCCATCGTGAGCAACTGGACGCTTGAACCGGGGCACATCTCTTTGATTACCAACGCCTGCTCCAAAGCCTGGAGGTCTTCAGGGTTGAAGATGGCGGGCAAAGCCGCGCGGTTGACCGTGCCGTCGGCCTTCATGGCGTCCTTGCCCACGTTGCGGGTGTCGGGTACCTGCTTGGCCAGCACGACGATTTTTAACTTTTTTGCCATTATTTTGTTGGATTATAATTTGTTGCGGTTTTACTACACCTTTTATTAAAGGGAAATATCCCGCAAAAGTACAAATCTTGGGCGAAATTTCCAAGGGGACAAAAAATTAACAATACCGCGTTGGACTTTGGGGAACTTTTTCTACCTTTGCACCCGATATGGGAAATTTGTACGCTCAACTGTTTCATCATCACGGTCGACTATCCAGCAGGTAGCCGTGGCGTCGTGTAGTTGTTCGACTAAAAGATAAAAGGGCTGGCCTGAAGAGGTGGGCCCTTGTTTTTTTAATTGAAGTTATGATAAGGATTGCGATACAAGCCAAAGGCAGGCTCAACGAAGAGAGCCTGGCGCTGTTGTCCGAGGCCGGGATACGGGTCGAAGAGGGACGACGCAAACTGTTGACCCGCTCGGAGGACTTCCCCGTCGAGGTGCTCTACCTGCGCGACGACGACATCCCCCACGCCGTGGCCATGGGCGTGGCCGATCTGGGGATCGTGGGGCTGAACGAGGTCGAGGAGAAGGGCCAGGACGTGGAGATCGTCCACAAGCTCGGTTTCGGGCGTTGCCGCATCTCGCTGGCCATCCCCAAGGCCGAGGAGTACACCGGGCCGAAGTTCTTCGCAGGCAAGCGGATCGCGACCTCTTACCCCAAGATTTTGCGCGCCTTTTTCGAGCGCGAGAACGTGCAGGCCGACATCCACGAGATCGCCGGATCGGTCGAGATCGCACCCTCCGTGGGGATGGCCGACGCGATCTTCGATATCGTCTCCTCGGGCGGCACGCTGGTCAGCAACGGGCTGAAGGAGGTGGAGAAGGTGCTCTTCTCGGAGGCCGTTCTGATCGGCTCGCGCAACCTCGACGCGGATAAGCGCAAGCTGCTGGACCAGTTGCTGTTCAGGTTCTCGGCCGTGGAGTCTTCCCGGGGGATGAAGTATGTTTTGATGAACATTCCCTGCGACAAGGTCAAAGAGGCCGTGGCGATTTTGCCCGGTATGAAAAGCCCCACCATTTTGCCGCTGGCCGAGGAGGGGTGGTGCTCGATCCATGCGGTGATCGGCGAGCGGGAGCTTTGGGACAGGATCGAGCGGCTGAAAGCGGTCGGCGCGGAAGATATTCTGGTGCTGGCTTTAGAGATGATGATCCGATGAAAATCGTTGTAAATCCCCCCCGCGCGAATTGGCCGGCTTTGATGGAGCGCGCTCTGGGCGACGATGGACAGGTCGCCGATGTGGTGGACAGGATCGTCGCGCAGGTGCGGCAGGGGGGCGATATGGCTTTGCGGGAGCTGTCGCAGCAGATCGATAAGGTCGAGCTGGATGCGTTGCGGGTGAGCGAGGACGAGTTCGCGGAGGCGCAGGGTCTGGTCGCTGAAGAGGTCAAACAGGCGATTTTGGTCGCAGAAAAAAATATCCGCGCCTTCCACGCTGCGCAGAAGCCCGCAGGGGTCGATATGGAAACCGTCCCGGGGGTAAGGTGCGAGCTTAAAAGCGTGCCCATCCGCCGCGTGGGGCTTTACGTGCCGGGCGGGAGTGCGCCCTTGTTCTCGACCGTGCTGATGCTGGCGATCCCGGCCTCGGTGGCGGGCTGCGAGAGGGTGGTTTTGTGCACCCCGGTGCAGAAGAACGGCAAGGTGGCCCCCGAGGTGTTGTTCGCCGCGCAGCTTTGCGGGGTGGCGGAGGTTTACAAGGTCGGCGGGGCGCAGGCCGTCGCGGCGATGGCTTACGGGACGCCTACGATTCCCAAAGTGGACAAGATCTTCGGGCCGGGCAACAGGTATGTGACCTGCGCCAAGACGATGCTCAGCAACGTGGTGGCGATCGATATGCCCGCCGGGCCGAGCGAGGTGATGGTCATCGCGGACGGTACGGCGCGCGCGGAGTTCGCGGCGGCCGATATGCTTTCGCAGGCCGAGCACGGGGCCGACAGCCAGGCGGTCCTGGTCGCTTACGATAAAGGGTTTGCGCAGCAGGTCGAACGGCAGGTGCAGATCCAGTTGGAGCGTCTGCCGCGAAAAGAAACGGCTCTCAAGGCGTTGGAGAACAGCTACGCGGTCGTGTTCGACAATGAAAAGGACGCGGTGGATTTCGCGTTGGAGTACGCGCCCGAGCACCTGATCGTCTCGACCAAAAACGCCCGGGAGATCGCCTCTAAGGTCATCACCGCAGGCAGTACGTTTATAGGCAATTACACCCCCGAGAGCGCGGGCGACTACGCCTCGGGGACCAACCATACCCTGCCCACGGCGGGTTGGGGCAGGAGCTTCTCCGGCGTGTCGACGATGAGCTTTATGCGCACGATGACCATCCAGGAGGCGACCCCCGAAGGACTGGCCGCGCTGGCCGGGGTCATAACCGCGATGGCCCGCGCCGAAGGGCTGGAAGCCCACGCCATGGCGGTGGACGTGAGAGTAAAAGAAGAAAAATGAAAACGACGATAGAAGAGGTTAAAAAACTGGTGCGGCCCAATATAGCCGCCCTGAAACCTTATTCAACGGCAAGGGACGAATACGAGGGCGAGATAGGCATCTACCTGGACGCCAACGAAAACCCCTACGAAAACGGCTTTAACCGCTACCCCGACCCGCGCCATAAGGCTCTGCGGGCCCGGATCTCGGAGATCAAGGGGGTACCCATGGAGCGGATCTTTACCGCCGGGAGCGGCAGCGACGAGATCATCGACCTGTTGTACCGGATCTTCTGCACGCCGGGGTGGGACAATGTGGTCTCGATCGCGCCGAGCTACGGGGTCTACTCGGTCAGCGCGGCGATCAACGACGTGGAGTTCCGCGAGGTGAGGCTCAACGCCGACTTTACGATGGACCCCGACGCGGTGCTGGACGCGGTGGACGGGACGACCTCGATGATCTTTGTCTGCTCGCCCAACAACCCGTCGGGCAACCTGATCCCCACGCGTCAGATCGAGTACCTGTTGGAGAATTTTCCCGGCGTGGTGGTGGTCGACGAGGCCTACATCGACTTCGCGCCCGGTCAGAGCATGCTCTCCAAGCTCGACCAATACGACAACCTGGTCGTGCTGCACACCCTCTCCAAGGCGTGGGGCATGGCCGGGCTGAGGATCGGGATGGGGTTCGCGCACCCCTACATCGTCGAGACGATGATGCGGGTCAAGGCGCCCTACAACATGAACTCGTTGACGCAGGCCACGGTGCTCAAAATGCTGGAGAGCGACCCCGCCGCCCAGGTGGCCGAGTTGGTCGCCCAGAGGGATCTGGCGATGGAAAAGATCAAAACCATGCCCGGAGTGTTGCAAATGTACCCCTCGGATGCTAACTTTGTTCTGATAAAGGTGCAGCAGCCCCGCGCGATCTACGACCGTCTGATTGAAAGCGGCGTGATCGTCAGGGACAGGAGCCGGATTCCCGGGTGCGAGGGGTGTTTGAGGATCACGATCGGCACGCCGCAGGAGAACGCCTCGATGCTGGCCGCGCTGGAGAATATTCTGTCATGAAAAAAGCGATATTTGTCGACCGCGACGGGACGATCATCGTAGAGCCCGCATACGACTTCCAGATCGACTCGTTGGAGAAGCTGGAATTCATTCCCGGGGCCATTTCGGGGCTGAAAGCCCTGACCGGACAGGGGTATGAGTTGGTCCTGGCCTCCAACCAGGACGGGCTGGGCACGGAGAGCTATCCGGAACACACGTTTGTCGCTCCCCACCAGAAGATGCTCAGTACCTTGCAGGGCGAGGATGTGGTCTTCGACGACGCATTGATCGACCGCCACTTCGAGCACGAGAACGCCCCGACCCGCAAGCCCGGGACGGGGATGTTCGGCAAATACATGGACGGCACCTACGACCTTGCCCAATGCTGGGTGGTCGGCGACCGCGCCACGGACGTCGAGCTGGCCCGCAACCTGGGGGCGAAATCCATTCTGCTCATGCCCACGCCCGAGGCAATGGAGTATATGGCGACTAAAGGATTGACCGCCACGCTGATCGCGCAGGATTGGCGGCAAATCGTCGAGGCGATCCGCTCCACCGAGCGCGTGGCCGTCGTGGAGCGTAAAAGCCGCGAGACGGATATCAAATTGGAACTCGACCTGGACGGGCGCGGGGAGTCGAAGATATGCTCGGGCCTGAATTTCCTGGACCATATGCTCGAGCAGATCGTCCACCACGGGGGCGTGTCGTTGAAATTGGAGTGCAAGGGAGACCTGCACGTCGACGAGCACCACACCGTCGAGGATATCGCCATCGTGCTGGGACAGGCCTTCAAGCAGGCCTTGGGCGACAAAAGGGGCGTGGAACGCTACGGCTACGCGCTGCCGATGGACGAGTGCGAGGCGATGGTATTGCTCGATTTCGGGGGCCGGATCGACTTCCGCTGGCAGGTGGAATTCCGCCGCGAAAGGGTGGGCGACGTGCCGACCGAGATGTTCTCCCACTTCTTCAACAGTTTCGCCCAGGAGGCGCGCTGCAACCTGCACATCCGGGCCGAGGGGGAGAACGACCACCACAAAATCGAGGGCATCTTCAAGGCGTTCGCAAGGGCGTTGAAGGCCGCCATAAGAAGGGACGTGTTTTCGGGGGCATTGCCGTCGAGCAAGGGGGTTTTATAAAAAAGAACAAGGATAAGTAATACCAAAAGAGAGCGGGCGGCAGCACCTTAGAAAACCCCCTCCCCTACGGTTAGGGGAGGGACGGGGAGGGGTGATCGTCGACTAAAAGGCTCTCGCGAAGGGAAGGTCAGGAACAAAAAGGAACAAGGATGAAAACCGAGATTATTCCCGCGATCGACATCATGTCGGGGCGGTGCGTAAGGCTTGCGCAGGGCGATTACGATTGCAAAACGGATTACAGCGGCGACCCGGTGGCGGTGGCCAAAAGTTTTGAGAAGGCCGGGGTGCACAGGCTCCATTTGGTCGACCTGGACGGGGCGAGGGTGTCGTTCCCCAAGAATCTGGATGTGGCGCGCCAGATCGTGATGCACACCGGATTGGACGTCGAGTTCGGCGGCGGGATCAAGTCGCGGGACGCGTTGAAGGCGGTCTTCGATACGGGGATCGACCGGGCCATCGTGGGCAGCATCGCCGTGAGCGAGCCCCACAAGGTAATCGAGTGGCTGGAGGAGTACGGCCCCGGCGAGATCATCCTCGGGGCGGATATCCGCGACGGCAAGGTAGCCACACACGGTTGGAAAAGGGAGTCGGAGTTGAGCGTCGAGGAGCTGATCGAGCGGTTTCTGCCCCACAGGCTCGCCCAGGTAATCTGCACCGATATCTCGAAGGACGGGATGCTGGCAGGGCCTAACTTCGACCTGTACAGGAGGTTGCATGAAAAATACCCCCATATCCGCTTCACGGTCAGCGGGGGGATCTCCTCGATGGAGGATATAGAAAAGGTCTCCGAAATGGGACTGTCCGCCGTGATCGTCGGCAAGGCGTTCTACGAGGGGCGCATTACTTTGGAAGATATAAAGGAATGGATGTCAAAAAGATAATTCCCTGCCTCGACACGCGCGAGGGCAGGACGGTCAAAGGGGTCAACTTCGTGGATATCCAGGAAGTGGGCGATCCCGCGCAGATGGCGGTGAAATACGAGCGCGAGGGTGCAGACGAGTTGGTCCTGCTGGATATCAGCGCCACGGTCGAGGGCCGGACCACGTTCCTGGATGTGGTAAGGCGGGTCGCCGCGGGGATCTCGCTGCCCTTTACCGTGGGCGGGGGCATCGGCTCGGTGGAGGACGCCAAAAGGGTGATCGACGCGGGGGCCAACAAGGTCTCGGTCAACAGCGCGGCGGTGGCCCGTCCGGAGTTGATCGACGAGCTCTCCGCCGCGTTCGGCCCGAATGCCGTTACGGTCGCCATCGACGGGCGGCAGGTCGACGGAAAATGGATCGTGACCACCCACGGCGGCAAGCGCAGCACCGATATGGATCTGTTCGATTGGGCGGTCGAGGCGCAGAAAAGGGGCGCGGGAGCCATCCTGTTTACCTCGATGGACCACGACGGGACCAAGGCCGGTTATCCGCTTCAGGCCTACGCCCGCCTGTCGGAATTGCTCGCCATTCCCGTGATCGCCTCGGGTGGCGCGGGGACCATCGACCACATCGCCGACGTGCTTACCCTGGGCAAGGCCGACGCGGCGTTGGCGGCCAGCGTGTTCCACTACGGGGAGATCCCGATCCCGGAGCTGAAGCAGGAGTTGAGGCGCAGGGGTATTGAAGTGAAAATCAAATAATAGAAGATATGGAAAGATTCGCAGACCTCGATTGGGCGAAAAACGCCGACGGTTTGATCCCTGCCGTGGTGCAGGACGATGTCACGCTCAAAGTGCTGATGTTGGGTTACATGAACAAAGAGGCCCTGGAAAAGACGCTCGCCGAAAAGCGCGTGACCTTTTACAGCCGCACCCGCAAAACGCTTTGGACCAAAGGCGAAACCAGCGGCAACTTTTTGGAGGTGGTCTCCGTATCGGGCGATTGCGACAAGGATTCGTTGCTGGTCAGGGCCATTCCCACGGGTCCCACCTGCCACACGGGTCTGCGCAGCTGCTTCGGCGACGAGCCTGCGGATGAGGGATTTATCCGCTACCTGGCCCGCGTGATCGCCCGTCGCCACCAGCAGATGCCTGAAGGCTCCTACACGACCAAGCTGTTCAACAGCGGCGTGGCCAAGATCTCCCAGAAAGTGGGCGAGGAGGCTGTCGAGACGGTGATCGAGGCCGTGGCAGGCAACCATTCGGCGATGATCTACGAGGCGTCCGATCTGATGTACCACCTGCTGGTGTTGTTGGAGGCCACGGGCTATTCGATCGCCGACCTGGAGAAAGAGCTGGCCCTGCGCCACAAGTAAAGTAACTACAAATTTAGGCCGGAAGTTGCATTTTTACGCCTAAATCCGTAGCTTTGCGCTTCGCGCGAAGGCAGGATGCGCCTCGGCAATCCAAAAACAAGTTTTTGATTGCTCTCGGCTTTCACTATCTTTGCGCTTCGATTCTTGAAAAGAGGGGGCCCATAGCTCAGTTGGTCAGAGCAGCGGACTCATAATCCGAAGGTCGGGGGATCATGACCCTCTGGGCCCACTTCATTGCAAAGGAGTTACGATTCTCTCGTAACTCTTTTTTGTTTTTATGCGATTGCGCATTTCTACCTACGTGAAATGCGTATTAATAACTTCGGGGAGTGGCGGCAAAGCCCTATTTTTGTATCAGGTAAAAACCAAAGCGTATGGCAAAGACGGTGGGTAACGATTTTTCGCAGGTGGTGCCGGTCATGCCCGGTCACGAGGCTTTTTTCGCTGGGCTTATGCAGGTAGCCCCCGGCGGCTTGCCGGACCAGGCGGCGGGTGAGGCGTTGCGCCGTTATGTGCGGGACTTCCTCGCGGCATGCGATCTGGCGCAGTTTCGAAAATCCGCGGGGGAGCCCTACTCGCGGATCTACCTGGGGCGCGACGGGCGGACGGGCTGGGAGGCGATCATGATGTGTTGGGAGAGGGGGAGCGCCACCACGATCCACGGGCATCCCGTTTTTGCCGCCTACAACTTCGCCGCGGGCAGTTTCAACGTGGAGCTATTCGAGCTGGACGACCACGCCGGGCTCCTGCCCGCCGGATCGGTCGGCGCGGCGGCGGGCGACGGATTTTTCGCCATCGGCAAGCCGGATACCTACGACAACCACGTCCACCGGATTACCTGCCTGAGCGATACGGGCCACAGCCTGCACGTCTACCGCGGCGATGCGCGCAAGGGCGTGGTATTCCCGGAGGTGGGGTAGGCCCGGGTTTGCGATGCGCAAAGGATTACGAAATTTCGCGGCCTTTTCTTCGCGGCATTTGTTGCAGCCAGAGGGCCAGCGAGATGATGACGATGCCGGTCACGGTGGGCAGGTCGGGTTTCTCCCCGGGGATGAGCAGCCAGCTCAGGATGCTGCCGGTGACCGGGATAAGGAACTTCAGCATATTGAGTTCAGACACCTTCACGCCGGGCCTTTGAAGTTCGCCGTACCATAGCGAGAACGAGACCGCGGAGATGAGCGCGAGCCATAGCAGCACCCCGTAGAACTCCACAGGATAGACCCCGATCCGGGGCTTTTCGACGACGAAGGCCATGATGAGCAGCATGATCCCGCCCGTGAAATTGGCGAACGCGGTCAGCGCGACGGGTGAGATGTTGTACTCCTTCTTTTTGACGACCATGATGTTGGTAAAGCTGCCTATGATGTTGCTCAGCACCAGCAGTCCGACCCCGGCGTAGAAGGAGGGGTTACCGGCACTCATGTTGCCTTTGGCCAGGCTGATGAATGCGATGCCGGAGAGCCCCAGGATGATGCCTGCGATCCTGCGCCCCGTCATTTTGTCGTTCTTCAGGGCCACGTGCGCCATGATGGCGACGAACAGGGGGCCCGCCCCGATGATAATGGACGAAATCGCGCCCGGCACTTTGCTTAGCCCCATGAAAAAGAGCCCGTATTGCATAAAAGTTTGCACGAATGCGAAGAACAGCATGAACCGCCAGTGTTTCAGGGCGCCCTTCAGGTCCACCCTCCCGGCGACCATGACCGGGACGAGCAGCAACCCCGCCAGGGTAAAGCGCAGGCCCGAAAGCCAGATCGGGTCGGCATACCTGAAGCCGATCTTGGCCCCGGCAAAGGCCGATCCCCACAATATGCAGGCAAGTACCGCTTTCCACTTCATCGGCAAGGCGGAAAGTGTCACCGGATAAAGTTGGTCGCCACGCGGGGCTCGGCCTCGGGCGGCTCAACGCCCGCCTGCCGTCCGGCCTCGATGCTATGGAGCAGCCAGGCCATGTTGTTGCCCAGCGTGCGCATGGTTTGCATCCCCTCCAAATCCCGGCGGACTTGCTCGGGGGTGTTGCCGTGGACCATGTTCCAGTATTGCGACGAGACGATGGGCATCTGGGTTATGGTGAAGTACTTGTTCAACTGCTCGAAGGCGGCCGTCGCCCCGCCCCGGCGGCAACTTACGATCGCCGCGCCGGGTTTGAGCCTGAACGCGCGGGACTTCGGGCCGTAGAACGCACGGTCCATAAAGGAGGCGATCGCGCCCGAGGGGGCGGCGAAGTGGACGGGCGAGCCGAAGACGAAGCCGTCATAACCGGCGGCCATGGCGACCAGTTCGTTGACCTTGTCGTCGATCACGCAGATCCCCGTCTCCATGCATTTTCCGCATCCCAGGCAGCCCGAGACGGGTTTGGCCCCGATGTGGAAAATTTGGGTTTGGACGCCGTTTTTCTCCAATGCGCCCGCGACCTCCTCCAGGGCGGTGTGGGTGCAGCCCCGGGCGTGCGGGCTGCCGTTGACAAGCAAAACTTTCATGGCCGATCGGTTATTTCATTCAAAGTTACGCATAAATTCCCGAAAAAAACGGTACAGCGTTTGAAGGCTGGATGGAAATCATCTCTCCTTCGGATTGAAATCGACCGTTTCCAAAGATCCCGCGCAGGGTAAACGCTCCACCGTGCTGTTGTGGCTGGTCGCCATCGGCTTTTTTATGCAGACGCTGGACACGACCATTGTCAACACCGCACTGCCCGGTATGGCCCACAGCCTGGGCGAGAGCCCCCTGCGGATGCAGGCGGTGGTGGTGGCCTACGCGCTGATCATGGCCGTGCTTACCCCGGCGAGCGGATGGCTGGCCGACCGTTTCGGTACGCGGCGGGTTTACCTCTGCGCGCTGGCCCTCTTCACGCTGGGCTCTTTGCTATGCGCAAGCGCCAAAAGCCTGGAGTACCTCGTCCTCTCGCGGGTCTTGCAGGGCGCGGGCGGCTCGATGCTGATGCCCGTGGGCAGACTGGCAGTCCTGAAGGCGTTCCCGCATGAGCGCTTCCTCAAGGCGATGAGTTTCGTCACCGTCCCCGGGCTGATCGGGCCCCTGCTCGGGCCTACGCTCGGGGGGTGGCTGACCGAGTCGTTCTCCTGGCACTGGATCTTTCTGATCAACCTGCCCGTGGGCGTCGCGGGGATCGTTTTGACGATGATCTTTATGGAGAACGCGCGCCCCGGAAAGGCCGGGCGATTCGATTTGTCGGGCTTTTTGATGATCGCTTTCGGGATGGTGGCCGTATCCTACGCGCTGGACGGGGTGGCCGAGTTGGGGATCAAACCCTGGGCCGCCGCGTCGGCCTTTCTGGCGGGGATGCTCTTTCTGGCGGGCTACGGGTGGTATGCGGCCAGGGCTAAAAAACCGGTTTTGTTTCCCAAAGAGTTGTTCAGGGTCAAGACGTTCCGCGTGGGGGCATTGAGTAATTTTTTCTGCCGGATCGCTGGCAACGGGACGCCCTTTTTGCTGCCGCTCTACTTCCAGGTGGGGATGGGGTATTCGCCCATCGAGTCGGGCCTGTTGATGCTTCCCACGGCCGTTTCTGGAATGATCATGAAGCGGGTAAGCGTGCAGTTGATCGGGCGTTTCGGGTACCGGACGACCCTTTTCTGGAACGGCATAGCGTTGGGGGCGGTGCTGTGCGCCTTTGTGTTTTTGTCGGGGGCGCTGTGGGTCAAGGTTGCGGTGCTGCTTGTTTTCGGGGCGGTCAACTCGTTGCAGTTTACCGGGATGAACACCGTCACGCTGATGGACCTGGACGATTCGCAGGCCAGTAGCGGGAACAGTTTGCTATCCACGGTGATGATCTTCTCGATGGGGATGGGGGTGGCGGTCTCGGCCGTCCTGCTCTCGCTGTTCGGGGCCTCGGCCACGGCGGTGCACCCCGTGGCGGGGCACTTGTCGGCCTACCATGCGGCGTTCGTCTGCCTCGGGGGGATCTCGATGCTGACCTCGGTTATCTTCCTGCGCCTGCCCCGGCACACCTCGCGCATCGCGGGGCAGGGGCCCTCGGGCGGGGTAATCGAGTAGGCTACCGGAGTTTGTATTTTCTGAACCAGGGGGCGGAGACGGCGGCGAAGTAAATCACGCCCACCGCCAGCAGCCCCGCGCTGATGCCGTAGAGCCACCCGAAGCCGAGCCTCTCGATGATAGCGCCCCCGATGGCCGTCCCCAGGCCGATGCCCATGTCCCAGAAGGTGAAGTAGGTGGCGTTGGCCGTGCCCCGGCGGTTGTGCCCGGCCAGGTTGAGGAGCATGGCCTGGAAGGCGGGACTTATGTAGCCGAGGCCCACGCCCAGCAGAAAGGCGATCGCGTAGAGCATGGGCGCTGAGTTGCAAAAGGAGAAGAGCACCAGCGAGAGGATCATAAAGGCGCTGCCGGTGTAGATCAGCGGGATGAGCCTTCCCCGGTTGATCGACCGGGCCGAGAGGATGCGCGAGAGCACGATCCCGCCCGAGAGGACCAGGAAAAATATCCCCGCGCTGCTCCGGTAATCGGCCGTTTCGCTGTACAGCCCCACGTAGTTGAGCACCGAGCCGTAGCCCACACCGCCGAAAAAGAAGAGCAGCACGCAGGGCAGGGCCCTGACCAGGATGAAACGGTCCAGCGAGAGGGGTTGGCGCTCGCCGGGCGCGGGGTGGGGCTTGACGATGGGTTTGATCGCCGTGATGGTTAAAAGGCCGATCAGGCTCGAGCAGAAGGCGGCCCAGAAGACCGCGTCGACGGCGTGGTGGCGGTAGATCCACAGCCCGGCCACGGGCCCGACCGCCATGGCGATGTTGGCCGCCATGCCGAAGTAGCCGATCCCCTCGCCCCGGCGCTCGGAGGGCATGATGTCCACGGCGACCGTGCTGCCGCTCACCGTGCTGATCCCGAAGGCGAAGCCGTGCAGGATGCGCATAACGATGAACAGCATGAGGGTGGCGGCCACGGTGTAACCCGCAAAGACGGCGCAGAAAAGCCCGTAGCAGACCAGGTACAACGGTTTGCGCGCGAACATATCGACCATAAAGCCCGAGAAGGGCCGGATCAGCAGCGCGGAGAGGGTGTAAAGCGCCAGCACGATGCCCGCCAGCGACCCGCTCGTGCCGAGGTTCTCCAACAGGAAGAACGGCAGGATGGGGACGAGCATGTAAAACGAGAAAAAAAGCAGCAGGTTGGAGCTGAAAGCGAGGATAAAGTCCTTGGTCCACAGCGCGGGAATCGCGCTTTGAGACGCCGTTTCCCCTTCTTGTACAGATTCTTGCATAAAAAAACGGGCTCTTTGTAAGCCCGTGCAAAGATACGAATTTTCCCGGCAAAAAAACGGGCGGAATTCTTTTCCCGCCCGGTTTTTCATCCGCTGTCCGCCCTTACTCCTGCGAAAGGATCTGCTTGCCGTTGTTGCTCGCGCCTTTGGATGCCTCGCTGAAGAAGGTCAGGTTGGAGCCCCCGTCGGTCAGCCTGCCGTACGTGTAGCCGTGATCCCTGAGCCCGGATGCTTTGGTCAGGCCGGGGATCTCCATCTGGTCCACCAGATTACCCTTCACATCGACGCTCGGCCTGGGTTTGTAAAGGAATATCCAGTCGCCGCCCACACCCAGCCCGAAGGCGGGCCCGTCGGTGTTGTTCTTGAAGACGTCGTACACAAGGTAGCCTTTCCCCGGAATGGTCGTCCCGTCGGGGATGGTGTATTTTTTCGAGTCGTCGTCCGTGTCGTCGTAGATCTCCCAGCCCGAGAGATCCACGGCTGCGTCGTTGCTGTTGTAGAACTCGATAAAGTCGGTGGCGGTGTCCCAGCCCAGCTCCAATGCCGCGTCCGAGTTGTCCGTGTAGACTTCGTTTACCCAGACGCCCTCCGTGTTGACCAGTACGGTACGTGCCTCCCCGGTGTTGGCCGTTCCTTTGGTGTATTGGGCGAAAACTTGCCATTGGGAGGCCCCGTCGGTAATGCGCCCGTAACTTTCGTTGCGGTTCATGCTGGGCAGCGAGATGCTGTCGATGGGGTTCATCAACGCGTCGCCCAGCACGACATACTCGTCCGGCCCTTTGCTCAGGCCCCAGGAGGGATAGCCGTCGGGGTCTGAGTAGAGCCCGTACTTGTCGCACTCGATCAGCAGCAGGCTTTTGGCCCCTATGGTCGTGCCTGAGGGGATGGTCCAGGCTTCCTCCCTTCCGCCGCTCTCCCACAGCAGCATGCCCGAGAGGTCGATCGTCGCGTCGGTCGGGTTGTAAAGTTCGATCCAGTCCAAATCGTCGGCGGTGGACTGGTCGCTGAAGGTGTACACCTCGTTGATAACGACTGTACCGGAAACGGAAGGGGGTGTTTTATCGTCCGAACAGGCGGCAAAGGCAACTGCTGCCGTTGCCAAGAACAAAAATTGGTAGCGTTTCATCGTGGAATCGTGTTGGTTGTCATTTGCAAAGATAGAAAAACTCAGACTTTGTAACCAAAGCGTACAAAGCAACTCAACCAAATCGTAATAAAATCGTGCGAATACCCGACAAATATAGGCGGGGGGAGTTACCCTGCAAACCATTTTTTAAACTCCCCGACCCGGGCTTTGCTGACCACGATGCGCTCGGGCACGTCGATCTTCAGGTTGACGGAGAGTTTGTTGCCGAACCATTGGGTCAGGTCTTTGACCGCGCCGCGGGCGACGATCCACTGGCGGTTGGCCCTGAAGAAGGCCTCCGGGTCGAGTTGGCGCGCCAGCTCGTCCAGGGTCTGATCCAGGTAGTAGACCTTCCCGGCTTGGGTAAAGGCCTTGACCATTTTGGTATCCAGCCAGATGCAGGCGATCTCGTTAGCCGGCAGGGGGATCAGCTTGTCCCGCTCGGGGACCAGAAAGCACGATTTCCATTGGCGGGGGCCCTGGCGCAACTCCTCGGCCAGCTTGGCGATCAGGGCGGACTGGCTGGCGGACGGGGAGGCTTCCCTGCCGGCAGGCCCGCCCGTCCCCGCCTCCCGTCCCCGGAATTTGGCCATGGCGCGCTCCAGCTCCTGGCGGCCGATGGGTTTTAGCAGGTAGTCTATGCTGTTTACGCTGAACGCTTTGAGCGCGTATTCGTCGTAGGCGGTGGTAAAGACCACGGGGCACTTTACATCCGTCTCATCGAAGATGGCGAACGAGCTGCCGTCGGCCAAATGGATGTCCATAAAGGCCAGATCGGGCGCCTCGTGGGTCGAAAACCACTCCACGCTCTCGTCGATGGATTGCAGCACGGCGAGGATCTCCATCCCGGGGCACACCTCCTGCAAGAGGCCCTGCAAGGCTTCGGCGGCTACCTGTTCGTCCTCTATGATAACGGCTTTCATGGCTCGATCAATGGCAGGGTAACCCGAAAAACGCCGCCCTCGCGCTCCACGGCGATGGATTTGCCCCACAGCAGGCGGTAACGCTCGGCCAGGTTGGCCAATCCGATCCCTTCGCCCTGCTCACTCTCCTTTTTGGGTTGGATGGGGTTTTCGACCCTTACGCTTTGGCCCCAGGTGCGGATGGTGATCTTCAGGGGTTGTTTTTTGCTGACCACGTTGTGCTTGATGGCGTTCTCGACCAGCGTCTGGACGCTCAGCGGGACCACGCGCCACTCCTTGTAACGGTGGTCGATCTCTGTTTCGAAGTTCAAACTCTCGCCGTAGCGGATCTGCATCAGTTCGCAGTAGGCGGCCGTGAAGTCCATCTCCTCGCCCAGGGAGATCTGCTGCTCGTCCCGCAGCGTGTACCTGAGCACCTGGGAGAGCTGCCCCACGTAGAGGTCGGCGCGGGCGGGGTCGGTGCGGATCAGCGAGGAGAGCGTGTTGAGCGAGTTGAACAGAAAGTGCGGGTCCATCTGGTTTTTCAGCGCGGCGAACCTCGTGCGGATGTTCTCGGCCAGCAGAGTCTTGTTCTCCACCTCGGTGCGCTGCTGTTTTTGGCTCAGGTGGAGCAGTTGCGCGGAGAGGTAGACCACCACCCCGATAAAGTAGTCCCTCATCATGCTGCCCCGGATAAAGCGCTCGGGGTGGGGCCCGAAGTCCTGCAAGGCGATCATCGCCCGGGAGCAGAGGTAGCTCAGCACGCCGGTCAGCACAAAGGTGACCGCCCCGATCTCCACCCAGCGCCGCCAGCCTTCGCGATTGAGTTTGATCATGCGGAAATTGACCAGGTAGAGCACGAAGGCTACGATAAAGTTCGAGAGCACGTGCGCGCCCATGATGCCCGGGTCGAGGGCCGGGCGGGGTTCGCCGTCAGGCGGCAGGAAGGTATCGCGCCCGTAGAAGAACATCACCAGAAAGAGCGTATTCATCAAAAGGCTGATCCCTGCCGAAAGGATCAAAGCAGTACGCAGACTGAGAACGGACTTTTGCATAACACAAAGATAAGAAAATTACGGAGTTTCCAGAAGGGGATCGTCCAGGTCGGCGCTGTGCATAGCGTAGGTCAGATTTTGCAAATCGTTCGGTCCGAAATACCGGAGCATACTAAAGGTATGTGAGGATTTTCGGGGCGGAGGATTTGTGAAAGATGGCCTGCGATATGCGCAGCTACCTCCCGGAAGGGTTACTCGTACCTCAAAGCGTTAATCGGATCCAAGGCGGCAGCCTTCTTTGCCGGATACCAGCCGAAGAAGATGCCGGTGGCGGCGCAGACCACGAACGAGAGGCCCACAGCGGTCACGCTCACGATGTAGGGCCAGCTCAGCAGCGAACAGGCGGCGTAGGCCCCGACCAGGCCGATCAAAATGCCGATTATCCCGCCGATCAAACTCAGGATGGTGCTCTCGCACAGGAATTGGAGCAAAATATCGCGGTTGTGCGCCCCGATCGACATCCTCAGGCCGATCTCCTTGGTGCGCTCGGTGACGGTCACGTACATGATGTTCATGATCCCGATGCCGCCCACCAGCAACGAAATTCCCGCGATGGCGGTAAGTAAAACTGTCAAAAAGCCCGTTACCGAGTCCATCATCTTGAGCATCTCGGCCTGGGTGCGCACCTGGAAGTCGTCCTCCTGGCCCGGTTTGATCTTGTGCTGCTCGCGCATGATGGCCTCCACTTCGTCCGTGGCGATGGTGGCGACCTCTTCCGACGCGGCCGAGGCCATGATCATGTGGATGTAGGTAATGGCCAGCATCCGTTTCTGAACGGTGGTGTAGGGGGCGATTACCACGTCGTCCTGGTCCTGCCCCATCTGGTTCTGGCCTTTGGGGACCAGTACGCCGATCACTTTCAAGGGGATGCGCCCGAATCGGATGGTCTGCCCCACGGGGTTGGAACCGTCGGGAAAGAGGTTGTCGATCACCGTCTGGCCCACCACGCACACCTTGGCGGAGGTTTTCACGTCGTGCTCGGTGAAGGCCGTGCCCGAGGCGATCTCGTACTTGCGGATCTTCATCAAATCGGAGTTGCCGCCTTGCACGCTGCCGGGCCAGTTGTTGGCCCCGTTGACAAGTTGCCCCGAGGCGTTGACCAGGGGGGAGGCCATGCTGATGTACTTGGCTCTGTTGACGATGGCCTCCACGTCAGCCTCGACCAGGGTCTGCACGCTGCTCGAGCCGACGTTCACACCGCCCTGGCGCTGGCTGGCCCGCATGACCATGATCAGGTTGGTCCCGGTCGAGGAGATCTGGTCGCTGATGCTCTTGGAAGAGCTTTGGCCCAGGCTGACCATGGCGATTACCGAGGCGATGCCGATGATGATGCCAAGCATGGTCAACAAAGCGCGTGTCTTGTTGCGCAACAGGGCCTTCCAGGCTATTTTAAAGAGGTTCGCTAAGTTCATGCTTGCAGATTATAGTCGGTTTCTTTGGGGATCGCGGACAGGGCGTCGGCGGCGGATTGGGGGGCGGTGGCGGCGTCCTTGACGATGTGGCCGTCCCGGAGCTGGATGATCCGCTTGGTAAAGACCGCGATGTCGGGCTCGTGGGTAACGAAGGCGATGGTCTTGCCCTCGGCGTTGAGCTTCTGGAACAGGCTCATGATCTCGTACGAGGTCCGCGTGTCGAGGTTGCCCGTCGCCTCGTCGGCCAGCAGGATCACCGGGTCGTTCACCAGGGCGCGGGCGATGGCCACACGCTGCTGCTGGCCGCCGGAGAGCTGGTTGGGCATGTGGTGCAGGCGATCCGAGAGGCCCACCTGGTCCAAGGCGCGCATCGCGCGCTCGCGGCGTTCGCGAGCCGACACGTCGCTGTTGTAGAGCAGTGGCAGCTCGACGTTTTCCAGCGCCGAGGTGCGCGCCAGCAGGTTGTAGGACTGGAATACGAAGCCGATCTTGCGGTTGCGAATGGTAGCCAGCTCGTCCTTGGTGCGCCGGCTGACGGGGATGCCGTCAATCCGGTATTCGCCCGCGGTGGGACGATCCAGGCACCCCAGGATGTTGAGCAGCGTCGACTTGCCGCTGCCGCTCGATCCCATGATGCTCACGAACTCGCCCTGGCCGATCGCGAAAGACACTCCTTTCAGGGCGTGCACCTGCTCGCTGCCCACCTGGAACGTGCGGCGCAGGTCGCTGATTTCGATGATTGCTGCCATGGCGCTACCGGTTGGGAGGGGTATTTCCTGTCCGGTTGCGTTGCGGACGCTTGGGCATGAAGGGGTTGGTCGCCTTCTCTTGCGGCCCGCTGTCTTCGACGAAGAGCGAGAGGATTACCGTGTCGCCTTCCTGCAGGCCATCGATCACGATGGCGTATACCCCGTCGTTGAGACCCGTTTTGACCGCCTTGCGCTCGATCCCCGCCGGAGTTTGCACCCACACGCCCTTGCCGCCTTGCACCTGGCGGGGATCGACCTTGAAGTGGCGCATCACGTCGGGCGCAGGCTCCCAGTTGAGGGCCTCGGCCAGCACGGCCACCCCTTCGATGTTGTCCGTGACGATCGTCACGCTGGCCGTCATGCCGGGAAACAGTTTTTCCTCGGGATTCGGAGCTTCGATGATCACCGTGTAGGTCACCACGTTGCTGGTCACGGTCGGCTGGAGACGGATCTGGTTGACCGTGCCGTCGAACGTCTCGTTGGGGTAGGAATCGACCGTAAAGGTCACCTTCTGGCCCAATCGCACCTGGCCTATGTCGGCCTCGTCGACGTTCGCCTCGACCTGCATGCGGGTGAGATCCTTGGCGATGGTGAACAGCGTGGGGGTGTTGAACGACGCGGCCACGGTCTGCCCCTGATCTACGGCGCGGTTCAGCACCACCCCGTCGATGGGCGAGTAGATCTCGGCATAGGATAGGTTCACCTGGGCCTGGTGGAGGTTCGCCTTGGCATTGGCCACGGCGGTCTTGGACTGCGCCAGGGTGTTCACCGCCTGCTCGTAGGTGGCTTTGGTGGCGGCTTTGGCATCGTACAACTGCTTGATGCGGTCATAGTTCTGCTGCGAGTAGGTCTGGTCGCTCATGGCGCTCGTGACGCTTGCCTGGCCCTGGGTCACCTTCTCGGCGAGGGTCGACTTGTCGAGTTCGGCCAGCAGTTGTCCTTTTTTGACCGGGGTGTTGAAATCGACGAAAATTTTCTCGATCACGCCAGACACCTGGGTGCCCACATCGACCTTATCGACCGGCTGGAGGTATCCGGTAGCCGTCACGGTCGCCTGCACGGTTTGTTTTCCGATGACCGCCGTGTTGAATTTCACCTCGCCGCGCTTGCAGGCGTTCAGGCTCACCGCCGCCGCAAGGACGACGACGCCCGCCGAAGCGATCCAAATAGTTTTCTTTTTCATATAATTGTTTTTTAAATTTTAAACTGGAGGGCTATTGTCCGTGTAAAGTCAATATTTCCGTGTGCCGGGAGACATTACATCGTCACCGGCACACCCATGTAGACGTCCAGGATCTTGCGCTTGAGCATGAAACTGTATTTGCTCTGGATGTAGTCGTTCATCGCGCTGATGTAGTTGTTCTGCTGCTGAAGCAGGTCGACCGGGGTGATCGCGTCGTTCTCGAACTGTACGCGGTAGGCCTCGAACGTACGCAGGTAGGCATTCTGGCGTACGCCGGTGGTCTTGTACTTGTTCCACGCCGCCACCACGTCCTGGTGCTCGTTGGTCACCTCCTGGATCATGTCCAGTTCGGTCTGCTTCCGATCCAGCTCGGCCTGTCGCAGTGCGATACGGCTCTGGGTAACTTTGGTGCGGGTCGATCCGTTGTTGAAGATGGGCACGGAGAGCGAGATGCCGGCGCTTTGGTTGAAACGGTCGGAAACCTGCGAGTTCCACATCCCATTACCGCCCGTATATCCCGATCCCAGGCCCGCCGACATTTTCAGCGAAGGGTAGTAGCCCGCCTTGGACAATTTTACGTTCGTCGTGGCGATATCCACCGAATACTGGCTGATGCGCAGGTCGGGCAGCGTCGTCATCGCGCGTTCGATCACCAGGTCTACGCCCGGGATCAGGCTCATCGCGTCGATCGCGGCCGTGTCGGGCGAGATGACCTGCAACTCTTCGAACGGATTCATCGAAAGCAACGCCTTGAGCGTCAGCAGGCTCTTGTCGCGTGCGATGCGCGTGTCCGAGATGTTGTTGCGGTCGTTGGCATACTGCGCCTCCAGCAGCAGGTAGTCGCTTTCGAGGATCTGTCCGGCATCCAGCTGGGCTTTGCCCTGCTTGACCTGCTCGGCGCTCGCCTCGACCACCGATTCCTGGTACTTGAGTAGCTCGTCGTTGCCCAGCACGGCCAGAAACGCCTGAAGGATCTGCACCGTGAGCGTATTTTCATACTGCGAGGTCACGTAGCCCGACTGCTCTGCGGACAGGCGGCTCTGCTCGATGGTGTTGTTGACCGCCCCCCCGTTGAACAGGGTCACACCCGCGTTGACGCCGTAGCTGCCTCCCCACGACGAACCTGCATCGGAATTGGAGAAACTCTCCGAAGCCGAAGCGTTGAGCGAGGGAATGCGATTAAGTTTCGACTGGTCGTAACCGGCCTGCGCCGACTCCTCGGAGAGTTTGAGCGACTGGCGCCGATAGTTGTTGTGCAGGGCGTAGTCGAGGCAATCCCCTAGCGTGAAGCGGTGTACGGGTGCCTGCTGCCCATGCACCGGGCCGGCCTGCACCGCCGCACACGCCATTAATATTAGAAATGTCTTTTTCATATTCCGTATTCTATGATTTTCGATGCTACAAACTTAGCCAACAACAAACACCCGACCATAATTAATCTGCTGAAACGGGAAAAAAAGGGCGTGAAGCGGAAAAAACGCCGCCAACCGCCAGGGATGATTCTCTTTATACAATTGGCCGGGGCGCCTTCTCGCGAGAAGGCGCCCCGGCCAATTGTATAAAGAGAATCATCCCTGGCGGTTGGCGGCGTTTTTTCCGCTTCAC
>JAVBNX010000011.1:0-64910 GCA_031551275.1 Rikenellaceae bacterium
TGACCTACCTCGGACTGGCCAACTACTTAACGCACAGCCTCAACCCCAAAGCCGTCACCATCGCCGAGGACGTGAGCGGCATGCCCGGCATGTGCTTCCCGATACCCGACGGCGGCGTGGGCTTCGACTACCGCCTGGCGATGGCCGAGCCCGACTTCTGGATCGAGCTTTTAGAGGACTACAAGGACGAGCAGTGGGACATCGGGCGCATGTGGTCGATCATGACCGACCGCCTTCCCCGCGTGGGCACGATAGCCTACGCCGAGAGCCACGACCAGGCCCTGGTGGGGGATAAAACCCTGGCTTTCCGCCTGATCGACAAGGAGATGTACACCTCCATGGAGGCCAAAACCAAGAGCCTGGTCGTCGATAGGGGCATGGCCCTGCACAAGATGATCCGCCTGCTGACCCTGTCGGCCGGCGGCAACGCCTACCTCAACTTCATGGGCAACGAATTCGGCCACCCCGAGTGGATCGACTTCCCGCGCGAGGGCAACGGTTGGAGCTACGCCCACGCCCGCCGCCAGTGGAGCCTGGCCGACGACGACAAGCTCAAATTCCATTTCCTGGGCGATTTCGACCGCGAAATGCTCGCCTTCGAAAAGCGGTACGGCCTGCTCAAACGTGGCTACCCCTACCTGCTCAACCTCGACCACGGCGGCCAGACGATGGTCTTCTCCCACGGCGACCTGCTCTTCGTCTTCAACTTCCACCCCACCGGCGCGACCCCCGACTACGTGGTCCCCGTCAACGAGCCCGGCCGCTACCGCGTGGTCTTCTCCACCGACGAAGAACGGTTCGGCGGCCAGAATCGCCAGGACCCCGCCGCCGAACACTTTACCTATTCCATTGAGGCCGAGGACGGTTCCCCGCGCCACCTGATGAAGATCTACAACATCTGCCGCACGGCGGTCGTCTACCGTCGGGAGGACTGAAACGCCTTCCAGAACCGAACCTTTCCCGGAACGCGCTGCGCATAGCGTGCCTCTGGAAGGGTTTTAGCAGTCCGCCAATTTCCCTGCGTGGTACTGCTCATACGCATACAGGTCGATCATCCCATGACCCGAGAGGTTGAATAATATCGTCTTCTCCTTGCCCTCCTCCTTGGCCTGCAAAGCCTCGCGGATGGCGACGGCGATCGCGTGGCCCGACTCGGGCGCGGGGATGATCCCCTCGGTGCGGGCGAAGAGCATGCTCGCCTCGAAGGTCTCCAACTGGCCTACGGCTACCGGCTCGACCAGCTTGTCATGCACGAGCTGGCTGACCAGCGCGCCCGCCCCGTGGTAGCGCAGACCGCCTGCGTGGATGTCGGCGGGCTGGAAGTCGTGGCCCAGGGTGTACATCGGGATCAGCGGGGTAAACCCGGCCGTATCGCCCAAATCGTACTCGAACTTGCCGGTGGTCAGCTTGGGGCAGGAGGTCGGCTCTACGGCCACTACGCGCGTTTTTTTGCCCTCCAGGAAGTTGCGGCGCAGGAAGGGGAAACTGATCCCCGCGAAGTTCGACCCGCCGCCGAAGCAACCGATTACCACGTCGGGCTCGGCGTCGGCCATGGCCATCTGGCGGATGGCTTCCTCGCCGATGATGGTCTGGTGCAGGATCACGTGGTTCATCACGCTGCCCAACGCGTAGCGGGTGGTGTCGGGATCTTTCAGGGCCAGCTCGACGGCCTCGGAAATCGCCAGGCCCAAACTGCCCGAGCAGTTCGGGTCGGTGGCCAGTACGTGGCGTCCCGCATCGGTCAGCAGGCTCGGCGAGGGGATCACGTCGGCGCCCCAGTTGTTCATCATCAGCTTGCGGTAGGGCTTCTGCTCGTAGCTCACCTTGACCATGAACACCTTGATATCCAGGTCGAAGTACTGTCCCGCGAAGGCCAGCGCCGTACCCCATTGCCCGCCGCCGGTCTCGGTGGTCAGGTGCTTGATACCCTGCTTGGCGTTGTAGTAAGCCTGCGGGATGGCGGTGTTGGGCTTGTGCGACCCGGCCGGAGAGGTGCTCTCGTTCTTGAAGAAGATCTTGGCAGGGGTGTCCAGCGCCTTTTCCAGGTCGTAGGCCCTGACCAGCGGGGTGCACCTCCAGATGTCGTAGACGTGCTGTACCTCCTCGGGGATCTCGATGAACTGTTGTGTGGAAAACTCCTGCTTGACCAGCTCCTCGGCGAAGATGCCGTACATGGCCTCCATGGGGAGCGGCTCGCGGGTCTGCGGGTTCAGATAGGGCTGGGGACGGTTGGGCATATCCGCAGCGATATTGTACCAGGCCGTGGGCCGCTCGGAATAGGGGAGGATAAATGTCCGTTGCTTTCTGCTCGCTTTTTTCATAATTGAAATGTTTTTATTTGTTTTTTACTTGTTTGCCACACAACAGGATCAATCCATATAAACACAAAAAAGCCTGTTGCTTCGGTAAACAACAGGCTTTTTCGTGAGTATATATATCAGCGGCGCCGCATCATTTACCTAAGTTAAATGTGCGCCACCACCAATTATTTGCGTTGATCGAATACATCTCGTCTTGCTTTGTAGCCGCAAAGGAATATTAAAAATTCTTAATTTCCAAATTTATTTTACCAGATAGGCCTCATCCGGATTCTCGTACCAGTGCGTGAAGGTCGTACCGCCCGATGCCGCCCACTTTGCGAAGTCGGGATAGGCCATATCGATCTGCTTCATATCCTTGCTGACTTTGTAGTTGAAGTAAGGAATGTCGAAGGCGAACGGGAAACGCTCGTAGTTCTTGTAATTGCGGATGTAGTACAGCCCTTCTTCGGGAACCGACTTGTCGTAGTCCGTACCCAACTTGGCGGCGTCGGCCAGCGGGGTCGGCTTCTTGCCCGAGAAGTGCACCTCAAAGGAGCGGGTCGGATTCTTGTCGAAATCCAGGTAGGGGATGGCGAACGCGTTGAAGGGCGGGATACCCAGACCCTTGAGCTTGATCTGGTGGCCCTGCTCGAGCTCGATGGTGTACTTGATGTAGTTTTCGTCGGTCAACGGCTGAAGTTTCTTCAGGTTGTCGAACAGGATCAGCGTGGCGAAGTCCGCATGTCCGGCTTCGAGGTAGGGTTTTCCGGGGATGGTGCTGAAACGACCCAGGGGTACGTTGGTAAAGTCGGTTTCACGCTCGATCGAGGTAATGTAATCCGCAGGCACACCCAGTTGGATGGCGAATCCGTCGCCGGTAATGGTTGCGGGCGAGGAGGCCTTGGCCTGCGGGTAGTAGGTGCTCTCGATGCTGGTCACGGTGTTGTACGCGCCGTTGAAGTGGACCTTGGTCTTATAGCGTACCACCACGTCGTTGATGTCGTAGTCGCCCTTGGAGGGCCAGGTGTCCTCGAAGGCCATCGTGCCCTCATAGTAGTTATAATAGTCCGCGGGCGGGAAGACGGGCTTCTCGGGATCGAGGATGATCAGGTTGGTGTTGAAATCGCCGTTCAAACAGAACACCACGTCGTCGTAGTCGCCCCTGTTAAACGCGCTGGTCTCCTTGTGGAGGTTGTCCTCGAAGGCTATGATGATGTGCTTCTCCTGCTCGCCGGGGATCTGGTAAGCGAAGATCACGTTCTGGCGCCGTTTCCCTTCGGGAATGTTGGTGTTGAGATCGAGGATCGTGTTGAGGCACTTTTTCTGGTCGAATGCTTTCACGTCGCCGGTGCTGGTGCTGAAGCCGTTGGCGATCACGAAGAAACCGATGCAGGTGTTGGCCGGGAACTCTTTCTCCCATTTCCCGTTATCGGGGTTGTGGTAGTAGAGGTTGACCTGGTCGCCGCTTTGCAAACCGCCCGTCCCGTAGTAGCTCAACTCCCTCTTGAACGAAGCGTTCGGGAAGGCGACGGCGGGAGTGATCTGGTCGTAGCTCGTGGGAGGCTCGGCGGGATCGAACGTAAAGTAACACAGTACGTTTGCGTTGGCCGCCGTGCTCTGTACGAAGCTGATGGTTACCTCGCCGCGGCTCAACGTCTTAGCGAAATTGTCGTACTGGGGGTCCAGATAACGTTCGTTAATGAAGTCGGCGCCGGGAGGCAGGGCCTTCCTGAGCGCTTCGAACAGGCCCAGGGGCAGGGCCTCGTTGGTAAGCTCGGCGGGGAGTCCCTTTATGTCCCATGTGTAGGGGCAATAGAGGTAGCTGTCAGCGTTCCCTACTTTGGTAACGGCTGTCCTGGCTGCCGAAGCGCTGGCGACGGCTTTGCTCAAATCGAGCGTGACCGAGCCCCACGACACGGCGACCTCGATCGGGCCGAACTGGGGATCGTCCGCGACGATAAAGACCGACTTAACGCCGGCATTCAGACGGATTTCGCCTTCAAACACGCCCTCGATGGCGTTGGCGGTAAAGGCGGGGCGGGCTTCGGCGTCCAGCACCAGGTCCCCGTCGACGATCGAGTAGGGGTTGGATTCATAAACGTCGAAGCGGAAGGAGCGGTCAGAGTCGAAGTTGACATTGATTGCTCCCTGGGTGACTGTGGCAAAGTCGAACAGCGAGGATGCTGCCGCATTGCTGTCGCCACCGGGTTCCTTCTGGCAGCTCGCAACGGTGGCCACCATCAAAGAAACCGCGATCAAGCGGGTGATTGTTTTCATTTAATTGGTATGTTTGTTTGGTTCTTTTCATCTTTCAAGTGCAACAGCCACTCATTTAGCCATACTACACAGCACAAATGTAATTAAAATAATAAACAAGATATGCGTTTCGCATGAAAATTTCACGGAATCGCAATATTTTTTCAACATTCCCGGGAGTTATCAACAATCCGGAGGGCCAAACGGACGTTTTGAGGGTAAAATCGCTATATTTGCGCTTCCGCGCCAATATAGGATGCGCCTCGGCAATCTCCAAGCGAGCTTGGATTGCGCTCGGCTTTCACTATATTTGCCGGTCTCCTTATATTAAATGACACGCATACTCCTCATAGCCTTAATCCTGCTGGCGATCCTCTCGGATATCTACATCTGGAGGCGCAATAAATCCTATTGGCCCCTGTGGCTTAGGCGTTTGTACGCCCTTGCCACGATCGGCTCTGGCGTGCTGGCCCTGTCGGCCATAATGGCCTACCGCTATTTTTCGCTGGGGCTGGGGTCGGGCGGCGTGCAGACGGTCATGTGGCTGACCCTGATATTTTTCATTACCACGCTGCCCATGCTGACCTATGCAGTGGTCTCGTTGCTGGATTACCTTCCCGTGTGGCGCAAAAAGGGACCCCGGACGCGGATCTTCGGCTGGCTGGGTATCTTGCTGGGGCTTTTTGTCTTCGGACGCATGCTCTGGGGGGCGACCTCGGGGCGGACGCGCATTGTCGTGCAGACCGTGGAGATCACTTCCGACTCTTTGCCCGCCTCGTTCGACGGCTATACGATCGCCTTTTTTACCGATCCCCACGTCGGGACGCTGACTTCCCCCCGGAAAATGCTCCGCAAACTGACCGATAAGATCAATGGATTGCAACCCGATTTGATCGTCCACGGGGGCGACCTGGTCAACATCGCCCACACCGACCTCGGCCCGACGCTGATGGCGGAGCTCGCAAAGCTCAGCGCCCCGGACGGCGTGCTGTCGGTCCTGGGTAACCACGACCTGGGTATGTACATCCCCGATACGGCCAGGCTCTCGCTCGGTGAAAACCTCGATTCCATCGTACGCAAACAGCAACAAATGGGCTGGACCGTGTTGCAGAACCAAACGCAGTACATCCGCCGCGACTCCGACAGCATCGCCGTAACGGGAGTGGGCTTCCCGCTCGACCCGTCGCTCAACGGTTTCGACTACAACGTCCCGGGCGCCGACCTCGAGCAGGCCTACGGGGACCTTCCCGAGGGCCTTTTCAACGTGACCGTCTCCCATACGCCCGACCTGTGGGACGACATCCTGGTCCGGGGCGCCGCCACGCTTACCCTTTCGGGCCACGTCCACGCCATGCAGTTCAAGCTCAACGCCGGCAAGTGGAGCTGGTCGCCCGCCAGTTGGAAATTCAAGCGCTGGAGCAGGCTCTACGCCGAGTCGGCCCGCCACCTCTATATCAACGACGGTATCGGCTGCGTGCTCTACCCCATGCGGATAGGCGCGCCCCCCGAGGTTACGGTCATCATATTGAAACGCAAAGGAAAATGAAAGTTATTCTCTCAACGGCCGTCTCCGCCGACGGCTACATGGACGATTGCACCGACACTCCGTTGTCGCTCTCGTCGGAGGAGGACTGGAAGGACGTGAGAGCCCTTAGGGGGTGGTGCGACGCGATTCTGGTAGGTGCCGGTACCCTGCGTGCGGACGATCCGTCGCTCCGGATCAAGGATTCGGCCGAAAGGCACAAGCGGATGGACAGGGGCCAGAAGCCCAACATCATGCGTGTGACCCTTACCCAGAGGGGCTACCTCGACCCGGGCCTGCGTTTTTTCGAGGAGAACGGGGCGGAGCGTATCGTGTTAGCCCCCGAGGACGCCGACGTCAGCTCGATCGAGGGCTACGCGACCGTCATCCGGGCCAAAGAGGTCACTCCGAAGGTAATCGCGGCCGAGCTTTCGGCCCTGGGCGTGGATTTGCTGATGGTCGAGGGGGGCGCCCATGTGGCCGCCATGTTCCTCGACGCCGGCATGGTCGACGAGATGAGGCTGGCCGTCGCGCCCGTGAAGATCAACAACAAAAAGGCCCCCAAGTTGGCCTATTTCGATAAACTGAGCACCGGCAGGATGCCCGGGGCCACGCTGCTCTCGCGCCAGAAGTTCGGCACGACCAACGTGAGCTGGCTCGAGTTCCGCGGCGACCGCTACATGCTGCGCCGGGCCATCGCCCTGAGCCGCCGGTGCGAGCCCTCCCAGACGAGCTATTGCGTCGGGGCCCTGCTGCTGACCCGCTCGGGCGACCTCTACGAGGGCTTTACCCACGAGACCCAGGCCGCGAACCACGCCGAGGAGGAGGCGATCCACAAGGCGCTCTCCGCCGAAGTCGATTTGAAGGGCGCGACCCTGTACACCTCGATGGAGCCGTGCTCGCAGCGCAAATCCAAGCCCGGGTCGTGCTCGCAGCTTATCATCGAGCACGGGATCGGCAAGGTGGTCTACGCCGCCGCCGAGCCGGACCTCTTCGTGCAGGCCGACGGGGTAGGAATGCTGGCCCGTGCCGGGGTCGAGGTAGTGCAATTCACCGACATGGAGCGCGAGGCGCTGGCCGTAAACGCACACTTGTTACCCAAATAAGATATGTTCACAGGAATCGTTATAGGAGCGTGCACCTTCCTGATCATCGGGTTATTCCACCCGCTGGTCATCAAGGGCGAGTATTATTTCGGGGTAAAGATCTGGTGGGCCTTCCTGCTTCTGGGGGTCGTCACGCTGGGGCTGTCGCTCTTGTTTGCCGACTGCCTGATCGCCTCGGCGCTGTTGGGAGTAACGGGATTTTCCAGCTTGTGGAGCATCCTGGAGGTCTTCGAGCAGAGGAAAAGGGTACAAAAAGGCTGGTTCCCCAAGCGGGAAAAATGATTACGGTCTCCCGGCCAGATACCGCTCCAACTCCCCGAAGGTCGTGTCCTTGAGCACGACCTTCTTCTCTTTGTCCAGCAGGTAGATCGTGGGGATCGCCCTCAAATCGTAAATATCGGCGTCGCGCATCGTCCCCTTGGGGTCCGCGCCGTTGATCCACCCGGCGGGTATGTCCGAGAAGTGGGCGCGCCAGTCCTCCAGGTCCTCGTCGACGTACATGGCCAAAACCTTGAGCTTCCCCGATTTGATCTTTTCGGAGATCAGCGGCGAAGAGTCCACGTCGGCGATCAGCTCCCTGCACCCCCCGCAGCCCGGGTTGTGGAAGTACAACAGCAGCAGGTCCGATTTGACGGCGCTCATCCTGGATTGTTTGCCGGCCCCGTCGATGTACGCGAAGTCCGCTGCCGGGTCGCCGGGACGGTTTTTCAAGGCCGTGGCCAGCCTGTACCTCGGCCGCTCCTTCTCGATGTCGGGCAAAACCTTCGAGCCGATGATGCGTTGCAGGTAGGCGATGTAGACATCCTCGTTGCGCACGGGCGAGTTCGGATCGTAGAAATACTTGTCGTAGAGCTTCATAAAGCCGCGCAGCATGGCGGTGTCCGCCTCGGCTTTGGCTATGTTGGCGCGGATTCCCGGTGCGGGCTCCTGCGCATACTGCCCCGCCATCGAGATTACCCCCGCGAAGTTGGCGAAGGCCTGCTCCATGTATTCCTCATCCGGGATCAGGGCGGTATCTTTGAAGTCGAAGGCGTCCCAGTAGTGGTTGACCAGCCATTCGGCCTGCTCGGGCGCGGCGGTCAGCACGGCGGGTACTTTGGGCGGGGTGTAGGGTGGTGTGCGGTGGTTTGCGACCGCAGCCTCCTGCCCGGGCTGTTTGGCCGCCCCCGAGATGACGTCCGGCGTTTTGGCGTTGCGCTTTCCCGCGCAACCCGCCGCCAGCAGGACGGCTGCTATCAGGATGGCTCTCCTCATCAATCTCCGTATACGGCCCGCCCCCAACTGGTGGCGAAATAGGCCTCGTTCAGGTTGTATCCGTTGCGCGGGGTGTCGAAGGCAGCCAGGGGGATAAAGGTGGTCAGTCCCGACCAGGCGTTGATGGGGTAAAGGTTGAGCTTGCTGCCCCAGATGCCCTGCGGCGTGGTGTAAACCCCCGATACGACCCCGCCGAGAGCCTCGTTTATCGCATTCAACTCGGATCCCGAGATCCCGCCCTGCGCCTGGAGCTTGGCGGCGAAGTCCCCTAAATCAAAGACCGTTTGCGGGTAGGCCGTTTTGCGCGTGTCGAAGTACTGGATACCCGCCACGCTCATGGTTTTGACGGTGTTGAGTTTGGGCTTGAGCACCGTGCGCATGGCCAGCGCCAATTCGTCCATCTTCGAACAGTCGATGCAGGCGACCTGGGCGTAAGGGTAGGTTTCGTTGTCGGTGTCCAGGACGTAGTCGTTCAGGTAAAAGTTGTAATACTCCCAGCACATGCCGTCCCAATCGTCCCTGAAGATGCGGGAAATGGTCCTTTCGTAGGGGAATCCGTCGCCCATTACCTCGGTCGGGGAGCCGACCAGGTAGTCCGTCGCATCGCGCAGGGCGTGGGCCACCTCCACGCAGGCCATGTTGCAGGCGTCGAAGTTTACCATGTCGAACACCTTGGGCGTCAAGGCCTCGACGATCATGTCCATGTTCATCCAGTCGCTGCCGTCCTGCACGACGTAGCGCGTGACGGCTGCCTCGATCCCCCCGTCCGTGCGGGTCAGGGGCACGGCACTTTCCAAACTGCGCTGGCGTTGCAACAGGGTGTAGGGCGAACTTTTGTCCTGCCAGCCCATGCCGTGCGAGGAGATGGTCATGCAGTATTTCTGCGCGGGGGCCAACTCCATCATATCGGCGATGGCCTGCTTCATCCCCGCCACGGTGGCTGTTCTCTGTGTGCCGTCGTAGGTTTTCAGCGTGACCTTTTGGCCCTGGCCGTTCAAGCCGGGCTTGATCAGCAGCAATTTGGGATATTCGCCGCTGACGGCGTAGTAGACCACGATGTTGTTGTTGCCCATGTTGGCCCTGGTCGCTCCCCTTTGCAGGGCGGCGAGGTTGCGCGGGCCGTAAAAACTCAGATTGTTGTTAAAGGCAATGTAGACGAAATAGGTCCGCTCGGCCTGTCCGGGCATGATCTCGAAATCCTCCTGTACACAGGAGACCGTTAAAAGTGCCCCTGCGAATACGACCGCCCAGAATCTGAAAAATTGTTTCATGCTTTATCTTATCTTTACCCCGTTGAGCTCCAGTCCTTTCCTTTGTTTCTGGGTGTTGGTTTGCTCGGGGCTTTTGATATAAACGCGACTGTAATCGAAATAGTATCCCCGGCTCTTGCCGTCCTCGGTGCGGTAGGGCAGGTATTGCACGCTGGTGGAGATGAGGATGGGCTTGGTGGCCATCAGCCCCATCGAGCCCAGGATGTCCGTCGCGTGGGTAAAGAAGATGATATGCCACGGCGAGGAGGGACGCTGCCCCGAGCCGGTCGATTTGATCGTCTCGATTACCCTGTCCATCCGCCAGCGGTTGATCAGCGCGGTGGCCGTGTCGCCGATCGTCTGGTAGGCGTAGGTCAGAAAGTTAAGGTTGGAGGGGCTGAAGGGGTCCCTGGCCATGGCTTTGATGCCGTACTGGATGATGTCCAACGACTGGATGGCGTTGGGCTCGGGATGGAGGTCGAAAACCGCCAGCACCGCATCCGCATTGGGGTCCCAGTCCAGCGGCTTGTAGGTGGGCTGGTTGATGTAGCCGTAGTAGAGCTTGAAGATCTGCGCGCGGGTCAGCGTGGTGTCGCCCTCCATGTAGCGCCCCAGCAGTTTGGGGTAGAAGTCGGGCGAGTCGGGATCGTTGGTCTCCAGGAAGATCGCCTCGTTGTTCGGAACGGTGTACACCGGGGTGGGCAACACATTGGGCTGGGCCTCGGGGATCGCATCCGGGGCAGGAACCGCAACCTGGGCAGGGGTTGTCTCCCCGGCAGATACGGTTTCCCCAGCCGGGACCGCCGTCTCCTGTGCAGGCGCCGTCTCCCGCGCCTGCGCCGTCTGCTGGGCATAAGCCCGGCATCCCCCCGCCAGGGCGAACGCCAGGCAGGCGGCAATGATCTTGGTTGTTTGTGCGCGTTTCATCATCTTAATGTAGCAAAGGTACGTTTTTTTCCTCTTTTCCGGCCCCGTTGTTAATAACCCGGCAATTCTCTGTTTGTAACTCGCCAGCTTTCTGTGCGTAACCTGTCGGCAACCTGCCGCCCCGTCGCCCGCGCCTGTCGATCATTGTTAATAATAACGCACGTTATCGACAGTTATTCTCTGGTTTATCCACCATTTATCAACAAAGTTATAAACTTTCGTGCGGGAAGAACTTCATGTATTGCACCCGCTGCAAATGCTCGTCGCCGCCCGTCTCTTTGAAGTTCAGCATCCCCTTCATCCCCTCGACCGAGCCGTAGGAGTGCCCTTCCATCCACGCCTTGAGGCCCGATTTCATTTTCTCGATCGCCCCTAACCCGTTGCGTTGCAGCGTACTGAACACCTGCACGGCCGAAGCGCCCGTTAGGATCGCCTTGGCCATATCCTCGCCGGTAAACACCCCGGTCGAAGCCGCATAATCGATCCGCGGGACCAGCGACGATGCGATCGCCATCGTCCTGAGCGTGTTGCGCAGCTCGGCAGGCGAACTGGTAGGCTCCGAGGGGATGAATTTCAGGTTTTCCAGGTCGATATCGGGCTCGAAGAAACGGTTGTACAACACCACCCCCTTCGCGCCCCGCGCTGCGATCTGCTCGATCATGTAAAATACGTTGGTAAACCTTATCCCCAACTTGACGCCGACGGGGATCCCGACCTTTTCTGTGACCGCCTGCACCGCGTCGAGGTATTTTTGCTCGATATCCGCACTCGATTGGGTGTGCAGCGAGGGGAGGTAAAAGACGTTGAGTTCCAGCGCGTCGGCCCCGGCCTGCTCGACCTGTTTGGCGTACTCGGTCCACTTGCCCCCCGCAAAGCAGTTGACGCTCGCGATCACGGGGATCCGGAGCTTCTTTTTCGCCTCGGCGATCAGATGGAGGTGGGTGCGCAGGTAGCTCTGTTCCACGTAATGGTTCAGATAATCAGCCGCCTCGGGGTAGTTAGCGTAGCGCTCCAACGTGGCCGCCTCGCCCTCGATCTGCTCCTCGAAGACCGATTTGAGCACGACCGCCGCCGCCCCGTGCTCCTCCAGGATCCGGAGTTTGTCGATGGTAGCCGTCAAAGGCGAGCTGGCTGCGATGACGGGGTTATCCAATTTCAGTCCCAGGTAGGTGGTTTCCAACGCGTTCATGGTTATAGTTTTAAGATTAGTTATGTTGTCCATGCGGGAAATGCTGCCTTATTGTGCCATTTTCCCCGTTTCTTTTCAAAAATAAGATACACTCCACCGCCAACTCCCGGGCCGGAATCAAAACCATAATACACAAGAGCCTGTTTTTTCTCGTCAGCGAAGCCAATGTTGGAAAACTCTAAAATTGACCTGTTCCACATGGGATATTTGGAGAGTAGCTCTTGTCGCTTTTCACTTTGTTCCCGGTCGACGATTATAATTTCTATGCCATCCAATGTAATCAGGCCCTTCCTATACAGGCCTTTTTGATTGTTTTCAACAAAATTAATAAAGGTCGATTCTTCGAGTTTGTCGTACTGCCCTTTAAATCTCGAAAAGTCACTGGAATCCAATTTGTTCATGTAACGCGGAGCGTCGAGTACAATGAATGTGACTGAAGCGGATCCGGTATTTGGCTGCTTGTATTTAAGTATGTAATCTTCCACAACCTTCTTGTAGATCGCGGTCTCGTTTTGGGCATAAGCCGTGAGACTTATGCACAATATAAATAGTGATAAAATTGCCTGTTTCATTTTAATCATCGTTCGCCGAAGATCAGACTGCCGATCCTTACCATGGTCGAATGGCACTCCACGGCCAGTCGGTAGTCCGAGGTCATCCCCATCGACAGGGTGTCGAACCGGGGGTACGCTGCAAAAAAGCTGCCGCGATAGCGCTCCATTAAATTATGGAGCGTCAAAAAGTCCTGTTTTACCTGTTTCTCGTCGTCCGTGTTGGTCGCGATGGCCATCAACCCCCGGATGCAGACCCCTTTCATCCCTTTCCACTCCCCCGAGGCCAGGAAGGACTCCAACTCGGCCGCCGGCCACCCCGTCTTGGTCTGCTCGCCGGCGATATGGAGTTC
Source organism: Rikenellaceae bacterium (assembly GCA_031551275.1). Lineage (GTDB taxonomy): Bacteria > Bacteroidota > Bacteroidia > Bacteroidales > Rikenellaceae > JAVBMJ01. The sequence continues at coordinate 12,709 of JAVBNX010000011.1, forward strand.
GAGCAACACGTCGATTACCCTCCCGCAGCGCACGGCCTCGGCGTCGATTACCCGCAGCAGGCGCTCCGAGTCGACCGACTGGATCATGGCCACGAAGGGGGCGATCATCCTGACCTTGTTGGTCTGCAAATGGCCGATCATGTGCCACTGGATGTCGCCCGGAAGCTCTTGCTGCTTGGCGCAAAGCTCCTGCGGGCGGCTCTCCCCGAAAATACGCTGCCCCGCGTCGTAGGCTTCGCGGATATCGCCCGCGGGGTGGGTTTTGGAGACCGCCACAAGGGTCACGCCCTGCGGCAACTGGTTCTGTATGGTTTGGAGGCGGCTTTTGATCGACATGGGTACTGACTATGGCAAATAAGGCCTAAAGTTATGAAAATTTCCCTACATTTGCGCAAACTTTAATTTTATGACACTTACCCGGTTGTTCCTCCCGGCCGCGCTCGCCTGCGCCGGACTCCTCCTGGCCCCGGCCCACTCGCTGGCCTGCACCAACATACTGGTTACCCCCGGTGCCTCGGCGGACGGCTCTTCGATCGTGACCTACGCGGCCGACTCGCACGTGCTTTACGGCGAACTCTACCACTCGCCCCGCGCCACCCACCCCAAGGGGGCCATGCTCCGCATGACCGAGTGGGACACGGGCCGCCACATCGGCGAGATCCCGCAGGTCGAGCAGACGTATTCCACCATCGGCAACATGAACGAGCACCAGCTCATCATAGGCGAGACCACCTTCGGGGGCCGCCACGAACTGGCCGACTCGACGGGCCTGATCGACTACGGCTCGATGATCTACATTGCCCTGCAAAGGGCCAAAACTGCGCGCGAGGCGATCCACGTGATGACCTCCCTGGTGGCTGACTTCGGCTACTGCTCCGAAGGCGAGTCCTTCTCGATCGCCGACCCCAAAGAGATCTGGATCCTCGAAATGGTAGGCAAGGGCACGCGCCTGAAGGAGGGCAAAAACCTCGACAAGGGGGCCGTCTGGGTGGCTGTCCGCCTGCCCGACGGCACGGTCTCGGCCCACGCCAACCAGGCGCGCATCCGGAAATTCGACTGGAAGGACAAGCAAAACTGCCTCTACTCGCCCGACGTGGCCTCCTTCGCCCGCAGCAAAGGCTGGTACTCGGGCCCCGACGCCGACTTCAGTTTCGCCGAGGCCTACTGCCCGCTCGATTTCAGCGCGATGCGGGCCTGCGAAGCGCGTGTATGGAGCTTTTTCAACAAGATCGACAAGCCGATGATGGCCCAATACCTCGACTTCGCCATGGGCCAAAACCCCGACAACCCCATGCCGTTGTACATCACCCCGTCCAAAAAGGTCGACGTGAAAGAGGTCATGGACTACATGCGCGACCACTACGAGGAAACCCCGATGGATATGCGCAACGACATCGGTGCGGGCGGCCACAACATGCCCTACCGTTGGAGGCCGATGAGCTTCGAGGTCGACGGTAAGACCTACATCAACGAGCGGGCCATCGCCACCCAGCAAACCGGCTTCTGGTTCGTCGGCCAGGCCCGCAAGTGGCTGCCCGACCCGGTGGGCGGCGTGCTCTGGTTCGGCGTCGACGATGCCGGGACCTCCTGCCTGACCCCGGTCTATTGCGGCGCGACGGCCGTTCCCGGGTGTTTCGCCGTGGGCAACGGCAGCATGCTGGAGTACTCGCCCACGTCGGCTTTCTGGTTGTTCAACCGGGTCTCCAATTTCGCCTACCTGCGCTACGACCGCATCAGCGCCGACGTGCTGAAAGTCGTCGACGAGTTCGAGAACAAGTCGATCTCCATGCTCAAACAGGCTGACTACACGGCCGCCGCCCTCTACGCCGAGAGCCCCGAAAAGTGCGAGCGCTTCATCAACGATTTTACAGTGAACCGCGCCCGGGTCATGTTCGACCGCTGGGTTGAGCTGGACCGCTACCTGCTGGTCAAATACATCGACGGCAACGTCAAAAAAGAGGACACCCACGGCTTCAAATCCTCCCCCGACGGCTACCCGGCCATGCCCGACCAGCCCGGTTACAACGAAAAATGGAAACGCGCCGTGGTTGAGGACCACGGGGACGTGATCCTCCAACAATAAGAACCGGGACCGGCGACTTACCCTTTACGGCCCATTATAACTCACCCGTTACAGATGAAAATCGTAGAGAAAAAAATCACCAGCCCGGAGGAAGTGTCCGGGCTGGCCAGCCTGCTTACGACCGCTTTTTTGGATGACCCGCTTTTCCGGTGGATGTTCTTCGATGAAAAAAGGGCGGACCGCTACCAAAGCGACATATTCAATTTCATGGAAATTTCGGTAAGATACTACGCCAAGGCGGGGGACATCCTGTGTGCATACGACGGCGACGAGCTGGTCGGCACGTGTTTGAGCACCCCGCCCTCCGGCAAGGTCATTACCGCGAAATCGGTAGCCACCAACGGGTTGTTGTGGGCCTACGCGCGTTATTTACTCTCCGCGCCGCTGCCCGTGATCCGGCGTATCTTCGCTGTGAGCGACCGGTTCGAGGCTTTTCATTACAACGGGGCGCACTACTACGTTTACGAACTTTGTTCGGTCAGGAAGGGCGCGGGCACGGCCCTGATGCAGTACGCCGCCGAAAAATACAAGGGTTACCCCTGCTACCTGGAGACCTCGAACGTCGACAACCTGCATTTCTACGCCAAGTGCGGACTGGAGCAACTGCCGGAAATGGACATCGAGGGGCTTACGATGATGCCCATGATCAGCGCCGACAGATGATCAACGACACAAAAAGGGGGCTGCAAGTTGTTTGCAGCCCCTTTTTTTGTCGGTCAAAGCGGTCAGAACCACCTCGGGTCGCCGATCTTCTGGCCCGCGAGTTTGGGGTCGATGATCTGGAAGCTCACGCCGTCCGCCGTGGGGTCGTTCCCCGGGGCTTTGAAAACCTGTGCGGCCGTTCCCGAGGCGGGTTGCAGGCCCAGTTCGCCGATCACGCGGCGCTGCTCGGTCGTGCGGTAGGAGTCGGTCACGGTGGCCTTGCCGCTGCCGCTTACCACGATGAACTTGGGGCTCTCGCCGCCGAAGTTGAAGATCGATTTGGAGACCGAAATGTCGACCTTGCCCTTGTCCACCCTGAAAATACCGCCCGAGTTGTCTGAGTGGTTCAGGTTGTAGAATGTGCAGTTGGATACCGTGATCTTCATCTCCGCCATCGGTTTGCTGATGATCACGGCGCCCCGGTTGAAGTCGGCGAAGGTGGAGTTGGTCATGGTCAGCGAGCCGATCTCGACGGTGCTCTCGGTCGTGACGTTGAGCACCCCGTGCGAACCCTGGATCGCGTTGAAAACCACGCAGTTGTCGATCTCAATCTTCCCGATGCGGTTTTCCTTCATTGCGGAGCGGTTCAGCACTATGCTGCCCCCGTTTTGATTCTGGTCGACGATGCAGTCGCGCACCGCGATCAAATCGATGTTGACCGGGGTCGTGTCGGCCGCGTAGACCAGGTACTTGCGGTCGTAGACGATGTGCAGGCCCTCCAGCACCAGCTTGGAGGCCTTGGTGCCCACGTTGAACCCGGTGCAGTGGACCACGGGCTTTTCTCCCGGGGCGCCCATGATGACCAGGTCGCCCGACAGGGTAAAGGTGGAGACCATGTTGTACTCGCCCGCGCCCACGACGAGCGTATCGGCCGGCGAGGTCTTCTTCATGGCGCTGCGCAGGTCCTGGCCTTCGCTGACCCGGATGACCTTACCCTGGGCGGACAGCGCAGTCAGCATGACGATGCCTGAAAGGATGATTGCGATTTTTTTCATACGCGTTTATTTTTTCTCTACCACGGTGGTTTCCCAGGGCTTTTCAGCCTTTTCGTAGTACTCTTTGTACATTTTCAAGGTTTGGTCGTCCTCTTTGAGGGCCTTGATGGCCTTGGCCAGGTTGCTGCTCTTGGCGTCGAGCAGGAACTGCCCGTACTCCGCGGTGCCCGTCGAGGGGTCGCCTGCCAGGTGGTTGGGGAAACTGGCATACCAGCGGATGGCGGTAAACATACCGGGCGTGTTGATGCGCTGCAAATTCTCGTACTCCTCGCCCTTGGTCAGCTCCATGTGGACCAGGTCGGGACGGATGACCAGCATCTGGGAGGTCTCCTGTTCGCCCGCGTGGCCGTCCTTGACGTTCTTGCGCATGGCTTTATCCTTCGCGGTGGTCTCTTTGTCGAAGCTCTGCTCCAACAGGTAGACGGCGTAGGGGTGGGGCTCGTTGAGGCGCGTGCGGCAGAAGAAGCGCAAAAAGTCGGGGTTGCCGCCGTGGTGGTTGTAGATCAGGATCTTGGTAATGCCGTTGCGTCCGATCTCCTCGCACATCTTGTCGAAGATCTTGTAGAGCAGCTCGGCGTCCCAGGCCAGCGTGCCGGGGTGGTGCTTGGCCTCGGCCACAACGCCCGCGAACATATAGGGGAAGACGATGCAATACTCCTGCTCGGCGGCCTTCTGGCTGATGTAGCGCGCTTCGAAAACGTCGCAACCGATGGGCAGGTGGGCCCCGTGCCTTTCGATCACGCCCAGGGGAATGACGCAAACTCCGCCGGAGCGCTCAACGGCCTGTTTGAATTGCGGGGAGGTCAGTTCTTCCCAGAGTACGGGGAGTTTTTCCTGTCCCCAGCTCAGGGATGCGGCAAAGAGAACAGTAAGGAGCAAAAAACACTTTTTCATTTTTCGAATTATTTTAGTTTATGATCTTCTTTTGACCGGGGCTACTGGATGGCCATTACCCCGCCCGGTTGCGTTGTTTTGCGCAGTTCGAGCTGCGCGTCGTAGAGCGAGGAGGGCGATACACGCGTGCCTGGCGAGATCCATACCCCGTCGGGACGCAGCGGGGAGGTAAATTTGCCGGGGCTTTTGGTCCCGATGGTCCCCACGCTGTAATTGTATCCCGAGACCCAGGGGCTTTGCACGATTACCGTGCGCGCCCTGCAATTCCACAGCACGTTGGTCACGGCGGCCCAGCCCTGGCCGGTGCCGTAGTTGCTGCGGTCCTGCACGCAGATCTCGCCGTCGGAAGCGATGTTGTCGTAGAGCGTGCCGCTGTTCCAGCGCTGGTGGGGGCCGATGTCGGCGTAGGTGTTGGTGGCCCTTCCGTTGGTAAAGACGTTGGGCCCGCACCCCGTCGCACCGGTCACGAAGTCGTGGCGCGATTTGTCGGAGTTGCACCCTTTGACCAGGCAGAGTTGCCCCTGGCTGATGTGGAAGGCGTAACGGCGGCTGCCGTCGATGGTCGAGATCGGGTCCGTGCACGTGCAGTCGAGCACCGAGATGTTCTTCGCGCCCTTGACCATATCGACCAACCCCTTGCCGAAATACTGGCTGGTCACGTTACGCACCCAGCAATGCTGGGCCACGGTAACCTCGATGGCCAGCCAGCCGTGGGCTTCGTCGGTAGCGCTTTTGTACTCCGATTTGAGCTTCATGTTCTCCACGCCGCATTCGCTGATGCGGCTGGAGTAGGTGTATTTCAGCACCCTGGCTCCGCCGTATTTCTCCTCCAGGCTGCATACGACCGGGTTTTCGAAGTGGATCGTGTCGCCTTTGATCAGCGTGATTACCCTTTCGGCATAGGTGTCCGTGCCGCCCGCCTTCCATTGGGTAACCGTGCCGCCGTCGTTGCGCGGGGGGATCTGGTCCATCTTCAGGTCCGTGATCCAGTTCTGGGGCGAAGGGCGGTAGATGACCACCTCGTCGCCGACGTTGAACAGCGAGGCGTCCTTCATCCTAATCCAGAAACGGCCGGCGGGCACGTAGCTGTCCTTGATGTCGTAGGTGGAGTTGTTGTTCTTCACGCTCCGGCTGCCGCTGCCGCCCATCGTGATCAGCGAGCGCTGGGTGGTCCCGGTGGCGATGAGCACCGTGCCGTCGGCCTCGTCCTGTCCCTCTCCGCGCAACACGATCCCGCTCTTGTTGAGCTTGATCTCGCCGGAAATGTTGTAGACACCCTTTTTGAGCAGGATGGCTCCCGGGGCGGTCGCGTTGTTGATGGCGTTCTGGATCAGCGTGGTCGCGTCGGCTCCCTCTGCCGGGGGATTCAACGTGGCGACCACGGCGATCGTGGGGATATCCAGGTCGCCCCAGTGGTAACCCACCCGGCTGAAGTCGGGAACGATGTCGCCCTTATCGCTCGGAACGGGGAAGTGCGCCGATTCCACGCTCTTGTAGCGCGTGTCGGTCTGGACCGTCCCACTGGGAGTTGGGGTAGGGGTGGGGGTAGTCTCGGGGTCTTTGCCCGAGCACGAGGCCGCCAGGGCGACCATCATAAAGGGAAGAAAGAGCAATCGCTTCATGGCCTTTATTTTCCGTTGAATTTGTGGCTGCTGCCTGTCCATTCGTACACGGCGCCTCCGGTCGATACGCTGTGGTTTTTAGCGGCGATGGCGTCGTTGTTGACCACGGCCACCGAGAAGGGCTTGCCCTCCAGCGGGCGGACGCGCACTACGGTGTAGTCGTCGTTATCCAGCAGCAGCTCGACGCGCTCGATCAGCGAGGTGGTGTGGGTGGTGGCCTCGGTAACCATGTTCATGCTGCCGTGGGGCTCGATTACCGTAGCGAAGGTAAAATCCTTGGCAGGCAAACTGCGGAACATGACCCCGTCACGGGTAACCAGGTTGTATTCGGGGTCGTTCGCGCCCGTGCGGATCAGGAATGCGTCGCTCTCGCCGGAGGTGGCCGTGCTGATGGTGTAGAAACGGGTGTCCTTCAACCACCAAACCTGCATCGTGCCCCCCTTGGGGTCGCACAGGGCCTCCTGCCAGATGTGCTGGTAGCCGTTCTCCACGCCCATCGGGACGGGGGTGGCGGCCCTGCGGTAGCCGAAGTTGGCCGACATGAAGTGCCCGTTGTAGTAGTAGGGCAGGTCGTAGACGTGCTCTTTGTCGGAGGTCAGCTTGAACAGGTCGAGCACGATGGGGAAGTCCATCGACGGGTCGGTGATCAGCGCGATGGTGCGGCGCATGCCCACGCCCGGGTAGGCGTTGTCCTCCGAGGAGCAGGAGATCTGGAAGTCGGGGTCGGACAGGTCGCTGAAGTTCTGCTTGCAGCCCTGCTTGTCGGCCTCGGTCGCGTTGCCGTCGTAGTGGCATTTGCCGTCCACGGTAACCGTGTTGTGCGCGATCGACATCTTGGCGAACGTCTTGTTCTCGGGCGTGTAGGAGCCTTTGGACTTGACCGGTACGTTGATGAAGCGCGACGAACCGTAGTCGGGCAAAATGCAGCTTTCGTTGGCGTACAGGGTCAGTGAGAGGCGGTCGAAGTGGCCGTGGCCGCCGCCCTGGGTGGTGGCTTTCATCGCCACGCAGGTGTGGTTCTCCGGACGGCGCAGAACGCTCAGCGCGCCCTGGTCGCCCTTGGGGCCGATGTTGATGATCTCCGATGCGAAGCCGAAGGGCTTGGCCTGTCCCGCGCCGATGGCTTTGGCCGCCAACGCCCCCCCGTCGGTCATGGTGGCGATGCCCTGGCTCTGGATCATGCCGAGCATACCTTTGTTCTGGGGCTGGGATTTGTAGGCGATGCTGGTGCTGAACAGGATCTCATAGGTATGGATGTTCTTGTCCAGCGCGTCGTTCAACAGGAATACGTCGCCGTTGTAGGTGCATTGCAGCAAGGTGTTGACCGCCTTGTCGATGATCCCGTTGCGGTACTCGAAGATCTTGAGTTCAGGCTGGTTGTTGTTGATGCACTCGGCCAGGGTCACGAAGGGGTGGATGGCGTAGCGCTGGTAGCCCACGCCCTCGTCGTAGTACCCGTCGGGCGAGAACATCACGTCCAACTGGCGCAAAAAGCCGCCCACCGAGCCGTCCTTGGCCGATCCGTAGAGGGCCTTCTGCACGAATTCGGGCTCGTCGATCACGTAGCCGATCATCGCCACGCCCGACTGCATCCAGGTCCCGAAGTTGTGCATCAGGTTGAACGCCCGGAAGTTGCCCGGCACGCCGTTCTCCATGAAGTCTACCAGGGGACGGAACAGGTCGTTCTCGATGTGCTTGCGCTCCGCCGCGGGGATGTAGTCGTAGACGCAGTCGTAGGCGTTGGCCGTGAAGTTGAGCCACACGGCCTCGTTGAGCACCTGGTAGAAGAGCTTGCCCGGGGTGCGCGAATAGGAGGCGGGGTGCACCGGCAGGGTGGGGTACATGTCGGCGTACTTGAGCAGCATTTTGCGCACGAACTCCGCGTATTTCTTCTCGCCCGACACCTGGTAGACGACCGCGGCGTTGTACATATCCGCGTAGTTGGTCTTGTGCTTCTCGTGGCTGTACCCTCCGGCCGAGTTGACCGGCAAGGGAACGTCCATCGGAGCTGCCAGGGCGTTGTCGGCGACCTGCTTGGCCGTGGCGTAGGTCTTGTCCATCAAGGGGACCTTGCCGAGCATCGACTTGATGTTCTTCACGCCCTGGGGCGTGAGCAAAAGCCTGGGGTGGTTGGTCTGCGCGTTGAGCGAGATGCACAGCGCGAGGAGCGCGCTCAGTATAAATACCTTTTTCATATCATTTTTTTAGTTTACTCCGATGTCCATTCCGTCTGTGGCTTTGCCTTTGAGCGGAGAGTTCGCTTTTTGTTTGTAGTTTCCTTCCCCGGGGTTTGCGTAGACGGGCTGTACATTCAACATATTATCCTTTACGCCTGTGCCCCAGAATGTGGAGATGCGTCCCGCTTCCCAGAAGTTGCAGCGCGAAATGGTAATCAGATCCCACCTCTTCTCGCTCAGGCGGATGCTTGCCCCGCCCTGTCCGCTCTTCTCGAACGTACAGTTGGTCACGCTGGCCTTTTGTGCCCCGGTCAGCTCGATCACGCTGGCCTGCTCGCAGTTGTTGACGTTGTAGAAGGTGCAATGGTCGATTATCACGCTCGGACCTGTGGTGCTTTCGTCGTACCCCAGGCGCTGTATGTCGATGGCACAGTTGCCCACGTTGGCGAAGGTACAATTTTTTATCAGCAGGTTGTCCACGTTGTAGCGTCCGTTCATTTCCAGTTCACGGGTCAGCAAGATAACGTCAGTGGGCAGGTCCACGAAGCGGCAGTTGGTAACCTTGATCGATTGGGAGAACGATCCGGGTGTACAGGCGATCGCGAAGGTCCCCGAGCGGTTGAAGCGGGTGAATTCGCAGTCGTCCACATTCAAAGTGTAGTCCTCGATCATGGGATCGCCGGAGGAGATGAAGCCCCTCGGGTCGTTCAAATCCTTGTCGGGCACGCCGTTGAATTTGATCCCCGCGATGTCCAGGTGGCCGCCGTTCTCGATGACCAGCATAGGCTCGCCGCCCCTGCCGTTGTATTTGAGTACGGGCTTGGATGCCAGTCCCTTGGCTGCGCGGATCTGCACGTAGTGCCAAACCTTCAACGCCTTGTCATTCCAGTATTCGCCCGCTGTGGTCAGCTCGATCACGTCGCCGGGGGCCGATTTGGCTAATGCGTCCAGCAGCGCGTTCTGTCCGGCCGCCACCTTGATCAAAGTGCCGATCGCCTCGCGGGGCTTGGGCTCGGAGTATTTGAACCACTTGGCGCCGCACTCCGATTTCAAGGGCGCGGAGAAACCCTGGGCAGCCTTGGCCGGATCGATCGCGCCGGCGTAGGCGGTTTGGTCCTTGGAGGGCTTCGGGTAGGTAATTGCGCACTGGCCGCCTTTGACCACGGCGCTTTTCACGGAGGAGAACCCTTCGGGCAATTTGGCCTTGGGATCGATCTCGGCTTCGTTGCCCGAGAATTTGATCCCCGAGATGTCGTCGTAGGCGATGTAGGGGGCCTCGGCGTTCGGATTCCAGATGAAGTTATCCCGGAAGGTCACGTTGTTGGGAATTACCACCCGTTCGAAGTCCTTGCCCAGGCAGAACTGGATCTCTGCGCAGTCGATCAGCGAGTTGTTGTAGATATCGGTGTTCTCCACGTTGTGGTAGCGGTAGTCGGGCGAGTTAGGAACCCCGTTCATGACCGAAAATCCGCCGAAGGCCCTGTGTCCGGCCAGGCCGCACAGGTAGTTGTTGAAAATCTTGTGGTTCTTGTTGATGATGCGGATACCGCCCGTGTTGGGCTTGTTGTTGCCGATCATCAGGTTGCCTTCCACCACGTTGTAGTCGCCGTGGCGCAGAACCAGACCGCCCTCGCACTCGAAGAAAGTGTTGCGGCGGATGGTGTTGTAGCCCGATTTGATCGAGAGGATCTCCACCTCGCCGCTGCACCGGTCGAAGTAGTTGTCCTCGATGGTAATCAGGGCCTTTGTGCGCGATGTGAAGGAGTTTCCGGTGCGGATGGTCTCCCCGCCGTTGGAGCCGTGCGGGGGCCTGGGCCCGAAGTAGTTGTTGTCGATGCTGTGGTTCTGCTCGTCCACCCCGTCCAGCACGGCTGCCACGGTCACGCCCGTGTTGAGCTTGCCGCACAACGAACAGTGGTCGATCCTGTTGAAGCGGCCGTAAAGCTGCACCCAGTTGCCTTTGGTCAATCGGCTGGGGGGATTGAACCGGTCGATCACACAATCCGTTACCCGGCAATGGTAGGCGTGCTTGCTTCCGCTGCGGTATTCGATGATGGTCCCGGTGGGCGAGAAGCCGTTGCGGAACCAAAGCCCCGAAACCTCCAACCACTCGCCGGTCAGGCTCAGGCGCGATTCGCCCTCGATAAAGACCTTCCCGGGCGTTTGGGCCGCGATGACGATGGGCTTGCCTTCAGCGCCTTTCCCGGAGAAAAGGATCTGCACATTGGTGTAGGTCCCGTTCTCGATCAGGAGCGTGTCGCCGGGCATGGCTTTTTTTACCATGGAGGGAATTGCCCCAAGGGGACCCGATTTCGTTTCGGCCCGGGCCGAAGCCGCAGCGAATGCCAGGAGTATGAGAAGAAAAATAGTCGTTTTTTTCATGTTTGGGGCAATTAAATGGTTCGCGTTACAAATTGGGTGTCCAGGTAGATCCTGCGGTCTGCCGGGTGGGCATGGTCCGTGTCCCGGTGCCGTCGGGCTCCGACGCGCCGGGCGTTTTGGCCGCGGGCCTTACCGATGCGCTGGCGTCCGTGGTCACGTAGCTGAAGCCGGTCTCTTTGGTGTAGGCGTTGCTTCCACCCGGGATTACGGCCTTCGCGCTGCCTTTTTGAAGCAGAGTGAAATCCTGCCATTTCGTGACCCCTTCGGACACGGCGGTTACCGAGGCTTTGAAGACGTAGTTGTTTTCCCAGGTAATATCCGGCGAGTGGGTCGTGACCAACACGATCCCCTTGTGCGAGGTGTTGGTGGTGGCGATCACGTTGTTGGCGATGGTGGTCTCGATTACCGGCATCGTGCTGGTGGCGACGGCCGTGTTGGCCACGATGCCGTTGGTGCAGTCGACCATGGTGTTGAAGCACACCTCGGCCCCGATGATCTGGAAATACTCGTTCAATGCGGAGTTTTCCTTGCCCCGGATCAGGGCGATGGCCGCCCTCTGGTCCTCGCCGCGCAGCGATTCGAAGTAGTTGTTGTAGATCTTGTGGCGCTCGCCGATCACGCGCACCCCGGGCGTACGGGCCACTCCCTTACCCAGGAAGTAGTTGCCGTCCACGATGCACGCGTTGCCGTGGCGCAGCGTCAGGCAGCCCTCATTCTCATCGAACAGGTTGTTGTAGTAAACGTTGTCGCACGATTTGTTGGAGATGGTCTCCATCTCCCCGTTGCAGCGGTAGAAGTAGTTTCCCCACACCCGGCATTGCGAAGTGGACATCGACACGTCGCTGGTCCCGATGCGGATCATCTCCTGGCCGTTGATAGCCCCGCCGGAGTCGTCCTTCAGCGAGAAGGGGTGGGTAAAGTAATTGTCGTGGAGTTTGTGCAGGGCGGGACGCGTTTTCTCGATCCAGACCACCAGCAGCGACCCGATCATCCTTTTGTCGATGAACGAGCACCTGTCCACCTCGTTGCGTTGGCCGTAGACCGAGACCCACTTGTTGTCCAACTCTTTGTTCATCGGTTTTCCCGTCCCGCTGAACACGCAGTCGGTCAACCGGCTGTCGTAGGCGTGGGACGAGGAGGATACCCGGAAGTTGAACAAAGCGTTCGAGGTGGCCACTTCGCAATCCTTGAAGTGGAACCCCGATACGGTAATGTAGGAGCCGGCGATCGAGATCGACGAGTTGCCGGTAAGGATCACTTTCCCTGGCTGGTCGGCCTTGATGATGATAGGCTTGTCGGCCGTCCCGTTGAGGGTCAGCGACACACGCACGTCACTATAGGTGCCCGATTTGATCTTGATCACGTCGCCCGCCTTGATCCCCGCCGCATTGAGCGCGGCCTGGCTCCACTCGATCGCGGTGGATGAGCCGTCCGGACCCTCTGTCTGTGTCTTGCCGGAGCAAGACACAGACAGGGCCAGGAATAAAGCGATGGCTGTCAGGATGGTTCTCATCGCTTAGGGCGCGGGTGTAATGGGTGTGCGTTTCCAGTAGGCGTTGAACGTGGCGGTCGACTTACGCGTGTCGGCTGAACCACCGGACGCGTTCCTGTTCACGTGAGTGAAGTGGATGAAGCCGAACTTGTACACGTTTTCGTAGGCGTACGAGAATGTTCCCCAGTTGGGGCGATAATAGAGCACCAGCATCACGGAGTTCATATCGGTAATGAGGTCGTTGTTGGCCGTGAAAGGCGGCGTGGCCCAGGGGCGATAGACGCTCTTCCCGGGAGCGGCGAAGTGGTTGATCTCACCCCTCGGCAGGTTGCTGTAACCGTCGTCGGTATCATCGCCTGTCATGGTTATATCGATCGAATTAAGCAGGGCGGGAGTGAATTCCGTATAAGGAAAGTTTCCTGCAAGGACCTTGTCTATAATGGCCTTCTCTGCCGTTACGCCCTTGTTGAGTACGCGCATCTGGATAATGGGCGTTCCCCAGAGGGAGTCGGTAGGCATACCCGGGATAGTCTTACCGTCTTTGTCTTTGTTGTTGGCCACGAAGTCTTTTGCACGCACCCCGTTGTGGGAGGGGGCGTAGATGATAAACCCGGAGCCCATCGTAAGCATAAAGACATACGGCTTGACTGAGTAGTATTGCTCCGCGGTAATAGAAGGTATCAGCCTGTTGGTTACCCTGCACGCCCTGCCGACCGGATCAGTAGTCATGGTCACAGGATCCACATCTGTAGCGAATCGGTAGATCGAGCTGGTTGTACCGTCTTCCAGGCAGAAGAAGTGGTTCTGGAAGTCGGGGTCGTTGGATGCCCCGTTGAGTTTCGCGTCTGTCCATTTGTAATAGGAGGGAACGGTAAAGGCGAACGAATTGTCGGCCGTAACAACCTCTGTACCTGCAAACGCATAGAGTTTAAGTGGTTTGGTGTTGAGCAGGTCGGTAAACTCGGCGGTGTTGTCCACCAACATGAATTTAAGCGACAATCCGTTTTCGGGTTTGTTGGAGATAAACATCTTCGTGTTCCCTATCTTCACGCTGTCCACCAAATGGAGCCGCTTGCCGGTCAAAGTGATTGTGGCGCCGGTTTCGATACCCGTCGCGGGGTCGTAGCTGGTCACAAGCGGAAGCTGGCGCAAGACTTGTGCTCCGGTCTTTTGGATGGTCTGGTTGCTTGTGCCGTTGAAGTAAGTAAAGGTAATGTCAGCGGTCGGCGAACCTACGCTGGGAACCTTGACGACCAGTTGTTCAGGCGTTACTTCTACGATCTGCGCCTCGACGCTCCCGAACTTCACGCTTTGGATGCAGTTTAAGTTGGTCCCTATTATGACGGCAACGTCTTCTTCGAGAAAGGTTGCCGGATATTGGGTAATCGCGGGTGTGGCGTAGGTGTATGTGTACGACTCCTCGCTTTCCACTTCGCCCTGGGGGCTGTACAGCAGGATCTTACCGGTCCTTCCCGCTACCGTGGTGCGCAGGATGAGTTCGTTGGCGTTGATCTTGCTTTGGATCACTACCTTGCCTCCGTTGATCCAGGCGGTGTCGATGTTTTGCAGGTATTCGCCGGTCACGGTAATCAGCGTCCCTATGGGACCGGTCGTCGGAGAGAAAGAGTGGATGATTGGTGCCTGTGCGACGTAGGCATCCACCGTGAGTTTCTCATTGCAGGAGAACAGCAGTAATGTTGCTGCACACAATGCCGATAATCTGATTGTTATTGCTTTCATGTTTTAACGTTTTTATACGTTTTTGCTTTTACCCGGATTAGTACCCGTAGTTTTGGGTAAGTTCGGGATTGATCATCATAACATTCAAAGGTATAGGCAGTATTGTCTGCCACTCAACAATTGTCGGATGATACTTGTTGGGAAGGGTCGAATAGATGAACTCGGTATCGTAGTGGTCGTTGATGACCGCAACGGCTATCTTCCAGCGCAGCAGGTCGTACCAACGTTGGTTTTCGAAGGCCAGTTCCATGCGGCGCTCGTTGCGGATCGCCTTGCGGAGGTGGTAGGAATCGGCCGTGTCCTCGGAGGTCAAGGCTGCCAGTCCCGCGCGGTCACGGACCATGTTGACGTACTTGATCGCGGGAGCGGTCGGACCGTTCAATTCGTTGACAATCTCGGCGTAGAGCAGCAGCACGTCGGCCACGCGGATTACCGGGACATCGTTTTCGCCGTCGTTGACCGTGGTAACGGGCGACAGGTACTTCTTCACGTAGCGGCACTGGGAATTCACATCGTCATCCACCCATGCCTGGGTTACCGTGTTGAAATACTTTTCTGCCAGGGTTACGTCTTTGCGCACGTCGGCAGGATTTTCGTTGAACAAATCGATGATCTCGGTGGTGGGATAGTTGTAGGACTTGCCCGAGCCGATGATCACACTGCTCATACTGCTCGAGGGGGCGAATTCATTGCCGAACGGACAGCCGATCCCTTTGTTGCCCGACATGTAGCGTACAGCGAAGATGATCTCCTTGTTCATTTCATTACTGATGTCAAAGATCTTGTCGTAGGGCACCAAATCGCTCTTGGACTGGGGGTCGCCCACGCCTGCGATTACCTGCTCGAGCAGGGGCTTGGCTTTGGCGTAGTTCGCGCTGCCTACCTCGTAGTGGGTCATGTAGACCTTGGCCAGCATCGACTTGACTGCCATCATGGTTACGCGGCCCAGGTCGGCGTCAGCAACGGCGTCGGGTACCATGGCGTCCCTAATAATCCACTCCAGGTCGCCCTCGATCTGTGCGTAGATCTCATCGGGGGAGTTGCGCACCCTGCTACGCGCCTGGTCGGCCGTAAGGGGCTCGGTAATGAGGAACACGCCACCCCACAGCCGTACCATGGTAAAGTAGTGGTAGGCGCGAATAAACAGCGCTTCGCCCTGGTATTTGGCATAAAGGGTGGGATCTTCTACCACGTGCAGGTCGCGCAACACGATGTTGCAGCGGTTGATGTTGTTGTATATCCCGTTCCAGCACTCTTCCACAAGGTAGTTCGTGGTCGAGATGGCCGAGCAGTCTATTTCGCGGATCACTTCGAAGATCGAGGTGGACGAGCTGCGCGAGTAGAGCCGCGCATTGTCCGAACGAAGCTCCGATACCGCCCATTCGCGGTACAATGCTCCCTGCATACCGTTGTAGCAGCCTGCGAGCGATACGGCGAGTTCTTCCGCGTTGCTGTTGAACAGGTCCGCGTTGATGTTCGATTGGGGCTTCAGCTCCAGAAAATCGCTGCACGAGAACAGCAGGGCCGAAGCTGCTATGGCTAATGTTTTTATGCTTTTCATGTCAGTCGTCGATTAGAAGTTGATGTCCAGACCTGCGGTAACGGTAACGATCATCGGGAAACCGCCCCTCTGGTACCCGCCGCCCACCAGGGCGTTGTTGTACGGGGAGTTGGTGTTGCGGTACTCGGGGTTGATGCCGCGGTACTCCTTGTTGATGACGTACCAGAGGTTGTTGCCCGACAAATAGAAGCGGACCTTGCTGAGTTGTATCTTCTTGGTAACCTTCGCGGGAAGCGTGTAGCCCAGCGTCACGTTGCGCAGGCACAGGTACGATGCGTCTTCCACGTCGTAGTCGGTTTCGATCCAGGGCACTCCGAGGCCGGTCGGTGTCTTTCCGTCGCCGATGTGGTCCTCACTTGCCCAACGGTTCTGGATGTTGAATTTCTTACCGCGGCGTTGCAGGTCGTTGTAGGTGGCGTCGGCGTTGATCAACTGCCAGCCCTGTACGCCCTGGAACAGGAATGCGAGGTCGAATCCTTTGTAGGTAAAGGTGTTGGTTATACCCCAGGTAAAATCGGGATAGGGATTGCCGATCACGGTGCGGTCCTTGTCGTCGATTTTGTTGTCGGGATAGACGTCGACGGCTTTCAGAGTGCCGGGGCGGTTGTAGCTGTCAGTGACGTATTTGACGCTGTTGGCAACGTCTTCGGCCGAGAGGAATATTCCGTCGGTCTTCCAGCCGTAGAATTGCAGGGTAGGCTGGCCTACGACGTTGATGTAGCGCTCCTTGCTGTATCCTTCCCACTGGATGCTCGCCTCGCCGCCCAAATCGAGCAGGCGGTTGCGGTTCAACGAGAAGTTCAGCGAGGTGGTCCACTTGAACTCCTTACCCATGAAGTTATGGGTGTCCAGGGAGATCTCGATCCCCTCGTTGCGTACCTTGCCCAGGTTGGTCCAGGCGGAGGTGTGCCCGGTAATGGAAGAAGCGGGACGCTCGAACAACATCTGCTTGGTAATCGAGTAGTAGCCGTCCAGGGTCAGCACGATCCTGTTCTTGAACATGGACAGGTCGATACCTGCGTCGTATTCATACACCTGTTCCCACATTAGGTTCGGGTTGCCCATCGTCGTGCTCGTGTTGGCCAGGCCGGTGCTGAGCGCGCCGGTTCCTTTGCCGAAGGAGTACGATGCAGGGTAGAGCAGGTTGATGGAGGCCGTCGAACTGATCCGGTTGTTTCCGGTAACGCCGTAGCTCAAACGCACTTTAAGACTGTTGATAGCCTTGACGGACTTCATGAACTCCTCTTCCGAAACCCTCCAACCCAATGAAACCGAGGGGAAGTAACCCCATTTGTTGTCCGCGCCGAAGACCGAAGATCCGTCAGCACGAAGCACGCCGGAGAACAAATAGCGGTCCAGGTAACTGTAATTCACGCGGCCGAAGAAAGAGGCCATGGTAACAGGAGGGGCTTTGTAGGTGCCGGTAAGCATCTTGCCGTTGTCGTCGGTCACTTTAAACGAAGTGGCGGCGTTTAGGGTTTGGATGTAGTCGGTCGGGAATCCAATGCCGTCCAGCGCCACGTTCATCGATTTGGACTCTTCGGCCGAGAAGCCGCCCATCACATTCACTTCGTGCCCGGAGCTTTTCCAGATGTAAGAGAGGGTGTTTTCCGTTTGCCATTTACTGCTCAAGGTGCTTTTGAATATGCCTTCGCTCTCCCTGTCCTCGCCTTTGGCATCCTTGTCGCTGTAAGTTTCGTTGGCCGAATAACGGAGCGTGATGCTGTTCGCTGTGCGGAATACCAGGTTCTTGAGGATGTTGATGTTCATGTACATGTTGGCCGCGAGTTGATACTGGTTGGTTGTGTTGTAGGTGTGTTCCAATATCGACAGCGGGTTCTTGTTCGACGAGTTGTAGGGGTTGGCCTTGACCAGGGTCGGGTTGCCGTCGGCGTCAGGAGGGCCTACCGGATAGATGAGCGTACCGGTGTTGAAGTGCGCCGGGTGGGCGTAGGAGCCGATGGGCTGGCCTGTGAGTGAGGAGGTAAATTCGTTGTGGCGTACCGGCAGCCAGGACTGGAAGCGCATGAAGTCCACGTAGTTGTTGGTGGGGCGCTCAGTCTCGGTGTAGGTCATCGAGATGTTGGTACCGATAGATACCACCTTGCCCAGTTGGGAGTCCAGTTTAGAGCGGAAGTTGTACTTGTTGTTGTAGTTTTGCTTCATCAAGCCGTCGTCGAGCGTCACGGCGCCCGAAACGTAGTATTTGAGTTTGCTGCGTCCGCCGGAGATACTGAAGTTGATGTTGTCGGTGTATGCGTTATCCCTCAGACCCATGCGCTGCCAGTCGTTGGAAGAGTTATTCCGCTCGATCCACTGGGCGGCCAGGTCGCCGTCGCTAACTTTGTTACCTCCCCATTCCCTTTCTTGTATAAGGCGGTCTACATATTCCCCGTAAGTGGTCAATTCATGAAGCATATAGGGCCTTTTCACGCCATGATACATTTGCAACGTGTAGCGGGGCTTCATCTCCTGCCCCTCCTTGGTTGTGATCATGATAACGCCCGAAGCGGCCTTCGATCCGTAGATCGCCGACGAGGAGGCGTCCTTGAGCACCTCGATCGAGGCGATATCGCTCGGGGAGAGCATTTGCAGGCCGTTCTCCATTTCGAAGCCGTCGACGATGATCAGCGGGTATTTCGATGCCGTGATCGAGCCCCCGCCGCGGATGCGGATCTCGGGGATCGCGCCCACTTCGGAGGTAAGGTTCTGGATGGTAACCCCGGACAAACGTCCCTGCAGGGCCGTCGTGATATCGGGTGCAGGCACGCTGGCGATCGCTTCGGGGTCGAATTTGGTAATGGCCCCGGTCAGGTGCGATTTGCGCTGTACCCCGTAGCCGATCACGACCAGGTCGTCCATCAGCAGCGAAGATTTTTCCAGGACTACGTCCACCACGGTTTTCCCGTTGGCGGCGACCTCTTCGGAGTCGTACCCTATAAAAGAGAATACCAACACGTCGGAGGGGCTTTGCGTTTTGATCTTGTAGCTTCCGTCCTGCCCGGTGCTCGTTCCGACGGAAGTTCCTTTAATGATGACAGTGGCGCCGACCACCGGGCCCGTATCGTCTTTCACGGTTCCTTTGATCTCGACCCCCTGTGCGGAAGCGAAAAGACAACCGAGACTTAATACGGCTGTCAGGGCGATGCGTACCAGTAGAGATTTCGACATTTTGTTAGGGATTAGTAGGTTTACAGGGTTACCAACGATGCGCTGTCGCGGTCGACGTACAGCGTTACGTCTTTGTGGGTACGGAGGATGGATGCCGGGCACTCGGTCGTTATCGGACCGTCGCAGGTGGCTTTGATGGCGTTGGCTTTGGCCTTGGAAGGGACGATAGCGTAGAGCTTATCGACGTGCAGCAGTTCGGGGATGGAGATGGTAATCGCGTGGGTGGGTACCTCGTCGAGGCTTTTGAAGCAGCCGTCGTTGACCTGTTGCTGGCGGCATTCGGGGGCGAGTTCCACCGCTTTCACGTCGAGCGGATCGTCGAAGAAGGCCACGTGCGGGTCGTTGAAGGCGAGGTGTCCGTTTTCGCCGATTCCCAGGAATACCACGTCGGGCGGCATCTGCCTGAGCAGGGCCGCGTAGCGCTTGCACTCCTTGTCGGGATCCGCGAGCGGGTCCATGTAGTTGACCGACTTGCAGGTAATGTCACAGAACACCCGGTCCTTCAGGAATTTCCCGAACGCCTGGGGCGCTTCGGGATCGATGCCTATGTACTCGTCCATGTGGAAGGCGTTGATCCTTCCCCAGTCGATGGGATAGGCTTTCAGGGCGGCCAGAAATTCATTCTGCGAGGGAGCGGAAGCGAAAACGATGTTCACTTCCTCTTTCTTGTCGAGCAGTCCGGTTAGAAACGCCGCAACATCCTGCGCTGCCTGCTGCCCTAATTCAGCGCGTGTATCGGCCATCTTAACCTTTAAGCGTCCCTTGGTAAAATTTGTGATCATGCGTAGAGGTTTTATTGGTTGATTGTTATTTGTTGTTGTTTTAGTTTCCGTTAGCGCACACGGAACAGGATCGCAGTGATTTTGTATGTGTTTTGGCTTGTAATTGTCAGATAATCAATGAAAATTAAGTTGGGTGGTGCGAGAAAACCGGGAAGAACTCTACTTTAACGTATCACAATAATAGACGATATTTTCAATAAAAACAACTTTTGAGTAAAATTTTTATAAATATTTTCGATGCGCCACCCGGCGTGATGACACTACTGGATGAAAAAAAGTTCGCCACAGGGGTATCTATTCGGGAATTATAAGTATATTTGTATGCGTTAACGCAGTTATTCGGAGGGGGTAAAAAATCTGTACCTACATATAATAATAGGTTAACAAATTGATTTAATTGCAGTTGAGTATCAAAATCTGATTCATTTCATACGCTTCAATGCTAAACGTGTTCGATAACGGAAAATTAAAACTCATTCAAAATGAAAAAGATCGCACTGATTACCATGCTTTTGGCTTTCGTTATGCAAAGTGAGGGCGCGCCGCAGAAGACCCAGCGGGTCAAGATATTCAACGGCAAGGTCATCCTCTCCCATGAGATAATCCCCAACGGTTGCGTCTTGATCGAGAACGGCCGCATCGTCGACGTGAAGGCCGGCGACGCGGAGTTCCCCGGGGCGGAACTGATCGACGCCAAAGGGCGCTACGTCTCCCCCGGCTTTATCGACACCCACTGCCACGCGGGCGGAGGCTTCGACTTCCAGGACGGCACGGCGGAGGATATGCTCGGCGCCGCCGAGATGCACCTCAAGCACGGCACCACGCTGATCTACCCGACCAGCTCCTCGTGCGCCGACGAAACGCTCTTCCAGGCGTTCGAGGCGTACAGGAAAGCCGACAAGGTAAACACCAAAGGGGCGGCGTTCGGCGGATTCCACATCGAGGGCGGCTATTACAGCATGGCCATGAAGGGCGGCCAGGATCCCCGCTACATCAAAGACCCCGACCCGGCGCAGTACAACGAAATCCTGGCGCGCGGCGGCGACATCATCAAACGCTGGAGCATGGCCCCCGAGCTCCCCGGGGCTTTGGAGCTGGCGCGCATCCTGACCGCCCGCGGCATCCAGGTCTCGATGGCCCACACCTCGGCCCTCTACCAGGAGGCAATGGCGGGCTATGAGGCCGGCTTCAGCAGCATTACCCACTTCTACTCGATGTGCTCGACGGTAACCCGCCGCGAAGCGTTGCGCTACGCCGGTGTGATCGAGGCCGGGTACAACACCGACGAATTGTTCGTCGAGGCGATCGCCGACGGCGTCCACCTACCCGCGCCCCTGCTCAAACTTATATATAAGGTAAAGGGCTCCGACCGCATCCTGCTGGTAACCGACGCCATGCGTGCGGCAGGCCTTCCCGAGGGCGGGACTTCGGTCCTGGGCAGCAAGAAGGGCGGTGTCCAGGTGTTGATCGAGGACGGCGTGGCCAAGATGCCCGACCGCAGCTCGTTCGCCGGTTCGATCGCCACTTCGGACCGGCTGGTGCGCACCTACCGCGACCAGGGCGGGGTCAACCTCGTCGAGGCGGTCAAGATGATGACCCTCACGCCCGCCACGTTGATGAAGATCGACGATAAGAAGGGTTCATTGGCCATCGGCAAGGATGCCGACGTGATCCTGTTCGACGAAGGGGTCGACGTTTCGATGGTCATGATCAACGGAAAAGTCATCTATACGAAATAGGCATGACCAGCGAGCCTAAAATGACGATGGAGGACGTCGCCATGGCGGCCGGTGTGTCCATCGGAACGGTCGACCGGGTAATCCACAACCGGGAGGACGTCTCCGAGAAGACCCGGGCGAAGGTTCTCAAAGTGATCGACGAGATCGGCTACAAGCCGAACATCTACGCCTCGATTCTCTCCCAGAAGAAGCAGTACACCATCATCGTGATCATCCCTTATTTCCAGAAGGGGGAGTTCTGGGAGTTGGTTTACAGCGGCATTACCAAGGCGATGGGGGAGGCGTTGAGCATGAACATCCATGTCAAGGTGTTCTACTACAACCAGTTCGAGTACACCTCCTTCCGCGCCACGTGCCGCAACGCCCTCGAGGCGCAGCCCAACGGCGTGCTGATGGCTCCGATCTACAAGGAGGAGGCCTCGGCCTTTATGACGCATTGCGCCTCGCTTTCCATTCCCGTGGCCTTTATCGATACCAAGATCACGGACAGCGATTATCTGGTCTATTTCGGCCCCCCGTTGTATGAGAGCGGCTACCTGGCCGCCGATCTGCTGGTTGGCCCGGACAAGGGCGTCAAAGAGGTGGTGTGCTTCAACATCGACCGCGGCGAGCTGCCGCCCAACGACTCCATTTCATTGCGCCACCAGGGATTCGAGGCCTACCTCCGGGAGTACAACCCGGATTGCACGATCCACGACGTTTGGATCTCGCCCTTCGATTTTCTCTACAACGTGAATTTGATGGATGCCTTTTTCGCCGAGCACCCCGCCGTCGACCACCTGGTGACGTTCAGTTCGCGCGCCCACCAGATCTCCGACTGGATGGACATCCGCGCGGTCCGGACCAAGAAACTGCTGGGCTTCGACATGCTGGAGCGCAACATGAACGCCCTGCGCAAGGGGCGGATAACCACCCTGATCGCCGACCGTACCGACCTGGAGTCCTACCGGACGCTCAAGGCGCTGATCGACCACCTCGTGCTCAAGCAGAAGCCCGCCAACCGGGACAATTACAGCTCGATCGACATCCTGAACCGCTACAACGTCGACTTCTACCTGGTCAGGGACTAAAACCCGCTTTCCGGCCCGAGGACTACCCTGCGCAGGGAGTCCGCGTCCGTTTGAAGCACGTACGTCTTAATGTTCTTGTAGTAAGGGTGGTACCCGTAGCCGCCGTACATCAATTCGTCCAGGGCGCGTTGGTTGTCCCAGCCCTGGAAGACCATGCGGTAGAGGGCGCACACGATCCCCGTGCGGTCCGAGCCGTGCCAGCAATGGATGGCGATGGGCCCTTTGCGGTTGTGGATGATGCGCAGCGCCTCCACGAACTGGTCGGTATCGGAGGTCCCGGCGTTCATTTTGACCCGGTGCAGGAGCAACTGGGTGTGGCCGGCCTTCTTTTCATCGCTGTGGTGGTTGCGCAGGTTGAGCACCTCGCGCACGTCCATATCCCAAAGCTCCGTGAACCCCTCCTTGGAGGGCTGCTCGCAACGGTAAAACCCCTCGTCCACCAGGTACAGGTTCTCGAGGTGTACGGCAGCCACCGGCTGTGCCCACGAGGTATCCCTCCCGGCAACTTCTTGCGCCGCCAGGGTCCCGGCCGCCCGGTCGCGGCAACCCGACCCGGTCAGGAGGATTGCCGCCCCTGCCAGCGTCAGGACGATTGCTATGCGGCTGATCGCCTTCCAGTTCATATCGATTCGTTTTATAGGATCCTTCGCGCCCCGTCGCCGATCACCACGTCGATTACCCGGGGTCGCTCTCCGAACTTAGCTGCAAATTTCCCGCCAACATCTGCAAGGTAGCCCTCCAACGCCGGTTTTTCCACCAGCGAGATCACGCAACCGCCGAATCCGCCCCCCATCATCCGCGCGCCCAACACCCCGCTGTGGGTCTTGGCGATGTCGACGATAAAGTCCAGCTCGGGGCAGCTTACCGCATATTCGTTGCGCAAACCCTCGTGCGAGCCGTACATCTTCTGCCCGAAGGTCTTGTAATCCCCCTTTTCCAGCGCCGCGCAACCGTCCAGCAAACGCTGGTTCTCGTCGATCACATAGCGGCAACGGCGGTAGACGATCCCCTCCATCTCCGGTTTATAAGTGTCGAGCATATCCGCCGTCACGTCGCGCAAACTCTCCACGCCCTGGGCATGGGACGCGATCACCGCCACGCCCGCCTCGCATTGCGCCCTGCGCACGTTGTATTCCGACGAGGCCAGCGAGTGCTTGACCATCGAGTCGATCAGCGCCACCGCGCAGCCTTCGGGATTGAAAGGCTCCAACTTGTACTCCAGCGAGCGGCAATCCAAACGGATCACCTTGCCCTTTTCGCCCAGCAGCGAGGCCGACTGGTCCATGATCCCGCACCTCACGCCGATGTAATTGTGCTCGGTCATCTGTCCGACCTTAGCCAACTCGGGGCGCGTGAATCCCAAACCGAACAATTCGTTGAACGCGAAGCCGATGACCGACTCCAAAGCCGCCGACGAGGACATCCCTGCGCCCAGGGGCACATCGCCGCCGAAGACGCAATCCACGGCTTCGACCTTTTTGCCCAATTTCTTCATCTCCTGCGCCACCCCGTAGATGTAGCAGGCCCACATCTCCTTGGGCTTCCCGCCATTCATCAGGTCCACCTCGATCTGCTGGCCATAGTCGGCCGAGTAGAGGCGGCTTATACTCCCGCCGTTGGGCTTGACGGCGGCGTAAATCGCTTTGTCGGTCGCGCCGGGAAGCACGAATCCGAGGTTGTAATCGGTGTGCTCGCCGATCAGGTTGACCCTGCCGGGCGATGCGAAAACTGCGGCCCCGGAGCCGAAACGCTTGGAAAATTCCTCCTGGATGCGTGAGATCATATCTTGTTGTTTTAGTTTAGTAATAAATATCGTCCGGGTATTCGACCCCGGCCATAAAAAGCCCCTCCGCGGGAGCCGATCCGCTCGCCCGGGAGAGGTCCTTGCTCTCGATGATCTGCCGGAACTCCTCCTCCGTGATCTTTCCGCGCCCCACGTCGACCAACGTGCCGACCACCGCGCGCACCATGTTGCGCAGGAAGCGGTCGGCCGAGATGGTAAAGAGCAGCGAATCCCCGTCGCGGGTCCACTCCGCCTCGCTTACCCGGCAAATGTTGGTCGTGTTGCCGGAGTGGAGCTTGCAAAAGCAGGTAAAATCGTCGTATTCGAGCATCATCGCCGCCGCCCGGTTCATGGCGGCCACATCCAGCGGGACGGTATATTGCCACGCCAATCCCGCACTGAAAGGGTCTTTGCGCGTGCTGATCCTGTAATTGTAGGTGCGCAGATAGGCGTCGAAACGGGCGTGCGCCTCGTCCTTGACCGCCACGATGCCCTGCGCCGCGATATCCCCCGGTAAAATGGCGTTGAGGTGGTACAGAAACTCCTGCGAAGTGATCTTTTCGCCTTCCGCCGCACAGTCGAAATGGGCCGTGTACGCCGTAGCGTGCACCCCCGCATCGGTCCTGCCCGCCCCGACCACCTCGACCGGAACCCGCAGCAGGGTCGCCAAAGCCTCTTCCACCGCCTGCTGCACGGAGGGCCCGTTGGGTTGGCGCTGCCAACCGCAATAAGCTGTCCCCCTGTACGATATGTCGATAAAAAACCTCATGCCCGGAATGCGGAAAAACAAAGATATATTAAAATTACTTAATAACATATTCCATCGGGAAAAATCACTATCTTTGTACGAATATAACGACCAACCATGAATATAGCCATCATAGGGTACGGGAAAATGGGCCGCGAGATCGAGAGAGTCGCCCTTTCCAGAGGCCATAAAGTCGTACTGAAGATCGACATAGACAACGCCGCGGAGCTCAACAAAGAGAACCTGAAGGCCCTGAAAGTGGACGCTGCCATCGAGTTCACCACGCCCGACACCGCGTTCAAAAACGTGATGAAATGCATCGAGGCCTCCACCCCCGTCGTCTGCGGGACCACGGGCTGGATCGACCGGCTGCCCGCCGCCGAAAAGGCCTGCAAGGAGAACAACGCCGCAATGTTCTACGCCTCCAACTACGGGATCGGCGTGAACATCCTATTCAAACTCAACGCCATCCTGGCCAAAATGATGAACCGTTACAGCGAGTACGACGTCACGTTGGAGGAGACCCACCACACCATGAAAAAGGACGCCCCCTCCGGCACGGCAATCACCCTGGCCGACGGGATAACCGATAACCTGGACCGCAAAAAAACCTTCGTCAACCACACGACCACCGAGCCCTCGGAGTTGGAGGTACTCTCCATCCGCCGGGGCGACGTGCCGGGAACCCACACCGTGACCTACGAGTCGCCCGTGGACGAGATCACGCTTACCCACCGCGCCAAATCGAGGGCGGGGTTGGCTTTCGGGGCGGTCTCGGCAGCGGAATTCATCTGCGGCAAAACGGGGGTGTTCGGCATGGATGATTTATTAGGCTTATAAAAAAAGCAGAATGGCAAAGACAATGGAAGCCTTACGGAGTTTTTTCTCCAACAAATGGGTCAAATTCCTGATCGCCTCGACGATCTGGGTGCTCTGGTTCGTGGTCTGGACCGAAAACCCCTGGATGTTGTTCGGGTTGATCGTGATCTACGACATCTACATATCGAAGTTTATGTACCGCCTCTTCTGGAAAAAGCATAAACTCCGCAAAGCCAACAGCGTGAAGTACCGCAAAACGATGGAGTGGGTCGAGGCGATCATCTTCGCCGTGGTGGTGGCCAGCGTGATCAAGATCTACATCTTCGGTATGTACGTTATCCCGTCGGGCTCGATGGAAAAATCGCTCATGATCGGCGACTACCTCTACGTGAGCAAAACGGCCTACGGTCCGGTCATGCCCAACACCCCGGTCGCCTTCCCCTTTATGCACCACACGGTCCCCATCATCAACAAGAAGGCCTTCAGCGAGTCCGTCCAATGGCCCTACCACAGGCTCAAGGGGCTGGGCACGGTCCAACGCGGCGACGCGGTGGTCTTTACCTTCCCCGCAGGCGACACCGTGCTGCTCCAGGACCAGGCCTCGACTTACTACGACGTGCTGCGCAGGTACGAAGCCGAATTGGGGCCGGTCCAGGGCCGCGAGAAACTCTACAAGGACTACACGGTCATTACCCGCCCGGTCGACAAGCGCGAGAACTACATCAAGCGTTGCGTGGGCATCCCCGGCGACTCGATCCGCGTGGTCGACTCGCAACTCATCGTCAACGGCGAGCCTTACCCCAACCCCCCCGGCATGCAGTTGGTCTACTACATCTACACCAACGGCACGCCCATCAGCAAGAACACCCTGGCCGATATGAGGATCTCTCCCTCCGACATGATGTTCAACCAATACGAAATGGTCTACGCGATGCCCCTGACGGCGGAGAACCTGGAACGCGTCAAAAAGATGCGCAACGTGGTCTCCGTGGTACCGCACATGGCCGAGGGGCCCAGCCCGATATCGATCTTCCCCCACGATGCGCGCTACCCCTGGAACGAGGACAACTACGGCCCGCTCTGGGTCCCCCAAAAGGGCGCGACGGTGCAACTCACGCCGGATAACCTGCCCCTCTACCACCGCATCATCGAGACCTACGAAGGCAACAAACTCGAACAGGCCGACAGCCTGATCCTGATCAACGGAGAGCCCGCCCTGAGCTACACTTTCAAAATGAACTACTACTTCATGATGGGCGACAACCGCCAAAACTCGGCCGATTCGCGCTACTGGGGCTTCGTGCCCGAGGACCACGTGGTGGGCAAGGCGTCGTTCGTCTGGCTCTCGCTCGACAAGGACAGGGGCTGGTTCAAAGGCAAGATCCGCTGGAGCCGGATGTTCAGAAAAGTGAGGTAAATGGAGGGCGACGCATATAAAACGGTAGACTCCCCCGGGCAGAGTTCGGTCCGCGAGAGGGGCAGCCGTTTTTTAGGCTTCGCTTACCACATAGAAAACCCCGACCAGGCCAAAGAGCACATCGACGGCCTGAAAAAAAAGTACTACGACGCGCGCCACATCTGCTACGCCTGGCGCCTGTCCGACTCCTCGACCCGGGCCAACGACGACCAGGAACCGTCGGGCAGCGCGGGCCTGCCGATCCTGGGCCAGATCCTCTCGCGCGAGTTGTACGACGTGATGGTGGCTGTGGTCAGGTACTTCGGGGGGACCAAACTGGGCGTGCCGGGGCTGATCGCCTGCTACAAGGCCTCCGCCGCCGAAGCGCTGGACGACGCCCGGACCGTCGAGGCTGTAAAGAGCGCCGCCGTCGAACTCGAATTCGGCTTCGAGCAGACGACCGCGGTGATGAAAGTGGTCAAAGATATGCAGGCCCGGGTAGTGAAAAGCGACTTCGACAACCAGTGCAAACTGGAGATATCGATCCGCGAAGGAGCCGCGCAGGAGTTCAGGGAGCGGGTGGAAAAGGCCGGAGCAAAGCTGAATGAATAATTAAACGAACGCACGATATGGCACATCGCAACCTGATCTCAATCAACGACTTTACCAAGCAGGACATTTTGCGGATCATGGACCTGGCCGCCGGATTCGAGGCCGACCCTACCCGCAAACTGCTGGACGGCAAGGTGGTCGCCTCGCTCTTTTTCGAGCCGTCGACCCGCACGCGCCTGAGCTTCGAGAGCGCGATCAACCGTCTGGGCGGCCGTGTGATCGGCTTCGCCGAGACGACCAACACGAGCATGTCGAAGGGCGAGACGCTCCACGACACGATCCGCGTGATCTCCAACTACTGCGACATGATCGTGATGCGCCACTCGCTGGACGGCGCCGCGCGCTTCGCGAGCGAGATTTCGCGCGTCCCCGTGGTCAACGCGGGCGACGGGGCCAACCAGCACCCCTCGCAGACGCTGCTGGACATGTACTCGATCCAAAAGACGCAAAGCAAGTTCGACGACCTGCACATCATGATGATCGGCGATTTGAAGTACGGCCGCACGGTCCACTCGCTCTTGCAGGCCATGTCGCACTTCAACACCCGCTTTACCTTCGTCTCGCCGCCCGAGCTGCGCATGCCCGGCGAGTACAAAAAGTACCTCGACTCGAAGGGCCTGTCCTACACCGAGAGCACGATACTGGACCACAACATCCACCAGGCCGACATCGTCTACATGACCCGCGTGCAGAAGGAGCGCTTTACCGACCCGATGGAGTACGAGCGCGTGAAGAACGCTTATGTGCTCGACAACAAAACGTTGGAGAACACCAAGGACAACATGCGCATCCTGCATCCGCTTCCCCGGGTAAATGAGATCGCCCCCGAGGTCGACTCCAACCCCAAAGCCTACTACTTCGAGCAGACCCGAAACGGGGTGTTCGTGCGCATGGCGATCATCGCTTATCTGTTAGGTGCCGTAAAATAGAGTATCATGGAACATAAGAAAATGGAAGTCAGGGCATTGGAGAATGGGACGGTAATCGACCACATCCCCTCGGAGTGCCTGTTCAAGATCATCCGCATCCTGGACCTCGAAAAGGAGACCCACCGCATCACCATCGGCAACAACCTGGAGAGCAACCGCATGGGTTTGAAGGCAATAATCAAGATCAACGAGCGTTATTGCCAACAGGAGGAGCTGAACCGCATCGCGGTGGTGGCTCCCCGTGTCAAGATCAACATAATCAAGGATTTCGAAGTGATCGAGAAGCGCCAGGTAACCGTCCCCGAGAGCGTCGAGGGTTTCGTGAAGTGCGCCAATCCCAAGTGCGTGACCAACCACGAACCCGTGCGCACGGCCTTCAGCGTGGAGCAATCCCCCGAAGGAGCCATCTCGCTGCGGTGCCGTTACTGCGAGAAGATCACCGACCACTCGCAAATCGAGATCATCAAAGGCTAAGAGTCTGTCTTAAATGCACCAAATCCATATCAAGGGCGCGAGGACCCATAACCTCAAGAACATAGAGGTTAAAATCCCCCACAACCAGCTGGTCGTCATCACCGGGCTTTCCGGCTCGGGCAAGTCGACCCTGGCCTTCGACACCCTCTTCGCCGAGGGCCAGCGCCGCTACGTGGAGAGCCTTTCGGCCTACGCGCGGCAATTCCTGGGTCGCGTCCACAAGCCGGAGGTCGACTTCATCACGGGCATCGCCCCGGCCATCGCCATCGAGCAAAAGGTCTCCACGACCAACAGCCGCTCCACGGTGGGCACCTCGACCGAGGTCTACGACTACCTGCGCCTGCTTTTCGCCCGCGTGGGCCGCACCTACTCGCCCGTTTCGGGCAAGGAGGTCAACATCCACTACGTCTCCGACATCGTGGGCTACATTACCGCCCTAAGCGCCGGGACACGCATCGTGGTGGCCGCCCCCATGCACCTTGCCACGGGGCAGGGCATGATCGAAAAACTGACTTTGCTCCTGCGCAGCGGCATCCAGTACGTCTACCACGACGGACAGACCCTCGACATCGAGGAGAACCTGGAAAGCCTTTCCAAAACCGACCCCGGAACGGTCAAAATCGTGGTCGACCGGGGCCGCTCCAACCACGACGATGAGAGCGTCAGCCGCTTCAACGACTCGGTGGCCCGCGCTTTGGACTTCGGCAACGGGGCCTGCGTGGTGGTCAATCTGGACGACGACGAGCGCGAACAGGAGTTTTCCACCCGCTTCGAGCAGGACGGCATCACCTTCGAGCAGCCCAGCGAGTACCTTTTCAGCTTCAACAACCCCCTGGGCGCCTGCCCCAAGTGCGGGGGGAGCGGCCGGATCATCGGCATCGACGAGGATCTGGTCGTCCCCGAGAAGTCGCGCACGATCTACGACGAGGCGATCGCCGCCTGGCGTGGCGAAACCATGCGCGCCTGGAAAGACCGCCTGGTCATGAACGCCGACCAATTCGGTTTCCCGATCCACACGCCCTACTACGAGCTGACCAAGGAGCAAAAGGCCCTGCTCTGGACCGGAAACAGCTACTTCGAAGGTTTAAATGAGTACTTCCAATTCCTTGAAAGGGAGAAATATAAGATCCAGTACCGCGTCATCCTCTCCCGCTACACGGGTTCGACCCTCTGCCCCGTTTGCCACGGTTCGCGCCTGCGCCCCGAAGCGTTGTACGTGAGGGTGGGGGAGTGGAACATCGCCCGACTGGTCGCCATGCCCATCGAGGAGCTGCACGGCGTTCTCTCCGCCATCCGATTGGAAGAACACGAAAAAAAGGTCGCCCAAAGGGTCATGACCGAGCTGACCACCCGCCTGCAATACCTGATCGACGTGGGCCTGGGCTATTTGACCCTCGACCGCCTGAGTTCGACCCTCTCCGGGGGCGAGAGCCAGCGCATCAATTTGGCGACCTCGCTGGGCAGCAATTTGACAGGCTCGCTCTACATCCTCGACGAGCCGAGCATCGGCCTGCACCCCCGCGACACCCACAAACTGATCCATGTGCTCAAGCAGTTGCGCGATTTGGGCAACACGGTCATCGTGGTCGAACACGAAGAAGAAATTATCCGCGCCGCCGACCGCATCATCGACATCGGCCCCGGCGCGGGCTACAAGGGCGGCGAGGTAGTCTTCAGCGGCACCCTACCCGAGCTGGAAAAGGCGAAAGGCTCGCTGACGGCCGACTACCTGATGCACAAAAAGACGATCGAACCCTCCGGCAAAAAACGCCTCTTCTCGCGCTTCATTACCATCGAGGGCGCGCGGGAGAACAACCTCAAGGGCATGGACGTCAGGATCCCCGTGGGCGTGATGACCTGCATTACCGGGGTAAGCGGCAGCGGCAAATCGTCGCTCGTCAAGGGCATCCTGTACCCCGCCCTGCGCCGCGAACTCTACGAAACCGGCACGCGCCCCGGCAATTTCCTGCGCCTGAGCGGGGACTACAAGAAATTCAAGGCGGTCGAGATGGTCGACCAGAACCCCATCGGCAAATCGTCGCGCTCCAACCCGGTTACCTTCATCAAGGCCTACGACGAAATTAGAAAACTCTACTCCGACCAGCCCTACGCCAAGACCAACAACCTGACCCCGTCGCATTTCTCTTTCAACATGGCCGGAGGCCGTTGCGAGGAGTGCCAGGGCGAGGGCGTGATCCGCGTGGGGATGCAATTCATGGCCGACGTGGAGCTGACCTGCGAGAGCTGCGGGGGCAAACGCTTCAAGGACGAGATCCTCGAAGTCCGCTACAAGGGCCGCTCGATCTACGATTTGCTGGAGATGACGGTCGACGAGGCCGTCGATTTTTTCGCCGCCTCCAAAGAGCCGATCGCCAAGCGCATCATCGAGAAGCTCAAAGTGTTGCAGGACGTGGGCCTGGGCTACGTCAAGCTCGGCCAATCCTCCTCGACCCTCTCCGGCGGCGAGAGCCAAAGGGTCAAACTGGCCTCTTTCCTGCTCAAAGAGAACGCCCAGGGCGAGGTCCTCTTTATCTTCGACGAGCCGACCACGGGCCTGCACTTCCACGACATCAAAAAACTCCTCTCCGCCTTCAACGCCCTGGTCGACAAGGGCCACACGCTGGTCGTGGTCGAGCACAACATGGACGTGATCAAGTGCGCCGACTGGGTGATCGACCTGGGTCCCGAGGCGGGCACCGAGGGCGGGCACATCGTCTTCGAGGGCCATCCCGGCGACCTTGCCGCCTGCAAGGAGAGCTACACGGGCCAATTCTTATCCATGCGCGAAAAACTCTGATGACCGAATTCCACATATTCACCCTGCCCAACGGCATCCGTTGCGTACTCAAACGGGTCCGCTCGGCGGTGACCTATTGCGCGTTGAGCATCAACACCGGCAGCCGCGACGAGCAGCCCGGGGAGCACGGCGTGGCCCATTTGTGCGAACACGCCCTGTTCAAAGGCACCGCCCGCCGCCGCGCCCACCACATCAACAGCCGCCTGGAGAACCTGGGCGGCGAGCTGAACGCCTATACCACCAAGGAGGAGACCGTGATCCACACCACCTCCCTGAAGGCCGACTTCTCCAAATCCGCCGAACTGATCGCCGACATCGCCTTCTGCTCGACTTTCCCCGCCGCCGAGATCGAGAAGGAGAAGCAGGTCATCCTCGACGAAATCAACTCCTACAAGGACTCGCCCGCGGAGAGCATCTTCGACGACTTCGAAGAGCTGATCTTCGCCGGATCCCAACTGGGCCACAATATTTTAGGGACAAAAAAAGAGGTCAAAACCCTCAACCGAAACAAGGTGGAATCCTTCGTCCAAAGGACCTACAACACCGACCGGATGGTCTTCTCGGCGATCGGCAACCTCAGCGAAGCCCAATTCCGCCGGGTGGCCGAGCGCTGGTTCGGCCCTGTGCCCGCCTCGCCGGGAACCTCGACCCGCACCGCCCCGGAAAAAGTCGCCCCGTTTGACAAACGGATGGCCAAACCCAACCACCAGGCCCACTGCCTGCTGGGAACCTACGCCCCGGGCCTGTGCGACCCCGATAGGATCCCCTTCGCCCTGCTGGCCAACATTTTGGGAGGCCCTGCGGCCAACTCGCTGCTGAACAGCAGCCTGCGCGAAAAATCGGGCCTGACCTACAACGTAGAGGCGGGCTACGTCCCCTTCGCCGACACGGGCCTCGCGACGGTCTATTTCGGCTGCGAAAAAGAGAACACCGCCCAGTGCCTCGAACTGATCCGCAAGGAGATCCACAAGCTGCAAACCTCCCCCTTTACCGACCGCCGCCTCTCGCTCTTCAAAAAGCAACTGCTGGGCCAGATGGCCGTCTCGATGGAGGGCAACGAGGGCTACATGCTCGGCGCGGCCAAGAGCCTGCTCGTCTTCAACCGCATCGAACCCATCGAGGAGACCTACGCCCGCGTGCAGGCGATCAAACCCGCCGAGATTACCGATTTGGCCAACCGGGTGCTGACCCGCTTCTCCTCCCTGACCTATGAGTAGGGACGCGGAGCGCTATACCGCCGCCTGGAGCGCGCCCGAGGATCCCCTTTTAGAGGAACTCACCCGCGTAACCCACCAGCGCGCCACCCACCCCCAGATGCTCTCCGGCCACATCCAGGGCAAACTGTTGGAAGCTTTGGTGCGCATGCTCCGTCCGCAAAATATCCTCGAAATAGGAACTTTTACCGGCTATTCCGCCCTGAGCATGGCGGCCGGCCTCGCCCCCGAAGGCCATATCGACACGATCGAAGCCGACGACGAGGTGGAACCCATCGCCCGCGAATTCTTCGCCCGCAGCCCGCACGCAAACAAGATTACCCAGCACATAGGCTCCGCGTTGAGGATCGCCCCCACGCTGAAAAAAAACTACGACCTGGTCTTTCTCGACGGCGACAAAAGGGAGTACCCCGCCTACTACCGCATGCTCTTCGAGGCGAAACTCATTCAATCCGGCAGCTGGATCCTGGCCGACAACATCCTCTGGTACGGCAAAGTCGCCGAAACCCCCATGCCTACCGACCCCCACACCGCCGCCATCCACGAGTTCAACCGCCAGGTAAAAGAAGACCGCCGCGTGGAGAACGTGATCCTTCCCCTGCGCGACGGCCTGAATCTGATCCGCGTAAAATAGCGGATTTCCCCGATTACGTCTCTGCCGAAAACTACGGCTCTGCCGAAAATTACAACTCGACCAAAGCCTTTCCGGTCATCTCTTCCGGCTGGCCCACCCCCATCAGTTTAAGTACCGTGGGCGCCACATCGGCCAGCACCCCGCTCTCCACCTTCTTGACCCGGTCGCTGACCACGATCAGCGGCACGGGATTCAACGAGTGGGCCGTGTTGGGGCTGCCGTCTGGGTTGACCGCATTGTCCGCGTTGCCGTGGTCCGCGATGATAACCACCTCGTACCCATCCTTTTTGGCCGTCTCGACCACCTGGCCCACACAGTTATCGACCGCTTTGATCGCCTTGAGGATCGCCTCATAGATCCCCGTGTGGCCCACCATATCGCCGTTGGCGAAGTTCAGGCAGATAAAATCATACTTTTTCGTATCGAGCGCTTCGACCAACGCATCCTTGACCTCATACGCGCTCATTTCGGGCTTCAGATCATAGGTCGCCACCTTGGGAGAGGCGATCAGGATACGCTCCTCGCCGGGGAATTTGTCCTCGCGCCCGCCGTTCAAAAAGAAGGTCACGTGGGCGTATTTCTCAGTCTCCGCGATCCGCAGCTGCTTCAGCCCCTTGGCGGACACCCACTCGCCGATGGTGTTGTGCACGTTGTCCTTGTCGAACAAAATGTGCATCCCCGTAAACTTGGCGTCATAGGGCGTCATCGTGCAGTAGTAGAGCGGCATGGTCTTCATTCCCGCCTCGGGCATATCCTGCTGGGTCAAAACCATTGTCAACTCCTTGGCCCTGTCGTTGCGGAAGTTAAAAAATATTACCACGTCGCCCTCCTTCAACGTCCCGATCGGCTTGCCCGCCGCGTCGACCGCCGCAATAGGCTTAATGAACTCATCCGTCACCCCGTTGTCATAGGAGTCCTGCATGGCCTTGACCATATCGGTCGCGGGAGTCCCCGTGCCGTTGACCAGCAAATCGTAAGCCTCTTTGACCCGCTCCCAGCGCTTGTCGCGGTCCATGGCGTAGTATCGCCCGATGATTGAGGCGATCCTGCCCGTCGACGAGGGCTTGGAGATATGCTCCTGCAGCTGCCCGATAAACCCTTTCCCGCTCTTGGGGTCGGTGTCGCGCCCGTCCATAAAGCAGTGGACGAAAGCATCGCCCACGCCGTACCCTTTGGCCACATCACACAGTTTGAACAAATGCTCCATCGAACTGTGGACCCCGCCGTCGGAGACCAGCCCCATAAAATGCACGGCCTTCTTGTTCTTCACCGCATACTCCATCGCGGCCTTGACCTCCTTGTTCTGTGCGATCGACCCGTCCTTGCAGGCCCGGTTGATCTTGACCAGGTCCTGGTAGACGACCCGCCCCGCACCTATATTCAGGTGCCCGACCTCCGAGTTGCCCATCTGCCCGTCGGGCAGCCCCACATTCTCGCCGCTGGTTTGGAGTTGCGCGTGGGGATATTCCTCCCACAGTTCGGTCATGTTCTTCGGGCAGGCCTCGCCGATGGCGTTGCTATGTTGGTTGCACGCTCCGATGCCCCATCCGTCGAGGATCATCAATAAAACCTTGTTGCTCATATCTGGTTCAGTTTACTTTTTATCAAATCAATGGCCGTCACAATGGCCTTTTCAATCGTATCCGTGCGTTTCCCGCCCGCCGTGGCGAAGTGAGCCTGCCCGCCGCCGCCGCCTTCGATGATCGGCGCCGCCAGCTTGATGATCTCCGCCGCGTTGACCCCCTGCGCCACGATCTGCTCGCCCAGCGCGACGGTCAGAGTGGCTTTGCCGTCGGATTTCGCGCCCACGATCAGCACCAGGTCGCCGATCGAGGAGCGCATATTCAACGCCATCTCCTTGACCATCTCGGCCGGAGCCTCCACCTCGCGCGCCACCAGCGACATCCCCCCTTCGGAACGGATCTCCGCCAGCACCCTCTGCTTGAGGGCCATCGCCCTCTCCTTGAAGGCCTCGGCCGCCTCTTTGGCCAGGTGCTCGTTGTCCTCGATCAGCTTTTTGGCCGCCTGGAGCACCTTGGGGTTGTTAAAGAAACGTTGCAACTCGCGCATCGTATCTTCCATCCCGAAAAGCAGATCCAGCGCCTTCGCACCGGTCAGCGCCTCGATGCGCCTTACCCCCGCCGAGATCGCTCCCTCCGAGGTAATCTTGAACATCCCTATACGCCCCGTGGATGCAATATGCGTGCCGCCGCACAGCTCGATCGAGTCGCCGAAACGGACGGTGCGCACTTTCTCGCCGTATTTCTCGCCGAACAGCATCATCGCGCCCAGGCCGCGCGCCTCCTCGATGCCGCACTCCCGGTTCTCGTCCAGGGGCAGGTCCATGCGGATCTTTTCGTTAACCTTTTGCTCCACCTCGCGCAACTGCTCGTCGCTTACCTTCTGGAAGTGCGAGAAGTCGAACCGCAAATGGTCGGGCGATACGAGCGAGCCTTTCTGCTCGACGTGCGTCCCCAAAACCTCCCTCAACGCCTCGTGCAGCAGGTGGGTGGCCGTGTGGTTGGCCTCGGTGGCCGTGCGCGCCTGCTGGTCCACCACGCCGTGGAACACCGCCTTCACATCCGAAGGCAGCTTGTCGGTAATATGTACGGTCAAATTGTTCTCCTTCTGCGTGTCGACAACGGCGATGCGCTCCCCGCCGCTCTCGATGTAGCCCCGGTCGCCCATCTGCCCCCCCGAATTGCCGTAAAACGGCGTCGAGTCGAACACGAGTTGGTAAAAGGTCTTCCCCTTGGCCGTCACCGCCCTGTAACGCGCGATGCGGATGGGCTGCTCGGTCAAATCGTACCCCGTAAACACGCTCTCCATAAGCGGCATAACCTCCACCCAGTCGCCCGTCTCTTTGGCCGCGTCGCCCCTCGACCGCTCTTTCTGGGCCTGAAGCTCCGACTCGAAGGCTTCGAGGTCGACGTTTATGTTTTGCTCGCGAGTGATCAACTGCGTAAGGTCGATCGGGAATCCGTAAGTATCATACAACAGGAACGCGTCGCGCCCCGAAATCGTATCTTTCCCCTCGGCCCTGACCTTGCGGACCACCTCGTCCAGCAGGTTGATCCCCGTGGCGAGCGTTTTCAAAAAAGCCCCCTCTTCCTCCGATATCACATTGGTTATAAGCCCCTTTTGGCTCACCAGCTCCGGGAATTGATGACCCATCTGCGAGGCGAGCGTATCGACCAGTTTGCAGATAAAAGGCTCCTTAAAGCCCAAGTATGTGTACCCGTAACGCACTGCGCGCCGCAAAATCCGCCGGATCACATACCCCGCCTTCACATTGGATGGCAACTGCCCGTCGGCGATCGAGAAAGCGATGGCCCGCAGGTGGTCCGCGATCACCCGCATGGCGATATCGGTAGCCTCCCCCTGCCCGTACCCGATCCCGCACAATTTCGAAATTTTCCCGATCAAAGGCTGGAAAACATCGGTATCGTAGTTGCTCTTCTTCCCCTGCAAGATCATGCACAACCGCTCGAAGCCCATCCCCGTATCGACATGGTTGGCGGGCAGGTTTTCCAACGACCCGTTGGCCTTGCGGTTGAACTGCATGAATACCAGGTTCCAGATCTCGATCACCTGGGGGTGGCTCTGGTTGACGAGCTCGCGCCCGTCGAGTTTGTCGCGCTCTGATTGGTCCCTCAAATCGAAGTGGACCTCGCTGCAAGGCCCGCAGGGCCCCGTATCGCCCATCTCCCAGAAATTATCCTTCCGGTTGCCCAGGAGAATACGCTCCGCAGGCAAATACTGGCTCCAATACGAGTAAGCCTCCTCGTCCCGGGGCACGCCCTCCGAAGGATTCCCCTCGAAAACCGTGGCGTAAATGCGTCCGGGGTCCAACCCGTACACCTTGACCAGAAGCTCCCACGCCCAGTCGATCGCCTCCTTTTTAAAGTAGTCGCCGAACGACCAGTTGCCCAGCA
This sequence comes from Rikenellaceae bacterium, assembly GCA_031551275.1. Lineage (GTDB taxonomy): Bacteria > Bacteroidota > Bacteroidia > Bacteroidales > Rikenellaceae > JAVBMJ01. The sequence goes on from JAVBNX010000011.1 coordinate 50,460, forward strand.
TTTCGAACATGGTGTGGTGGTAGGTGTCGTGTCCCACCTCTTCCAGGTCGTTGTGCTTTCCCGATACGCGCAGGCATTTCTGCGTGTCGGCGATCCTTGTGTGGAGGACCGGGGCGTTGCCGAGGAACAGATCCTTGAATTGGTTCATCCCCGCGTTGGTAAACATCAGCGTGGGGTCGCCCTTGACCACCATCGGTGCCGACGGGACGATCGTATGTTGTTTCGATGCGAAAAATTCCAGAAAAACCTCCCTGATGCGATTGGAGTCCATACTATCTTGCGTTTGAAATGCGTTAGAGTAAAACCTTGCAAAATTACACTAAATTGCGTAATTTTGACGGTTCTGCGCAGTGAATTTCGGCCAATGCCCTCAAAAGAATACAAGTTTAATCCCCAAACGCTTACATACGAGGTCGTTGCGGCCCCGTTCAGACTTCGCACCTACCGCGTTCTGCGCAAGCTGTTGATCGGATTCATCCTGGCCTCGATCGCCAATTTCCTCTTCTCCTTCTTCTTTTACACCCCCAAGATGTACAGGATCCACCGCGACAACGCCGAGACGGTGGGCCGCTATATGCTTCTGGAGCAGAAGATCGGGGCCATGGAGCGCCGCCTGGAGGAGATCCGCCACCGCGACATCCGGGTCTACCGCTCCCTGTTCGCCGCCGACACCCTGAGCGTCCCCGGCGTGTGGATGCCCTACCCGGAGGAGAAGTACGCCGACTTCGCCAAAGACCGTTACGCCCCCCTGATGCTGACCGCCTGGCAGAGGCTCGACGCGGTGGCCCGGCTCCTCTACCTCGAATCCCGCTCCTTCGACGAACTCCAGGCCCTGGCCGTGGACAAGGAGAAGATGGCCGTCTCCATTCCCGCCATCTGGCCCATGGACAAGCGGGGCCTGCGTGGCCACATCGGGGCCTTCGGGGGCCGCAACCACCCCTTGCTGGGCGCCTTTTTGATGCACACCGGCGTGGATTTGGGCGGCACCACCGGCGCCGACATCTACGCCACGGCCAACGGCCGGGTCATCCCCGACAGCGGAAGCGGGACCGGCTACGGCAAGCAGGTATTGATCGACCACGGCTTCGGTTATAAAACAAGGTACGCCCACCTGAGCCAGGTCTCGGTCACCCCCGGCCAAACGGTCGTGCGCGGCGAGAAGATCGGTGAACTGGGCTCCACGGGCCGCTCCACGGGCCCCCACCTCCACTACGAGGTGATCTACATGGGCCGCCCGGTCGACCCGGTCAACTACTTCCGCCGCGACATGGACGAGGCCGAGTTCCAGAAGATCATCGAGAACGCCAAGGCGACCACATTCGAGCAATAGCATGGCAACCAAAAAGAGCGATAACGCCCCCTTGTGGCTCAAGCCCCGCAGAAAATTCCTGCGGCTGATGGTCAGTTTCTTCATCCATCTGCTCGGCTGGATCGGCATGGCCGTGGTCTTCTACGCCTGCTTTTCCTTCTTTTTCGACACCCCCACCGAGTACAAGCTCAAGCGCGGCACCCTCAAGCTGCGCAAGGAATACAAGGAGCTGACCCAAAGGTACGACTCCCTGATGATCGTGCTCGACAACCTCTCCGAGCGCGACCGCAACGTCTTCCAGACCCTGTTCGAGTCCGACCCCTACGACCTGGAGGCCAAGCAGCAGACCGACAATTGGCTTGAGTACGAAAAACTCCTCACCCGCAGCACCAAGGACCTGGGCCGCATCCTGGCCGAAAAGACTGCGGTAATGGACAAGGACGTCACGGCTCTGACCGCGACCTTCGACCGCATGCTTCAAAAGATCGCCGACGCCGGGCCCAACATCAACCTCATCCCCGCCATCCAGCCCGTCATCAACCGCGACCTGACCCTTCTGACGGCATCCTACGGCATGCGTATCCACCCCTTCTACCGCAGCCTGGCCTCCCACCAGGGCGTCGACTTTACCGTCCCTGAGGGCTCGCGCGTCTTCGCTACCGCCGACGGGGTGGTCGCGGACGTCACCTCGCGCAACACCACCGCCGGCACGACCATCATCCTGGACCACGGCTTCGGCTACCAGACCGTCTACAACCACCTGAGCAAGACCAACGTCAAAAAGAACGACAAAGTCCGCCGCGGCGACATCATCGCCCTGACCGGCAACACCGGCCTCTCCCTCTCCCCCCACCTCCACTACGAAGTCCGCCACAGCGGTTTGAGGGTCGACCCAATCCACTACTTTTTTATGGAGCTGACCCCGGACGAGTACAAAAAGATCATGCAGATCGCCCAGTCCGGTATGCAGTCTTTCGACTGATTTTTTCGTCGGGTTTCGGGTTCCTCCCTGGACTGTTGCTGCGCGTATAGCACGGCATCTTCGAACGATCCCCCTGCTTCCAAATCCTCACGTACAAAAGTACGCTCCGGTTTGAAAGACAGCGCGATCGTCCAAACCTGCCGCACTCTCCGCACAGCGTGCCCGCGACCGACGCGAATCCAAGAACTATTGAGACACCTGCACTGCCCAGCCCAGCCGTCCCTCATTGCTGCCCAACTGTTAAGTTGTCGTCAGAGCGGTATTATTCCAGCCTCAGAAACGGAACCCAGAGCGGGAGCGGCAGCACCTTATATCCCTTCCTCCCCTACGGTTAGGGGAGGAAGATGGAAGGAGGGGTGATCGAATCGGACTGCAAGGGGGGACAGCGAAGCGAATCCCCCGTGCAGGCTTCGGGCTAATTCGAAATATACTTTTAAAGGTAGAGCCACAGCGGGAAGGATGCACCGCTCCGGGGCCAAGTACCGACATGGGCCATCAGGCCCAAATGGTACCCCGCGTCCTCGCGAGCAGCGAGGGGCGACCGCTGTCTAATACCTACCCAATAGACATTAATTCCCGATACTTGGGCAGCGGCCAAAGTCTGTCATCTACAATTAATTCCAGCGTATCGATATGCTGCCTGATCTTGGCAATATAAGGCCGCACCTCATCATTGTACCCCTGCGCCCGCTCGGAAAGGTTCTCCACCCCGTTCCACTTCTTGCGCGCGTCGAGCATCAGGATCGAGTCCGCCCGGATGAACTTGACCAGCTCGGCGATCTGCCTGACCGTGTCGATCTCCTCGGCCGCCAGGTACTCGGCCTCGCCGGGGAAGATCTCCTTGATCCCCCGTATGGTCTCGATCAGCGTGTTCTGGTAACGTATCGCCGTGGGCACTATGTGGTTGGCCGCCAGATCGCCGATTACCCGCGACTCGATCTGCACCTTTTTCAGGAACGTCTCGTTCTTTACCTCGAAGCGCGCGTGGAGCTCCGCATTGTCCAGCACCCCGAACTCCTCGAACAGCGCGACGCTCTTCTCGGTCAGGTACTCGCGGAAGGCGACCGGAACGTTGTTCACGCTCTTCAGCCCGCGCTTTTCCGCCTCGGCGTGCCACTCCGCGCTGTACGAGTTGCCCTCGAAGCGCACCTTGGCCGACGCGGTAATGTACTTGCGGATGACCTGCAGGATCGCCTCGTCCTTCTTGACGTCTTTCCCGATCAGCTCGTCCACTTCCGCCTTGAAACGCGCCAACTGCTGCGCCATGGCGGTGTTGAGCACGATCAGCGGCAGCGCGCAGTTGGCCGACGAGCCGGTGGCGCGGAACTCGAACCGGTTGCCCGTAAAGGCGAACGGCGAAGTCCGGTTGCGGTCGGTGTTGTCGAGCAAAATCTCGGGAATCTTCCCTATATCGAGCTTGATCTCCGTCTTTTCGTCCGGCGAAAGTTTCTTCTCACTGATCCGCTCCCGGATCGAGTCGAGCACCACATTGAGCGTAGTCCCCGCAAAGACCGACAAAATGGCCGGGGGAGCCTCATTGCTGCCCAACCTGTGCGAGTTGGTCTCCGAGGCGATCGACGCCATCAATAAACCGCCGTGCTCGCACACCGCCATCATCGTATTGACGAAGAAGGCCAGAAACTGAATATTATTCTTCGGCGTGCGCCCCGGCGCGAGCAGGTTCACGCCCGTATCGGTGGCCAGCGACCAGTTGCAGTGCTTGCCCGACCCGTTGACCCCCATAAAGGGCTTCTCGTGGAACAGCACGCGCAATTTGTGGCGCATGGCAGTCTTGCGCATCAGCGTCATCAACAAGGTATTGTGATCGACCGCAATATTGGCCTCCTCGAACATAGGCGCGCACTCATACTGGTTGGGAGCCACCTCGTTATGCCTCGTTTTCAAGGGGATGCCCAGCCTGTACGCCTGCTCCTCGAAGTCCTTCATAAAGCAGCTTACCCGCTCGGGGATCGCGCCCCAGTAGTGGTCGTCCAACTGCTGGTCCTTGGCCGCGGTGTGCCCCATCAGGGTACGCCCGGTCTGGGCCAGGTCGGGGCGCGCGCGGAACAGCGCGTCGTCCACGATAAAGTACTCCTGCTCCCAACCCAGGGTGGCGACCACCTTTTTCACATCCTTGTCGAAATACCCGCACACGTCGACGGCCGCCTTGTCCAACGCCGTCAGCGATTTCAGGAGCGGGGTCTTGAAGTCGAGCGCCTCGCCCGTGTAGGCTACGAAGATGCTCGGGATGCACAACGTGCGGTCGATCACAAAGGCGGGCGACGAGGGGTCCCACGCGCTGTACCCCCGCGCCTCGAAGGTATTGCGCAACCCCCCGTTGGGGAACGACGAGGCGTCGGGCTCCTGCTGGACGAGCAGCTCGCCCCGGAAGGTCTCGAACGACCCCCCGCCCCAGACGGGCTCGAAGAAGGCGTCATGCTTCTCCGCGGTCGAGTCGTTCAGGGGCTGGAACCAGTGGGTGTAGTGTGTCGCCCCGCGCTCCATGGCCCAGTTCTTCATCCCGGTCGCGACCTGGTCGGCCACTTTGCGGTCGATCCGGCGTCCTTCGTCTATGGCATCCCTTACGCTCTGGAATACATCGCGGGGGAGGTATTGCCGCATGCGTTCGAGGGTAAACACGTCGCATCCGAAGTACTCGGATACCTTTTTGTCGCTGTGAACGGTCTTGACGGCTTCCCGCCTGGAGATCTCGTCGAGTGCTTTGAATCGTAAGGTTGCCATAATTATCGGTATATTTTGCGCAAAAATACATATTTTCGGCAACATGGCAATAAATTTAGGGGGTGTCTTGCAAAAATCATATTAATTTTTTCACATACCCCCTCTAAAATCTTATATTGTATCATAAAATATAAAAAACACCACGATCCGAAACAAACAATTCTTTGTATATTTGTGCTATGGAAAACCTGCGTCCGTTCCCCGAAAAAGTCAACAAGCCAAATTTCCTTATCAAATGGCTCTGCCCGTCCCGGCGCCGGGCCTACCGGACCTACCGGCGCGCACTTGACAGTTACGCCAAAGGTCTTCCCACGTTCGCTATGGTGCGGGAGTCTCTCGCCGACCTGCCGCAGCAGGACCCTGAAGTCGTGGAGATAGCCGCTTACCTCGATAAACTGGATTGGCCCGGGCCTTTGAAGTGCCCCCAATACCCCTATGACTTTACCTCTGAATACAACCCCCGGCAGGTGGAGGTAATGACCGATCCCGAATCCGGTTTGCCCTATGCGATGCACGGCGGCAAGCGGCTTTTTTATCCGCGCGGTTACGATATGGCGCGCATCCAGTACCTCTATTCGAACGTGGCCCTGGAGCAGGACCCCCTCTCGCCCCACCTCTACCTGACCCCGGAGTTCGATGTGCCCGACGGGGCCGTCCTGTTCGATGTCGGGGCGGCCGAGGCCGATTTTTCGCTCTCGGTAATAGAAAAGGTAAGCAGGGTCTATATTTTCGAGGTGCTCGAAGAGTGGAACGAACCGTTGCGTAAAACCTTCGAACCCTGGAAGGAGAAGGTGACCATCCTCAATAAATACGCCTCGGACGCCCCTTCCGAAACCTGCGTCACCCTCGACTCTTTCCGCGAAACGATACCGTCCGGCAGCGATATATTCTTTAAGATCGACGTCGAAGGCGCCGAAGACCAGGTCCTCCAGGGCGCGCAGACGCTGCTCGCCTCGCCCGATTTCAACGTCCGGGCCGTGGTGTGCGTCTACCACCGGCCGGACGATCTGGAACGCTTCAGCGCCCTGATGCGTTCGCTGGGATACAGCGCAGAGGTTTCGCGCGGGTATATTGCCCTGGCCATTCCCTCGGGCGCCGCCCCCTACCTGCGCCGTGGTCTGATCCGTTGCCGGAGGTAACCCGATGGTTTTTACCGGGAAAAAGGCTACCTTTGCGCCTCTTTAGTTCCCGTTCCCGTGAAATTCCCCACCCAGTCCCGCGCCTCGGGCGCCTCCCTTTCGATCCTGCTTTCGCTCTCCCTGGCGCATTGCTTCAACGACCTGTTCCAGTCGCTGGTCTCCGCCTCCTACCCGGTAATCCGCGATTCGCTGTCATTATCCTTCGGTCAAATCGGCCTGCTCTCGTTCGTCTACCAGATCTGCGCCTCGGTCTTCCAGCCCGCTTTCGGCGTCTTTTTCGACCGCCACCAAAGCCCCTGGTACCTCTCTGTGGGGACGCTGTGCACCATGACAGGCCTGACCATCCTGGCCTTCTCCTCGGCGATGTGGGGCTTGTTTATCGCCGTGGCCTTTATCGGCCTGGGCTCCTCGATCATCCACCCCGAGGCCTCGCGCCTGACCCACTTCGCCTCCACGGGCAGGCACGGCCTGGCCCAGTCCATCTTCCAGGTCGGGGGCTATTTCGGAGGCTCGATCGGCCCCCTGCTGGCCGCCGCCGTGATCGCGCCCTACGGCCAGCGCTACATCGTCGTCTTCGCGGGCCTGGCCCTGATCTCCCTGCTTACCAAGCAACCTTTGGTGAGGTGGCAGCGCCACAACATCCGCAAGACCAACAACCCGAAGGCCAAACCCGCCGTCGTCCACCGCGTCCGCCTCTCCAAAAACAAGATCTACTTCTCGCTGGCTTTGCTGCTGGTGCTTATCTTCAGCAAGTACGTCTACACCGCCAGTTTGTCGAGCTTCTACACTTTTTATTTGATCGAAAAATTCGGCGTCACGACCGCCCATTCCCAGATTTTCCTCTTCGCCTACCTCTTCGCCGGGGCGGTCGGCACATTGGTCGGAGGCCCGGTCGGCGACCGCGTGGGCCGCAAATGGGTGATCTGGGTCTCGATCCTGGGCACCGCGCCCTTCTCGATGCTGATGCCCTACGCCTCATTGGCCTGGACCTGCGTACTGAGCATATTGATCGGCTTTATCCTCTCCTCGGCCTTCTCCGCCATATTGGTCTACGCCCAGGAGCTCCTCCCCACCAAGGTAGGCCTGATCTCGGGCCTCTTCTTCGGCCTGGCTTTCGGCATCGCAGGCATCGCCGCCGCCGTCCTGGGCGAGGTGGCCGACGCCCACGGCATCGAATATGTTTATAAGATCTGCGCCTACATGCCCCTGTTGGGCATCGTAGCCTTATTGCTGCCGAACGTCAAGGCGCACAAAAACTAAAACCCGAAGTCGTCCACCTCGACGTGCTCCCGCTTGTCGTCCGTGGGGGCCGATGCCCGCTCCTGGAGGTCGAGCCCCTGCACATAGATCGCGTCCGGGGCGACCGGGCAGATCGACTCGCACCCCCCGCACCCGATGCAGTACTCGGGATCGAGCTCGGGAATGGTCAACCCGTTCTTATAAGGAACCATTTTGACCGCCGCCGTGGGACAGTGCTCCGCGCAAGCCCCGCAATCCTGGTCGTTCAAATAGACGATGCACTTGGTAATGTTGAGCTTTACCTCCCCGACCCGCGTCAGCTTTTTCTCCTCCATCCCCAAGGGCCTGAGCGCGCCGTTGGGGCAAACTTTCAGGCACTCGTTGCATTCATAGGTGCAAAAACTCTCGACCCTGAAACGCATATAGGGCTGCATCACCCCGATCCACCCGTTCTCCATCAAGGCGGGCTGCAACACCTGGGTCGGGCATTTGGAGACGCACAACCCGCACGCCGTGCATTTGCGCTGGAAATCCCTCCGGTTGACCGCACCCGGCGGCATGGCGTGCAGGGTCCGGTAACCGACCGGATCGTCCACGGCCCCAAAACCGTCACCGTTCGTTACCCCGTCCGCAAGCGAGTCCTGCGCCCGGACCATTTTCAACACCGAAGACCCCGCGAGCGTCCCGGCGGTCAAAAGCGCCGTCTTCTTTATAAAATCCCGCCGCGAGGGATCCATCGTGACCACCGCCACCTCCTTCTCTGCCTTTCGCCCCACCGCCTCGGCCTTGTTCGACGAGAGCGCCACAGCCGTCCGACCGCACTTGTTCAGGCAATTGAAGCAAACCACGCACCGGCTGTTGTCGATCGTCTTCTCTTTGCTGTCGATGCAATGCGCCTTGCACGCCCCCTCGCACAGCCCGCAACCGTTGCACGTATCTTTCGAGATCGTAATTTTAAAGAGCGAAAACCGCGAAAATATTCCCAGGAAAGCCCCGACCGGGCAAACCGTATTGCACCAAAGCCGTTCCTTCCAGATCGCCATAACCAGCACGACGAGCAGCGTAACCGCCGCCACGATTACCATGATCGTCGAGAAAGCCTGCCCGCCGATGGGGTAGACCGAATAATTCCCCATCCCCTCCATCACATTGGCCATCACATTGTTGCCCTCGACCACCACGGGCCTCAGCAGCGCCACAGCCGCCCGCCCGAAGATGGAGTAGGGGTCCAGCAACCTCAAAGGCACAAACCCCCAGAAGACCGGAATACAAAGGATCAGAACCGCGTACCGCAACACATTCAACGGCCTGGAATACTTCAACCGCAGGCTCTTGCGCTTTTTCGCCCCCCTGAGCCACCAGGTTTTGACCCGGATGACCACATCCTGCAAGATCCCCAAAGGGCAAACCGTCGAGCAATAGATCCGCCCGACCAACAGCGTAACGGCGATCTCGACCGCCAGCACCCCCACGGCCCCCGCCATCAAAGTGGGCACGAACTGAATGTGGAGCACGCTGTGGATCTGCCACGGCAGCAAATGCCATACATCGAGGAAGTAACACAAAACCAGCCCCCCGTAAAGGATCTCCACGGTTCGCCGGAAAATAAGTAACGCTTTGTTCATGCCCAGATACCTTGCCACCCTTCGCCGCCCTTACAGCCTGATCCGTTTCACATTGAGCGACTCGATATCCATCGTCCCGACCCCGAGGCTCTCCGCCTTCTGGATGTGGGATACGGTCTTGATATCCACCGCCTTGGCCTGGCTGAAAAACTTGACCGCCGCCGTATCCACCGCCACGGGGTCGGTTGAAGCGAACAGCCCTTTCAACAGCGCCACGTCGCTCTCGGTCTTGCCCTGGGGCCCGTTCTGGAGCAGCGCCCGGTAGCAGTCCACGATATGGAGCGCCGGTTTGCGCTCAAAGGTGGCGATGTCGGCGATACATTGCTGCAAGTCGGTAACGTGGAATACCCTGCGGTCCCACACGATCCCCATCAGGTTCTTCATCGAGACGGTCATCTTGGCCCCGCCGTGGTGCTTGACCACAGGCACGTTGAACCACACGTCGCACTCCATCAGCGCCTTGTGCACCTTGGCCTTCTTGAGTTTTACCCCCTTGGGCAGGTCGACGTCCACATACATGCTCTCGTCGTTGCCCGCCACCATCTTCCCGCCTGCAGCCTCCACGGCCGCCTTGATGCCGCTGTTCTTGTAGCACTCGGTCCACGTCGCGCAGGTGTGGTCGAATACCAGCACTTCGGAGGCCCCGGCCTTCAGGCAACGGTCCACCAGCGCCCCGACCAGGTCGGGATTGGTGTTGGCCGCCATTTCGGGGGGCTTGTTCCACCCGATGTTGGGCTTGACGACGACCTTCTGTCCCTTTTTGACGAACCTGCCGATGCCGCCCATCTCCTGGAACATGCGGTCGAGCATCGCCGCGGGCTGCCCGCCCATGATGGCGACCAGGTTGGCCGCCCCGGATGAATTTTCCGCCGCCAGCACGTTGTTGATCGTGGCCGCGGGAGTGATGACCGCCGCAGCGCCTGCCACGGAGACCGCCTTGAGGAATTCGCGTCTGTTCATAGTATGGCAAAACTAATAAAATTCGCAGCAATAATTGCGGATTCGGGGATAATTCATACATTTGCGAATAAGCAAACGCTAAAATTCAGAAGCAATGACACCGTTAATGCTGCCCCTGGGGCAGATCGGCACCTGGCAAATCGTCGTCATCGTCGCCATTATCCTGATCCTTTTCGGCGGCCGTAAGATCCCCGAGCTGATGCGCGGCATGGGCCGCGGGGTCAAGGAGTTCAAGGACGCCATGAATACCGACTACTCCGAAGAGAAGAAAGACAAGGAAAAGGACAAACCCGCCGAAGACGACAAATAGTCCGTTTTTACCATGGCCCGAAAACCAGAAAAGTCATCCGATGAGATGACTTTTTTTGAGCATCTCGACGCACTGCGCCCCCACCTGGTGCGCAGCGCCTTCGCTTTGGTGACCTGCTTCGTGGCTGCCTTCGTGGCCAAGCACTATCTGATCGACTCGGTCCTGATGGCCCCCTGCGACCCCGGTTTCCCGTTGAACCGCCTGCTGGCCTGGCTCGCCGCACTGACCGGCAACACCGGCGCCATCCTTCCGGGCCTGGATTTCTCGATGATCAACACCACCATGGCCGGCCAGTTCAACCTCCACGTGCGCATTTCGCTGATCGCCGCGTTGGTCGTCGCCGCGCCCTACCTGGCCTGGGAGCTCTGGCAATTCATCAAACCGGCCCTGACCCCGAAAGAATTGAAGGGCAGCCGGATGTTCGTCTTTTTCGTCTCCTTGTGCTTTTTTACCGGAGTTCTGTTCGGCTACTTTGTGATCGCACCCCTGACCGTCAACTTCTTAGCGGGCTACACGGCCAGCGCCAGGATCGTCAACATGATCGACGCGGGCTCCTACCTCTCCACGGTCGCCAACCTCGCGCTGTGCTGTGGACTGGTCTTCGAGTTGCCCCTGCTGGTCTGGTTTCTGGCCCGCATGGGGATCCTCACCCCGGCCTTTATGAAGAAATACCGCCGCCACGCCATCGTGGCCCTCGCGATCCTCTCGGCGGTAATTACCCCGCCCGATATCATGAGCCTGTTCCTGGTCTGGCTGCCCCTCTACGGCCTCTACGAAGCCAGCATAGGCATAGCCGCCCGCGTCGAGCGGCAAAGAAACGCCGATAGAGTGCCGTAATTCACAACTCATCCTGCATGAAAAAGTGGCTATATCTATCATGCCTTTTGGTGTTCTTGTTTGCGGCAATATTGTTTGTTGACAGGCAGGTCTGTGTGAAAAAAAGAATTTTACAACATCATTTGTGGGAATATAAAGATGGGGATAGAATCAGACCCGGAGATTTTATCGACACCAAACACGCGTATTTAAGTGGCGATACTATTGTATTTGACTATAATACTCCTATCTCGGATACAATTGCCGGCATGACCCTATGTGTAAAAGGTGCTACTGACAATACGCGTATTATTGAAAAGATAAACGACATTGTAAAGATAGGCGAACCATATGAAGACGAATATATAAGCTATCAACGCGATACAGCTGTTTATGAATACAAAGGAGGTCAGGGTATGGATACCTTAATCATAAAATGCCAATATTTCAATGTAATGAAACTGCAAGACCCCAAAACAGGCAAAATTGCCAGATACTCCATGAAAGGAGTTGGTTGGGTACATTATCTCTTCAAATAGATTTAGGCAATGAGTAAAGCCTATCTTATAAAAGAAGCCGAAGCGCCGGAAAACCTACCTGATCCTGTCGATTGAACGCACCAGCGCCTCGTCCTTGATGATCCCCCTGAGCGCCAGCCAGATGCAGATGGCCGCCAGCACGGGGAACACCGACGCCGCATTGAACGTAAACCCGTATCCGGGATACTGCGTTACCATGCGGTAAGTCAGAACGATGTAGTAGACGATATAGACCATCGCGCCCAAAAGCAGCACGAATTCCACCCCGCACAAACGGATCTGCAACGGCCTGTTCCTGTAACAGAATATACAAACCGTCGGGACCAGCACGCACAGCACCAAAAGGGCGAACATGGCCCACATCGTCCCCAGGGGCGGGTAGGCCGAGATCGAAAACTCGACCATCCCTTCCGGCGATTCATACCGGAATCCCGCCAGCGGCAGGGCGGCGGTCAGGGTCGTGAACAGTACGGCCAACAAAAGCCACAGGGTCTGAATGCGTTGCAACATAATTAAATCCTTTCGTCTATATTGTATGAATTCCTGTCGCCCGAGGCCCTCTGGATCATCTCGCCCAGGAATCCGGCCAGAAACAACATCACACCCAGCACGATAGCCAGCAACGCGATATAGAACAACGGCTGGTCGGCCACGCTGCGCGCCACAAGGTCGTGCGCCTGCCTGTAAAGTTTCTCCGCGATGATCCACACCACAGTAATGAACCCGATAATGAACATCAGCGACCCCATGCTCCCGAAGAAGTACATGGGTCGTTTGCCGAATTTGCCGAGGAACATCACGCTGATCAGGTCCAGATACCCCTTGAACACCCTCTCCCAGCCGAATTTGGTCACCCCGTACTTGCGCGCCCGGTGCTGGACCACCTTTTCGCCGATCTTCTTGAAGCCGTTCCATTTGGCGATGATGGGGATGTAGCGGTGCATCTCCCCATACACCTCGATGCTCTTGACCACCTTGAGCTTATAGGCTTTCAGCCCGCAGTTGAAATCGTGCAACTTGATCCCCGACGCGATCCGCGCCGTGCGGTTGAACAGCTTGCTGGGTATGGTCTTGCCCAACGGGTCGAAACGCTTCTTCTTCCACCCCGACACGATGTCGTAGCCCTCCTCGGTAATCATCCGGTAGAGCTCCGGGATCTCGTCGGGCGAGTCCTGCAAATCCGCGTCCATGGTAATGACCACTTTGCCTGTTGCCGCCTCGAACCCGCAGTACAGCGCCGCCGACTTGCCGTAGTTGCGCCGGAATTTGATCCCGTGCACCAATTTATCGCCCGCCGCGAGGCTTTCGATTACCTCCCACGACGTGTCGGTCGATCCGTCGTCCACAAAAATAATCTCACAACTCAGCTTCGCCTCGTCGGTCGCACGCCTAATCCAGGCGTGCAGCTCGGGCAGCGACTCCTCCTCGTTCAAAAGGGGAATAACCAGGGAAACGTCTAATTGGTCGCTCATAATACCGCAAATTTACTCAACATCGGCGAAGGGGTCGCCGTCCTTTTTAATGAACACCGAAAGGAAAAGCCCTACGAAAGTGCCGTATATCAGCATATTGATCATGCCGCCCAGCACCATGACCACCGGGTTTTTCTGCATCGCCCCGGCCATTTTTAACGCCATGTCGTATTGTTCCGGCGCGGCGGATTCGAAGGCCGCCATGCTTCTTTCGATCTGCTCCATGTAGTAGGGGGGATCCACCCAGGCCCTGAGGATGTAGTTGCACAGCCCGGCGATAAAGCCCGTGAAAAGCATCATCGAGGCGATGTACCCCAGGCTCTGCCCGTAGGTAAACCCCGCGCTGCCGTACTTGGCGGCACGCTTGTGGCCGGAGATCAGCACAAAGGTTACCATCGTCATAAATATCAGCGTGCCCTCGATCCAGCTGTTTCGGTTGGCCAGGTGCAGCAGGTAGCTCAATGCGTAAATGGCGGAGATCACGCCCCCGATCACGGCGCCCTCTCTGGCGGCCTCCTTCCAATGCGTTTTTTTCAGTTCTTCCATATCAATAGACTAATTCCGCCCGCCCCTGCCGGATAATTTCAGGCTCATCCTCCGAGAGGTCCACCACGGTGGTCGGCGTGTTGTCGCCCGGCCCCCCGTCCACGACCAGCGCCACGGCGTGCCCCCACCGCTCCTCGATCAACTCCGGATCGACGGTGTACTCATCCCAGTTCTCGTCCGGGCGTACCGAGGTGGTAATCATCGGATGGCCGAGCGCCTCGACGATGGCGATGGGAATGGGGTTGGAGGGAATCCTTACCCCGATGGTCTTGCGCCTGCCCAGCGCCCGCTCGGGCAGCCGGGAGGAGGCTTTGAGGATAAACGTGAATGCCCCCGGCAGGTTGGTCTTGAGAATTTTGAAAGTAGGGTTGTCCACCCGGCAATAGTCCGCCACCATGCTCAAACTGTCGCAGACCACGGCCAGCTCGGCCGCTTTTTTGCCCTTTATGTTTTTGATCCGCTCGATGGCCTTCGCGCTGTGCGCCGAGCACCCGAAGGCGTAGACGCTGTCCGTCGGGTAGATCACGATTGCGTCCTGCTCAAGCAGTTTGACCACCTGGGCGATCGCATTTTCATTGGGGTGGTTTTGGTAAATCTTCAACATAATCCCGTATGCGTCCTCTTATCAGTAATCCTCGTCCTCATCCTCATCCTCATCCTCATCCTCATCCTCATCCTCATCCTCATCCTCATCCTCATCCTCATCCTCATCCTCATCCTCATCCTCATCCTCATCCTCATCCTCATCCTCATCCTCATCCTCATCCTCATC
>JAVBNX010000015.1:0-100244 GCA_031551275.1 Rikenellaceae bacterium
ACCATCGGCGTCGAGATCGAAGAACTTCGTTCCGGACGCGGCGCAGGTCCGCACGTTCACGGGCCTCGGGGTGACGTAGTCCTGCGCCTGGGATTGATCCTCGTTCGACGCGCGCGAGTGCATCCACATCGACGCGAACGACCCCCGGGGCATCGAACAGGCATTGCTCTACAAGGGCGACCGGTTCTTTCCCCGCCATTCCCGGCTGGTCCCCTCGGGCTTCTCGCGCCAGCTGCTCCACGTGAGCGGGGAGTTGCAGGGGCTCAAGGTCGAGATCCTGGTCTGCCACCTCCCCTCGTCGCGCAACACGGGCGCCACCCGGCGGCGGGCTTTCAACGCCATGCTCCGCTTCGCCGACTCGATCCTGCTGACCGACCCGAAGGCCAACCTGATCATCATGGGCGACATGAACCGCACGCCCGACCAACCGCCCATAGGCGAGGCCTTCCCCCACGGCGTGCGCCGCGCCCCCTGCGGAACCCTGCACAACCCCCTCTACCCGGCCTGGCGGCAGGGACGGTGGAGCTACCTGTACAAGGGCCGCCGCCAGCTGCTGGACCACTTCTACCTGAGCGACGGGATGATGCAGCGCCTGGCGGGATGCGGGATCTTCGTGCGCGACTACATGCTCGCCCCGCAGGGTGCACCCGACGCGGGCTCCCCCTACCGGACCTACTCCGAGGGGCTCTACCGGGGCGGCGTGAGCGACCATTTGCCGGTGTATGTGACTTTGGAGACCGGAATTTTGTAATTTTTTTCGTACCTTCGCGCAAACGACCTGACATTTAGAGCATGAAGCGTGTATTGATCCTGATAGCATCCGTCGCGGCCGTCGGTTGCGTCTCCACCAAAACCTACAACGCCTCGCGCGCCGAGGCCATGAGCCTGGAAGCCCGCCTCTCGAAGGCCGACTACCAGAACGAGGAGCTCAGAAACAAGAACGCGGCCCTGACCGCCGACCGCAACCGCCTGGCGGCCGACACGACCGCCAAGGGCAACGACCTGCGGGCCCTGAACCGCCGCTACACCTCCCTGCTGGCCGAGGGCAGCGCCGAATCGACCCGCATGCTCCGCCAGTTGGAGATCAACCAGAGCCAGCTGGACGAGAAGGAGCGCCGCGTGGTCGAGCTGCAACGGGCTTTGGACGAGCGCGACGCCGCGCTGGCCACCCTCCAACGCAAGATCACCCAGGCCCTTCTGGGCTTCCAGGGCCAGGGCCTGACCATCTACAACAAGGACGGCAAGGTCTACGTCTCCATGGAGGACAAACTGTTGTTCAAATCGGGCAGCTACGAGATCGACCCGCTGGGCGCCAAGGCCGTCAAGGACATCTCCGCCGTGCTGGCCTCCAACCCCGAGATCAGCGTGATGGTCGAGGGCCACACCGACGACGTCCCCTACAACAAGGGACCCAACTCGCCCCAGATCCGCAACAACCTCGATTTGAGTGCCATGCGCGCCACCACGGTCGCGTCCCTGCTGCTGGAGAACCCTATGGTCGACCCCTCGCGCGTGATCGCCGCCGGACGCGGCTCGTCGCTCCCCGTGATCGAGGGCAAGACCCCCGAGGCGCGCCAGGCCAACCGCCGCACCGACATCATTTTGAGCCCCAGGCTCGACGAACTCTATAAGCTGACCGTCAAGTGAAAGCAAAACGCATCCTATTGAAACTGAGCGGCGAATCGTTGGCCGCAGGCTCCGGCCAGGGCATCGACACCGCCCGTTTGGATATGTACACCCGCCAGATCAAAGAGGCGTCCCGGATGGGCGTCCAGGTAGCCATCGTGATCGGCGGCGGCAACATCTTCCGCGGTTTGAGCGGCGCGGCCCGGGGCTTCGACCGGGTCAAGGGCGACCAGATGGGTATGCTGGCCACGGTGATCAACTCCCTGGCCCTGCAATCCTCGCTCCACAACGCGGGCGTGGGCTGCCGCGTGCTGACCTCGATAAGGATGGAGCCCATCGGCGAGTACTACTCCCCCGACAAGGCCGTCGAGTACCTCCAAAGGGGCGACGTGGTAATCATCGGCGGGGGCACTTCCAACCCCTTCTTCACGACCGACACCGCCTCGGCACTAAGGGCCATCGAGGTCAAGGCCGACTGCATGCTCAAAGGCACCCGCGTGGACGGGGTCTACGACGCCGACCCCGAGAAGGTCCCCACTGCCAAGAAGTTCGATAAGATCACCTACGATGAGGTCTACGCCAAGGGGCTGAAGATCATGGATCTGACCGCCTTTACGATGCTCAGGGAGAACGATATGCCGACCATCGTGTTCGATATGGACACAGACGACAACCTAATCAAACTGCTCAAGGGCGAGAACCTGGGCACCGTCATCAGCAATCAATCCTAAAAACATACGACCATGATCGATTCCAAGACCATTTTAGACCCCGCGCAGGAGCGCATGGATAAGGCCATCGTCCACCTGGAGGAGGCCATGATGAACGTGCGCGCCGGCCGTGCGACGCCCAACGTGCTGAACGGCGTGATGGTCGATTACTACGGCTCCCAGGTCCCCGTGGGCGGGGTAGCCAGCGTAACGGTCCCCGACGCGAAGACCATCCTGATCCAGCCCTGGGAGAAGAACATGATCCCCGTGATCGAGAAGGCGATCATGGTGGCCAACATCGGCATGACCCCCTCCAACAACGGCGAGCAGATCCGCCTGACGGTCCCCGCCCTGACCGAGGAGAGGCGCAAGCAACTGGTCAAGCAGATCCACGCAGAGGCCGAGACCGCCCGTGTAAGCCTGCGCAACGCCCGCCGCGACGCGGTCGAAGCCTTCAAAAAGGCCCAGAAGGATGGCATGCCCGAGGACATGGCCAAGGACGGCGAGGAGGCCGCCCAAAAGCTGCTGGACAAGTACTCCAAAAAGATCGAGGAGCTGTTGGCCGCCAAGGAGAAAGAGGTAATGACCGTCTAAAACCCGCACCATGAAAGAGGTACTCGACTTTCTGGCGGCCTGCCCCGCCTTCTTCGTCGCCACCGTGGAGGGCGACCAACCCCGCGTAAGGCCCTTCAGTTTTATCATGGAGTGGAACGGCAAACTTACCCTGGCGACCAACACGACCAAAAAAGTCTACCGCCAACTCGTGGCTAACCCCAAAGTCGAGATCAGCGCCTTCGACCCCCAATCGGGCAAGTGGCTGCGCATCTCGGCTCGGGTCGCCCCCGTCGAGGAGATCGAAGCGAAGCGCAAGGTCTTCGAAGTGATGCCAGCCCTGAAAGAGCTCTACCAGGACGAGAACAACCCCATCGTAGCCTGCTTCAGCCTGGAGGACGCCCAAGCCGACTTCTACGACTTCTCATCCCTCGACCCGGTCCAGTCGATCGCCCTGTAAGCCAAACACAAAGCCCACGTCCATTCAACCTCCGCAAATCATGAGGTTCCTTTGTCTATTCATATGCTTTCTGACCGGCATCTCTTCTTATCAGGCCAATGCGCAGGGCTGTGACAAGTGTTGCGATACCCGCAAGCTGCTGACCCTGGAGGAGAACCTGGAACGCCTGTCGGAATCCGACATCGAAGCGTTCCTATATACTTTTGACGGCCGATGCAGGAACAATGCCGAATACGCCGAAATGAGCAATGAGGTTTTGTACGCATTGCTGTGCAGCGAAAAAGCAGAATTGCTAATTAGCGTGCTATCCCAAAACGACGCATTGCCCATCCAAAATATCAGGCGCGAAATCGAGAGCCCCATTCATGATGGTATTGATGTCCAGAAAGCATACAGCAACGTGGAAAAAATCGCAGGCCCTAATGCGGTTAAGGATGCCATTCTGCAATCTATCGGGATCGCGATTGCAAAATACAAAAACCCCCCAATGTACACGTACACCGGGGGAACCCAACTTAATGTATTGATTATGAAAAAAACTAATCTCCGGCGTCTGTTATCGCAACGATACCGGCGATCCACCTATATAACGCCCTGTATTGCGACGATATTGCATTAAATTTATAAAATTTTAATTTGCTATAAAATTATTCTATAATAAAACGATGATCCGCAAGCCATAGTCTGTCGAAAATCGGTTTTCCGATAAAAAATATTACCTTTGTGTCGGCTTTGCGTCAATTAATCCCCGACGCAGAGCCCAGGTTGAACCAATTCCCTTGCAGAATGGACGATGGCGGGCATTGTTGCAGTTTCCTATCTGAATACCATACCCTTTATCTATGGTATTGAGCACGCAGGCCTATTGCATGCCCCGCTGACGCTTTGCCCCCCGTCCGAGTGCGCCCTTAATTTTTCCGAAAAGAAGTCCGATATCGCCCTGGTCCCTGTGGCGGCGTTGAGCCGTTTCCCGGAGGCGCGAATCGTCACGCCCTATTGCATCGGCGCGACGGACTGCGTGCGCACGGTGGTACTGGTCTCGGACAGCCCCGCCGAGGGGATCGAGCGCGTCTTCCTGGACGGCGACTCGCTCACCTCGCAGCAGTTGGTCCGCATCCTCGCCCGCGAAAAATGGCGGATCGACCCCGAGTGGCTGCCCGGTTCGCCCGAACGATTGGCAAGCCCCCAACAGGGCGACGCCTTTTTATTGATCGGTGACAAGGTCTTCCAACACGAAAACCGCTTCGCCCACATCCTCGACCTGGCCCGCGAGTGGCACGAGCTGACCGCCCTGTCTTTCGTCTTCGCCCTGTGGATAGCCGACAGGAACGTCCCGCAACCCACGATCGACGCCCTTTCCGCCTCCCTGGAGTACGGCCTGAACCATATCCCCGAGGCGATCGCCCGCTACGGCTGGTCCGATAAGGATTACGCCTACCGTTACCTTACCCAAAATATCGAGTATCGATTCGACCCGGCCAAGCAGCACGGCCTGGAGCTCTTCCGACGAAAGATTCCGGGCTAACCGGCCCGGACATGCCGCAAAAAGAGTACGAATCGATAAATCGATAGCCATGATCACCATCTACCAGAAACAATACAACACCATCGTGCGCAACGCCGACGTCAAGCTGTTCGACGAGCTGGGTTACGACGACATCCTTTGGATCGATATGCTCTCCCCCACCATCAAGGAGCAGAAGGCGGTGGAGAACTTTATGGAGATCAACCTCCAGACGCGCCAGCAGTTGGAGGAGATCGAGACCTCCTCGAAATATTCGGAGACGGAGAACGCGATCTTCTCCAACTCCAACTTCTTCATCCCCACCGACGACAGTTTCGTGGTCGAGCCGGTCTCGTTCATCATCGCCGAGGGGGTGCTGATTTCGGTGCGCAACTCCGAGTTCCGGACCTTCAACGAGGCGGCCAAGAAGCTGCAAAACAACTACCGGGCCTACCCGACGGGCTACCACCTGCTGATCTCGATCATGGAGGTGAGGATCGACTTCGACGCCGACTTGATCGAGGCCCTTTCGCGCCAGATCGCCGTGCTGGCCAAGGAGATCAGCACGAACCGCTCGGTCGACAGCGAGATCATCCGCAGCATCAACCACCTGCAGGAGAACACGATGCTGATCCGCGAAAACATCTTCGACCGCCAGAGGGTCCTCTCGGGCATTTTGCGCAGCGAACGCTTCCCGAACGACATCTACCCCAAGCTCTCGCTGATGATCAAGGACGTCAACTCGCTGATCAGCCACGCCGATTTCAGCTCCGAGCGCCTGGACTACATGCAGGACACCACCCTGGGGCTGATCAACCTGGAGCAGACTAAGACCACGAAGATCTTCACAGTGGCGGCGCTCTTCTTCATGCCCCCGACCATGATCGCGAGCATCTACGGCATGAACTTCCAGCACATCCCCGAACTGCAATGGAAGTGGGGCTTCGCGCTGGCCATCGGCCTGATGGTGCTGACCTCGGCCGGCACCTACATCTATTTCAAATGGAAAAAATGGCTGTAACCCCGCGCGTATGATCCTTTTGAGCGTCATAGTCCACATCCACAACGCCGAACCGCTCGTGGAGTCCTGCATCGACTCGCTGCTCGACCAGGATCTGCCCGGCTACGAGGTCATCCTGGTCGACGACGGCTCACGGGACCGTTCGCTCGCCCTGGCCCGGCAGTACGCCGCCGCCCATCCCGGCGTGGTCCGGCTGTACAGCCACACCCCTGCCCGCGGCGCGGAGGCCAGCTTCGACCGGGGCGCGGAAAAAGCCGCCGGACAATATATCCTATTGGTCGATCCCGCCGACACGCTGCAACCCAACTGCCTGGCCGCCATGGTGGGCGTTATGGAGCGCGACGGAGTTAACAAACTCCGCTTCGGCGCCGCCTGCACCCCGCCCCCGCAACCGGACACAAAACCCGGTGCGCCCGACGCAACGCCCCAGCCGCCCAAGCCGACCCTGTTGCAACGCATCCGCAACTGGTTTAAAGCCCGCTAACCCCGGGGCCATTCACCGACTTCGAAATCGGTAATATCGTCTTCGTTGATAACGCACCGGATAGCGGTCCGCACGCGGTGAAATCCCGAAACGCCCGCCGCCCCCGGATTGATATGCAACAGTTTGCGCCCGTCGGTGTACTGGACGCGCAAAATATGCGAATGCCCGCAAACGAAGATCCCGGGCCTGAGCTCGCGCAATTTTCGCTCCACCTCTCCGATGTAGTGCCCCGGCGTCCCCCCGATATGGGTCATCAAAACGTCGAACCCCTCGCACCGGAAGTGGTTGAATGTCGGGTAAGCCACCCGTGTTACCCCGCCGTCGATATTCCCGTGCACGGCGACCAGAGGTTTGAAAGCCGCAATCTGGTCCGCCAACTCGATCGACCCGATATCCCCCGCGTGCCAGATCACATCCACCTCTGCGAGAAATTTCTGCAACACCTCGTCGAAGCACCCGTGCGTGTCCGATATAATCCCTACCCTCGTCACGCTTCAATCGTAATTTCTCCACGTAAAGATTGCCCCATCAGCCAGGCCACCATTTTGGGGTCGTGTCCGCGACCCAGCAACCACATCAGCTTGGTCACCGCCGCCTCGGTGGTCATATCGCGCCCCGAGACCACCCCGGCTTTCTGCATGGCCACCCCCGTCTCATAAAGTTCCATCATTACCGACCCCCTCTTGCACTGGCTCACATTGACGATCACCACACCCCGGTCGACCGCCTTTTTCAGCGCCCCGACAAACCACTCCGCCGTGGGCGCATTGCCCGAGCCGTAGCTCTCCAAAACCACCCCCTTGATATCTTTCGCCGCCAACACCGCCTCGAGCGCCGCGGGCGTGATCCCAGGGAATAACTTGATGATGGCCACATTGCACTCCATCCCGTCCACCACTTCGAGCGGTTCCTCGCTCCCGGCCCCGATGCGCACCCCGTCGTAATGGATGCCCACCCCCACCTCGGCCAGGACCGGATAATTCTCCGACCTAAAGGCGTTCAGCTCCTCGGAGCTGTACTTGGTCGTCCGGTTGGCCCGGAATAGCCTGTTCTGAAAGCAGATCGCCACCTCGGGCACCATCGCCCGCCCGTCCTCGCGGTAGGCCGAAGCGATCTCGATGGCCGTGATCAGGTTCTCCCGCCCGTCGGTCCTGAGGATACCGATGGGTATCTGGCTTCCGGTAAAGACCACGGGCTTGTCGAGGTTTTCAAGCATAAAGCTCAGCGCCGAAGCGGTATAAGCCATTGTGTCGGTCCCGTGCAGGACGACGAACCCGTCGAATTTTTCGTAATTCTCCCGGATGATCCCGCAGAGCTGCTTCCACAATTCGGGCGTCACATTCGACGAGTCGATCGGCGGCAGGGTCATTACCTCGATCTGCGCCGGAAGCATCTTCAGGTAGGGAAACTCGTCGTAAATATCGTTGAAATCGAACGGATGCAACGCCCCCGTTTCGGGATGGGTCTTCATCCCGATCGTCCCACCTGTGTAAATTAGCTGTACCTTTCTCATAACCCGAACATTTTACGCGCATTGGCATCGGTAACTTCTTCCACCCGCCCCGGATCGACCCCGTATATCCCGCCCACCTTCGCGGCGATTACCGTCAAATAAGCAGGCTCGTTGCGCTTCCCGCGCCAGGGCACAGGCGTCAGGTAGGGCGCGTCGGTCTCCAAAACCACGCGTTCCAACGGGATCCGGTTCAAAAACCCCGCCACGCCGCTGTTCTTGTAGGTAACCGTCCCGCCGATCCCGACCATAAACCCCTGTTCCAACGCCTCGAAATCCTCCCATGAGCCGCTGAAGGCGTGCATCACGCCCCGCAAACCCCGCCCGGCGAACCCGGCCAACACCTCACGCACCTGAGCCCACGCGTCGCGCGTATGGATTACCAGGGGCAGGTCGTATTTCAACGCCAACTCCGCCTGGAAAGCGAACGCCTCGCGCTGCTCCGCCTCAAAATCGCGGCTCCAATAGAGGTCCAGCCCCGTCTCCCCCACGCCGTAAAGCTTTGTCCCGCCGCCTGCCGGCCGCTCCGCCGCGCCCTCTTTCCGCCCGTTGGCAGCCTCCAGCAACGCCGCCACCCGCTCCAACTCCCCCCGCCAGCCGGGATTATCATTTACCGAGGTCGGATGCAGCCCGACCATGGGCAAACACTCGCCCGGATACCGCCCCGCTACTTCGAGCATCGCCCCTCTGGACGAACTGTCAATATCGGGCATCAGCACCGCCGACACCCCCGCCTCCCTGCCCCGCAGGACCACCTCACGGAGATCCCCCGCAAAGGCTTCGTCGTAAATATGCGAATGGGTATCGATCACGGCCGTTCGTAATAAACACCCCGCTTGACCAGATGCCCCGAAAATTCAAGGTTCAAAAGCACCGTATTGAGCCTCTGGAGCGGCAACCTGGTCAAGACGGCTAACTCCTCCATCGAGCGCCTCTCCCCCTCCTTATAGCAGCTCTCCAAAAGCCCCCTCTCATCCTCCCCGAGCCCTTCCAAAGGGTCTTTGGCCGGTTTCTCGACCGCATCCAACCCCAACTCCCGCAGGATCTCCCACCCGGAGGTGACCAAAGCCGCCTTGCGTTCGAAGATCAGCCGGTTGGTCCCCGCCGACTCCCGGTCGGTAACCCTTCCCGGCACGGCCATCAAGGCCCGGTCGTAGCGGTAAGCGAGGTCGGCCGCGTTGAGCGACCCGCTTTTCAGTCCCGCCTCGACCACCACGGTGCCGGGACTCAGCCCGGCGATGATCCGGTTGGCCTGGTGGTAGACCGCCGGGTTATAGGTGGAATTAAAACCGAATTCGGTGACCAAAGCCCCGCCGTGCTTGATGATATCCCCGGCCAGTCCCGCGTGCTGCGGCACGGGCAGCGACTGGATCGCGCAGGGCAACACCGCCACGGACTGCAAGCCGCACGCGATGGCCGCGTGGTGGCACGCCGCCTCGATCCCGTACCCCAACCCGGTCGCGATCACCGCTTGGGGGTACATCCCGGCCAGCTCTTCGACCAACTTGTAACACATCCTCTTGCCGTAGGGCGTGGAGTCCCGCGTACCGCAAAACGAGATCATGGGCCGCCTGAGCACCTCCACACTCCCGTCCACATACAACACGTGCGGACGGTCCACACACTCCAGCAGCAACTCCGGATAGGCATCCGAAGTGGCCGCCACAAGCCTGATCTTCTGCTTGTCCGCCTGGTGTAGCTCCCGCTCGGCCGACCTGTGGGAAACTTTCCCCAAGACCCTGCGCGCCAGCTCCTCCCGAAGCTCCGCGCCGTGGACCAATTCGCTCTCCGATGCCGCGAAGACCGCCTCCGCCGATCCGAAATACCCGACCAGGTGGGCGGCCGTTTTGGCCCCCAAGTCCGGGATCATTACCAGGGCCAGGTCGTCGACCGTAGCGCCGCGCTCCATCACTGCCCCGTATTGGGAAAGTCGACGGGCGGGGCCTGCGTGCCTGCCGGGGCGGCCGGGCGCACGCCCACGATGCTGTCCACTATGAATTTACTCATCCCGCGCCAGGGCAAAGCCCCGAAATACTCTTTGTAGTGGAGGTCCAACACCTGGCCGCTCATCAGTTCGAGTTTCTTGGCCACCTCGGGATCGGCCACCGAGAATTCGAACTCATTGGACTGGATCGTCCCCTGCGTCGAGCGGTAACCCACCTGGATCATGCGCCCCTCGTAGGTCTTGAAAACATACCCTTTGTAGACGATAAAGTTCAGTTGCCCCGACTTGACCCCCTCGCCGAAGACGAAGTAAAAGCGGAAATAAACGAATGCCGCCAACCCCAACACGATAACCGCCGAGGTCCAGAGCAATATCTTGCGGCCCAGGTGCCGCTTTTTAGGTGCAGTGCTTTCCATAATCCTTGCTTATTTCAAGCAAAGATATAAAATAAACAGATCACTCTCCCCTCCGCTGCCTGAAAACATAATCCCCCGCCGGGGCCTCGAACATCACATACCCGTTCTGGCTCCCCACGGGCCGGGCAAAGCCCGAATCCTCAGCCGTTTTGACCCCCTCGGCCTGGGGAATGCAGACCCTCGCGTGGCTGTTGGCCGGGATAACGACACGGTGGGTTACCAACCCGTCCTCCTTTTTCCACTCCGAGAGGATCCTGCCCACCGGGGAGTCCAGCGAAGCGTTTACCCAGGCTATCTGTTCCTCCTTCAGGTCGGGCGTTCGGACGATAAAGTGCCGGAACCCCGGCCGCTCTCTGTCGCGCCGGATACCGCCCAACCCGTCGATGTCCCACGCCCCCGGAAAGAGGAACGAACTGTGCAGCAGCGAGTGGCCGGGCAGGTCTTTGACCCACATCTCCCACAGGGTGGTCGCCCCCGCCTCGCGCATCAACCCCCAACCCGGGAAATCGGTCTGCGCGGTCATCGACCAGAGCAGGTCGTCACGCCCCTCCTCCCTAAGCAGGTTGAACATCAACCCGCCGGCCAGCAGCCCCACGTCGATATGCCCATTGCGCACGACCAGCACCTCATGCGAAAGTCGCTCCATGACCTTGGCCCGCAACTCGTCGGGCACGACCCCACCCAGCAACGCCAGCACCATATTGCCCATCGAGCGATCGCAATAACTCATGTCTTCGGCGTCGAAATACTTCCCGTGCACGGCACGGCGCACCACCTCTGCATCGGCGTTCCACCTCTCCGCATCCTGCTGCCGCCCCAGGACCTCGGCGATCCGCGCCGCCGTCGCCAGATTATAAGCATAGTAACACGAGTTGAAACACTCCGCCGAGGGCGAATCGTTGTTCATCTCGTCCGGGGCCTGGCTCGGCCAGAGCCAATCGGCCAGAAAGTCCCACCGGCCCCCGTAACGGCACAGGATCCCCTCTTTTTCATGCCCTTTCAGAAACTCCAGCCACCCTGTTATCAAATTGAAATTCTCCTCCAAAATCCGCGTATCCCCCTCATGCAGGTAGACCAGCCAGGGCAGCACCACGACCGTCCCGCCCCACGCGGGCCCTCCCCCGCCGTCGTATGTGGGGGCCGAGTGGGGCAAAATCCCCCCGCCCACCCACGGGCCCACATTGCTCTCGCGGCCCTGCACGTCGCGCCAGTCCTCCATCCACTCGGTGTAATAGGCCCCCATGCGGTAGTTCCACTGCCCGGTCTCGGCCGTGGCATGCGAGTCGCCGCCGTAGCCCTGACGCTCTCTGTGGGGGCAATCGACCGTGAACCCTCCCAGCGAAAGGTTCTCGAAGGTCCACAACACCCTATCCTGGATCCAGTTGTGCAGATCGCTCGAACACTCGAAGGTCGTGGTCGCCGGAAAATCCGTGCGCACCATCCACCCCGCCACATCCCCCGCCCCGGGCTTTTCTTTCAGCCCTTTGATCAAAATCCACCGCCCCACGCTGTAATTGAAGCGGTTGGCGAATGTCCCCTCGCCCGCAGGGCCGAGGATGTACGCGCTGTGGATCCCGAAGGTCTGGTCCATGTACTCGCGCTCGGAGAACAAGAAATCGATCCTCTGCCCCGGCTCGCCCTTGACCTTTATGTTGGTCCAACCCGAAAAGTTGACCCCCATATCCACCCGCCAATCCCCCTCGGGCGTTTGGACGATCTCCACCGGGTCGATCCTGTCGAATACCCGGTTCGTATAGGTCTTTTGCGCCGTAACCGCAAGCTTCGGGGCATAGACCGAGGCCTGCCCCCAGGCCGAATCGTCATAATCGAGGGTATTCCAATCCGGGATCTCCCTGTTGGCGTCCCAGATCTCCCCGCCCATCGTGCGCATCCCCCACCGGCCGAGCAATTGGTTGGGGCTGGAGTGTATCTTCCACGAAGAGTCGGTCACGATCCTCAGGTCGGGCTGCATATCCCCGCACCCCGGATCGCTGTAATAAACGTCGGCCTGGGCCATGACCATCGGGGTCAAAGGCCTGTCGCCCACATCGTAAGGGCGGTAGATCGACCACCCCGCCCCGAGCCACAGGGCCACGACGTTGCCGCCCTTTTCCAGGTACGGCGCAATATCGTAAGCGATGTAACGCGCCCGCTTGGAGTGGTCGCTCACGGCGGGTGCCAAAACATGGTCGCCGACCCTTTGCCCGTTCACATACACCTCATGGTACCCCAGCGAGGCGACCATCATAACCGCCCGCTGAGGCCTGTCATTCAAAACGATCCTCTTGCGCAACCACGGGTCGGGCACATTGCAGTCCGTATGGTTGAGATCATCCAGCGCAACGTCCGACCCGATCCACTTCGCCTCCCATTCGCTTGGGTCGAAGATCCCCGTCGACCAGCTCGCCGCCCTGCTCCAGGCCGACTCCCTGCCCAGCTCGTCCTTCAGCTTGACCCGCCAATAATAGGTCCTGTCGGAGCGCAGCGGCAACCCGCCGTAGGGGATCAGGTGCGCATCCGACGACTCGACCCATCCCGAATCCCACATCCCGCTCCCTTTTTCGCTCCCCGACACCGTGATCCGGTAGGCGCTCTGGGCCTGCCCGTACTCCCCGGGATCGACGGGCAACAACGTCCAGCTCAGCCTGGGCACCGCCACATCCAACCCCTGCGGCGACTCCATGTACTCACACAACATCCTGTCCACTTTCACGCTCGCCCCATGGTTGCAGCCCGTCAGGGAGCAACAAACCGCCAAAAGCCAAATGGGCAACCCGCCCGCCAAACTCATCACACGCATCACAGTTGATTTTAAGATTATTCGCCTACTATGATAACAACTAAAACGCCTTTTCCCCAACGCCAAAAATACGAAAAAAGGGCGAGGCATCGCCCCACCCTTTTCCATACCGGGCCGCAGCCCTACAAGCTATCTTTAAAATCCTTGCGGAACTTGGCCAACAGCAACTCGGGCCAATCGGAAGTGGCTTCGAGTTCGCCCATAAAGAACCTCAACACGGGAGGCTCATAGGTAAACCGGAGTCCGCCGATCAACTGCCTGTTGTCCCAAAGCCAGTTCAACCTGTCGACCACGTATTTGCACTGCGAAAGCGTGAACACCCTGCGGGGCACGGCCAGGCGCAGCAGCTCGACGTCGGACATGATCTCGACCCCGTTCTCGTCCCTGACGCTGGATATCGTCCCGCGCTCCATGCCCCGGATACCGGAGATCATGTAGAACGCAGCGGCCAACGCCCCTGCAGGGTACTCGCTCTGGGGAATGTGCTTGCAGAACTCCATCGCGTCGACGTGGCAGCCCAACACGCCCGGAGGGGTTACCACCGGAATGCCTCTCGAGGAGAGCTCGCCGACCAGGAATTTGATAAAGTCGGGGCTCTGGCTGATCATCGTCTCGTCCAGCGTCTCGTACAAACCGACGGCCATCGCCTCGATCTCCCGGACCGAGATACCCCCGTAGGTCAGAAAGCCCTCGAACAGGGGGATCAGCGCCTCCATCTTGGCGTAGAGGTCGCGGCGGTTGGTGCAGATGCCGCCCCCGCGCGAGGAAGAGAGCTTGCGCGCCGAGAAGTAGACCAAATCGGCCAAATTGGTCATCATCTTGAGGATGTCGGCCATGGTGTTCTCTTTCCAGGCGTCCTCGCGCTGCTTGACCAGGTAGGCGTTCTCGCCCAGAAGGCTGGCGTCGAGGACCAGCATGATGCCGTACTTGTCGGCCACGCGGCGCACGTCCATCATGTTAGCGATCGAGAAGGGCTGTCCCCCGATCAGGTTGGTCGACGCCTCCATGCGGATGAAGGGGATCTTCTCGACCCCGTTCTTTTTGATGCACTCCTCGAGCTTGTTGATATCGATGTTGCCCTTGAAGGGGTTGTCCGATTTGATCTGCAACGCGTCGTCGTACAACAGCTCGGCGATCGTGCCGCCGTTCTCGGTAATGTGGGCCAGCGCGGTGGTAAAGTGGTAGTTCATCGGGATCACGTCGCCCTTCTTGATAAAGGTGCGGCTGATCACGTTCTCCGCGGCGCGTCCCTGGTGGACGGGCAGCAGGTACTTCTTGCCGAGCACCTCCTCGACCGCCTTTTGCAAACGGGCGAAGCTCTGCGACCCCGCGTAGGCGTCGTCCGCCTGGAACATGGCGGCGATCTGGTTGTCTGACATCGCGTTTGTGCCGCTGTCGGTGAGCATATCCAGGAACACGTCCTTGGTGCTCAAGCGGAAAGTGTTGAATCCGGCCTCGCGGATAGCCTCCAGCCTGCGCTCGGGAGCGACCAGGTGGATCTTCTGAACGACCCTGACCTTGTGCAGTTCGAGGGGGATGTTCTCGCCTTTGTAGAATTTGATGTTGGGCATATGGTTAGAAAATTAGTAACGGTACATATCGCTCTTAAAGGGCCCCTCCTGGCTGATCCCCAGGTAGTCGGCCTGCTCTTTGGTCAGTTTGGTCAGCCTGACGCCGAGTTGCCCCAGATGCAAACGGGCCACCTCTTCGTCCAGGTGCTTGGGCAGGCAGGTCACGCCCACCTCGCGCTTGCCTTTGGTCTGCCACAGTTCGATCTGGGCCAGGGTCTGGTTGGTGAACGAGTTGCTCATCACGAAGGAGGGGTGCCCGGTCGCGCAACCCAGGTTGACCAGGCGGCCTTCGGCCAGGATGTAGATCGAGTTGCCGCCCTTGAAGGTGTACTTGTCGACCTGGGGCTTGATGTTGGTCTTTTTGGCCGGGGAGTTGTCCAGTTTGTCCATCTGGATCTCGTTGTCGAAGTGTCCGATGTTGCAGACGATCGACTGGTCCTTCATCTTCTCCATGTGCTCCAGCGTGATCACGTCCTTGTTGCCTGTCGTGGTCACGAAGATGTTGGCCTCGGGCAGGGTGTCCTCGACCCTCATTACCTCGAAGCCCTCCATGGCGGCCTGCAAGGCGCATATGGGGTCGATCTCAGTGACGATCACCCGCGCCCCGTAGCTCTTCATGCTCTTGGCGCACCCCTTGCCCACGTCGCCGTAGCCGCACACCACGACCACCTTGCCGGCGATCATCACGTCGGTCGCGCGCTTGATCCCGTCGGCCAGCGATTCGCGGCAGCCGTACAGGTTGTCGAATTTCGATTTGGTTACCGAGTCGTTCACGTTGATGGCGGGGAACAGAAGCACGCCCTGCTCCATCATCTGGTAGAGCCTGTGAACCCCGGTGGTGGTCTCCTCCGAGACGCCGGAGAGCTCCTCCACCATCCTGTGCCACTTGCCTTTGTCCTCGGCCAGAATGGTCCTGAGCGTATCCATCACGATACCCTCCTCGCGGCTCTCCACCTTGCCGTCGAGCGTTTTGGCGTCGTTCTCCGCCGCGTAACCCTTGTGGATCAGCAGGGTGGCGTCGCCCCCGTCGTCCACGATCAGGTTGGGCCCTTTCCCGCCGGGGAAGGTCAAAGCCTGGGCCGTGCACCACCAGTACTCCTCGAGCGACTCGCCCTTCCAGGCGAAGACGGCGGTCCCGGTTTCGGCGATGGCCGCCGCAGCGTGGTCCTGCGTGGAGAAGATGTTGCAACTGCACCAGCGCACGTCCGCGCCCAGGGCTTGCAGAGTCTCGATGAGCACGGCCGTCTGAATGGTCATGTGCAGCGATCCGGTAATGCGCACGCCCCTGAGGGGCTGCTGCTTGCCGTATTTTTCCCGCAACGCCATCAGGCCGGGCATCTCTTTCTCGGCCATCTCGATCTCTTTGCGGCCCCAGGCGGCCAGGCTCATGTCGGCCACCTTGTTCTTCAATGATTCGTCTATATACATAATGCTTCTTGTTTGTCCTTTTCAATCTGTGCCGCCAGCTCCTCCATCGAGTCGAACCGCTGGTCGGGACGCAAAAATTTGCCGACCCGGACAGTGATCGCCTGCCCATAGAGGCTGCCGTCAAAGCCCGCGATATGCGCTTCGAGCACGCGTTTCCCGCCCCCTTCGAGGGAAGGCTTCCTGCCGATATAGATCACCGAGGGGTAGGTCCGCCCGCCCTGGAGCTCGGTCTGCCCCGCGTAAACCCCGTCCCCGACGGGCAGGTCATCCCCGACGACGAGGTTGGCCGTACGAAACCCCAGCCTGCGGCCGATCCGGTTGCCCTCGACCACCACGCCCTTCAACTCTATGATCCACGCTTGCGACATGAAGGGCAAATGTACTAAAAATTTGCAAAAGCATACAGGTTTTCCTACCTTTGGCTTCAAATTAACACAGGGTGGACCAACCGCAAGGACATATCGGCAAAGTGTTGTACTCCATGGGCGAGGTAAGCGAGATTTTGGACGTCAAGCCCTCGGTCATCCGCTTCTGGGAGGGCCAGTTCTCGATCCTGCGCCCCAAAAAGAACGCCAAGGGCAACCGCATGTTCACGGTTGCCGACCTGGAGAACCTCAAGGTAATCTACCACCTGGTGCGTGAAAGGGGCATGACCCTCAAAGGGGCAGACAAGTATCTGAAAGCCAACCGAAAGCAGATCGACAAGAACGCCAAAGTGGTCGAAAGGCTGCACCGTGTCAGGGCCATGCTGCTCGAGATCAAACAGGAACTCGAAGACCCGCAGCCCGCCTCCGCAACGCAAGACGCCTCCGAAGAGGCGTCCCTGCCGTTCTACCCGCAGCAACTGTTCGACGTGGAGCCGATCACCGCCGCGCCTGCACAGCCGGCCAATTCTGCGCCCCAAACGGAAAGCGCGGCCGGGAATGCGTCCGAAAATGCACTCCCAACCGCGCCCGAAGCGCCCGTCCCGGCGGCAAAGCCCGCCGGGGTAATCGAACAAACACTATTCTAGGCCCCACCCTCTCATCTGCCCGATTACCCGTGGGCGGGTCGATCAATCACAGTCGTCCCAGTCGACCCAGATGCGGACAGGACGGACCTGAAAGGCGCTCGTCTTGTCGCTCACGGCGATCTCGGAGGTGGCGAAGTTAATCGACATGGCTTTCCCTGCCTGGTACTGGGGGTCGTTGTCCTCGGTGGAGGTCCAATAGGTCCCGTCCGAGAGGGGCGTCCCGCCGACGGCAACCAGTTTTTGATTGAACCGGTCGCGGTAATATGTATCGGTGGGGATGTAGTCGTCGAACAGCCCTTCCCAGAAGTGCCGCCAGTAGCCGATATACTCGCAGAAAAGATAGGCCATATCATGGTGCGTGGGGAGCAGCCACTCGCTGCCCTGCGCAATGCAGTACTCGAACGCGGGGAAATCCGGCGTGCTGTTAGCAGTCTTGTAGGCGGTATAGGCCAGTAAATTGGCGTCGCAGTATTCCCGGCTTGTGCTGTTTACCAGGGCAGGGGCCGTGCTCCATTGCATCCCGGCCGGGCTCTCGTACAGCGAGACGATATGGTACACGCGGCACCAGTCGTATTCGCTGTCGTACCAATCGGCATAAACAAGCCCCACGACCACCCCGCGCTCGAAAAAGTAGCTGTCCGCGCCGATCCCGGTATAGTCCAATTTAAGGGGCAGCTTCTTGATCGCCGTGCGGGCGTCCCGGTCGGTCGAGTAGACGGCTATTTCGTTTTCGGCGGTTTGGGGCGTGATCCGCCAGTCCACCGCCGGGGCGGCCACGGTAATGATGCGCGCCACGGTGTCCAAAGCGACGTCCCAGGTTGTGCGTTCGCTCGATTGGACAGCCAGGTGGTCGAGCCCGCCCGAAGCCGGGGGCGGGTTGAGGATCAGCCCTATGAGTAACCCTTCGGGAGCGTCTTCGGGCAGGGTGTAGGAAATGTCGCGCACCTCGCCCAGTTCAAAGGGTTGCTGCTCTTCGATGATCACGCCGATCGAGGGCAGATTATCTCCCTCTTCGCACCCGCAATCGCGGGCCCGGAGGAAGTCGACCTCCTCCTTCATGCAGCCGCTCATCAACAGGACGGCGCACGGCAATAATTTTATGATTTGTGGAATTTTCATCTTCTTTCTGTTTTAAATATTCGCCCCGGTAATCATCCCACGTCCTGGTCGTCCATATCGACCCACACCCTGACGGGCCGGACCAGGCGCGTAGCAAGCTTCGCATCAACAGAGCAGAAACCGTCGTTGAAATAGACGTAAAATGCCTTTTCGGGAGACGGCAGGCCGCTGAAGGGCGTGAAGTTCTGCGTTCCCTGGGTCGAGCTCCAGTAGGGCCAATCGTGCCTTAGGGGCATCCCCCCGACGGCGGCCAGCAGGGCGTTCTTTCTCTCACGCCAGTACGTGCTGGGCGACATAACTCCCCAACCGAAATCACGATTACCGAACCACTGGTAATCGTAGTATGTCCAGTCGTCATACCAGTTGACCATCCACTCCAGCTCCGTGACCGAGGGCAGGTACCACCCGTCGCCCTGCCCGGCGCAGAAGTCGAACGCCGGGAAAGTGACGCCCGGATGCCCGCCCTGATACAGGTCGGCGGCTTTCAGGTTGTTGTCCCCGAACTTAGGGTCGTCGCATCCGGTATCCTCGCTCACGCTGCTCCACGCCATGGTGGTTTCGCTCTCCACCAGCGACATGATGTAGTAGACACGGTGGTTGCCGTAGTCGTTTTCAGACTCGTAACTGTCGTGATAGCAGATGCCCGTGACCACCCCGTGCTCGTAGTAGTACCCCTCGTTGCCGTCGACCCCGGTAAAGTCGAGTTTGAGGTCGATCTTCTGGATCGCCGTGCGCCCCTTCCCGTCGGAGGAGTAGATGGCGATGGTCTTGGCGATGTTGCCCAGGGAGACACTCCTGCTATCGGGGGCGGTGGTCACGACCAATTTTTGGTTTTCCGTGTCCAGCTCGATCGTCCACATTTCCTCGGGGACGTACCGGGTCACGGCGGCCACGGCGGTTGGGGCGGCCATGGCGAACTGCGGCGCCGAAAAACCGCCGGATTCGGGTTCGAGGATCAACCCGACCACGATCCCATGGGGGGCGTTTTCAGGCAGGGTGTAAGGAATGTCCCGGGTTTCGCCCAATTCGAAGACCTCCTCATTGGAGATCGTAATGGCGATGGATTCGAGGTCCTGGCTCCCGCCGCCGCCCGTGCAGCCCTGGTCGCGCAGGTAGTCGAGTTCCTGTTTCATACAGCCGCCCAGCAGAATGGCGGGCAGCAGGATTTTAATAACGTGTTGAGTTTTCATTGTCGGTGAGGCATTATGGGTGATGGATTTATTTGAGTTTGTAGATCAGGTTGGCGCGCCTGACGCCGCCCAGCTTGAAGATCACTCCGGCGGAGAGGGCCCAGTAGGCGTTCTGGCGGGCGTAACCCACGGTGGCGATGTTGTCGAACTCGCGGTCGACGATCCACATCCCCGTGCCGCGCAGTTGCAGATCGAGCGTGCGGCTGAGCTTCTGGCGCAGGACCACGTCGCCGCCCAGCCCCAGGCTGATGTCGCCCTTGGTCATGTCCTTGACGTAGACGCTGTTGTCGGACTTGCGGCGCACGTCGGTATCGAAGTGGAGCGCGTAGACCCCCGGGCTGACGATCAGCTTGGGCCAGGCGTAGGCCATGCAAGGGCCCGCCAGTCGGTTGACGTTCAGGTCGAGGTGGAGTCCGGCCGTCCACATACCGATCCGGGAGTAGAGGTCGCCGTAGCTCATGGTGGGGAAGGCCTGCTCCTTATAATAGGTAAAGCCGTCCGGGGCGAGCTGGTAGCCGGCGGCGTAGCTGCGCGACCCCGCCTTGTTGAGCGCGTAGTCGGCCGTGGCGCTCACACCCAGGAAGGGCGTCGCCTGCCAGGTGGCCTGCAACCCGGCGGTGGCACCGATATAGGTCTTGTCCCCTGCCAGGGAGTTCATATCGCCCCAGAAGAAGGGCGTGCCCGCGCTCACGCCGATGCTCCAGCGGGAGTAGCGGTAAGCGGATTTTTTGGGTGCGCCGTGCGCGGCAAGGGTGAGGGCGCACAGGCACAGGGTGAGGGTTTTTTTCATATGGTAAGATTATTCGACCCGCAAAAGTATATCCGGGGGATGGATCGAACGGGACAAATCGTACAAAGTCGCGCGACAGAACGTACAAAAAATTGTCCGCACCCGTTGGCTTTGTCCGGTTGGATGCGTTTTGTCCGGATGGCTGCGAAAATGGTCGGGAAATGGCGGTAACGTCGTGATTTTTTGCCGGATAATGTAGTCGGGGATTTGTTTTTGGGCTATCTTTGTTCTTATGGAGTACCGTGATGTGATCTTGTCGCTCTCTGCCGCCGTTATCCTGCTCGCCTGTACGGTGGCGGGTATGGTAGCGCTCGCCTTTTCGCAAAGGGGGCGCAACTGGGCGCGCAGGGTTTTGGGGCGTCCCAGGCGTCCCAAAACCCCGGCGAAAGGGGGCGCAGCCTCCCCGGTTCCGGCCGCCAAACCACTGGCCCTGACCCGCGAACGACTGACAGGAGCGGTGGTCGAAGGACGGATGATGCTCGACCCCGACCTGAAGATCGGCGATCTGCTGCTGCCGCTGGGGACCAACCGCACCTACCTATCCAACTTCATCAACAGCAACTAC
Organism: Rikenellaceae bacterium; assembly: GCA_031551275.1. Lineage (GTDB taxonomy): Bacteria > Bacteroidota > Bacteroidia > Bacteroidales > Rikenellaceae > JAVBMJ01. The sequence continues at coordinate 20,704 of JAVBNX010000015.1, forward strand.
GGGACGAACTTCCGGGGGTTTATCAACCGATGCCGGATCGAGGAGCTGGGCAGGCTGGCCGCGCTGCCGGGCAACAAAGGCAAAAACATAGCCGAGCTCGTCCCCCAGGCCGGGTTCGGGAGTTACCGGAGCTACCTGCGGGCGCGGCGCGAGGCGGCGGGGGATGCGGGGAAGAGTGAGGAGGCGGCGAACGCCACAGGGGGCGCGGCGGAGTCCGGGGCTGGAAATTTCGTATAAAACCATAAAGACCGACAAATGAACTCTTTTGCGCACGACCTGGACCTGATGTTGTACCTCGCCCCGGTGATCGTCTGCTTCTTCGGGGCGGCGGTGCTGCTGTCCAATCCGAGGCGCGTGGCCCACCACGGCTGGCTGGCGCTGTGCTTGAGCACACTGGGGGCGACGCTGAGTTTCACCTTTTGCTACGACCAGTACTTCGGGGCGGCGCTACGCGAGGCGCTCCACTCGGTCTACTACATCATGTCGATCCTGGTCGCCGTCACGGTGTTGTTCTACTTCACGGCCCTGATGCGGCCCCACAGGCTGACCAAACGCTACATCGCGGTCTTTGTAGGCATCGCCGTCGCCTACGCGCTGGTGCTGACCCTCCCGGACGCGGTGGCCGGGCAGAGCGGATGGAACGGCTACGCGGGGAGCAACAACCGGGCGTTCAGGATATTCGCCGCCGTGTGCGACGCGTCGATCGAGGTGTACACCATCACGGCCGTCGTGGTCATGTTCATCCGGTACAGGCGCTTTATACGCTCCACCTACTCATACAGCGAGGGGATCAACCTACGGTGGATCTTCCTGAGCAACGGGGTGTTGGCCCTGTTGGCCGTGGTTGATATCACCTGGAAGCTGAGCGCGAACGTGGGCGACAGCATGGGTTACAACGCGATGGTGCTCGCCGCCGTATCGCTCGTCTTCTGGCTGGGCTACACCCAGGGCGAGGTCCCCGCCGAGACGCCGCCCGCGCGGGGCAACGGCGACGGGGAGGCCCCTATGGAGCAGCAGGAGCGCGAGGCGATCTCGCTCACGCGCCCCACACCCCGCCAGGAGCAGACCAAGCAGGCGTTGCTGGAGTATTTCCTCAACGAAAAGCCCTACCTCAACCCGAAGCTCAGCCTGGACGAGGTGGCGGCCGCCATCGGGGCCAAGAGCGGGTACCTCTCCAGGCTGATCAACCGGGAATTCAACGTCAATTTCTACACCTTTGTCAACGATTACCGCCTGGACTACGCCATCGGGGTAATGAAAAGCAGCGAAAAACCAAACATCGGGGAGCTGGCGGCCGCGGCCGGCTTCAGGTCGCGCAGCGTGTTCTACTACCAGTTCAGAAGGCGCACGGGGCGCACACCGCACGATTATATGCGTTCGGAGGCGGGTTTGCAGTAATTTTTTTACATTTTGCCGGAGAATTGTTACTTTTGCGATAGTTTTTCGTCTAATGTAAAATGTCCGGCCACCACCACGACCATAACCACGCCCACGCGGGGAAGAACATCGCTTTGGCGTTCGCGCTCAACCTGTTCTTCTCGGTGTTCGAATTCGCGGGCGGGATATTGACCGGCAGCATGGCGATCCTCTCCGACGCCGTGCACGACGCGGGGGACGCGCTCTCGCTGGGCGTGGCCTGGTACCTGCAACGCCTGTCGAACAAAGGCGGCGACGAGAAATTCTCCTACGGGTACCGCCGTTTCTCGCTGCTGGGCGCGCTGTTCATATCGATCGTGCTGGTGATCAGCTCGTTCTTTATCATCCGCGAAAGCATCCTGCGCCTGGCCGCCCCCGGGCAGCCCCACGCCGGGGGGATGATGGTGATGGCCGTGGCCGGCTTATTGGTCAACGGATTGGCGGCCTGGCGTTTGAACCGGGGCAAGTCGATCAGCGAGCGCGCCGTGTTCCTGCACATGATGGAGGACGTGCTGGGCTGGGCGGCCGTGCTGGTCGTGGGCGGGATCATGTATTTCGTCGACGCCCCCTTCCTCGATCCGCTGCTCTCGATCGGGATCTCGCTCTGGGTGTTGTGGAACGTGTGGGGCAACCTGAAAGCCGCCCTCAAAGTGATGCTGCAAGGGGCGCCGGAAGGGATCGACGCCGAGAGCCTCAAAAAGGAGATCCTGGAGATCGACGGGGTGGTGGGGATCCACGACCTTCACCTCTGGTCGCTGGACGGGCAACAGGCGGTGGCAACGCTCCACGTCGCGGTCGGCAAAGAGGCGGACTGGGGCGCGGTAAGGGATAAAACGCACGAGGTATGCAAACGCCACGGCATCGGCCACTCGACCGTGGAGGTCGAACAACAAGGCTCCGGGTGCGACTACGGGGAGTGTGCGGTATAAACGAACAAATCTTACAAACTATATGAAAAAAAATCTGATTATCCTCTCTACCCTCTTGCTCCCTGCCCTGGCGCTGGCGCAGCCCCAGGTGCCGCAGAACCTGCCGCAGATACCCGCGGACAAAGAGGTCCGCACAGGCAAGCTCGAAAACGGGCTGACCTACTACATCCGCCACAACGCCAAGCCCGAAAAGCAGGCCGAATTCTACATCTACCACGACGTGGGCGCCATCCAGGAGGAGGACTCCCAGCAGGGCCTCGCCCACTTCCTCGAGCACATGGCCTTCAACGGGACGAAGAACTTTCCCGGCAAGGGGATCATCGACTATTTGGAGACCATCGGGGTCAAGTTCGGGTTGAACCTCAACGCCGGGACGGGGCAGGATATGACGGTGTACAATATGTCCAAGGTGCCGCTCAACCGCGAAGGGATCATCGACAGTTGCCTTCTTATCCTGCACGACTGGTCGTACTTCATTACCCTGGACGGGGCGGAGATCGACAAGGAGAGGGGCGTGATCATCGAGGAACTGCGCTCCTACAACGACGCCGAATTCCGCATCGGCAAGATCACAGACCCGGTCTACTACAACGGCGCGAAATACGCCTACCGCGACGTGATCGGCACCGAGCAGGGGCTCAAGGGCTTCGCGCACCAGGAACTCAGGGATTTCTACCACCGCTGGTACAGGACCGACCTGCAGGCGATCGTGGTGGTCGGCGACGTCGACGTGGACCAGGTAGAGGCCAAGATCAAGAGCATCATGGCCGATATTCCCGCCGTGGAGAATCCCGTCCCCAAAGTCCCGGTCATCATCCCCGACAACGACAAGCCCACCGTGGCCGTGGCCACCGACCCCGAGCAGACCACGACACGGATCAGCCTCTGCGTCAAGCGCGAACCGCTGCCCAAGGAGCTGAACAGCACCGTCATGGCAGCCCAGTTGGAGAACATCCTCTCTTGCGCGACCATGATGCTCAACAACCGGTTTACCGAGATCGCGCGCGCGCCCCAGGCCCCGTTCGTCTCGGCGTACAGCTACCAGGGCTCGCAGCACCCCACGCTCGATATCTTCACCGCAGCCTGCATAGCGCGCGACGGGGAGGGACAAAAGGCGTTCGACGCGCTCTACACCGAGGTCGAGAAGATGAGGCGCTTCGGATTCAACGAATCCGAGCTGGAGCGCGTCAAGAGCGATATGCTGCGCGCGGCACAGCAGAAATACGACAACCGCAACGACCGCCTGAGCGGGACGATGCCCTGGATCTACATCAACAACTTCCGCCGCAACCAGGCCATGCCCGACGCGGCGACCGAGTGGAAGCTCGACAGCATGACCATCGGCGCAATCAATTTGCAGATGGTCAACCAGTTGATCGCACAGCTCATCACGCCGCAGAACCAGTGCGTGATCATCGCGGCACCCCAGAAAGAGGGCGTTTCGGTCCCCACGAACGAGGATATCCTCGCGTCGATCTCCACCATCCGCGAAGGCGCCTTGGAGGGCTACGCCGAGCAGATCGTGGACCGTCCGCTAATCTCGGCCAAACTCAAGGGCGGCAAGGTCGTGACCAGCAAACCCGATAAGTTCGGTGCCACCGTGATGGCACTCTCCAACGGCGTGCACGTGGTCATGCTCCCCACCGACTACAAGGCGGACGAGATATTGGTAAGCATCAACTCGCCCGGCGGCATGAGCCTGCTCTTAGACGAGGAGTACCCCAGCGCCGAAATGCTCGCCGAATTGCTGGAGGAGTCGGGCGTGGGTGGATTTACCCCCACCGAGATCGAGAAGCTGCTGGCCGGCAAGTACCTGGGCCTACAACTCTCGCTCAAGCATTACGAAAACGGCATGAGCGGCACCACATCGCCCAAGGACATGGAATCCTTCCTGCAACTGGTCTACCTCTACTTCACGCAGCCCGGATTCAACGAGCAGGACTTCAACGTGCTGATCGACCGCTACAAAGGCGTGCTGGCCAACGTGGCCACCAACCCCAACTACCAGATGGCCAAAGTCTCCACAGAGGCGCTGTACGGCAACAACCCCAGGCGCCAGATCATCAGCATGGAGAAACTCGCGCAGGTCAAGTTCGAGTACATGCTCCCCATCTTCAAGAAGCTCTACTCCAACCCCGCCAACTTTACCTTTACCTTCGTGGGCAACATCGATTACAGCACCTTCAAGCCCCTGGTCGAGAAATACCTCGGCTCGCTGCCCACCAACAAAACCAGCATCAACTGGGTGGACGACGGCGCGGTTCCCGTGAAAGGCTACGTGGAAAAACGGATCGAAGTGCCCATGCAGGCGCCCAAGACCACGGTCGGTTTGACCTACACGGGCGAACTGGAATACACCTTCCTGAACAGGCTGCGCCTCAGTTTCCTCAAGCAGGTCCTCGATATCCGCACCATGGAGTCGGTACGCGAAGAGAAGGGCGGGACCTACGGCGTGAGGGTGCTCGGCTCGCTCAACCAGGCCCCCGTGGAGGGATACAGCCTGGTGTTCCAGTTCGACACGAATACCGAAATGGCCGAGGAGCTCGACGACCTGGTCAAAGAGGAGTTGCAGAAGATCGCCAAAGAGGGCCCGCGCGCGGACGACCTGGCCAAGATCCGCGAGTACATGCTCAAGGCGCGTCCCGACGAGCTGAAGCTCAACCCGACCTGGCTGAACTTCATCGATTCGTACTACGTCAATGGAATCGATTTGCTGGACAACTACTACGAGTACATCAACGCGATCGACGCCGCTTCGCTCAGGGAGCTGGCAGAGCGGGTGCTCAAGGACGGCAACCTGGTCGAAGTGATCATGTCCCCGGCCAAATAGCCTTCCGGCCTATCAAAACAGACGCGGCCGCCCCGAAAGAGGCGGCCGCGCTGTTTAAAAATTCCCGGATCGGTTGCGGTATAGTATTTGGGATAGATGATAATACCGGATAGGTTATATTGGAATGGGGGGATAGGTTGTGAAGCGCATATAGTCCGATCCGGGTAAGTATTATCACTCTGTTTCGCCGCCGGGGGGAACCGCACCGAGCACCTTGCTCCTCCTTCCGGCGGACAACTCGTCGGCCGGCACTTTTCTCTCTCCGCCGGACCGGGCCCTCTTTTCGTCGTCGTGCCGCACACGGTAGACGGCAGGCGTGACCCCGTACTCCTGTTTGAAATGCTTGATGTATTGCGACGCGTTCTTGAATTTGCATTCGTTGGCCACTTCGAGCACCGACTTGGAGGTCGAGATCAGCAGAAGCCTGGAGTGCATCAGGCGCTGACGGATAAACCATTTGTGGGGCGACTCGGAGAAATGGCGCCGGAAATCCTTCTTAAAGGAGGAGGCGCTGCGGCTGCACTCCGCGGCCAGCGCTTCGATGGAGGCACCGGTAAAGATGTTCCTGCGCACGATCTGCTCGAAACTCTCCCTGGAGGGGTCCACATTCCCCAGGATAGGGGCCTTCAGGCAACAATCCGGGTGGGAGACGATCAGGTAGAGCAACTCGGCGGTCTTGATCATCGCCGCCACCGAGCCCTGCTCGAAGACGCCCTCTTTGACGTACTGGCCCACCGAGGAAAAGAAGCCCTGGAGCACGCTCCACGCCGGATAGGCGATGTGGGACTGGTTGCGGCACTTGTCGCACGTATGGTCGTTGGCTATGTTCAGCCCGAAGCTCAGGCTCAGGTCGGAGAGTATCCGGGTTACCAACTCGGAGTGGAAATGGAACGCGATCTGCTCGAAAGGCTTGCCTCCTTCGGGGGAGTCCTCGATGTAGTGTACACCGGGTCCCATGAAGAACACCTCCCCTTTGGCGACCTGGAAGCGCAGGTCGCCCATATAAAAATACTTCACTCCCCGGATGACGTATCCGATCGTGGTGCGCGAGAAGCTGTGCGCCTGTACCCCGGTCCGGCTGGACTGGGTTACTTTAAGGATCAGGGGTTGCATCTTGTCGTCGGTACCCATTTCGGGAAGAGTTAGGTAAGCAGTTCGTGTATTCGTTTCAGCCAGGTACAAATATACAATTTAATATTGAAATTTAATATTATTTTTTTCTATCATCTACATTAAAGCCGCTAAATAGTTAACTATTAGCGGCTTTAATATTTAATTGATAATTGAATAAATTGCAATTAAAAGTTAGATGTCGATTTTTTAATGCATCACCGGGCCAAATTCCGGCACGGTTCGCCAATCGACACCCAACCCGTTCATGCATACATATTTCATGCCAAAATTGTAATAACGGCTTTTTTCGTAAAAATAAAATCGCCCTTCCTTAATGGAAGGGCGATCGGATGCGCATACGAAAAGAGGGCGCCTATTTCCCCTGGTTGCGAAGATACTCCTCCACATCGACCCCTTTATCCTGCAACTCCTGCGCAGCCTCCGGGTCCAGGTAGTAGATGCCCAGGTACTCCTCCAGGCACTTGCCGGTCGCTTTGAGCTCCCTGGCGACCTCCACGCCGACGTAACGCCAGTGCCAGGGCTCGTAATTGACCCCGGTAAGCGCTTTTTTGCCGGGCGGGAAGCGCAGCACAAAGCCGTAATCGGCCGCGTGGGCCATCAGCCACTCGTACTGGTCCGTGCCCACGAAATGGAGGCCGACTTTCTCCTCTCCCGCCGTGAGGATATCCACCGAGATCCCCAGGTTGTGCTCGCTCGCGCCCGGGAAAGCCGTCCCGTTGGAGGCCTTCAGCGCCGCCCGCTCGGGGGGCAGGGTATCGCGGAGCGCCAACCGCCGGGCCAGGGTATTGTAGGCCTTTTTCTGGTGCTCGATCGTGCGGTAGCCCGAAGAGGGGATCAGGGTTACCCCGTCGGCCCGGGCCGCATCGTACATGGCGTCGAAATGGGGCGTTACCCGCTCGTCCATCTTGCGGGGGAACTTACCCTTGACCGAAGCCAACTTCGGCGGGGCGCTGTCGGGTGCGATCCGGTAGTTGGAGCTGACCAGGGTCAGGTACCACGTTTCCGGGTCGGGCGTGACGGTCACGTACGCTATGCCGATATCCAGCAGGCAGTAGTCGATGGTATCGGTTACCTCCGTCGGAGGAGGTGCGGCCTGCGCAGCCGCCAGATTGGCGGCCGCGCAGATCGCAAGGATCGCGTTGATCATCTCACTTTATTCTTTACGCAGGCAACGGACGTAATACCCGCGCTGCGTGGTGCTGCTCGCGCCGTTGGCCACCCATTGGGGTTTGTCGTTGTCGGCGTCCAGGTTGGTCAGCATCTCGAAGGCGGCGGTCGAGTGTTGGTTCGACGCGTAGCCGTAGGTGTCGATCATGTAGTACCTCGTACCCGAGCTGAAGCCGCCGGCTCCCGTGCGCTGGCTGTTGCCGATTGCGCTGAATCCGCTCACATTACCCAGGGGAAGGCCCCTGTCGCCCGCGTAGGCACTCAACTCGAAGCCGCTCGAGGGCAGGGAGGTGGCCTGGAAGACGTACTTCAAAAGGATCTCGAATTGATCCCGGGTCGGGACTGCCCATCCTGCGGGCGAAATCTTGTCGGTCCTTTGTGCCACAGGGATCTCGGCGGCCGCGGTGGCGGTCGTCCTGGTAATCGCATGGTAATTGTAGGACAATCCGAATTGGGCACGCGCAGCCTTGGCCAGGTCGGACGTGGCGTTGGCGTCGACCCAACTCTCGGTGGCGACCCCGGAGGCGCGTCCCTCCGTCCTGTAGGTAATGCAGCACCCGGGGGCGATGTTCCCGGTCCAGTCGGCGCTCTCGATGGCCGTCGGGATCGGTTCGCCGGTATCCGCGTAGCGTGAAGTGCGCAGGTTGTCTGCCATCCAGTACTGTGTACCGATCTTGACGATCCGGTAGGAGAAATCCTCGGAGGTCTGGCCCTGGTTGTTGGCCGTGCCAGAGCGCTGGTCGCGCACCAGCATAGGCTCCAGTTTGGCCTTGATGCGGCTCTCGGCCGGGGCGGCGATCTGCTGGATGGTCATCCGGTCGGCGCCGTCGTCCAGGTAGATTACCGAGGCGGGCACAGCCGGGATGGCGCTCTCGCCTGCGGCGTACTGTTCAAGCATTTCGAAGGGCAGGGTGGCGGTGGTAACGTCCGGATTCCACTTCACGAAGTGGCCGTCCACCGTCAGGCCCTTCGACAGGTCGGGCTTGCCGTCCTTCATCGGGTAGGCGACGATGGTCTGCTGTTGTACCACCGTAGTGGACGATTGGTCGTCGATCTTGTAGAGGTACTCCTTGCACAACTCGCCGACCTTGACCTGGTTGACAACATCCCAGATCTCGTAGATGTAGCAGTCGTCGAAGGTCGCCTCCGACATATCGATCTCGTACGGATAGCTGGCCGAGGCGTATTGCACCACGGTAAGGGTGGCCGTCCTGCCCTCGCCCGAAAGGGAGATGGTGGCGGGACGCGAATCCTCATCCGGGTTTTGCAGGATGGTAAAGGTCACAGCACTGGCATCGGCATTGACCGCCAGATTGGTAATCCAGTCGCAATCGGCCGGGGAGGTTACCGCGACCGAAAGGTTCTCGGTAAGGATGTTGGTCTCGATGGGCAACGTAACCACGTGCTGGGAGGCCCTCTCCTGGACCAGGTCGTCGGTCAAAAAGTTGAGTATGCGGATGTAATCCTGCTCGACCACGATGCGGCGCGAATTGCTCCCCAAAGCGATCTCTATCCAACTCGAACGGGGTGCGTCCGTATTGTTGCCCTCCACGGTCACGGCCAAAGAGCCGTCCTGCTGGTAGAGGTAGATCCACCTGTCGTCGGTCGGGGAGTAGGCCTCCCACTTCCCGGCGGCCTCTTCGGTGGCCACATCCAGGAGCAAGGTCTTGCGCTCGCCCTTAAAGGAGAGTGTGTTGCCGTCGAACTGCACGTCCTCGGAAGTGATCGTGAAATCCTCGTTGATCTCCCCTTCCTCCTTGTTGCATCCGGCCGCGGCGGCAAACATCATCAGTGCGGCGGCCATCCATATTCTCTGTTTCATCTTGTCTTGGTTTTAACCGTTATCACTCGTTTCGCAAACAACGGACGTATGCCGACCTTTGGGTGCTCTGGTTCTGGGAGGTCCATACCACCTCGTTGGTCGCAGGTCCGGACACGGCATTCGTCTTGATCTCGATCAGGCTGGTCACGTGCTGGTTGTTGACAGTCGTTTGAGCCGAACGGTACAGGTAGGTGTCCAACAGGTAATACCTCGTGGTATGGCAGATGCTGGTCGTGGTGCTGCCAGTACTCCCGTCGTCCGACCGCCAATTGTTACCGATCGCGCCGAAGCCCGTCTCGTTGCTCGAGTACCCGCTCAATTCATGGCCCGTGCTCGCGATCGTCACGGGTGTGGTCGACGGTACTCCACTCAGGGTGTTGAACACGTAGTTGCAGAGTATCCGGAATTGGTCACGGTTCGGAATGCTCCAACCCGCGGGCGAGATCCGGTCCGTCCTGCTGGCCTCGGGCATCTCCACGTCTTTTGCCGCGGTGGAGTTGGTTACCGCATGGTAGTTGTACGATATTCCGTACAGCGCGCGCCTCTCCAGGTTGGCTGCCGAGGTGCTGTTGGCGTCCTGGCTGCCGGTGCGTGTGCCGGTGTCGGGCGGGGTCAGGGTAATCAGGCATCCGGGCGACATGGCACCGGACCAGTCGGCCGTCGCCTGGTTGGTCGGGATGGGCACGCCGCTTGCGTAGCGCGTGGTGCGCAGGTTCTCGGCCATCCAGTACTGCCGGGCGATCTTAACGACCATATAGGAGTACTCTTCCGTGGTCAACGTGCCGATAGCCGCTCCTGCCCGCTGGTCGAGCAGCCTGTAAGGCTTGAGCGTAGCGGCCAGGCGGCGTTGGCCGCCCCCGGCCAGGGTCATGCGCTCGGCGTTGCCGTCCAGGAAGATCTCCGTGGCGGGGACGGCCGGTTCGGCGCTCTCCCCTGCGGAGTACTCGGCTAGCACTGCATCGGGTTGGGTCAAAGCGATGGCGGCATCGGTGTTCCATCCGACGTAGTGGCCGTCGATCTCGAGGCCCTTGGAGAGGTTGACCTTGCCGTCCTTCATGGCGTAGGCGACGATGGTCTGCTTGCGCACCACCGCATCCGATCCGGCTTCCTTCTTGTAGAGGAACTCCTTGCACAGCTCGCCGATCTTGACGTTGTTCTGCTCGTCCCAGATCTCGTAGATGTAGCACTTGTCCTCTGCTTTTTCAGCCTCCTCGAACTTGGCGTCGGACAGGTCGATCCGGTAGGGATAACCCGCCTCGGCCGACTGGAACTGCAACAGATCGAGCGAGGCAATCAGTCCGTCGCCCTCCACGGTCAGGGTCGCAGGACGGCCGAATGCCGTCTCGTTGGCCAGGGTCGTGAAGGTCACGGCCGCGGCGCTGACCTGCAAATTGGTAATCCAGTCGCAATCTGCGGGCGAAACGCTTACCGAAAGGTTCTCCGAGGCGATGTTGGTCGACAGGGGCAGCGAGATGTCCATGGCCTCGGCGGCCAGGATCTCTTCCGGCTCCCGGGTAACGAAGGAGAGCCTGCGCAGGTACTCCTGGCGGATGGCGATGCGCTGCGTGCTGCCGTCCATCTCCACATCCACCCAACTGGTGCGCAACTCATCGGTGTTGTTTTGCTCGACAGCTACCATCAGTACGCCCCCTTTGGTGGAAAAGGTGCACCAGACGTCCTCCAGAGAGGCGCGGATCTTCCACTTGCCCGATCCCGACTCCGAGGTTACCTCGACAGTCGCAGCCTGCTTCTCAGCGCCGAAAGAGAGGGTGTTGCCGTCGAATTGCGCGGACTCCGAAGAGAGGGTAAACTCCTCGCTGGAGGAGCAACCTTCTTCCTCCTTGCATCCGGCTATGGCTGCAAGCGCGATGAGCGCCGCGGTCGCTAATATTCTCCGTATCATTCCTTATGGCGGTTTTAATCGTTAATTGTCTTCGATTGCATAGGTCCACTCGGCGTAACCGTGGTTCTGCTGGTCGCGGATGGCGGGGTTGGAGTTCATCTCCGACAGGGGGATCGGGTAGACCGCCTTGTAGGAGACCGTGCCGGTCAACGCGCCGAAGGTAATGGCGCGGTCGTTCACGCACTCGATGATCTGGCGGTTGGCCAGGTTGCGCGCCGTGCGGAAATAATCCCAGTAGGTGTGCCCTTCGAGGATAAGTTCGCGGCGGCGTTCGTCCAGCACGCCCTCCTTGCCCGTGACGCTCACGTCGGCCTTGCGGCGCGGCTGGGAGACCATCGAGGCGTAGGTCGTCGCTTTGGCGAAGTCGCCCTTCATGGCGTAGGCCTCGGCGATGCTCAGGTAGACCTCAGGAAGGCGTACGACCGGGATGTTGTGCACCCCGTGGTTGGGATCACCGATGTATTTGCGCACGGTCTTGTACTCGGGATTCGACTCGAGGCCCAGGTCGCAGACCAGATAGTTGCGCACGTCGCTGGCGTAATAGGTCAAAAACTCGAGGCCGCGGGTCTTGATCCCCGAATTCTCGTCGTCCCAGGTCAGGCCGAGCTTGGAGTAGCCCACGTTCTGGGAGACCTTGCCGTCGCGCTCGGAGCCGGGTTCGTTCCAGGTCGGGCGGCGCACGAAATAGTTCAACGACGCGGTGCCCATGTTGTCCTCGGAGGTGTAGCCCAACTCCCAGATGCTCTCGCTGTTGAAGGGCTTGTAGTAGGACGACGTGTAGGCGTCGTAAGGGATCATCGAGTAGGATGAGCCGTATTGCTCGAGCCACTCCTCGCCCAGGGCGATCACATCGTCCCATTGCTCGAGGTATAGGTGGGCCCGCATGAGAAGCGCCTTGACGGCCGGGGCGCCGGTAAAGCCCTTGGCCACGGTGCGGCCCTCCAGCAGGCGTCCGGCGCGCTGGAACTGGTCGACGATGAATTTATAGGTCGAGTCGGCCGTCTCGCGGCGGATCTCGTGCTGGAAGATGTTGGTTCCCTTCTCGACCGTGTTGACGATCGGCACGCCCCATTTGAATTCCGGTTGGTATTTCGAACCGCTCGTGACCGAGAAGATGGGCGGATAGGCGAACAAACGCATCAGGTTGAAATAGCCCAGCCCGCGGATCGCGTAGGCCTCCCCCTTGATGCGGCGGAGCTCCTCGGGGTCGCCCACCACGTTGTCGACGTTCTCGATCAGGATGGTGGCGTTGCGGATGACCAGGTAGATCGCCGTCCACGAGAGACGGGCGTTGCTGTTGGTCCTGGCCGATTCGTCGTAGCGGTTCTCCACCACGAACGAACTGCCGCCGGTCACGGCGCGCGTGAAGAATTCGGGGCCCTTGACTGCCTCGTATAACAGCAGCGTGCCGCCGTAGTAGTGGCGCGCCCCCATCAGGTCGTAGGTCCCGGTAAGCAAGACGTTCATGCCCTCCACCGTGTTGAGCACGAAATCGCCCTCATACATCTCATATGGCTCCTTGTCGAGCATCTTCTCGCAGGCGCACAGGGAGATGAGCATGGCAAAAAACGGAATCAGAAATATCTTTTTCATAGTCGTCAGAAGTTAATCGAAAGTCCTCCGGTATAGGTCGACGCGGTGGGATAACGGTCGGTGTAACGGTAACCCGAGAGCGAAAGCTCGGGGTCGTAGCCGGGTATGTGGGAGAAGATAAAGGGATTGTCGGCCTGCACGAAAACGGTGGCCGAGGAGATGTGCAACTTCTTCATCCAACGCTGAGGGAAGGTGTAGGACAGCTTGATGTTGCGGATCTTCAAATAGTCGCCCTTCTTCAAAAAGCGGGTGGTGGTCGAGGTCATGTTGGTCGCCTCGCGCAAACGCAGGGGCGAGGTGGCGTAGATGTTGTCCGGGGTCCAGCGGTCGAGCTGCTCGACGGCTGCCGAGTACTCGGAAGAGCCGTCGGTCTCGATGATCTGGCCGGCCAACCTGTCGTAGATTTGATACCCCCAGGCGTAGGAGCAGAGGGTGCTGAGCATCCAGTTGCCGTAGCTGTACTTGATCGAGAAACCGCCCGAGACCTTGGGCAAGCCCTGTCCCACGATTTCGAAAGGAACGCCGGTCGTTCCGATGGCGAAGTACTTGTTGCCGTCTTCATCGAAGTGGGGGTATAGGATCAGACCGGTTGCCGGGTCGACGCCCCCAGACTCGCGCAGGTACCAGGAATAGACGCTCTTACCGTTGGCCATCAACTGGCGGCTGTAAGCGTCGAGCTCCTGGTCGGCCAGGCCGTAGTAGGTCGATTTGAGCGTGGCGATGTTGAAGCTGATCTCCAGGTTCTGTTTCTTGGTAACCAGGGGCCTGCCGATCACTTCGATCTCCACGCCGCGGTTGTTGATCCCCGCCGAGGTGTTCATCAGCATGGTCTGGTAGCCCGAGCCCATCGACACGCGCACATCCTGCAACAGGTCTTTCGACTTGCGCTCGTAGTACTCGGCCGAAAGGCGGAGGCGGCTGGAGAAAAAGCGGATGTCCAGGCCCGTATTCCAGATGCGGTTGCCCTCCCAGGTCAAGTCCCTGGGGACCTCCAGTTGGGCGGCGCCGGGCGTGCCCATGTAGTTGCTCGACTTGTAACCGTCGCGCCACAGATAGAGGTTCAAAGGCAGCGTGCCGTTCACACCGTAGCTCCCTTTGAAACGCAGGTAGTTGATGGGCGTGTTCAGGTTCTTGAACCACTCCTCGTTGTGCACGCCCCAGCCGCCGGCCACCGACCAGAAGTGGCCCGTGCGCTTATCGGGGCTGAAACGCGAGGAGGAGTCCATCCTGTACGACGCCGAGAGAAAATAGCGGTGGCGGTAAGAGTAATCCGCCGAGGAGAGCAGGGAGAAGAGCGCGAAACCGCTTCCGCCCCCGGTCCAACCGCTGATCTGCGACCCCATCGAGGCGTAAGGCTTCGAATCGGAAGCGAAATTGGTAACCGACATCCGGTTGTAGGTGTTGCGCTGGTCCTCGAACTCGCTGCCCGCCACAACGTTCAGGCGGTGGCGAGCCTTCCAGGTCTTGCTCACGGTAAACAGGTTGGTCGAGGTAAGCTTGCGGCTGTGCGAGTCGCTCTCGTTCAACAAACCGTTGGTCAAAAGGCCCGTGCCGAACTCGCGGCTGTAATAGGCGTGTCGGCGGACCTGTGTGTAGTAGAGCGAGTTGGTGCTCTTGAATTTAAGCCAGGGCAACAGATTCAACTGGATCCAGCCCTGGGCCGTGAGGCTCAACAGGGGACGCTCGTTGACGTTCTCCCGGGCGATCGACAGGGGGTTGTTGTTCGAATTGAGCAGGTTGTTGGGAAAATAGAAGTTGTAGGAGCCGTCCTCGAGGCGCGGCGCGACCACCGAAGGAACCATCACGGCGGCGTATTGCGGCGAGTTGAAGGACTCCGAGCCCGACTGGGGGCCGGTCTGGACCGAGCTGGCCATGTAGGTGCTGATGCCCCAGTTGACCAGTTGCTTTTCCAGCTCGGAGGAGAGCTTCATCCGCATCGAGTAGCGTTTGAGCTGACTGTTGATGATGGTCCCTTGCTGGTCGAAATACTCCGCCGAGCCGTAGTAGCGCATCGTGCTGCTGCCGCCCGATACCGAGACGTTGGCCTTGACGAAGGGCGCGGGGCGCGAAATCTCCTTGAACCAGTCCACCGAGGGGAGTTTGTCGCGGTCGGCGGCAAAATAGTCGTAGTTGCGGAAGGTCCCGTCGCCCAACGGCATGGCGTAGATGTCGTTGAACCTGCCCTGGGCCACCTTCATCCACTGGTAGTAGTTGTAGCGCTGGTCGCCGACGGTGTAACCCGTCTTGTCGTTGTAAAGGTTGGTAAGCTGCTTGACCAGCTCGATGCGCGACTGGCTGGTATTATCAACCACATTCAAGGCGTGCTGTATCAGGCGGTTGAACTCGGCCTCGACCCAAAGCTCGGAGAATTGCTGGCCGTTGGTCATCTCGGGATAGACGTTCATGACCGCGAAGCCGCTTTGCAGGTTGACGGCGAACTTGGGTTTTTCGTTCTCACGGCCGCTCTTTGTTGTAATTACGATTACACCGTTCGCGCCACGCGACCCGTACAAAGCGGCCGAGGCGGCATCTTTCAGCTCGGTAATGTTGACGATGTCCGAGGGATTCAACGCGTTGATGGGATTGGAGGGCGAGCTCGAATCGCCGGTCTGGTTGACCTGGTCCCAAACCACCCCGTCCACCACGTAGAGGGGCTGGTTGTCGGCGTTCATCGAGCCTACCCCGCGCAGCAGCACTTCGTTCTGCTCGCCGGGCTGTCCCGACTCCGCGACCAGCGTACCGGGCGAGATGCCCCGCAAGGCCTCCTCGATGGTGGCGATGGCGCGCGTGCCGATCTGGTCGGCCGAGATCACTTTGGCCGAGCCGGTGTAGGTGTCGGCCGAAACGGTGTGGTAACCCGTGATGACGACCTGCTCGATCTGCTCGACCTCCTGCTCGAGGGTCACGTCGACAACCTGGCGGCTTTGGATCTTCACGGTCGCGGTTTTCATGCCCAAATAGTTGAATACAAGGGATGACGTGTCGGGGCGCTGGACAACGATCTTGTAGACGCCGTTGCGGTCGGTGGCCGTTCCGAGCGTGGTGCCCTGCACGACGACGGTAACTCCCGCCATCGGCGATCCATTTCCGGAAACGATCCCCGTCACCGTCAGGCGTTGCTGGGCGGCGGGTTGGGCGGCGGACTGGGCGTGCAGGGAGGCCCCAAAGAGCAACATCCCCGACAGGCAAACCGCTGCACGGAGCAGGGGGCGTGCCTTTCTTCCTGGTTTTGTGTCCTGATTGGTCATATTTTTATCTCTTTCAAGGGTTTATTTGGAAGTGGCTTTCCCCGCGGCTTTCGCGCGGGCCTGGATGTTGGCGGCCGATTTTTTTACCTTGCCCGGCTTGCTGATGGGGATTTGCAACTTCGAGCGGGGTGAAACGACCTTTCTCGAGAGGATGTCCATTTCGTTGAAACGGGCCATCAGCACATCGCCCTCGGCGGTGCGTTGGAAGTCGTAAGAGATGTAGATATAGCCGTCGGGGGCCTGGAAGCCCGTCGGGTAGGAGATCCCGGTGCGCACATCCAAAAGCAGTCCGCCCGCCCAGGTCTTCCCGTCGTCGCCCGAGACGAACGCCCGAAGATGGGAACGCACGCTGGTTTTGGTGTCCGTCATCCCGTGCCGCACCAACAGCAGGTGCCCCGAGGCGAGGCGCATGATGAAGTGGCGCGAATTGACGTGCGGCTGGTAAAGCTCGGGCTTGCTCCAGGTGTACCCCTTGTCGGTGGAGAAGCTCTCGCAGATGCCCAGGCCCGTGCGGGCGGTCATCCACCAGGTGCCGTCTTTCTTCTCGATGATCAGGTGCTCGTCGAAATTGGGCTTGGGGAAGCGGACCATGCCCCGGCGCTCCCAGGTAGCCCCCTGGTCGGTCGAGACGAAGGCGTGCGCCCCGCGAAACTCGTCCAACTCGGGATAGGCACCCTTCAGGGGGTTCTCGGTCCAACCCTTCTCGAGCAGGACATCCATCCTGTCGCGGGGCCACAAACTCACGGGCAGGATCCACTCGCCGGTCGAGGCCACGGTGGGTTTTTGCAGCGTGCATCCGAAGCCGATATAACGCGGCGCGCTCCATACGGGGGCGGCGGCATCGGGGTTCTCGCACACCGAGCACCAGCCTCCGCTGCGTCCGTCGAAGTAGGTCACGCCCTGGTCGAAAAAGAGCCAAAGGCGACCCAGGGGGTCGGTCCACAGTGTACCTACGATCGTGCGGCGCTTGAGCGGGTCGCCGGGGCGGTGGGGGTCGATGACCACCTTGGTCTTCGACCACTCTTCGCCGTCCGTGTCGCTCCAGGCCATCACGAAGAAGGCATTGGCATTGTCGCCGCCGCCCACCCAGCACGCCCAGATGCGTCCTTTCGGGGTGCGTTCGATGCCGATGGTCATGCCGAAATCGAGGTTTTTGGCGTTGTACTTCCTGTCGGGCCCGGTATCGATCACAGGTGCGACCATACCTACGCTGTCGGCCCATCTGTACAACTGCGGGTCCTGCCCGGATACCGTCCCGCCCAAAAGAAGGGCGAAAGAGGTAAGTACAAGTCGTTTCAGTGGTTTCATAATAGAGAGGTTAGGTAGTTTAAAAGGGTTGGTGGTCAGTTCCTGACCTTGACAACCGCCTTGCGCAGCGTCCCCTCCCCTATCATCGGGGCGTGGGCGTGTTCGGGCGCAAAGACGATGAACTGCATGGGTTGCACCCCGATTACCGAGGCGATGGGGTCGTCGAAGAACTGGATGTCTTTTTCGGCGTCCATCTCCGCGCGGGGCTGCGAACACTCCGCGCGGTCGCGGTAGCCGTAGCGCTCGACCCCGTCGATGGGGATCTGGATGTCGTAGTAGTTGTCGTGCACCTCCAACAGGGCCTCCTGCTCGCTGCGGAGCCGGGCGTCGCTGATGGTAATGTAGACCTCGATGCTGTCGATTCGGTAGGTGCCCGGTTCGAGCGATCGGAGGTCCGTAGCGCGCAGGTAATCGAATGCCGAAGCGAAACGGGGGTTCACTTCGATCCAACGGGCTTCGGCCTGCGGGGAGAAGTCCTGAGCAATCGGTTGCGTAGAAGTCGATTTTTGAGAGCAACCGATCAGGGCGAACAATGCGGCGATCATTATCTTTCTCATGGTCGTTCTATTTTAAATGGTTTGACAGGATCTTCCTGTATCCCGACCTGAGCACGGACATGTCCGAGCCGACGGCCAGGCATCCGAATCCGGCCTCCCGTTTGGCGGCGGAGTCCTCTTCGGGCGAAAGGAGTATGCCGGCCTGCTTGCCGGCTTTAGAGGCCGCGGCGGCCACTTTTTGCAGCGCCTGGTCGTAAGAGATCGAGCCGGGGGTTACCGAGAGGTCCAAAGCGAGGTCCCTCGGGCCCACGAAGAGGATGTCTACACCCTCGACGGCGGCGATCTGTTCCACATTGGCCACACCCTCGCAGTTCTCGATCTGGGCCAGCAGCAAAGGCGGTTCCCAGGTGCGCATATCCTTCGGGGTCGATTGTCCGTAAGCGAAAGAGCGCGCTGCCGACGAGAAACCCCGGCTGCCCCTGGGCGGGTAGCGCATGGCGTCTACCACGGCCTGAGCCTGGGCGGTGTTACAGACGTGGGGCATCATGATGCCGTGGACGCCCCAGTCGAGTATGCGGGCGATAAAGCCGGGACGCATATCGCCTATGCGCACGATCACTTTGGTGTCGCCCCTGACCGCCTGGATGTTGGCCAGCAGCTCGGACTCCTGCATAAAGCCGTGTTCGAGGTCCAGCAGGAGCCAGTCGAAGCCCATGCCGGAGATCATCTCGGTCACGACGGTCGATCCGGCCGAGATCCAGGTTCCCAATCCCAATGTTCTGTCCTGTTTCATAATTCGAAGATGTTTTTGTTCCCGCGCAGCCCCTCGCAAGCCGTAAGGATACGGCCCAGGGTCTCGCGGCGCAAAGACTCGCCGCCCTCCGGGGAGTTGATCAGGAAAAAGTTGTTGCCTTTGTCGAAGTAGCCCGCGCCCACACGGATGACCGCCTTGTAGATCATGTTGCGCAGCATGTGGAGCCAGAAACGGCGCTCGAACTCCTCGGGCAGGGGCTTGACCTCGGCGTATCCGTCGATCAGGGCGCGCATCTCGTTGCCCGTGTGGAAACACCCGATCAGGGAGAGGTCGTCGGTCGGGTCGCCCGATACCGAGTCGTCCCAGTCGATCACCGAGTGGATCGTATCCTTGTCGCCGAGCACGTTCCAAAGCGCTATGTCCTTGTGGACCAGGCAACCCTGCTTGATATCGAGGCAATCGTCGGAGGCCTTGACCAGATCGGCGATCTGCCCGGCCTGGCTGAAATCCATAAAGCCCCTCTTGACCAAAAAGCCCACGTGACGCTCCAGGTTCAGGGTGTAGTAGTCCCGGTAGGCGGGCAGCAAACCGACCAGTTGCCCCTCCTTGCGCAGCACGGCGGTGCTGAAGGGTCCGTAGCCCGGGGTGGCGATCTGCTGCCATTGGGCGATGTAGCGGCCCAGTTGGCGCATGACGGTCAAAGAGTCCAGCTCGCCGGCCTTGTACAAGCGGTTCAGGTCGGGATAGGGCACCATCTCCATCAGTTGCCAGGCGAAGGGGTGGCGTTCCCGCCAGGCGTCGACGGCAAAGATCCGGGGGGTGGGCACGCCGAGTTGGCGCACACGGTCCATCACCGTGGATTCGACCTCCATGTACTGGTCGCCCTCGGGTCCGTTCTCGATCCGGACGAAATAGTCCACCCCCCCGCGACTCGCTATATACGTGAGGTGGTTCCCCTGTCCGTTGGCCGGGGAGAGGGTAAAGCCGTCGTCGCCGAAGTACCCGGCCAACGCCTCCTTGATCCCCTTTTCAACCGACGCGGAACCGTTTTCACCCTTGATGGCGAAGAAGGCCGAAGGGCGGTCGCATTTCCAGTAGTATATATTCTCGCGTGATGCCATTACGAGTTAATTTCAGTTTCGACGGGTTTGGATGTAAACCGCCAGATGGTAGCCAGGATGCCTCCGATGACGGTCTGGATGACCGAGCAGAAGACCGCCGGGACACCCACCAAGGGCATAAAGAGGGGGAAGTGGCTCTTGGCCAGCACGGCTGCAAGTCCTCCGTTCTGCATCCCCGTTTCGCACGATATGGCCTTGGACATGTAGTGGTTGAAGCGGAACACGCGTCCGAAGGCGTACCCCAGCCCGAAGCCCAGCGAGTGGACCAGCGTGGCGGCCAGGGCCAGCAGCCCGGCGTACTCGAGCAACATCTCGCGTCCGCCGACCACCGCGGGGGCGATGATCCCGCCCGAGATAAAGACGATGGCCCAGGTCGAGATCACGGGGCCGGTCTGGCCCAGGCTCCTGACGAACTTCGGGAAACGGTAGTTGATGAAGATCCCCAGAAGCACCGGGATCAGCACGACGCGCACAACGCTGAAAAACATCCCCCACCCGTCCACCGGGACGAGTTGGCCGATCAGCAGCATGCACAGGATCGGGGTCATGAAGATCCCCAGAAGGGTCGATACCGCCGTGCTTACCACCGACAGGGCCACGTTCGCGCGGGCGATGTAGGTAATCACGTTCGAAGCCGTCCCGGCCGGGCAGCAGGCCACCAGGATAAGCCCCACGGCGAACTCGGTGGGGAGCTTCAGTACCGTGGCCACCAGCCAGCCCGACAGGGGCAGGATACTGTACTGGGCAAGGGCTGCGATGACCACCACACGGGGCGTTTTGAACAGCACCTTGAAGTCCTCCACGTTGAGCGTCAGGCCCATGCCGAGCATTACCAGGGCCATGGCCCAGGTCATCCAGCTTCCGCGCGTGAACCACATGAACGCCTCCGGGGCGAAGAACCCGACCGCAAAAGCGAGCACGATCCAAACCGCGTAGAGGTTGATAAACCAGTCGAGAATTTTTTTCATGAATCGATTATTTTGAGTTAGTTGTTATTCCAATGAGGCGAGCGGGACGATCGATACGGCGATATCCTCCTTGTTGATCGAGTAGAGCACGTACACCGTCCCGTCCTGCACGATCATGCTCGGGTAGCCGTAACCTGCCGGTCCGCAGCCCGGAAGCCCGGGGAAACGGCGCTTCAGGGGCGTATCCCCCGCGCTGCGCAAGGCGTAGGCCCGGGTGAACACCTCGCCGTCGGGGCTGACGGCCAGGGTAAGCGGGTCGCGCGTCCGGTAGAGCCCCTTGTCGAAGGCCTGGGCCGTCTGGTTGCCGACCAGCAGCACGCGGCCGTCGTCGAGCCTGACCGCCTCGCCGCGCGAGTGGGAGTCGGGAATGTTGGTCGGGCGGGCGGCGTACCAGCCCCCCCTGGGGTTTTCGAAGATCACGTAGACGCGGTTCGAGGATTTCCGCGCGCCCTTGGTGGCCTGGCTGCTGTAATCGCGCGCGAAGGCCACCACGCCGTGGTCGGAGCGGTAGGAGAACATCTCGATCAGGTTGGCTTTGTCGATGGCCTGCGAGGAGATGTTCTTCACATCCGGTTGCGCCCACCAGCTGATCATGCTCCTGCTGTCGGACGAGGCCCACCAACTGATCGCCCCCTTGTCCTGGTACCACTGCCTGATCCCGGTCCCGAGCGCGGGGTCGATCAGAGGCTCGGGCATAAATGCCGGGAGCGGGGTACCCTCGCCCAACTCGCTCAAAAGGACCGCATCGTAGAGCACGGTCCCGTTTTGGGCGAGCCTGCAAGTGATGGGGTAGCGGCCGAAGCCCTCGCCGTGGACATAGACCACCGCGTAGAGCTTGCCGTCGACCTCGACCCAGCGGTCGGGAGTAATGTTCATGCCGCTCTCGCCCTTGGCGAGCACGGGCCCGGGCGGGCTGAACAACACGGCGGGCGGGGACCAGCTCTTCGCATCCTTCGAGGTGGAGAACAGGATGCGCTGGCCCGGGCACCCCTCGCCCAGGGGGTGGTTGGCCCACATGGCGTAGAAAAGGCCCCCGTGGAAGATCAGACAGGCGTAGTGGTTGTAGGACCCCGAGGCCAGATCGGCGGGTTTCCAGACGTCGAAATGGGACGCCTCCTTCAGCACGGGGAATCCGACCGCCTTGGCCTGGTCGGCCGTGGGCATCTTCGCCTCCCACATGGGGACGACGAGGGTGCCCTCGGGTGTTTTTTCACGGATCACGTAGGTATGGCCTCCCCGTTTAAGGGTGTCGGGCTTTTCAGCCGCGGTGGTCCGGGCCGCGGTGGTGCACAGCAGCAGGAGGGGCAGGTATTTCAGGGTTGTCCTCATGGTCTATTCGCGGGCCGTGGCCAGGTGCAAAGGGTTGAACAAAAGTTTGAACGCGGCGTGGGGCTGGGCGCGCAGGCTGACCTCGGGCGTGATCAGGTAGAGCGTGCCCTTGCCGACCGGGGCCTCGGCGGCCAGAACGGCGCCGCCGGCGTTCTTCTGCCCCCAGGCAAGGCCACTCAGCAAATAATCGTCCTGACCGAGCCACGCGGCCGGGCGTATGCCCTGCGCGGCGGACTGCGAATCGAGCCTGAACAGGGGGTCCTTGTCGAAAAATACGGGGGCTGCGCCCTCCATGCCCCAGGCCAGGGGGACCTCGGGGTCGAATTGCGCCTGGAGGATGCTGCCGGGGATGTAGAACTTATCGCGGGTCATCAGCTTTTGGGTGCCGTCGGGGAGCGTCTCCAAAAGGGCGTTGCCGACCGGCAAATCGAGGTAGTAGGCCAGGCAGGTGCTGCTGCCCAGCGTGACCACGGTGCCCCCCTGCTCGAGGAACCTGCGCAGTGCGGGGATGGTTTTCTGCTCTGTGATGCGGCCCAGAAGGTGGTGGTACTCCTTGGGAAGGACCTCCGGTTTGGGTTGGATGACCGTGCCGGGGTTGGTGCGCGCGGGGGGCAGCTTGTCCGAGGCGCGCGGGGGGATGGCGTCGTTGGAGAAGATGATCACGTCGTAACGGTCACGAAGCTTGGATTCGTCGATCTGCTGCACGTAGACCAGCTCGAAGTCGTATTCGTACTGCTCGAGCAGCCAGCGCACCCAACCCGAGGGGATCGAGCCTCCGTAGCGGTCCCAGAGCGCGATGCGCGTGGGGGCGAGCCTGAGCGCGGAGATCCCCTCCGGCTGCGAGGCGACCGCTACCGCGTCGAGCCCCAACTCGGCGACGGCCCGGTCGACGATGGGGGCGGAGAGCTGCGAAGCGGGGATATAGAGCGTGCCGGAAGCGAGCTTGCGGGTCTTGTCGCCGTGGAGCCAGAAGACCGGAGCGCCGGCTTTGACCAGGCGGTTGGCCAGCGTGAAGCTGTAATTGGAGCGGTGGCTGACCAGGTAGCCGGCCACGGGGGTTTCCTTGCCCGGGACGATGATCGCGCCCGGAAGCGGGGCGACCGTCGCACCCTGCGCGAGGCGTTCGAGGGGAAGTGACTCATCGAGGGCGTCGAAAACGCGGTCGAAAGCGATCCCCATCTGGATCGCGAGCGTCCATCCCGCCCCGTTGTAGGGCGAGGAGATGCGCGAGGAGGGGTTGGTCATAAAATCCAAAGGATACTCCTGCGGTTCGAACATATCGAGGACGTGGGGGCGGAAAGCCTGCGCCGCTTTAACGACGTAAGTCCCGTCCGGGTAGTCCTTGCCGTCGACTTTGAACGACGCGGTGGCCCTGTGGATGGCGACGCCGTTGACCGATAGGGCGTTGATCAGCCGGGCGACCGTGCCGCGGTCGGGCTGGCGGACGGGATCGGCGGTAATGATGTAAGCACGCGGATCGCGAAAATCAGGGGCATGGAGAAGGTCGAGGAAGCCCGGGTCGATCTCGCCGGTCTTGGCATTGAAAGCCAGGCCCTTGACAGCCGCGGCCTTCATCTGTTCTACCTGCGAGGGCAGATGCCTCCAATGGTCCCTGTTGCCCCGCTCGATCGAGTTGCGGCCCATGCGGTAGATGTTCAGCAGCAAGCGGTCGCGGTTGCGCGCGGCGAAGTCCAGCACCGCGTAGTTGGCGGTCAGGGAGTACTCGACCGACTGGCGGAAATGCCAGTACTGCGGGAGCGCGGGCCAGGGGAAGTCGGTGGTGGGCACCTGGCGCGAGGGGATGAGCGGGATCTTGACCGGGGTGGGATAGCCCGCCGTCTCGGAGACGATGCCGATCATGTTGTGGAAATAGGGCGTCGTGCAGAGCATGCCGTTTCCCCAGATCGTGAACGCACTCCCCCCGCGGGCGGAGGTCCCGGGCATGCTTTCGGAGATCCAGCGCGCCTGCAAAACGCTTCCGACGAGCTGGGACTGCGCCATGGCGAGCGGATCGAGGTTGTAGTTGAAGGGGTCGTTGGAGGGCAGGGTGCTGACGATCGTGCCGATCGGATAGCCCCGGTCGCCGCCCTGGTGGGCGTCGAAAACGATCTGCGGGAACCACTCGGTGTAGAGCTGGCGGGAGATGTTGGCGGTCTCCTTCATGTTGCAAACGAAGAAATCGCGGTTGATGTCATGGCCCACGTATTTGTGGTAGAGGTAGGGCGGGCTCTCGCGGATACGCTTTTTGGGGTCCTCGCGGCGGTTGTACCAATCGGCGACGAATTGCTGACCGTCGGGGTTGGAGTGCACCAACAGCACGATCACATTGTCCAGGATGTTGAGCGTCTCATCGTCGCCTCGCGAGGCCAGCTGCCACGCCGTCTCGATGAGTTGGTTGATGCTCAAATGCTCGGAGGCGTGGATCCCCCCGCTGAAACAGACCACCGCGCGCCCCTCCGCGACCAGGGCGCGGGCGGCCTCCGGGTCGGGGTTTTCGGCCAGTGCGAGCTCCCGGGAGATGGCTTTGCAGCGCTCCAGTTTGGCCAGGTTGCCGGGCGCAGAGACCACCAGCATGGGCTGGCGGCGCCCCTCTTCGGTAAAGCCTATTTCGAAGTAGCGTACCCGGTCGGAGGTCTCGGCGAGTTTCTTGAAATAGGCGTCGGTTTGGGTGAAATTGGGCAGGTGGTAGTCCTCGCCGATGGAAAAACCGAAGTATTCTTTGGGCGACGGGGCGGCGGCAAGCAGCGCGCACGGGGCGCACAGCAATGCGATAAGCAGGCATTTGAGCTTCGAGACCATGGTAAAGATCTTTTAGTACGTGCGGATAAAACTTTGCGATAAACCGGACGACTCGGTGGCTACATCGGTGCAGATGTTGCCCGATTGCGAGATATGGGTCAGGTAGGAAGGCGCGGTATCCAGGTTGCGGAGCGACATGCCGAAGTTACATCCAATGAATGAGTTGCGCTTGATCTCGATGTAATCGACATCCGGCTCCATCCACACCCCGAAGTGGTAGGAGCGGAAGATATTGTCTAGGATGCTCACGCCCGCTGTGACCGCAGGCAGGTGGGCGCCGCGCGTGTTGGTATTGGAGGTGTTCACGATTACCGTCAAAGGGCCCGTGCGGGTAAAGGTGTTGCCGGAGACCTCGATGCCGAGGTCCTTGCGTCCCATAGCCGCGCAATAGGAGTTCTTGTAGATGTTGAAGCCCCGCAGGCAATCGGTCACGGTGTTGTCCGAGATGACCATGTTGCCCTCCTCGAAGCAGTTCTTGTCCTCGTAGCCGTCCAGCACGGTAATGCCGGTGTAGAAGCCTGTGATGATGTTGCCGCGCACCTCCGTGCCGCAGGCGTAGCCCTCGTTCATGCCGATGCCGAACGTGCCGCCGCGCGAGATGTGGGCGTAGTAGTGGTCCGTCTCATAGGGCCTGGTGGTGGAGACCGTGTTGTTCAAAATGCGCGTGTCGCGCCCCGCCGTGATTACCCCTTGCGAGCAGCTTCCCGAAACGGTGTTGCCCGAAAGCTCGGTGCGGTAGCAGGCCTGCTGGACGGTAATCCCTGCCCAGATGCCGTTGACCACGGTGCAATTTTTGATGTAGCAATCGACGGAGGGGATGCCGCCCTGGCCGGTGTTGGGCGCCGACCGGTCGATGTTGATGGCGTGCGATCCGCCGTTGGCGCGGCAATTCTCAAAGCCGCTCTTGTAACAGCTTATCATCCTGAAAATATTGTATTTCGAGAAGATATCGTAGGTCTTGGCCTTGGCATCGATGCTGGCCAGCAAACCGGCCGAGAGGATCGCCTCACAATCGCTGAACTTCAGGTTCCAACTGTAAAGCCCGTAAAAGGTCGAAATGGAGGGGTTCCCGTCCGAGTTGGTCGCCTCGACCGAGGTGGAATAAGTAATCTTTTCGACCAGGCAATCCTTGGCGTAGGTAAAATAGAAGGGCTGGAAGCATTGCGCCGTGCCGGTCACGGCGAAGTTGGAGAGGGTCACGTTCTTTACCATGCTGAGCAGGCTCACGGTCGTCCCCTGGCGGATGATGGTCCCATCGCCCAGAAGCGACGGGGAGGGTTCGCGCGTGTTGTCCTTGTAATAGTGGGGAAAGATACGGGGCGAGGCGGTGGTTATCCTCGATCCGGAGGCGGTGGTTACCACGTCCATCTCGGCGAAGAAGCAGCTCGTCTCCCGGGTGCGGCCCAGCACCCAGTCCGGATCGTAGTTCACGCCGGAAGTGCCCTCACGGCGCATACAGTTGCGCTGGCCGCGGATCAGGATCTCGTCGCCCGCCATGAAATTGCTCGTGCCGGCCAGCAGGATCGACGAGGAGAAATCGGCGATGTCCGATGCGATCGCCACTTCGCTGCCCACGCTGCCCGCCACGGAGAACAGACGGGTCTCCATCGGCACGAAGACGGTCGAGTTGCCCGCGCCGAGGATCGACTTGCCGCTGTTGATGGCGATCCGGCTGGATTTGTAGGTCCCGCCCGGGACGTAGACCTTGCTCTTCTCGGTAAAGGCTTTGGCGAAGGCGGGCGCCCAATCCTCGCCGGTCTTGTAGGAGGCGTAGTCCATGATGCTGGTGTAGCCGGAAGGGATCTCCCCGCCGCCGTTTCCGCCGCCGCCGTTGTTGATCTCCTCTTTGTCCTTGCAGGAGCCGAGGGAGAGTAGAACCGCCAGAAAAAGACTGAATTGGACGATCTGTTTCATATGCGCTGGGTTAGGTATCGGTTAGGTTTTTAGGTGTTCTGCTTTGCTACGATATGCTGCGTTATGCCGCTGTTTTTGTGTCCCGTTTTCTTTGTCGCATTAATTACGCAATCGATTGCGCAACAGTCAATGCAAAAAGGATGCGGGTGTTTTATCATGACGTACTTCGCTTGGAATTTCGGTTTGGGCCATCATAAGCTATGCTTTAACTTGCTTGTACTGACTCTTTAACGACGATTCACGGACGATCAGTTGCGGCTTGTAGACCACATCCCGGCGGGGCATTCCTTCAATTACCTCCAGCATCATCTTGGCTGCCGTTTCGCCGATCTTCTTACTGAACTGCTCGATCGAACTGAGCGGCGGGTCGAGCAACGTGTCCCAGGGCTCGTTGACGAAGCCCACGATGGCGATCTGGCGCGGGATGTGGATGCCTTTCTCCTTGAAGACCTCCATGGCCGCCTTGGCCGCGAAGTCCCCCGAGAAAAGTATTCCGTCGGGCAATTCGCTCTGATTCACTATTTTATGGGCATATTTCCAGCCCTCTTCCTCGGTCGTGAGCGCGGTGTGGATGTAGTGCGGCAGGACTTTGAGGTTGTTGTCGGCCATTGCCTGGCGGTATCCCCTGTCCCGGTCGTTCCAGATCGAGACGTTCTGAGGACCCCGGAAATGGTAGACCACGCGACACCCCTGGGAGATCAGGTGCTCGGTGGCGGCGTATGCCCCCTCGTAGTCGTCCTGCACCACGCTGCTCGCATCCGGGATGGGCATCTTGCGGTCGAACATTACCAGCGGGATGCCCGCCCTAACCATATCCCGGTAATGGGAATAGTCGGTCGTTTCGGCGGCCACGGCGGCGATCACGCCCACCACTTTCCCTTGGCTCAACGAGGTAACCACCTTTTTCTCACGCTCATACAGGTTACCCGAACTGGCGATGATTAGGTCGTATCCGGCTTTATAGATCTCCTTTTCGACCCCTGCGATAGCCTGCACGAAGTAATTCCGGTCGATCAGGGGGATTACCATGCCGATCGTGCGGGTCTTGCCCGTCTTGAGCGCCACGGCCGCATGGTTGGGGCTGAAGTTCATCGCCTTGGCAAGGTCCCGGACGCTCTCTTTGACCGCGGCGCTCACTCCCGGAAGGTCGTTCAGGGAGCGCGACACGGTAGAAGCCGAGATGTTCAGCTCGCGTGCGATGTCGTAAATCGATACTTTTTTCTTCTCCATAGCCCGGGGCAATCCAAAAGAGCAATCGATTGCGAATACAATATTGAGAATAATATTTTAAATTTCCAAAACTTTTTTATGCATTTAATGAAAAATTAGGGTTAAACCCGCTCCGGAATGGCAAAAAAAGATGCCCGACCGTCAAAAACGATCCGGCATTATTCGTAGTCGGACCGGTACACACTTGTTTTTACCGGATCAGGGAAATAATGCTTATCTTTGATATCAGGCTGACCTAACTCTAACACAGAGACGATTATGAAAACTGGGGCGTGTGTTTTACTGCGGGGCTGCGCGTTGTGCCTCTCCCTGCTGTCGATTGCCGGGACGGGATCTGCGAACCAGGCGGTCGACTGGCCGGATCGTCCGGCACGGACCTTCGTCTACCAAATATCCGCCAAGGAGGCCGAGAAATTGCTCCGGAGCACCCCCTCGGACAGCCTGGCGCTGCGGATGCTGCACACTCCGGCGGGGTCGTTCGAGAAAGAGTGGGATGCACAGCCCGAAAAGGGGCACTTTATCTTCGCGCAGATCGAGCGCAACCGGATCCATTACAATTACGTGCCGGTCATGCCTTTCCAGGTCTTCCTTTACAAAGAGTATGGCACGCTGGCCCTGCAGGTAGTCGATGGCGCCGGGGAGGTGCGCGACAACGCCAGGGTGCGCATCCTTAAAGGCGGCCTGTTTCCCGTGCGGGTAAGTTTTGACCCCGACAGCAAGACCTACCGCACGGAGGAGTATTCCGAGCAGACGCTGCGCATCTTGACCGTGGAGGTGGACGACTTCCGCGCTGTGTTCGACCTTCATAAACATTTGGTCAATCCTTCGTGGTACGGAAGGGGCGAAGGCCGCACTCCGGATTTTTACAGCTACATGGTTACCGACAAGAACCGCTACAAGCCCCGCGAAACGGTGCGCTTCAAGTCCTACGCCCTGGGCGGGAACCGCCGCCCGATCAAAAAGCCTTTGGAGGTCTGGATGCGCGACGGCGAGGGGAAATACCGTAAGATCTCGGAGTTGCCGCCCTACAACCCGGGGGGCTTTGCGGGCGAGCTTTACCTGCACGACTCATTGCGGTTGAAGCTGGACAGGACCTATCCGGTCCAGTTGAGGGACTCTCACGGGCGCACGGTAGCCAGCGCCATGTTCCGGTACGAGGATTACGAGCTTTTCGACAATGCGCTGAAGGTCGAGCTCAAAGAGAAAGTCCACTATGCCCCCGACACCAACCGCCTGGAGATCCGGGCCACCGACGCCAACGGGCTGCCTTTGCCGGACGTGAAAGCCGATGTGTCCGTGCTGCGCCGGAGTGTGAGCCGCTCCCATACCGATGTGCTGGTGTTGCCCGATACGTTGATGCACCGCCGGCTGGAGCTGCTCAACGACGGGCCGACCACCGTGGAGATCCCCTCATCGGTCTTCGGGAAGGCCGACGGCAGGTACGAGGTGGTGGCCGAGTTGGTCTCCTACGACAACCAACGGCTGAAAGCCTCCGCGCAGGCTTCGTTTTTCTACTCCCGGCAGCGCGTCGAGGCTGCGACCTCCAACGATACGATTACCTTTACATACCATGACGGCGGCAACACCCTGCCTGCCGGGGCCACCCTCAGTTACAACGACGAAAAAACGGGCAAGCAAGTTACCCTGCCCTATCGCGAGCGGTTCGACCAGCATCTGCGCAGCTACAACTTCGTGATGGAAACCCCCTCGCTGACCCAGCGCATCGCCACGGCCGATATCGACACGAACCTCGACGCGCAAGGGGAGATCGACCGCGATTCGTTGCGCATCCGACTCATCAATCCGCTCGGTCTGGATTTGAGCTGGTATATCTACAAAGGCAATGTTTTGATCGACAAGGGATCCGGCGATTCGCTCGACCTGAGGATGGGGAATATCGACCCCGACATGGTGCATTACCTGGAGGTGTTTTACAACATCGGCGGGCAGGACCGCACCTTCCGCCGCACATTCTCGGTGGAGAAGGAGCGTTTGCAGGTCGACCTGGAGATTCCCCAAAGGGTCTACCCCGGGCAGACGATCGACGCGGAGGTCAGGGTAAAGGACAGCTTCGGGCTCCCGGTGCGCGGTGTCGACCTGACGGCTTTCGCCTACAACAGCCTGCTCAATTACCTGGTTCCCGACCTGCCTTACTACGGGCAGCAGCCCCAGGGGCGCGAACAGCGGTCGAGCTATTCGATCAAAGACAAGTACTACGACCTCTCCGCGCCGTTGGACTACGGCTACTGGCGCACCCGCGCGGGGCTCGACACGATGATGTACTACCGTTTCGCCTACCCCCGCGAAGGGATGTTCCGGCATACGGTCGCCGCCCCCGATTCGCTGACCCAATTCGCCCCATATGTATTCCAAAAGGGCGCGTCGGTGGGGATCTATGCCATCGAGGACAACGGCCGCCCCATCTGGTTCTCATGGACCGGCAATCCGCGCGCCTATTCGTTCCCGGCGGCGGACACTATCAAACACCGCCTGATGCTGCGCCTGCACGACAGGGCGTTGCTGCTCGACTCGATAAGCCTGGAGCGGGGCATGAAGGCGATCCTGAGCCTCGATTTGGACCATCTGCCCAAAAATGTGCGCACCGTTCCCCTCGATACGCGCGATATGTACAAAGCGTACCACCTCACAACAGAGGAGCAGCGCAATTACAGCCGTTTGATCTGCCGCCTGCCCACCGACGGCAACGAGGCTTGGCTGCGCCGGGGCGACACCGGCTGGCTGATCTACCACCCGCTGCTCAGCAAGGCGGGCAGCGACGTATTGGCCGGGCCGATACCCGAAGGGCGCGGTTTCAACTACACGGGCTGGGTGCTGTACCGCCACGAAGGGGGCTTCTCCTACAAATTCGAGGACAATGTGGTTTACAAATACCCGCTCAATGTATGCTCGGATAAACTGGTCTATTCTTTCGACGAAAAAGTAACCACGCTCAACGATTTCTTCCTCAGCCGCCCGGTCCTCGACCGGAAAGTGGCCGAGATTACCCGCACGCGCCACTACTGGCAGCCCTCCGCCATCCGGATCGTACAAAAGGGAATGGACCTCAATTTCCGCATCAAGCCCGATCTGGATTCGACGGGGGTAACCAACCTGCTTTTCATCGACACGCTCTCGGGCAGGGTCTTTTTCCCCGACAAACACGCAAACTGGCGCAGGGAATACACGCTCATACCGGCAGGCACCTACCACATCGTGCTGCTATACAACAGCGGACGCTACCTGCGCCTGCCCGGGGTGGCGTTGCGCGACAACGCCTACACCGAGATCGACATGGCCCCGCTGGCGGTGTACCCGGCCGATTCTATCTCCCGGACGTGGCTGAGCCTCAGCCCGGTCCCGTACCCTATCGGCAGCAGGACCTTCTCGACCCAGCCGCAGAGCACGACCCTCTACACCAAAGCGCGCAGCGCCTCCACCAACCGCGTGAGCGGCTACGTGCGCGACTCTTCCGGCGAGCCGGTGGTCGGGGCGACTGTCATCCGGAAATTTACCACATATGGCGCGATTACCGACCTGGACGGCTATTTTGAAATGGAGGTCGACGGCGGGAATGTAACCTTGACGGTCAGCTACATCGGCTACGAAACCGCCGAGGTCAATGTCCGGTCGGGCAGCAGCGTGAACATCACGATGGAGCAGAGCGTAATGATGCTCGACGAGGTGGTCGTGGTCGCATACGGGACACAGCGCAGAAGCGACATGGTCGCCTCCCTTTCGGGAAGGGTGGCCGGGATAAGCGCAAACGGCTATAACGGCCCTGCACCCCAGGCCCCGCCCGAAACGGCCGAAGAGGACGGCCGCAGCGTGACCGACGAGGCGACCGAAGCGCGCATCTACCGCGAGTTGATGGCCCTGGGCGGGTTGCGCTCCAACTTCTCGGATGTGGCGTTCTGGCAGCCCGCGCTTGTAACCGGACGCGACGGGAAGGCCTCATTTACCGCCACCCTGCCCGACAACATTACCAAATGGAACGCCGTGGTGCTGGCCATGAACGCGCGCCTGAAAACAGGCACGGCCCGCAAACCGCTCTTCTCCTACAAGCCGTTGATGGCCGAGTTGCGCACCCCGCAATTCCTGGTCGAGGGCGACCGGAGCTACTTTGCGGGTAACATCCGCAACTACACCGCCGACAAAAGCATCGACGGGCGCATCGAACTGGTCGCAGGCACGGATACCCTGCTCAACCGCGCCATCGGCTTTGCGGCTTCCCACCAGGACAAGGTCGAAGTGGTGGCCCCGGCCTCGGACAGCCTTCCGGCCAGCTACCTTTTCACACGCGACGACGGCTACTCCGACGGCGAGAGGCGCACCATCCCCATCCTGCCCCGGGGGACCGAGATCGCCCAGGGCACGCTCTCCTTCCTGCGCAACGGCCAGACCGCCGGGATGAAAGCCGGGCCGGACGAGAACCTGCACGTAACCCTGACCGACAGGCAGGCGGACGTCTACCTCGACGCGGCCCGCTACCTGCGCGGCTACCGTTACGCCTGCAACGAGCAGCTGGCCTCCAAGCTGATCGGGCTGCTCAACCTGCGCCTGTACAGCACCTACGAAGGCGAGAAGTTCGAGCACGACCGCAACGTGAACCGGATCATCCGCCAACTGCTGGACAACGTTAACGACGATTGCCTGTGGTCGTGGTGGGGCCGCTCGAACACCTCCGAGTTCTGGATGTCGGCCCATATCCTGCGCGCGCTGGCCATGGCGCGCCAGGCGGGTTACACGGTCAGCCTGGACATGAGCCGCCTGGCCAGCGACTACATCGATCTGAGCCCTTTCCGGCAACGTTCGTTGAGGGATATCGAGATCCTCAACGCCCTCTCGCAATGGGGCGCGAAGCAGAACTACGCCCCGGCCGTCGATTACTTCGAGCGGGAGATCCGCCTGGCCGAGCGCCGCGACGACTCTATCGCCCGCCGCCACAGGCAGAAGCGCACAACCTCCTACATGAAGGAGAAACTGCTGCTCTGGGAGATCCGCCAGCAGCAGGGCCTGGACTACACGCCGGACAGCGTGGCGCGCTACCTGCACAAGGACGCGTTGGGAGCGGTCTATTGCGACGACAAGATCCGCCGCAACTGGTACGACGATGAAATGTCCACCACCCTGATCGCCTACCGCATCGCCCGCCGGGATTCCACGCTGGTCAAAAACCTCGACGCCATGCAGTTCTACATCCTGGGAACCAAACAATACGGCTGGAACACCTACCGCGCAGCCTCGGCGGTTGGGACCGTCTTCCCCGACCTGCTCTTGTCCGGCTCGACCCGGGCGGCCACCGCCACCGTCGCCCTCTCGGGGGCGCAGCAGGGCGAGGTGTCGGAATTCCCCTACGAGGCGAAGCTCTCTCCGGGCGAGGAGCTGCGCATCGCCAAACGGGACGGCATGCCGTTGATCCTCTCCTCATACAGCCTGCGGCACGTAACCGAAGAGCGCGACGGGGAGGCCTTCGAGGTCCGCTCCTCGCTCGACTGCGGCGAGGGGATGACCGCCGGGAAAAAAGCCACCCTGACCGTCACCGTAAAAGTTAAGCAAAAGAATGCCGAATACGTGCTGATCGAGATCCCCATCCCCGCCGGATGCAGCTACGCCGCCAAACCGGCCTGGTTCCCCCGCCCGGAAACCCACCGCGAATACTTCAAGGAGAAAACGGTGATCTTCTGCCAGGCCCTGCCCGAAGGCGAGCACACGTTCAGGATCGACCTGCTGCCCCGCTACACCGGCAGCTACACCCTCAACCCCGCCAAAGCCGAAATGATGTACTTCCCGGTGGTGAACGCCAACAACGCCATGCGCCGGACTGACATTATGGATGAAACGGCACCATAACTTCCGACCGTTGCATGCTGCATGCGTCTGCTTTTCTATTCTCTTTGGTCGTTAAATTCAAAAATTAAACTCATAAAAACAAAGGTTGCGTTTATAGGCATACTCTCACTCATGTTTTTTTATGTTTTTGCCCAAAAAGGTTATGTTGATAAAGTCAACCAACTAACGGATAAAGGGCAGAAAGAAGGTTTATGGATAGACACTATTCATAACAGAATCAGGGAAGTATATTACAATAATGGAATAGAATCGGGAATATTTAAGAAATATAATTTAAAAGGAAAATTATTTGTTTTAGGAGAATATTGTAACGGAAAAATGTGTGGAACATGGTATTATTTTGAAAATTATGGACATTTGATGATGACATTTAAAGATTTTTCCAGGAATACCTACTCTATTATAGATGAAGGGAGTGGGAGAAGGTATATTCCAGATTATAAGTGTTACTCCACATCTTATTATCCCAATGGCAATGTCAAAAACGAAGGATTACTTTTATGGTCTGAAGGCGAATCTCCTGAATCTGATTTCTCTGTCGAATACGGAGAATGGAAATATTACGATGAGGCAGGGATACTTATAAAAACAACACATTAGGAGTATCCCGCATCCACAAGGCAAATTGCGATACTGTCAAGCAAGAAGACCAAGTGCCAAATCGTAGTACAACGCGCACGTTCAATGGGAATGACATAGCAATGTTTCCGACACATCTGCCTGCATATTTGACAATCAAAGTGCATACGAAAGCGCCAAAGAACGGATTGAGCGCGAAGTCGGATATTATTCCTCTAATGGATGGGATTACTATTCTTCTGATTATGAAATTCAAATCTATGACGACTGCGCGAAAGCCACTCTTATCGGCCAGATTTGCATGGCGTTAGGGGGGACCCCGTACAACTACTAACAAACGGCGGTTGTCAGGGAATTATTCCCGATTCACACGGGCAAAATTTGATTGTGGCTTTAAACCCAATCTCGAGGCATATGACTAAAAAATTTCCTGACAATCCAAGCACGGCTGTTTTTACAACTAAGTATATCTTAGAGGGAACGAGCCCCGTTTTGTATGTATATCATTATGCCGACGACGGGGCGTGGTGGTTTGCGGGGGAGGGAGATTGCGGAGATAAAGATTACCGGGTTATCGCATTGGAGGAGATGATAGGTATCGACAATTCAATATTGGAACTTGCAGATATGCCGTTAGGGTTTCGCGCAAAGAGAAAAGACATTTTCTCTTCCTGGGAAATCGAACGCTTCGATGAAGATTTATCATAATTTACCACGGTTTTTTCAGAGACTCTCTTTTGTTTTTGTTTGTAATTTCAAGGACAAAACGCGCCCTGGGGCTCGTCGGGCGGGGGGTGGGCGGAAAAGATAATTACGTGTTGATAACTTATCCCGGTGGGGCGGGATATCGCCCGGGATAATCGATACATTTGCCCTCGATATGGTTTCCGGCGTTGCCCGACGGGCGACTGGAATTAAAAGGGAACCCTGTGGAAATCAGGGACTATACCCGTAGCTGTATGTTCTAAACGGACGCGCATCCTTTGCCACTGGCCTGTGGGCCGGGAAGGCGCGCGGACGGGGACGAGCCAGAAGACCTGCCGTATCGTTACAGCGTCCGAGGCTTTCGGGTGAAGAGCGGCGGGGGGACTTTTTAGTTCCGGGGAACAGGCAAATGTGTTAATGCTACGATATGGAAACTTTTATCATTAAACGCGACGGAAAACGCGAACCATTTTCCATCGAAAAGATACAGCAAGCCATCGCCAAGGCCTTCCTCTCGGTGGGGAGCTTCGCGACGCAGGATGTAATTACCAACATCCTGAGCCGGGTAAGCATCAAGAACGAAACCACGGTCGAGGAGATCCAGAACCAGGTGGAGGTGGCCCTGATGGCGGAGAGGTACTACGCCGTGGCGAAGGCGTATATGCTTTACCGACAGAAGCATACCGAGGACCGCGAGGTGCGCGACAAGCTCAATTTTTTGATGGAGTACTGCGATGCTACCAA
Organism: Rikenellaceae bacterium; assembly: GCA_031551275.1. Taxonomy (GTDB): domain Bacteria; phylum Bacteroidota; class Bacteroidia; order Bacteroidales; family Rikenellaceae; genus JAVBMJ01. The sequence continues at coordinate 56,544 of JAVBNX010000015.1, forward strand.
CGCGGCCACGGGCAGCAAGTACGACGCCAACGCCAACGTCGAGAACAAGAACATGGCGACGTTGATCGGCGAGATACCCAAGTCGAACTTCATCCGGCTGAACAGGCGCATGCTTACCGACCGCATCAAGGAGATGTACGGCAAAGAGTTGGCCGACAAGTACATCGAGCTTTTGAACGACCACTTCATCTACAAGAACGACGAGACCTCGCTGGCCAACTACTGCGCCAGCATAACCATGTACCCGTGGCTGATCGGCGGGACGCTCTCGATCGGCGGCAACTCGACGGCCCCGACCAACCTCAAATCGTTCTGCGGGGGATTTACCAACATGGTATTCATGGTCTCCAGCATGCTCTCCGGGGCTTGCGCCACGCCGGAGTTTCTGATGTACATGAATTACTTCATCGGGCTGGAGTACGGGGAAGAGTACTACAAGGAGGCGGACAAGGTGGTCGACCTCTCCAAAAAGCAGCGCACGCTGGACAAGGTAATCTGCGACTGCTTCGAGCAGATCGTCTACACGATCAACCAGCCCACCGGGGCGAGGAACTTCCAGGCCGTGTTCTGGAACATATCCTACTACGACCGTTTCTATTTCGAGAGCCTGTTCGAGAATTTCGTCTTCCCGAACGGGTCGAAGCCCGACTGGGAGTCGCTCAGCTGGCTGCAAAAGCGCTTTATGAAGTGGTTCAACAAAGAGCGTACGCGCACGATCCTGACGTTTCCGGTCGAGACGATGGCGCTCCTCACGGCCGACGGCCAGCCCAAGGACAAGGAGTGGGGCGATTTTACCGCCGAAATGTACGCCGAGGGGCACTCGTTCTTTACCTATTTGAGCGACAACGCCGACTCGCTGTCGAGCTGCTGCCGGTTGCGCAACGAGATTACCGACAACGGGTTCAGTTACACGCTCGGGGCGGGCGGGGTGTCGACCGGCTCGAAGAGCGTGCTGACCATCAACCTGAACCGCTGCATCCAGTACGCCGCGCGCAAGGGGATCCACTACCAGTTTTTCCTCGAGGAGGTGGTCGAGCTGGCCCACAAGGTGCAGAACGCCTACAACGAGAATCTCAAGTATATGCACGCCAAGGGGATGCTGCCGCTCTTCGACGCGGGGTATATCAACATGTCGCGCCAGTACCTTACCATCGGGGTCAATGGGTTGGTCGAGGCGGCCGAGTTCCTGGGCATACCCATCACCGACAACCCGGAGTACGAGAAATTCACGCAGGAGATCCTCGGCACCGTGGAGCGCTACAACAAAAAATTCCGCACCAAGGAGGTCATGTTCAACTGCGAGATGATCCCGGCCGAGAACGTGGGGGTCAAGCACGCCAAGTGGGACCGCGAGGCGGGCTACAAGGTGGCGCGCGACTGCTACAACAGCTACTTCTACATCGTGGAGGACGAGCAGACCAACGTGGTGGACAAATTCCGGATGCACGGCCGGCGCTACATCGAGCACCTGACCGGGGGCTCGGCCCTGCACATGAACCTGGAGGAGCACCTCTCCAGGGAGCAGTACGCCCACCTGCTGAGGGTGGCGACGCAGGAGGGATGCAACTACTTCACGTTCAATATCCCCAACATGGTCTGCAACGACTGCGGCCACATCGACAAACGCAACCTGAAGGCGTGCCCGAAATGCAACGGCGCGAACCTCGACTACCTCACGCGCATCATCGGCTACATGAAGCGGGTAAGCAACTTCTCACAGGCGCGCCAAAAAGAGGCGGCCCTGCGCCACTATGCTGCGCCTGGCCAGCTTTGATATCGTCTTCCAGGAGATCCCCGGGGAGGTAACCCTCGCGTTGAACCTCTCCGGGTGCCCCAACCGTTGCCCGGGGTGCCACAGCCCCCATTTGCAGCAGGAGATCGGCGAAAGTCTCGACGAGGCGTTGCTCGACTGTTTGATCGGGCGCTACGGCGAGGCCGTGACCTGCGTATGCTTTATGGGCGGCGACGCCGACCCGGCAGGGGTAGAGCGGCTGGCCCTGCGCGTGCGGGAGATGGCGGGCAGGAGTGAGGCGGCGGCCGGCCGGCTCAAAACCGGATGGTACTCGGGACGGCAGGACCTGCCGGCGGGGTGCGATCCCTGCAGCTTCGATTTTATCAAGCTCGGGCCCTACGTCGAGGCGCTCGGCGGGCTGGACTCGCCAACGACCAATCAACGATTTTACTGTGTGGAGAAAGGCGGGCCGGTCGACAGGACCGAAGCGTTTCAAAAGTAGGCGAAGTTCGTGCCCGGTTTTGCACAGAAAAAAAATATAATTATCTTTGTGCCGCAATGCGCTGTTAACTCAGTCGGTTCAGAGTGTCACCTTGACAGGGTGGAAGTCAATGGTTCGAGTCCATTACAGCGCACAAAACAGGGGAGCCGGGTCTTTAAAGTGACCCGGCTCCCCTGTTTTGTGCGCTGTAATTGTTAATAGCCACCCCTCCCCGGCCCTCCCCTGATTAGGGGAGGGAGGGCTGCCGCCCGCACCCGAAGGTTGTCGGAGGGGGCAAAAAACGAAACCCTGTCTCGAAGAAAGAGGCGGGGTTTCGTTTACACTTACAGGATTAGTTCGCCCACTTGACCAGGGCGAAGTCCATGCGGTGGGGCAGCTTGTCGTTCTTGGGGTAGACACGCATCGCCACGTCGAAGCTGCCGGTGCGGTCCAGCACGATGCCGGCGGCGTATTTGGCCTGGTCGCCCTCCATGCCGGCGAACTCCAATTCGCGCTTGTCGATCACTTTCACGTCGCCCGAGTCGATCTGGCTGGCGATGATCAGCTCCACGCCGATGTCCTCGGGGCTCAGGCCCGAGAGGTTGACCAGCGCCTCAGCGTTGTAGGTATGGTTCATTAGGATCGCCTCTTTGGCCATGTCGAACTCGCGGTGGGCCCGGACGATCTCCACGCCGTCCCACGCGTTGGAGACCTTGCGCTTCCAGGCGGCGATCTCGCGCGCCAGGGTGTAGTCGTGGGCGATGATGTGGCGGTTGCGATCGGCCAGCTTCTGGTAGAAGCGCTCCTCGTAGTCGTTCATCATCCGGTTGGTGGTAAAGTTGGACGCCACGTCGGCGATGCAGCTGCGCACGTACTTCAGCCACTCGGCGGGTTGGCCGCTCTGGTCGCGGTCGTAGTATTTGGGGGCGATATCCTCCTCGATGGTGCTGTAGATCACTTCGGCGTCGAGTTCGTTCTGGAAGTTGGTGTCCTCGAAGGTGCTCTCCATGGGCAGGGCCCAGCCCGCGCCCTCCTTGTAGCCCTCGACCCACCAGCCGTCCATCACGCTGAAGTGCATCGTGCCGTTCATCACGGCCTTCTCGCCGCTCGTGCCCGAGGCCTCCAAAGGACGGGTCGGGGTGTTCAGCCAGATGTCGACGCCCTGGACCATGCGGCGGGCCAACTCCATGTCGTAGTTCTGCAAAAAGACGATCTTGCCCACGAACTGGGGCAGGGCCGAGACCTCGACGATCTTCTTGATCAGCTCCTGGCCCGGCTTGTCGTTGGGGTGGGCTTTGCCCGCGAAGACGAACTGCACGGGTTTCTGAGGATCGTTGACGATGCGCTCCAGGCGCTCCAGGTTGGTAAAGAGCAAATTGGCGCGCTTGTAGGTCGCGAACCGGCGGGCGAAACCGATGGTCAGCACGTCGGGTTTGAACGAGTCGCGGATCTTGACCAGTTGGCGCGGCGAGTCGAACCTGACCTGCTTGGGGTCGGTAAGCCGTTTGTTGATGTGCTTGACCAGCCTTTTCTTCAACACCATGCGGGCGTCCCAAAGCTCGGCGTCGGGCACCTGGTGGATCTTCTGCCACGCGTCGATGTCGTACCGCTCGGGGTTGAAGCCCTCGGGGAAGGTGCGGGTAAAGAGCCTGCGCATCACGGCGGCCGTCCAGGTGGGGAAGTGGACCCCGTTGGTCACGTAGCCGATGTGGAGCTCGTTCTTGAAGTAGCCCGGCCACATGGGATTGAGTATCTCCTTGGAGACCTCGCCGTGGAGCCAGCTTACCCCGTTGACCTCCTGGCAGAGGTTGCAGGCCAGAAAGCTCATCGAGAAGCGCTCGTTCGGGTCATTGGGCTTGGTCTTGCCCAGGTTGATGAACTGCTCCCAGGTAAGGCCCAGCCGGTCGGGGTAGTGGGACATGTACTGGCGGATCATCGACTCGGGGAAGGCGTCGTGGCCTGCCGGGACGGGCGTGTGGGTGGTAAAGAGCGAGCTCGAACGGACCACTTCCAACGCCTCGCTGAAGGAGAGTTTGCGGTTCTCGACCAGGTTGTTGATCCTCTCTATGCCCGTGAAGGCGGCGTGGCCCTCGTTGCTGTGGTAAACGCTCTGCTTGACGCCCAGGGCCCGCAGCGCGCGGATGCCCCCGATGCCGAGCAGGATCTCCTGCTTGAGGCGGTTCTCCCAGTCGCCCCCGTAGAGGTGGTGGGTAATCGAGCGGTCCTCGTTCAGGTTCAGGTCGTGGTCGGTGTCCAATAAATAGAGGTCGGTACGGCCTACCTCGCATTTCCACAGCCTCGCGGTTACTGTGCGGCCGGGAAGGGCGATCTGGATGCTGCACCAGTTGCCGTCCTTGTCACGGACCGGGATGATGGGCAATTTATAAAAATTCTGCGCCTCGTAGCCCGCCTCCTGGTCGCCCTGGGTGGAGAGCCTTTGGGTAAAGTAGCCGTAGCGGTACAACAGGCCCACGGCGACCATGTCGACGTTCTTGTCGCTGGCCTCCTTGAGGTAGTCGCCAGCCAGGATGCCCAGGCCGCCCGAGTAGATCTTCAGGCTGCTGTGCAAGCCGTACTCCATGCTGAAGTAGGCGACCGACGGACCCTTGCTGCGGGTCTGCTTGGCGCCCATGTACTCCTTGAACTGGACGTAGACGGCGTCCATCTTATCCAAAAAGACCTGGTCGTTGCCCAACTCCCGCAGGCGGGCGTAGTTCAGCCGGTCGAGGAATTCGATCGGGTTGCTCTCGCAGTCGACCCACAGGTCGAGGTCGATGTACTCGAAAAGCTCGTGGGCACCCAGCGTCCAGGACCACCACAGGTTGCGCGAAAGCTCCTCAAGCGGGTGCAAACGCTCGGGAAGGCTCTTCTCGACCATCAAACGAACCCAGGCGGGCTGGTTGCTGATAAGCTGCTGCTTGACGAAGTTGATCTGCTCGTGGTGGGCGCCGCCGCCCTCGTAGGCGATGCTGTGGTTGCGCACGGCCACGTTGTCCAGCGCGCGGGAGTAGGCCTCGAAGTAGTACTCGCCCAGGTTCTCCCACAAAGCGGTGCTGGCCACGGCTTTGGCCCCTTCGCAGCACGCTTTGTACTCCTTGGGGGCCATCTTGGCGTACTGGGCGATCAGGGCGGCGATCCGGTCGGCCACCTCGGTGTCGTTGTCGTCGTCGCGGGCGATTACCTCCACGCCTTTGTGGTTCTTGTTGTGGGTGTCGACCCACGCGCCGAAGCCGGCCAGGGTGGTGGTTACCGTCGGGATGCCGAACGCCACGCTCTCCAGCGGGGTGTAGCCCCACGGCTCGTAATAGGAGGCGAACACGGTGAGGTCCATGCCCACCAAAAGGTCGTAGTAGTGGAGGTTGAAGATGCCGTCCAGGCCGTCCAGGTAGCTCGGCACGAAGATCACTTTGACCTTGGCCGCGTTATCCTCCAGCTTGCTGCCGCGCATGGCCGCCACGATGGGGTCCCACTCGGGGGCGGAGAGGTAGTGGGTGGTATGCTTGTACTGGCCCGGGTCGATGCCCTGCTTGGGGTCGTCCAAATGGGCGCGCAGGTCCTTCCTGGGTCCGTTGTTGCCCGCCGGGACGGTAATGTAGGCCAACACCTCGCGGCCCTCGGGGTTGGTGTCGGCGATCTTTTTCAACGCGTCCAGAAAGAGGTCCAACCCCTTGTTCTTGAACTCGTAGCGGCCGCTCGTGCCCACGATCAGGGGCTTTTTGTCGAACTTGTAGCCCAGGCACGCCTCGGCCACACGGACCATCAGCGCGGATGAATCCTTGCGCTTGTCCTCGTACTCGTCGCCCTTCCAGACGATGAAATTCTCGAAGCCGTTGGGCGTTACCACGTCGACCTCCTTGCCCAGCAGGTATTTGCACTCCCGGGCCGTGATGTCGCTTACCGTGGCGAAGCAGTCGAACTCCTGCCCGGCCGTCTTTTCGAGCGAGTGCTTTGCCACCACGTTGAACTGGCGGGCATACTCGTCGGCGTTGAATTTTTCCAGGTTGCCGTACAGGGGCAAGCCGTTGCCCGCCAGCGAGCGGCCCATCACGGTGGCGTGGGTGGTAAAGACCGTGGCCACGTAGGGGGAGTACTTCTTCAGGTAGAGGCCCCCGCTGGAGGTCATCCACTCGTGGAAATGGGCGGCCACACGCTCCTTTGCGGAGACCAGGTTCTCGACGTATGCCTCGATTACCTTGGCTGCGGCCACGCCGAACAGCACGGGCTCGATGTAGTCCCACTGGCCGGAGATCGAGTCGACCTTGTAGGTCTCCCAGAGGAATTTCAACACCTCGTCCTTCTTGCTGAACAGGGAGCTGAAATCGACCAATATGGCCATCGGGTTGCCCGCGACCTTCCAGCGGCCCACGCGGATGCGCAGCCCGTCGTTGTACAAAAGTTGCTTGAGACCCTTGAGCAGTTGGACGTCCTCCTCGAATTCGGGGTTGCCCCCCTCGCGGTGCACGTCGGGACCGATGGTAATGTAGTGATCCCCAAATTTGCGGGTCATGGTCAATGCCTTGGTGGCGACCACGGTGTGGATGCCGCCTACCTTATTGCATACCTCCCAGCTTACCTCGAACAGATAATCCGGTTCGGCGCGGAAAATTTCGTTAGCCATTTATTTCGTTTTGTATTGGAATGAAAGGGCAAAAATACAACATTTACTTGTCAAGCTCAAAAAAATCTGCTATAAAGGTATCGGATCTTAACATTTCATGCTCCAAAATGCGCACCCGCCCCCCTTCAACGGCCAGTTTACCCTGTGCGGCAAACTCTTCGGCGCGGGAAAGGAATCGTTGCAATTTGCGTGCCCCGAAGTTTTTTCCCAGCTCTTCCAGGCTTACCCCGGCGGCGGTCCGCAGCCGGGTCATGATAAATTCGTTGTAGCGGTCGGAGTCGGTAAGCACTTCGTGCTCAGCGATCTCCCCGATAAGGTAGCGGCCCAAATCGGAGGGGTTCCACCACCGCGCCCGCCCGTCGTAGGAGTGGGCCGACGCCCCGGCTCCCAGGTAGCGCTCGCCGCTCCAGTAGGCGCTGTTGTGGCGCGAGCGGCGGCCCGGAAGGGCAAAATTGGACATTTCATAGTGCTCGTAGCCCGCCTGCCCGAGGATCTCGCACAGTTGGGCGTACTGCCTCTCGCAGGCGGCGTCACCCAGAACCTCGACCCCCGAGCGGTGGAACGGGGTGTTGGGCTCGACACTAAGCAGATAGGCCGAGATGTGCTCGGGACGCAGTTGCACGGCCGTTTCCAGGCTGCGCGCCCAGGCCCCGTCGTCCTTCATGCCGTAGATCAGGTCGATCGAGATGTTGTCGAAACCCGCTTCCCGGGCCTGTTCGAAGGCGCGCAGGGTGGCCACCGAGTCGTGGCGGCGCTGCATGAGCCTGAGCTCCCCGTCGTCGAAGGATTGCACGCCCAGGCTCAGGCGGTTGATCCCCAACTCGCGCAGGCACAGCATATAGCCGTAGTCCAGGTCATCGGGGTTGGCCTCCAGGGTAAACTCTTCGATCTGGTCCATCCCCCAGAGCCTGTATATTTTCGGGACCAGCCACTCCAATTGCCGGAGGTCGAGCAAAGAGGGCGTCCCCCCGCCGATATATACCGTCTTCAACTCCCCGGGGGCAAAAAAACCGGCCCTCTGTGTCAGCTCCTCAGCCAAACGGCCCAGGTAAGGCTCCATCGCGGCATGGGACGTGCAGGAGAAGAAATCGCAGTAGCCGCAGCGGCTTTTGCAAAACGGAATATGGAGATAGAGGCCCGGCATCGGGTACAAATTTAAACACTTTAGGGAATTATTAAAAAAAATTAAGAAAATAGTGTTAGTTGAGTAACGATCCGAAAAAGTTTCCTACCTTTGCACCCTGTGACCTACGAGAGGAATCAATTAAAAACATAGAAAAATGGCAACAATCGATCTGAGCAAGTACGGCATCTCCGGCGTTAAGGAGATCGTGCACAACCCCTCCTACGAGGAGCTTTTCCAGGCCGAAATGGACCCCAAGAACGAAGGGTTCGAAAAAGGCGAGCTGACCAAAACCGGCGCGGTGGCCGTAAAGACCGGCGTTTTCACCGGCCGTTCGCCCAAAGACCGCTACATCGTTAAGGACAAAACCAGCGAGAACACGATCTGGTGGGACGGCACGATCAACAAACCCGTCGACACGGCCGTATGGAACGACTTGAAAGGCCTGGTCCAGAAGGAACTCTCCAACAAGAAGCTCTACGTGGTGGACACCTTCTGCGGCACCAATGCGGACACCCGCATGAAAGTCCGCTTCATCATGGAGGTAGCCTGGCAGGCCCACTTCGTGACCAACATGTTCATCCGCCCCTCGCACTACGAGCTGGAGAACTACGGCGAGCCCGATTTCGTGGTAATGAACGGCAGCAAATGCACCAACCCCAACTGGAAGGCGCAAAATCTCAACTCGGAGGTCTTCGTGGTGTTCAACCTGACCGAAAAGGTCCAGATCATCGGCGGTACCTGGTACGGCGGCGAGATGAAGAAGGGCATGTTCGCCATGATGAACTACTACCTGCCCCTGAAAGGCATGGCCTCGATGCACTGCTCGGCCAACGTGGGCGAGAAGGGCGACGTAGCCGTATTCTTCGGCCTCTCGGGCACAGGCAAGACCACCCTGTCGGCCGACCCGAAGCGCTATCTGATCGGCGACGACGAGCACGGCTGGGACAACAACGGCGTGTTCAACTACGAGGGCGGCTGCTACGCCAAGACCATCAACCTGAGTGAGGAGAACGAACCCGACATCTGGAGGGCCATCAAACGCGACGCGCTGCTCGAGAACGTGGTGGTCAAAGCCGACGGCACCCCCGACTACGCGGACGGCTCGATCACCGAGAACACCCGCGTGAGCTACCCGATCTACCACATCAACAAGATCGTGCTCCCCTCCAAAGCGGGCCATGCCAAGAAGATCATCTACCTCTCTGCCGACGCGTTCGGCGTATTGCCCCCCGTCTCGATCCTCGACGACCAACAGGCGCAATACCACTTCCTGTGCGGTTACACCTCCAAGCTGGCGGGTACCGAGCGCGGCATCACCGAGCCCGTGCCCTCGTTCTCGCCCGCGTTCGGCGAGGCGTTCCTGACCCTGCACCCCACCATGTACGCCCAGACCCTGGTCAGCAAGATGCAGGAGCACAATGCGAAAGCCTACCTGGTCAACACGGGCTGGAACGGCACCGGCAAGCGGATCTCGATCAAGGACACCCGCGCGATCATCGACGCGATCATCGACGGCTCGATCGAAAACGCTCCCAAAACCGATATCCCCGTGCTGAACCTGACCGTTCCCACCAAACTGAACAACGTATCGGAAGGCATCCTCGACCCGAGGCAGACCTACTCCGACGTGAAGCAGTGGGAGGAGAAGGCCAAGTCGCTGGCCGCCAAGTACATCAAGAACTTCGAGCAGTACACCGACACCGAGCATGGCAAATCGCTGATCCCGGCCGGTCCCAAGCTCTAAAGGAACGGTTCCAGTTCAATATTTGCGCGGCCCCGTTTTGGGGCCGCGCTTTTTTTTAGATCGAATAACTATTTTTTATACCTTTGCACGTTTACGGTTTCAAGGATGAAAAAATTCAAGGAGTACAAGGGATTGGACCTTTCCACTCTGGCGCGCGAGGTGTCGGCCGGGTGGGAAAAGGACGATACGTTCCATAAGAGCATCACGCTGCGGGAAGGCGCGCCCGATTACGTTTTTTACGAGGGTCCCCCCTCGGCCAACGGCACGCCGGGCATCCACCACGTGATGGCCCGCACGATCAAGGATATTTTCTGCCGCTACAAGACCCAGCAGGGTTTCCGCGTCCACCGCAAGGCCGGATGGGACACCCACGGTTTGCCCGTCGAGCTGGGCGTGGAGAAGAAACTGGGCATTACCAAAGAGGACATCGGGGTGAATATCTCGGTCGAGGAGTACAACCAGGCGTGCCGCAAGGCGGTCATGGAATTTACCGACCAATGGGAGGAGCTGACCCGCAGGATGGGGTACTGGATCAACATGGACGATCCCTACATCACCTACGAAAACAAATACATCGAGACGCTGTGGTGGCTTTTGAAGCAGCTCTTCGACAAGGGCATGCTCTACAAGGGCTACACCATCCAGCCCTACTCGCCCGCGGCGGGCACGGGGCTCAGCAACCACGAGCTCAACCAGCCCGGGTGTTACCGCGACGTGAAGGACACCACCATCACGGCGCAATTCCCGGTCATCCGCAACGAAAAGAGCGAAAAGCTGTTCAACGGCATTGAGGGCGACCTCTACATCCTGGCCTGGACTACCACGCCGTGGACCCTGCCGTCGAACACGGCGCTGGCCGTGGGGCCCGGGATCGAGTACGTCAAGGTGGCGTGCGAGAACCCCTATTCCCACATCCGCCAGACGGTTATACTGGCCAAAGAGTTGATGGGGTCTTACTTCGGCAAGAAGCAGGAGGGAACTTTCGAGGTGCTGGAAACGCTGAAGGGCGCTGATCTGGTCGGGGTGGAGTATGAGCAGTTGATCCCCTGGGTACGGCCCAACGGGGACGCCTTCCGGGTAATCCCGGGCGATTACGTCACCACGGAGGACGGTACGGGCATCGTGCACATCGCGCCCACCTTCGGGGCGGACGACGACCGGGCGGCCAAGCAGTCGGGCATCGCGCCCCTGCACCTGATCGATCTGGCGGGCAAGGCCCAGCCCATGGTCGACAAAAAAGGGCGCTTTTTCCCCACCGAGGAGCTGGACCCCTTCTTTATCAAGGAGCACGTCGACACGGCGCTCTACCGCGAATGGGCGGGGCGCTACGTGAAAAACGCGTACGACCCCGAGGAGCGCCCCGACGAGGAGAATCTGGACGTCGATTTGGCCGTGATGCTCAAGATGCAGAACAGGGCCTTCAAGATCGAAAAGCACGTCCACTCCTACCCCCACTGCTGGCGGACGGACAAACCCGTGCTGTACTACCCGTTGGACTCGTGGTTTATCCGCACCACGGCCCTTAGGGAGCGCATGGCCGAATTGAACGATACGATCAACTGGAAGCCTGCGTCGACCGGCTCGGGACGCTTCGGCAAGTGGCTGGAGGGGCTGGTGGACTGGAACCTGTCGCGCTCGCGCTTCTGGGGCACCCCGCTGCCCGTGTGGGCCACCGAGGACCGGAGCGAATTGAAGTGCATCGGCTCGGTGGGCGAGCTGAAGGTCGAGATCGGCAAGGCGGTCGCCGCCGGGCTGATGGACGCCAACCCGTTGGAAAAATTCGTCGAGGGCGACTTCACCAAGGCCAACTACGATATTTTCGACCTGCACCGCCCCTACGTGGACAGCATCGTGCTGGTCTCCTCCAAGGGAGAGGCGATGTACCGGGAGCCCGACCTGATCGACGTGTGGTTCGATTCGGGCGCCATGCCCTACGCGCAGGCCCACTACCCGTTCGAGATCTCGGGCAGGGAGTTCGAAAAGGTCTTCCCCGCCGATTTCGTCGCCGAGGGCGTGGACCAGACGCGCGGGTGGTTCTTCACGTTGCACGCCATCGCCACGATGCAGTCCGACTCGGTGGCCTTCAAGAACATCATATCCAACGGTTTGGTGCTGGACAAGAACGGCAACAAGATGTCCAAGCGGCTGGGCAACGCGGTCGACCCCTTCGAGGCGCTCGACAAGTACGGCCCCGACGCGGTAAGGTGGTACATGATCTCCAACTCCCAGCCGTGGGACAACCTCAAATTCGACGCGGACGGCGTGGACGAGGTGCGCAGGAAATTCTTCGGCACGCTGTACAACACATACAGCTTTATGGCCCTCTACGCCAACGTGGACGGCTTTACCGGGCAGGAGCCCCAGATCCCCATCCGGGAGCGACCCAAGATCGACCGCTGGATCCTCTCTCTGCTTGAGAGCCTGACCTTCGAGGTCACGCTGGCCCTGGAGATCTACGACCCCACCCCGGCCGCGCGCGCTATCTCGGCCTTCGTGGGCGAGAACCTCTCCAACTGGTACGTGAGGCTCAACCGCAAGCGCTTCTGGGGCGGCGGCATGGACCAGGACAAACTGGCCGCCTACCAGACCTTGTACACCTGCCTGGAGCGGGTGTCGCAGCTCATGGCTCCCTTCGCGCCGTTCATCTCCGAGCGCATCTTCTCCGACCTGAACGCCATGTCATCGCGCCAGTCCGGCTCGGTGCACATCGCCCCCTTCCCCATGGCCAACCGCGAACTGGTGGACAACCACCTGGAGCAGACCATGGACGTGGCCCAGCGGATCACCTCGATGGTGCTCGCCCTGCGGCGCAAAGTCAACATCAAGGTGCGCCAGCCGCTGACCCGCATCCTGGTCCCGATCCTCGACCCTGCACTGGCCTCCGAGATCGAGGACGTCAGGGAGTTGATCATGAGCGAAGTGAACGTCAAAGGGATCGAGCTGGTCGGCCCCGAAGCGGGCGCGATTACCAAACGCATCAAGCCCAACTTCAAGACCCTGGGGCCCCGCTACGGCAAGCAGATGAAGCAGATATCGGCTTTGGTGGCCGGATTCTCGCAGTCCGACATCGCCAAAGTCGAATCGGGCGAAATGACCACCCTTTTGATCGACGGGGAAACGCTCGAAGTATCCCCCGAGGATTTCGAGATCGCATCCGAGGATATGCCCGGCTGGCTGGTCGCCTCAGAAGGCCGGATTACCGTGGCGCTGGACATTACCCTGACCGACGAGCTGGTCAAGGAAGGTACGGCACGCGAATTGATAAACCGTATCCAGAACGCGCGCAAAGAGAGCGGATTGGAAGTGGTGGACAAGATCGCCGTGGAGATGCAAAACGACCCCCGCATCATCCAGGCCGTCGACTCCTTCGGGGAGTACATCGCCGCCCAGACCCTCGCCACGAGCCTGAAAGTCACACCCGAACCCCAAGGGGGCCACGTGATCGAGAGCGAGATCGACGAGGTCCCCTTCCGGTTCGCCATTTCAAAAACGAACGGGTAAAATTGTCATCAACCCTATTGTTTGGTAAGAAATATTTCTTATCTTTACATATTATCATTTACAAAAAATCAACGCCATGGCAGAACAGGAAAAAACAAGATATTCGGACGAAGATCTGGCCGAATTCAAAGCCATCATACTCGACAAGCTCGAAAAAGCCACCGCAGACTATGAACTGCTGCGCGCAACCATAACCCACACCTCGAGCAACGACACGGAGGACACCTCCCCCACGTTCAAAGTGCTGGAAGAGGGCGCCGCGACCCTCTCCAAAGAGGAGAGCGGCAGGTTGGCCCAACGCCAGCTCAAATTCATCCAGCACTTGGAGGCCGCACTGATCCGCATCGAGAACAAAACCTACGGCATCTGCCGCGAAACCGGCAAACTCATACCGAAAGAGAGGCTCAAGATCGTCCCCCACGCCACCCTCTGCATCGAGGTCAAGGAGAAATAGTCTGGTCCAACCCCTTGCCGCCGGATTTACGAGGATTCCTATGCCCGTAAATCCGGCGATATACTAACCGCTAACCGCCACGCTACCCATAACCATATACACCGACGGCTCAGCATTGGGCAACCCCGGTCCGGGCGGATACGGGGCCGTACTGCTATGCCCGCCCCACCGCAAAGAGCTAAGCGCAGGCTACCGCCTGACCACCAACAACCGGATGGAACTGCTCGCCGTCATCGTAGCCCTCGAAGCCCTCAAATTCGACAACTGCCAGGTCACCGTCTACTCCGACTCCCAATACGTCGTCAAAGCCATAGAACAATGGCTCCCCGGATGGGTCAGGACAAACTTCAAAAACAAAAAGAACGTAGACCTCTGGCAAAGATACATCCAAGCCGCCCAAAAACACAACGTAAAAATGGTCTGGATCAAAGGCCACAACCAAACCCCCGAAAACGAACGCTGCGACCTGCTCGCCAACACCGCCGCCAAAGGCACAAACCTGCTCGAAGATACGGGCTATGTGCCTTAGCCGCCACCGCCGCTTTTTTTAGAAAAAGCGGCACCAAAAAACTTTGCGGAAAACTACGTTTTCCTAATTGTTTGTTCATTATTTAGTTAAGAGGTCTGAATAGAGAGGGTCCCTTGGAACAGGTTTCAGTTTTTGAAACGCAATTTAAGGGAACCTCTCTATTCAGACCTCTTGATTGAAACAAAGATCAGTCAGTTTAGAAAGCGAAGCTTTCGCCAGAGTTTTTTGGGCGACTTTTTCGAAAAAAAGTCGCGATAGCCGCCAACACAAAAGCCGCCTCTTTCGGGGCGGCTTTTGTGTGTTTGCTGCGCTGTTGGTTAGTCGTTGACTACGGCTGCGCGGCGTGCTTTTACGGAGTATGCTTCTTCTCCGGTAAGCGACGGGTCTTTCCCGAGGCCTACGATGCTGACGATGCGGTCGGCAGCGATGCCGTTGTCGATCAGGTAGGCTTTGAGGGCTTCGGCCCTTGCGTAGGAGAGGTTGTCGTTGATGGTCTTTCCGCCGGTGTGGTCGCAGAAGCCCCAGATTTGGAATTTAACCTTGGGTGCGTTCTTCAGGGCGGTCACGATGGTGTGGAGTTCGAGTCCGTATTTCTGCTCGTCGATCACTGAGCTGTTGCGCACGAAGTGAACGGTGGGCAGGTCGCACTGGAGTTCCTGGGTACCGACCTCTTTGATAATGACTTTCTCAACGGGTTTCTCGACGACCCTGGTCTCGGTCCTTATGACTTCGATCTCTTTGGGCTTCTTGGCGAGCTCATCCCTGAGGATGTAGTTGCGCATGGGAGCGTAGAGAAGGTTGTCTTTGGAGCCTTTGCAGTTGATCTTCCAGATTACGCCGAGCATGGCACCTGCCACGCCGGATTTCTTCTGGTCGCCTGCGGAGATCACTCCGTCGAAGTTCTCTTCGAGGATCCAGATGCCGTAGGTTTTAGCCTGGAGGTCGATGGTGCGGCTTGCGCGGAAACGCAGGGCCACATCGCCGCCGAGGCTCATGTGCCAACCGTTGTAGATGTCGGTGGTGGTGAACCTCACGCCGCCCGAGTTGTAGTGAACCACGGGGCTGAATTTCTGGAGGTAAACGCCGGGGCTGACCAGCACGGTCCAACGACGCTCGGGCTTGTTGCCGAACAGGTTGTTGATGTTGGTCTCCACGTTCAGGCCGAGGGTGTAGCTCCTGACCTGGGACTCGAGTTCCGAGTAGGGAGCCGTACGGATGGGGTCTCCGAAGAGGGGAGCATAGTTGGCCCAACCGTACTGGGTAATGCCGTTTACGCCGAGGCGATAATCTTTTTCGTAGTCTTTCGCGCAGAGGACGTTGTATCCATAAGCGCCGGAGAGCCTCAGGCCGAAGGTCGGGGAGATCTGGTATCCCACCTGCAATTCGCCTACCCCGCCGATATGCGTGTCATCGTATCCTACGGATTTGAAATCACCCCACATCAAGGATACGCCGCCGTTGATGCCTACGCTCCAACGGGAGTAATCCTTCCATACCTGTTTCACTTCGGGCGATCCTGCCATGGCGGCCAGGAAGGGCAGAAGGAGAAACGCGGTGATGATTGTTTTTTTCATATTCACTCTTTATGGTTTTAAACCAAACTAAGTTTTGGAATAAGGGGGCGGACCGGGGCCCGCCCCCGTTATTCAAATATACTACAAGTGGGCGTAAATGGGTGCGTAGACCACTAACTGCTGCCCGTTTACCTGGTAGGGAGTTCCGTTAGCATACTGGATGGGCAATGCGAAAATGAACAGCGATCCGGTAAAGTCATTGGTAGTATTGGTGCAGTTCAGACGGATCGGGGAGCCGCCGTACGCGAACGAACCGCTATTGAACCAAGCCTGGATGTAACCAAGACCGGGAGCATTCAAATTGAGCGGCGTGTAGAATATGCTTTCTGCCACGTTGTACAAACCCGCAAGGGTAATGTTGTCGGCGTCAATTTTGAAACTGGTAGCCAAAGCCGCATCTCCATTGACCGAACTAATCGCATAGCCGCTGAAATTAATGAAGTTAAGGATCCCGCCGCTCTGCAGCGTCTTCGTACCTGCGTTACCGAGGGTAACACCATCGCCGTCCCAGTCGTAAGCGGTGGGGTTGGCAACATTATACCCGTAGAGAGTCAGCAGATCAGCAGCGTCTGCGGGGAACTGCAAGGATGCATTGTAGGGGGGATTGTCGCCGGAACGCCTCACGGTAATCAAAGTCAACGCATCGGCGGTAGTGGCGAGTACGAACGAGTTGGAGGTCTTGGAGCTGGTCAGGCTGGTAGTCGGGTCGGTAGCGGCGACTTTCAACGCGAGGACATAATCCTTCTCGGGATCAAGCGTAGCTGCATCGGTAACGACCTGGAGCTTGCCGTCAACGATCGAGGCGGAAGCGACGGTAAAGATCGTAGCGGACGGAGCCTTGGTCACGCTTTCGGCAACCAGGGTCAAGAATCCGGGAGTAGCCGCATTGGCTGCGATCATGGCGGCGGCATCGTCGTCGCTTACCAGGAAGTTGAACGTTTGGGCGGGTACGCTACCGTCCACGGCAACAGTGACAGAAGGCTGCTTGCCCCAGAAAGTAATGGTAAAGTTCTGCTGCAGCATGAACGCCAGCTTGGCCTGCAGTTCGGCAACGTCATCCGTCAGACCGTCGATCTGAGCTTGCAGGTCGGCCTGGATAGCGATGATCCACTGCTGGAACTGATAGATGAAACCGGGATTGTTGACGCGGTCGTTTTCGTCGCCCCAGATGGCCAGCGTGGTGTTTTCGATCCAGGTTTGCTGAGCGGCAATCTGAGTTTCGTTGGCTCCGACGCGATCAACGAGTCCGGGAACCCAGTCGCCGGTGATAGGATCATTATAACCCATTACGGTGCCGAAGAGGTTAATCAGATCGTCCCTGTAGGTATAGAACAGATCCTTGGCTTTCTGAACCTCGAATTGCAGGTCGCTGATATCGCCTTCGGCGGTGGTCATCCTGCCTTCCAGATCCAGGATCGCAAGGCTGTCTGCGGTAACCTGAGCCGACAACCTGATGATCTCGGCCAAGTTAGCGTCGATCTGATCCTGCAGGCCGGGGAGCGTGGTGGCGAGGATCTCGTCGAGTCTCGATTTGTTGTCGTCGATGATCGGGCCGTAGTGGTTGGCAAAACCGAGCAGGTTGTCAAAGTTGGGTTTAATATAATTAGCAATCGTGTCGTCGATCTTCTTGGAGAGCTTGAGATCCAGTAAGCCGAGGGCCTCCATACCGTCCTGGCGCAGTTTCTGCAACCTTAAATAAACAGCTCGCTTGTCGGCTTTGTTGTCCATTTCGGTGTTGATGGCGTCGATCTGGGCTTGCAGGTCGTCGCGGAAGGTGTAGATCGAATCCCATGCGAGGCTCATCGTGTCGGCGATCGAGTCGACCTTCGCGATCAGGGCTTCGAAGATCTCCAATTGGTCTCCGACGGCGATCATGAACAGGTCGACGGTGTTTTTCCAGCCGTAGAGGCGCTTGACAGCACCAACGAGTCTTTCGTACCTCGGGATGATTTCGTTGTTGAAATAATCCAGTACGAATTGCTCGTCCTCGGCCACCCTCAGTTGCAGGGCAGCGATGTCGTCCCTCAGGTTTCCGATAGAATCCTTGAGGTCGGCGATGTCTTCGGCATTAACGGCGATAGCGTCGCCATTGTCGTCGATCTGGTCCTGCAGGTCCTGGTCGACAAGGTCCTGCGCCTTGAGCAAGCCGTCGAGGAGCGCCAGTTGCTGCTCGAGGTACTTGGACAACTGCGAGTTCTGAGCGGTCAGCTGGGCCAACTCATCGTCGTAATTCTTACCGCAACCGGTAAACGTGACAAGGGCGCCCGTTACCAGGAGCGCGAATGCCAACAGATGGAGTTTAATCGTTTTCATAGATCATTAATTAGGTTAATTGGATTTTTGACGTTTGGTTTTATGTTTATTCGATCGTTTTGAACAGGAAATGATATTTCAGTTACAAAGGTAAAAAATTATTTAGGGCCAAAACCATCAAAACGTAAATTTCAAGTCTCAAATCGGGGATTTTTTCCTGCAAAACGTAAAAAATAGCGCCCGAAACAAATTATTAACCGGGCAAAACATACAAAAAACGTAAAATTTATCTACATTCGCATTAAGTTAACAAACCCGGAATATGGAGGTACTTTTACCCGATCCAGTCGCCATATATCTCATCCCGGCCGTCGCCGCAGCCTGCATGGCGGGAATGGCGGCGCTCGCCTTTTTGCACAGTCCTGCCGAGGGGCGCAACATGATCGCCCTGAAATTCGTCTGTTTCGCCGCCGGGGCGGTGCGCTTCTCGCTGCTGGCCCTCAACGTCCACCGTCCCGGCGAGTTTCCCATGCTCAACTGGCTTACCTACCTGGTGGCCCTGGGCTTCTGGCTGCTGCTGTACCGCGTCTTTTTCGAGCAGACCAAGGTCGACCCCCGGGAGAGGTTCCCCGTGCAGAGCTACGCGGCCGCCATCGTACCGCCCCTGGCCCTGTTGATCGCCACGGCCCCCGTACCCGTCGAAATGCAGGCCCAGGCGACGCGCAACCTGTTCATTACCTCGACTGACTTCCCGGTCTTCGCCATGCTGACCAACACCAAGGAGACGGTCCTTACCCTGGTAGCCCTCTGGGTCGCCTACTCGATCCTCACACGGCTAAAGCGGCTCAGGGGCGTCCATGAGGACGACAGGGCTGCCGGGCGGTTGAAGGCCTACGCCGTGCTGATGGCCCTTCCGCCGCTCTTTACCCTGGCGTGCGCCATATCCCGTTGGGCCTCGGGCTATCCGTTGCAGCTCTTTTTGAACGCCTCCGCGCTCTCTTTCTCGGTGCTGATGCTCTACCTGGGCTACAATATGCTGACCCAAGCCCATCCCGTCGTGCGCCTGACTGCCGCCGACGGGGACCAACAGGCAGGCAACAACGCGGACGAGCTGCTCGCACCCGCGCTGACCCGCGAGTACATCGACCAATATATGCGCACGCGCAAGCCCCACCTCGACCCCAACGCCAACATCATTGAGCTGGCCAAGGACATGGGCTTCAACCGCACCTACATATCGGGGTTCATCAACCGGGAGTTCGGGGTCAACTTCCGCTCCTTTTTGAACACCTACCGGCTGGAGGAGTTCGAGGCGCTCTCCGAACTCCGTCCGGAGCTGTCGCGCCACGAAAGGGCCTCGATGGCCGGATTCGGGAGCTACGACAGCTACGTGCGCTGCTGCCAGAAGGTGGGGCAGAATTAAGAAACTATCAAAGAGCCAGTGCTTTGTCGATCTCGACCAGGATCTGGTCGACGGAGACCTCGTCGGCCTTCAGAGCCACGCTGCCCCGGTTGTAGGGCTGGTACAAATCGATGGATGTGATCGAGAACAAAGAGACGACGGGCACTCCCGACGCGCTGGCCAGGTGCATGATCCCGCAGTCGGCCGTCAAAAAGACCTCCGCGTGGGCGCAGACTGCGGCGATCTCGCGGATGTCCCGGCTGTAATAGGACGGGGCGGCGAAACCGATCTGCGAGACGTTCTCCATGGGCAAAACCTCGAAGATGTTGTACCTGTCGCCGTACCGTTCGGTCATGCGGCCGTACCGTTCGGTCATGCGGCCGTACATTTCGCCCCACCATTCGGGCGTAAGGCACTTGTCCCCCGTGGCGAAGGTGTAGATGGCGATGCTTTTTTTATCCCCGGGCACGATCCCGTCCATGACGGCTTTCCCGTTGGCCAATTCCTCCTTCGAGAGCATGATGTTCATGGGCTTGACCGGCCCCGGCGGGGTCTCCATCCCCAGCCCCGCGATAAAATGGCGGAAATTGTAGACCGGGAACTTGGCCATGTGGACGTAGTCGGGATACCTCTCCCGAAGCTCGGGGACCACGTCGCCGAAGCTCTTGGCCCTGCCCCGCGCGAGCATCGCCGAGAGGCGGCCGGACGAGGAGTGGTCGATCGCGTTGATCACCAGGTCGTATTTTTGGCTGCGCAGCCTAAACCACACCTTTATATACTTGCGCAGCTCCTTGAAGGGCTTGCCCGGCAGGCGGATAAAGTCCTCCACCTGGGTATAGTTCTTGAAAAGCACGGGGCCGAGGAAGCCCTTGACGAAGAGGTCGACCTTGCACCCGGGGAAGGTGGCGCAGACCTCCTCCACCAACGGGGTAAGCAGCAACTGGTTGCCCAAACGGCCGTTCGGGCGGCTGATCAGCACCCTTTTGACCCGGGCGGGATCGATCGTGATCCCGCGTCTCCCTTTGCCGATGTTGCGCGTGAGCAGGTTCATCAACCGCCTGCGGAATCGATTGACCGATGCGTTGAAGCCCATACCTTATTTTTCTTTGACCGATGAGGCGATCCGGCGCATATCTTCTCCGGTCGGGTTCTGGTAGATGCGAAGGCCGAACAATGGGATGATGGCCAGTATGTGGTCGAACACGTCGCTTTGCAGGCGCTCGTAGCTGGCAGCGTCCTTCTTGACCGAGAAGAAGGTCAGTTCGATGGGGATCCCGTTCTCCGTGGGCTGGAGCTGCTTGGCCAGGTAGCTCATCTCATGGTTCACGCCGGGAAGGGCGCCCAGGTAGAAGTCCAGGTAGCGGCGGAAGACGCCCAGGTTGGTCTGGCGGCGGCGGTTGACCTGGTCGGGATCGTCGTCGCTGATGCCGTGGGCGGCGTTGTACTCGCGCATTTCGCGGTCCTTGTCGGTAACATACTCGGTAATCAGCTCGATCTTCTTGAATTGCTCGATCATCTCGGGCGTGCAGAATTTCACGCTGGTCATGTCGATGTTGATCGACCGCTTGGCCCTGCGGCCCCCCGACTCCTCCATACCGCGCCAGTTCTGGAACGAATCGCTGGTCAGCGCGTAGGGCGGGATCATGGTAATCGTATTGTCGAAATTCTGGACCTTGACCGTGTTGAGGGTTACCTCGAGCACCGTTCCGTCGGCCCCGTACTTGGGCATGGTGATCCAGTCGCCGGGGCGCAGCATATCGTTGGCCGAGAGCTGCACGCCCGACACGAAGCCCACGATCGAATCTTTGAAGATCAGCATCAGTACCGCGGCCGAGGCGCCCAGGCCCGCCAGCAAGGTAACGGGCGATTTGTCGATCAGCACGCTGACCATCACGATAAAGCCGATAAACCATATGGTAACCTGGATGATCTGGCAAAAGCCCTTGAGGGATTTGTCGGCCATCTTCTTGCCGCTCTCGATGATGGTGAACAGCGCCTTGACCAGCTCGTTCAAGAAGCCCAGCAACTGCCAGATCATTACCAGCGAGGCCAGCTTCTTCAACGCCCCCAGCCACCACGAACCGGCGTCGAAGGCCAACGGCAGCAGAAGGTAGATCAACAGCACGGGCAAAATGCTCAGCAGCTTGGGCAGGGCCTTGCCGTCGAACAGCACGTCGTCCCACTTGATCCTGGTGCGGCGCGCGATCTTCTGGATCGTGCCCAGCACGGCGTAACGGCAGATAAGGGCCAGCAGCACGGCCAGGACCAGGATGACCGCCAGGATGATCAGTTGGTCCCATGAATCGGCCTTGGCCGGGTCGAGCCCGACTTTGACCAGCACATCGTTCACTGTCCTTAACACATCCCCTTCTTTCATTGTTCCTCTTTTTTGGTTGCGAGGGCGAAGTTACACAATTTAAACAAAATTCGCGCCCCCACGTTGGCATCCCACTCGCTGTCGGGGGCCGGAACCACCTCACAGAGGTCCAGGGCCACAATCCGGCGTCCGCTCCGCTCCACCGTGGCGATGAGGTGGACGGCCTGGTTGAAGCTCAACCCGCCCGGGACCGGCGTGCCCGTGTGGGGGCAATTCTCCGGGCTCAGACCGTCTATATCCAGGCTGATGTGGACACTCTGCGGCAGCAGGTCCACGATGCGGCGGCACTGCTCGTCCCAGGTCATGCCGGTAAAGGCGTTCTGGGCCAGCGTGTGGTCGTCGAAGCACTCCAGCCGGGGGTCCGAGGCGATCCTTTGGGCTTCCTCCTCGCAAAGATCGCGGATCCCCACCTGCACGACCTTTTTCAGGCCGTGGACCTCCTGCAAAGCGTTGTACATGATCGACGCATGGGAATAGGTGAACCCTTCATAAGCCTCCCGCAGGTCCGCGTGCGCGTCGATGTGCAGGATCCCCAGCCCGGGAAAGCACTCCCCCGCCGCCCGCATCAAACCCAGCGGGGTCGAGTGGTCGCCGCCCACCAGGGCCACGATCCTGCCCTGGAGCAGGTGTTCCGAGGCCGCGGCGTAAATTTTTTGGTTGACCTCCGCCGAGGCCTCGTTGATGCGCGCCACCTTGCGGCGGAAATAGTCGTCGAAGATGTGGCCGCCCGTCTCCAGATGCTTGATTACCTTGCGGGCCTCCGGGCGGAGCATCAGGCTCTGGTCCTGGATCGAGTAGTCGACCGGCAGGGTGGCGATCCCGCGCCGCCACACCCCCGGATGGTGGGGGTCGTGGAAATCCAACTGCGTGGAGGCCCCGATGATCGCGTCGGGCGCGGCGGACGAGCCCTGGCCGTAGGAGACCGTGACGTCCCAGGGCGCCGAGACGATTACCAATTCGGAATCCTCCGGGGCGAACGGGAAACCGAAGTAGTTTCCATTCTCTACCGCCGGAGCGTTGGGGTCAAAATCGTATTCTTTCATCTAAATCTTCAAGCCCCCTGCAAAACCGCTGCGTCAGTTGGCTGGCTCTTGGCCGCCAGGCATTTGTCCAACTCGATGATGAAGTCGCTCAACACGTTCATGTAGTTGATAAAGGCGTCGTAGGTCGAACCGTAGGGGTTGGTGCCCCGGCCGCCCGCCCCGGCTGAGAACCACTTGGTGGCCATAAAATAGAAGTGCTCGGAGGACTGCAAAAAGTCCCACACGTAGTCGAAGTCGGGGCTCCCCAGCGCCTTGACCTTGGCGCGCTGGGCGTAGAGGGTCTTGACGGCCTGATCCTGAAGCTCGTTGCCCAGCCAGAGGGCAACGTCGCGCTCCTCCTCGGCCCACGAGGTGGGGTGCGGGGAGTGGAGCACTGCCACGGGCTGGTGCTTGCGGGCGGCCTCGGTGGCGGTGGCCATCTCCAGGCGCTTGGTCTTGAGGATCGCGGCGGGCAAATGGCGCATAAAGTCGAAGACGCCCGTCTCCGCGCCCTGGCGCACGCCGAAGGTGGAGTAGTCCAGCCCGATGTTGATTACCTCGCCGGGCGTCGACTCGTCGGCCATCCAGCCTGCGTATTTATCGGCCGTGAGGGGCCACTCGCTCCAGCTCCGGTCGTTGAAACTGAAGGAGATGTCGTCGCTGAGCTTGTAGTTGCGCAACAGCAGCCTTAGGTTTTGGCTGATCGCGTTGGCGTAGACGTAGTTGGGGCTCTTCCAGCCCAGCAGGTGCTTGGCGCCCTCGACCACCATCGACTCGAAGCCCAAATTGGCGACCATCTCGCCGATGCCGTCGGAGTAGATCAGCTCGGTGTTGCGCAGCGTGGTGGGTTTCTGTCCGAACTCGCTCTCGATCAACGCGCTGTGCTTTCTTACCTGGTCGGCGAACTCCTCCGCGTCGATCAGCGAGGCCAGCGAGTGGGAGTAGGTCCCGCCCAGGAACTCGACGCACCCTGTGGCGGCCAAATCGCGGAAGGAGTCGAGCACCTGGGGCGCGTAGTTGCGCAACTGCTCGATCATGACCCCCGACAAAGAGAAGGAGACCTTGAAAGCCCCTTTATGCTTCTGGATAAGCTCCAGCAGGAGCTTGTTCATCGGCTCGTAACTGCGCATGGCGACTTTCTGGACCATGGATCGATTCGCCGCGTCGTCAAGGTAATTATGGTCTTTGCCCATGTTGAAGAAGCGGTAACGCTTCAGCATCATGGGTTCGTGAACCTGGAAGTACAGACAAATAGTCTTCATACGCTTTCCGTTTTATTTGGATGCGGCTTCGTCTATCGCCGCTTCATACACTTGTTTAACCTCCGCCGCGGCGTTGTCCCATTTCAGTCCGGTAACCTCCTCGAGGCCCTTGCGCGAGAACATCTCGGCCAGGGCCGGGTACTGCACCAGCGCGTAGATCGCGTCGGCCAACGCGTCCACGTCCCAGTAGTCGACCTTCATGGCGTAATCCAACACCTCGGCCACCCCGGATTGTTTGGAGATGATGACCGGTACGTTGGAGCGCATCGCCTCCAGGGGCGAGATCCCGAAGGGTTCCGAGACCGAGGGCATGACGTAGACGTCGCTCAAAGCGAACATCTTCTGCACGTCCTCCCCCTTCAAAAAGCCCGTGAAGTGAAACCGGTCCGCGATGCCCAACTTGGCCACCCGGCGGATCACGTGCTCCATCATATCGCCGCTGCCCGCCATGACAAACCTCACGTTGGGCAATTTTTTCAATACCTTGGCCGCCGCCTCCACGAAGTAGTCGGGGCCCTTCTGGTAGGTGATCCGCCCCAGGAAGGTAACCACCTTGTCGTCCACACCCCGCTCCACGTCGGTCGAGGGGGTCGAGGCGAACCGCACGGCGTTGTGTACCGTGACCACCCGGTCGGGGTCGACGCCGTACTTCTCGATCACGATCTTGCGCGTCAAATTGCTTACCGCGATTACCCGGTCGGCAGCCTGCATACCCGTGCGCTCGATGTCGTAGACCGTCTGGTTGACGCTCTGGCCGCTGCGGTCGAACTCCGTGGCGTGCATGTGCACCACCAGCGGCTTGCCGGAGACCTGCTTGGCCGCGATGCCTGCGTAATATGTTAACCAGTCGTGGGCGTGGATCACATCGAACTGACCCTCCAAATTGCGGGCCACTTGTGCGGCAACCATGGCATAACGAGCCACTTCCTCCATCAGGTTGGCCCCGTATTTCCCAGAAAAAGTATAGCGCTCCTTCCAGATGTCGCCCGGCAGGTGCCTCACTCCGCCGTGTTGGTGCTCGACGGTCATCCTCTCGAACTCCTCGGGGGAGACGTAGGGGACCATGTTGGAGTCTATGTGGATAAAGGTCACGGCGTTCCAGATATCCTGGTCCTCCCCCTCCACGTACAACGCCTCCACGTCGCTGGCGTTGACCACGCTGACAAACCGTTGATCCTCATCGCCATAGGCGCGGGGGACCACAAAAATCACCTCGACGTCCTGTTTGGCCAGTCCCCGGGTCAAACCGTAACACGCTGTTCCCAACCCACCTGCAATATGCGGCGGGAACTCCCACCCGAACATCAATACTTTCATGTCTATCAAATTTACAAGCTTTTCGTCCTTTTCCGGGCGGATCCCGGATTAACTTATTGTTTAGTTTCTTCTATCATCCTGTGGATATTGAGCACGGCTCCGACGCTCCACGCCTGGAAGGGCGAGCCGCGCTGGATGTGCGGCGGGTCCCCGTCGTAGATCTCACAGATCGAACCTATGCCGTAGCTGGCGACGTCTTCCTCGAAAAAGGAGAGCATTTCACGGGCCTCATCGGCAAAATTCTTGCCATAAAGGTCGAAACAGGCCTTTACATAGTGCTCCAGAAGCCACGGCCATACCGTTCCCTGGTGGTATTGCCTGTCGCGGGTCGGCTGGTCGCCGCCGTAACGCCCTTCGTAGTGGATGTTGCGGGGCGAGAGCGTCCGCAGGCCCTTCGGGGTCAGCAAATGCTGTTTGACGATGGCCACCACCGCCATGACCTGATCCTGCGAGAGCATGCAATAGGGCAGCGAGCAGGCGATGATCTGGTTGGGGCGGATGTACCAATTTTTCTCTTTGGTGTCGACATAGTCGGCCAGGTAGTGCTCCTTATCGAACCAGAAGGTGGCCAGAAACGACTCCTTGACCTGCTCGGGGACCCCGGCCCACGACTTGACGAAAGCCTTGTCGCCGAACTCGCCGGCCAGTTTGAGGGTGTAACACAGCGCGTTGTACCACAAGGCGTTGATCTCCACCTGGTACCCGTCCCTGCCGGTAACGGGCTTGCCGTCCACCACCGCGTCCATCCAGGTCATGGCCAAGTTGGGGTTGGAGGCCCAGATCAACCCGTTGGAGTGCATGGCGATTACCCCGCCCACGCCCCGGCGGTAGGCGTTCAAGACGTCCTTCATCTTCTCGCCGTAACGCTCCCAGACCTCCTTGTCGCCCACCTCGCGGGCCAGTTGCTGGAGGGTCCAGAAGAACCACAGCGGCGCGTCGACCGAATTGTAGGCCGATCCCATGTTGGGGAACAAGCCGTCCTGCATCTCACTGGTCAGCGTGTCGATTACCGCCTTGCACGTGTCGACCTCGCCCTTGGAAAGCGTAATGCCGGGCAGGGCGATAAAGGTGTCGCGGCCCCAGCGGCCGAACCAGGGGTAACCGGCGGCCACCTCGGTCTTGTCGCCCCGGCGGACGATGAACTGGCGCGCGGCGTGGCGTATGCAGGTAATAAAGTCGTTCTTCTCCTCCCGCGAAGCCTTCTCCTGCTCGAAGCGTTCGGCCAGGGTGGCGGGGTCGGCCTCGGCCGTCCCGCAACTGAAATAGATGCTCTCGCCCTTTTGGATGTCGAGCTCGAAGTAGCCCGTGGTCAGCAGGTCCTCGTGGCAGGGGTAGCCTCGCTTGGCCTCCTCGGCGTACTCGAAGTTGCGGTACCAGTCGGGCGCGGGCACGAACGTGCAGGGCTTGCTGGTCTGGGAATAGAGCGACGGGAAGCCCTCGTAGAGGCGATTCCGCATCCCGTTGGGGACAGGATAGGAGTGGGGGTCGGCCGCCAGGTTGGCCTGCGCGAGCGAGTGCACGTCGCGGTAAGCGAAGAAGGGGCGCAACCTGAGCTTGGTCGGCGATTTGGCCTCCAGTAGGGTGTAACGGAAGATCATCTGGGTCCCCGAATGGATCCAGAGCATCTCCTTGCGCAGCACCACCCCGCCCACGCGGTAGGTCAGCGTCGGCAGCGGCGTGTAGGCGAAATCGGTGATGTATTTGTGGCCCCGGGGCTCGTAATTGCCCGGAAAGCGGTGGATGGCCAGGTTGAAGGCCTGCCCCTGCTGGAGCACGGTTTCGTCCAGCGAGGAGAGCAAAACGTAGTTCCGCTCATCGTCTTCGCTGATGGGACACACGATTAGGCCATGGTATTTGCGTGTATTACAGCAAATTATGGTCGTGCTCCTGTACCCGCCCGTGCGGTTGGTACTGAGCATTTCGCGTTGAAGGGAATATTCCAGATTCCCGAGGTTTTCCTTATCAAAAGTAAGAATCGACATAACCAACACACATTGAGGGCACAAAGGTACACATTTAATAACGAATTACAACTTGTTTCCACCTGTAAAGTCGCCGTTGCAGCCCTGGTTTCCTGTTAAGTTTCGGTTTCGTTTGTTTTGTTTCATGAAATTACAAAAAAGAATCGGATTCTCCAACAGGAGAACCCGATTTATTCACAAAAAAGCCGTTTATGCTAACATTTCGGCGCGACGGGGATCTTACTTACCCGGGTGGCGTGCCTGCCGCCTTCGAAATCGGTGGAGAGGTATTTGTCGACGATGTTTGTCGCCAGCTCGTTGGAGATAAACCTCGCGGGCAGGACCAGCACGTTGGCGTCGTTGTGTTTGCGGGCCAGCTCGGCCAGCTCGACCTCCCAGCAGATCGCGGCCCTGACGCCCTGGTGCTTGTTCAGGGTGATGGCGATCCCGTTGCCCGATCCGCAGATGGCGATCCCAATGGGCAACTGCCCGGCCTCGACGGCGTTGGCCAGCGGGTGGGCGTAGTCGGGGTAGTCGCAGCTCTCGGGGGAGTTGCAGCCGAAATCGTGGACGTCCCAGCCCTGGGCGTCGAGGTAACCGGTCAGAAACTCTTTGAGTTCGTAGCCGGCGTGGTCGGAGGCGATGCCTATCTTCTTCATCAGTTCAAAAATTTTGCCCAAAATTACTTACTTTTGTGGTGGCGTGCAACTTTTGCCGCCTGTTTTGTATCTGTATCTATGGAAACTCCCCGGAACGGGAACATAACGCCTAACTACGCCCTGCGTGACTGAGAGGCAGATAATCGACGGCTGCAAAAACGGCGATGCCTCGGCCAGACGCGAACTCTATGAGCGTTATGCGGGGCTGATGTACGGTATTTGCTGCCGCTACACGCCCGACAGGGTTATGGCCGAGGACCTGCTTCACGACGGCTTCATTACCCTGTACACCAAGATCGGCGAGTTCCGGGGGGAAGGTTCTTTCGAAGGATGGTGCAGGCGGATCTTCGTGACCACGGCGCTGGGCTACCTGCGCAAGCGCAACCTGCTCGCCAACGCCGCGGACGTGACCGAGATCAGGAGCCTGAAGGGCCCCTCCCCGACCGCGCTGGAGAGCATTGAGGCGGGGGAGTTGATGGAAGCGATCAGTGAGCTTCCCGACGGGTACCGCACGGTGTTGAACCTGTTCGCCATCGAGGGGTACTCCCACCGGGAGATCGCCGAGGCGCTGGGGATCAACGAGAACACCTCGCGCTCGCAGTTCTCCCGGGCGAGGGTAAAGCTGGCCGAGATCCTCCGGGAGAAGGGTTTTTATGTTGACGAGTAAAGGCAATGAAAGATAAGGAGTATAACGACAGGTTGTCGCAAGCCTTGGGGGGCTTTCGGGTTACGCCTCCCGAACAGAGTTGGGCGCGTATCGAGCATAGTCTCGATGCGCTCGACTCAACTCGTGCGGCAGCTCCCGTCTCGATCCGCCGCCCCCTGAAACGGCCGATGGCCAAAGGCGCCTTCTGGCGCTACGCCTCCGCCGCGGTCGTGGCCGCAGGGGTCATCTTCGCGGGGTACCGCTTTATGGAGCGCGAAGGCCAGGTCGATCCCACGCCGCAGATGGCGATTACCGTCCCCGAGCCCGTGACCGTCGCCCCGGTGCAAACCATCGAGCAGCCCGTCCTGGCCGCTGCACGCCCCAGGGCCGTTGTTGCGCTTACACAGCCGACCCTTTCGCTTCGCATACCACCGCAGGAACTTCCCGAAGAGAAGTTCATCGCCGGGCCGCAACCCACCGCAGCAGTCCCGCAGCAAGCCGCCGGGCAGGCCACGCAACAGGGCGCGCAGCAGACCACAAGCTCCACCCCTCCCCGCAGGCCCTCCTACATGGTCCCCTTTACCCCCGAGGTGCCCGCCATGGCCGCCCCGAAGCGCAAAACCTCGACCCTGGCCGCATCGCTCTACGCGGTCAACTCGGGGATGACTAAGGGCGAGAGCCTGACCACAACCCAGCGGGCGATTACCCGCTCGGGGCTCGATCCCTCGGCGGCGCTCGACGCGGGGAGCTACAACACCGTGGCCGGGGAGTATTTCGGGGCGGAACCGCTTACCACCTCCGCCTACCAGAGTGTCTCGGCCTACCAGACCCTAACCAACGCCACCCACCATTTGCCCCTCTCGATCGGGCTGGGGCTGACCTGGACGGTGCACGGCAACTGGAAGCTGGAGAGCGGCGCGATCTACACCTACCTCTCCTCCTCCTCCACGGCGACGGCCGGGATGAGCGAAACCGTGATCAAGCAGCAACTCCACTACGTGGGCATCCCGCTCAACCTGTCGTACTACTTCGCATCGAGCCGCGCCTGCGGTTTCTACGCGCGGGCGGGTGCGACCCTCGAAAGGGGCGTGTACGGGACCCAGAAAATGACCATGAAGACCGCCGGCACGCCATCGGGCAGCCAGACCGAGAAGGTCAAGTTCGAAGGCTTCCTGGGCTCGGTTGGGGCTTCGGTTGGGGCCGAACTGAGGCTGGGCCGCACCGTATCGCTCTATATCGAGCCGGGCGTGAGCCACTTCTACCAGATCGAACCCCAACCGGCTAATTATTATACGGACAATAATTTCGCGTTTACCCTGCGCGGCGGGTTGCGATTTTCCTTGAATTAACTTAAGGCAGGCCCAGCCTTCGGGAGCCACCCTCTCCCAGGACCGCGCTGTACGCAGCTACTTCCCAGGGGGGTAGTTTTTTCCAGTAAAATGATTATATTTGTCGTTTACAACGAACGACTCAAACCTTATGCTGCCTATCATCGAGCCTGTCGAGCGGGAACTGATCGCCAAGGAACTGACTCCCGAACGGCTGTTACGCTATACCAACAAAGCCTCCAACGAGATCTATGTGGTCACGGCACACAACGCGCCCAACACCATGCGCGAGATCGGACGGCTCAGGGAGGTGGCTTTCCGGGACGCGGGCGGCGGCACGGGCGCCGAGGTGGACATCGACGAGCTGGACACCGTCGAAGGGGGGTACAACCAACTGATCGTCTGGGACCCGGTCGCGCGGCAGATCGTGGGCGGATACCGCTACATCGTCTCCCGCAGCTCCCACCCCGAACACTTCTCCACGGAGCACTATTTCCATTTCAGCGACCGTTTCCGCCGGGAGTTCCTGCCCTACACCATCGAGCTGGGCCGCTCCTTCGTGCAGCCCGACTACCAGGGTACGCGGTTGAATCCCAAAGGGATCTACGCGCTGGACAACCTCTGGGACGGTCTGGGGGCGCTGATCGTCGCCTACCCCGACATGCGCTACTTCTTCGGCAAGGTAACCATGTACGGCGATTACAACAAGCGGGCGAGGAACCTGCTGCTGTACTTCCTCAAAAAATATTTCCCCGACACCGACCACCTGATCGAGCCCATCGGCGAACAGATCCGGCTCGACCTGGACGAGGAGGGCTTCAACGGGATCTTTACCGGGGGGAGCTACGCCGAGGACTACAAGATCCTGGCGCGGGAGATCCGCGCCATGGACGAGAGCATCCCGCCCCTGATCAACTCCTACATGAACCTTTCTCCCTCCATGAGGGTCTTCGCCACGGTGCGCAACCCCGACTTCGGCAACGTGGAGGAGACCGGTATATTGATTACCATCGCCGACATCTACCCCACCAAGAGCGAACGTCACACGAAATAAATTATACAGAGTAATTCTATGAAAACTGCAACCATCACCACCTCCAAGGGGATCATGAAGGTCGAATTGTACGAAAAGGAGACCCCCGGCACGGTGGCCAACTTCTGCAAACTGGCCGATGCCGGCTTCTACGACGGCTTGTGCTTCCACCGCGTCATCCCCGAATTCGTCATCCAGGGGGGCTGCCCCGACGGCACGGGCGCGGGAGGCCCCGGCTACACGATCCCCTGCGAGACCTCCGCCCCGAGGCAGCACCACGACCGGGGCGTGCTCTCCATGGCCCACCGGGGCCCCAACACGGGCGGTTCCCAGTTCTTTATCTGCCACAACCGCGAGAACACCGCACACCTGGACGGCAAGCACACCGCTTTCGGCATCGTTGTTGAAGGCCTGGACGTACTGGACGCCATCCGCCAGGGCGACGAGATCGAAAGCATTAAAATCACCGAATAAAATTCACACCCATGGATATTGAAGGAGTAGTAAGCAAAATATTGCCGCCTGTAAGCGGCTCGGGAGCGCGCGGCCCGTGGACCCGCCAGGACGTGATCTTCGACCTGCCGGGCGAGTTCTCGCGCAAGCTCTGCGTAAGTTTCTGGAACGACCGCGCCCAGGAGGCCGCCAACCTCAAGGAGGGCGACGCCTACCTGATCTCGGCCAACATCGAGTCCAGGGAGCGCAACGAACGCTGGTACACCGAGGTCAGGGCCTGGAAGATCGCCCGCAAGGGCGACTCGCAGGGCTACGGCGCCGACCCCTACGCAGGTGCGGGCGCGGGCGGCGACGCTGCCGCCTCGTATGCCCGTTCGTTCGGCGCACCTGTGCCCCCCGCCGAAGCCCCCGCCATCGAGCAACCCCCGTTGGATCAGGTCGACGACCTGCCCTTCTAAGTTTCTGCGGGACGGGTTACCCGGTAACACTATTATTATGGTAGCCGTAATCCATTACGGGGCCGGCAACATCGGTTCGGTAGCCAACCTGCTGGGCAGGATGGGCTGTCCCTTCCAGATCACTTCCGATCCCGGAGCGATACGCTCCGCCGACCGCGTCATCCTTCCGGGCGTGGGCGAGGCGGCGTGGGCTATGAAAAAGCTCCGCGAGCAGGGCCTCGACCGGGTCGTGCTATCCCTCACGCAGCCCGTGCTGGGGATCTGCATCGGCATGCAACTGATGTGCTCGGGCAGCGAAGAGGGCGGCGCCACGTGCCTGGGACTGTTCGACACGCCGGTCAGAAAGCTCGCCCCGGCGGGGCTCAAAGTCCCCCACATGGGTTGGGACACCGTCGAGGAACTGACCTCGCCCCTGACGGCGGGCATCCCCGAGGGGAGTTTCTTCTACTACGTCCACTCCTACGCGGCCGACCCCTGCGATCAAACCGTCGCCGTGACCACCTACGGACAACGATTCAGCGCGGCCCTGCACCGCGGCAACTTCTACGGCGTGCAGTTCCACCCCGAAAAGAGCGGGGCGATCGGGCAACGGTTGATGAAAAATTTCCTGGAATTGTAGCCATGCTCGCCAAGCGCATCATACCTTGTTTGGATGTCAAGGACGGTAAGACCGTCAAGGGGGTAAACTTTGTCGATCTGATCGATGTGGGCGACCCCGTCGAGCTGGGGGCGCGATACAGCGCAGAGGGGGCGGACGAACTGGTCTACCTCGACATCAGCGCGTCGGCGCAGGGCCGGGGGACCTTTACCGAGCTGGTGAAGCGGATCGCCTTGCGGATCGACATCCCCTTTACCGTCGGCGGGGGGATCTCCGGGATCGGGGACGCGGAACGCCTTTTAGAGGCGGGGGCGGACAAGATCACGGTCAACAGCTCGGCGGTCGGGGACCCGGAGCTGATCTCGCGGATCGCCTCGCGCTACGGCAGCCAGTTCGTGGTGGTGGCCATCGACGCGCGGATGGTGGAGGGAATATGGCGCGTCACGACCCACGGCGGGCGCCGGGACACCTCCCTGGAACTCTTTTCCTGGGCCAAAGAGGCACAGGAACGGGGTGCGGGCGAGATCCTGTTTACCTCCATGGACCACGACGGCACAAAAAAGGGCTACCCCTGTGCGGCAATGGCCGAACTGAGCGACATCCTCTCAATTCCGTTGATCGCATCGGGAGGGGCGGGCAGCGTGGAGGACATCGCCGAGGTGCTAACCGCCGGGAAGGCCGACGCGGCTCTGCTTGCCTCGATGCTCCACTTCGGGGAGGCCACCATCCCCGGGATCAAGGCCGAGCTCCTCAAAAGGGGAATTCCTGCCAGGTTGTAGGGTCGGAAACGAAAAAATTGTCACAAAATTTGCAATTATGCGCTACACAACACGTTTGTAAATAAAAAAACATATATTTGTGTTGTAAACGACCTTGTCAAACCCCAAAATCGAAAGATATGAAAACACTCCGCCTCTTTACCCTCGCCCTTGCAGCCGCCGCCGTCCTCTCGTGCGACGTAGCCGACAAGAAAATATCGGTCAACGTACCGGGCACGATCGACTTCTCGTTCCCCGCGAGCCTCGTACAGGAAGATGCCCAACTCCCCTCGAAGACCAAAGGTGCTGCCTCGGTGCAAACCTTCTCCGGGGAGTTCACCCTCGACCGCGACGAATTGCTCGCCAGTGTAAGTGAATACTTTTCGCTGGTGCAGAAAGTTACTGTCGGCGAGATCTCCATGGATATCCAGGGAGAATACCCCAACGCGCAGATCAACTCATTTGTCATATCCGCTACCGGAGTGGGAGAGTATACTGCCGCGAATCTGCCCTACGACTTTACCGGCGCCTACCCGGATTCGACCAGCGGGGAGAACTTTTTCAACGCGTGCCTGATGTACCTCTTCTCCAGTTCATCGCTCAGCGGGACCGTGTCCGGCTCCGGTGCTAACCTTCCGGCAGGAGAGTTTGCGTTCGCTCTCTCCCTCTCGAAGGTCAAGATCACCGTTTCGGCCAAAGAATAGGTCAAGCATACCAAAGAGAGAGGCGAACCAAATGGTTCGCCTCTCTCTTTGCATATATTCCAGGCGTTACGCCTTCTTAGAAGCCTGCGATTTGCCGACCATGGCCTTCGAGCCGGATACTTTGGCTACCGGTTTGCGGGCGGCTGCACCGGGCTTGGGAGCACCTTTGGCTGCGGGCTTGGCGGCCGGTTTCTTGGCGGCGGGTTTGGCTGCCTTTTCGGCCTTGGCGGGAGCTTCAGCCGCTTCGCCCTGCTGGGCTGCGGTTGCCTCTACCTGGCCTTCGGCCGGGGCTGCGCCTTCCGCCTTCTTAGCCCCGGCAGCGCGGCTGCGGCGGGTCTTGGGAGCGGCTGCGGGTGCGTCCTTACCGTAGGTCTCGTTGAAGTCGACCAGCTCGATAATACACATGTCGGCGGCGTCGCCCAAACGGAAGCCCGTCTTCAGGATGCGGGTGTAACCCCCGGGCCTGTCGGCGATCTTCGGCGCGATGTTGCGGAAGAGTTCGGTCACGGCCTCCTTGCTTTTCAGGTAGCTGAAAGCCATGCGGCGTTGGTGGGTCGAATCCTCTTTGGACTTGGTAATGACCGGCTCGACGAAGCCGCGCAGGGCCTTAGCCTTTGCCACGGTGGTTTCGATCCGCTTGTGGAGGATCAAAGAGGCGGCCATATTGGACATCATCGCTTTGCGGTGCGAGCTCTGACGGCCAAGGTGGTTCACTTTTTTGTTATGTCTCATTTTAATTAGTCTTTATCCAGTTTGTAGATCGAAACATCCATTCCGAAATGGAGGTTCAGCGAATTCAACAGATCGTCCAGCTCGGTGAGCGATTTTTTGCCGAAGTTGCGGAATTTTAGTAAATCGTTCCGGTTGAACCGGACCAGATCGCCCAGTGTTTCCACCTCGGCGGCCTTCAGGCAGTTCAACGCCCGGACCGAGAGGTCCTGGTCGGAGAGCTTCATCTTCAACAGCTGGCGCATATGGAGCACCTCCTCGTCGAACTCCTCGGGGGCGGCGCTCTCCTCGATGTTGATCGTGATCTTCTCGTCGCTGAACAACATGAAGTGGTGGATCAACAGCTTGGCAGCCTCTTTCAACGCCTCCTTGGGGTGGATCGACCCGTCGGTGGTGATCTCTATGGTCAGCTTCTCGTAGTCGGTCTTCTGCTCGACGCGGTAGTCGCCCACGGAGAACTTGACGTTCTTGATCGGGGTGTGGATCGAGTCTATGGGAAGAAGCCCGAACTCCGCCTCCGCGGGACGGTTCTCCTCGGCGGGCACGTAACCGCGGCCCTTGCCGATGGTAATGTCCATCTGGAGCTTGGTGTCGGGCGAGAGGCGGCAGATCACCAGATCGGGATTCAGCACCTTAAAGTCCGACAAAAAGTTGGAGATGTAGCCTGCGGTCAGTTCGCTCTGGCCGGCCACGGAGATCGAGACCTTTTCGCTGTCGACGTTCTCGACCGTTTTGAGGAATCGTACCTGCTTTAGGTTCAGAATGATATCGATCATGCCCTCCATAACGCCGGGAATGGCGGTAAACTCGTGGTCCACGCCTGCGATTTTAACCGTAGTGATTGCGTACCCCTCCAACGAGGAGAGCAAAATACGGCGCAGAGCATTGCCCACGGTGATCCCGAAACCGGGCTCCAGGGGGCGGAATTCAAACTTACCGTAACTCGAAGTCGATTCGAGCATGATAACCTTCTCGGGCTTCTGGAATGCTAATATTGCCATGATTATTTAATTCTAAATTTCACAAATTTGCCCTGCCGGTCACCTACTACTTCGAGTAGAGCTCGACGATGAGTTGTTCCTTGATGGCCTCGGGGATGTCCTCCCTTTCGGGGCGCTGGAGGAACTTACCGGTCAGGCTCGCCTGATCCCATTCCAGCCAGGAGTAACGGCTCTTGCGGCCTCCGCCCAACGAGTCCTGGATCACTTCCAGGCTCTTGGATTTTTCGCGCACGCCTACCACGTCGCCTGCGCGCAGGCTGTACGAGGGGATGTTGACCAGCTCGCCGTTGACGGTGATGTGGCGGTGGGAGACCAACTGGCGGGCGGCGGCTCTCGTCGGGGCGATGCCCATGCGGTAAACCACGTTGTCCAGACGGCATTCGAGAAGTTTCAACAGGTTTTCACCCGTGATACCCCCTGCCCTTGCGGCCTCTTCGAAGGTCTTGCGGAACTGACGCTCCAGGATCCCGTAGGTCGATTTGGCTTTTTGCTTCTCTTTGAGCTGGATACCGTACTCGGAAACTTTCTTGCGTTTGCGGTTCAACCCGTGCTGGCCCGGAGGGTAGTTCTTTTTCTCGAACACTTTGTCCGGCCCGAAGATGGCCTCGCCGAATTTACGGGCGATCTTTGTTTTAGGTCCTATATATCTTGCCATTTTTTTTAATCAATTAACGTTACACTTACCTTAACCGGCGCGGCCTTATACGCGGCGGCGGTTGGGGGGACGGCATCCGTTGTGCGGCATGGGGGTCACGTCAATGATCTCCAGGACTTCGATGCCGGCGCCGTGGATCGTCCTGATGGCCGATTCGCGGCCCGAACCGGGGCCTTTCACAAAAACTTTGACCTTGCGCAGGCCCATGTCGTAGGCCACTTTGGCGCAATCGGCCGCGGCGGTTTGGGCTGCGTAGGGGGTGTTCTTCTTCGAACCCCTGAAGCCCATCTTGCCGGCCGAGGACCAACTGATCACTTCGCCAACGCCGTTGGTTATGGTAACGATCACGTTGTTGAAGGTCGAGTGGACGTGGACCATGCCTTGGCCGTCCACTTTGACCACTTTCTTCTTAACTGCTGCTTGTTTTTTTGCCATAACTCTACGGATTACTTAGTTGCTTTTTTCTTGTTTGCAACGGTTTTCTTGCGTCCCTTGCGTGTACGTGCATTGTTCTTCGTGCTTTGACCGCGGGTGGGAAGGCCCAAGCGGTGACGGATGCCGCGGTAGCAGCCGATGTCCATCAGTCGCTTGATGTTCAGCTGGACCACCGAGCGGGCTTCGCCCTCGACTTTGAAACCGCCGTCGGCGATGGCGCCACGGATGGCTGCCACGTCGTCGTCGTTCCAGTCCTGGACTTTCTTGTTCGGGTCCACCCCTGCCGAGGCGAGTATTTTCTGCGAGGTGCTCCGGCCGATGCCGTAGATATAGGTCAAACCTATCTCCCCGCGCTTGTTTTTGGGTAAATCAACACCAACTATACGTGCCATAAACTTTTCTCGTTTAAGGGCGGGATCAACCCTGCCTCATTTTGAATTTGGGAGTTTTCTTGCAGATCACATACAAGCGGCCTTTGCGCTTCACGATCTTGCAATCCTCGCTGCGTTTCTTGATCGATGTTCTGACTTTCATTTTTCAGATTTTTTTCTGGTTGAAACCGTTGCCGGTTCTTTACTTGTAGCGGAAAGAGATGCGTCCCTTGCTCAGATCGTAGGGCGACATCTCCACCTTGACCTTGTCGCCGGGGAGGATCTTGATGTAGTGCATCCTCATTTTCCCGGAGATGTGGGCGGTAATCACGTGTCCGTTGTCGAGCTCGACGCGAAACATTGCGTTGGACAACGCTTCGGTGATCGTACCGTCCTTTTCGATTGCAGTTTGTTTTGCCATGAGCTTTTTTCTTTTCGACTAAAACACTTTTTCCAACTCTTTTTCTATCACACCAAAATCGGTCAACACATCGGGTCCATCCTTTGTAATGGCGACGGCGAACTCGAAATGGGCGGAAGGCTGGTTGTCGCGCGTGCGCACCGTCCATCCATCCCTTTCGGTCACTACCGCTTTGGAACCCCGGTTGATCATCGGCTCGATGCAGATCACCATCCCCTCTTTCAAAAGGGGCCCTCTGCCTCTGATGCCGTAGTTGGGTACTTCGGGACTTTCGTGCATCTTGCGACCCAGTCCGTGGCCCACCAACTCCCTGACCACCGAGAATCCGTTGGTTTCGGCTTGCTTTTGCACAGCCTCGGAGATATCTCCGACGCGGTTGCCCGCGATGGCCTGTGCGACACCTTTATAAAGAGCTTCTTTGGTCACAGACAGAAGACGCTGCGTCTTCTCGTCGATCTCCCCTACCGCGAACGTGTAGGCCGAGTCGCCATAAAACCCCTTCAGAAACGTGCCACAATCTACCGAAACGATGTCGCCCTCTTTCAAGGCGTACTCCGACGGAATGCCGTGTACAACCTGGCCATTGACCGACACGCAGAGCGTGGCCGGAAAGCCGTTGTACCCCAGGAAACCGGGAATTGCTCCGTGAGCGCGGATGAACTCTT
Source organism: Rikenellaceae bacterium (assembly GCA_031551275.1). GTDB lineage: Bacteria > Bacteroidota > Bacteroidia > Bacteroidales > Rikenellaceae > JAVBMJ01. The sequence goes on from JAVBNX010000015.1 coordinate 94,811, forward strand.
CGGCCACCGCGTCCAACTGCTTCGTGGTCACGCCGGGTGCGATGTGTTTTGCCACCTCGGCCAGCGTTTTGCTCACAAGCAGGTTGTTCTCGCGGAGCAACTCCACTTCTTCCCTGGTTTTTATCGGTATCATAACTTAGTTAGAACTTTTTTCGTATTACGGTAGGGACCGACCCTCCATCCTCCATTTCCTCACACACACTAACCCATCCTTTTGCTCCACTCGCTCTTCGGTCCTTTCCCGTTACGCATACCGTTTATGAGCGGCCTTTGATGCGCCCGGTCTTCATCAGACCGTCGTAGTGGCGCAGCAGGAGGTAGCTCTCGATCTGCTTGAGGGTGTCGAGCACCACGCCCACCAGAATCAACAGCGAGGTCCCGCCGAAGAAGAGCGAGAACTGGCGGTCGATGCCCAGTTTCGAGGCGAATGCGGGCAGGATAGCCACGATCGCCAGGAAAATGGAACCGGGAAGGGTAATCCTCGTCATGATGGTGTCGATGTAGTTCACGGTTTGCTTGCCGGGCTTGATTCCCGGAATAAAGCCGCCGTTGCGCTTCATGTCTTCTGCCATCATGTTGGGGTTCACGGTAATTGCTGTGTAGAAATAGGTAAACAGCACTACCAACAGGCCAAATACGAGGTTATACCAGAACCCGGTGTAGTTGGCGAAAGCGGCGGCGACCCCCTGCGTGGCTTCGAACTTGCTGAAGAGCATGGGAAGGAACATCAACGCCTGTGCAAAGATGATGGGCATTACACCGGCTGCGTTGATTTTCAGGGGAATGTACTGGCGTACACCACCGTATTGCTTGTTGCCGACGATGCGTTTGGCGTACTGCACGGGGATTTTCCGTACGGCCTGCACCAACGCGATCGTGGCGGTAAAGATAAAGAACAGGATCACGAACTCGACCACCAGCATCACAAGACCGCCGGTCGACTCGCTCAGACGGGTGCTGAACTCCGCGGCCAGGGCGTGGGGCAGGCGGGCGATGATCCCGACCATGATGATCAAAGAGACCCCGTTGCCGATCCCCTTGTCGGTAATCTTCTCGCCGAGCCACATCACGAACATGGTTCCCGATGCGAGCACGACCATCGCGCTGATGCGGAACAGAAGGTTGTCCCGGCCCAGTACGAAGGCCTCCTGGGGGAGTTGGGTGTGCAGGGTGGCCATGTAGGCGATACCCTGGAAGAGTAGGATGACGAGGGTCAGATACCTCGTCAACTGGTTCATTTTGCGGCGTCCGCTCTCCCCCTCCTTCTGCAGCTTCTGGAAGTAGGGAACTACGATTCCCAGAAGCTGGATGACGATCGATGCCGAGATGTAAGGCATGATCCCCAATGCGAAGATGGAGGCGTTATGGAACGCGCCCCCGGAGAAGATGTTGATCAGATCCAACAGGCCGTTGCCCTGCACAGTGTCCTGCAAAGCGCCCAGGGCCGTGGGATTGATGCCGGGGATTACCACAAAACTACCGAACCTATATATCAAGAGCAGGCCCAGCGTGTAGAGAATCCTCTTGCGCAGCTCCTCGATCTTGAATATATTCTTGATGGTTTCGATCAGTTTTTTCATCTCCTACAGTTTTACGACCGTACCTTTTTGTGCTTCGATAGCCTCCTGGGCCGACTTGGAGAAGGCGTGCGCGCTTACTTCCAGGGCCTTGGTAAGGGTTCCGTTGCCCAGGATCTTGACCTTGTCGTTCTTCGATACGAAGCCTGCCTCGATGAGCGTCTCAATGCTGACAGCCTTGAGTTTCTTCTTGGTAGCCAACGTTTCGATCACGTCCAGGTTGATGGCCTTGAACTCGACCCTCTTCAGGTTGGTAAAACCGAACTTGGGCAGACGGCGTTGCAGGGGCATCTGGCCGCCCTCGAAGCCCGCCTTGGCGGAGTAGCCCGAGCGCGACTGGGCGCCTTTATGGCCACGGGTGGAGGTACCTCCCCGGCCGGAACCCTGGCCGCGACCGATCCGTTTCTCGTTCTTGGTCGACCCTTTGGCGGGTTTCAAATTACTTAAATCCATTGTATCAACGTTTTAATCTTTCAATACTAAGCCTTCTCGATCTTGACCAGGTGCTTGACCTTTTCGATCATGCCGAGAATGACGGGATTGGCCTCGTGCTCCACGGTGCGGCCCATCCTTGTCAGGCCCAGTGCGTCGAGGTTCTTCTTCTGGTTACCGGTCTGGCCGATGCGGCTCTTGACCTGGGTTATCTTCAACTTTGCCATCTTGCTCAGTTTAACCGTTAAACACTTTGTCGAGCGAGACGCCCCTGACCTGGGCCACGCTGTACGCGTCACGCAGCTCCATAAGGGCTGCGATGGTAGCCTTGACCAGGTTGTGGGGGTTGGACGAGCCCTTGCTCTTGGCCAACACGTTGTGAACGCCCACGCTCTCCAACACCGCACGCATGGCGCCGCCTGCGATAACGCCCGTACCGGGAGCGGCGGGGCGGATCATCACATGGGAGCCGCTGAAGCGCGCTTCCTGCTTGTGGGGAATGGTCCCGCGAAGGACGGGGATCTTGACCAGGTTCTTCTTCGCGTCCTCCACGCCCTTGGCGATGGCCGAGGTAACCTCGCTGGCCTTGCCCAGGCCGTAGCCTACGATGCCGTTTTCGTTACCGACCACCACGATCGCCGAGAAACTGAAGGTACGCCCCCCTTTGGTTACCTTGGTAACCCTCTGGATGCTTACCAAACGGTCCTTGAGTTCGAGGTCGCTGGTGCGGACTTTGTTGATATTTGCGTTTGCCATAATGCTTAGAATTTAAGACCGCCTTCACGGGCAGCGTCGGCCAATACTTTTACTCGTCCGTGGTAGAGGTAACCATTACGGTCGAATGCCACTTCCGTGACCCCTTTCTCGATCGCCCTTTGGGCTGCGAGCTTGCCTACCAGTGCGGCCACTTCACTCTTTTTCTTGCCTTTGGCCTCGGCAACGACATCCTTCTCCAGCGACGAGGCGGCGGCCAGGGTTACCCCGGTTACGTCGTCGATCAACTGGGCGTATATCTGTTTGTTGCTACGAAAGACCGTCAGCCTGGGACGCTCGGCGGAACCGTTTACCACCTTGCGGATGCGGAGTTTGATCCTCTCCCTTCTCTTTACTTTATCCAGTGCCATATCTTTTACTATTTAGCGTTAGCTGACTTACCGGCTTTGCGCCTCAACTGCTCGCCTACGAACTTGATACCCTTGCCTTTGTAGGGCTCCGGCTTGCGCAGGCTGCGGATCTTGGCGGCTACCTGGCCGACCAGTTGCTTGTCGATGCTCTTCAGGGTGAGGATCGGGTTGCCCTTCTTCTCGGTGACGGCGACGGCCGAAACCCCCTCGGGGATCATCAGATGGATGTCGTGGCTGTAACCCAGGCTCATTTCGATAACCTGGCCTTTGGTCTCGACTTTGTAGCCGACGCCGACGAACTCCTGCTTGATCTCGAAACCGGTCGAAACACCTACGACCATGTTGTTGATCAACGCGCGGTACAGACCGTGCATCGAGCGGTGGCGGGGCTGGTTGGTGGGACGGGTAACGCTCAAAACCCCATCCTCTACCGTAACGGCGATATCGGGATCAACCTTCTGGCTCAACTGTCCAAGAGGCCCTTTGACGCTTACCACGTTGTCGGGGGTGATCTCGATGGATACCCCGGCAGGCAAGTTTACAGGTAATTTTCCTATACGTGACATTTTCGTGTGCTTTATTAATAAATGTAGCAGAGTATCTCCCCGCCGACATTATCCTTGCGCGCCTGCTTGTCGGTCATCACGCCTTTGGAGGTCGAGACGATGGCGATACCCAGGCCGTTCAGCACCTTGGGCATGTCGTCTACGTTGGTGTAGCGGCGAAGGCCCGGGCGGCTGATGCGCTTCAGACCGTTGATCGCGTTGGTCTTGGTCTGCGCGTGGTATTTCAGGGCGATTTTAATGGTAGGATGCCCCTTTTCGTCCTTATCCTCCTTGTAGGCGAGGATGTAACCCTGATCGTAGAGGATCTTGGTAATCTCCATCTTGATCTTCGATGCAGGAGCTTCAACCACCTTGTGGTTGGCTTTCACTGCGTTCCTGATTCGGGTCAGGAAATCCGAAATTGGATCAGTCATTTTTTCCGAATTATTTATTAATTTGTTTTGCTTACCATGAAGCCTTCTTCACGCCGGGGATCAATCCGTTCGAAGCCATTTCCCTGAACTGGATACGGCTTATTCCGAATAACCTCATGTAACCCTTCGGGCGGCCGGTGATCTGGCAGCGGTTGTGCAGGCGGATGGGGTTCGAGTTGCGGGGCAACTTCGACAGGCCCACCTGGTCGCCGGCCTCTTTGAGGGCTGCGCGTTTTGCGGCATAGCGTTGCACGAGTTTGAGGCGTTTGACCTCGCGTGCCTTCATTGATTCTTTGGCCATGTATTAATTCTTTTTAGCGTTTTTGAAAGGAAGTCCGAACTCGCGCAGAAGGGCGTAAGCCTCTTCGTCGGTCTGGGCCGAGGTTACGAAGGTTATCTCCATGCCGAAGATCTTGGTGATCTTGTCGATCTCGATCTCGGGGAAGATGATCTGCTCCGTTACGCCGAGCGTGTAGTTACCCTGGCCGTCGAACTTCTCGTTGAGACCTTTGAAGTCGCGGATACGGGGAAGGGCCACGGCGATCAGGCGCTCGAGGAATTCGTACATCCGCTCTCCGCGCAGCGTCACGCGCACGCCGATGGGCATGCCCTTACGCAGTTTGAAGTTCGAAATGTCCTTCTTCGACTTGGTCTGGACGGCTTTCTGGCCGGTGATGATGCTCAGCTCCTGCTGGGCCACCTCGATCAGCTTTTTGTCGGCGATGGCCTGGCCCATGCCCTGGTTGAGAACGATCTTCTCCAGTTTGGGGGCCTGCATCACGCTCGAATAGCCGAATTGCTTGACCAGCGCGGGCACGATCTGCTCGCGGTACTGGGTCTTGAGTGTGGGTACGTATGCCATTACTTGATCTCCTCCCCTGACTTTTTAGCGATTCGTACTATTTTGCCTTTCGCGTTTTCCTTGCGGCCCACGCGGGTGGGCTTGCCGCTCTTGGGGTCGAGGGGCTGCAGGTTCGAAATGTGGATGGGGGCCTCTTTCTTGACGATGCCGCCCTGGGGATTCTTCGAATTGGGCTTGGTGTGCTTCGAGATCAGGTTGACCCCTTCGACCAGTGCGCGGTCCTTGTCGACCAGCACTTCGAGCACTTTGCCCTGCTGACCGCGGCCGTTGCCCGCGTTCACATAGACGGTGTCCCCTTTTTTGATATGCAATTTCATGTCTTGTACGGTTTTAAAGTACTTCGGGCGCCAGCGAGATGATCTTCATGTACTGGTCGCGCAGTTCGCGGGCAACGGGGCCGAAGATACGCGTACCGCGCATTTCGCCCTGGTTGTTGAGAAGTACCACGGCGTTGTCGTCG
>JAVBNX010000009.1:0-151019 GCA_031551275.1 Rikenellaceae bacterium
TCCAGATCCTGGGCCTGAGCGGCGCGCCCCAGGCGGGCGACACGTTCAACGTGATGGACGACGACCGCAGCGCCCGCGAGGTGGCCAACAAGCGCGAGCAGTTGCAGCGCATCCAGGGCCTCAAGACCCAGAAACACGTTACGCTGGACGAGATTGGCCGGCGGATCGCCATCGGCAACTTCAAGGAGCTGAACATAATCGTCAAGGGCGACGTGGACGGCTCGATCGAAGCCATGTCGGACTCGCTGATCAAGCTCTCCAAAGAGGAGGTCCAGGTCAACGTCATCCACAAGGCCGTGGGCCAGATCTCCGAATCGGACGTGCTTCTGGCCGCCGCATCCAACGCCGTGATCGTCGGCTTCCAGGTGCGCCCGTCGGCTTCCGCGCGCAAGATCGCCGAGAAGGAGGAGATCGAAATCCGCTTGTACTCGATCATCTACGACGCGATCAACGACATCAAGGACGCCATCGAGGGCATGCTCGCCCCCGTGACCAAAGAGGAGATCGTCTGCTCGGTCGAGGTCCTGGAGACCTTCAAGATTACCAAGGTCGGCACCGTGGCCGGATGTATCGTCCGCGAGGGCAAGGTTACCCGCCACACCCCGATACGCGTGATCCGCGACGGCATCGTGGTCTACACCGGCAAGCTCGGCTCGCTGAAGCGCTTCAAGGACGACGTGAAAGAGGTCACCAGCGGCATGGAGTGCGGCCTGAACATCGACGGCTACAACGACATCAAGGTAGGCGACATTGTTGAGGGGTATGAAGTAGTCGAGGTCGCACGTAAGTAGATCCGGCTCAGACCCGGGCGAACTTTGGTTCGCCCGATTTCCCCCTGGACCGTGGCTGCGCGTATAGCACGTCATCTTTTGCACATCCTTCAGCTTCCAAATCCTCACGTACTTCAGTACGCTGCGGTTTGAAAGACTGAACGATGCACAAAATCTGCCGCACTCTCCGCACAGCGCGCCCTGGACCGACGCGAATCCAAGAACTATTGAGTTACCTGCATGGTCCGGCCGCCCCTTATTGCTGCCCGACTGTTAAGTTGGTCGGGGAACTAACAGACCCTCATTGCTTCCCCCCCTGCAAGGTGTCATCAGAGCGGTACTATTCCAAACCCCGAATCGGAATCCAGGTCCGCACTATTCCAGCCACGGAAAAGGATTCCAGGTCCGTACTTTTCCAGACTCGGAAACCGAATCCAGAGCGGGAGCGGCAGCACCTTATATCCCTCCCTTCCCTACGGTTAGGGAAGGGAGATGGAGGGATGGGTGATCGGATCGGACTGCAAGGGGGAGAGTGGAACGAATCCCCCGTGCAGGCTTAGGGCTAATTCGTAATATACTTTTAAAGGCAGATCCAAAGCGGGAAGGGCACACCGCCCCGGGGCCAGGTACCAACGCGGGCCGTCAGGCCCAAATGGTACCCCGCGTCCTCGCGAGCAGCGAGGGGCGACCGCATTCCATACGACCGCTTTACTCATAACCCACACCTTTTTCAGTGTCCCGAGCGTCAATCCGGATTACTTTAGCTATTTTTGTACCCGTTATTAAGAAATAAAGATGAGATTCGACGAAATAGGCCTGCCCGACGAGGTACTTCAGGGCATCGAGGCCATGAACTACCAGGAAATGACTCCGGTACAGGAGCAAACCATACCCGTATTACTTGAAGGCCGCGACCTGATCGGCTGCGCGCAGACCGGGACGGGCAAGACGGCCGCCTACATACTCCCTTTGCTTTGCCGTTTGCAGCAAAACGGCAATCCCGACAACCGGGTCAAGTCGCTGATCGTGGTGCCCACGCGCGAGCTGGCCCAGCAGATCGACGTGCAGTTGCAGGGCTTTTCCTACTTCCTGCCCGTCTCGACCACCGTGGTGCACGGCAGCGGCGGGGGCATCGAGTGGAGCTGGCAACGGATCGGCATGGAGCAGGGCGCGGATGTGGTAATCGCCACGCCCGGACGTCTGCTCGCCCATATCGAGACGAGCAAGGTCGACCTTTCGGGAGTGGAGTACTTTATCCTCGACGAGGCGGACCGGATGCTGGACATGGGCTTCATGGACGATATTAACCGCATTATCAAGGAGTTGCCCGAGAAGAAACAGACAGCCATGTTCTCTGCCACCCTGCCGCCCAAGATCCGGGAGCTGGCGCGCAAGATCCTGCACAACCCCGCCGAAGTGACCATCGCGGTCTCCAAGCCCAACGAGGCGATCGAGCAGTCGGCCTACATTTGCCACGAGAGCCAGAAGATCGAGATCATCCGCGAGCTTTTCTCGACCCCGACCGGGACCAAGACGATCATCTTCGCCTCGTCCAAACTGCGGGTCAAGGAGCTGGCTTTCACGCTCAAACGCATGAAACTCAACGTGGCGGCCATGCACTCCGACCTGGAGCAATCCAAGCGCGAGGAGGTGATGCTCGACTTCAAGAACGGCAAGATCGACATCCTGGTGGCGACCGACGTTGTGGCGCGTGGGATCGACATCGAGGACATCGGCACGGTGGTCAACTTCGAGGTCCCCCGGGACACCGAGAGCTACATCCACCGCATCGGGCGTACGGCGCGGGCCAGCGCCGAGGGGTCGGCCATCACGCTGGTCGGCGAGCGCGAGCAGGGCAAATTCCGCCAGATCGAGCAGTTCATCGGGCGTGAGATCACCAAAAATCCGCTTCCCGAGCGGTTGGGGTCGGGTCCGGGCTACAATCCGGGCGACAAATCCCACGACCGCGAGCGGGGCCATGGACGTTCAGGCTCCGGATCGGGATCGGGATCCAGGTCGGGCTCCGGCTCGGGTAAAGGCGGCCGCAAGGGAGGCCGTCCGGGCCGCGGCGAGAAGAAAGCCCCGAGGATCTACGGCGGGCCGCCCGCCGAGGGCGCCGCCGAGGCCGGACAAGCAGGCCACTCCGGACAAACCGTCCACGCAGGACAGCCCGGTCACACGGGTCATGCATCTCACTCAATACCCGCCGGAAGCACCGCCCAAACCGCTCCGCAAGCCCACGACGGAACCCCCGCGGATGCAGGCGCAACCAAGAAGCGCAAAAGCAAACGCCGGTTTTGGGGTTCGAAAAAAGGGCCCGAGCAGGCTTAATCCCTGCAGATTTTCAGATGATCCCCAGGTCGCTCAGCCGTCGGTGCAACTCGCTGACCGGCAACCCCATTACATTGTAGAAATCGCCTTCGATGCGCCGTATGCCCACCAGGCCGATCCACTCCTGGATGCCGTAGGCCCCGGCTTTATCGTAAGGTTTGTAATGGTCGATGTAGTAGTCGATCTGCGCAGCCGTAAGTTCCCGGAATTCGACCCGCGTGGTCACGGAGAATTGTTCGGAGTCGGTCCCACGTCGAATTACCACCCCCGTGATAACTTCATGCGTACGCCCGGAGAGCGCCTCGAGCATCCTGCGCGCATCGTCCCGGTCGGCGGGCTTGCCCAGGATCTCCCCGCCGCAGATAACGCAGGTGTCGGCCGTGATCAGCGTCGTATCCGGGGGCAGTTGCCCGGGGTAGCCGTCCGCCTTTTTCAGGGCGATGTAGAGGGGTACTTCATCGGGGAGCATACCCGCGGGATAGCTCTCATCCACCTGGTAATCCGCCACTTCGAACTCCACCCCGCAGGCGCGGAGCAACTCCCTGCGGCGGGGCGACTTACTGGCTAAGAGGATCTTCACGGCAATTATTTGATATCGATATCGAGTTGGGGCCGCCCCTCGAGCGTGGCGGTCAATCGGTCGCCCCGGTGGAGCGTCCCGACCCCGGCGGGCGTCCCGGTAAAGATCAAATCGCCCATTTTTAGGGTAATGAACTGCGAGACGTAGGCGATCAATTCATCCACGCCAAAGACCATATCCCCGGTAAAACCCACCTGGCGCGTCTCCCCGTTGAGCCGCATCTCGAAATGCAGGTTCTGGACCCCGCCGAGTTCCGACAAAGGAATGAACTCCGGGGCGACGGCTGCCGAGTGGTCGAAAGCCTTGGCTATCTCCCAGGGCAACCCGCGGCGCACGCACTCATTCTGCAAATCCCTGGCCGTAAAGTCGATGCCCAGCCCCACCTCCGAGTAGCAACGCGAGGCGAAACGCTGCTCGATGCTCCGGGCCGTGCGGTTGATGCGCACCACCAGCTCGGTCTCGTATTGCATATCGTCGCTGAAGGCGGGCAAGAACCAGGGGTCGTTGTTGCGGTGCAGGGCCGTGTCGGGCTTGAGGAAAAAAACGGGTCGGGTAGGCACGTCGCCCCCCTCGTGGCCCAGTTCGCGGGCGTGCTCGGCGTAGTTGCGCCCTATGCAGATGATCTTCATTTCTCTTCCAACAAATCGGGGCGCAGGCGCTCCGTGCGCTCCATCGCCTGGTCGTGCTGCCAATCCCGGATCGCCGCGGCGTGTCCCGAGAGCAAAACTTCGGGGACGCCCCATCCCCGGAACTCAGCCGGGCGCGTGTAGACGGGCGGGGCCAGCAAATTATCCTGGAAACAGTCGGTCAAAGCGGATGCTTCGTCGCCGATCGCGCCCGGGATCAGCCTGACCGCCGCGTCGCAGATCACCGCCGCGGCCAGCTCGCCGCCTGTGAGCACGTAATCGCCGATGGAGATCTCCATCGTGACCAGGTGCTCCCTCACCCTATGGTCGACGCCCTTGTAGTGCCCGCACAGGATGATGATATTGCCCGACAGCGACAAACGGTTGACCAACCCCTGGGTCAGTTTTTCCCCGTCGGGCGAGGTGTAAATGATGTGGTCGTAGTCGCGCTCGGCCTGCAACTTTTCGACGCATTCGAAGACCGGCTCGGGCTTGATTACCATGCCCGCCTCGCCGCCGAAGGGGTAATCGTCGACCTGGCGGTGGCGGTCATGGGTGTAGTCGCGCAGGTTGTGGACCACGATCTCGGCCAACCCCTGCTGCTGCGCGCGCTTGAGTATGGACTCGTTCAGCGGCGAGGACAGCAGCTCCGGGACGACGCTTAAAATATCGATCCTCATGGCGGTTTACGGATTGACCTCCCCCCCGATCACCTCGGTGATAAAGGGGTTGTAGAGGGTTTCGTGGCCGATGTCCGAGTTGGGCCCGTGGCCGGTGAAGATCTGCACGCCGGGTCCCAGGGGCAGGATGCGGTCCAAGATCGAACGCATGATCCAGGAGTAATCCCCGCCCGGAAGGTCGGTGCGGCCTATGCTCTCGCGAAAGAGGGTGTCGCCCGTGAAGAGGCGCTGCCCCTCGCGGTCGAAAAGGCAGACGTGCCCGGGCGTGTGTCCGGGCGTGTGGATGATATCCAGCTTGTGGCTGCCGATCTCCACGCCGTCCATCTGCGAGAGGTCCAGCTCCGCGCCCGGGACCGCGCGCATATTGAAACCGTATATCCTGCCGTGCTCGGGCGCGGATTCGACCAGGAAATTGTCCGCGCTGTGGACGGCCAGGGGAATGCCGTACATTTCTTTGAGGAAAGCCGCGCCCAGCAAATGGTCCACATGGCCGTGCGTGTTGACCAGCATTGTGGGTTTAAGCCCTTTGGAGTCGATGTATTCGGCGATCTGGCGATCCTCCCTTGCGGAGTAGTTGCCCGCGTCGATGATAATGCATTGCCCCTTTTCATCGGCGACGATGTAGGTATTCTCGGCGAAGGGGTTGAATATGAATGCGTGGATTGAGAGCATTTTTGTATTTTTGCTTTCGGCAAAGGTAGCCATTTAGTACGGTTTTTGCTAACACCTCACTCAAATCCACTTAATTCAAAGATTATGAAAAAGTACTATGCAGAAGCGGTCGGCACGATGGTGCTCGTATTGATGGGTTGCGGCAGCGCGGTCTTCGCGGGCAACGCGGCGGGAGCCGTAATGTCCGGGGTCGGGACCCTGGGCGTGGCCTTCGCGTTCGGTCTGGCCGTCGTGGCCATGGCCTACGCCATCGGCGGGATCTCGGGTTGCCACATCAACCCCGCCATCACGATCGGCGCGCTCTGTTCGGGGCGCATCAGCGGAAAGGACGCCACGTTCTACATTATCGCCCAGATCATTGGCGCCATCGCGGGCTCGGCCCTGATCTACCTGCTGACCTCCACCGGAACGAACGCGGGCCCGACCACCACGGGCGCGAACGGCTACGTCGAGGGCGGCGCCATGCAGGCCTTCCTGGCCGAGATGATCTTTACCTTCGTCTTCGTGCTGGTCGTCCTGGGCACGACCGACCCGCAAAAAGGCGCGGGCAAGTTTGCCGGCCTGGCCATCGGCCTGACCCTCGTGCTGGTCCACATCGTCTGCATCCCCATCACCGGAACCTCCGTCAACCCCGCCCGGAGCATCGGCCCCGCCCTGTTCGAAGGCGGCAAAGCCCTGAGCCAGATCTGGTTGTTCATCCTGGCCCCCGTCACCGGCGGCATCCTCGCCTCGCTCGCATGGCGCGGCCTGACTCGCTGCTGCGGCAAGTGCAGCTGCGGCGACCAGTGCGAATGCGAGGGTAGGGAAGAGTAGGCCGCCCTGGTTTGTTGCTGCGCGTATAGCGCGGCATCTTTGAACGATCCCCCGCCCCGAAAATCCTCACGTACCTTTAGTACGCTGCGGTATTTCGGACCAGCCGATCGTCCAAACCTGCCACACTCTCCGCGCAGCGCGCCCCGGAACGACGCGACGGCAAGACACAACAAAACAAAAGGTAAGGTTCATGCCTCACCTTTTTGTTTTCCGATCCATCCGCCCGGCGGCTCACTGTGCCACATCCGGTACGACTGCTTTCACCTCCTCATACTCGGTCCCCGTATAAGGTCCCTGCACGGCTTTTACCCGTCCTTCATAGAAATCGATCTGAAGCACATCGTCTTTTTCCGTCCTGCTGCCGACCCAATAGGTCCAAACCCCTTTCGGGTCCACGTGGTCGGGTCTGCCCAACAGTTCGCCGACCTGCCTGGGCGTCATCCCCTGCAACAGGTCATAGTACACCAGGTCCTCTACCATTTGATACCGTTTCTCCGGCTTTTTCGCCCATTTTTCCGCATCGAAGCTGTATTTGGCGTCCTCCCCGAAAGCGAAAAAGAACACCGCCGCCGCAATCCCGCAGAACACCAAAAGCGTCAGTACGACCGTGGCGATCCACGTCGCCGCTTGTTGCGCGGCTTGCCCGTCAACAAACTTCCGGGCCACCCACCTGCTGAGAAAAAACAGGGGAACGCCAAGTAGTAGACAAACAACCAGCAAAAAAAGCAAAGAAAACATAGCCATTACATTTGGAAAATAGCAAAGTTCACACTCCCGTATTTCCGCGCCGAATGAAATTTCTCATGCCCCGAAAAATCCCTCTTCCCGTCATGCTCAAAGATCAAAAACCCCTCCGGATGCAGCAATTCGCGCTCAAAAACCAGCCCGACCACACTCTCGGCCCCATCCAAATCATAAGGCGCATCGGCAAAGATTATATCGAATTTCCGCGAGCAAGCCCGCAAATAATTGAACACATTGGCCTTCAATGGCTGTATCGCCGTCAGCCCCAGTTTCTTGGCCGTAGCCGCAATGAACGCCTGGTGCACCGCGTTGATCTCGACCGCCACCACGCTGGCCGCGCCCCGCGACGCGAACTCATAGGAGATCGACCCCGTCCCGGCGAATAGGTCGAGCACGGCCAGATCCTCGAAGTCGACCAAATTGCCCAGCACATTGAACAGGTTCTCCTTGGCGAAGTCGGTCGTGGGCCGCGCCCTCAGATTATTGGGCGGAGTAATGACCCGCCCCCCGCATATTCCGCTTACTATTCGCATAATCCACAAAAAAAGCCGCCACATCCGCAGAAGTGACGGCCCGTTAGTGAAGAGTCTGCTTAAACTTTATTTCCAAAAAATCTTATGGCCCTTTTCCGCGCTTTTTTTACCCGCCTCACTCGCCATAGGAACCACTATGCCTCTTTCGGCGGGTAAAAAAATCATCGAAAAATGACGCATAATCTTTTTAGAAATAAAATTTAAGCAGACTCTAAAGTCCGCTACACCTGCCTTATATAAAAGGTATCGGTAATCACGTCCTTGTAATATTTTTCCAGCTTCTTGACGATCTTGTCGGCCTGGTAGCCCACCACTAAGATCGAGTTGCGCTGCAAATTGTAGAGTTGCTCGACCGCGCCCAGGTAGTACAAAATATCCCCGAAGGTGCGGTACTTGACCACCTCGGCGTACTGCAACACGTTGTCGAAGACGGTCAGGTAGAGGTTCTCCTTGGTCAGGTTGACCTCCACGCTGCCCCTCTGGGGACGCAGTATGCTATCCAGGATGGGTGAGGAGAAGTGGAGGTCGTCGCCGTATTTCTGCTTGAACCAGTCGATCACGTCGCTGCTCCAGACCATTACCACACGCGCCATCGCCCGCGAGGAGACCACCACCGATTCGTATTCGTAGGGGAATATGCTGTTCGCGTCGAGGTAGGCCCTCGGGTTTTTCTCGTCGAACAACTGGTCGGGGACCAGCACGGCGCGGTCGGTGTCGAGCACCAGGGTAATCTTGGCGTAATCCTCCGAGGGGAGCTCTTTGCGCATATAGAGCGCTTCGAGATTGGAGAGGATGTCGATCTCGGGGTCGAATTTGACCTCCCTGGGGGGCTGGTCGGCGGCCGTGGATATGGCGAACGAGATCCCGTTCAGCGAGAGCTGAATGGAGAGGTTTTTCTTGATCCCTTTGAAATCGGCTGCCGTCATGCCTATGGTTATTCCCAGTTGCCCGCGTCGTTGGTGGCGGCGTCCATCGCGCCCACTTTCAGGCCGGGGTACTTGTCCACCCGTTTGGCGTCGTCGATCAGGTTGATCAACTCCTGCTCGGGCTGGTCTGAGAGGTAGGTCTTGTAGGCTACCTTGCACTCGAACACGGGAACCACAACGCCCGACTCGGTGGTGAAGTCGCCCGCGTTGAGGATGAATTTCGTCCCGTTTCCGTGGGGTACGTTGGGCAGGTCTTTGACCTGGGCAACGGTAAGGTGGCGGTTGATGCCGAGTTTTTTATCGACGAACACGGTGTCGATCACGCGCTTGTAGAATACGTCCTCCTTGACCAGGCCCTTGGCTACGGCCACCGAGTCGTCCTTCGAACCGAATGATTGCTTGAATGCGAGCGAATCTTCGAGCACGAAGCGGAGCAGCTCTTCGAAGTTGCCGCAATATTTCTGGTAAACGCCTTTGTAAGCGATCTCTGCCGAGCGGATGTCCTTGAGTTTGTCGATGATCTGGGCTTCCCGCCTGCTCTTTACTTTCTGGAAGTCGAGCGGTGTGGTAACCTGTTTGATTGCAAAATAAGCAAGGGCGATGATCGCGACGCCGAGCAGGATCTGAATTACTTTTCTCATGTTATCAATTTTTTTAAGTTTTTCGGTACCTTTACGGGGTCAAAACCCCGGAAAATGATAAGCGAGCATATTGCGTCCCAAATTTATGCTAATTTTAGGTTTGTTCCAACCCCGGGGCAAAAAAAAGTTATAGAAAGTTTGTCGGAGTTCCTTTCGGACGACGATTTTTCCACCGTTTTCATCCTCAACGGCTACGCCGGGACGGGAAAAACGACTCTGATCGGGGCTTTGGTCGCCGCGCTCAAATCGTTGAAGATATCCCCGGTGGTGCTGGCTCCGACCGGCCGTGCGGCCAAGGTGGCCTCGCGCTACGCGGGCGAACCGGCTTACACGATCCACAAAAAGATCTACCGCCAGAAGAGCCTTGCGTCGAGCGAGGCCTCCTTCAGCCTGGATTACAACCGCCACGCCGACGCGGTGTTCATCGTCGACGAGGCCTCCATGATCCCCGACCACGGGAACGAGACGAGCCTCTTCGGCACGGGCAACCTGTTGGACGATCTGGTCTCCTACGTGCGCAGCGGCAAGCGTTGCAGGCTGATTTTGGTCGGCGACGACGCCCAGTTGCCCCCTGTGGGCGAGGCCGCCAGCCCGGCTTTGGAGCCCCGGCGCATGGGGGTCTACGGGGGCGTGGTCTACGCCTCATTGGACGACGTGGTGCGCCAGCAGGCCGACTCGGGCATCCTTTTCAACGCCACGCTGGTCCGCATGATGCTGGCCAACAAGATCCACCAGCCGCCCAAATTCGACCTCTCTTTCAAGGATATGCGCTCCATCACGGGCGGCGAGTTCATCGAGAAGGTCGAGGAGTGCTACTCCAAATACGGGAAGGACGAGACCATCGTCATCACCCGCTCCAACCGCAGCGCCAACCGTTTCAACGAGGGCATCCGCCGCCACGTGCTCTGCGCGGAGGGCGAGATCGACTCGGGCGATATGCTGATGGTGGTCAAGAACAACTACCACTACACCGAAAAGGAGCAGATGGGCCTCGACTTTATCGCCAACGGGGACATCGCCCGGCTGAGGCGGATCCGCCGCTTCGAGGAGCTGTACGGCTTCCGCTTCGCCGAGGCCACGCTCGTCTTCGGGGATTACGGCGATATGGAATTGGAGTGCCGCGTGATGTTGGACACCCTGCGCAGCGAGTCCCCCTCGCTGACCCGGGAGCAATCCGGGACGCTATTTAACGGTATCGCCGAGGATTACGCCGACCTGCGCTCCAAGGCCAAGCGGATGCAGGCTATCCGCGAGGACCCCTACTACAACGCCGTGCAGATCAAGTTCGCCTACGCCGTTACCTGCCACAAGGCGCAGGGGGGCCAATGGGGCGCGGTCTTTATCGACCGCATGCTTTTCGGCGAGGAGGAGATGGGCCGCGACCTGCTGCGGTGGCTCTACACGGCCATTACCCGGGCCACCGGGGTGGTCTACCTCGTCAATTTCGACAGCCGTTTCACCGGGGAGGAACCATGATGGACAAGCCCCGCAGGATAGAACTTCTGGCCCCCGCCCGCGATTACGCCGGGGCGTGCTGCGCCGTGGACTACGGCGCGGACGCCCTCTACGCCGGTGCCGCATCCTTCGGGGCGCGCCGCGCGGCCGCCAATTCCGTGGAGGATATCGCCCGGATGGTGCAGATGGCCAAACCCTTCGGGGTAAGGGTCTACGCCGCCGTCAACACGCTCGTGCTGGAGGACGAACTCGAAGCCGCCCGCGCCCAGGCCCTCGAACTGGCCCGGGCAGGCGTCGACGCCTTGATCGTCCAGGACATGGCCTATTTGCGCATGGGGATCCAGGGCGTCGAATTCCACGCCTCCACCCAAACCACCAATTTAACCCCCGGCAAGGTCGATTTCCTCTCCCATTGCGGTTTTTCCCGCGCGATCCTCGAACGTGGCCTGACGCTGGACGATATCCGCCGCATCCATCAGGCCGTTCCGGATATAGGCCTCGAATGTTTCGTCCACGGAGCGATCTGCGTGGGTTACAGCGGCAAATGCTACCTGAGTCGCAGCATGGGCCCGAGAAGCGGCAACCGGGGCGACTGCGCGCAGAGTTGCCGCATGAGCTACGATTTGCTGGACGCCGCGGGCAACAAAGTCCTCTCCCGCAAGCACCTGCTCTCGCTGATGGACCTCGATTTGGGCGACCGCCTGGGCGATCTGTTGGATGCCGGGGTCGACTCCTTCAAGATCGAGGGCCGGTTGAAAGACGACAATTACGTCAAAAACACCGTAGCCCGATACCGCCAACTCCTGGACGCGCAGATCGCCGCCCGCCGCGTCTCCTCCGTCCCCTCCGACCCCGCCGCAAGCAGCGACCTTACCCGCTCCTCCCGCGGCATCTCGCCCCCCGGCTTCACCCCCGACGCAACCCGCAGCTTCTCGCGCGGGGCCACTCCTTATTATATAGACGGCCCGGCCGCGGGAGCCGCCTCGATGGACACCCCCAAGGCGACCGGCCGCTACGTAGGCCGCGTGGAGGCCCTCAAACCCAACGGCTTCCTTTACTCGGGCGAACCCTTGTCCCCCGGCGACGGAATATGCTTCCTGGACAACGGCGAATTGGCCGGCACGGGGATCAACGTCGTGGAAGGCCCCCTGGTCATCCCCAACTCCATGGCCGGGATTACCCCCGGCACCGAGCTCTACCGCAATTTCGACTACCGTTTCAACGCCCAACTGGAAGCCGACCGCACCGGGCGCAAAATCCCCCTGAAAGTCTATGCGACCTACCGCCACAGCGCCCTCGCCCTGCGCTTTACCGACGGAAAATACGAGATCAACCAAGCCTCCGAGCCGGGCTTGGCCCCCGCCGAAAACCGGGAGCAGACCCTCGCCACACTGCGTGAAGCCCTCTCCAAAAGCGGCGGAACGATCTTCGAAATCGCACAGGTCGAGGTAACCAACCCCGAAGAAGCGCTGTTTATCCCGATCTCGGCCGTCAACGCCCTGCGCCGCCGCGCCCTAACGCGCTTCGCCGAAATGCTGGGAGAACTCCCCCCCGGAACACCGTCCGACTCCCTTCCCGGACGCGATTTGCGCCGCGAAGACCCCTCATACCCCGCCCCCGAAGATTGCGCCGATATGGCCGCCAACACTGTCAACCCCCTCGCGGCAGCCTTCTGGCGCGACCACGGGATGCCCGTAGCCCCCGACTCCGCCCCCGAACTGGCCGGGGACTACAAGGGCCGATGCGTGATGACCACCCCCTACTGCATCCGCCGCGAGATCGGCCAGTGCCTCAAGGAAAAACCGACTTTAAAGGGAGCGTTGACCCTCCGGCGCGGGACAATGGAGTACGCCCTGGAATTCGACTGCGAAAACTGCATAATGAAACTGGTAAAACTATGATATCCGAACTGCTGACCCCCAAACATTGGCGCGACTACGAATTGATCGATTGCGGGGGCTACGAAAAACTGGAACGCTTCGGCCCCTACACCCTGCGCCGCCCCGAGCCGCAGGCCCTGTGGGACAAGGCGTTGCCCGAGGCGGAGTGGGAGAGTGCCGACGCCTCCTTTACGCGCGACGCCAAAAGCGAGGAGAAAGGCGTCTGGAACACCCGCCGCCCCCTGCCGCAGCGCTGGACGGTGGAATACGGGTTGGGCTCCGCCACCGTCCCAGCTACCACCGCCCCTGCCACCCCCATTACCGCCCCCGCCGCACCCACCGCCCCCGATGCCCCCACTGCCCCGTCCGCCCCGAATATCTCCATGCAGCTGGCCCTGACCGCCTTCAAGCACGTGGGCCTGTTCCCCGAGCAGGCCGAAAACTGGGACTGGCTCCACGAAAAGCTCTCCGCCGCATCCGCGTCCGGCCGCGCCCCAAAGATATTGAACCTGTTCGCCTACACCGGGGGCGCGTCATTGGCCGCCGCCGCCGCCGGAGCGCAGGTCACCCACCTCGACTCGGTCAAACAGGTGGTCAACTGGGCCAGCGACAACGCCCGCGCCAGCCGCCTGGACAACATCCGCTGGATTACCGACGACGCTGCAAAGTTCGTCAAACGCGAAGCCCGCCGCGGAAGCCTCTACGACGGGATCATCCTCGACCCGCCCGCATACGGACGCGGCCCCGAGGGCGAAAAATGGATTTTGGAGCAGCACCTGCCCGGACTGCTGAAAGATTGCGCCGCCATCCTGCGCCCCGACTCCAACCTGCTGGTCCTGAACCTCTACTCGATGGGCTTGTCGGCCTTACTGGCCCGGCAACTCATAGCAGAAACCATCGGATCCCCCGCCCACGCCCAATTCGGCGAGTTGTATTTAAAGGACCGCTCTGAGCGTGCCCTTCCCTTGGGTGTGTTCTACCGCCACAGTACATTATAACCCCAGCCCTTCCCAGGCGGGCGGCAGCACCTTAGACTTCTCCCCTCCCTCCGGTTAGGGAGGGGGCGGGGGTGGGTGATCGAAAACAGATCATTCCACCGGATCGACAGGTAAGACAAAAACGGCAAAGCCCTACGAGATCATACTATAATCGCGCTGCGTTGCAGTGGCGTAACGGCGGCGAAGCTCCTTTAATAAAGGAGACTGCGCCAACTCCGGATCCCGAGCCAAAATCTCTTCCCCCACCCGGCGCGCCAGCTCGATGATCTGCACGTCGCGCCCCAGATCGGCGATCTTCAAATCGAAGGCGATACCGCTCTGCATCGTGCCCGCCAGATCGCCGCTGCCCCTCAACTTGAGGTCGAGTTCGGAGAGTTCGAACCCGTCGTTGGTCCGAACCATCGCATCGAGACGCATCTGGGCCTCACGCGAGAGCTTGTCGCCGCTCATCAGCACGCAGTACGATTGCTCGCCGCCCCGCCCCACTCGCCCGCGCAACTGGTGGAGCTGCGAGAGGCCGAAACGCTCCGCGCTCTCGATGACCATGACCGTGGCGTTGGGCACGTCGACGCCGACCTCGATGACCTGCGTGGCGACCATGATGTGCGCGGCGCCGCTCTTGAAGAAGTCCATATTCTCCTGCTTGACCACCGCTTTGAGCTTGCCGTGTACGACCACCGAGTGGAAATCGGGCTCGGGAAAGACCTGCGTTATCGACTCGAACCCGTCGCTCAGATCCTTGTAGTCCATCTTCTCCGACTCGGTAATCAGCGGGTAGACCATGTAGATCTGCCGCCCGGACTCGATCTGTTTGCGCATAAATCCGTGTAGCTGCAAACGTTGCGCATCGCGCAAATGAACCGTTTTGATCGGCTTTCGCCCCGGAGGCAGTTTGTCGATCACCGACACGTCCAGATCGCCGTAGAGCGTCATGGCCAGCGTGCGGGGTATGGGCGTGGCGCTCATGACCAAAATGTGGGGCGGTTTTCTGCCCTTGGTCCAGAGGCGCGAGCGCTGCTCGACCCCGAACCTGTGCTGCTCGTCGATGACCACCAGCCCCAGGTTGTGGAACATAACGGTATCCTCGATCAGCGCGTGCGTCCCCACCAAAATATGCACGCTCCCGTCCGCCAACCCCTCCAAAACGGGCCGCCGCTCCTTGGCCTTGCTCGACCCGGTGATGATCTCCACCCGGCAACCCGTCCCGTCGAGCATCTTCAATAAAGTCGCATAGTGCTGACGTGCAAGTATTTCTGTCGGCGCCATCATGCAGGCCTGGAACCCGTTGTCAGCCGCCATCAGCATCGCCATCAGCGCCACCACGGTCTTGCCGCTGCCCACGTCGCCCTGCAACAGCCTGTTCATCTGCCGCCCCGAGACCACGTCGCCGCGAATCTCTTTGACCACCCTCATCTGGGCCTCGGTCAACGGAAAGGGCAGCTTGTTGCGGTAAAAATCATTGAAAAACTCCCCCACGCGCCCCAACACGAAACCCTCGTTGTGGGTCATTCGGTGGTGCTTCTGCGAAAGTATATGCAGTTGTATGCCAAGCAACTCCTCGAATTTGAGGCGGAATTGCGCGCGGCGTAGCTCCTCGTCGTTCTTTGGGAAGTGGATCGTGCGCAGGGCCTCCTCCAAGGGCATCAGGTTCTGGCTGCGGATCAATTCCGGGGGCAAAGTCTCGACGATCGCCCCGGCAGCCATCTTCCACAGCGCACAGATCAGGTTGTAGATCCCCTTCGAGTCGAGCCTTGCCGCCGCGAGCTTTTCGGATGTGTAGTAAACGCCCTGGTAACTCCCCGCCGAGGGGCGTTGCAGGGCCCTGGCCACGGGCTCCATCTCGGGATGGACGATCGAAAGCTGGCCGTTGAACAGGGTGGGCTTGCCGAAGACGATGTACTCCCGGTCGACCTCCAGGTTCTTCTCCTGCCACGCGATCCCCCTGAACCAGACCAGCTCGGCCGTCCCCGTGTTGTCGGCGATCTCGGCGGCGAGGCGCTGCTTGGGCCCCGATCCCAGCACGATCTTCGAGGTCACCCGCGCGCGCAACTGGATGTAAGCCGGCGAGTCGTCCCGGATATCGCCGATGCGGTGGATCATCGAGCGGTCGATGTACCGGAAGGGAAAATAGTAGAGCAAATCCCGGAGCGTATGGATGTTCAAATCCCGCCCCAGCAGCTCCCTGCGGTGATCGCCCACGCCCGGCAGGGCCTTGATATCGTTGTCCAGAAAGGAAGCCAAACGGAAAAATATTATGGGCCGTTAATATTTGTTGCGGCTGTAAACCTGCTCGATTGGCTTGCGCACCTTCTCGCGCATCGGCGAATCGGGCCAGCCCAGGGTAATGATGAGCGGCACGCGCTTTTTGCGTTCGATGCCCAGCAAGTCCTTGAGTTTCTTCTTATTGAACCACCCCACCATGCAGGTCCCCAGCCCCAGGTCGGCCGCCTGCAGGCAGAGTTGGTTGGAGGCGATGCCGAGATCAAGCAGGGGGTACTCCTTGTCCTGTATCACGCTGGCGATCTTCGACAGCGTGTTGGTCTTTTCCATTACCACGGCGATAATGACCGGGGCGCCGGCCACGAACTTGTTCATCCCCATACTCGACGCGCACTCCGCCACACGATCGCGCAGGCCGGGCTCGTCGATGACGATAAATTTCCACGGTTGGGCGTTGTTGGCCGAGGGCGACAAACGCGTCGCCTCGACGCATTGCTCCACAAGGGCGCTTTCGACGGGCTTGTCCAGGTATTTGCGGTCGCTCTGGCGAACCTTTATCAGCTTTGAGAACTCCATAGGGATGCGGTTTTACTGTTCAAATATAGTGAAAATTCTTTCTTATCTTTGTGCCCGTGGATAACCTTACGCAATACAAACGCCGGAAAACCCGCCCGGTCAGGGTGGGGCAGGTAGTGATCGGGGGCGGTAACCCCGTCGTGGTCCAGACCATGACCAACTGCTCGACCCTCGATACCGACGCCTGCGTGGCGCAGATCAAACGCTGCGTGCAGGCCGGGTGCAAACTGGTGCGCCTGACCACCCAGGGGGTGCGCGAGGCGCGCAACCTGGGGGCGATCCGCGAGGCTTTAACGCGCGCCGGAGTGGAGGTCAGCCTCTCGGCCGACGTCCATTTTACCCCCGAGGCGGCCCTGGAGGCGGCTTTGTATGCCGACAAGGTGCGGATCAACCCGGGAAACTACCGCGATCCGGATACGAACCTGCCTTTGCTTTTAAAGCGCTGCAAAGAGCGCGGGGTGGCATTGCGGATCGGTGTGAACCACGGCTCTTTGTCGCCGCAAGTCGTTGAACAATACGGAGATACACCGCAGGGAATGGTCTTTTCGGCCATGGATTTTGTGGAGCGGTGCGTGAAGCAAAATTTCTTCGACGTAGTAATCTCCATGAAGTCGAGCAACGTAAGGGTTATGGTCCACGCGGTCAGGATGTTGGTCCAGGAGCTCGACGCCGCCGGGCTCGATTTCCCCGTCCACCTGGGCGTGACCGAGGCGGGCGACGGGGAACAGGGCCGGATTAAGTCCTCGGTCGGGATCGGCGCCTTGCTCGCCGACGGGATCGGCGACACGATCCGGGTGTCCCTCTCGGAAGAGCCTGAAAATGAGATCCCGGTAGCGCAAATGCTGATCGGCCACGTCGCCGCCCGTGGGCGCCACGACCCCATCGTCCCCCACAATCCCATCGCCGACCCCGACGCGGCGTTCGCCCCGGTCTACCACGATACCAGCTATCTCCGGCGCCAGACCGATAGAGTAGGGCGCATCGGCGGCGGACAGATCCCGTTGCTGTACAGCGAGTTGAACCACGACGAACTGATGGGCGTCAAAGACGGCAAGATACTTCTGCTCGGCACTCCCAACGCCAACGTCCCCGCCGCTCTGAGGGCCATGATCCTCGAGATGGAGCTGATGGGCGACCGCGATCCCGTGATCGTGACGCAAACTTACCGCGAAACCTCCCCGGAGGCCCTGATGGTCAAGGCGTCGGCCGATCTGGGATTGCTTTTCCTGGACGGGTTGGCGGACGGGATATGCATTGATAACCAGGGAAATATTCCGGATTCGCTGATCGAAACGATCGGTTTGCAGATTTTGCAGGCCGCCCGTGTGCGCAGCTCGGTGACCGAGTACATCGCCTGCCCCGGCTGCGGGCGCACGCTCTATGATTTGCAGTCGACCTTGCAGAAAATCAAAGCGTTGACCGCCGGGATGCCCGGCGTGAAGATCGGCGTGATGGGCTGCATCGTCAACGGGCCGGGCGAAATGGCCGACGCGGACTTCGGTTACGTCGGATCCGGGCCGGGAAAAGTGACCCTTTACAAAGGGCGCGAGGTGGTTAAACGGAATATTCCGGAAGGGCAGGCGCCCGAAGAGCTGGCCGCGCTGATCCGCGGGAGTTTTGAAAAATGACTATTTTACCGCTCACATACCTGGGCAATACCCAATACTATGCAAGGCTTGTTGCTGAACCGTGCGTGATCGACCTGGGCGAACACTTCGTCAAGCAGAGCTTCCGCAGCCGTTGCGAGATCGCGGGGGCCAACGGCCGTATCGCACTGACCGTGCCCGTGATACAAGCCCCGAACGACGTAAAATGCAGTGTAAAGGATTGCAGGATAGATAATTCCAAGCGTTGGCAGCACAACCACTGGCACTCGATCTGCTCGGCCTACCGCAGCGCGCCCTATTTCGACCACTACATCGGACGCTTCGAGCCGTTTTTCACAGCCCAGCAGGAGAGCTTGCGCGAGCTGAATATGGGCCTGATGGAGTGCGTGTTAGATGTGCTGAAGGTTAGCCGGCTGCCCGTTTTCAGCGAGGCTTATATTGATCCTGAAGAAATAGATCCGCTCGACGACCTGCGTGCCGCGCTCTCCCCCAAGCCGAGGCTTCACAGGCCTGACCCTCATTTCGTTGCGCAGCCCTACTACCAGGTATTCCAAAAAGAATCGACAGGCTTTTTGCAAAACCTGTCGATCCTGGACCTTATTTTCAACGAGGGGCCCGTCGCGCGGGAGGTCCTCGAAAAATCGTATTTGCCTTAGAACCGTTGCCTTAGAACCTGATCCCGCAGGTAAAGATGATGTTGTTCTGCCCGCGCTTCTGGGTCACGTAGCCGTCCTGCGCGAAGGTAACCGGATCGCCCGCGTTGTTGACCCCGTCGTAGTAGTAGAAGTCGTAGCCGGTGTAGTCCGAGTCGGTGCGCACGTAGGCCAGATCGAAGGTTACGTTGCTGAACCTGAATCCGATGCCCGCGCTCATGGTTTGGGATTTGGTCCTGACGGGGTTGTTGAAGGGAACCTCGCCGAACGTGCCTTTGAGCGGGCTGCCGTAGTAGCCGTAGCCGGCCCTGAGGGCGAGCATGGGTACGGGCTTGACTTCCAGGCCCACGCGCAGGTTGTCGGAGCCTTTGCAGTACTCCTTCGCGTCGGCTTTGAAGTACTCCTCGACCTGGTAACTTTCGTCTATGAGCCTCATGCCGTTGAACCACGCTTTCTCGTAGTCGGCCGACAGGATGGCGTACTGGCCGAAGGTCCACGACGCGCCGAACATCAGTTTGGGAGGCGAGTTGAAGCGCATCTCCTCGATCAAAACGTCGGTGTCGGAGTAGCCGCTGTCGCCCACTTTGAAGTCGTTGAACATCTCCCCGCTGTACTCCCTGTCGAAAGTGACCATGGTGGGGGAATGGACGGCCACGCTCAAACGCAAAGGATCGACGGGGCGGACGATCAGACCGAACTTGAAGTTCACGCCCGTGCCGGCCATGCGGATGTACTGGTCGTAGAGCATGTAGTTGAGTTGCTGGCCGTCGTTGTTGGGGACTTCGTAGTCGTAGCCCTCCTCGTATTGCTCGGTCATCCGGTAGTAGATGTCCTGGATGCCCACCGAGAAGCCCATGTAAACAACATTCGAGAAGTTGAAGCCCAAACCCAGCGAGTACTCGCCGATCGCGCCCTCATTCTTGCTGCGCAGGTAGGGGTTTACCCAGGCGGGGTTTTGGTAGTCCGTGATCCGGTACTGGTTCGACGCGGTGCCGTCGTCCTCGAGCCGGTAGGATTGGTAGCCCATCACGGCGCCCCAGTGGTTGACCGGGATGTTGCGGTTCTGGAAGGGGCGGCTGTCGGTTACCAAATTGCCCTCGGGGATGCCCCTGAGCATATTGGTAAAGGCGTTGGCGATCGTCGAGGGCCTGTCGTAGAGCTGCATCGAGGAGACCGAGTTGAAGTCGGCCAGGCGGTTGTAGCCCACCCCGAAGCTCATGCTGGTCAAAGCGCCCGATCCGCGGAAGACCTCCAGGGCCACGCCGATGTTGTTGAAGGCGAAATTGCCCTGGGAGTTGCGCATCTTATCCCCGGCGTAGGGGTCGGAGAAGCTGCTCTTCATGACCGAGTTGCCTCCCGAGAGGGAGAACGCGAAGTCCGATCCCCGGTACATACCCAGGCCCGCGGGGTTGATCGACATCGAGGAGATGTCGGCCCCCAGCGAGGAGAACGCGCCCCCCATGGCCGATGTGCGGGCCGTACCCAGCGTGTACTGGGTCTGGGAGAGGGTAATCATGTCGGTAAAGGTAAACTCCGAACCCAGGAGCACGCGCCCCCCGAGTACCTGGTCCTGCGCCGATGCGCCTACACAGAGCGCCAGGGCGAGGGATGATAGGATTATGGTCTTTTTCATAGTTGTCTGCTTTAGGTTATCCGTACGGGTTGCCCGGCGTTACCTCCGGCTCGTGCCGCCCGAAGAGCCCCTCGAGGAGGAACTGGAACTGCTGCCGCCGCTGTACCCCGAGGAGGAGCTGCCCGAGGACCTGCTCGACGACGATCCGCTGCTGTAGCTGCTGGACGAGGAGGAGCTCGATGAACTCCTGTCGTAACCGCTCGAGGAGGATGAGCTGCCCCGGCTGTAACCGCTCGACGAGGAGCTACCGCTCCTTGAACTGCTCGAGGATGAGCTGCCGCGGTTGTAGCTGCCCGATGAGGAACTGCCGCCCCTCGGGTCGCGGTAGGTCGTGCCGTAGCTGCTTCCGCCCCGGTCGTAGCCGCTGGTGGTGGCCGACGAGTTGGGTCGGCGGTAGCCCGAGCTGCCGTAGCTACTGCCTGAGGTGCCGTAACTGCCGCCGTAGCTGCGGTTGCTCGAATAGCTGCCGTAGCTGCGGTTGCTTCCGCTGCGGTAGGAGTTGTACTGGTAGGGACGGCCCGAGTAGTAGCCGTGGCCGCCTCCGCCCCAGTAGCCGCCTCCGTAGTAGTAGGGCGAGCAGTAGTAGGGGTAGCTGCGGTAATAGCCCGGCATGCCCCAGCCCCAGTAGTAGGAGCTGCTCCAGGCCCAGTAGGGGTCGTAGTAGTTGTAGTAGGGAACGTAGCCCCAGTAAGGGCTGTAACCCCAGCTGTAACCCCAGCCGATCGAGAAGTAGGGGCGGCCCCACGAGCCGAACATGGCCGTGACGTACCTCGGCTCGACCCAGACCTGGCTGCCCATTACCATCACGTTGTAGAAGGCGGGGTCGTAGGCCATCGTGTACCAGTAGGCGTCGCCGTAGCGGTAGTCGTAGTAACTCGACGGCATGCGGTAGGACAGCGATTCGAAGCCGCGCAGGCGGCGCGCGTAGGCACCGTCGTAGCTGTCTTCCAGAATATCCTGGTAGGGGTTGCCGGAAAGGGCGGCGTCCAGGCGGGCCTGTTCATCGGCGATCTGAGCCCGCAAAGCGGCTTCATAAGCGGCCCGCTCGGCCCTCTCCTTGGCCAGTTGTTCGGCTATAACCCTGCGGTTGTGGACGTTGTAAAGGTCGTCCTGGGTAACGGATGCCGGGGCGTACATCGATTGTGAACATCCCGCGGCAAGGAGCGCTACCATGGCTGCCAAAAAGATCCGGGTTGTTTTCATGGTTATGGTTTTTAAGTGTAAACGTCTTTCAATCCCTGTTTATTACATAGATGCAATACGGGGGCATTTCGTTGCCCAAAGTTACGAAATTTTAGAGAAAAAAACTACCTTTGCCTCCCTGACTATACAAAACGAAGATATGGCGATCGAACTCAAAGATTTGACCAACCGCGAAGAGAGCTACTCGCAGTGGTATAACGACCTGGTGGTAAAGGCCGGACTGGCGGAATACTCCGCCGTGAGGGGGTGCATGGTCATCAAGCCCTACGGCTATGCGATATGGGAAAAAATGCAACGGGCGCTGGACGATATGTTCAAGGCCACGGGGCATGAAAACGCCTATTTCCCGCTGTTCATCCCCAAGTCGTTCTTCAGTAAGGAGGCCAAACACGTGGACGGCTTTGCCAAGGAGTGCGCCGTGGTAACCCACTACCGGTTGAAAAACGACCCCGACGGCAAAGGCGTGGTGGTCGATCCCGACGCCAAACTCGAAGAAGAACTGATCGTGCGCCCGACCTCGGAGACGATCATCTGGAATACATACAAGAACTGGATCCAATCCTACCGCGACCTGCCCATTTTGTGCAACCAGTGGGCCAACGTGGTCAGGTGGGAGATGCGCACGAGGTTGTTCCTGCGCACGGCCGAGTTCCTCTGGCAGGAGGGCCACACCGCCCACGCCACCCGCGAGGAGGCGATCGAGGAGACCTACCGCATGGTCAACGTCTACGCCGACTTTGCCCAGAACTGGATGGCGGTGCCGGTCGTGATCGGCCACAAGAGCGAGAACGAGCGTTTCGCGGGCGCGGAGGACACCCTCTCGATCGAGGCGCTGATGCAGGACGGCAAGGCGTTGCAGAGCGGGACGTCCCACTTCCTGGGGCAGAACTTCGCCAAAGCGTTCGACGTGCAGTTCGCCAACAAGGAGGGCAAGCTGGACTATGTGTGGGCGACCTCGTGGGGCGTTTCGACAAGGCTGATGGGGGCGCTGATCATGGCGCACAGCGATAACAACGGTTTGGTTTTGCCGCCCAAGCTGGCTCCGATCCAGGTCGTTATGGTTCCCATTTACAAGGGCGAGGAGGAGCTCAGGCAGGTGGTCGACAAATTCGAGCCGATCGCCGCGGAGTTGAGGGCCAAAGGGATCAGCGTGAAGATCGACGCGCGGGACAACGTGCGCTCGGGCTTCAAGTTCGCCGAGTACGAGCTCCGGGGCGTGCCCCTGCGTCTGGCCATGGGGCCGAGGGACATGGCCGCCGGGACCATCGAAGTGGCCCGCCGCGACACCCTGACCAAAGAGACGTTGCCCGTGGAGGGGATCGTGGAGTACCTCGATGCCAAACTGGATGAGATCCAGGAGGCGATTTTCGACCGGGCGTTGACGTTCCGCGAGGAGAATACCACCAAAGTCGATACGTTCGAGGAGTTTGAGAAGGTGCTCGACGGAAAGGGCGGGTTTATCCTGGCCCACTGGGACGGCACGCCCGAGACCGAGGAGAAGATCAAGGAGATGACCAAGGCCACCATCCGGTGCATACCTTTGGACGCTCCCGAGGAGCAAGGCAAGTGCATTTTGACGGGTAAGCCCTCCATGCGCAGGGTTTTGTTCGCAAGGGCTTATTGATATTGACTTATAAGAGGAAGGCCCCGAAGGCAGTGATGCTTTCGGGGCCTTCCTGTTTGGAAATGCGGTTTATTGCAACTTGCCGATCTTTTCGCGGAAGCTCGCGATCGACTCGGGGCCGTAGACGCTCTTGAGCATGGTGTCCTCGGTCGCGCTGGTCTTGGTGGTGCGGTAGAAGGGGTTCACACCGTGCTTGTTGCTCGTGCCGTAGGATTTTTCGACCTCGAAGGCCGCGTACTCCAGGAAGAAGTCCAGCAGCTTGTAGCCGTAGTCCACGCCGTTGCTTTGGAAAAAGAGGCTATCCTTGCTGGCGGCGGAGGTGTTGTTCGCCGAGAGCAGGTTGGTCACCTTCTTCACACCCCCCTCGGAGCGGATGTCGACCTGGCGCATGGCGTCGAGTTTCCAGGCGTCGTGGGAGACGACCATCGAACCGTCGGATTGCATCAGGTGGAGCTCGCCGCCCGCGATGGCGAAGAAATAGAGGCTCATGTCGAAGCTCTCGCGCATGGTCAGCAGCTCGACGCCGCCCTTGAGCAGCGATTTGCCGAAACTCTTGCGCGGCTCGCACGGGCACAGGCACTCGATGGGGCTTTCGCCTACCGCGTCCTGAAGCATTTTGAACTTGCCGGCGTCGGAGAACAGGTCGTGGATAACGCCCTGCTTGTTCTCGCTCCAGGCTTTGTAGGCGTCGTCATAGGCTTTGACGTTGCGGCCGGTAAATTTGTCTTTGAAGAGGTAGAAGACGACCAGGATGCCGCCGATGGTAACGATGGGGATTAAAACGGTCCACATAATGCAAGTGAGTTTTTTGGGGGTTATAATTGATTTTTCTTTACTTTTCCGGTGTCGGGGTCCACCTTGATCCTGTGGGTCCGGATGTTGTCGCCCCACAGGGCCAATAAGCCGGCGACGGCAAGGCCTGCCACGGCGACCCACCAGGGTGCGGCCTTTTTGCCCATGAACAGAATGACGGCCATGAACAGGGCCAGGCCGCCCGAGATGCCCAATATGGCGTTTCCCGCCAAAGTTTTAAACCAGCTGTTGTCGGATCTTCCCATGATTCTCTTTTTCCGGTGGCGCAAAGGTAATGAATGCGCTCAATTTTTGCAATATGAATGACAATATTTAGCGCGCAGCCCGAGTGGAACGGCCGGTCTTTAAATTAAGGAAACACTTATTTAAGAAACACATAACACGCTCCGGGCAGGCCGCCCCGCAGGGAATGTTTATTTTTACATTTGAAATTGCCCCCTTAGCCCGAACCCTGCATGGCCGCTATATCTCCGGAAGATCCGAATCATGAACGGACACGGCATTTGGTTGCCGTGATCGCCTATCCCGATTGCGAACCGGTGGTGCGCAGGGCGAAAATAATCGCCGATGCGGAAAGGTTGGAGTGGATCGCGTTGTATTCCGACGAGGAGATAGAAGACGCAGAGGTCTCCCGGGTACTGGCGGCAAACCTCGAACTGGCCAGGGAGCTGGGTGCAACGGTGGTCGCCTCGAGGGGCGATGGCTTGTTGGAAGAGTGCCTCGAGCATACCGGCGCTGTCTTCGTGGTCGGTTGGCGCAAACGAAAAGGGGGACGGGTCGATTCCGCAGACAGCCGCCTGGTCAACCGGCTGATGAGAAGAGGGGCCGATATCCGTACCGTAACCCATCAGATGGGCCCCGGCAAGTCGCGTTGCCGGGGAGGCGTCCGTTTCGGGCTCGGTATCCGCAGCGGGTCATGGCTCGCCATCGCAGCCGGATCGCTGATCACGGCAATCCTGTGCGAACAAATGATCGACGCAGGCTTGCCGGGATATTTGCCCATGACCCTGTTGCTCCTGTTCTTTATGGGGGCGATCATGCTCAAGATGAAGTATGCGGTATTGTACACCCTAATCGCTATCCTGATTGTCGATTTGACGTTCATTATGCCGGTTTACAGCCTGCAGATCAATTCGCGCAGCGATGTGATCGCGTTCCTCATTTTTTTTGTTATAGCCATGTTCAACGGCATATTGGCCACTCTCTACAACCGGTGGCGCCGGCGGGCACTCGAGGGGGGCAGGCAGGCGGAGGCGTTGCTGATGCTGACACGAAAACTGAACCAGACGGAAGACCTCCAGCAGGCGGTCAGGGTAAGCGAGGAGAGTATCAAAAACGAGTTCTCAGTGGGCGTGGCGCTGCTCTTCCAGGACGAGGGCAAACCGCTGACCGAAAGCCCGCAGCTTCCGCGTGACGCGGTGCTCTCCCCCGTGGACAAGGATGCGGTCAACTGGGCTTTCATGCACCAAAAGCCCACGGGGCGCTTTACCGACACGTTCCCTTCGGCCGATTACACCTACTATCCGCTCAGGGGCCCGCGCTACCGCCTCGGGGTGGTCGCCGTGGGGCAGCGCAAGGCCTTTACGGGGCGCACGGCGGTCTTTTGGGATGCGGTCGTCGAGCAGATCGGGCGCTCGCTCGAACAGCGCCGCGTGGAGGATATTTCCCGCGAAAGCACCCTGTCGGACCAGTCGGACAAGCTCTACCACGCCCTGTTCGGGACCCTGACCTTTGAGTTGAATGCCCCTGTGTCGGCCATCGAGCAGACCGCAGGGCAACTGCTGGCCGACCCGGATGCCGATGCGGTCCAGAAGCGTCTGTCGGCGGATATTTTGACCGCATCCCAAAAGCTCGACCGGATGATCGGGACCCTGATGGATATGTGGCGGATCGAGACCGGAAGGGTCATGCCCAGGCGCGAGTGGTGCGATATAAGGCAACTGGCCGGGGAGGTGCGCGAAAGCCTCGAAAAGGAGTTGGCCGCCTACGACTACCGGGCGGATATTCCCGCCATGCCACGGGTCAGGATCGACCCCAGGCTTACCGGGCAGGCTTTGCGCAATTTGCTGCACAACTCCTGCCTATACACGCCTCCGGGAACGGTGATCGGGCTGGAAGCCTGCCTGGAGGAGGGTAAGCTGATCTTAAAGCAGACCGACGACGGGCCGGGATTCGAGCCCCAGTCGCTGGTCCGCGTGTTCGATAAGTTCTGGCGGCCGGAAGACGCCCTGCCCGGGGGTATGGGGCTGGGTTTGCCCGTGGTCAAGGGGTTTGTCGAGGCGCAGGGCGGCAGCGTGGCCGTGGAGAACAAACCCGGCGGCGGGGTGTGCTTCACGCTGAGCATACCCGTGGAGGTGGAGCGCAAGGGCGGGCGGGGGCCGGGTCAATAGTAGGGCGGGGCGATTTTGACGTCCGCGTAGTTGTAGCTTACCGTGCTGGTGATCCCGTTGACGGGGTCCCAGTTGTCGGTGCGGAAGCACTCGGCGGGAAGTCCGTCGCCGTTCTCCAGGTTGGTCATCGGGGAGGAAATCATGGCGTAGCGCACGGCCGCAGGCTCGGGGACCGAGGCGTGGGACAGCTCCACGGCGCCGTCTTTGATGACCGCGTCGGCCAGGTAAAAGACCTTGTTCGCGCCCGCGATGTAGAAGAAGCGGGGGGCGGTCCCGTCGTTGGTCCTCAGCCCCGAGGCGTGGTCGAAGGTCACGGTGACCTTATTGCCGGTGATCGTGTGGCTCTTGTAGCGGGGACCGCAGAAATTGACGAAGGAGTTGCCGTAGCTCTTGTTCAGGGCGATCCGGGCCAGGCGCTGGCCCACCTCACGTTTCTTGGCGGGATGAACGTCGTCCGGGTCGCCCACGTCGAGGGTTACGGCCATCTCGCTGTTGGTTACCTGGTCGCGTATCTTGGCCTGGGTCTCGCGGATGTAGCAGAACTGGTCCCAGATCGTTCTGCGCAAAGAGGCGTTGGAAACCTTAACATCCCAGTAGCTGGGCGCCACCTGCACGTAATAATGGGGGATGTCGCCCTGGTCGAAGCCTTTGCGCCACTCCCTGAGCATGGTTTGTATCAGAAGGAGGTACTCGTCGGGTTCGGCTCCGTTGGCCTCGCCCTGGTACCAGATCATGCCCCGCATCGAGACGTTCAGGCAGGGGTAGATCATCGCGTTGTAGATTATCGAGGGTATGAGTACGCCCACGTATGCCGACGGGTTGTTCATGTAGGGAGTGTAGTATTTCGCTTTGAGGGTCGGGTCGGCTTCCAGCGCGGCCATCGGTGTGAACGCCTGCGCGGGAGCCCCGCCAATGGCCGAGACCACCAGCCCGACGGGGACGTGGAAGCTGTCGACCAGCTTTTTGGCGAAGAAGTAGGCCACGGCGCTGAACCCGGGGGCTGTGCCGCGGCGGCACGTCTGCCAGCCCGAATTCGGGGAGTCCCACTGGGCGCTCAGGGTGCCGGCCGGGGTAATGGTGTTCATCCTGATGGTCTGCTGGTAGTTGGCGGCAGCGTCGGCAACCACGTTCTCGTAGTCCTCGACGCCCAGCCATGTACCTTTTGCCCTCAGCGTGACCTCCATGTTGGACTGGCCGCTGCAAAACCAGACCTCGCCGATCACAACGCCTGTAAAGCTCGTCGTGGCACCCTTGTAGGTAACGTCGATCGTCTGGCCGGGGTTGCCCGCCGGGGCGAAGGGGACGTTGAGCCTCACGCGCCAGGTGCCGCGGCCGTTGACCGTGGATGTAAAGGTCTTGCTGCTCCAGGAGACCTTAATCGAGACCGTCTGGCCCGTCTGGCCTGTTCCCCAGATCCGCAGTTGCCGGTTCTGCTGGACGACCATGTTGTCGCCGATCAAACTGCTGATGGCGAAAGACCTCGAGGACGACTCGCCCGGGAAGGGGTCGGTGTCCTGCTCGGGGATCGCCTCGGGATCGAGGGCCGCCTCGGTGGGAAGCGTCGGGACGGGATCGGGTTCGGGGTTGGTCGGGTCGTCGTTCCCGCAGGAGGCGAATAGGGAGAGGGTGGTGGCCAAAAGGCTTAGGATCAGGGTACGTTTCATAATACAAATATCGGATTATTTTTACAAAATGTAACGGGGCCGTTCTTTTTTATATTGCATTTGAGCGGTGTGTGCATAAAATTCAGGAAAAATAGAAATGCCGCGGGGGGTGCATGGCGTATCATTGTCACACTGATTTATAACCTATTCATACTTATAGCTTATGGGAACAATAGCACAAAAATTGCAATACACGGCCGATGCGGTGGATGCCATCCAACAGGCGATCATAGACAAAGGCGTCGAGGTGCCGGATGGGGCCGCGCTGGCCGAGTATGCGGGGAAGATCCGCGAGATCGGCGGCACGCTTCGCCCCGAGGGGTATTGGGGGGTCTCTTTCCATGACTTCGACGGATCGCTCATCAAGACCGAATGGGTCGCCCCCGGGGGATCGGTAAGGGAGTTTCCCGCGCAACCCGTGCATCCGGAATACCCATTCCTTGTGCCCGCCGGATACAACTACATCCCCGAAGACCTGGCAAACGTGCGGCACGACTACACCGTCGGGGCGATGTACGATACCTCGGACGGGAAGACACACGTGATCGGGAAAACGACCGGGGCGTCCGGGACGGCGTTTACCCTCTGCTTCAACCGTTCCGGCGCAGGGACGTTGAGTGTCGATTTGGGCAACGGGAGTGAGGTCATTACCACCACCGCGACCGGGGTCGTGCAGCTTCCCGTCGATATGGGAACGCCGGGGGAGTTCCATATAACGGTATGGATGAGCGCAGGGTCGGGCACGGTTGGCTTGGGAGGAAATACGGAGGCTACCACATTCATAATTGAATCGGCCAAGCGCGGTATCGTTACCGGAGTGTTTTTAGGGCCGAAATGCATACTGTACGATCATGCGTTCAGGTCATTCGTTTGCCTGGAATATGTAACGTTTGGAAGCACCTTCGGAGCGGCGACCGTATACAACTACGCTTTGTGGGATTGCAGGAGCCTGCGCTTTTTGGCCCTCTCGCGCAACATAACAAAATTGGGCGTGATGTCCTTCCCGTACAGGTGCGCAGGGTATTCATTTCCTGTTAATACTTCCGATATAGGCGTGGAGACGTTGAAATACAGTACGGGCATCTCACACGTCGTACTGCCCGAGGCCGCCGTCGTTTTAGGCACGGGGCTGCTGAATTACAGCTTTACGATAGACGAGATTACGGTAGGGCCCAAGGTAACCACGATCAACGGGACTGCCCTGTCGGACATCCCGGGGCTTAAAAAGCTCTACATGACTGCCTTGACGCCGCCAACCATTGCAGCCAATTTCCTTACCACTACCCTCAACCCGCAGTTGCGGATACTGGTGCCTGCCGGGTGCGGGGAGGCGTATAAAAACGCGCCCAACTGGAGCGCGTTGGCGGCCTATATAACCGAAATGCCGGGCGCTACGGGGCAGCCGTAGTGCGTGAAATGCGCCGCTTTGGACCAAGCGCCAAATAAATTCGACCGGGATTGGAAGGTTATCCTCATCCCGGTCGATTTATTTTGTGGCGTACAATCCAAAAAGAGAGTCGTTACGCGAAGGGCCGACCGTGGGGCATATCAATACGGAACGCAATGCGTTCTCGTTCGTTGTCAGGGGTGTCCACTGAGCCGTTTCGGGCTTACTTGACGATCGCGATGTTGACCGCGTTCATGCCGCGGGGGCCGCGCTCGGTCTCGAAGGTAACCTTATGGCCTTCGGCCAGGTTGGCCGGGGCGGCCGAAATGTGGAAGAAATACTTCTCGGCCGAATCCAGGTCCTTGATAAAGCCGTAGCCCTTGTCGGTGTTGAAATACTCCACGCGGCCGTTGAATACCTCGGGTCCGGTGTCCTCCTTCTTGGGGGTCGAAATCTCGATATCCTCCAGTTTGATCTCCTCCTTTACGCGCTCCTCGGGCGGCGTGTCGGTAATGTTGCCCATTTCATCCACATAGGCGATCATGTCGTCTAATGTGGCCGTGCCTGAGGCCTGGCGCTCCTCCTTGCGTTTCTGTTTCTCGAGGCGCTTGGCCTGCTTCTTTTTTTCGTTTTCTCTTTTTCCGAAAGATCCTGCCATTCAATTGAATTTTGGGTTGGTTTTTGGGTTATCGATTCGTGTTGCATTTCGTTGATCTCTTTGCCGGTCAGCTTTTGGATGTCGCGCATCATGGGCATTTCCTCCTGCGAGCAGAAGGTAAACGCGGTGCCCGGGCAGCCGGCGCGGCCCGTGCGGCCGATGCGGTGGACGTAGGTCTCGGCCACGTCCGGAAGGTCGTAGTTGATGACCATATGCAGCTCCTTGATGTCGATCCCGCGCGCGGCGATGTCGGTGGCGATCATCACCTTGATCTCGCCCGACTTGAAATCCGACAGGGCCCTCTGGCGCTGGTTCTGCGATTTGTTGCCGTGGATGGCCTGGCTGGGGATGCCCGCCTTTTTCAGCACGCGCGAGATGCCGTCCGCCCCGTGCTTGGTGCGGGAGAAGACCAATACCGATTTTTCTTCCCGCTCCCTGAGCACGGAGATCAGCAGGCCCTTTTTCTCGGGCTTCTCGACAAAGAAGATGTGCTGGTCGACCATTTCGGTCGTGCTCGACACGGGCGTTACCTCGATGCGCTCGGGGTTGGTAAGGATCGTGCGCGACAGGGAGACGATCTCCTCGGGCATGGTGGCTGAGAAGAACAAAGTCTGCCGCTTTTTGGGGATCAGGGGCAGCAAACGCCGGATGTCGGCGATAAAGCCCATGTCCAGCATCCGGTCGGCCTCGTCCAGCACGAAATGGGTCAGCGCGTCGAGTTTGACCTCGCCCTGGCCGATCAGGTCCAGCAAGCGGCCCGGCGTGGCGACCAGGATGTCGACCCCGCGGCGGAGTTTCTCGGTCTGGGGGCCCTGTTTCACCCCGCCGAAGATCACGGTGTGGTTCAGATCGGTGTGTTTGCCGTAGTCGGAGAAGCACTCGTCGATCTGGATGGCCAGTTCGCGCGTAGGGGTGAGGATCAAGGCGCGGATGGGGCGCCACTCCCGGGTCCGGCCGTGGGAGCGTCCGCGGCGGTCGCGGCGGCTGGGTTGGGCGGGTTCGGGGTTGTAAGGGGGGCTGGCAGGGTCCTCCATCAGGTGTTGCAGGATGGGGATGGCGAAAGCCGCCGTTTTGCCGGTGCCCGTCTGGGCGATGCCGAAGATATCTTTGCCCCGCTGCACGACCGGGATGGCCTGCACCTGGATCGGGGTCGGTTCTGCGTATCCTTTTTCGCGGACGGCCTTCAAAATAGGCTCCGCAATGTTCAATTCGTTAAAAGTCATAGATAAATTTTAACGGCCGTCGCGTTACAACGCGGCTGCCGTGGTAAGGAAAAAGTCGGCTTTCAGCCGTTCGACCACCTCTTTGACGCTCTGGATCTTATCGGCCATGTAGGCGTTGCTCCCGGCGAAGGCGTAGCCTTTGGCCATGTTGCCTTTGGCGGCGTTGTAGAGGGCCTTGATGATGCAATAGGGGCTTTTGGTGTAGTCACAGGTGCGGATGCAGTGGAACGGGCAGGCGCGGGGTTTTTGCTTGCCCTCGGCCACGCTGCGGATGAACTCGCCGTCGAACGCGCGGCCCGGCATCCCCACGGGGCTTTGGATGATGCGCACGTCGCGCTCGTTGGCGTTGATGTAGACCTTCTTGAACTCCAGCGAGGCGTCGCACTCCTCGGTGGGCACGAAGATCGAGCCCATCTGCACGGCCGAGGCCCCCAGCTCCAGGAAACGGGCGATGTCAGCCCCGGTGGATATGCCCCCGGCGGCGATCACGGGGATTTGTTTGCGCGAGGCGTAGCTGTCGGCAATGGCGACAGTCTCGGGGATCAGGTGCTCCAGGGAGTAGTTCTCGTCGTCGATCTGATTGGCTTTGAAGCCGAGGTGGCCGCCCGCCTTGGGGCCCTCCACGACGATCGCGTCGGGCAGGTAGTTGTAGGCCGCGTCCCACTTCTCGCAGATCAGCTTGGCGGCGCGCGCCGAGGAGACGATCGGGGCCAGGCGCGTCACGCTGCCCGGCGTGAGGTAGGAGGGGAGGTCCAGCGGCAGGCCCGCCCCGGCGAAGATCACGTCGACCTTCTCCTGGATCGAGGTGCGCACCATGTCGGCGAAGTTGGACAGCGCGACCATGATGTTCACGCCGATTACCCCCCGGGTCTTCTCCCGCGCCTTGCGGATCTCCTGTTTGAGGCCCTCGATGCATTTCTGCTGGAAGTCGCCTTTGGTTTGCGGGTAGAGCAGCCCCAGTCCTGCGACCGAGATCACGCCCACGCCGCCTTCGTTGGCCACGGCCGCGGCCAGGCCGTTGAGCGATACGCCTACGCCCATGCCGCCCTGAATGATGGGCAGCGCGACACTGAGGTCGCCTATGCGAAATGATTTCATTTGTTTCATCATCGAAATTTGACAATTGCCGTCTTCAGTCCTTCGGTGGCTTACTCGGGCAAGGATTTGCCGAAACGCAAAAGCTTAAACTGGTCGATTTCAACGATGAAAGCAGCCGGGATTCAGCTTACCCGGGAAGATGCAAAGCAGAGAAAGATCGGAATGAACTCGTGTGTTTCACGGCAAAGATAGCGCTTTTTTGCCATTCCACCAATTAATAACACAACACAAGGAGTTTTATTGTCCCGAGAGGGGATTGCCGTTACTTTCAGAACTTCAGCGTCAGGCTCAATCCGTAGCCCTAAGAGTCGAAGTAGGTGTTCTGTATGCCTGCTTTGTCCTTTTTGATCCCGGTCAGCAGCACGATAACCCCCACCACGGAGGTCGCGCCGCATACATAGCCGATCGTGGATTTGTTCTTCTGCGCTTTGTCGGCCTGGTCGAGCAGTTTGGCCATTTCAGCTGCATCCGCCGTACTTTGCGCCGCCTTTTCGGCGGCCTGTGCAGCCTGCGCGGCCTGCGTGGGCAGGGTGACCTGCGCCAGGTACATCGCATTGAAGTCCTTTTCGCCGAACCGCTTGATGTATTGGTTCTTGGTGATGTACTTGTTGGTCTGCTTGTCTAAATACATGTGTCCTGCACGTTGCCTATGTAGGTGTTGACCTTGTATGCGGGCAGGGAAACCTGTTGCTGGGCCAATGAGATGCTGCAAATAAGGCAGGCGAACGAAAGTAAAAAGAATTTTTTCACCATTGGTTAGTGTTAAATTAACTCGGGTGAGCGGTAATCAGACACAAATATCGCGAAAGTATTTGAAAATTAGGTTTGTTTAGCGCAGTCCCGTCCTGTTTTTTACAGTTTTGGATTTAAAACTATAATCTATTGGCTTTGTTGTATTTATCTATTGAATTATCGCATAGGGTTTGTAAGAAAGGAATTGCATCCCGATCGGAATATTTGACTTTCACACACCCTTTGCCGTATTGGGCCCGGGGTAAGAGGGCTTTCATCCCTTCAATCAGGTTAAAGTCGAGCGTATGGACTGAAAAATGATGCTTGTTTGCTGTAAACATAACGTACCCATCCAGATTGCTCTCTTTGAACTTATACATCGGGCATTGCCGGAACATGTTTACCTTTAATTTGGGATGATGTTGTTCCATGTATTGGAAAAAAATTCCCAGCCAGATTTTTCCTTGTTCCGGAGCGGCGTCTATATATTCCCGGGGAGTGGTGATCATCTTATTTCCGGATCAGGTAGTTGATCAGCAGGTAGCCGCCGAAGATTTGCAGGAGCATACCGGGCCATGCGATCAGAAAGCCCTGAACCGCAGCCGGAAAACTGCCCGTGATCGACCATCCCGCCAGCGCGCCGATCACTTGGTATGACAGCACCACCCCGGCCAGAATGGGAAGGGATACTTTGGCGAACCGTTTGGCCGCAAAGGCCGCGATGAGGGCCAGCAGGACGGATTTGACCATGATGGCGGGGAGAACCTCCGAGGAGGGCATCCCGAAAAGCAGCGAGTTGGCCAGAGGGGAGAGCAGGGCGGTAAGCAGTCCCGCTTTCCATCCGTATTTACAGGCAGCCACCAGGGTAAAGAAATAGATGGGCAGCCAGGTGGGACCGCCCATAGAGGCGAGGTGGAACAGTCGGGGCAGCAGGATGTTGCCTGCCACAAAAACCGCAACGGCCAAATAGGTCTTCGCCTGGTTGTAGCCCAGGGTGTAGAGCTGTAAACTTTGCGTATTCATGCTTTATTTATTTTGGTGAAAAATTCTTCGATGGCGGGCAATATCTCCCCGGGGGGCTTCTCCCGGCATATTGCCTCCAAGGGGCAAATGCCGGTGTCGTCCCGGTTGCGGATATAGGGGACCACCTGTCCGAAACCGGTCTCCACGCCCGCCCGGCGGAGCAAGTCGAGGGCCGGTTCGCTGATCCTTCCGGCATAGACCCAGGCTGCCTTCCCCATGATCAGCAAGGCGGCGGCGGCCCTGCCCACGACCTTGTCCGCAACGGACGCGCCGTTTAAAAAATCCGGCTCATTTTTCAGCAGGCCATACAAATCGGTAACGCCCCTGCCG
The DNA here is from genome assembly GCA_031551275.1 of Rikenellaceae bacterium. Classification (GTDB taxonomy): domain Bacteria; phylum Bacteroidota; class Bacteroidia; order Bacteroidales; family Rikenellaceae; genus JAVBMJ01. Next base: position 34,484 of record JAVBNX010000009.1, read on the forward strand.
GTAAATGTCCGCGTTTCGCCGTTGCGAACCACGCAGGAGTAGCCTCCTTTTTGCAGTATGTCGATCAATTCATCGGTTGCCGGGCTCTGTCTCATCGGCCGCGCAAGGATTAATTCTACAAAGATAATTTTTTGGTTCGAGAGGTAATCTAAACGGAATGTTAAAAAAAACAGCACTCGCCAAGTTTTTATCCCGGTTTATATATTGCAGGATAATTTCTATATTTGAATTGAAAAGCCTATTGGTAAATGAGAAAACATGCGCTCTCCCTATTTCTGGTATGCTCGGTGAGTTTGTTGCTTTCTTCGGCCGTGTGTCACGCGCAATTATCCACCCGGGAGAGATCCGAGTACCATGTTCCACGCAAAGGGGCCATCGATCTTCGGGCGAATCTCATCGCGCCGTTGTTCAATTGGTTTTATTACACCGATACGGAGTATGGCAAACTATCGAGAGTCGGTTTTGGTTATTGGGACGTCGGGATAGATTACTACCACCACGACAAAGCATTCTTGAATCTCACAATCGGCGAATCTTACGACCTGAAGCTGCCTGCGGTTATTACTTACGGATTCGGTGGCAAAGATTCGGAGAATATACTGGTCCTCTATTGTTCACTCTCAAACAATCACACGGCAGGCAGGTTCAGTATAGGTTACGGACTTTCGTATGGTTACGACAGATGGAAGATGAGGGGAAAAATATCTTATCTCTATTCTCACTCTTTGGGATTTGTTTTTCCTGCGTACTATTACTTTAACAACGAAACCGGTTTTTATGTCGGCACGGCATACCGCCCCATGTTCGTGCAGTTTTCTCAAAAAACCAGGCTGCAATACCAGCACACATTAAGTTTGATCCTGGGTTTTAGGTTGAGGGTCAACAAGCCCAAATGACAGGGAAATGCAAAAAGCCTTTCAGCGTGATCTGAAAGGCTTTCTTTTACCCGTCGGGGAGATCCGATTCGAACGGACGACCCCCTGCTCCCAAAGCAGGTCGCAATATGGGGCATAATCGCCTTTGTAGTGCGCTGCAAATGGGATTTCGGCCTTTATGTCGATTTGTGGTTTACACGTTGGTTTACACATTCGGGTAAACTCAATGTAGGTTAATTATTAGGTTAACTATTTCAAAATTAATCATTTTCTGGATGTTTTAGACACTTCCCAAAAATCGCCGCAGAAAAAAGAAACCCCGACCTGTTTCCAGATCGGGGTATAATGAGAATGATCAATTTTGATTAACTGATTATATCAAATCGACTTTATACTGATACATTTCATAATAGAAAATCGCACGCCGAAATAGCAACTCATCAACCTCACGTGACCATGTGTAGGCTTGCAAGGAACCATCTCCTTTGCTTGATAAATTGGATGCTAAGGTATAGTCAGCATCTATGCTCTTTCCCCATTTATTGTGTGCCGCTATTAATTTAGGTTTATCTTCTTCGGTTATTGCAGATAATAGTAAACGATAATATTTTTCTACTAATCGTTCTGTTACAGTACGGCGATACTTATTTGTTTGTATCATTCCATACGTGTCATTCGCTAGTCCAATCTGATACATAGCCTCTGAAACTTCGTTTATCCAGAACGTGTCCCGTGCAAATAAGTATGCAACATCTTGATCAGTCATATCAGCATAATGTGCGATCGAGGCAGAATCAAATCGTTGATTAAATGCAAACTTCTTATAATCTGCAAAAAAGGACTCTAAACTGTCAGTCAGGTCAGAGGCACTCATTTCGTTTGCAAACTCTTTTTCAGATACCCTATGAGCCCCATTCTTTATTTTCTCTAAGAGTGGGTGTGCAATTGGTTCCGATTGAGAGGGCTTTTCTTCTGTGAAACTTGCTCCCTCTCTCTCAGTTAAAGATGCTCTATACTCCGCTATCATCTGATAGTATTGTGCATCTTTCTTTTTCTGTCCGCAAGCAAGCAGGGACAAGGTAGTAATCAGTAAAATTAAGATTTTCATGGCGTTATATATAATGACGCTTTTTCGTTAAATCTGTTTTATATACCCCTGTGAAAATTGTGTCATTTGGGCAACTTGCTAATTCCTTTTGCTGAATTCAAATCAGATTCTTCAATAGTCATTGGCGCGGCGGGTAAGTGATACACTCTAGTAATCCCTTGTTGAGCCAGAAAACCCCAGGTACTGTCTTCTTGTTCGCGTAGATTAGCCCGTAAGCAAATAATCTCAGAATCTAAAACCATAAACCACATTGCCAGGCCCTGTAAATGCGACCGAGGGCGAGTACCAATGCCAATATATTTTCCAAAGAATTGGGCCAAATCTAAGTTAGTATGTTCTTCTGTAAAAGACTTTATAAACTCATCAAACATTTTTGTCGCTCCTTGCCCATATTGGTCATCCAATAATTGTTTTTTGCTAAAAATTTTGCGCCATCGTTTAGATTCTGAGGAAATTTCATATGGAAAGATGAAATTAGCAACACCCGCCTCCCATTGATTGTTATCTCGTTGATTCAAGTAGGAAGAGGCGAGGTATGCGCCTGAGAACCCTTTATGGATATATTTACAATAGCTACTAATTATCAAATAATTATGAGCATTGAACAATTCTACCGCCAAATCATATTCACATTCCAACGGTTTAATCCTCATGCAACTCAGTTCTTTATCCCCACATTGCATCACAATGCCGAATTCTGCCCCGTCTAATGGTTGATCCAATAGCATCAGACCATAAGGCAAAACAGATTTCAACCGTTCTATCATTTCTGTTGTTGGCTCATAAATCTCAACTGAGCCATTCGGAGTTTGAATCTCGGTTATCATCTTGTAGTATTATTAATGACCTATGACGTTTTTTCGTTAAACCTGTTTCTATACCCCTGTGAAAATCACGTCATTCGTAATTACCTGAATGTGCTATACTTAACGCCAATATCTAAAATCGCCAACCCCCAAACAATTACCTGCCCTACCCAACTCGTAACTCTGAATACCTTGCTGACGGTAACAGATTGATTCGGCAGGATGTTATAATACTTGGTATTCGACCCGAATGTTGCTACCATCATACATATAGTGCATATGTCAAGCAGATTAGACGCTGCACTCCACCAAAAACGGTCGATGCCGTGCTCAATTCCGAAAGGGTAATACAAGGGGACTTTCATGCAGAAAAAGAACGACAATAGGATGATACTGCAATATATCAGCCACTCATATTTACCATTATGTCTGCGCATTAGCCAGCAATAGCCAATCGAAAACGCCATGATTATTAACGGGTATTTTATGGGGTGCATGGTTTCCATACTCCTACCCATAGGAGTAAACGCCACCGACAGGAATACTGTTAAGGCGATTAACAGCATTCCACTTGTCAGAGCGTAGTAGGTTTGTTTTAGGATGGTGGTGGGTTTCATGTCAAATGGATTATTGTAGACCGAAATGCCAGCACAGCGATGATGTCTGCCCAGATTGGCTAAATGACACCATGCGAGAAGTGATTGTAAGAACGTAGTTTACGTTGTTTTTTGATATTATAAACACGTAGGTCGTTCCTGCATAATTGTCGCGGAGAGTTTCCGTGTGTTGGATTGTGTATGTTCCTGTTTGGCCAAAACAATTACTATATCCTTGATTCAAACAATTAATATAAAGGAGATTTCGCCCTTCATCAATTGCAAATGAGTAATCGCCAGAACAAGTCTGCTGTCTGCCATTTACGACCTTTATTACTCCAGATGTCTGAAGGTTTATTATTTCTGCAGAAGCACCAGTAATGGCAAAACACATTGTAAGTATCAATAATAATTTTTTCATGGTCAGATCAACGGTTTTTGTTTTTTGGGAATAATACAAAACGAAGTACGGCAAAAAACACACATCCAGCCCATAGCAAATTGCAAAGTATCAGCATGCCTGTTGAGTAAGGAAGAAATTTGAATAGCATAGTTCCAGCCACTAATATTCCCGAATACCATTCCGCTGAATCATCATCGGTCATTAATGAGAAAACCACACATATAGCCAGTGCTATTGCGGGGGCTGTGAATGTGTCAATATTTGCAGCAACCTCAAGGGTTAAGGGGTCGAAAAATGAGCATATGATTGATTTGACAATAAATGTAATCAACACATATCCTAACACTCCAACGATTCCAAAAATTACAGCCATATGATTATTTATTACGATTGATTATCTCAGGTATGGCAAAACATCGTTACTTAACGCATCCTCTACCATCGATTTGAGGGCGGGCTCATTTTGTCCATATTCACACAGCAAGTATGCAATATGGATAATACGATCTTTGCAATAAGTCCGTTCATTAGTGCTTTTTAGTTCGGACGAGAGCAAAGAGGCCATATTGTATCCTGCGGGTGCGTCAATTGATGTCATGATGGATTGAAAGGATGCGGGTGTAATACCCAACTCACTAATGGTGCTTTCAAAGAAATGCTCGAGTCGGTATTTTGCCATCGCGTGAGGGTACATTGCAAATTGTGAAAAATGGTTCATCACAGATTGCATGATTGATAAAAGCATGCATTTTGCTTTTTTGCTCATTGTTTGCGGCAAAGGTGCGATGCCGCATTTTTTAATTACTCCCATAATGATCGAAGTTATCAATTAGACAATTAAATTTCAGAACATTTATTATTTACTTCTCGTACTTCTGAAAAGAATCTCCAGTATAAAATATCCGATGCCAGTTAGAATAGCCCATACTATCACGAACACAATACCTTGTCCGAAATTTTCTGGCTCAATCCAGTTCCACGAAAGGATGCCAGAGAGGATGCAAATAATTAACGACAGAATGTAGAGCATGACTTTTATTTTACCTACCCCTCATCCCTCTGGGGTAAACACAAAAAAAGAAAGCGTGGGACTATTGGCTTACTCTTGGATAGCAGGTCTTAGGAAACCCTCAACAATAATAAGCAACAGCCCACGCCAGTCTATTTCGCAATAGATGCAAGCGTGAGAGAGGCGTGCCCATTCACTGTTGATAAACAAATTCCTAAGTTCGCTATCCATGAACGACAAACGCTTTCACGTTCAGATACGCCGTTACCTCATCGGTAACTTTACAAAGATATAAAAAATCTTTGTGCGTATGGCAACACCTCTCTTTTTTTGGCTGTTGCAGTTTTAAGTTATCGGATCGGTCTGCCGTTACGGTCAAACGTGTGTGATTGCGATTGCTCGGCTGTGATCGTTTCGTCCCAGAAAGAGATACTATCGTAGTTCATCCCGATCACGATTTTGCCTTGACGGTTGATTACACCCCATTTGCCATCACGCATCGACACTTTTGCCAAACCATCCAGAAATTCGTCTGCGTTTTCGTAGATGCAAGGAATGACCAATACCCCTGCATTATTTACATAGCCGTACTTACCTGACCGTTGTACGAGACGCATCCCATCCTGGAGTTTGCCGATACTTTCGAAATTGATTGGTAGAACAATTTTTCCCGATGTATTGATGATACCCCATTTCTGGTCGAGACGGACAACGGCTATACTCTCATCAAAGCCGTATACCTCACTGTATATGGGAGGAATAGCCAGTGTGCCCTTGTCATTTATAAAACCCCACGATCCGTTGGAGTTGACAGCACACAAGCCATTGTCGAATCTGAAATTATTATTGTCGTACTTGCATGGGATCAACTCTCGGCAGTCTTTATCGGCGAATCCCCATTTACCGTTTTCCCGTAGAAGAAATCCATTACTGGCGTATGTAATGGTGTCGTATTGTATTGGCAGCAGGACAGCGCCTGTTTTGTCGATGAAGCCGCGTTTGCCCTTCAGGATGGCCAACGCTCCTTTGCAACCTTGTTCCCAAGTGTACCCGTAAATATAATCGTACTTGATGGGGATGAGTTCCTTACCGCTTTTGTCGATGTAGCCCCATTTGCCCGCCTTGCGCACATAAGCCATCCCGTCACGGAAATTTTTAGCGATGTCATATGTGGCGGGGATCGTTTTCTTGCCCTGCTCATTGGCATAACCCGATTTCTGGCCTTTAGTGAATACGGCCATGCCGTCCGAGTATTCCAGCGGCTCGTTATTGCATGCGGCCAGGAGGAATACGATTGAGAAAAGTAAAGATTTGTTTTTCATGGTTTTGTTGGTTTTTATTGAATGAATTGTACTTTCGGTTAGGGCAAAGTTCGCCCAGGGCAGGGGTTCTGCCTATTTTGCGATATCTTGATTATTTGGTGATTTACTTAGTCAGCCCGCCAGACTATATAGCTTGTATTTCGAGGTAATCGTCTTGATTCGATCCCGAATTCTACCCTTTCGCCTTTCTCGTTGCGATACCACCCATATGACGCGCTACCTACCATATAGACAGCCTGGCTGACCCCAATATTGGCCAATGTCTGTGAGAAATGATTGATGGTAATTGCGCTTTGGCAGTCAATCATAACAACGTGTCCGTCTTTAATGGCGATTGCTCGGCGGATGGATTCGTTCTCGGGGTTATTCTCTATTGCAACCCCGTCTTTGACAAGAGGATATTGGCGGAAGAAATATCCCTCGGCATCTATCGATTGTTGCACCAAATGAGTTTGTTCGCCTACATCTATGGTTATTTGGTTCCCGATAACAGCGCAAAAGCCTTTCTTTGTTTGCCCCCAGGCGATTTGTCGTCCCAGCGATACGAAATCCCCGACTATCTTCTTGTTGTCAGCGCGAATATCTGCGGCCTGTGCAACGTAAATAATAGCGGGATCGTTTTTGTCTGGCAGCCCGATAGAAAGCGACATCTGAGCATTAACTGGCATATATACAGTTAATGGTATTGCTTGCGACATATCATCAGATACCTCTATACGGCCTTGTAGGTTTAATGTGTCGGTCGTATATTCAACAGTCGTAATATCTTGCTTGTGAGTGGTTGCCTTTTCTGGTTCAAAGTAGTATTCGGGTACTTCCTCGTTCTCAGGCCAAACGGCATACAAGATGATTCCTGCCAGAACAAGCAATCCTAGTGTCGCGAATATCCATATTCTGACCTTGGAAGGCTTGGGTTTATCGCCTTTGGGCGAGCCGAGTATGTAAACCTCGTTATCTTTATTCTTGTCGATCATATTCCGATCCTCCTGCTTTTGATACTCTCTTCTAGTACAGTTTTTAGGGCTTTCAATGCCTCTTTGGAGGCCGCGAGAGTAAATTTGTGATTGAAACCCATGTCTGAGAGCACGATCTGTTGTTTCGATACGTTCAGGTAATGGATGTAGCTGCCGTTTATAATAAGGCTTTTGCCTAAGCGTATAAATGTCTGTGCTGCAGTGCCTAACTGTTGTTCGATAAGCTTTTCGAACGCTGCGAGGTTGAAAGTGAAAATGTGTTCTTCCTGATCCACCAACACCATAGTGGTATAGTTTCCGTCCGAGGATATGTAGACTATCCTCTCGGGAGAAACCCTTACCGCTTCGTTGTTGTTGGTTACTATAAGGTACTTTGACATTTTCCGTAGCTTGACAATACAAAAGTAGAACTTTCCAAATAGATAACACCATGTATTTATAGCGTTTGTGTGAAATACGGACGGGACTGTATGAAATCCATTCAAACGGTTACGAAATAAAAATTCCCCTTAGCTAAAAGGGGGATTTTACGCTCATCGATCAGCTATCTCCTGTATTACCTTGTCCAGATAGATGGCCTGACCCGAAGTTTGGCGTCCCCACCAATAACAATCATGCTCGGCAATGATGATCTCTCCCTCATCTTTCAGTTGTTCGGCCAGATAAGGCGTTACTAGCCACCATTCCATTACCTCATACCATCCCTCGCATAGCGATTCATCACGGATCGCTCCATGCTTTAACAGTTCGTCAATGACATTATTCTGTTCATACAGAATGTGATGATGCACAAGTTCTCTTTCGGTCAGCATATAATTAAGGATTTAGAGGTTAGGCAAAAGAAAAACCACCCCGTGTTGGAGTGGTTTGATGTCAAAAGCCTTTCGGGTTAGACACCCAGACTTTTCAGACCTATGGATGTTTTAGGGTTTGATTTTAGGGGATTAATAGAAATAGGCTTGCCTCGTTTTTCGGTTTCCCAATTAAAGCATGGAGGGGGGATAAATGGGGAGTGTCCGTGTGTGCGGATTACAGATTATTTTTTGGGATATTTTTTAAGTACCCCCGATTGCTTGAGCATCTGCATCATTTCGTATTTTTCATCGCCGTATCTCTGGCGTTCCTCCCGCTCGATTCGTTTGCGTTCGGCCTCTCGCTCTTTACGTTCTTTTTCTCGCTTTTCTTCGAGTTCTTTTGCTATTTCAGCTTGTCTTAATTCCTTCTGCTTTTTTTCTTTTTCTGTCAGATTGCCTATTGCAACAATAACAAACAGCACAACTATTGTAACCAAAACCCAAATCACATCTTTCATGTCAGTATCATTTATTAGTTGGTAAATGGAGTATTAATCGTGATGACACAATTTTCAAGGGGTATATAAAAGAAGATTTACAAAATTACGTCATCAAATCAAAATCGTTTATTTCCTAACTTCCAGCCTCTTGCTTTTTCTGTTCTGGTTTCGGTCGCATCGAAGTAGAGAGCAATGCAGTTGCAGATGCCCCGTTTGTCAAAATCGACCTTATTGGCCATATAAATAGGCTCAAGTAGTTTCTTGATGGTTGCATTAGGGTACTCTGTATTCGGAGAGAATGCTTTGTAAACTTCCTCAACAATCCCAGGGGCGGTTTGTTCTTTAATGCGTTTTACCCGCTTGACCTCGGTGGCGATCTCGGAATCAATAAATCCAAGTTCTTTTACCTTACGGAACCCGATAACATTGAAAGCCTCATTATATAGTGCAAACTCGTTTCTCATTTCATCGATGAACATCTGACCGAGGTAGTTGCTCGAATTGACAGAACGCCCGAATACCTTAAATAAAAGGGTAATGCGTTCCGACTTGGGATTATTCTTGTTCATCAGGAATTTTCTATCCTCATCGGTATAAAGGGCATATTCAGACTTTGACACCACTTTAAATGCCCCCGATTTATTATATGCCTTATGCAATGCGGCAGGATAGCGGTAGAGCATTTTTAGCCGTTCGTCCAGATAGGCGTTGTTGTAACGGAAATAGTTGATTTCGTCCTTATTCGTAACAAATCCCAACTGAATATAATCAGTCTTGTTGATAGCCTGCCCGATAAAATAGTATTCGCCGACCGTATCCACCTCCTTGCGCATCGCTTTAAGTTTGAGGTAGGCGGTGTGCTGATCTTGCAGGAATTTCCCTAATATTTCACGGGGATAAAAGCCCATCTCAGGGTTGGTGTTGGTTATGTGGATAACCCTGCCTACACCGTTACGGAATCTTCCCACGATCTGGATGGCCTCGGTTTCGGGATCGATCAACGAGTAGGGCGTTTCTTCTGGGAGTGTCTTATATACCTGTGAAATCATAATAACGGTCGGCTTACACTCAACCTTTATATCGACAGCCGAATAGAATCGGCTCGTAAAGAAGTTGTATTTATTAAGCGACACTTTACCGTTGGTATCGGTTACCGAATCGAACACATGATACCCCTCCCGCTTAAGCGGTTTCATTGCCTCTGTGCTGCAATATATATTCGTTGTGTCGCTTATCCTTAAATAGTATATCAAGTCTTTTATTCCCTTGATAGAGTTGTAAAAGAGGCAAACGGGGGTGTCGGGATCAACCTCGCCGAGTGTCTTTTTTACCATAGCCTCTACGTTGTTGGTCGGCTTGAGTTCAAGCTGTAGCGCATAATCGAACTTGGGAACGATCTTGATAATCTGGAATCCCTGCTGCTTGAATCTCGGATCGTCTATAACGATAGGGGTTGCAGACACCATCGCCTTATCCTTGAATTTGAAGAAATCATCGATAGGCAAATTGATATTCTGCCTGTAATCTATATCCGCTACGATCTTCTCGCACTCATCGAACAGTAATCTATACTTCTGCGTGTACTCTACCTTCAACTGTTCCAATGCCTTTCTCACTTTGGGATAACTATCTGGGGTAGTCATCAGCCTGACCTTATCCTTGCATTGGCTTATCTGGGTGGCAATCTCATTTGCTGTAATCTTTTCCCCGTAAACAGCTATCAGGTGCGGATGCTCTTGCTTTTTCCCTATAATTACGGGGATATTTGGCTCTATGATAATGCTGTTGCAGTCGGAATTTATAGCCAACCAAGTAGCCCCTATTCCGCAAATGGTCTTGTCGATAATCGTGTTTGTCGGAATCTCATCGAATACCGAATCGAGGTGCTTCCCCTGCTCTATCTCTTTAAGAATTATAGGCAGGTCGTGGGTCTGTAATTCTGGAATATCGCACTCGTCAATATTATATGGATAAGGCTCTACACCCTCCAACTTGGAAAGTAGTTCATCCCAACTGTATGGGATAAACCCGTAATCGATGCTTCCATAGGGATATTTGGCAATGATTCGGATGCCATGTATTTCTCCCTGCTGTTCTTCAATACAGGCAATGGAATCTCTTGCGATCTCCCGTTTTATGTGTCTTAACAGGTAATCGGGTTCAACTCTGAACTCTGGGTCGATGTCATTGGCAGGGTAGCCAGCGGGAATACCTGTGTGTTTCCCTGTAAGCAGGTAAGTCAGCAAAAATGCCTCTACTTTAGGGAGTAGCCAGATGCTGGCTTTTTTATATTCCGTATTGCCGACCCGCGCAATGTCAAACTCTGCCAGATAATCGCCATCTATCTTTATTTGGCCAATTATCTCCGCTCCATCCCTAACCAAACTGCGAAATATGCGCCAATTCGCGCCGTTATCTGAAAATTCATATTGCCTAAACGAGCACCTAACTAAGTTAGGCACGGGAGGCAAATCTTCAAAGCGAATCTTCATACGAGGGTAAAATTGCTACGGTAGCGAATCAAGTTTAGCTGCCAATTCGTCTTTTGTATATGGCAATTTACCGTAGTTGATCGTGCCATTGGAGTAAATCGCCTTAAATTCGTCTGTGGTGCTGTTGTATCTGGCAGCGTTATTCTGACGATCCCGCTTGATTTGGTAGAGTGTATAGGTTTCGTCCACGTCCTTATCGACCTCCATAATATTCATGCGGGAGGGGCTTTTATCTCCATTCATTAGCCATTTTAGCACGTGCTGAATAATCCCGTTATTGAGATACAGGTGTTTCTTTTTGCCATTTACCTCAAATTCGTAACAGGGTAATTTCTCTTTAATTATAAAGGCAAGGGAGAGCGTTTCCCCTGCATTGATCTTATCGTGCAAACTGAGGTATGTATCCTCGTTGTCCGAGATCAACATATCGGCCATCGACATAGCCGTTCGCGTATTGTAATAAGCATCTTCCATTGCGATCTGTTCGGCTTCGGGATCGTAGTATTCGTCATTACTCATAGCGGTATGGTTTAATGGTTAGTGATATGTAAAAGTAATTACAAGAATTCTGAAAATAAAGAGATTGCCCAAATAAATGAGCAATCTCTTTCGATGACGTAATTTTTAGGGGGTTATTAAATGAAAATTTGTGAATTTATGTCATTTATAGCAGATTACTCATCGCCTCGTCTATCTGGCTGTTCTCAAAGCTATCCAGATAGATTTGGGTAGTCGAAAGGTCGGAATGACCGAGGCTTTCCGAGATAATGGCGATGTTCACGCCAGAGCGTTTAAGGACGGTCGCGTAGGTGTGCCGAGCAACGTAGGTGGTCATGTTCTCAATTCCCATGCTCGCTCCGAGTTTGCGGAGTTCCCGATTGACTTTCTTTAGCACTTTTTTGATTCGGTCGCGTTTCTGCTGTTCGGTCTTATGGGTACTTGCGTTAAGAATCGGGAAAAGGTAATCGTCATTATCCCAGAATGGACTGGCGTACTTCTTAATGATTTCATTGGCGATTTCATTAAGCAGGAAGTTCATCGGTTTGCCAGTTTTCTTCCGAATATAATAGACCCTGCCGTCTTTAATATCGCCGAAACGGAGCGATGCGATGTCCGAAAAGTTTATACCTGCACCTAAATAGCTAAAGATAAACATATCCTGCGCTAACTGTCGGTAATGGCCGTTTTGGGATAGGTCGAGCGTTCGGATTGTCTGCACCTCGTCTTTAGATATTGACCGTTTTTGAGTGGTTACGTCGAATTTGCTGACCTTGTAGGCGTGGAATGGATAATAGTCGCGCTTGACAATTTCCTGCTCTATGGCCTTGTTATAAACGCTCCGCAAAGTTCTGAATAGTTGGCTCAATGTGGTTTCCCTGCAATTTCGCCTTTTTAGCCAGTCCTCGTAGCGTTTTAGAAATTGAGGGTCAATATCCCGAAACTGAATATCGAGGCGGTTAGACGTGAAATTTCGCAGGGATTCGAGGGAGTATTTATAGACCTCGGCATTGCCTAATTTGTCCTCGCTTTTCAGTTTAGCGATTAGATGCTTGTAAAAAGAATCCACCGTTTCAAAGTGTGTTTTACGCTCCAACGTGGAAACGAGAGTAGCGGGAGTGTATTCCCGTTGCTCGGTGGCCATTTCCATAATCAGACTGTTGTACTCTGTGAGTTTGGCGGAAATGAGGTTGTTAATAGCCTCTTTGTTCGGGCAATTCCGTTTCGGCTTGTTCTTGTCGAAGTCCCATAACTTCGGGTCTATCGACAATCCAAGTGAAACGTACTTGCGTTTACGTGATTGAGTGATGCGGAGCATTAACGGCTGTGTGCCGTCACGCAGGGTTTTGGATGTGTAACAGATGACTTCGGCATTGGCTTTCATCGTGGTTTCTGGTTTACACATTGGTTTACACAAATGGTTAAAAAACGTGTAAACCGAGCAAAAGGCAACGAAAGCCAGCAGGAACTGCCAAGACGCAAAAAAGCCTCTCAGTTGCTCTGAAAGGCCTTTCCAGTTGTCGGGGTAGCGGGATTCGAACCCACGACCCCCTGCTCCCAAAGCAGGTGCGCTAACCGGACTGCGCTACACCCCGAAATCCCGGACCGGGACGCAAAGGTAGGAGTTTTTGGGCGAAATGCAACCGCGGGCGCGGCAAATCGTCGTGCGAGTCTGAAAATTAACGCTTTCGGGGTGTGTTAATAAAAATTTTTAAAATATTTTGAAATTTTATTAATATGCAATATCTTTGTTGCGTCAGAAAAAAGAATTCAAACCAAATAAATCAAACATTATGGCAACGATCAAAATTGGTATCAACGGGTTCGGACGCATCGGCCGTCTGGTATTCCGCGCTGCGGTTCAGAAGAGCGACATTGAAGTGGTAGGTATCAACGACCTTATCTCGGTCGATTACATGGCTTACATGCTCCGCTACGACACCATCCACGGCCAGTTCAAAGGCACGATCGAGGTGAAGGACGGCAACCTGGTAGTCAACGGCAAATCCATCCGCGTAACCGCTGAGAAGGATCCCGCCATGTTGAAGTGGAACGAAGTGGGCGCTGAGTACGTCGTCGAGTCGACCGGCCTGTTCCTTACCCAGGAGACCGCTCAGAAGCACATCGACGCAGGTGCCAAGCGCGTGGTCATGTCCGCTCCCTCGAAAGACGCCACCCCGATGTTCGTGATGGGCGTGAACAACAAATCCTACAAGGGCGAGACCATCGTTTCCAACGCGTCCTGCACCACCAACTGTCTGGCTCCGCTGGCCAAAGTGGTAAACGACAAATTCGGTATCGTAGAGGGTCTGATGACCACCGTACACGCTACCACCGCTACCCAGAAGACCGTTGACGGACCTTCCGCCAAGGACTGGAGGGGTGGCCGCGCAGCCGCAGGCAACATCATTCCCTCGTCGACCGGCGCCGCCAAGGCCGTGGGCAAGGTGATCCCCGCTTTGAACGGCAAACTGACCGGTATGGCTTTCCGCGTACCGACCCTCGACGTTTCGGTCGTGGATTTGACCTGCCGCCTGGAAAAAGCAGCCAGCTACGATGAGATCTGCGCCGCCATCAAAGCCGCCTCCGAAGGTGAACTCAAAGGCATCTTGGGTTACACCGAGGACGAGGTCGTATCGAGCGACTTCATCGGCGAGGCACGCACCAGCGTATTCGACGCCAAAGCGGGTATCTCCCTGAACAACAACTTTGTCAAGCTCGTTGCGTGGTACGACAACGAGTGGGGCTACTCCAACAAGGTGGTCGAGCTGATCCAGTACATGAACACCGTGAAATAAGGTGTAAGCAGAGTGTTTACGGCGAAAGCCGCTCCGATCGGGGCGGCTTTCGTGTTTCATACGGCAAAAAAAGATTAACTTTGGGCATGAAAATGATCAAACCTGTTTTAGCCCTCCTGTTCCTTTGTGCGGGTGCCTCGGCGCAAACCCCTGCCGATTCGATCCGCATCGAGGGGTTCATCCCGATCCACCGCAGCGACCCCGCGAAGTTCATCCTGCGCCACCAGGCCGATATGGACGCGTACGAGAAGCAGAACCGCGAGGCGGAGTCCCTTGCGTGCGATGTGCTGATGGTGGGCAGCTCGACGATCAATTTGTGGGAGGACGTGAATACCGACCTGGCCCCGCTGAAGGTTATCCGCCGCGGCTATGGGGGCTCGACGATACGCGACATACTCTACAACTACAACACGGTGGCGCGGGGTTTCTCCCCCCGCAAGATACTGCTCTACGTCGAGAACGACCTCGAACGCTCGCCCTACGCCATTTCGGTGGGCGAAGCGTACGACCTGTTCCGGCTCTTTACCCAGCGCATCCGGCGCGACTATCCCGGCGTGCCGTTCTATATCGTGTCGATCAAGCCCTCCCCGCTTCGGGCCGAGCTGCTGCCCTCCCAGAAGATGTTCAACGCGCTGATGGCGGATTACGCCTCGCGCACCCCCGGCGTGCACTTTATCGACATCACTAAGGCGATGTACGATCCCGAAGGCAATCTGCGAGAAGACGCCTTTTTGCCCGACGGCGTGCACATGAACCGCACTGGCTACCGGCTCTGGACCTCGGTCATCAAGCCGGCGCTGGAGGAGTAGATACAAAGACACGAAATCATAGGTGCAATAAAAATCTTACATGATGAAAAAACTGCCGTTAATCGCCCTGTTTGCCCTTGCCGCATCGGTGTGTGCCGCGCAAGGCACACTCCCCAAAGGCGTAAAACCCAACCTGGTCGAAGTCGGGAAGGGTTACAGCCGCAATTCGGTCAACACCACCATTTTCCGCCACAACTCGGTTGTTACCCACCGCAACATGCAATACATCGCCTATTACGACGGCGATTCGTATGTGGTCGTGGGCAAGCGGCGGCTCGGCGCCACGGAGTGGGAGCTGCAGCGCTCGCAGTACAAAGGCAACACGCTGGACGCCCACAACGGCATCAGTATGATGGTCGACGGGGACGGATACCTCCACCTGAGCTGGGACCACCACGGCCATCCGCTGCGTTATTGCCGCAGCGTGGCGCCGGGATCGCTCTCGTTGGGGGAGAAGGAGTCCATGACCGGGCAGGAGGAGCAACGCGTGACCTACCCGGAGTTCTACCGTTTCGAGGACGGCGGCCTGTTGTTCGTCTACCGCACCGGGGGGTCGGGCAACGGCAACATCGTGATGAACCGTTACGACCTGCTGACCCGGAAGTGGGAGCGCGTCCAGGACGTGGTGGTCGACGGGGAGGGGCAACGCAACGCCTATTGGCAGCTGTGCATCGATTCCCAGGGAACCATCCACCTCTCCTGGGTGTGGCGTGAAGCGCCGGACGTGGCCTCGAACCGCGACCTGTGCTACGCCCGTTCGCGCGACAAAGGCCGCACATGGGAGCGCTCTAACGGCACGGCGTACACCATGCCCATTACCGCCGCAACAGCCGAGTACGCCTGCCGGATCCCGCAGCGCAGCGAACTGATCAACCAGACGAGCATGACCGCCGACCGCGACGGCAGGCCCTACATCGTCTCCTACTGGCGCGATCAGGACAGCACCGTGCCGCAATACCGGCTGGTGTGGCTCGACAACGGGCAATGGCGCCAACAGCAAATCGGGCAGCGTACCACGCCCTTCTCGCTGAGCGGAGGGGGGACCAAGAAGATACCCATCTCCCGTCCCCGGCTGGTGGTCGCCCAACAGGGCAAACGCCTTGCGGCCTACTGCATCTTCCGCGACGAGGAGCGCGGGGCGAAAGTCTCGATGGCATGGACGCCCGACCTGGCGGCCGGAACGTGGAGCGTCGGCGACCTGACCGATTTCGCGGTCGACGCCTGGGAGCCGAGCCACGACACCGAGCTGTGGAAAGAGCGCCAAAAACTGCACGTCTACGTGCAGAAAACCGGCCAGGGCGACGGCGAGACCAGCACCGATATGGAACCCCAGCCTGTCTACGTGCTTGAGGTAATCGACTGAGAGGAGTAGCTACACCCTGTGCCCGAAAAGCGTCGCGGCCGAGCAGTCCTCGATCGCGACGGTCACGTAGTCGCCGGGTTTTTCGTCGGCTCGGTCGAAGATGACCACCTTGTTTTGGGAGGTGCGGCCGAAGATGCGCTTGTCGCTGCGTTTGGAGGTGCCCTCGACCAGCACTTCGAAGCTCTTGCCGATGTCGCGGCGGTTGGATTCCAGGGAGAGTTCGCCCTGCAGGGCGATGATCTCGGTCAGGCGGCGTTTCTTGACCGCCTCAGGGATGTCGTCGGGCATGTGGCGCGCGGCGTAGGTGTCGGGGCGCTCGCTGTACGCGAACATGTAGGCGAACTCGTAGCCCACCTCGCGCATCAGCGAGAGGGTGTCCCGGTGGTCGTCCTCGGTCTCGGTGCAGAATCCGGCGATCACGTCGGTCGAGATCGCGCAGTCGGGCAGGATGCGGTGGATGGCTTCGATGCGCTCCAGATACCACTCGCGGGTGTATTTGCGGTTCATCAGCTCCAGCATGCGCGTCGAACCCGACTGCGCGGGCAGGTGGATCGCGCGGCAGAGGTTGGGGCGCGAGGCGATCACTTCCAATAATTTGTCGCTCAGGTCCTTGGGGTGGGAGGTGGCGAAGCGGACGCGCAGGGCCGGGTCGATCCCCGCCACGGCGTCCATCAGGGCCGGGAAGTCGGTCACGGACGGGCCTTCCCACCGGTAGGAGTTGACGTTCTGGCCCAGCAGGGTCACTTCGCGGTAGCCGGCGTCGAAGAGTTCGCGGATCTCCCTGAGGATGGTCTGCGGGTCGCGGCTGCGCTCGCCGCCCCGGGTGTAGGGGACCACGCAGTAGGCGCACATGTTGTTGCAGCCCCGCATGATCGACACGAAGGCCGAGACCCCGTTCTTGTCCATCCTCACGGGCGAGATGTCGGCGTAGGTCTCCTCGCGTTTGAGCATCGTGTTGACCGCACGGCCGCCCTCGCTTGCCGTGGCGACCAGCACGGGCAGGTCACGGTAGGCGTCGGGCCCTGCCACCAAATCGACCAGGGGCTCGCGCTCGATCAAATCGTCCTTCAAACGCTCGGCCATGCAGCCGATTACCCCCACGATCAGGCCCTTGTTGGCCTTTTTGTAGCGGCGGAGCTCCTTCAACCGTCCCCAGATGCGCTCCTCGGCGTTCTGGCGGATCGAGCAGGTGTTGATCAGGATGATGTCGGCCCGGGCGGGGTCGCCGGTGTGCGTGCACCCCTCGGCCTGGAGGATGGAGAGGGCCACTTCGCTGTCCGCCACGTTCATCTGGCAGCCGTAGGTTTCGATGTGCACTTTAAGCCCGGCGCCCGCAGCCGGGCGCAGGGAGAGGTTGTTCGGGTCAATCTTGTTGTTCATACTCATATTTGGGTGAGTGTTCCAGAAAATTGCGTATGTTTTCACGCACCGTGCCTGCCCGGATGGGTTTGGGTAAAAAGCCGGTGCAACCCGCCTCGAAGGCGGCTTTGCGGTCCGCGGCCAGCGCGTAGGCGGTCAGCGCCACGATGGGAACCTCGGCGTCGGTTTGCCGGATCCTGCGCGTGGACTCCAGACCGTCCATCAAAGGCATGCGGATATCCATGATAATCAGGTCAGGGTGGTGCAGGGCGTGGAGCTCGACCGCCTCGATCCCGTTGCGGGCGTGCAGCAAATCGTACTGGTCCTGCAAAACAGAGGAGACGAGCAGGTAGTTCAGCTCGGCGTCCTCGGCCACCAGCACCAGCGGGCGTCCCGTGGGCACGAAGGCGGCGGGGTTGTCGGCGCTCACGTTGAGCGTGCGCGACTCCGCGGGGATGCTCACCCAGAAGCGGGAGCCCTTCCCGGGTTTGGATTCGACCCCGATCCGGCCCTGCATTACCTCGGCGATGCTTTTGCACACCGACAGGCCCAGCCCCGTGCCGGGCATGAAGGGGTCGAACTTGACGAACAGGTCGAAGACCTGCGCGGCCTGCTCCCGGGTCATCCCGATCCCGGTGTCCTGCACCGAGAACTCGACCATCAGGCCTTTGACCTGGTAGCTGACACGGATGTAGCCCTGGCGGGTGAACTTGACCGCGTTGCTCAGAAAGGCCGACAGGATCTTGCCCAGCCGCTCCTTGTCGCTGTTAATCGAGACGTTGACCCAGGGCGGGTCGAACCTCAGGGCGACCCCCGGCCGGACCTTGCTGCGGAAGAGGTCCACGACGCCTTCCACGAAGGAGTTCAAATCGATCGGCTCGTTGGTAATGTCCAGGATGCCTGCCTCGATGGTCGAGAAGTCGAGGATGTCGTTGACCAATTGCAGCAGCCGGTCGTTGTTGTCGTTCACAATGCCGATGTATTGCGACCTCTCCTGTTCGTTGAGGGTCTGGGCGGCCAGCTCCGAGAAGCCCACGATGGCGTTCAACGGGGTGCGTATCTCGTGGCTCATCGAGGCCAGAAAGGCCGACTTGAGGCGGTCGGACTCCTCGGCTTTGAGCTTGGCGGCCAGAAGGCGCTGGGCGGCCAGCCGCTCCTCGGTGTTGTCTATGGTGATCAGAACGTAGCTGCACACCCCCCCGGCCTGGTCGTGGATCACCGTGCAATGGAGCGAAAGGTACTTGAGGGTCCCCTGCCAGTTGGGCTGGTTGGCCCCGTAGACGATATCGAAGGCCGCCTCCTCGCCCTGCCGGATCTTTTGGGCCATGTCGGGCCGCTCCTGCATCGAGGGCCAGTCGAACAGGCTCTTGCCCAGGACCTCCTCGGGAAGGTAAGGGCCGAGGATGGCGCTGGCCGCCTCGTTGTAGTTGACCAGTTGGGCGTGGCAGTCGTAGATCTCGATGCCGATGGGGATGTTCTGGTAGACCATGCGCAGCATCTGTTCGCTGCGGTGCGTCGCATCGCGGGAGTGGTAGAGTTCGATGATGATCCCCACGAATCCGGCCATCGCCGTCATCCATTGGCGGTCCCACTCGTCCCATACCCTCGCCTGTTTGGAGTGGGTCACGCACAAACAGCCCCAGGTGCTCCTTTCGGTAACGATCGGGACCAGCATAATCGAGAGGATGCCCCGCGAACGGAGAAGGTCGCGCTCCGGGGCGGCCTGCACGGGCATATCGTCGAGCGACTCCAAAAACAGGGACTCGCCCTTGAGCAGTTGAGATCCCATCCAGGGAAACTGGCTGACGTGGATCTCCATTAAATAATCCTTGACGCCGGGCACCCCCTGGCGCGTTACCTCGAAGTCGCATTTGCCGGTTTTGGTGCTGCGGTCGAACCAAAACAGGAAGGTCCTGTCCCCGTCGAAGCGTTTGCGCATCACGTCCAGGCCGTCCCTGAGTACGCTTTGCCTCTCTTCGCCGCGCATGACGCGCAGAATGGAGTTGGCTGCCACGGACTGCCATTGCAGCAGCGTGCGCATATCCTCTTCATGCCGGTTGTCCTTTTCCGGATTGGAATCTTGGCCGGTCCCCTGTCTCATCTTTGTCATATCCGCACGTTTTTAGGTTTCAACCTGAAGCAGAGCGTCCGATCCATGGCCGACAGGGTGAGAGTGAAGCCGGTTCCGTGCGCTTGCATAATTCAGGTCAAGGAACCGGCGAAAGCCGTTGTTTTAGCTTTTCGGAGAACAAAATTAGCAAAATAATTCAATAAACCTATCCCCCGGGACTCTCCCTCAGGTAAAAAAACAAGAGCAAATATTCCGCCAAAACAGGGTTATTCGATCGCGGTGAAAGACTTGAAGCCATCCCCGAAAGTATCGTATGCATTGACTGCCACCACGAAGGAGGCGTGATCGATCTCCTTTATCTTTTTCTGAATAAAGGGGCGCCTCAGCTCTGTTCGTGTTCGTATTTGGGCGAGTGCTCCAGCAGTCTGAGGATGCTTGTGCGTACCGTGCCGGCCCGGATCGGCTTGGGCAGGAAACCCGTGCAGCCCGCCTCGAAAGCCGCTTTCCGGTCTGTGTCCAGGGCGTAGGCGGTCAGCGCCACGATGGGGACCTCGGCGTCGGTTTGCCGGATCCTGCGCGTGGCCTCCAGGCCGTCCATCAGGGGCATACGGATATCCATGATGACCAGGTCGGGATGGTGTTTGGCGTGGAGCTCGACCGCCTGGATCCCGTTGCGGGCGTGCAGCAGGTCGTATTGCTCCTGCAAAACGGAGGAGATCAACAGGTAGTTCAGCTCGGCGTCCTCAGCCACCAGCACCAGCGGCCGTCCGGTGGGGACGAAGGCGGCCGGGTTGTTGCTTCCTGTGCCCAGCGTGCGGGCCTGGGCCGGGATGCGGAACCAGAAGCGGGAACCCGACCCCGGGTTGGATTCGACCCCGATCTCTCCCTGCATGACCTCGACGATGCTCTTGCAGACCGACAGCCCGAGGCCCGTCCCCGGTGTGAAATCGTCGAATTTGACGAACAGGTCGAAGACGCGTTCGGTCTGTTCCGCCGTCATGCCGATCCCGGTGTCCTGCACCGAGAACTCGATCATGCGACCCAGGACCTGGTAGCTGACCAGGATGTGGCCCCGGCGGGTAAACTTGACCGCGTTGCTCAGCATCCCGGACAACACTTTGCCCAGGCGGTTCTTGTCGCTGTTGATCGAAACGTTGACCAACGGGGGGACGAACGACAGGGCGACCCCCGGGTGGAGCTTGCTTTTGAACAGGTCCACCATCTCCTCCATCAAGCCGTTCGCGTCGATCTCTTCGTTGGCGATGTCCAGGATGCCCGCCTCGATGGTCGAGAAGTCGAGGATGTCGTTGACCAGTTGCAGCAGCCGGTCGTTGTTGTCGTTCACGATGCCGATGTACTCGGACTTCTCCTTTTCGTCGCCGGTCTGGATGGCCAGCTCCGAGAAGCCCACGATAGCGTTCAGCGGGGTGCGGATCTCATGGCTCATGGAGGCCAGGAAAGCCGATTTGAGCCGGTCCGACTCTTCGGCCCGGAGCTTGGCGTCCAACAGGCGCTGCTCGGCCTGCTTCATCTCGGAAATATTGACGTTCAGGCCGAAAAGCACGATCGACCGGCGGCCCGGATCGAATTTGTTGACCTGGCACATGCTTTTGATAGACTTCCACTCCTTGTCCTGCCTGACCCGGGTTTCGATCGTGAACTCTTTCAACGCGCCCTCCTTGACCGCCTCCAGGTAACGCAGCAGGACCGCGTAGTCTTCGGGGTGGACGACCTGCCGGAGGGCGTTTATCGGGGAGCCCTGCGCCAGGTTGACGTTTTTGTACCATTGCTCGGTGGCCGAGAGCTCGTTGCGCAGCAGGTCCCACTCGAACATACCCACCTCGGAGAACTCGGAGATCGAATCGAAGGTGTGCTGGAAACGCTTCAGGTCGAGGCAGATCTGCATCTTCTCTGTGTTGTCGATGGTGATCAGCACGTAGTTGCAGACCTCTCCCTTCATATCCCGGACCACCGTACATTGCAGCGAAAGATGCTTTATATTGCCCTCCCAGCCCGGCTGGTCGGTGCCGTATTCGATGTCGAAGGCGACCTCCTCGCCCCGGCGGACCTTTTCGGCCAGGTCGGGACGTCCCCGGAACGAGGGCCAGTCGAACATGTTCCTGCCCAACACATCCCCCGGTTTGTACCCGCCGAAGATGCAGCTCGCCGCCTCGTTGTAGCTGATCAGGTCGGCGTTGCGGTCGTAGATCTCGATGGCAACCGGGATGTTCTCATAGACCATCCGCAGCATCTGTTCGTTGCGGTACATCCCCGCCAGGGCCTCGACGCTGGTGGTAATATCCATGCCCAGCACGACGATCTCTTTGCTGTTGGGGGCGTAGAAGGAGTTGCGGTAGTGCCTGCCGGTGCTCTTGTTGGTAATCTCGCGCTCCGCCAGTCCGCCGCCCGAGGCGACCTCCTCAAGAAACCCGATCAGGTCGTCCAACCCGTCGAAAATGCCCTGAATGTCGCCGCTCCGGGCCAGCATGAGCCTCTCGCGCTTCAGGCCCGTATGCTCGGCCATGGCCTGGTTGGCGTCCACGATAAAGAAATCCCGGAGTTTGTCGCCGTCGTAAACCAGCCTGAGCCGCGAAAATCCCAACGGCATATTCATGTAGAGCGACTTGAGGTACTCGCCCTCGTGGGCCAACTTGCGTTGCGAGCGGTTGAGCTCGAAAACCACCCCCACAAACCCCGTGATCGCCATCATCCATTGGCGGTCCATCTCGTCCCACCTCCTCGACCGCTCCGTGTGGGTAACGCACAGGCAGCCCCACGCGCCCTTTTCGGAGACGATCGGCGCCAGCATGATCGAGCGGATACCGCGCGAACGCAGGAATTCATGCTCTTTGGCCGCCTGCGCAGGCATATCGTCGAGCGAGTCGAGGAACAGGGGTTGTCCGGCCACCATTTGGGCGATCAGCCAGGGGAAGACATCCATACTGACGCTGGCCAGGCTCTCTTTGACCTCCGGCAAACCCTCCCTGACGACCTCGAAGTCGCATTTGCAGGTGTGGTTGCGGTGGTCGAACAAAAAGATGAACGTCCGGTCGCTGTCGAATTTTTTGCGCATCACGTCGAGCGCGTCACGAAGCACGCTGTGCCTGTCGTCGCCGCGCAGCATGCGCAAAATGGAGTGGGAGGTCACGGATTGCCATTGGAGCAGCACGTGTACGTCATTCCCGTGATCGGCGGGCCGGGAATCCGGACCGGTTTGTTTACCCTGTCGAATTTTTGTCATAAGCTCATGTATTTTTTGGGGGAAATACCTGGAGCAGAGCGCCCGTTCGTTGGCCGACAGGGTGAGGG
The DNA here is from genome assembly GCA_031551275.1 of Rikenellaceae bacterium. Taxonomy (GTDB): domain Bacteria; phylum Bacteroidota; class Bacteroidia; order Bacteroidales; family Rikenellaceae; genus JAVBMJ01. The sequence continues at coordinate 57,570 of JAVBNX010000009.1, forward strand.
TAAGGCCGATTCCCGCGCACTCGCGTAACTCAGGTCAAGGAACCGGCGAAAAGCCGTTCTCCCGGCTTTCCGTATAACAAAGTTAACGAAATAATTTAATAATCCTATAGCCTTCAGCGCCGAAACAAGAATTATTCGATCGCGGTAAAGGACTTGAAGCCGTCGCCGAAGGTGTCGTAGGCGTCGACCACGACCACGAACGAGGCGGGGTCGATCTCCTTGATCTTTTTCTGGACCGTGGCTACCTCCCGGCGGCTGACCACCAGGAAGATCATTTCACGCTCTTTGAGAGTGTACATGCCCGAGGATTTGATATAGGTCCCCCCGCGCCCCATCTCGTCGAGGATGAAGCTGCGCAATATTTCGTGGCGGTCGGAGATGATGAACAGCAGTTTGTCGTAGCTCGCCCCGTCGATCACGTAGTCGATCACCCGCGAGGAGACGAAGATCGTCACGATCGAGTACAGCGGCAGCCGCCAGTCGCCCAGGATGACCATACCCAGCAACACGATCAGGCTGTCGACGATCAATATCCCCTTGGAAAAGGGGATGCTCATAAAGCGGTTGAGCATCATCGCCACGATGTCGGTGCCGCCCGAGGTGGCCCGCGTGCGGATGATAAGGCCCACGCCCGCGCCGATCAGCACCCCGCCGAACAGGCAGGCCAGGATCACGTCGCCGCTCAAATCGATCTTCCCGCCGAACATCAGGGCCGGGTCCTCGCCGATGATCCGGGTGAGCAGGTTCATCACAAGGGGGGTCAGCAGGGCGGCGAAGACGGTCTTCGCGCCGAACAGCCTGCCGAAGACCCTCATGGCGGCCAAAAGCAGCGGGATGTCGAACATCAGACCGAACGTACCCACCGGGATGCCGGGGATGAGCTGGTGCAGGATGATCCCCAGGCCGTAGACCCCGCCGGGCACGATCTTGTAGGGGTTGATAAAGAGCACGAAGCCGAAAGCCATGACAACACTGCCTATGGCTACCAGCGACCACGGTTTCCATGCCTTGAATGTAAAAACCTCTCCCATATTGCTGCAAATGTACGAAAAGCGCCGAAATACTCCAAAACCGTGGCCCAGGGAGCCGTGTTCCGGAAAATTTTGTACCTTTGGGCATACTAAAGTGCGAGCCTATGCGGTAATGAAAAAATAACGTTCGTTTTGCGGAGACGCAAAGCAGCGGCATTGAATATGTTAGCTTGATCCGGCTTTCGAAACTTAGACACTTCCGAATACCACCGGGGATAATTGAACGTTCACGTGCAATACGTGGGCTTTACTCATTATCCGGTGGTATAGGTAGTCTAAGACCTCGAAAGCCGATAAGAAGGTAAAGTCCCACGTTTTTTTATGAAGCGCTTGCTCCGGAACGAAATCTTAGTATCTTTGCGTCAATCGCTTTACCCCCGACCGCTAAGTTAGGAGCCCTATTTGGCTTTCGAGACTTAGACACCGGTCGCCAGAGTAAAGCGCCTGACGCCTGCATTCCGCGGGCGTCATTTTTTATACGCGCGCCCCTTGGCAATTCACGATTAATTCATACCTTTGGACCATTACCAATCCACACTGCCTATGCCAGATAAGCCTTAGTCGACTTCACTCCGCCCCGCACGCGCGGGGCACTACATAAAAAGCGTTCGCTCCATTCCGGCTTTCGAAACTTAGACAACTTTGAAGACCACCGGGGATAAAGTGTAAGCGTTCACGTATTGAGCGTGGATATTACTCGTTTATCCGGCCATCGGCCAAGAGTAATGTCCCGCGTTTTTTATGCGCTTACATCAAACCGTCCGCATCCGGGACACGCGGAAAATCAAACGAGAAAACGACTATGAAACGGCATTTTTTCACTGCATTCTGCATGGCGCTCCTCTGCGCCTGCACCGTGGCCCCCGGCGATCCCGACGACGAGAACGGGGGGGACAACAACGGCGGGAACAACAACGGAGGCAACAACAACGGCGGTACCCCGAGCGCCGTGTTCACCAAAAAGGCGACCATCGGCACCTCCAGCACCGCGAACGGAACGGCGACCTGGTTCAACAACCGCATCCATGTGGCCTGCCCGAACGGCGAGTGGTGGCAATACGATATCGCCACGAATACCTGGACGGACCACCCTACGCTTCCGGTGGTCTATAGCGCATCGATATTTTCATCCGGTGGTAATCTCTATGCGGCAGGAAGTCCTCAGGGCGGTTTTTCACGCATCTATAAATATGGGGCGAATAAGTGGGACGAGATATACAATACCACAGCCAATCAAATAACCCTTAATAAACATCTGTTCTCTATCGCCGGAAAGTCCTACTTTGCCAGTTCTTCATATAACCTGCCGTATGCTTTTGATACTGCCGCCAACCAACTCGCTGAGGCCGGTAAAGGAGGTAGCGTAAACCCGTTTAACGCCTACTGGAATTTTGCGGCGATGTCGGGTGTTTATAACGGCCGGGGATATGTGCTTGTCGGTCAAAATCCGGCTATATTTGAATACAATCCCGTTAACGATCTGTGGCTTAAAAAGATCGAAACGAGTACGGGCTACGGCTATCCCGTTTGTATGATAGGGGGAAAGATCGTTTTCGTGGACAATAAACAAATCCGGATCTACGATATAGCCAGTAACGACTGGGGCGGCGGCTGGGAATATAGTGAAAATTATCCACCCGGGTACAATAAGTTTCCACCCGCCATCGAGGTGAACGGCAAGGGTTACATCATCGGCGGCAGCGACTTCGGCACCTATGAAATAACCCTGAAATAGCCTGTCTGCCATTACGGAACAAGCGCCCCGCACCGGAAGATGCGGGGCGTTCGTTTTTTGCTGAACTACACCTCCGGCCAGAAACCCTACGGTTCCCGAAATTTTTACAGCCAACTCCTGAAACGGCGGATGTACAGCCGTTTGACCCCCTGCGCGGCCAGGCAGTAGCCCATCAGGATGGCCGCCGCCCACAGGTAGTAGACCCCCGGCAGGGGAGAGAACCCTATGTCGCGGCCCAGCCCGGTGTAGGGGAGCCAGACCCCGAGCGCCATGAGCACCGCCGAGGAGAGGATCAGCTGCACACTGGCGTTGGATTGCAGCAGGGGGATCTTCTCGGTGCGCAGGGCCTCGGCGCTCTTGTTGGAGTGGTACTCCTGGATGAATTTGAGCGATGCCGCCGCCAGCACCATGACCAGGATAATGGTCATACCGGTATAGTCTTTGGTAAAGTAGCTGACCGCCGCCAAGGTAAACAATACCAGGTTGAAAGGGCTTTTAAAGGCCGCGAGCAGTTGCACCCACCAGGGCATGGCCTTCTCCTGCACGATCAGGTTGCGTCCGAATTTCTCCAGGCGCGCGCGGGCCTCCTTTCGGGTCAGCCCCCGGGGCGAGGTTTCGAGACGCTCATACGCCTGCTGCGGGGTCAGGCCCGCCGCGGCGATGAGCGCGGCGGAGATCCTGCGCTCCTTGTCGCTTCCTATGCGTTTGTGTAAATCGCGGTGTATGAGTCTGAAAAAAGAGGCTCGCATAACGGTCTGTTGATCCGGGGGAAAGAGTCTCAAAAATGGTGCTACGATCGCTTATTCGCTTATCCGCAGGGTTAGTTTAAAAAAATATGTATCTTTGTCGCCCGGAATGGTGTTGAATATACTACTGATAATCGCGGCGTACCTCTTAGGCTCGATCCCCAGTGCGGTTTGGATCGGGCGCAGGTACTACGGCGTGGACGTGAGGGAGCACGGCAGCAAGAACGCGGGCGCTACCAATACGCTCCGGGTGTTGGGCAAACGCGCTGCGTTGCCCGTTTTCGCCATCGACATAGCCAAGGGCTATGTGGCCGTAACACTTTCCCAGATATCCTCTTACGACGGGGGGACCCCCGAAATGATCGGCCTGAAGATCGCCCTGTTGGCCGCCGCCGTGCTGGGCCATATTTTCCCGATCTTCGCGGGCTTCAAGGGCGGCAAAGGGGTCGCCACGCTGGCCGGGGGCGTATTGGCCGTCCATCCCGCCGCGGTAATGCTGTGCCTGATTACCTTTATCCTGATGCTGGTCTTCACGCACTACGTCTCGTTGTCCTCGATGACCGCCGGGGTCGCCTTCCCGATCTACCTGGTGGCCGTTTACCACGAAAGGTCCGTCCCGATGATCGTGCTCGGGTGCGTGATCGCCGTTTTGCTGCTGTTTACCCACCGCAAGAACATAAAGCGCCTGTTAAACGGCACCGAGTCGAAGGTCTATATCTTCAAGCCGCCCAGGCGCAGGCGGCATTAGCCCCCGCCAGGCTACCAACCCCACACACACATATTAATCCATGTTGCAGGAGAACCTCATTAAACTCTACGAGCAGAGCTTTCGCGAAAACCGCGAACTGCCGGCTTTGACGGACTACTTCAAGAACGAGACCTTTTCGTATTACGAACTGGCCAAGGAGATAGCCAAACTGCACCTGCTTTTCCGCGAGTGCAGGATCAAAAAGGGGGACAAGATCGCCCTGATGGGGAGGAACAGCCCCCGCTGGTGCATCGCCTACCTCGCCACGCTGACCTACGGGGCGGTAATCGTGCCCATTTTGCAGGATTTCAACGCCAACGACATACACCACATCCTCAACCACAGCGAGAGCAAGCTGCTGTTCATCGGCGACACCTTCTGGGACGTGATCGAGGAGGACCAGGTGGAGAACATCGCCGCGGCCTTCACGCTGACCGATTTCTCCTGCATCTACGAGCGCAAAGGCTCCTCGGTGGCCCGCTTCCAGAAGGAGATCATGAAGCACTACCGCAAGGCCTACCCCGGCGGTTTCGGTCCCGAGCACATCAAATACCCCGACCTTCCCAACGACGCGCTCGCGCTGCTCAACTACACCTCGGGCACGACCGGATTCAGCAAGGGGGTCATGCTTTCGATCAACAATTTGACCGGCAACGTGGTCTTCGTGCGCGACAAGAAGCTCCACTGGAAACGCAGCCGGATCGTCTCCTTTTTACCCCTGGCCCACGCCTACGGCTGCGCGGTGGATATGCTCTCGCCCCTGGCCGTCGGTTCGCACATCAACCTGCTGGGTAAGATCCCCGCGCCCAAGGTGCTGACCGAGGCGATGCAGAGCTTCAAGCCCCATACCGTGTGTTCGGTGCCGCTGATCCTCGAGAAGATATACAAGAAGCAGATCGCCCCCCAGTTGGGCAAGGGCGTGCTCAAGGTAGCCCTCAAGTTGCCGTTGATCGACTCGAAGATCTACGCCTCCATCCGGAATAAATTGATCGAGACCTTCGGGGGCGAACTGGTCCAGTTCGTGATCGGGGGCGCGCCCCTCAACCGCGAGGTCGAGGAGTTCATGCTCAAGATCAAGATGCCCATCTCGGTGGGCTACGGCATGACCGAGTGCGGCCCCTTGATCAGCTACACGCCGTTTTACGAGTACAAAGCCACATCCTGCGGCAAGGTGCTGGAATATGGCCTGATGGAGGCGAGGATCGACTCGCCCAGCCCGCAGACCGTACCCGGCGAGATCATCGTGCGGGGCGAGAACGTGATGATCGGCTACTACAAGAACGAGGAGGCCACCAAAGCCGTCCTCGACGACGAGGGCTGGCTCTACACGGGCGACATCGGCACGATGGACCCCGACGGCACGCTCTACATCCGCGGCCGCAGCAAGAGCATGATCCTGAGCAGCAACGGCCAGAACATCTACCCCGAGGAGATCGAGTCGAAACTCAACAACCTGCCCTTCGTGATGGAGTCGCTGGTCATCGAGAAGGGGGGCAAGCTCGTCGCCCTGGTGGTCCCCGACCTCGAACAGGCCGACGCCGTAGGCCTTACGGCCAACGACCTGCCCGAAAAGTTGGAAGAGACCCGCAAGGAGCTTAACCAACTGGTCGCCCCGTATGAGCAGGTCAGCCAGATCGTGTTGTATCCCAAGGAGTTCGAGAAGACGCCGAAAAAGAGCATCCGACGTTACCTCTATACCAATACCAACGTGGTGTAAGCGAGGTTTTATACGAAAATACTCCGGCCGAAAGCCGGAGTATTTTTGTGTGGTGCAGATGCCGATTCTACTTTACTTTATCAAAAACGACTATTCTTTGCATATTGAATAACTTTTCATCGGGATTGTATTCGTTGAAGACGACATCCTCGACCATGATGGAGTGCTCGATCTGTTTATCCTGCATCGATACCCATAACTCCCCGTAATACATTGACCGGCCTTTCACGATAGTGTCGATATTGAATGGGTTGAAAAGCGATTCGAATTTCACGACAGCGCATAATTCGTTGTTATGCCAGGTAACTCCCGACCAGATATAAGTTAGATATTGATTGGAAAACGTATAGGAATTCTCGAACGCTATATCGTTGCCGTCCATTAAGCGGGGGGTAAACGCCTTGTTGAATTCCAGGCTGTCGATAACCTGCCACCCGATCTCCTGCATGATGACCGCATCGGCCGCAAGCATCCTTGCCCACTCTTTTTTTTGTCGGGGGATGTCCCCGTAAAGACCTGCGTTTAAAAAATCGGTGGACTTGGTTTTGTATTTAAGCCCGTTGAATTCGGGCCATTCGATCGTTTTGACCGGCTCCTGCCTCAGGCCGTCGATCTTTGCCCAACGTACGTTTTGCCACTCGACCGAATCGTTGTCGTAAACCCAAAAGGATGCTTTGATCGCGTCGGCGAAAATTGTGTTGTGCCCTACAGGGTGCAGAATTTGCTTTTTTATCGTCACATCATACTCCTGCTTTGCCGGGACTATCGCCGGGACCTCTTTTAGCCTGGTTTTGTACCATGCATCTTGAGCGTTGGCTTGTGCGCAGGCTATGAAGAGCGCCATAAGTAAAAACTGTTTCATCGATCAATCGTTTAATGAATGAGATTACATTCCCGGAGGGGGACCGCCCGGGCCGGGGCCTCCCGGACCGCCGGAGTAAGTGCGCGGACCGCCGCCTTCGCCGCCCGGTCCGCCGGGACCCATGTAGACGCGCGGGCCTCCTTCGCCTGTGCCCTGGCTGGAGCCCGACCCCGCCCCGTCGCCGCGTTGCCGCGCCGCGAAGGAGCGGATGTTGTAGACGAAGTTGATGCCGAAGTAGCGGCCCATCACGCGGTTGGTCACGTTGGAGATCGCGGTGGCCGTTACCGAGCGCGCGAAGCTCTTGTTCTGGTTTAGGATGTCGTAGGCCCCTACGCTGATCTCGCCGCGATTGTTCTTGAAGATCTTCTTGCCCGCCTGGAAGTTGATGATCAGAAACTGCTCGTCGTACTTGACCGTGATGCCTTTGGATTGCGAGAAGGAGGCGTTGCCCGTCAGGGTAATCCCCGCCCAGGTAATCCACTTGAACTTCCCGGTGGCGTAGTGGCTGAAGAACTTGTTGTCGCTACCCATCACGGTATTCTTGACGATGTTGTAGCCGCCGTTGTAGGTAAAGGTAAAGTCGAGGTTCTCGCTGATGTTGCTGCCCAGCACCGCCCCGCCGTTCATGAAGTAGGTGTTCGAAAAGTTCTTCTCGTCGTTGAGGATGCTCGGGGTGCGGGCGTAATTCATCCCCACGTTGAGGTTCAGGTTGCTCTTCATGAAGGTCAAGGGAACACCGAAGCTCGAAAAGCCGCCCAACGAACGGTAGCCGCTCATGTTGATCTGCCGGGTGTACTGGGCGTTGGGGTCGAGGTCGATGCCGTTGACGGTCGTTCCGCCCGGACCGGCTCTGACGATCGACTCGCCGATGTAATTGGAAATGACGCTCGCGTTGGCCCCCACCATAAAGGTACGGCCCTTGTTGACGACAGAGTTGGTGTAGGTCGTGCTCAAACTGTACGACATGCTTGGCACCAGTTGGGGGTTACCCTGGGTAATGTTCTGCGGGTTACTGATGTCCACCACATCCTGCAACTGGCTGATCGAGGGGTTCGAAGTCCTCGAACGGAGGTAGATGCGCAGGGTGTTCTGCGGGTTGAAGGCCTGGTTGAGCATCCCGAAGAAGACCACGTTGTTGAAGGTGCGCGACAGGTTGTAGGTCTGCGGATAGGTCCTGTCCGAGGTCAAATCCGACAGTTGGTAGGAGACGTTGGCTATGGCCGTGGTCTTCTCGCCCCCCAGGCGGTAACCCGGGCCTACAGTGTGGGTCATGTAGCCGCTGTTGTACTTGTTGGAGTAGTCGGGATTGAACGCAAAGGGGTCGATGCCGTTGGAGACCTCGGTCTGGCGGTCGGCGTCCGAGTAGCTGTACCGCGCCTGGTATTGGAGGTAAATCTGCGAGATCTTACTCAGGGGTTCCGTGTATTGTACGCTGCCCCCGATGCGGTAGCTGTTGGAGTTATTCAGGCTGCGCTGCAACAGGATTGAGTCGGGCCTGCTGCCCTCGGGGTAGTAAATCTTGTGCCAATCCGACGAGGCGGTGTTGTCATTCTTGCTCAAGCTGCCGCTCACGTCGGCCATGATCGTGCGGCCGGGCTTGCCCAACTGGAGACGGTAGAACAGGCCGTTGCTGATGTTGTAGCCATGGGATTTGGAGTTGCGGCCGGAGAAGATGTCGTCGACCAGTTGCTTGAGTTGGGTGGCGTAGTCGGGGCTGAGCAGCTCGTCGCGCCTGCTGGTCGCGCTTTCGTTGGTGTAGTTCTGGAAACTGGCCTCCGGACGCCACATCAGGGTCTGCTTGTCGCTGATCTTGTAGTCCATCCTTAGGTTGATGCGGTGGTTGTAGTTGCGCGAGGCCGAACCCGTCGTGTCGCGGTAGAAGGGTATCATGTTGCCCGTGGCGATCTGCTCGACGTCGGAGAGGCGCACGTTCTCGGTCTTGGTCGTGTTGAAAAAGTAGCTCCCCTGCACGTCGATCTTCTGGCCCCACTTGTCGCTGTAATTGATCCCCGCGGAGGCCACTTTGGCGATGCCGTCCATCTGGCCGACCATAAAGTCGCGGGAGCTCCAGCCTCCTCCTCCCCGGCCGCCCCCCCGGCTGCGCATGCTGCCGCCCCGGGAACTGAACCCGCCCGAACTGCTGCCCGTCACGCCCAGGATGTCCTCGGTGGAGAAATTTTGCTGGTTGATGTTGTTGAACAGGCCCAGCAGCGAGATCCGCCTGCTGCCCTTGAAGGAGTTGATGTTGCCGCTCAGGATGTACTTGTTGGGGTCGACGCCGGCTTGCGCGTCGGGGTCGTAGCCGTAGCCCGCCGTTACCTTGCCGAAGATGCTGGCCTTGGCCGAGGGCAGGGTAACGATGTTGATGGCCTTGTAGCCCTCGCCGTCGTCGACGCCGGAGAACTCCGCGTTGTCGCTCAGCTTGTTGAACACCTCGACCTTGGAGACCATTTCGGCCGGAAGCGTGCGGATGGCCATCGTCACGTCGCCGCCGAAGAACTCCTTGCCGTCGACGAAGACCTTCTTGACCGTCTCGCCCTGGGCCTCGACCGTGCCGTCGACCACCGAGATGCCGGGCATCTTACTGAGCAGCCCCTCGGCGTCGGCGTCGGCGGTTACCTTGAACGAACTGGCGTTGTAGACCACTGTGTCGCCCTTTTGCGAGGTGCGCATGCTCACGCCCTGTATGGTCACGTCCTTGATGCGGAGCGCCTCGGGCAGGAGCACGATCTTGCCCAGGTCGGTGGTCCCGCTGTTGGCCCTGACCTGCTTGGTAAAGGTCTGGTAGCCCAGAAAACTGATGTCGATCCGGTAGCTGCCGTAGGGTACGGTGGTGCGGATACGTCCCCCGGCTTCCGACGCCCCCTGGCGCACCAGTTTGGTCGAGTCGTCGGCCTGGTAAACGGTAATTACCGCGCCCGGGATGCCGTCGTTGGTGTCGTGATCGACCACCGTGGCGATGATCGCGGAAGTATTTTGCCCGAAGGCGCAAAGGCCTAGGGCCAGAAGGAGCAGGGTAATCGGGAATAGTTTGCGCATAAGTAACTGAGGTTACCATTTAACCTGCGCGAAAGTACGGAATTAATAAAAACAATGGATAATCCGATCTGTGAATCGCCCGATTTTAAGGGTCAATCGCCCGTTATTCGTATCCGAATTTCCGGAGTTGGAGCTCGCTGTTGCGCCACTCGTCGCTCACTTTGACGTGAAGCTCCAAAAAGACCTTTTTGCCCAGGAATTTTTCGAGGTCCGTCCGCGCCTGCGTGCCGACCCGCTTGAGCATTTCGCCCTTGTGGCCTATCACGATGCCCTTTTGCGAGTTGCGCGCCACGAACAGCGTCGCGGCGATCCGGTCCATTGCGGGCTCCTCTTTGTAGGCGTCCACGACCACCTCGATCGAGTAGGGGATCTCCTTCTGGTAGTTCAGCAGCACCTTTTCGCGGATGATCTCCGAGGCGAAAAAACGCATCGTGCGGTCGGTCAGCGCGTCCTTCGGGTAGTAGGGCTCGCCCTCGGGCAGTTTTCCCAGGATCAGGTCCAGCACTCCCCCCACGTTGAACGCCGCTTTGGCCGAAACGGCGACGATATCGGCCTGCGGCAGCCTCTTTTCCCATAACGCGACCAGGGCCTCCAATGCTTCGGGCGTGGTCAGGTCGATCTTGTTGATGACCAGGATCACGGGCGCGCCGATCTCCCCCAGCTTGGACGAAAACTCCGCCGTCGAGGCCTCGCTCTCGGTCACGTCGGTCACGTACAACACCACGTCGGCGTCGGTCATCGCCCCGCGGACGAACTTCATCATCGACTCCTGCAACTTGTAGGCGGGTTTGAGGATGCCCGGCGTGTCGGAGTAGACGATCTGGAAATCCTCGCCGTTGACGATCCCCATGATCCGGTGGCGCGTGGTCTGGGCCTTGGAGGTGATGATCGACAAGCGTTCGCCGACCAGGGCGTTCATCAAAGTCGATTTGCCTACGTTGGGATTTCCCAGGATATTTACAAAACCTGAACGGTGCATTGTATAGAATTTAGGGTACAAAGGTAGGGTTTTCCCCCGAAAAATCTTACCTTTGCGTTCCTTATTATACCGCCATGTTCGAAAACCTGACAGATAGATTAGAACGCTCCTTCAAGATACTCAAGGGCGAAGGCCGAATTACCGAGATCAACGTAGCCGAGACCCTCAAGGAGATCCGCCGCGCGTTGATCGACGCCGACGTCAACTACAAGGTGGCCAAGACCTTCACCGACGAGGTCAAGCAGAAAGCCATGGGCGGGGATGTGCTTACCGCCGTCAAGCCCGGCCAGATGCTTACCAAGATCGTCCGCGACGAGTTGGCTGTGCTGATGGGGGGGCAGATGACCGATATCAACCTGCAGGGCAGCCCGGCCGTGATCCTTATTTCGGGTTTGCAGGGCTCGGGTAAGACCACCTTTTCCGGCAAACTGGCCGCCCAGATCAAGTCCAAGCGGGGCCGGGGCGTGTTGTTGGTGGCGGGCGACGTCTACCGTCCGGCGGCTATCGACCAGTTGAAGATCCTCGGCCAGCAGGTCGGCGTGGAGGTTTTTACTGAGCCTGGAAATACAAACCCGGTCCAAATTGCCGAGAATGCCATAAAATACGCCCGCAGCAAGGGCCTCAACACGGTGATCGTCGATACGGCGGGCCGCCTGGCCGTCGACGAGGCGATGATGAAGGAGATCGAGGCGATCAAAAAGGCCGTCAAGCCTTCGGAAACCCTCTTTGTGGTCGACTCGATGACGGGCCAGGACGCGGTCAACACCGCCCGGGAGTTCAACCAGAGGCTCGATTTCGACGGAGTGGTGCTTACCAAGCTGGACGGCGACACCCGCGGCGGCGCGGCCATTTCGATCCGCTCCGTGGTCCAGAAGCCGATCAAGTTCATCAGCGCGGGCGAGAAGATGGACGCCCTGCAACCCTTCCACCCCGAGCGGATGGCCGACAGGATATTGGGCATGGGCGATATCGTCTCGCTGGTCGAGCGCGCGCAGGAACAATACGACGAGGAGGAGGCCCGCAAGCTCAAAAAGAAGATCGTCAAGGACCAGTTCGATTTCAACGACTTCCTGGCCCAGATCGCCCAGGTCAAGAAGATGGGCAACCTGAAGGACGTGGCCTCGATGATCCCCGGCGTGGGCAAGATGCTGAAAAATGTCGACATCAGCGACGACGTGTTCAAGCAGACCGAGGCCATCATCTACTCGATGACCCCCTACGAGAGGTCCAACCCCCAGGCGCTGAACGGCAGCCGAAGGGACCGCATCGCCAAGGGCAGCGGGGTAACCACGGCCGAGGTCAACAAGCTGTTGAAGCAATTCGAAGATACGAGGAAGATGATGAAGATGGCGGCCGGAGGCGGTCTGCCGGGGATGAGAAGGCGATAATTAAAAACACAACGATATGCAACTGATCGATGGCAAAGAAGTAGCGGCCAAACTCAAGGCCGAAATTGCGGAGCAGGTGGCCGAAATGGTCGCGCAGGGCCAGCGCCCGCCCCACCTGGTGGCGATCCTGGTCGGCGAGGACGGCGCGAGCCAGACCTACGTGGGCCACAAGGAGAAGTGCTGCGGCGAGGTGGGCTTCCGCTCCACCGTGCTCAGGCTGCCCGACACGACCCCCGAGGCCGAACTGCTGGAGCTGATCGCGCAACTGAACGCGGACAAGGCGGTGGACGGCTTTATCGTGCAACTGCCCCTGCCCAGACACATCTCCGAGCAGAAAGTGATCGAGGCTATCGACCCCGGAAAGGACGTGGACGGCTTCCACCCGGTCAACACGGGGCGCATGGTGAGCGGCCTGCCCGCCTTTATCCCCGCCACGCCCGACGGCATCCTCGAGCTGCTCAAATACTACAAGATCGAAACCTCGGGCAAGACCTGCGCCGTGATCGGACGCAGCAACATCGTGGGCCGACCGATGGCTAACCTGCTCTCGCAGAAGGGTTGGGACTGCACGGTAACCATCTGCCACAGCCGCACACGCGACCTGGCGGGTACGGTCGCCCAGGCCGACATTATCATCGCCGCCCTGGGCCAGGCCCAATTCGTTACCGCGGACATGGTCAAGCCCGGCGCCGTGGTGATCGACGTGGGCATCACACGTGTCCCGAGCGACAAGACCAAGAGCGGCTGGAAACTGCTGGGCGACGTCAAATTCGACGAGGTGGCCCCCAAATGCAGCTTTATTACCCCCGTCCCCGGCGGCGTAGGCCCGATGACGATCATCTCGCTGATGAAGAATACGCTCGCCGCGCGGATGAAAAGCGGTAATAAACGGTAATATAGGTTACTGGAAAGGGGCCCTATGGGCCCCTTCTCGTAAACAGTTACTCAGAGGTCATCCAAGACTCCACTGGACGACTAAAAAGTTTAGTTCATTTAGCCCGCTTTTCAGTCCTGCCTGTAACCAATTGAATTGAGTCTGGCGAATAGAATCTTGCTTCAATCTCTTGGATTCTGCGAAAATGATTTGTTCTTCTTTCCAGGCAACTACATCCCAACAGCCTGAAAAAGAACCTTCATTATTATATGCTATTTCCTTGAGTAACTCGGATACCCATTTTTCTTCGATAGGAAAGTTTACCTGATTCTTGTATTTGTCATCTTTCCACTTTCTTAGAAAGAACGGATTTAGATTTCCCCGTCCATAGGTTTCAACCCATCGGGCATCCCAGCCTGCATTAATAAATATTTCGGCGATTGCTATCTCGGCAAATGAGGGTTCGCTATTTACATTTAGAACTGTTTTTCCTCCGAAAGTATTTTGGATAGACGCTCCCCTCCATCTCTCGAACAAGATATTGCATTTTGGAATATAATGTTCCGATTCCTCTATTTTGAGTGTTTCAGTAGAATCAGGACGTAATGATTCGGGATATATCATTGCCATAACCGGGATGCTGGTTTAGGGAAGAAAATTCAGGATCAACTCCGCCAGCCGTTGCGGTTGCTCGGCCTGGGCCATGTGGGCGCAGTTCTCCAGCACGTGGACCTGCATGCGGGGATGCAGGCCGCGCAAACGCTCCAGGTTTTCGGCTGGCATCAGGGTATCCTCTTTCCCGGCCGCGAGCATCACTTGTACGTCGGTTTTTTCCAGCACCGGGTTCGAGTCGGCACGTTGCGCCATGCCGTTGAGCAGGGCGATGCACCCAGCCTCTTCGCACACCTCGGCCATTGTTTCGAACTCTTCGACCCGGTCGGCCAACCGCTTGCGGTTGCCTTCCGCGAACCGGCCCCGGATCGCCTCGATGGCCAGCAAGTCCTTCTTTCCGGCTTTGATGATGCCGATCTGTCTTTGGCGCTCCTTTTTTTTCTCGTCCGTATCGGGGTCGGGCGTCGAGTTGACCAACACCAATCCGCTCAGGCGGTCGGGGAATTGCCGCAGCATCTCCAACGCAACATATCCCCCCATCGAGTGGCCCGCGACCAGGTAGCGGCCGATACCCGGTTGCTCCATGGCCGCCGCAGCCGCCTGTGCGCAAAACTCCATGGTGTGCACCTCGCCCAAAGTTTGCGAGATCCCGTGGCCGGGCAAATCGATCCGCACCACCCTAAAGCGGGGCGCCAGCAACGTGGCCAGTTCATCCCACGCCTCGAGGGTCTCCAAAAAGCCGTGCAGCAGCAGGATGGCCGGTTTGTCTTTTGGGGTGGACTCTCCGCCGGCCTGGGCGTTCCCCGCTTCGGAGAGGTCAATATCGTCCATCCGCAGGGCGCAGCCTGCGGCCATGATCAGTTTTTCCATATTCCGGGTGGGTTATTTCTCCTCCTCGTCGTCATCGAGATAATCGAATACGGACTCCCGTTTGCGGGGCATCTCCTCATCGCCCGGGTCGTCGTCCTCGATGGCGCCATAGATAGCGTAGCGCTCTTTACCGCTTTTTTTGATGGGGTCGAGCTTCATAGCCCGTTTGACAAGGTCGTCGGAGTGGCCGCTCTGGCTTTTACCCCGAAAATCTTTGCTGGTTTTCATCTCCTGAAAAGATGGTGCGGTTTGTATGGTTTAAATGGTGGAAAACGTTGCTGTCAGTGCGCCCGGGTCGGGTTCGCGCCCCATGAACTCCTTGTAGAGCTCCATCGGGGGACGGCTTCCGCCCGGCTCGAGGATGGCGTGGCGCAGCGAATCGCCCAGCTCGCGGTTGAAGATGCCCTCCTTCTGGAAGCGCCTGAATACGTCCGCCGCCATCACTTCCGACCATTTGTAGGAGAAGTACGACGAGGCGTAACCGCCTGAGAAAATGTGGTGGAAACTCGACGAAACGCTCGTCCCGGGCACGGGCTCGAAGAACTGCGTCGGGCGGAGGGCCTTGCCTTCCAACTCGGCGACGGGCTCTGTGACCGGTTGGGTGGCGGTGTACCACGCCATATCGAGCATCCCGAAGCCCAGTTGGCGCACGTGCAGGTAGGCGGCCTGGTAGTCGCCCGCCTTGACGATGGCGTCGACCAGCCGGTCCGGGATGGACTCGCCCGTCTGGTAATGCTTGGCGAAGAGGCGCAAAAACTCCTTCTCGGTCGCCCAGCGCTCGATCAACTGGGAGGGCAGCTCCACGAAGTCCATGTCGGAGTTGGTCCCCGACAGCGAGGCGTAGCGCCCCGTGGCCATCACGCCGTGCAGGGCGTGGCCGAATTCATGCAGCAAAGTGGAGAACTCCTGAAACGTGATCAGCGACGGGGAGGTCGGGGTGGGCTTGGTCAGGTTGCAGTTCAGCGTGACGATGGGGCGTATGTCGTTGCCCGCGTTGTCGGTGTACTGGTCACGGAATACGCTCATCCACGCCCCGGGCCGCTTGCCCGCGCGGGGGAAGAGATCCATGTAGATCAGCCCCAGGAACATACCGCCCTGGTCGCGCACCTCGCTGACCAGCACGTCGGGGTGGTAGACCGGAAGGGTCGTGTTCTGTGTGAAGGTCAGCCCGAAAAGCTTGCCCGCCAGGATGTTCAGCCCCTCCTGTACGTTTTCCAGGGAGAAGTAGGGCCGGACCTCCTCGGGGTCGAGGGCGTATTTTCTGCTTTTGTTGATCTCGCTGTAATAGGAGAAGTCCCAGGGGCGGAGGTCGCTTTTCAGCGTGGGGTCCATGCCGGCGGCAAGGTCCCTTACCTCGTTGAAATCCCTCTGGGCAAAGGCTTTGCCTTTGTCGAGCAAACCGTTGAGGAACGCTTCGACCCTCTCGGGCGTGCCCGCCATCATCTCGCTGGTGGCCAGTTGCGAATAGTTCTCGTAGCCGAGCAGTTTGGCCATCTGGAGGCGCAGGTTGGCGATCCGGCGCATGGTCTCCGTGTTGTCGGTATCCCCGCCCTCGAAGCAGCGCGAGTGGTACTTCATCCAGAGCGTCCGCCTCACGTCGCGGTCCGAGGCGTAGGCCATTGCCGGGAGGTAGGTCGGTGTTTGCAGGGTAATGGTCCACCCCTGTTGGTCCCGCTCGGCCGCCTCGGCCGCCAGGGTCTCGCGCACGCTTGCGGGTAGGCCCGCCACTTTGGACTCATCGGTCAAATTGAGCGCGTAGGAGTTGGTGGCCTCCAGAACGTTGCGCCGGAAGGCGATCTTCAGCAGGGCGATCTCCTTGGTAATGGCCCGAAAGGTATTCTGGTCGGTCGTGTTCAGCCCCGCGCCGTTGAGCACGAACTGGCGGTAGGTCTTCTCCAGGAGCATCTTCTGCTCGGGGTCGAGGATCAGGTTTTCCCGCATATCCCAGACCTGTTTGACCCGCGCGAAGAGCTTTTCGTTCATCAAAATGTCGTTCTCCAGCTCGGTCATCCAGGGTTCGATCTCCTCTTCCAACGCCTGCCTTTCGGGGGTGGATTCCGACTGGCTGAGGTTGTAGAAGATCGTGTAGACCTCCTTCAACAACTGTCCGGCCCGCTCTTTGGCCACGATGGTGTTGGTGTAGGTGGGTCCCTCGGGCGAGTTGGCGATCAAATCGATCTCGTACCGTTTCTCGGCGATTGCGGCCTGGATCGCAGGCTTGAAGTGCTCGTTCTTTATCCTGTCGAACGGCGGGGCGTTGTACGGCGTGTTGTAGTCGGTCAGAAGCGGGTTGTCGCTCTTTACGCCGCAACCGGCCAGTGTGGTGCACAACATGATCGCAAGGTAGAGTTTTTTCATTCCGTTACCTTTTTTGCTTTGTCCTTTCCGCCGCCGAACAGCGAGAAATGGACGTATCGTTTCGGGTTGGCTTTCAGATCTTCGAGCAGCAGCGAGAGGTTGGAGGCGGCCGCGGTCAGCTCGTCGTACAGCTCCTCGTCGTTGAGGACCTTGCCTGCCGTCCCCTTGCCCTGGTTGAGCCTTTCGAGCGAGGTGTTCAGCTGGTCGAGGTTGGCGGTCAGCCCCTCCATCGCGGAGGGGATCTTCAGGGCGGCCAGCGAGTCGGTCAGCGAGCCCACGTTGGTAAAGATCCGGTCCATGTTCCCCGCGTTGTTCTTCAGCGCGGCGGACAGGGCGTTGAGGTTGGAGATGATCGACCTCAGATCGGCGGCCTCCGAACGCACCACACCCTCCAGATCGCCGCTGATGGCGGCGATGTTGGACATCGTGGTAGCCAGGTTCGCGCTGTTGTCCCTGAGGATGGCGTTGACCTGGCCCAGGGTGGTCATTACCTCGTTGATCAACTGGTTGGCCTTGGCCTTGATGTACTCGAGCTCCGATCCGGCGGCCTCCAAGATGTCCTTGTCCCAGACCGAGTGGAGGGTGTCTTCGTTCTGCAGGGCGACGGGCGAGTCGCCCAACTCGATCTCCATGGCTTTGCCGCCCATCAATCCGTCGCTGTAAATCCTTGCGT
This sequence comes from Rikenellaceae bacterium, assembly GCA_031551275.1. Taxonomy (GTDB): domain Bacteria; phylum Bacteroidota; class Bacteroidia; order Bacteroidales; family Rikenellaceae; genus JAVBMJ01. The sequence continues at coordinate 75,202 of JAVBNX010000009.1, forward strand.
TGGAGTTGGATGGGATGACGTACTTGCTCTTAACGTCCAGTTCCAGGACGATCCTCTCCGACTTGGAGGGGTTGTACTTCATCGCCCGGATGGTCCCCACCTTGAAGCCCTTGATGGTAATCGGCGAGTTGACCTGCAACCCGTTGACCTGCTCGTAGGTGGTGTAGTAGGTATTGTTCTTGTTGAAAAGGTCGCGCCCCTTTAAAAAGTTGAACCCCCAGTAGAATACCAGCAGGGTCAAAAGGGCGAACAGCCCTATCTTCACTTCACGCTTCATAGTTTGCTTTTTTTGATCGCTTCGGCCAGGTTGGTGGGCTTTCCATCCTGGAAGGCGACCACAAAGGCGTCCGGGAAGGTTTTCCGGGCCTCTTTCTGGCTCTCGAGCGCGTTGTTATAGGACGCGCTCTCGTTGATGTAATATTTGTATAGGTTTCCGATAAGTTTTTCGCTGACCTTCCCCGCCCACGGCCCGAACACCGGGCTGTCGGGGTGGAGTTTCTTGTTGGACAGTTTGATCTGCACTGCAAAGGTTATGCCCTGTTGGCTTGCGCCGGTAGAAACGGTGGAGGAGGGTATCCCGGCCGTCGAGGCGGGGATCTCGGGACGGGCTGTCTGTCCGGCCTGCACCTGGGTTTGGGCCTGTGCGGGACGCTCCGCAGCCGGAGCGGCGGCGGTTTGCGTTGCGGTTTGCGCGGCGGTGGCAGGCGCGGATGTATCGGCGTCCTGCGCGCTCTCGCCACGGGTAAACGCCACCGAGGATTCGCTCTCCGTGGCCACGATCACGGCGCCTTTCCCGTCGGTTTTGGTCTTGAAGACGCTGAAGGCGTTGAAGATCGCCTTGGCGTAGTTCTCCTGCCCGACCGCGGAGGCGAGGATCTTCTCGTCGCCCGGGTTGGACAAAAAGCCCAGCTCGGTCAAAATGCTCGGCATGGCCGTGTGCCACAAAACCAGGAATCCCGCCTGCTTGACGCCCCGGTTGGGGATCCTCACGCGCCCCGCATACTCCTTCTGGACCATGTCGGCGAACAGGAGGCTCTGCTCGAGGTAGGAGTATTGCATGAGCGAAAAGATGATGAACGATTCGGCCGAGCCGGGTTCGTAGCCGCTGTACTTGGTCGAGTAGTCCTGCTCGTAGGTAATCACGTCGTTCTCCCGCATGGCCACCTCGAGGTTGTTGGAGCTTTTGCCCACCCCCATCACGTAGGTCTCGAAGCCCGACGGGGAGGCGCTTTTGTTGGCGTTCACGTGGATCGAGATGAACAGGTCGGCCTTGGCGTTGTTGGCGATCCTGCCCCGCTGGTCCAGGGGGATGAATACGTCGGTGGAGCGCGTGTAGACCACCTTCACGCCGGGGTAGTAGTGGTTGATCAGCGCCCCGAGCTTGAGGGCGACCTTCAGGGTAATGTCCTTCTCCTTGTATAGTTTGGATACCGTGCCCGGATCGTGGCCCCCGTGGCCCGCGTCGATTACCACCGTGTTGACCCCGCCCTGCGGGGCGGCGGTAAGTTGCAGCCCGACGGTCAGGGCCGCAGTCAAAAGTGCCAAAATCCTGAAATTACTCCGGAAGATTGCGTTTATCCACTCTTTTTTCATACATTTGTTGGCGGAAAAAATGGCTTTAGAAGGCTACCATAGGCCGTTTTTTCGTTTTTTGCCGACTTTGTCGGCAAAGGTACGGTATTTTTCTGACACTTGGCAAGAAAAGTTAAAAAATATCTCTTCATAACCCTGCTCGCCGCCCTGTTGTGGCAGGTTGTGGCTGTCGCTTCAGTGGGCCGCTCGGTGGAGTATCAGGACCAGCCTCAGGGCGAGGCTCCCGCGGAGGATATTCCCGACTCCCTTTTGGTCGGCCGGGCCCTGGTGGTCGATTCGGTCGCGCCCGGGATCGTGTTGCTGGACTCCCTGCGCTCGGACTCCCTCGGCCCCGACTCCCTGCGGGTGGACAGCCTGCCCTGGGATACGCTCCACCCCGATTCCATCCGCCGCGACTCGGTGCTCCCCAAAAAGAAGAAGCAATTCCTGGAGGAGCCCATCAGCGGCAAGAACCGTGACTCGCTGGTCTACGACATGCGCAACAAGCTGGTCTACATCTACCAGGACGGAGACGTGACCTACACGACGATGAACCTGAAGGCCGACTTCATGCGCATCGACATGACCTCCAAGGAGATCTACGCCCACGGCAAGAGCGACACCGTCTCCCGGGACTCGATCAACAAGACGCGCCCCATCTTTACCGACAAGGGTACGCCCTACACCATGGACACGATCATCTACAACATCGATACGAAAAAGGCCAAGATCAAGGGCCTCGAGACCAAGGACGGAGAGGGTTACCTCAAGGGCAAGGTGGTCAAGATGATGCCCGACAAGGTAATCAACATCGCCGACGGGGTCTACACCACCTGCGACCACCTGGACCACCCCCACTTCTACCTCTCGATGACCAAGGCCAAGACCATACCCGGCAAAAAAGTGATCGTGGGCCCCACCTACCTGGTCATGGAGGACGTGCCGATCTACTTCCTCGGTCTGCCCTTCGGCTTCTTTCCCATGATGAAGGACAAGAACTCGGGCTTTATCGTGCCCACCTACGGCGAGGAGGCGGCCAAGGGCTTCTTCCTGCGCAACGGGGGCTACTACTTCGCCTTCAACGACTACATCGACATGACAGCCCTCGGGGGCATCTACTCGCTGGGCTCCTGGGAGGCCTCGGTGGCCTCGCGCTACATCAAGCGCTACCGGTACAGCGGCAACCTGAACGTGCGCTACACCAAGGATATCATGGGCGACAAGGGCCAGGCCGACTACGTCAACCAGGCCAACTACAGCGTCCAGTGGACCCACACCCAGGACCCCAAGTTCAAGCCCAACTCCACCTTCGCGGCGAGCGTGAACTTCTCGTCGAGCGGCTATTCGAAGAACGGTTCGAACAACATGAAGGACTACCTCAACACCCAGACCAGCTCCTCGATCTCCTACTCGAAGAACTGGCCCGGCAAGCCCTTCTCCTTCTCGACCAGCATGCAGCACAGCCAGAACTCGGCCAACAAGACCGTGTCGCTGTCCTTCCCCAACGTGGCGTTCAACGTCTCGAAAATCTACCCCTTTAGGTGGCGCGAGATGGTCGGCAAGCAGCGTTGGTACGAGAAGATCTCTGCCTCCTACTCCGGAACGATGGCCAACACGGTTACCGTGCCCGACAGCCTGCTGTTTACCAAACAGATGCTCCTGGATATGAGGAACGGGATCAACCACAACATCCCCATATCGACCTCGCTGACCATCTTCAAATACCTGAACGTCAGCCCCAGCTTCAACTACCAGGGCCGCACCTACTTCTCGAAGCAAACCCAGGAGTACGACCCTGTGACCCGCAAGGCCGAGGTCGCCGACACGACCTACGGCTTCTATCATTTGAGCAATTACAGCCTCTCGGTGTCGGCCTCGACCAAGATCTACGGGATGTTCGAGTTTACCGGCAAGGACCCCGTCGTCAAGGCCGTCCGACACGTGTTGACCCCCAACGTGGGCTTCTCGTATACCCCCGACTTCAGCGACCCCAGGTACGGCTACTACAAGCCCGTGCAGAGCGACTCGACGGGTACATATAGAATGTACTCCCCCTGGGCGAACAACATGTACGGCGCACCCGGCTCCGGGAAGGTCATGGGCTTGAATTTCGGGCTGACCAATACGCTGGAAATGAAGGTAAGGAGCCGTGCCGACACGGCGGGCTACAAAAAGATCTCCGTGCTGGACAACCTGAGCGCGAACGGGTCGTACAACTTCCTGGCCGACTCGATGAATTTTTCGAATATTTCGCTTTCGCTCCGTTCGAGCATCATAAAAGGCTTTGCGATCAACCTCTCCGCGACGATGGACCTCTACCAGGTCAACGAAAAGGGGACGGGCAGGATCAACAAGCTCATGCTCCAGAAGGGCAAGCTCGGACGGATCATCTCCACGGGGTGGTCGTGGGGCTACTCGTTCAAATCGTCCGACCGCCCCGCGATCAACGATATAAACAGCGGGGTGGACGCCTCGCAATTTACCAACCTCTATTCCGACCCGGAATTCATGAAGCTCGACCCCACCATAAGGCGGATGCTGCTCACGCAGCAGTATTACGACTTCAAGTTGGGGTGGAACTTCTCGTTCAACTACTCGATCAACTACTCCAAGCCGTTGAATACGGCCACCGTCAACCAGTCGCTGAACTTCAACGGCAACGTGAACCTGACGCCCAAGTGGGGTCTGACCTTCCAGGGCGGTTACGACTTCGTGGCCAAAAAGATAACCCCGGGCGTGATCTCCATGACGCGCGATCTGCACTGCTGGCAGATGACCTTCAACTGGGTTCCTGTGGGCTACCGCAAGAGTTGGAGCTTCAACATCGGGGTCAAGTCGGCTTTGTTGCGCGACCTGAAATGGGATAAGAGGAGTTCCTTCTACGATAACCTTTACGAAAATTACTAATGGCTTCCGTCGAGATCAAACTGGGGATGGACCGCATCCGCAGCCAGGTCGCGGAGCTTTGCGCGACAAGGCTCTGCGCGGAGCGCGTTATGGCCGAGGGCTTTACCTCCGACGCCGCCGTTCTGGGCGACCGTTTGGGCCTGTGCGCGGAGATGCTCGCGATCCTCGGCTTCGAGGGGGGCTTCCCGGCCGAGGGCTTTTCGGACATGGACGATCTGCTGTCCAAGATCGGGGTTGTGGGCGCTTTCCTCGACCCGGGCGAACTGCTCCGGCTGCGCTCGGCGTTGGGCTGTGCCGTGATGGTAACAGCTTATTTCGATGAGGCCCGCCGCACGCGTTATCCCCTATTGGGTGCGCTGTCGGCCAGGGTGGTCGGGTTTTCCGATATCGTGGCGGGGATCGACCGGATCGTGGACCGTTTCGGCGAGATCAAACCCAACGCCTCGGAGGAGCTCTCCCGCATTTCGTCGTCGTTGCGCGACTGCGAGAACCAGGTGGCCAAGCGCCTGCGCCAGATCCTCTCCAAAGCCAAGGGCGAGGGCTTTATCGAGGCCGAGAGCGAGGTAACCTTCCGCGAGGGGAGGGCGGTAATCCCCGTCCCGGCCGCCAACAAACGCAAGGTCAGGGGCTTTGTGCACGACGAATCCTCCTCCGGGCGCACGTTCTACATCGAGCCCGAAGAGGTGGTCGAGCTGAACAACGACCTGCGTGAGCTGGAGTACGCCCGCCGCCGGGAGATTGTGCGCATACTGACCGCCTTTACCGACGCTTTGCGCCCCCGGTTGGACGAGCTCCACGATCTGGAGAAGAACCTGCTTGAAATTGAACTGGTCTACGTCAAAGGCAAGTGGGGTGTGGCCAACGGAGCCGTGGTCCCGCTGCTGAGCCGCGACGAGCGCCGTTTGGAGTTGCGCCAGGCGAGGCATCCGCTCCTGGTGCAGGCCCTCAAGCGCGAGGGCAAGCCCATCGTCCCGCTGGACCTGGCCCTCGATCCCAAGAGCAGGATACTGGTCATCTCGGGCCCCAACGCGGGCGGCAAGTCGGTCTGCCTGAAGACCGTGGGCCTGTTGCAATACATGTTCCAGTGCGGCTTTCCCGTCCCCGCGCTCGAGAACAGCGAACTGGTGCTGTTCGACGGGATCTTCGTGGACATCGGCGACGACCAGTCGATCGACAACGATTTGAGCACCTACTCGTCCCACCTGCTCTCGATGAAGGAGATGCTTTCGCGCTCCACAGCCCGCTCGCTGGTGCTGATCGACGAGTTCGGCTCCGGGACCGAGCCTGTGATCGGCGGGGCCATCGCCGAGGCGATCCTCGAGAAGATGGCCGAACGCAAGTGCTACGCCGTGGTAACCACCCACTACTCCAACCTGAAATTCTTCGCCACCTCGGCCTCCGGGGTGGTCAACGGGGCCATGACCTTCGATGTGGCCAACATAAAACCCCTGTTCAAACTCGAGACCGGGACGCCCGGGAGCTCCTTCGCGGTGGAGATCGCCCGAAGGATCGGCCTGCCCGAACAGATCATCCGCATAGCGGGCGAGAAGGCGGGCAGCGAGGTCATGAACCTCGAAAAGCAGCTCCGCGAGATCGCCCGCGACCGCCGCTACTGGGAACAGAAGCGCGACCGCATCCGTTTGGCCGACAAGCGGGTGGAGGAGTTGGAGGCCAAACTGGCCGGAGAGTTGGAGAAGGTCAAGGAGCAGAGGGCCCACCTGTTGAAGGACGCCCGCGAGCAGGCCCAAAAGCTACTTACCGACGCCAACAAGGCGATCGAGGGGGCCGTGCGCGAGATCCGCGAATCGCAGGCCGAAAAGGAGTCCGTCCGTTTGATCCGCAAGGGCCTGGACCAGGCCAAAGAGAGCGTGGCTGAGGATCTGGAAAAGGACGAGCAGATCCGCGAGCAGATCGAGCGCATCGAGGCCCGCCGCCAGCGCCGCAACGAGCGCAAGGCCCAGGCCGAGACTGCCGCCGATGCAGCCCCCGAGCCCGAAAAACCGCGCGAGCCCGAAATAGGCTCCAAGGTCCGCATCGAAGGCCAGTCCATGCCCGGCGAGGTAGTAGGCACGGTCAAGGGCGGCAAGTACAGGGTGGCGTTCGGCCAGATCATTACCACGGTCGAGCGGTCGAGGATCGAGGTGGTCAGCGAATCGGAGTACAAGAAGCACCGGAAAGCCCCGGTAAGCAAGATAGACGCCGGGATTACCGGACGCAAACTGAATTTCAAGGACAACATCGACCTAAGGGGCAGCCGTGCGGCAGAGGCCTTAACGGAGGTCGAGGAGTTTATCGACAACGCCATCATGCTCGGGGTGGGGGAGGTGCGCATTTTGCACGGCAAGGGCACGGGCGCGCTCAAGGAGGAGGTCCGCAGGTACCTCAAAACCGTCCCCCAGGTCCTCTCCGCCGCCGACGAGCACGCCGACCGGGGCGGGTCGGGTATTACGGTAGTGACGCTAAGGACATAGGCGGGAAGGGATGTCAAAGGCAATGAACGCCAAAAAATAATATTACCCAGCCCTGGCAGAGTGGGAGCGGCAGCACCATAGACTTCTCCCGCCCCTACGGTTAGGGGCGGGTTGGGGTGGGGTGATCGAAAACTAAAAGGATCTCGCGAAGGGAAGCCGGGTATACATCCTACCAAAAAAAGCATTACCTTCGGGGCTGCCGAAGACCGATCTTACCGCATAACCTAACAACACCCACCCATCATGAAATACAACCTGAGCCGAATAGCCGAGATTTGCAACGGTACCCTGAGGGGCGGCGACCGCACCGTGGAGGGCATATCGACCGACAGCCGCAACTCGGCCGTGGGCGGCGACAGCCTGTTCGTAGCCATCGCCGGGCGCAACCACGACGGACACCAGTTCATCAAACAGTTGTACGAGCAGGGCTGGCGTTCGTTTATGGTCGAGCGCTGGGTGGAGGGGGTCTTCCCTTACGCCTCGTTCGTGAAGGTCGACAACGCCGTGGACGCGCTCCAGGCCCTGGCCTCGGACTACCGGTCGGGCTTTGCGGGCAAGGTGGTGGGCATCACGGGCTCCAACGGCAAGACGGTGGTCAAGGAGTGGATCGCCCAGATGATGCCCCCCGAGGTAAAGCTGTTCCGCTCGCCGAGGAGCTACAACTCCCAGATCGGGGTCCCGCTCTCGATCCTGATGATGGACCTCAAAGAGGACATCGCCCTGATCGAGGCGGGTATCTCCACGGCGGGCGAAATGGAGAAGCTCCAGCGCGTCATCCGCCCCGATATAGGCATCATTACCACGCTGGGCGAGGCGCACCAGGACGGTTTCAGCTCCATTGAAGAAAAGCTCGACGAGAAGCTAAAGCTTTTCGAGGGCACGCCCACCGTGTTGTACAACTCGGCCTACCCCGAGATCGGCGACCGTTTGAGGCGCATGGAGCCCCCGCGCAAACTGATCGACGCGCGGGTCAACGAGCCCGACCACCACGGATTCTCCGACCGGGCCTCGCGCGAGAACGCCGCCATGGCCATCACCCTTTGCCGTTTGCTCGCCCCCGAACATATGCCGCCCATAGGCCAGAACGACGACCTGCTGCACAGGCTCTCTTCGGTAGCCATGCGTTTGGAGGTCAAGGAGGGCTTGTCGGGCTCGTTGATCGTCAACGACTCCTACAACTCGGACATCAACTCGCTGGGCATCGCGTTGGACTATCTGGCCAACGTGTGCGGAGGCCGTCCCCGGATGGTCGTCCTCTCCGATATCTTGCAGAGCGGGATGACGGGGGCCGACCTCTACGGCCGCGTGGCCCGTATGTTGAGGGACTCCGGCGTGGCCTCGGTCGTGGGCGTGGGGGGCGAGATCTCCCGTTACAGCCACCTGTTCGACATTCCGGCCAGGTTCTTCCCCACCACCGAAAGCTACATGGCGGACGTGGATTACCTCTCCATCGAGGGCCAGGCCATCCTTCTGAAGGGCAACCGCGCGGCGGGCTTCGAGCGCCTCGACCACGCCTTCGCCCTGCGTACGCATACAACCACATTGGAGGTCGACCTGGACGCCATGGTCCACAACCTGAACTGGCACAGGGCCAAACTGGCCCACGGGACCCGGATCATGGCCATGGTCAAGGCGTCGAGCTACGGCCACGGCACCTTCGAGGTGGCCCAGATGCTCCAGCACGAGGGGGTCAGCTACCTGGCCGTCGCCTTCGCCGACGAGGGCGTGCTGCTGCGCCGCCGGGGGATTACCATGCCCATCGTGGTACTCAACGCCGATGCGGGCAGTTTCGATCTGATGGTGGCCCACAGGCTCGAGCCCGAGATCTACAACTACGCCTCGCTGGAGGATTTCTGCGCCCTGCTGCGCCGCTACTCCGAGACCGGATACCCCATCCACATCAAGCTCGACACGGGCATGCACCGCCTGGGCTTCGACGACAAGCAGATCTACCGTTTGACCGATCTTTTGGAGCAGAACTCCAAACTGCTGAGGGTGCGCTCGTTGTTCTCCCACCTGGCCGCCGCCGACGAACCCCGCCACGACGATTTTACCCGCATCCAGATCTCAAACTTCGAGTCGATGAGCGTGACTGTGATGGCCGCCTTGAAGTACCCCGTTCTGCGCCACATCGCCAACAGCGCGGGCATCGAACGCTTCCCCGAGGCCGCCTACGACATGTGCCGCCTCGGGATCGGCCTCTACGGCGTGGGCTCGCCCGAGCTGCGCCCCGTGGGCAGGCTGATGAGCCGCATCGTGCAGGTCAAGCGCCTGGCGGCGGGCGAGAGCGTGGGCTACGGCCGCGACACGGTCCTGCAGGCCGACACCCGCCTGGCCGTCGTCCCGATCGGGTATGCCGACGGTTTGGACCGCCACCTGGGCGAGGGCCACTGGGCGATGGAGGTCAACGGGAAACCCGCTCCGACCGTGGGCCGCGTGTGCATGGATACCTGCATGATCGACGTGACCGATATCGAGGCCGCCGAGGGCGACCGGGTCACGATCTACGGCGGCGACGGGGACTACTCGGTCTCGGCGGTCGCCCGCCAGCTGGGAACGATCCCCTACGAGGTAATGACCCGGATCGACGATAGGGTCAAACGCGTCTATCTCAAAGAGTAACCATGAGCGGAACGCTATATCTGATCCCCACGCCGCTGGGGCCCGAGATCGACCCGGCCACGGCTTCGAATGCGGATACCGTGCGGGCTTTGAGCCGCTTTATCGTCGAGGACGTGCGCACGGCGCGGCGTTTTTTGAGCGCGCTGGGGACAGGCAGGCCCATCGACGAGATGACCTTCGCCGAACTGAATGAACATACCTCGCCCGGGGACATCGCGGGCCTGGTAAAACCCCTTTTAGAGGGCCACGATATGGGCCTGATGTCGGAAGCCGGACTGCCCGGCATCGCCGACCCGGGAGCCGCCGTGGTGGCCCTCTGCCATCGCAACGGCATTAGTGTCAAGCCTTTGGCCGGCCCCTCGTCGATCTTCCTGGCGCTGATGGCCTCTGGGTTGAACGGCCAGTCGTTCGCCTTCAACGGCTATCTGCCCGTCAAGCCGCCCGAGCGGAGCAAGGCGATCGCCCGGTTCGAGCGCCGCGCCCTGTCCGAGCACCAGTCCCAGCTCTTTATCGAGGCCCCCTACCGCAACGACAAACTGCTGGCCGATATGCTCGCCACCTGCGCCCCGGAGACGATGATTACCGTGGCGGCCGATCTGACCCAGCCCACCGAGTACATCGTCACCCGCTCCGTCAAGGAGTGGCGCAAAACGATCCTGCCGGAGCTGCACAAGCGCCCGGCCATATTTATTCTCGGTAGTGCAATCGGGTAGGTGGCTGCGCATCTCACGGGCATATTTTAACGATCCTCAGCCTTTCCAAGCCTCACGTACTTCAAGTACGCTGCGTTTGGAAAACCTAACGATCGTCAAAATCTGCTCCGAGATATGCACAGCTCCGCTCTGGAAGACCCCGCTCCGGACGACTTTACTTTTCGTGTAATTTCAGGTAAATTTCGCGGCAGGCCCACGCGTCGGTGGCGGCGTAGAGTTGCTGCGCGGGGGTAAGCGTGGCCGCCTCCCAGTTGCTCAGCCTCTGGGCCTTGGAGATGCGTATGCCCAGGGCGATGGCCGTCATCTTGCGCACGCTCTTGGCCTCGATGCCGAAGTTGCCTACGATGGTTTGCAGGTCGATGAACCCCTCGGGCCTGAACCGCCGCAGCTTGCGCAGCGTCTTGATATCGTCGTGGATGGCCGCCCCGACCTTGACGACCTTGGGCGATTCGAGGACTTTGATGATCGCCTTGTCGAGGCGCACCTTGTTGAGTCTGAACAGGTAGCACCGGTCAGGACCGCTCAGTTGGAGCAGCGAGACGCTGTAACTTACCCCCTTGGAGAACGACGGCCGCGTTTCGGTGTCAAAGCCGATTACCGGATACTGCAAAAGGTAGTTGCAAGCCTCGTTGATCTGCTCGGGTGTGTCCACGATAACGCACTGGCCCTCGAATCCCCCGGAGGGCAACCCGGCCAACTCTTCGTCGGTAATGTTCGGTGCAAAGTTCATTTAAGCCTCAATTTGTTGTTTTCCTGTACTATATCCCCGCGCTCCAAAAGTTCCTGTATGGCGTCGGCCACCTCCTGCTGCGGCCTGCGGAACCGCGCCGCGAGCTGTGCGGGCGACAAAGGCCCTTTTTGCAGCAGCGCCGTGATCCGCCCTTCCAGCCCCGAATTTTCGCCCGACCGCTTCTTTTCGAGGCAAATATCGCAAATTCCGCACTCAACCAGGTCGTCCTGCCCGAAATATCGTTGCAAAACCACGCTCCGGCACTCGGTCATGTTGCCCGCGTACCCCACCATCGCCTCGATCCGGTCCTTGGCCGCCTGCTTGCGTCCCTGGTAGGTAACAGGGTCGATGTAGACGTCGCGCGTCGGCAGCCTCGCCTCGCCCAGGAAGAGCAGCGGGGTGGTGCTCCCGGGGATGTATTTGATGATGCGCATCTGCCACAGCGCCTTGAAAAGCTCCTTGACCCGCCCCGGCAGGTAGCCCGAGACCGAGGCGATCGACTGCTCGTCGACCGGCGTGAAGTCGGTAAACAGACCGCCGTACATTCTTAATAATGTGCGGATAAAGTGGTCCAAGTCGGTTCTTTCGACCCGCACCTTGTAGAGGTCGTCGCGCCCGATGGTAAACATGATGCGCGCGGGGTGGTCGGTCTCGTCCGAGAGGTGCATGTAGCCGTTGAGCTGCAGGATCTTGATGCAGTTCATGGCCGTTCCCGTGTACATATGGCTTTTGGCCGCGAAATCGTTCAGGTTGAAGTCGAAAGAGGCGTACTTGCCGTCCCCGATCCCCACCTGCAAATAGTCCATCAGCGCCTGGTAGCACTCCCGGATTTTTTCCAACGGCGGGTACTCCGATTCGAAACGGGTAAGTGCCAGTCCCTCGTCCTGTCCGGCGCACAGCAGCACGGCAAACGACCGCCGCCCGTCGCGTCCCGCTCGTCCCGCCTCCTGGTAGTACTCCTCCAGTGATCCGCTCATATCGTAATGGACGACCGTGCGCACGTCGGCCCGGTCGATCCCCATGCCGAAGGCGTTGGTCGAGACCATGATCCGCTTCTGGCCCTTCATCCAGGCCTCCTGCTTCATGGCACGCTCCACGTGGGGCATCCCCGCGTGGTAGCTCTCGGCGTCGACCCCGTTATCGATCAGGAATTTGGCCACGTCCATCACGCCCGCCCGGGTGCGCACGTAGACGATCCCGCAGCCCGGCACGTTGTTGACCACCCGCAGGAGCTGCCCCGGCTTGTCCTCGGTCAGCCTCACGCTGAACGAGAGGTTGTCGCGCCTCACCCCGGCCCTGAAGACCGCCGCCTCGCGCATCTCCAATTTTTCAAGGATGTCCTTCTCCACCTTCGGGGTCGCCGAGGCGGTCAAAGCCAGCACGGGGACGTCGGGCTGCACGCGCCTGAGCATGGCGATCCGCAGGTAGGAGGGCCTAAAATCGTAGCCCCACTGCGAGATACAGTGCGCCTCGTCCACCGCGATCAAACAGACCCGCATCCGGGCGGCACGCACCCGAAACTCCTCGCTGTTGATCCGCTCGGGGGCGATGTAGAGGAATTTGATATCCCCGTAGGTGCAGTTGTCCAGGGCCAGGTCGATCTGCCGCATGGTCAGCCCCGAGTGGATCGCCACGGCGGGAATGTGCATCTTGCGCAGCCTGTCCACCTGGTCCTTCATCAACGCGATCAGGGGCGTGATCACGATGCAAAGCCCCTCCATGGTCATGGCCGGGAGCTGGTATAGGATCGATTTGCCCGCCCCGGTAGGCAGCAAAGCCAACGCGTCGCGCCCGGAACTTACCGTCTCGATTACCTCCCGCTGCATGGGCCGGAAGGAGTCGTAGCCCCAATATTTTTTCAGCGCGCCGAGTAGCTTATCCTGCATAAGGCACAAATTTACGCAATTTTTTTTACCTTAGCCGCGATATGCGTGACTTTGCAGCGATAGACTTTGAAACGGCCAACTGGTACCCGGAAAGTGTGTGCAGCGTGGGGATCGTGATTGTGCGCGAGGGGCTTGTCAAGGATAAATTTTACAGCCTGATCCGTCCCGAGCCCAATTTTTACTCCCGCCGCAACACCGAGGTCCACGGCCTGACCCGGCGCGACACCGATTCGGCGTTGATCTTCCCCGAGGTGTGGGGACAGGCGGTCTACGCCATCGGCGATCTGCCCCTGGTAGCCCACAACGCCCCTTTCGACCGGGGTTGCCTGATGGCCGCCTTCAAGGCCTACGGGATGAACTACCCGTTCTATGACTTCCTGTGCACCCTGAGCGCCTCGCGACGCACGTTCGGCCGCGCTTTGCCAAACCACAAGCTCCATACTGTGAGCGCGCATTGCGGGTTCGACCTATTGAACCACCACCACGCTTTGGCCGACGCGGAGGCGTGCGCGGTGATCGCAATGCAAATATTATGATTGCTATATTTGCCTTCGGCCAATATAGGATGCGCCTCGGCAAATTTTTCAAGCAAGCTTGAAAATTGCGCTCGGCTTTCACTATATTTGCATCGCAGAAAATATAGCATCAATGAAAAACAAACTGGTACTTTTTGGGGCGGGCAAGATCGGCCGCTCTTTTATCGGGCAATTGTTCGCCCGCTCGGGCTTTGAAGTCGTCTTCGTCGATATTTTCGCCCCCGTGATCGACGCGCTCAACCAGCGCGGCAGTTACACGGTGGTCATCAAAAAGCCCGAGGGCGACGAGGTAATCGAGGTGCAGAACGTGCGCGGCGTGTTGGCCTCCGACCGGGGAAAAGTGGCCGCGGAACTCTCCGACTGCACGCTGGCCGCCGTATCGGTGGGCCAGAAGGGCCTGGTAGGCGTTGCACCCGCCATCGCCGACGGATTGGTGCGCCGTGTGGAGTTGAATGGTTTGCTGCCGTTGGACATCATCCTGGCCGAAAATATGCGCGACGCCAACATCTTCGTCGAGAGCCTTTTAAAGGAGCACCTGCCCGCAGGCTTCCCGCTCAGGGAGATGGTGGGCCTGGTCGAGACGAGCATCGGCAAAATGGTCCCCATCATGCCTCTCGCCGTACAGGAGGCCGACCCCTTGCTGGTCTACGCCGAGGCCTACAACACCCTGATCCTCGATAAGAAAGCCTTCAAGAACCCGATCCCCGAAGTGGCCGGCCTGGCCCCCAAGGAGAACGTCAAGGCGTGGGTCGACCGCAAGTCCTACATCCACAACTTCGGCCACGCCGCCGCCGCATACGCCGGTTATTTGGCCGACCCGTGCGCCGTTTACATGTACCAGGCGCTGGAGTATAAAGAGGTCTACGCCGCCACCCGCCAGGCGATGCTCCAGAGCGCGGAGGTGCTGATGAAAAAATACCCCGGCGAGTTTACCCCTGAGGCCCTGACCGACCACATCGACGACCTGCTCACCCGCTTCCGGAACCAGGCCCTTGGCGATACCGTCTACCGCGTGGGCTGCGATTTGAAGCGCAAGCTCTACCGCACCGACCGCGTCCTGAGCCCGCTGATCGACGGCCTGGAGCTGGGCCTCCCGGTCGATAAGATCGCACAAGTCTTCGCCGACGGCCTGAAATTCCGTGCGGTGGGCGAGAACGGCCAAATGTTCCCCGACGACGCTGATTTCGCCGCCAAACTGCAAGCCAACGGCCTCGACTGGACCTTCGAAAACATATGCGGACTCGATCGGAAGTCCGACGCGAAGGCAATCGCCTGCCTGAAAAACGCAATAAAATAGAGAAAGGTAGTCGGATTCCGAAAAATTTTCCTACATTTGCGGCTCGATTACCGAAACAAAAGGAGAGATGCCGGAGCGGTCGATCGGGGCGGTCTCGAAAACCGTTGTACCTCTTGGAGGTACCCAGGGTTCGAATCCCTGTCTCTCCGCCAGAAAGAAAATCCCTTGACAATCAAATGATTGCAAGGGATTTTTTCTTGCCTGAAATCTTCTGAACCTTAATTTCTTAAGGTTTTGAGTCTATTGACTTTCAGAGTGTTGAAATTTCATGGGGGGATCAAAATATTGATTTTCTAGGCAGTTCGTGTGCAAATTCGCTAACATAAATTTTTTTGGAAAGTATTGGAGGTATAGCCGTAACTGCTTATATGTCATTATTTTGCTTTATTATGCGTGGCAAGGTGCAAGTCCCGGATTTTCATATAAAATTTTCAGGTATAACTGAATATTTTTATATGTGCATAGATATTTTCAGTTAAGAAAGAAAAACTAAGGAGTGAACTCGCCCAAATTGTAAGTAGAGAGTGGAAGTTATTATTACCCGGCGCAGACCATGCGGCCCTGCTCCAAGTAGGATCAATTTTTTGGTTCTGTATTGAGAATGAAGTATTGACCTATTTTCACTCTTATATATCCGATCTGCCTGAACCGGATAAAATTCAGTTCGATTTTGAAGGGGTGTCCCGTCCTGGCACCTGGAAAGCCATATTACACCGCCGGGTTAGTTTGCAGACAATCGCAGTAATACCGACTTCATCCCCGTCGCCACAACCAGGAGCAAAGGCAATAAAGCCAACCATGCGGCGGCGGGAACAGAGACCCCGCCCCCATAGCTATGCATACCCCCCAGCAGGTAATTGACTCCGAAATAGGTCATCAGCACTGCATAGACGGCCACCGCATTGTAGCTGTGAAAGAACAGCGGGCCGCGGAACCAACGCAGGCTTCCCGCATGCAAAGGCAGGGCGTAGACCATCATCGTGATGAGCGCCCACACCTCCTTGGGGTCCCAGCCCCAGTAGCGGCCCCACGACACGTTGGCCCACACTGCGCCGACGAATATCCCTGCCGCAAGCAGGAACACGGCCGGATACAGGAACAACCGGCTGACCAGTTGCAGGTTCTCCACCTGCACGCCGGCCTTTTCCTTCGCCGCAGGCCGGGCAAAGAGCCACAGACCCAGGGCGGCCAGCCCGTTGAGCGTAACAAAACCGAACAGCGCGTAGGAGACCATGATCAGCGACACATGGATGCTTAGCCACGGCGAGGCCAGCACCGGCATCAACGAGGTAATCTGCGGGTTCATGGTCCCCAGGGCCGAGACCAGCAACGCGAAACCCGAAAGGATAAAGCCCGAAGCGGTAATCAAAAAGAACCGCCGCCGGAAAACGACCGTTATCAACAATACGCACCAGGCGATCAGCATCATCGTCTCGTAGCCATTGCTCAGGGGGACGTGCCCGGCAATATAACCCCTCAGGACCAAAGCCACCGTCACGAAGGCCAGCGAGTGGATCAACTGGATCAGGAAAAGCGCCTGCAACCAGCGGTTGCGCCTGCCGGTGGCCATGCTCCAGCAAAAATAGAAGAACGCCAGCAAACCGAAGGTAAGGTTGAGACGGTAGAGCATCGTGGCGAAATCCATGCGGTTGTACCACAATTCGGCTTTGAGCTTGGCCGGCGAAAGCAACTCCACCCCGCCCTGCCGCTGCTGGAACGCAGCTATTTTGCCGATCAACTCCCCGACCTCCGAGTCCTGTCCGGACACGAGCGCCTGGTACATAAGCGGGAATATCCCCCTGACAAAGAGCGAATCGTCCCGCGCCGCGCCCTGTATGGGATCGGCGGGCGAATACCACCGCAGGCCGTCCCCGCCCCGGACGGGCAATAACGGCAAATACTCCCCGGCCTGCAACATGGCGATCAGTTGCACCTTTTCATCCGTTTCGGCGACAGCTTTTTGCAGTTTGCCCGCCCCGGGGCCTGCATGTGAGGCGAGTTTGTAGTTGCGCTGCGCATCGAAGAAGGCGGTAAAGGGAGCCATCTCCCCGTTGCCGAGCAGTTGCCGCACCTCAGCGCTCTTGATGCGCACCATAGGCTCGTGCTGCCACTGCTCCGGATAAAATATCCACCCCGCCAACACCTGCTCGGCCGAAAAATCGCCATAACGGGGCTTGCCGCAAAGTTTGAGCGTGAAGTCGCGCGCGAAGGTCTGCACCGGGGCGATCCGTCCGTTGTAGAGCATTTGCAGCCGTCCGAACGCCTCCGCCTGCTCACGAGCAAGGGTGGCCGGTGCGGCCTGCGCCGTTCCCGCCACGAACAGCAAAGCCGCCGCCACACCTATCTTTTTGAACCGCGGGTCGGAGAGCAAACGCCGGAATCCTCCGCGCCGTGAGAGAAGCGTCCAGATCATCGAAACGCCCAGCAACACATACCCTGCATAGGTAACCGGAATGCCCCAGGGGTCGCGGTTGACCGAAAGGATGCTCCCGTGTCCGTCGGCGTCGAACGAAGATTGGTAAAAGCGGTAGCCGTGCCAGCGCAGGATGTTGTTCATCGAGATCACGTGCGACTGCACGCGTTCGCCCTCACCCACCGTTACCCTGCTCACATAGTCGGCCGGGGCCCGGGTGCCTTTGTAATATTCGACCTCAAAGCTGTCCAGGGTGATTTTGAAAGGCAACGACCGCGTGCCGCCCTCTTCGGACTCAAAAGCCATAGCCGGAACGCCCTCGCGCAAATGCACAATCCCTTTTTCAGCCGTCAGGAAGGTCAGCAACGCCCCCGCCAGGATTACCCCGAACGAGGCGTGCAGCAAAAACACCGGCTTGCGGCGATGCAGCGAACGACCCGCGACGACCGCCATCGCCGCGCAGAACATCGCTCCCCACAATGCGGCGAACCACCACGAATGATAGATATGTTGCGCAACAAAGTCGCTGCCGTGCGCCCGCTCGACGAAAGTGGCGACCCCGAGGCAGGCGATCATCAGGCCAAAGAGAAAGAAAGCGGAAAACGTCAGCAACCTCATGGGTCAGAGCGGTTTGAAAGCAGGGTTGACCTCCTGTTTGACGGCGATGCACTCGGTCTCGATCAGCCAGCCGGGACGGCACACCGGGGCGAGGAGGATCACTCCGGGGATATGCCCGAAACGCTCCCTGACGATCGCCTCCACCCGCCGGTAGTCGGCCGCGTCGCGCAGGTAGACGATCATCTGGGCAACGTCCTCCATCGTGGCCCCCGCCTCTGCCAGCAGCGCTTCGATATTCTCGAACATCCTGCGGGTTTGCGCCACGATATCGCCCGGTGCGACGATCTCCCCCCGGTTGTCGATGCTCGCCGTACCGGAAATAAAAATATGTCCGCGGTCGCCGTACGCCACCTTCACGCCGCGCTCAAAGGTCACGCCGTATTCGTGCGTAGGATTCAAATGCGTGGGGGCGAGCAGGAATTGCTGCTGCCCCGGCTGCAGTCCCCTGACCGAATACGCGTCCATCAGTACGCTCACGCCCGGATCTGCCGAACGCCCCTCGATGCCGGTGCTGGTAATATAGTGGGTCTTTTCTGTAAGGCCGTGTGCTCGGAAAAGCTCCTTGCGCGCCTCGACCACACCTTTGTAATTCACATCGACGTCCCGGACGAAAAACCAGGTGCGGATGCAATTCTCCGCAAGCGTGCAGCCCTCCGCCGCCAGCCTGTCGGCATAGTTTGCCAGCAGCGCATCGGTCTGCGTATAGGAATCGCCCGCGGAGATATTTCGCGAGGCCGTCCACAGATGACGCAAACCGTTATGCTCCACCAATACCCCATCTTCCGCGGCGGTGACTTCCACCCCGGAGCATAAGTAGACCCACAGCGCGATCTTGCTGCCGTCCATGGGGGGTTGCTGCACGATCGAGGTGGCGCACGGCGGGTAGCTCCTCTCCCCGGCCAGCAGCAAGTCCGCCTGGTTGGCGGCGTCGCTCAAAAAATAACGCCGGAAAACGGGGCTTACCTCATGGCCCAGGTTCGAGAGCAGGTAAAAATAGGCCGAGCGCATATTTTGCAACTGCACGTCGAAGGACTCCTCCGCATCGACGATATGCAAAACCGCATGGTACTCCCGGATGCCGTCTTCGGTTTCGAAGCAACTTATTTCGATACGGATATTGCTGAAAACAAGTATTCTGTTCGAGAAACTCATAACTCTCTATTCTTCGCACCCGCCCGTGATCCACGAGCGGAGCAGGTTCACATCGTCTTCCCTGACGATTTCGGTATGGTCGGTCGAAAGCGCGCCGGGCTCGGTCAGGGCTTTGACGATAAAACTGTTCAGGGTACTGCCGGGCATGGCCAGCTTCATCGTTGGATTCTTCTTCGAATCCACATCCACCAGGGCGGCATAACTGTACCCTTCGGTAAGGTTGAGCCCCCGTGCCATGACGTCGGCTCCGCCGTGGCAGGCGACGCATTTGATCGAGAAGAGCTGGCGCTGCACCCTGGCATAGCCGTTCAGGGCGACGGTCTGTCCGGGCAGGGTCAGGGTCTGCTCGCCCATTCCCGCAATTGGATAGGTATAAAAGTGACAGATCAGTTTCTTGCTTTTATCCAGCAACGCGAGCGAAACGATCTGCGCCCCGTCAGGCACATTGGGCAACGTTACCGCAGCAATCTCCCCGGAAGGTTTCGGCACGGCGCTGAATGCCAGAGGGTATTGCCCGTCAGATTCGAAAGCGGCGAACACCAGCTGGTAGTACTCACTCTCAGGATAAGCATCCAGTCCTTCCAGGGTGAACGAGGCTTCGATCCTGCGGTTCGACTCCCGGGGAGGCGCGGGGTAGATATCGCCGCTGTCGCACGAGGATAAAGCTGTGATGGCGCACAATATGGCAAAAAGGTGTTTCATGCCGGTCATTTAAAATGAAAACTGCATCATTACCGTAACCGCATGCTGCGCCAGCCCCAGGTCATCCCTGTCGCGCGCCTCCTGGTCGCCGTGGCCCCATCGGCCGGTATATTGGTACATGGCCTGCAACTTGAGGTTCGAGCGCAATGCGTACCAGTTCAGCCCCACAGCCGGCATATTGATCGAGCCTTTTTCGCTGGTCGAGTTGCGGTCCATAAAGTCGTAGCGCAGGGCGGGCTGCAACTTCCGCGTCACAAAATACCCGGCTTGCGCGTAACCGCCCAGAAAATCATACGGTTCGCGCACGTTGCGCTGGCGGGCGGTAAATTTCATCCGCATCCAGTAGCCCTCGGCATTGAAATACCAACGGTTTAAAAGCCATGCGAACTCCACGCCCGCGCGCAGGTCGTTGCTGCTCTCGTAATTGGCCTCGACGTTGTACGAACCCGAAAGCGCAAACAGCAACTTGTTGTTGTTCAGATCGTCCGGATCGCCCTGGTGGGCCGGCATCACACCCTTGGGCATGTAGGCCATGCGGGCGGCGTAGAGCAGCGAAGGAAGGTTCTTATACTCGTCGCTCATCGTCTTTTTGGCCGTGTTCACGTCGATGCCCGTACCGTTGAACACCCCCAGGCGGTACTCCCATTTGCCGCCCAGCAAACCGTGGAGTTGGGCCCCCAGGTCGAAACCGGTGGCGAAGGTGGGATTGACGGCATTGATCGACTCGTTGATGTTGACCGCCGTGGTAAGCGAACCGGGCAGCACCGGGACAAGCGTCTCGCCCAGGTTGACCAGGTACGCCTGCGCGAAGGGAGTCTTGAATTTTCCCACCCTGACCCGCAACTGCTCCCTCACATTGACGTCGAACCACGCCTGCTGCAACAACGCCCCGCCGCTCTTGGCCGCGTTGATCGCCAGGTTGAACGAGACGATATTGAACGCCTTGCCCGAAAATCCGAGGATGGCGTTGCCCACTTCGAAACCGCTGTTGGCCACACGGTCCTGGTCGGCCAGGTCGATCCCCTCATCGTCGTAATAGTTGAATTTCAAAGAGGTTTGCACCAACGAATAGGGTTTGAAAAGGAAGTCGCCCGCCTGTGAGGAGAACGAAACGCCCTTTTTGCCGCTCAAATCGACGACTCCGCTCGACACGTATTTGTCATCCACTTTCGGGGCGGTCTGTGCGGCCGCGGTGGCTGCGATCAGGGTAAGTACGGGTAGTATCTTGAAAATCAGTTTCATATTTCGAGGTTATAAGGATTGAAGAAAAGTCAACAGATCGTCGCGTTCAGATTTGGGCATGCGGCGGAAAAGTTCACGCGAGACCGCCCCCTCGCCGCCGTGCCACATGATGGCCTCTACCAGGTTGCGCGCCCGGCCGTCGTGCAGGAAATAAGTGTGGCCGTTGACCCTCTCCTGCAACCCGATGCCCCACAATGGGGTGGTGCGCCACTCGTCGCCGTCGGCGAGGCCCGCTTTGAGCCCGTCGGCCAGTTCGAGGCCCATATCGTGGAGCAGGAAGTCCGAATAGGGATGGATCACCTGGCTCTGCAACCACGGCAACCGTGTGCCGTTCAGAAGCACGGTCGCCTCGGGCCGCGTGTGCAGCGTGGGCGTGTGGCAGAGTTGGCACTTGGCCTTGTAGAACGCCTTTTCGCCGCGCAACACCGCCTCGTCCGTCACGTTACGGCGGGCGGGAACGCCCAGCGCGTGCATATACAGGTCGACGTTCTCCATCTCCCGCGTGGTAATCTGGATACCGTAGTGGGTATAGCCCATCATCTGAGTCTGCCCGTGCGAGATCTCCTCCGGGAAACGGTCGTTGGTAACCCCCATATCGGACGAAAAACCCAGCTCCACCGTCAAATCTGCGTGCTGTGCCTTGTTGCCCGATACGCCGATGTAGGTCTTGCCCCGCTCGGTGATGTAGTTCAGGCGGCCGCTGATGCCGTACTCCGGGTAGTTGCTTTGGGCCGCCAGGCGCAGCAGCTCGTCCGTATCCAACGACATGATCTGCCCCATGCCCACATGGCGCAGCGGGATGCGCACGCTTACCAGCAGGTCGCTCGCCGGGATCTCCTCCGCATACCACTCCGAGATGCTGTAATGAGGCGTCATCAAACGGTACACCTCCCCGTCCGGAAAGTCGTACTGCTGCTCGGTGTAAGTGACGCCCAGCTTGCCCTCCGCCTGCGAACCGTAGATGGCCTGGTCGTGTAGCACCCGGCCGTAATTTTTGTAGTACGAACCGTTCTTGCGGGCTATGTAGACCAGGTGGGATGAAAACCCGTAGGGTCCCGTGCCGCCGTCCGTCCACAACGTGGGCCGTGTGCGCCCGGCGTTGCGGTGGCAACTGCCGCATGAAAAACCGGCATACACAGGCCCCAGTCCCCCGCCCTTTCCGTCGCCGGTAACCCTGGGGTTGTGGTAGGCCATATCGCCCAGGTTGAAGCGGGTGTTGAGCGACCCGGTTACCCAGGACGCGGGGTTGTCGTAGGCTTTGCTGGTGGTAACAAAGACGGTGGAGGTGCCCGCCGAGAGTTCGGCGTCCCGGGCCGTCTTTCCGTTGGGTTTGACGATCGGATCGTGCTCGATCTTGCCGCAACCGGCCAGACACACCAAAGTGCAAAGCCCCGCCAGGAGCCCTGCACTTCCGGTGCAAAGGTTATTATGCATTAAGGACATACCATTGTTCTATTGCAACTTCTTCTTGATCTCCAACATGGCGTTCCCCACGTCCGTGCAGGCTCCGGCGGCGGCCGTTATCTGGGTAGCCGCGTTCAGGTTGTTGATAAACGGGGCGGGAATGAGCGTGATCTTGTCGATGGCGTCCTGGATCGCCGCCTCGATCTGTCCGTGGAGCTCCTCGCCGCCTGGCTGCTCCTTCAGGTATGCGGCCAGCGAACCCTCCGCGATGGTGGTCTGGTCGCGGGTGCCGTAGTAGGCGTTGCGGATCCCCCGGATGTTGTTGATGAAGTCCTGCCTCGAGTTGTGGGCGAAACGCGATTCGACCAGCGTGGGGTCCTGCCCCTCGCCCGTCTCCCCTTCGTAGGGGGCGAGGATCTTGCCGTCGGAGACCTCGGCCGCGATGTCGTAGCAACCGTCGATGATCTCCTCGATCACATTGTACTGCGACGTGTAGGGCGACTTGGCCTGCTTGAAGGCCTCAGCGTAGCTGGTTATTCCCTTCTCGGACAAATAGTCCTCCACGTCCCAGTAGGTTTTTCCCGCGCCTACCTGGATCGCCTTCATTGCGTTGATCGCCCCGAGGTCGTCGCTCCCGATTCCGGCCATCCCGTGCCAGGCGGCCCAGACCCGAATGCAGTCGTTGCGCAGCACAGTGGCCGCCGAGACCAGGTATTCGCGCTGACGGGAGTTGACCGAGGTATAGGTCTTCGGTCGGCCGTCGGCGAAGATCAGGTACTCGATGGTGTGGTACCCCCTCAGCGTTTCGTTATAACCGCTCACGGCGGCAACGGTCAACGGCTCTGTTTCGCTGCTGATGATACCGTCGAAATCCTGCTGCGCGAAGGGCCAGGTGTCGATGTTGGGGTCGACGTTCAAGCCGTTCTCGCCGCACGGCCCGAACAGGAACGCCTCGCTCAACTCCCACGGGGCGCGCACCTCCAGCCATGCCGCGCACACCGCGTCGAGGTTGACCTGCGACTGGGTGGCGTTGAAAGCGTTCACTTTTTCGAGCAGGACCCATGCATTGTCCTTCATGTCGGCGTAGGTGGGGACCACCACGTCGTCCACATAAGCGTCTATGACGGAGGTGTAATCGTAGTCGCTTTCGAAATCCTCGTCCTCTCCCACACTGTCGCTGCAACTCAACAGACCCACCGCCGCTACGGCCGTCACAACACCTTTGATCGTAAATTTGTAACTCTTCATCTTTGTTTATTTTTAGTGATTTGAAAACTTATCTGGACCAGAACCACACCACATATCCCACGGAGACGCCGAAGGTGTTTTCGTTGTTGAACTTGCCTTTGCCCACCCTCCTGCATGCGTAATCCGCCTTGAAGACCAGGTTGGGCAGCGGGAAGTAGTTGACCCCCGCCGTCCACAACCCGCACTCGTTACGCGGGTTGGCGATCACACCCGACTCGACCTTCTCCATCGAATTGTAGTATTCGTAGCGCACGAAGGGATAGAGCTTGGCTTTGGTGTCGCGGAAAAACGAAAGGATGTCGTAGCCCGCTTCGGCGTAGTAGTTCAGTGCGTTTTGGGCGACCGCCGTTCGCGGATAGCCCGCCGCCTTGGGCGTGGTGTAGTTGATGCGCGAGATGCGGTAGCTGTCCGAAAGATTGCCGTACAACACATTGGCGCGGACGATCAAATTGCGCGTTTTGTACTGCATGTCCCCCGAAAGGATGGTCACTTCGCCTTTCAGCCCCTTCATCTTGTTGCTTTTCGAGGTGTTTTTGGCGGTATTGCCCCAATAGGCCGACGCTCCCACGCGCAGATTGCGCACGCCGCTGTACTCCAGGCGCCCGACCAGCGCGGGAGAGGTCATATTCTCCCCCTCGAAAAGGCCCTGTTTGCCTTTGCGCACCCAATAGCGCGAACTGAAGCCGTTGGGGTCGAGCCCGTTGACCACCATCGCCTCGTAATGGAACCCTTTAAAGTCCCCGAGCAGCGCCAGGCCCGTGTCGTGCCAGGTGCAGGGAATGATGGTCATATCGCCCTCGGGGCGTGTGGTGCCGAAAAAGTGGATCGGCTCGTGGTGGGCGTTGGTCAGCCCCACCGGCACGATCATATGGCCGAAACGCATCTGGAACGCCCTGCTGAAACGCTTGGTAATATGGAATTGCTCGAGGACGACCTCTCCGCCCTTTTCAAGTTCGGTCTCGTATTCGCCGCCCTCGTCGTATTCCAGTTCGCGCGCCATGCCTGTACCGCCGTACTCGAACTCCACTTCGGCGGAAAGGATCCAAGTCGGGTCGAACTTATAATCGAATGCCAGGATCATGCGCGGCAAGGAGATCTGGGCACGTTTCTGGTAGGGTGCACCCTGGGGGCGGGAGTAGCGGTCGGCACTGTAATCCATGTTCTGGTAGAGCATTTCGCCGTAACCGCCCACACGGAATTTAGCGTAGCCGTCCGGGTTCGCGTTCTTTGTCGTGTCTTGCTGCGCGGAGAGGTGTAAAGTGCCGCAAAGCGCCGCCAGCATAAGTGTAAATTTGGGTCTCATCCGTTTTTTCTTAAAATCAGGGGCAAAAGTACCACCGCATCCGGCATCGGGCAATCGTCAGATTTCGGTATTAACCATGCCGCGCATAACAACAAAACGCCAATCCCTGAAAAATAAAACAGCGATAAGTGGCTGGTTATCTGCTATATTAAGGCATCCGACACCGCGCCGCTGAAAATCGATGAAATGTCAACCAATTATACCTACATTACGGTATTTGGCGTCCCGGTCCGGCAGGCTATCTTTGTGCCGTGAGCCATGAAGATAGACCCGAAGGCCTGCGGCCAATTGTGCCGCAGGCCTTTATTTTCACAAAAAGTATTAAATTTGAACCAGCCAAATGGACAACTATATGCACAAGTTCGGAAAATACGCCGCCTCGGACAGCATGAACGGCCTGGTGGGCGACGACCACCGGGTATTGCTCGTAATGAGCCGTTTCGGGATCGGCCTGGGATTCGGGGATAAGAGCATCGGGGAGGTCTGCGCCCAAAGCGCGGTGGACACCGACACGTTCCTGGCCGTGGTAAACCTGCTGTCGACCGACAATGCGGCGTCCCGGCCCGGAAAGGTCTCCCTGGAGGCCCTGCTGGCCTACCTGAAAAACTCGCACGACTATTTTCTCGGCTTCCGCCTTCCCGCGATCCGTGCCCGCCTGGCCGCCGCCGTGGGCGAGTCAGACGACCTGTCCAAAGCCATCGTCCGTTATTTCGACCAGTACATCGCGGGGGTAAGAAAGCACATGGAATACGAGGAAAAGACCGTATTCCCATACGTGCGCGCCTTGCTCTCGGGAGCCGCCCCGGAAGGGAATTACACCATCGGTATTTTCCGCCGTCAGCATGACCATGTGGAAGCCCGCCTGGACGAATTCAAAGGCATCTTCATTAAATACTACGCCGCTCCGAGCACCAACGAGATCAACGGCATCCTGTTCGACGTGATCAACTGCGCGCAGGACCTGGCCTGGCACAACGCCGTGGAAGACAGCATATTCGTTCCCGCCATCGAGGCCTTGGAACACAAAACGGGACAACGCCTATGAGCCGCACGATCCGCATCGCCGTGGCCGAACCCTCGGAGCTCATCCGTGCGGGAATGGTGGCTATCCTGGGCCGGATTACCGAATTCCGGCTCGAAGTACACGAAATAGCCGAGACCGGCCGCCTGCGCGACCAACTGGGCTGGCTCAAACCCGACATCCTGATCGTCAACCCGTCGCTCCTGGGCGCCTTCTCGCTGCAAAAAATCCGCAAGGAAGCGGGCCGCGAGGGAATGAAATGCGTCGCGCTGCAATTCTCGATGGTGGACCCTGCCGTGATCCGCGCTTACGACGAGCAGGTCTCTGTCTACGACGACGGCGCGCAAATTCGCGAGAAGATCACCCGGCTGGTCTCCGGGCCAAAAGAGGAACCCCAGCGCGAGGCGCTCAGCGCGCGGGAGAAAGAGATCGTGGTCTGCGTGGTGCAGGGCCTGACCAACAAGCAGATCGCCGATAAACTATGCCTCTCGGCCCACACCGTGATTACCCACCGCCGCAACATCTCCGCCAAACTCGACATCCACTCCACAGCCGGCCTGGCCATCTACGCCATCGTCAACAAGCTGGTCGAACTTTCACAGATCAAAACACAGCAGGAATAGATTTACCCATCCCTATTTCGCCAACTTCAATATCCTCGTCGCCCCGCGTATTACCACGAGGAATACAATGATCCCAACGATCAGGTCGGGCAAATTACTGTCGAAGCACCATACGAGCAAACCGGCAACGATAACCCCGATGTTGATGACCACGTCGTTCGCCGAAAAGATCACGCTCGCCCGCATGTGGGCGTCTTTGCTCCCGGTACGCTGAAGCAGCCAAAGACAAACGGAATTGGCTATAAGGGCAAGGACCGAAATACCGATCATGGTATGGAAATCCGGTACCTTTTCAAACCCGATAAAACGCCTGACCACTTCCGACAGACCAAGCAAGGCCAGAACGGCCTGTAACACTCCGCTGTACAGTGCCACTCTCTTTTTACGCCCGATCGCCGCGCCGACCACCATAAGGCTCATGCCGTATACCAGCGCGTCGGCAAGCATATCAAGGCTATCGGCGACCAACGCCATGGATCGGGATAGTATCCCGGTCGTTATTTCGAGCAGGAAAAACCCCAGATTGATCGCAAGCACGATCCACAGTACCCTGCTCTGTACGTCGTTTTGCATAGCCGACACAGCGTCGGTTTCTTCCACCGTCCGGAGCAGCCGGGAACCGAGGTTGAGGGAATCTATCTGAGCCGCTATCGCATCAGGAGCCCCCTCGTGGATAACTTCCAGCGTACGCCCCGCAAGGTCGAAATCGAGCCCGGCGACAGAGTCATTATCCTGCAACTTCATCCGTATGAGGTTCTCCTCGCACGGACAATCCATCTTGTTTATTTTGAATACCGTTCTGTTCACCGCTCCATGCAACACATTAAATCGAGGCGCATACAAAGTTAAATATATTTTATTTGTAATTCTCCGGGATTTGAATTAAGTAAAGCAAATTGAGTACTGCCAAGGGGATATTAAACGCGAAGCCAAACGCATCGCTTATGTTTGTAGAAGTGTTGATTTTTTCCAGCGATGGGGTAGAAAAACAGTTTTGCCTTGCCCAAGGGCTTGAGTGGACTGGTAAGGATTCCATCGACTATTATTGCTGAAAATGGACTAAGATTTATTCAGTTGGTGCCCCTTAATTACAATCTGCCTTTTGATTTTTGAATTAATATTCTCATCTTTGCATCGATATAAAATGCTGAATATCAGGCTATAAGATCGGGATGCAAATTCACTAACATATCCGAAGCCCTCCCCCAAGAGGGATCGCCGAGCGTAAAGCGAGGCAATTCCTGTTTAATTCCCCCCTTGCCACCTACCTCCGGACCATGCCCCGATTTTCGCGTGTGGGCTCCTTCGCCCGGCAGGCCGCCAGGGCAGCGGCCCCCAAGAGTCGGTCCAAACAAAAAGGGAGCGACCAAAAGGTCACTCCCTATGTACCGGACGTTCGACAGTCCCCCTTCTTGGCCCGGTATATCGATACTCTATGCAACTGCGAACGATGTGTAAAAGTAAGCAGCGCAGTCGAAAAGGCCAACAAACCACCCACTCCCACTGCGGGAATGGGATGGTTTTTTTGAAAATGGGACGGTTTTTTCTATGGGATGGGCAGGTGGGACCCGCTTATTGCTCCCGGTAGAGCTTGTCGATGTACTCCGACGGGGTCATTTTTTCGTATCCGGCAAAGAGGCGGTAGAAGCTCGAGCGTGAGGTAAATCCCGATCCGTTCATCAACTCCTTGACCGTTTTGGTACGTTGCAGGTCCGCCGCTTGCTTGAAGTGTTCCACACGCAGGAAATTCATGTACTCGCGGAAGCCCGAGAAGCCCCCGGCTCGGATGGCCTCGACCACCAGCGAGGGTTTGGCGTTCACGTCGCGCGCTAACTCCTGGAACGCGTATTCGGGGTTGGTAAAGGGGTGGTTCGTTTCAAACCAGGCTTCCATCTTGGCGAAGAGCTGCTCCTCGAGTGAGTGGAACTCCTGGGGCACATATTTGCCGGAGGCCTCACGCGAGGAGAGCGGGTCTTCGTGGAGCATGAACATGACCGAGAAGGCGATGAAGAAGATCTCGACCACCACGTTGACCGTCCCGAACAGGAACATACTCGGTGTGAGCATAAAGGCGGCGTAATAACAGACCATCACGACCATCCCCGCGATAAACGCCCACATGACGGGGGTAACCCGGCGTTTCAAGGTTGCGAAACGCCACAAAAAGGGCAGGAAGAAGTAGAAAGCCGGTATGGCCACGCTCATCGTAAAGACGAAGAGCCTGACCAGTACGTCGGTCTTCCCCAGGTTGGCCATCACGTCCGCCACCCCGTGCAGGGGCGTAATGTACCCGTTGAATGCCTGGTAGCACCAACCCACGAGCAAGGTTATCAGTACCGGGATAGAGAAAAGAACCAGCCTGATGGGGGTAAAAAATCCCGGCCGGAGCGACATGAGCGGGAACATCGAGCAGGCCGTTGCGGGGGCGATCCACTCCATCATGCGGCCGAAGACCAGAATATCTTGGTAGGTATAGCCGTGCGTGGTGGGGGGCAGTTCGGGGTGCATCAGGATCCCGAGGTTGTCATGGACGAAGATCAGCCCGATGACCAGCCCGATTACCCCGAGCACCAGGCGCATTGTATTGCCCCGCGACATACAGATCAACACGATGCCGCAGACGGTCATCCAGAAGTCGAAAAAAGAGTCGATGTAAACGTATATATTCATTAGCCCGTGTTTGCTGCGGAGTTTGCCGATCCAAAGATAAATAAATTCTTAAAATTCAGTTGCCGTTTTGGCTTGGGATTTGATGAAAAGGCAATGAATATTAATATGAAGACCCTTATGAAAGCGACTCCTTTCCTTACCCTGCTGCCCGCCCTCCTTTTGACGGTCGGCTGCACGCCCCAAAAACAAAACATCAACGACCTCGCCCCCGAGCGCATCCGGTCGCTCGCCGGCCAGGCCTATATCTTCAGCTACCCGCTCGTGATGAACTACGCCACGATGTACAAACAGGCCGTCGATGCCTCCTCGCCCGAGTATGTGGGCGGTTTCGGCGTCTTCCGCCATTACGGGTTCGCCACCTCGGACAACAAGGACATCGTCTCGCCCAACAACGACACGCCCTATTCGTGGGCCTGGGTGGATGTGCGCAGCGAACCCTGGGTGCTGGTCATGCCCCCCGCGGACGACGACCGCTATTACACCTCGCAATGGGACGACCTGTGGGGTTTCGTGCTCGACAGTCCCGGCTCGGTGATCGACGGCCAGCAGGGCGGCGATTACCTGATCGCCGCCGCGGATTGGGCCGGGACGGCGCCCCAGGGGATCAAACGGGTAATCCGCGGCGAATCGCGCCTGGTGGGCACGCTGACCCGCACGGGCGCCAACGGCCCCGATGACCTGCCCGCTATGCGGAAGGTCCAGGCGGGCTACAAGCTCATGCCCCTGCACCAGTACCTGGAGAGCCCCGCTCCCAAACCGGCCGAAAAGATCGACTGGATCCCCTTCGTCAAGGGCGACGAGCATACGATCGCAGCCTTCAAGTACGTGAATTTCGCCCTGCCCTTTACCGTTCCCGATAAGGTGGACCGGCCGGCCCTGGACAGCATGGCCGTTCTGGGCATCGCCCCCGGCATGAAATGGGACACCACGGCGATGAGCGACGCCACCAAGGCCGCCCTGCGCGCCGGGATCGCCGATGCGATCAAGGAGGTGGCCGTCTACCAGCTCCACGCCCAATCGGGTGTGATCTTCAATACGCGTGCGAAACTGCAAACCGACTACATCGCCCGGATGTTCGGTGTGGTGGAGGGTATCTTCGGCAATTACGCCTCGCAGGCCACCTACATCGCCTGGCACAAAGACGCTGACGGCAACCCGATCAATACGGCCACCGGCAGCTACAAGGTGACCTTTAAAAAGGACCGGACGCCCCCGGCCAAATACTTCTGGTCGATCACCATGTACAGCATGCCCG
This sequence comes from Rikenellaceae bacterium, assembly GCA_031551275.1. GTDB lineage: Bacteria > Bacteroidota > Bacteroidia > Bacteroidales > Rikenellaceae > JAVBMJ01. The sequence continues at coordinate 105,587 of JAVBNX010000009.1, forward strand.
AGCGTTTTCTGGTATCCAACCCCATCGACCGCTACTCGATCGGCAGCCGCAGCCCGCAGCTGAAGGCCAACCCCGACGGCAGCATCGATATCTACATCTCGAAGACCTCGCCGGGCAAGGCCCTGGAGAGCAACTGGCTACCCGCCCCCGACGGCGAACCGTTTATCATCATGCGCATATACGGCCCCGGACAGAGCGTGCTGGACGGCACCTACGCGCTGCCGCCGATGGCCAGGTTGAAATAGCTCCCGGCGCCCCTATTTTTCGGGTTCCATGTGGATGGTAATGTGAGCTGAGGGGCCGTAGCGCTCCCTCAGTTTGCTTTCGAGTTCGCAAACCTTTTTGTGCGCCTCCCCCAGCGGGGTCTGGGGCGCCATCCGGATGTGCATTTCGATGGCTATCCGCTCGCCGATCTTGCGCGTGCGCAGGTTGTGCGGGTCAAAAACCCCCTCCTGCGCGCGCACGATCTCCAGGATGTGCTCCAAAACCTCGTCAGGCAGCGATTTCTCCATCAATTCGTCCAAACTGGGCTTCATCAGCATAACGGCCGTCCGGATGATGAAGTAGCTGACCGCCAGGGCCGCCACCGGGTCCAGGATTACCCATTTGTCGCCCAGAAGGACCGCGCCCCCGATGCCGATCATCGTCCCGACCGAGGAGAACGCGTCGCTGCGGTGGTGCCACGCGTTGGCGATTACCGCGTCAGACCTCACGGCACGCCCCTCTCTGACCGTGTAGCGGTAGAGGATCTCCTTGGAGAGCACCGAGACCGCCGCGGCGATCAACGCCACCATGCCCGGGCGCTCCAGGACCTCCCCGCGTACCACGGTCAGGATCCTTTCGACCGCGTTCCAGGCGATGCCGACCCCCACCAAAAGCAGGATCAAACCGACCAGCAGGGTGGCCAGCGCCTCGAATTTCCCGTGGCCGTATTGGTGGTCGTGGTCGCTGGGCTTGCCCGATATGCGCACCAAAACGAGCACTATCGCATCGGTTACCAGGTCGGAGAGCGAGTGGACGGCATCGGCGACCATCGCCGCGCTCCGCCCCAGGATGCCGGCCGCGAATTTCAGCGCCACCAACGCGAGGTTGACCGCACTCCCGATCAGGGTTACCCGGTAGATCCGTTTTTGCCTTTGATTGCCCGTATCCATCCTGCAAAGTTAGGATTTTTGCGAATTTAACCGTAAACTTGCCATTCAAACCCTTTTCGAATTTATGAAAAAAACGCTTCTGACCCTGATCCTGGCCTCGCTCTCCTGCATCGCTCTGGCCCGCCAACGCATCGTGATCCCCCTCTGGCCCGAAGGCAAGGCCCCCGGCGAGAGCGGCTTGAAAGAGGAGATGCCCAACGAGGGCTATTATAAGAACACCACCACGGCCGAATTGTGGGTCTACCTGCCCGACAAGGCCAAAGCCAACGGCAAGGCGGTGGTCATCTGCCCCGGCGGAGGCTACCACGCGTTGGTAATCGGCCGCGAGGGCGTAGCCCCCTCCGAGTGGTTCAACGAGATGGGCATCGCGGGCATCGTGCTCAAGTACCGCATGCCCAACGGCAACCCCGATATTCCCAAGTCCGACGTATTGAAAGCCATCGAGACCGTCCGAGAACGCGCGGCGGAGTGGGGGATCGACCCCGCAAAGATCGGCGTGATGGGCTACTCGGCGGGCGGACACCTGGCTTCGATGGCCTCCACACACTTTACCTCGCCCAAGAACCGCCCCGATTTCGCCGTTTTGATCTACCCGGTCGTCACCCTCAAAGAGGGCTTAGGCCATATGGGCTCGCGCTACAATCTGATCGGCAGGGAGTATAAGCCTGCCCTGGTCGCCGAATACTCCAACGAATTGAAGGTAACGGAGGCCACCCCGCCGACGTTCATCGGCTTCAGCTCCGACGACAAAACCGTCGACCCCCGCAACGGGACGCTCTACTACGACGCCCTGAAAGGCGCCGGGGTCAAGGAGTGCGAACTCCACATCTACCCCTCGGGCGGCCACGGCTGGCCCGCCCCGTTCCGGTACGAGGACGAGTACCGCGCCGCGCTCTCGCGCTGGCTCTCGGAGCGGTAGCAACGAAAAAAGGCAGCCGAGGCTACCTTTTTTCGTTATGCGATTGGTTTAGAATAGATAGGCTACACCGCACGAAAGGTTGAATCGGGCGTCATATTCGCCGATCTTTCCTCTGAGTTCGGCGTTAAGCAACCAGTTGGAACCCAGGCGATAGTCTGCTCCGCCGCCGATCACAAAATTGAGGTAATCCTCTGAGCTTTTCCGACTTTCGTGGAAGAAGCCGGTGTAGTAGGCCACATGTGAAATCCATTTCATGTAAGACAAACCGGCGAGGGGATAGAGGTTGAACCTGCCCACTTTGAAGAGGTAGTGCATATCGGCGGTTATATCCCATATGGTGGTGCCGTATTTTTCGAAGAAGTAATTGAACGAAGGCTCGATCCGGAGATTATCGGTAAAGTTGTACTGATACTTCAAGCCGATACCTTTGTTGCCAAACGCATTGCCGAATCCAAAGTTAAAATTTGCGCCGGCAGCCATGTCGCCTTTGGATTGTGCCGAAACGGATACGCTTGCCAGTGCGAAAAGGGCCGCGATGAGGGTTTTTAAAGTAGTTTTCATGCTCATAAGGTATTAGGTTAGCGGGTAAAAGCCTAAGGCAAAAAGATAATATCCCCTTCTTCTTCCAGGCAGCCGTCCGCGGCGGGCACGAGTTTCCCTTTGTCGAGTTTCATCGCCCGGTATCCCATCGGCAGCAGCAGCGCGAGGATCCCCTCCAGGTTGGGGGGCCAGACCTCGACCTGCAGGATGGGCCTGTGTTTGGCGATGATCTCCTTCAGCCGCCCCAGGACCGTCAGTTCGAACCCTTCTATGTCGCACTTTATCAGGTCGATGCGCTCCAATCCGCAGAGCAAATCCTCCGGCCGCTTCATTTGGGCCTCGAAGGCGAACTCCTGCGCGGCGATCTCCCCGTCGTTTTTGGGGTCGTAAATGTGGGGCAGCCCCGTGCGCAGGTAACCCACCCCGGGCGAGGTAACCAACGTCACTTTTCCCTCCTCGCCGCCCAGCGCGTAAGGCAGGTAAACGATGTTCTTCCTGCGCTTTGCCGCACGGCGCAACACGTTGTTGTAGACCCCGATGGGCTCGATCGCGTAGACTTTGCCCGACGGCCCCGTCCAGCGCGAAAAATTAAGGGTGTAGTACCCCAGGTTGGCCCCGATATCGACGATCACGTCGCCTTTTTTGACCAGTTTTTTGGCGTGGTAGTGGTATTCGAACTCCGGATTCCCCCGCAGCAGCCCCAAACGGAACATGGTCAAAAAATTCCATTGCAGCGTGCGCAGGTAATTCTCCAGGCTCAGGTGCCGGAACAGCCAACGCTTGACGCTCATGGCTGCGCCTCGGTTTGCTCTCCCGTCTCCTCGGCCGCAGGCTCCTCTTTGACCCAGCCGTACAATGCCTCGACCCGGGTCAGCACGTCGTCCGCGTCGGGATCGAGCGGGAAGACGATCGAGGGTTTCAAATAGAACAGTTCCCCGCCTTTGGCCTCGATCTCCCTTTGCAGCAGCTTTTCGCCGCCCCCGGTAATGTTGAGCATAACGGTCGCTTTGGTGTCGATCATCCCCGTTTTCACGGCGTGGATCAGGCTCGCCAGCGCGACGGCCGGGGCGGGATGGATGTCCACCCCCTCGCTCTTTTCGAACAATGCGGCCGCCTTCCTCGCCTGCGCGTTGGTGGCCACCAGGATATCCCCGCCGCTCTCCTTGATCGCGTCGTACATCCCCCCCGCGATGCCGTAGGGAGGCCGACGGTTGGAGAGCACCTTGGCGTCGATGATCTCCACATCCCTGCGCGCCTTGTTGTCGTCGTAGGGCAGCATATGGCGCGAATCCTTGCGCCATGCGTCGTACATGGGCACGAAGGGCGCGTTCTGGCTGACCATCAGCTTCATCATGTGGTTGCCGTAGCTCCCGTCGGCGATCAGCCGCAGGTTGGCCTCCCAGGCCGCTATCGCCCCGGTCCCGGAGCCGACCGCCTGGAAGTAGTAGTCGGGTATGCGCCCGATGTGGGCGGCCGCGCTCAGCACCGTGGTCCCCATCCCGTCCCGGCGGGCCACGTTTTTGGCCCCGCCTTCCGCGAGGAAGTGCTCCGATTTCTGGACGATGCCGCTCAGGTGGATGGCGTCGAAGTAGTCCCCGCCCGATTTGGAGGCGATCAGCTTGACGCAATCTTTCAGAGGCTTCTCGAACCACATGGCGTCCAGGTTGTCCTCGGGCACGCACAAAAGCAGCGGGATGTCGTTCTCGGAGCAAACCTTGGCGAACGCCCGCGCCGTATTGCCCGCCGAGGCGACCACCAAAATGCGCTTTTCGTCTTTGGGCAGCCTGCCGCAAACGGTGTAGGCCTCGGTCTCCTTGAACGAGCAGGTGGTCATCAACGCGCCCTTGGCGGGAAAATAGCCGTTGAAGGTGATGTAGAGGTTTTCCAGCCCCAACTCATTGGCCAGTCCCACACTCTTATAGGTCACCGGCGCGCACGACCCCTTGAGTACCCGCTTGACGGGCAGCCAGTCGCAGAAGCGGTAGATGCCCCAGGTCGCGGGCCTGACCGTGAGCTTTTTGTTGCCGTATTGCGCCCTGACCAGCGAGGGGCTTTTGCAGGTGTGGTCCTCGAGGGTCCAGCCCTCGTCCCGGAACGACCGTCCGGTGGAGATCGTTTTCAGGTTATAATCCGTCGGTTTAAACTCTTTCATGCCATTCGTTGCTTGTAATCTTCATACCCGAACTCCCTCAGGAGCCGGAATTTTTCCTCTTTATCGATCAACCCGATGGAGGGGTGCGCCACCCCGTTGAACATCGTGGTCTTGACCATCGTGTAGTGGATCATATCCTCAAAAATAACCTTGTCGCCTACCTGGGGAGCCTTTTCAAACGCCCAGTCGCCCATCTTGTCGCCCGCCAGGCAGCTGCATCCTCCCATTACCCAGCGCTGCTCGCCCTCGAGGGGCTCATGCGCCCCCCGGATAGCGGGCTTGTAGGGCATCTCCAAACAATCCGGCATATGGCAGGCGAAGGAGACGTCCAGCATGGCGGTATTGACCCCGCCGCTCAGGACCACATCCTCCACCGTGGAGAGCAAATAGCCCGTCTGCCAGGTAAAGGCGCTGCCCGGCTCGAGGATCACGCGCAGGTGGGGATAGCGCGCCCGGAAACCGGTAATGATCCCGATCAAGCGCTCCACGTCATACCCCTCGCGCGTCATCAGGTGCCCCCCGCCCATATTGACCCATCTGAGCCCGGACAAAAAGCGCCCGAATCGCTCTTCGAAGCCGGCCAATGTCCGCGCGAGGTCATCCGCCGAGGATTCGCACAGCGCATGGAAATGCAGTCCCTCGATCCCCTCGGGCAGGAATTCAAGTCTCTCGATCCCCAGCCGTGACCCCGGCGTGCAGGGGTTGTACAGCACCGTCTCCACGGGCGACCACCCCGGATTGACCCGCAGCCCGCAGCTTACGCCCGAGGCCCGCTCCTTGAACCGCCCGTATTGCGCCAAGGAGTTGAAGGTAATGTGCGAACTCAGCTCGGCGATCCGGTCGAAGTCCCTGTCGTTGTAGACCGGCGCGTAGGTATGGGGCCGCGCCCCGAACTCCCCCGCGATCAGCCGGGCCTCCGCCAAAGAGGACGCCGTGGCCCCCGAAACGTACTCCCGGATGATCGGAAATACCTTCCACGTCGCATTGGCTTTCAGGGCGAGGATGATCTCCGCCCCCGAACGCTCCTGCACCCGCGCGATCAGTTCAAGGTTGCGCCTTAACAGGCGCTCCTTGATCACATAACAGGGGGAAGGTATACTGGTTGTTTCTTTCATGCGTCTTGAACCGGGCTTTCCAGAGTGGCGCTGTGCGCAGCGTGGGTCGAATTTTGCTTATCGTTCGGTCTTTCAACCGCAGCATACTAAACGTATGTGAGGATTGAAAGGGCGGAGGATAAGTGAAAGGCGGCCCGCTATCCGCGCAGCTACGGTAATTCCAGGTCTACGTTGAATTTTTCCACCCAGGGCAGGCCCTGCTCGCCGATCTCGGCCATGAAAGGGTCGGGGTCGAGCTGCTCGACATTGAGCACGCCCGGTCCCTGCCACAGCCCGCGCACGAACATTGCCGCGCCCAGCGCCGCCGGAACCCCGGTCGTATAGCTTACCGCCTGCGTCCCGGTCTCTTTGTAAGCCGCCTCGTGGTCGCAGTTGTTGTATATATAGTACGTCTTCTTTTCGCCGTCCTTTACCCCGCTGATGCGGCAGCCGATCGAGGTCAGCCCGGTGTAGTTCTCGCCCAGGCTCTTGGGGTCGGGCAGAACGGCCTTCAGAAACTGGATCGGGACGATCTCCACGCCGTTGTACATGACCGGGTCGATCCGCGCCATGCCTATGTTCTGGATCACACGCAAATGGGTAAGGTACTCCTGCCCGAAGGTCATCCAGAAGCGCGCCCTTTGCAGGGTGGGGAAGTGTTTGACCAGCGATTCGAGCTCCTCGTGGTAGATCAGGTAGGACTCCTTGGGCCCGATCTCGGGGTAGGAGATGGGTTGGTGGATGGCGTGGGGCTCGGTCTCGATCCATTGGCCGTTCTGCCAGTATTTCCCCTTCTGGGTCACTTCGCGGATGTTGATCTCGGGGTTGAAGTTGGTCGCGAAGGCCATCCCGTGGTTGCCCGCGTTGCAGTCGATGATATCCAACGTGTGCATCTCGTCGAAGTAGTGCTTGGCCGCGTAGGCGGTGTAGATCGCCGAGCACCCCGGGTCGAATCCGCAGCCCAGGATGGCGGTCAGGCCGGCTTGTTTGAACCTGTCATGGTAGGCCCATTGCCACGAATACTCGAAGTGCGCCTCGTCCTTGGGCTCGTAGTTGGCCGTGTCGAGGTAGTTGACCCCGCATTGCAGGCACGCCTCCATAATGGTCAAATCCTGGTAGGGCAGGGCCACGTTGATCACGATCAGCGGCTTGTAGCTGTTCATCAACGCGCAAAGCTCCTCCACGCTGTCCGCATCGACCCTGGCAGTTTGGATCCGGTCGCCCCCTATGGCTTTGGCGATTTCGTCGCATTTCGATTTGGTCCTGGAGGCCAGCATGATCTCGCTGAAAACCGGATTTTTGGCAGCCTTGTACGCCACGACCGTCCCGACGCCTCCGGCGCCGATGATTAAAAGTTTAGCCATAGTTTTTCAATGTACGTTTAGGGGTACAAATTTAGGTAAACAATTCCGGACGGCAAAATGCTTTTTCCGCTATTTCAGTCCCGCGATCCACCGTTCCAGCGCCGCCGAAAAATCATCCCACCAGGGCTGTGTGCCCCGGAATCCCCATCCGTGCCCGCCCGTGGGGTAGGTCAGCATTTCGCATCCCCCGACCCCGGCCCGGCCCAACGCCCTGAAATAGTTGACGCTGTGCTCGTAGGGAACCCCCTTGTCGTCCTGGCAATGGACCAGAAAGGCGGGCGGGGTCCCGGGGCCGACCTGCATGGCCGGGGAGAATCTTTCGAGCGTCTCCGCCGACGGATCCTCGCCCAGCAAACCCCTGACCGACCCGGCGTGGGTGTCGCCGATCATGGTCGTCACGGGATAGATCAGGATCGAAAAGCCGGGCCTGCAATCCGGCGTGCAGAGCGTGGAGGCCGTCGCGGCGAGGTGTCCCCCCGCCGAAAAGCCCATAATGCCCACCTTGCCAGGATTTACGCCCCACTCGGAACTTCGTTCGCGCACGGTTTCTATCGCCTTGAGCGCGTCGCGCAAAGGGATTTCGCTGTGGCCGTTGGGCATCCTGTATTTGAGCACGGCGGCCGTGATCCCCCTTTGGGCCATCCATTCGGCGGCCATCCGCCCCTCGCTCTCCATCGACAGGAACATATACCCCCCGCCGGGACAGATCACCACGCATTGGCCCGTGGCCGTGCCCTCATCCGGAAAATAGAGCGTCAACGTGGGGACCTTTACGTTGTACGCTCTCCCGTCGATCAACGTTTCCGGCTCGGACATGCCGTTCGAATCGGGCAGCCCGTCGGGATAGAGCAACATTTCGAATGTGCGGAAAGCCATCGAAGGCGACACCATAGCGCAAAACATGAGGCAAAGGGTAATCCTTTTCATCCTAAATCCTTTGAAGGCAAATGTAACCAAAAATCCCTATATTTGCACCAAACCTCAAACGCAATGTGGTACGATAAATACATGGGATACTTTGGCGACTTCGACGCCTTCCCCCCCGAGCTCTTCGCCCAAACCAAAGCCCGGTTGGACGCCCTGGAAAAAGGCCCCGTCGAGGTCTCCTTTGTGGTGATCGCCTACAACGAGGAGAAGAACCTGCTGCCCTGCATCCTCTCGCTGGCCGATCTGAAGACCGACCGCTCCGTGGAGGTGATCGTGGTCGACAACAACTCGAAGGACCGCACCCGGGAGCTGATCGACCGTTTGGGCGTGCGCACCGTCTTCCAGCCCAAACAGGGCCACGGCCACGCGCGCCAGGCGGGCATGGACGCCGCCCGGGGCAAGTACCACTTCTCGGGCGACAGCGATTCGCTGTACCGCCCCACCCACATCGACGCGATGCTCAAGCAGTTGGAAAAGCCCGGCACCTCGTGCGTGTTCGCCCCCTACGGCTTCTATCCCGACGGGAAAAAGAGCCGCCTGCAACTCTCCTTCTACGAATTCTTCCGCGATCTGGTGGTCCGTTTCCGCGCCGTCAAGCGCCCCGAGCTCTCGGTGGGCGGGGCGGCCTTCGCTTTCCGCACGGAGGACGGCCGCAAGTTCGGCTGGCGGACCGACATCAAGCGCGGCGAGGACGGCTCGATGCTGTGGAGCCTCAACGCGGTGGGCAAACCCCGCCTGGTCATGTCGCGCAAGGCCCGCATCGCCTCGAGCTCCCGCCGTCTGGATGCCGACGGCTCGATGGGCGCGATGATCTGGCAGCGCTTCAAAAAGGATCTTTTGCGCTTCGGCAGCCTCTTTAAACGCAGCAAGGGCTACACCGACCACGAATCGAATTTAAGGGAAGACCGCGAGAAATAATACGGCCTAGACAGTGCTTGAACGACTTAATCCAAATATATTGGCCTAATGAAAAGAATCATTGTTACCACAACGAATAGCGTTGAAGGCTCAGAAATAATTAAGTATTTGGGAATCGTTTCCAATAATGTGGTTTTAGGGACGAATATATTTTCCGACCTTTTAGCATCACTTAGTGATATTTTCGGCGGCACATCGGGTACATATCAAAAAAAATTGCGCGAAATATACGATATGAATATTGCCTGTATAAGCGAAAAGGCAAAAGCGTTGGGTGCCAATGGAATTGTTGGGGTGCGGATTGATTTTGACGAAATATCCGGAGGCGGTAAGTCCATGTTCATGGCGTCGATTGTGGGCACAGCTGTCGTCATACAGCATCCAGAAACTGCAGTTCCAGATTCTGCGAAACAGGTGGTTGGTTATGATGAGTTGTCGAATGAATTGACCAAACGCGGGATAATTAATCTATTGAATGATAAAAAACTGCCTACTAAAGAGTTGTGGAACCACCTATTTCTCAATCCGATTGATAATATAGCGGAGCCTCTACTCGCTTTGTATACAGATACGGTTTACCAATGTTCTGAAGCATTGTATCTCGATGAGTTGAATAAGAATCTGCCGACGTATATGAGCATCGTATCTAAAGATATAGCCATAAGGTCTTTGTATGGTCTTTTACCATCTAAAGGGAAAAAAGTACTACCCATTATTGAGGCGAATAAACTATTTTCTGCAAAAGAGGTAATTAATTTACTCCAATGCGGAGAAATAGATGCCGCCATCAGTGTGTTGTCGGTCCCGTTGGAATACTATACATCCAACGATGTGGATGAAATGAAAACCATTGCCGATATGGTTGACAGTCTTCCGATGAAAGGAGGGAAGCAGACGGTAAAAGGGGGTATGCTCTCCAAGGAGAAAGAAAAGTACATTTGCCCCAACGGGCACGCTAATAATGCCGAATATGAGTTTTGCAAAACCTGCGGAAAAGATGCAAAAGGGTTGACAGAGTCCCAATGGGTAGAGATAAACACGTTTAAGCGAAATATCCAATGCATCGAGGACCTTTTCGCGGAGAACCGGAATTAACCCTGAATGTCGAAAGGGTAGCCGGTGCAGCCCCGAACGGAAGCCTTGCTGTGATCAGAAATGAGTCCTGCTGTCTTTTCCTATGATCTTCCAGAGCAACCCGGTGGTCTCGAAGGTCGTGCTGATGGTGAACTGCTCCCGTCCCGACACGTCCGCCTTGCGCTCCCTGTGGGTTATGTTCCAGCCCTTTTTCAGGTCGAGCGCGAACGTATCGTCCGTCCCTTTCGTCTTTTTGACCACTCCGGTTAGGGTAACAGCCCTGTCGACGTAGATAAAGCCCACCCGCGCGGTACCCACCGCCCAGTCGTTGCCTTTGCCGTAGTAGACGTTGCCGATGCCGGTATTTGAATCGTCGAACGCATAGAACTCCTCCTCGTCGATGCCGTACACCTTTACCTTGGCGTCCGAGATCGAAAGGCCGCTCATATCGTCCCCGTCGAACATGGCGCTGATCGTGGCCAGGTAAGCGTCGTTGAGCGGAGCGGGCAGGGTCAGCGAGAAACCGCCGTTTACGAAATCCGCCCTGACGGCGATCGACGCAGCCGATGCGGCCTTGACCGCCCCGGGGCCTTTCAGGTCGATGCCGACCTGGTGGACGCCCTGGATGTCGCCGCCGACGTTCGCCGCCGTGATCACTTTCGGGGAGGGCGCGTCTCCATCCTTGTCTTTGTCGCAGCCCGCCAACGCGAAGGCCGCCAGAGTGCAAAAAAACACCAATTTTTTCATGGTCACTAAAATTTGGGGGGTTAATGTTGTCGAACGGGTCATCGATGAATGCAGCACAAAGCTACACCCTTGCCGGCCACCCGTCAACCCCCCTTTTTAGTGTTTTTTTGCTGATTTGCAGCCCTATTCGTAGGCCCCCGACTTGAGCGTGCCCACCTCGACCGGCGTGAGGAACCGCCATCCGCCCCGCTTGAGCTTCTGCTTGGTCAGCCCGGCGAAGTAGACCCGGTCGAGCTTCTGGACCTTGTAGCCCAGCGCTTCGAACATCCGCCTGACCACCCGGTTGCGCCCCGAGTGGATCTCGATGCCGATCTCCTTGCGGTTTTCCTTCACGTAGCTGATATCGTCCGCCGCGATGGGACCGTCCTCCAGCTCTATGCCTTTGGATATCTGGTCCATATCGGCTTTGGTCAGCGCCTTGTCGAGCGTTACCTGGTAGATCTTCTTCTTGTTGAACGAGGGGTGGGTCAACCGCTTGGTCAGGTCCCCGTCGTTGGTAAACAACAGCACGCCCATGCTGTTCTTGTCGAGCCTGCCCACCGGGTAGACCCTCTCGTGGCACGCCTCTTTCAACAGGTCCATCACGATCTTGTCCGCGTGGGGATCCTCGATGGTGGTGGCGTAGCCTTTGGGCTTGTTCATCACGATGTAGACCTTCTTCTCGCCTTTGAGCGTCTGGTCGTGGAACTGTACGTTGTCGGTCGGCAACACTTTGGTTCCCAGCTCGGTGACGATCTTCCCGTTCACGCTTACAACCCCCGATGCGATGTAGGTGTCGGCCTCGCGGCGCGAACACATTCCCGACTGGGCGATAAAGCGGTTCAGCCTCACGGGCTTGTCCTGCACCGGGGCGCTGAACCTCGGGTAGTTGTCCTTGTCGTATTTGGGCTGGTCGTCGCGTTTATCCTTCTTGAATCCCGGTTTTCTGTCGTACCCGGGCTTGCCGTCGAATTTACGCCCCGGCTTGCCGTCGTAATCCCTTTCGGGGCGGGGTTTTCCGTATGCGGGTTTGTCTTTCGAGTATGCAGGTTTGTCTTTCCCGTAGCCAGGCTTATCTTTTGCGAATCCGGGTTTGTCTTTCCCGTACCCGCCGCGGTCCTTGTCGTATCCGGGACGGGGCTTGCCGTAGGCGCCTTTTTCCCGGTTGTCCGCGGGCCTCTCGCGGTTATAGTCCGGCCTTTCGCGGTTGAAATCGCGCTCTCTGCGCTCCGGCTTCTCCTTGTCGCCTTCCCAGGCGGGGCGGTTGTCGGGGGTAAAATTGGGGTTGAACGACCGCCTCACGGCGTCGCCCACGGCACCCGGCCGGCGTTCTACTTTCGAGTAGGACGATGTGCGCGTCCTCTTTTTCTTGTTCTCCATGGGTCGTAATTCTGCGGCAAAGGTAATTTATTTTCAACCAAGAATGCAATTTGCGAACCAATCCTAAATTTTATAGTTTTGTGGGCAAAGAAAAACGCATGATTTACGATTTCGATCATATTGCACAGCGCGAGGGGACCGATTGTTTCAAGTACGACGGCCGCGAGCAGGTCTTCGGCCGCGGGGACGTAATCCCCGCCTGGGTCGCCGACATGGATTTCCCCGTCGCCCCCTTTATCCGTGAGGCCCTGGCCCACCGCCTGGAAAACCCCGTTTACGGCTACGAGTTCCGCTCCGACGCCTTCTCCGGCGCGGTGGCCGGGTGGGTGGGCCGCCGCAACGGTTGGCAGATCGATCCCCGCTGGGTTGACTTCACTCCGGGCGTGGTGGCCGGTTTCGCGCTGGCGATCCGGGCTTTGAGCGCTAAAGGCGACGGGGTGGTGATCCAGCCGCCCGTCTACCACCCCTTCGCGCAGGTGATCAAGGCCAACGGCCGCAAAGTGATCGACAACCAGCTCAAACCCACGCCGGAGGGCTACCGCATCGACTTCGAGGAGCTCGACCGCAAGTTGCGCCAGGCCCGCCTGCTGCTCTTTTGCAACCCCCACAACCCCACGGGCCGGGTCTTTACCCGGGAGGAGTTGCAGCAGGTGGCCGACCTGTGCCGGAAGCACAACGTGAGGATCATCTCCGACGAGATCCACTGTGATTTGATCCAAAAGCCCCACCGCCACATCCACATCGCCTCCCTGTCGGACTGGGCGCTGGAAAACACCGTTACCCTGGTCGCCCCGAGCAAGACCTTCAACCTGGCCGCCCTCTCGACCGCCGTCTCGATTACCCCGTCCGCCTCTTTGCGCCGCAAGCTGACCGCCGCCATGGACAAGCTCCACGTCGGTTTGGGCAACACCTTCGGCAACGCGGCATTGATCGCCGCCTACACGCAGGGCGACGAGTGGCTCGACCAGCTTAACGCCTACACGGGCAAAAGTATGCAATGGGTATGCGATTTTCTGGAAAAGCAGCTCCCTTCGGTCAGGAGCAGCGTCTCGGAGGGGACCTACATGATGTGGCTGGATTTCACGGAGTGGAAGCTCCCCGGCGCCCAACTGCACGACCACCTGATCCAAAAAGCGGGCGTGGGCCTCAACGACGGAAGGATGTTCGGTCCCGGCGGCGAAGGCTTTATGAGGCTCAACTGCGCCTCCTCGCTGGCTGTCATACAACAAATCATGGAGCGGATAGCCGCCTCCAAGCCGCGTTGACCGTTACAGCGATTTCAGCATTCTGGCCAAGACCGTCTGCGCGGAGATCTCCCGGTTGGCCGCCTCGGGAATGACGATCGACCGGGGCGAGTCGATTACCTCGTCCGCCACGATCATGTTGCGCCTCACGGGCAAACAGTGCATGAAATAGGCGTTGTCGGTCAAGGCCATCTTTTTGGCGTCCACCGTCCAGGACATATCCTTGGAGAGGATCTTCCCGTAATTCGGGTCCTGGAACGCCGACCAGTTCTTGGCGTAGATAAAATCCGCCCCATGGAACGCCTCATCCTGGTCGTGGGTCACTTTCGCGCCCCGGACGAATTTTTCGTCCAGCTCGTACCCCTCGGGGTGGGTAATCACGAACTCCACGTCCGCCTCGTTCATAAAGTCGGCGAACGAATTGGGCACGGCCTGCGGCAAGGCCCTGGGGTGGGGCGCCCAGGTCAAAACCACCTTCGGACGCGGTTTGGTTTTGTGCTCCTCGATGGTAATCAAATCGGCGAAAGCCTGCAAGGGGTGGCCGGTAGCCGCCTCCATGCTGATCACGGGCTTGCCCGACAGCTCGATAAACTGCGAGAGCACCGTCTCGGCCGTATCGTACGCCTTGTTCTCCAATCCGGCGAAGGCCCTGACCGCGATGATGTCGCAGTAACACCCCATCACCGGGATCGCCTCGAGGATATGCTCGGGCTTGTCCCCGTCCATTACCACGCCCAGTTTGGTCTCCAGCTTCCACGCCCCCTGGTTGATATCGAGCACGATGGTGTTCATCCCCAGGTTCATGGCCGCCTTCTGGGTACTGAGCCGCGTGCGCAGGCTCGAGTTGAAAAAGACCATCATCAGGGTCTTGTCCGTGCCGAGCTGCTTGTGCGCGAACCGGTCGGCTTTAATCTCGAGGGCTTCTTTCACGGCCCGGTTCAAATCGCCCAGGTCGCGGACGTTGGTGTAGGTTTTCATGGTAATAGCACAACTTCAATAAATCAGGTACAAAGGTAATACATTTACCCCGAAAACGCACCTCCGGCCACCAGATCGTATGAATCCCTGACCAGGGCCCTGACCTGATCATCGGGCATATCGTCGTTGAAGCGCACGCTGATCCAGTACTTCGCGTTGCCGTTGAAGGGCTTGTTTACCGCCCGGTAGCGCGCTTTGAGCTCGTCTATCCTTTCGGGATCGCACTTGATCGTGCAGGCGTCGAAGGTGTCCATGTTGAAGTAGCAGAATATCTTCCCGCCCACATAGAACACCAGCACCGACTCCGCCCACTTGTTGAATTTGGCGAACGGCGTCCCCTCACTGCTCCCCGGCAGCGACAGGCAAAACTCCCTGAACTCCTCGATGTGCAAAATGCGCCTGTTTAGTAGATGTTTTCTATATCGACACTCAGCTTTTCACTCCCTGTGAAGATCTCCACCCGCTTCCTCGACATATCGACCCGGTCCACGAAAGGGAAAACGTGATTGTCCTGACCGATGACCACAGACGATGTTGAAACGGTTTTGCGCGAGTCGAGGTTCTCCACCGTGAACAGGACCCGGTCTTCCGTATCGTCCACGTAGACGACGTTGTGGTTGATGTTGTCCATCTGGACTATGGTTTTGTCGATGTAGACATAATTCCTATCCTTGCCGAGCGGCACGAAGATATACCTCGATTGGGCCTGCGACCACCAGGTCAGAATACATACCCAATCGTTGTTCGCCCAGGATAGTTCCGGTTCCCTTTGCAGGACGCCCTCCTTTTCGAGGTCGATTACCCACTCTCCGTCGCCCAAGGTTCGGACCACCTCCCAACAGCATGGCTCCGCGCATCGCATCGCCACTTTCACGCTGTCCCTGTCGAGGATGGTTTCCCGATAGGGTTCTTCCGATTTTCCCGGGATGCCCCGCCCGGCAAGCGTCGCCAGCAATCCGGACAATATATTCATAAACAGGCTCATAAAGCTCTATTTTATCAGTTCCGCCACCTGCGCCCCGGCGACCCGTAACAGCTCCTGCGGTGCGATCTCGATCTGCAGCCCCCTCAGTCCCGCGCTGACATAAATACGCCCGAATCCGAGGCAGCTTTCATGGATGTAGGTCGGGAAAGCCTTCTTCATCCCCATGGGCGAACACGCGCCCCGGATGTAGCCCGTGACGGGCAAGAGCTCCTTCATGGGGATCATCTCGCAATTCTTGTTGCCCGAGGCTTTCGCCGCCTTTTTTAGGTCGACCTCCCCGTCGCCCGGGACGATGCAGACGAAATAGCCCGTCCTGTCGCCTTTCAACACGAGGGTCTTGAAGACCTGCCGCACATCCTGGCCCAACTGCCCGGCCACATGGATGGCGCTCAGGTCCGCCTCGTCCACGCGGTAGGCGACCAGCCGGTAGTCCACTCCCGCCTTGTCGAGCAGCCTGGCCGCGTTGGTCTTGTTGATCTTTCCCGAATCCATACCAGCGCAAAGGTAACAAACGGCTCCGATATGCAATAATTTTTTGCAAAAACGAATCCAAGTGTCTATATTTGGCCGATTTATATCGAAAAAACAGAAAAATATGCTGTCCCCCAACAGAAGACTGACCCTCGGTAAACCTTATTTCCTGTTGATCTTATTGGCTTTCAGCCTCGTTTCGTGCGTTACGACCAAGAAGATCACTTATTTCCAGCCCGCCGACACCCAGGCCGACCGCATCGCCGAGAAGGCGCAAACCTACGTCGCGGTAATCGCCCCGGGCGATATTCTCGCGATCACGGTCAGCAGCATCGACACCGAGGCGAGCGCCATGTTCAACCCGTATAGCCAGACCACATCCGGCAATTACTACTCGCAATCTTTCGGAGTAATCAACACCCAACCCATCGTGGGCTATAACGTGGGCGCCGACGGTAACATCATCGTACCCCAACTGGGCAAGGTCATGGCTGCGGGCAAGACCTCCAGGGAGTTGGGTGACGAACTGACCGTCAAGCTCGAGCCTTTCCTCAAGTCGCCGACCGTGGCCGTGCGCATCGCCAACTACCAGATCTCGGTCATGGGCGAGGTGGCCCGCCCGGCGATCTACACCATCGCCAACGAACGCATAACCCTGCCCGAGGCGCTTGCCATGGCGGGAGACGCGTCCGTTTACGGCCAGCGCTCCAGCGTGACCGTGATCCGCGAGAAGGATGGCCAGCGCCAGTTCGTTACCATCGACATGACGAGCCGGGAGGTCTTCTCCTCGGAGTTCTACTACCTGCAATCGGGCGATATCGTCTACGTGGCCCCCTCCTCGGGCCGTGCTGCGGCTTCGGACCGCACCCTGCAACTCGCCCCGACCGTTATCAGCTCGCTCACGCTGATCGTTATGATTATCTCCACATTCTTTTAAGCTCGCCCCCCGTTATGGAAAACAGCTACAACGACACCCGGATGCCGGAGCAGACCGGCTTCGACGCCAAACAGGTCGCCTACAAATACCTGGCCCGCTGGAAATGGTTCCTCGCCGCGCTGGTCTGCTCGGTTGCGGCAGGCCTTGTTTACATATCGTCCGTCGTGCCCGAATACAAGATCGAGGCGCGGATGCTGTTCAAGGACGAGAGCAAGAACGTCAACACCAGTGCCTCGATCCTGGAGGGCCTGGATATCTTTATGCCCAAAAGGGCGGTCGAGAACGAGATGGAGATCCTCCATTCGCGCACCCTTACCGAAAGGGTCGTGCGCGATCTGAACCTCCAGGTAAAGTATCTTGTCAAACGCGGCCTGCGCAAGCAGGAGCTGTACGGCAAGACCTCGCCCATCGACGTACGCCTTACCGAAGATATGCCCGACCGTTTGTTCGAAGTGAAGGTCTCCCGCGACGGACAGCTTACCGTCGAGGGTAAAAATTGCGCCCCGGGCGCGGTGCAGGCAGGCGGCGGGACGGTCGTGATCGTGGTCAAGGATTCTTTGCCCGCCGATTGGGACTTTTCGCAGGCGATCACGGTGGACGTCTCCCCCGAGGACAACGCCGTGGACGCCATGTTGAAGAACCTCCAGGTGCGCATAGCCTCCAAGGGGAGCACGGTAATCAACCTGTCGTTGCTCTCCACCGTGCCCCAGCGGGGCCAGGACGCCCTCGACTACCTGATGAAGGTTTACGACCTGGCCTCGGTGGACGACAAGAACGCCCTGGCGGGAATTACCCTCAAGTTCATCGACGAACGCCTGCAATTGGTCGCCGACAGCCTCTACCACGCCGAGAAGGTGGTCGAGAACTACAAATCGGCGGAGGGGATCGCCGATATCGGCATAGAGGCCGATATATTCCTCAGGTCATTGCGGGAGAACGATGTGGAGCTCAATAAGATCAATATCCAGATCGAAGTGCTGGACGGCGTCCGCCAGTACGTCAGCCGCCCGGCCGGCGACAATGGCGCCGTGCCCGCGACCTTCGGCATCGACGACCCCTCGATCCTCTCGCTGATTACCGCGCTGACGACCCGTGAGGGCGAGCGCATCAAGGCCCTGGCGTCGGTAGGCCCGGCCAACCCAATCATCATTGCCCTGGACCAGCAGATCGCCGATTTGAAGGATCAGGTGCAGAAGAACGTGGCCATTTTAAACCGCAGCCTGCTCGTCTCCCAGAAGCAGCTCCGGGAGGAGAACAGGCGCCTCGAAAAAGAGATCTACACCCTGCCGCGCAAAGAGAGGCAGTTGATGGACGTCGTGCGCCAGCAGGAGATCAAGAACGAGCTTTACCTCTACCTGCTCTCCAAGCGCGAAGAGACGGCCATATCCTACGCCGCGACCATATCGGACAGCCGCCTGATCGACCGCGCCCGCAGCAGCGTCTTTCCCGTAAAGCCCGTCAAACGCAACATCATGGTAATCTTCGTGTTGTTGGGCTTTCTGGTCACGCTCGCCGGAATATGGATCGCCGACCTGATCCACAGTGAAATACGCACCAAGGACGATGTCGAGCGCCGCACCAAAGTCCCGGTCGTCGGCGAGATTCCCCTGCTGAAGAAGGCCGCGCGCATCATCGATCTTTCGACGAGCAAAGGGCGCGCCGCCGAGCAGTTCCGCACGCTGCGCACCAACCTCGAGTTCATGAAGACCTCGATGGAGGGACCGCACACCATACTGGTCACGTCCAACGTCAGCGCGGAGGGCAAGTCCTTCATCGCGGCCAACCTCGGCGCCGCGTACGCCGCATTGGGCAAACGCGCCGTGGTGCTGGGCTTCGACCTGCGCAACCCGGGCCTTCACAAGGTCTTCGGGATCGAGAACAAGGCCGGCCTGAGCAGCTACATCACGGGGCAGGCCGAATTGAAGGATATCATCATCAAATCCGATGAGATACAAAACCTCGACCTGATCAACTGCGGTTACCTGCCGCCCAACCCCCAGGAGTTGCTCCTCAGCCAGGCCGTGACCCGGCTCTTCGCCGAACTGCGCGCGATGTACGACTACATCATCGTCGACACCGCCCCCGCGGGCCTGGTAAGCGACGCGCTGATCCTGGGCGCCCAGGCCGAGATCTCGCTCTGGGTGGTGCGCCAGGGCGTCACGCCCAAGGAGAGCTTCAAGTTGCTCAACGCGCTCCATGCCGGGGGCAGGCTCCCCAACATCGGCATCGTGATCAACGGCATCCGCTCCGACCGCTGGTACGGCTACGGCTACTACGGCACCTACGGTGCGGATAAATACCACGGCAAGTACTACAATCAGGCCGAGGACTAAGCATAACGTGTTGTGGACATTGTAATCGATTTCGATGGAACCTGCGTCACGCACCGCTACCCCGGGATAGGGGAGGAGACGGGCGCGACCCCCATCCTTCGCCGTTTGGCCGACAAGGGACACCGCCTTATCCTGTTTACCATGCGCTCCGACGACAAACGGCGCAACCGGATGCTGCTCCGGGATGCGGTAGATTGGTTCCGCGAGCGCGGGATCCCATTGTACGGCGTGCAGACCAACCCCTCGCAGAAGAGTTGGACCTCATCGCCCAAAGCCTACGGCGAGATCTACATCGACGACTCGGCCCTGGGTTGCCCGCTGGTCTTCCCTGACGAAGGGGCGCCTTACGTGGATTGGAAACGCGTGGCCAGGATGCTCGAAGACGACGGAATATTGTAACGATGGGACGGCTCGGGGAAATAGACATATTGAAAGGCCTGCTGATCATCCTGGTCGTGGCGGGTCATGCCCTACCGGACGCACGGTATATCTTCTGGTTTCATATGCCGTGTTTTTTCATGGTGGCCGGGTTCTTTTTCCGTCCTCCCTCGGGAACTCTCCGGCAATATGTCAGGGAGAAATCTTTCCGGCTCATGCTGCCTTATCTCTCCTACACGTTGTTTTTCGCAGCGGCTTACCTGTTGGCGGGAAATACAAACCTCGGGAGCGGCAGTTCGTTTTCCCTCCTCTACGGCGGACGGCTTATGACGGGAGTCTACAATGCGTACTGGTTTGTCCCGGTGCTGTTCCTCTCGCTCTGCGGGTTGGCGTGGTTTTCCTCATCGGAGCGCCTCTCTTCCCGCATGGCGTGGATCATGCTGGGTTGCTACGCCGCGGCGCATGCCGTGAGCATGGCCGCCACCGCCCGCGACGTGGAGTTCGCTTTGCCGCTCAATATCGACGTATGCCTGCTGGCCATGCCCTACATATGGATGGGAAGCCTCCTCTTTCGAATGAAGGATAACCTGCGCGGCATACATTTGGTTTTAGCCGTTATAGCCCTTGTGATGCTTGTCGCGGCCGATCAGGCGGGGATGGAATCCTTCCGGCTGGATATGAAACCGGGGCTTTACACATTTTTCATCTATGACATGGCGGTACCGCTCCTCGGCATGGCCATCCTGTACAAAGCCTCGCTTTGGCTTACCCGGTTCGCCCCCCTCTCCGCCGTGCTGTCTTACATAGGCCGCAGCAGCTTTACGATCATGTTCATCCATTTCGCCGTCCTGATTGTATGCAAGACCTATATCCCGGTGCTGAACGACACCTGGAAGATCGTGGCGGCGATCGTCCTGGGGGTCGCGATCCCTGTGGCCGCCAACTTTGTCATCATGCGGATAAAACCTGCGCGAATGCTCTTCGCCGGAACAAAATAGCCTATGATACCCAAAATTATACATTTTTCGTGGTTTAGCGGGGATCCGGTCCCTGATCGCATCCAGAGCATGATGGCTACCTGGAAGAGCCATATGCCCGACTACGAGTATATGCTGTGGGATGCCGAAAAACTGGCGGAAACGGGCAATGTGTTTGCCGCCGAGGCCGTCAGTGTGCGCAAATGGGCTTTCGCCGCCGATTTCGTCCGCTTCTACGCCGTTTACACCTATGGCGGCATCTGGCTCGATACCGACATCGAGGTGTTCAAGCCTTTCGATCCGTTGCTGGACAACGCCATGTTCGTCGGCCGCGAGATCTACTCGCACGGCTACCGCCCCAAAAAATTCTACCTTACGGCTCATTGCTTCGGGGCTGAGAAGGGGCATCCGCTGGTCAAGGAGTGCCTGGACTACTATGGCGAAAGGCATTTCATCCGCTCCCGCGATCAGGCCGTTCCGGAGCATTTGCGTTACGACATGACCATAAGCCCCGAGATCATGGCTGTCCTGGCCCTGAGATACGGCTACAAATGGACGGATGGCCATGACCGGGAGTATTTGCTCGATGGCGGCATCCGCCTTTATCCCTCGTGGTATTTCGATAGCCCGCAATACAACCCCATGAGCGAGGTTTATTGCATCCACCGCACGATCGGCTCGTGGCGTCCGGGCAATGCGGGGACAGTGAATTACCACCTGACCGATCCGAAGAAAAAGAACCTGTCCTACTATTTGGTAAAAGCGGGCAAACGCATTCTCTCCCTGTTTCATGTCGCACTCATACGCATAAGTTAGCAGCAAGTCGCGCGAATGTCGGTCTATAAATCCATATTCAAGAATTACCTCGCCAATGGGGTGGGGATGGGCATTAATTTCCTCTCCCAGATCGCCCTTGTGCCCATGTTCATCGCTTTCTGGGGCGTTTCGCAGTATGCCGACTGGATATTGATTACTTCCTTCACGCTGTTCTTCAACCTAACCGACGTAGGCCTGAACACGGTCTCCAACAACGAGTTCGTGATGCGCTACCACCGCAAGGAGTACGGCATGTGCGTCAAGTTGCAGGTCAATATGTTCGTTTTTATCGCCGTGGTCGGATTGGCTTTGACGGCGCTTGCCGCGGCGGTGGCCTGGATCTGGGGATACAACGATATGCTGGGGATTACCGTATTTACCCGCACGGAGACCTCGGTGGTTTTCGTGCTTTTGATCGCCAAGATTTTTATAAAGATGTACGGCGCGGTTTACCACGGGATATTCAATGCCCTGTCGCGCGCCCATATCCTGATTATGCTCAATAATGTAGCCCTTTTGGGCGAACTGGCCATCCTTTTCCTCGGATTGTGGTTCAAGATGGAGATCATTCCCCTGGCGGTCGTTTATTGCCTGCCGGTCACGTTCAGCGCTATTTACAAGCACATCGACTCGCAGCGCCGGTTCAGGGTCGAGTTTTCGTTCAGGCAGTTCGACCCCGTCCTGTTGCGCAGCATCATACGGCCCTCGCTCGAGTCGATGGCCATGCCGATCGGTTACGCTTTGCAGAACCAGGGCATGATCTTCGTGGTCAACTCACTGCTGGGTCCTGTGGTGTTGCTTTCGTTTACCACCATGCGCACGGCGGTCAATTTCCTGCGTTCGATTACCAATATGGTTACCTATTCTGCCTCGCCTGAGATATCGGTGGCATACGGGCGCGGCGACCTGCATACGCTCAAACAGGTTTACCACCGCGCCATAGTGATAACCATGGCGCTGGTCACGGCCCTGTTCGTCCTGCTGGCCATCTTCGGGAAGCCCGTCTACCTGGCCTGGACCCACAACGAGGTGGCCTTCGACCCGGTGTTCTTCTACGGTATGCTGGTGTTGCTGCTGATCTCCTGCTCCTGGATCTGCGGCGCGACGATCCTTGGCTCCACCAACCAGTACCGCCGTTACAGCGTGTTTTTCATGCTCTCGATAGCCGCCGGGGTGGTGCTCAGCTATGCCGCGCTCCGCTTCTACCCCCACCTGGGCGTTTTACCCTTTGTCCTTATTCCGGTGGAGGTGGTGCTATCCTGGTTCATCCTCCACCGCACCAACAAGTTCCTGGAGGCCGATTTCAATGAATTGTCGCGCGGCCTGGCCGCGGAGGGCAAGTTCCTGTCCGCTAAGGCCTGGGGTATTACCGATGTGTTGAAATGGTGGTGACCTTGCTCTCCATACTCTCTGTCCTTGGCTCTTTCCCGGCCATCCTGATCGCCTATAAGGTTGTGCGCAGGCAGCACCTGTCGCTTTTCGATGTGCTCGCAGGGGCCTATACGGTCAATATGTGCCTGTTCCCGTTGCTCGCCTCGCAGGGTACGCTCGCCGAACTGGGCATCGATCCCGAGAGCGGTACGGTGCTCAAGCTCTTTGCCATATATTTTTCGTTCCTTGCCGTGATCTATGCGGCGGACTATATTATCAGGAGATTCTGGCCGGGTTCGATACTGTGCTTTACCCGTTACATCGAAAACATGCCGGTACGCAAACCCGTGGGATGGGCCGAAATCGCGGTGCTGCTCGGCATCCTGGCCCTTTGCTGGGCCGTGATGCTGCCCCGGGCCCACGTCCTTGTGGGCGCCACCGAGTTCAACGAGGAGTACGGCGCCTTTTCGCTGTATGTCTTAGTGTCCAAATTATTCAACCTTACGTGTGGCTATGTGTTTATCAGCACCTGGTTGGTGCGCGATGTGCGGTCGAGGAGGTACTTTGTGCTCCTCTCGCTCATCATGCTCGCTTCGGCGTTCGTAATAGGCGAGGGCAGGCGCTATTTTATGGGCCTGGTGCTGATGTACGGCAGCATCTATTACGCGCGCAACCGCTTTGTGCGTGTCAACTGGTTGAAAGTTTCGGTCTATGGCGCTGCAGCGGCAGGCCTGCTTTACGGCTCGATCATCTTTTTCAATGTGATGCGTTATACGAAGAACGAAAAAGAGTTCGCAAACGAAGGTACTTTCCAGCGCCTTACCTCAGTCGTGCACGAGGCCATGTACAATTACAGCGATATGTCGAGTTTGGCCGAAGAGGCCAATAAGAGCCGGAGCATGGGCCTTTTCAATATCATTTACCAATATCTGGATCACTACCATGAACCATACAACGGCCGGATGCTTGCCGAGGCGATTTCTTATTCAATACCGCGCTTCATCCATCCCCAAAAGAGTTTGCTGGGCTCGCAAGGCCTGTTGGAGATCGAATCGGGCACTTTCTACGACGTGGCGGATTCGGTCGTGTTCTGGGGAATAGGCGACTGGGGAGATATAGGCGGTATTATGGCGGGTTTTTTCCAGGTGCTGGTATTCGCGCTTTTGGCGGGCGCCCTTTCGTTGGTAAAGTGGTTTGGAAGGGTGCCTTTGTGGATGACAGCGCTCTGCTTGAACGTACTCTTTATGTTTGCGTTCATGACCGAAAGGGCCATTGAGTCGGATATTGTCAGTACAACGCAAACAATAGCCATTCTCCTGGCGGCGTGCGCCGCTATGCAGATAGTTTTTCGTACCTCTAACCGTTATTCGTTGTAGCAATGGCAAAACGACTGATAGATTACATGGTATTGTCCGTAGGCGGCTTCTCCAGCCATGGAGAGAGCAACACCTGCCTGCACCGCACCTGGGCCCTCGAGCATTTGTGCGGGACGGTCGACCGGGTGGATACCCCGACCAGACCCGTGAGCCTGCGATACAAGGTAGCCAACCGGCTGTTCAATTACGGCTTGCCTGTGGCGTTGCCCGACCGTGGCGGGGCGAACCGAAAGATCAGGCAGGCGGTAACGGCCAAACACTACCACATCGTGTGGATCGACAAGGGCCTGACGATCGACCCCTCGACGCTGGCCTACATCAAAAAGGTATCCCCCTCGACCGTGATCGTCAGCTACTCGCCCGACAACATGGCCTTGCGCCACAACCAAAGCCTGAATTACCTCCGTTGTTTGCCGTTGTACGACTACGTTTTTACCAACAAATCCTACATTATCCCCCAAATGGAAGCGTTGGGCGCGCGCCGTGTCTTCTTCTTCAACAACGGCTACGAGTCGACGTTCCACTATCCGTGGGAGCTTACCCCCGACGATTACGCCCGGTTGGGCGGCGATATAGGCTTTGTGGGGGTCTGGGAGAAGGAGCGTTGCCAAAGCATCCTCTATTTGGCCGACCACGGGCTCAGTGTGCGCGTCTTCGGCACCGGCAGATGGCGCGAATACAGGGATTACAGCCCCAACCTGCGCATCGAGGACCGGACCCTGCAATCGGAGGATTACAGCAAGTCGCTGGCCGCGTTCAAGATCTCGCTCTGCTTCCTGCGCAAATTAAACGATGACCGCCAGACCACCCGTACCATGGAGATCCCCGCCTGTGGAGGTTTCATGCTGGCCGAGCGCACCGACGAGCACATGGCGCTCTTCAAAGAGGACAAGGAGGCGGTGTTCTTCTCCTCCGACCGGGAGCTTCTGGAGAAGTGCCGCTACTACCTCGCCCACGAAAAGGAGCGCCAAGAGATCGCCCGGCAGGGGCACCAACGCTGCATAGATTCCGATTACTCCAACAGGGGATTGGTCCGCTCGATCCTCGAAAAAATTGAATTGCCGTAATGGACATCACGTTTTTCCACTGGAACGAAGGCATGGGCCCGAGCATCGTCAAGAGCTTCCGCCCCCTGATCGACCATCTGTCCGAAACGGACAACGTCCGTGAGTTCAGGGTCCCGTACATGGGCTCCAACCCGGTCAAGATGATCAAAAACATCCTGTTCGTACACCGCCACCGCGACCCCCACGGCATCAACCACATTACCGGCGACATCCATTATTGCATCCTGGGCCTCTTGGGGGTCCCCTCGGTGCTGACCATCCACGACGACTACGCCGTATCGCACGCGAAGCGCGGCCCGCTGGACAAGGCCTTCAAATGGCTCTTCTGGATGTGGCTGCCCATCAAATTGGCCGATAGGGTGGTGTGCATATCCCGGGCCACCAAAGAAAAGATCGACCGGCTGGTGCGCAACAAAAAAACCGTCGTGATCGCCAACCACGCCCTGGGTGGGGAGTTCAAATACGTCCCCCGCGAATTCAATGCCTCCCGCCCCGCGGTGCTGCAAGTCGGGGCCTTCCATAGCAAGAACCTCGAAACCACCATCCGCGCACTGCAGGGCCTGCCCTGCAAACTCACGGTCATCAAGATCATGACCGAAAGCCAGCGCGAACTGGCCCGTGCGTGCGGCGTGGAGTGCACCAACCTCTACGACCTGACCAACGAGCAGGTCGTCGACCAGTACGCCGCCGCCGACATCATCGCCTTTCCCTCCTCCTACGAGGGCTTCGGTTTACCCATCATCGAGGGCCAGGCCGTAGGCCGCATCGTGATAACGACCGACCGTCCCCCCATGAACGACGTGGCAGGCGGCGCCGCCCTCCTGCTGCAAGACCCGTTGGACCCGGCGGAGATGCGGCGCGCCATCGACACCGCGATCAACGACCCCGCCCTGCGCAACGAGCTGATCGCCCGCGGCCTGCAAAACGTGAAGCGCTTTACCGTGGAGGCCGCTTCGCAGAGATACCTCGCCCTTTACAGCGGGCTAATCTGTAATTAAGATTCTGTCTGCACTTACTCCTCAACCTCCTCTTTTGATACGTTGCCGTTCTCGTCTATGAGAAAGACATCGTTGTTGATGTGGTCGATGAGTTTCCTGGCACCCGGTATTTTTGTATATATTTGTAAAATGAAAAAACTTACCGCCCTGTTGTTTGCGGCCGTATGCCTATGCTCGACAACCCGTGCCGCCGACCCCGAAACGGCTGGCCAAATAGACTCCTTGCGCGGGCGATTGCCCGGTCTGTCCGCAGACAGGATCTTCGACACTTATGTGGATTTGACCTGCCTGTATGAAGAGGCGGGCGACAACGACGCCTGCATTGCCCTGCTCGACGAGTTCATGGCGGCGGTGAAATCATCGCCCGACAAGGGTCATTTTGCCTATGCACTGAACTCCAAACTGAACTTCTATTACAATACGAACAATGACGCGGAATTCCACAAGACACTACCCGTGTTGCTCGACTACTGCCGTCGGCATGAGCAGTGGTACTATTATGCCGCAGGCATAAGCCTGGCAGCGACCAATCTGGCCGTCAAAGGGGAGGGCGACCGGGCATTGGGAATGCTGCGCGAAATGTACGACCTGGGCAGGGAGCGGGGCAACGCGCTGCTTACCGCATCGGCATTGTACGGAATGGGCCGGATCTATCATTCGCCCGACCAGCTCGACATGGCCGAAAATGCTTACCGCGAAGCGATCGGATTGCTGCGGGGGAGCAGCGACCCGCACGAGATGTCGCTTCTGGGTAATATTTACCGCGACCTGGGACAGACGCTCCGCTCGGCTGAAAAATACGGCGAGGCATTGGAGATATGCCGGCAATGGGAGGAATTATTGTCCCGCAAATCCAAAGCGGACGGCGGGCCGATCGACGTTTACGACCTTTTCGGCCTGAACATAGGCTATGCAAAGTCATTGGCCAGCCTCGACCGCCCGGCGGAGGCGGCATCGCACCTGGCGACGGCCGCCGCCACTTCATTGGCCCGCACGGAAATAGGACGCGCCCTTATTTTAAGTGTCCAATGGAAGATCAGCGAGGCCGGGGGCAGGTACGGCGAAGCGCTGACGACGCTGGATTCGCTCTATGCCTACTATGCGCGCACCGGGCAGGAATCTTCGAAATACGGCACCGTCCGTTCCAAGGGGCGTATCGCTCAACTCGCGGGACGGTATGAAGTGGCGGCCGACGCTTTCCGTGAAGCCAACGTGCTGGGCGATTCGCTCAGCGGAGCCCGCAGCAAGGATGAACTCCACCGCCTGCGCACCGAATACGAGGTCGACAAACTGGAGGCGCAAAAACAGGCGCGGGAAAATTACCTGTGGCTGGCCGGGGGGATCATCGCCTTGCTGGCCGGTCTGCTTGCCGTATGGATGGTCTATGCCCGCCGCGTGCGCCGCAAAAACCTGGCCCTTTACCAACAAATCCGGGAGATGCTGCAAAAGGACAAGCAAGCCGAACAGGCACTGTCGGCCGTCCCCGAAGAGGAACTCAGTCGCGGAATGCAGCTTTTCCGCCGCGTCGGCGAGTGGATGAGGACCGAAAAACCGTTCACGAATCCCGACCTGAACCGCAAGACCCTCTCCGAAAGGCTGGGCACCAACGAAACCTACGTCGCCGATGCGATCCGCGAAGCGACCGGAGGGACCGTTCAGGCATACATCACCGGGCTGCGCCTGCAATACTCGCTCGAACTGCTCGGCGGCGACCCGACACTGACATTCGACACAGTGGCCGTCGATTCGGGCTATGGTTCCTACTCCGCTTTTTTCAAGGCATTCACCCGGCAGTATGGCATCTCGCCTTCTGAATACCGCCGCCTGTCGATGGCAAAAGAGGAGATGAACGCTTAAAACCGCCTGCGCACGACTCCGCCCAAAACGCCCCACAAGGGCGTTTTTTGCATTTTACCAGATTCGACAACAAGTTTTTCAGAATTTACAACCCCTTGCCGGGGGCTGCACATACATTTGCCTCAACCAAAAAAACACACGACCCGATGAACGATCCTTCCCTCTTGATGAATACCACCCCGTGCTGGGTCTACATTACCCGCCGCGGCACGGGGCCGAGGGCGTCCTACCGGGTCGGGTACGCGGCAGGGGGAACCGGGCCGCCCGCCGCCATCCCCGGAGCGAAGGTCGTCTACCTGCATCCGTTTCCCGACCCCCTCGCCGCGTTGGGCCACAAACTGCTGCTCGAGCAACTCTCCGCGGCTTCCCTGCGCCGCCTGATCCGGATGCACCCGGCGAAATCGACGAACCAACAAATACTTGATGCCATATGAAAAAGATCTTAATGTATTTCACGGCGGCGATGCTGACCCTCGCCGCGCCGACGGCGGCACAGGCCGCGACCGGCACGATGGACATCGGTGGGGCAGTCAACAACAACCTGGCCGGCAACATAGTCGGGGTGGGCTTCACGTGGACTGCCTCAACCAACACGTTAAAGCTGACGAGTGTCTATACCCGGCAAAAGATCCATATCAAGTGCGCCGCGACCGATGTCATCAACCTCGAATACACCGGCGAGGTAATGGTTTTCGCGACCGAGAACGGCATCCATTGCCTGGGCAGCCTGAACCTCACCGGCAGCGGCGGACAGCTCTGGGTTGCGAGCGATACCGAGGGGATCCGGGCGGAGAGGGCCCTGACTTTCTCCGACGGGAACTTCCGGGTGGAAGGGGGCCATCCCTTCGCTGGCATACGTTCGGCGAACAGCGACGTTACCATCGGGGGCGCCGCTTACGTCGACGCATCCGGCTATCAGGGTATCGTCGCGAAGGGCTACCTGAACATCCACACCTCGGGCTCCGTGAACGCCTTTGCAACCGGCACCTACGCGAGCGATGCGATATCCGCCGGCAACGTTACCATCTCGCAGGGAACGGTTACCTCGGGCGGAAACTACGCGGGCGGCTCGGTAAGGGGCATATTCGTGATCAGCGGCTCGTCCGGCGTAAGCCTGACCGTGAACGGCAACCTGAACGGAAGCGACCAGCAGGTATCGGGCGGACAGTTGACGGTTACCGGAAGGGTGGCCGGCAACCTTACCGTAAAGAGCGGCGGCACGGCGACGCTCTCCGGCGCGGTAGGCGGCAACCTTGTCGTCCGGGATTCGGGAACGGTTACAACCGTTGACGGCTCGGTGGAAGGCAACCTCATGGTAACAGGCGGCACGGTGACGGTCAAGGGTTCGGTCGGGGGGACGACCACCCATACGGGCGGCACGCTCAACGGCAAACAGGCCTTCGAACCCGTAACCAACATCACCGGAATACAGGCCTCGGTCACGGCCTCGGCGGGCGAAGGAAATTTGCTTCACGGCACGGTCGTACCGGCAACGGCCACCAATAAAAGCATCGTTTGGAGCGTACACGACGCGGGAACCACCGGCGCAGCCATCTTCGGTACTAACGGGTTCACCGCATACGTCGCAGGCACGGCGATCATAAGGGCGACCATCGCCGACGGCCTGGCGGTGGGGACGCCCTACACGCAGGACTTCGCGATAACGGTAAATCCCGCGCCCGGGGAGTGTATAACGCCGGCGGCCCTTACGGGCGTGGTCGCACCCGTGGCGGGAGCGTCTCCTTCGACGGCGATCAACGACGGGACGGGCTTTTCGGCAAGCCTCGTATGGGACGGAAACCCCGTTGTATTCGACTACGAAACGGCCCACACCGCGACCGTCACGCTGCTCGCGGAAACGGGTTACACGTTTAGCTGCGGCTTCGCCAACACGGCCCAGATAGCCGGATTCACAGTCAACGGCATCGTACCCGTATGGGTGGAAAACAGCGGTAGCTGGCTCAAATTCAAGGTGACCTTCCCCGCGACGCGAACCGCCCCGCCCATCCCTATGTTTCTCGGCCTGGCGGACGAATACACCGCCGGCTCCCACGCCGTGATGTGGAAAGTGACAGGCGCAGGCTCGTCCGCGCTCACGACATTCAAGGTAAACGGAAAGCTGGCACTCTGGTTCAATCCCTCCGAGGCCGGCACCTATCTGGTCGAGGCTTCCTCCGACGACGGGAAACTGCGGATATGGAAATATGTGAAAGTAAAATAATAGTAACCATTAAAACCCATCGAACATGAAACGAGTTAAACGGAGATTGTTATTCGTCATGGCGGCCCTCGCATTTACCGGTTGCGGTAAAGGCGGCGAACCCGAGCCCACACCCCCGACCGACACCTACGCTGCATTCAAAGCGGACGCCACCCCGCGCTGGGAAAGCGGCACAACTGTGGAGTGTAGCGAGCAAAGCACATGGAACTTCGTGACCGACACGGGCGGAAGCCTGTTCACATCGGATAAGTACAAAACCGGCCGCACCTCTGTCGACGGCAACCAGTACGAACTGATCGAGTTCAACGGCCCCCCGGCGGTCGGCAACCCCTCCGGCGGGAGTCTGCGCACCCCTTCGGGCGCCACCCCTCTGCACCGCCTCGAAATCGTGCAGATTTCGGACGACAGGCTCTGGATCGTTTTCCAACAAACGGCAAATTCGGCAGAGCGAAAAGTAGTTCAATAGTTTGATTAAGTATCTTTCGGGTCCCCCTGCGGGTTCCCAAAGGAAAATTGGAAATAATAACCCCACGAGAAGTGTATCTCGCGGGGTTTTTCGGTGTTTGGTAAGGTCTGGGACAGGGTGTAAATAATTGAACTATAATGCATTGCGTTTGGATTAATTACACAACGAAAAGACTGGAGAAAAACAATGTTCGGTTTAATGTCTATTTAAGTCTAATTGAAGCGAAACGGATTCAATCGATGCGGGTTATTGCATTGATTGGAAGTTTTCTTAATTTTGTATTAATACTTTATTAATACACGTGAACCGGGGCGAAAAATACAGGGCGGAAGCGCGACGCAGGCCATTAAGGCCGGTGCTGGCTACGCTGCTTTGCGCATTGGTGTTTCTTCCGCTTTACGGCAGGGCAGGCGATGCCTCTTCCGGCCGCCTGGCCGACCGGATCTTCGATCCGAAACGTTACAACTATTTCAACGACTACCTGTTGATCGCTTTCGACATCGAGCCGGCCCATCACTCGAATATCGTGTCGGGCGAACTGCTCGAGATCCGGTCCGACCGGCGGGTCACCCGCTCCCTGCTGATGGAATGGGACGCTTCACGCGGCGGGACCGAGGTATTCTTTCATTCCGACCGCAAATTCCGCCGCTATGCGTTCGCGCATATGCGGCTCGACAGCGCGCTGCGGATGGAGATCGCCTTCGATTTCAGGCAGGATATGGTCACTCTGACCTCTGGGCCGGACACGGTCCGTATCCGGGAGATGAAACTCTCGCGCGACGAGGCCTACTCGTTCGCTTTGTTGCCGGGGCTTTCGGCCGTCTCGGGCGACATGGGCCCTGAGTTAAAGGTAAAAAACCTTTCGGTACTCTCCGACGCTCCCGGCCGGTCAAAGCGCGTGTTCTTCTGGTATCTGTTTATTATCGGGGCCGATATCGTCATCTTTTTATTTATCCTCTTATACTACCGCCGGCGCAAACGCAGTGGCGAGGCCGAGCAGGATTTGCTGCGGGCCAGTTCGATCCATACCGTCGAACTGCCCCGGGCGAGCGCGGTCTATTTGTTCGGGGGGTTGAAGATCTACGACCGCAACGGGGAGGATGTCTCAAAACGCCTCTCCCCCATGCTCCGTGAACTGCTCTCGATCCTGGTCGTCTTTTCCGGCCAGGGCGGCGTACCCTCCTCCACGCTCAAGGACCTTTTGTGGTTCGACATGAGCCCGGATAACGCGCGCAACAACCGTGCGGTCAATTTCCGAAAGCTTAGGATGGTGCTCTCCATGGCAGGTAACATGGAGATTGTGAAGACCGAAGGCGGCAACTGGAAACTGGAGCCCGGCGAAGTCTTCGTCGACTACCTCTATTATAAGGATATCCTCTCCTCCCCGGCGCCCCTCTCCAGGGAAGACGTGGAGAAGATCATCTCCCTGGCACGCAACGGCAACATCCTGCCCGAGACCGATTACGTGTGGCTGGATGCGACCAAGGGCGAAGTCTCCGACCAGATCATCGACCGGCTGCTGCTGTTTGCCGAGTCCGACGCGATCCGGAACAACGCCGGGGCCTACTTCGTGATCGCCGAAGCGATCTCCAAACTCGAAAGGCTCAATGAAGACGCGTTGAAATTCCGCTGCAAAGCCTACGCATTGTCAGGCCGCCACCAGTCGGCCAAGAACAGCTACGACCGTTTTTGCGTCGAATACAAGACCGTTTACGGCCAGGATTTTCCCATCCCTTTTACCGAGGTCGTCAAGTAGGGACAGCCGTTCCTTTTCCCGTATTTTTCCGGAATAATTCCGAAACGGGCCTCGGCCCGTGAAAAATTATGCTGCGTTAATGCTGCGTTAATCTTTTTGTACACCGGTCTGTTCACTCCTGCCCACTACTTTTATATTAACAAAGGAGCGAATCAAAACCTAAAACCGCTATACCATGAAAAGATTTCCGCAGTTTTTGATCCCCGTCGCCGCGATGCTGTTCGCGCTGGGGTGCGAGACCAACGACGTGGACGGGGACTCCTCCGGCACGATCGACCCGGACCGCTACTTCATGCTGACCGACGCCGCCTTCGGCGAGTTCCTGGAGTACAACTCGCTCTACCAGACCTCAACCAACTCCCTGCCCCCGGGGATCGCCTTCGCGTCCGAGGACGGGAGCGCGTGGTACCTTAATAAGAGCGTCGCCGCCACGGTCACCGGACGTGTCTACCTGACCCAGAGCGCAGCCAACATCGCCTCGCTGCAGGAGAAGGGGTACAGCGGGGCCAAGATTACCAACATCGACGGCATCCAGTTCTTTGTCAACGCCACGGAGATCTATATGACAGACTGCGACGTGGCCGGGGCGTTGGACCTGACCGCGCTTACCCACCTCAAGGCGTTGCAGGCGAGAAGGAACTACATCAACGGTGTCTCGCTGCCCGCCTCGATCGAGGACCTGCGCATCGAGCCCAAGAGCGGGGCCACCGACCAGCAGAAGCTGACCGCGCTGGACATCAGCCATTGCGCCGGGATCAACAACATTTTGCTGGACGGCGCGCTGATCCCCAAAGCCGCCCTGCTGACCCCCGTGACCCCGACCGCCGCGTCGATCGTCGCCTCGCTGACGGGCGCTTCGGGCCGTCCCTATCCCTGCACCCAGGCGTTCTTCGACAAGCTGGCCGACGCGACCAGCAAGTCGTTCTTTACCGTTCCCGCACCGCCCGTCCCGCCCGATCCCTACGAGCTCTCCGACGTCAACTTCGCGCTATACCTTAAATATAACGCCGAAGAGGCGGGTTCGCTGCCCGAGGGGCTGATCATCGACGGCGAGGGCGCCGACGCGGGCAAGTACTTCCTCGACAAGAACCTGACCGCAGGCGTTACCGTCATCGATATCCACCAGAACGGCTCGTGGGACACACCCGTCATTGCTGCCGGTTACACGATCGCCAAGATCACCAATGTGGACGGTATGCAATTTTTCACCGATGCGACAAGCATCGACATGACCTCGACCCAGGTCACCGGCGCGCTCGACCTGAGCATGCTGACCGCTTTGACCGACCTGAAGATGAACAACAGCTATTGCAGCTCGTTGAGCCTTCCGGCTTCGATCGTGAACCTTTCCTGCAATGCCAGCACTGTGGCGGCGGCAGGTAAATTCACGTCGATCGACTTCAGTGCTTGTGACGATTTGGCTTCGGCTACGCTGACCGGACACAACATTGTAAAGGCCACCGGATTCATCGCGCCCACAGCCCCGGCCAAATCGGGAATCTCCATAACCCTGACCGGAACGGATTACGTGACCACGGTAACTTTCTACAATAAGCTGAACACGGCCAGCAAAGCCTTCTTTACCGATCCCAACCCCGCTCCCGTGGGCGATCCGTTCTCGATCGTCTGGACCGCCACCGCGACCACCAAGAGCCTTACCCTATGGGATGCCACATCGTCTTTACCAAGCCTTTTGACCGGAATAGGCATCACATCGAACCCGCAGCTTTTTCGGGGAAGCGGATTCTCCTCCACCACCTCCTCAGCGAATGTATTCGGGGGACTTATGGGTTCAAACACTTCCGGCGATGCCGACGACGCCCTGACCAATGGTCATTACTTAACCCTTACGGTGGTTTGCACTACTACGCCAATCACGTTCAGCGGGATCACTTCGAACTTCAGGAGGTCGGCTTCCGGGGCATCGTCCTGTATTGTGGAGTATAGCCTGAACGGAGGAGTGTCATTTACCGCGGTTCAAACGCTGAGCACGACGAGCGGACTTACAAACGATACCTCGTCCGGGAATGCCGTCAGCATCGATCTGTCGAGTGCAGCCAGCCTGAAAGGAGTGGTCAATACAACGGTCGTATTCCGGTTCGTTGCATATGGCAACAGTGGGAACGGTGGTTTCTACATCGTCAACGGCGATACTCCGTTGACCCTTTCGGGAACCACGCCCAAACCGTAGGAGATCATGCTGTTATTAGGAGCCATAATTTCGTTGCAGTTCATCGCCCTGACGGCGTGGTGGCTGTACAAGAAGCACAACCCGCAGGCGGTGCTGTTGATCACGGGCCTTATGATGATGGCGCTGGCCATGATGATGGGCACGTCACAGGTCTCGGTCGCTGAGTCGACGGGCAGCGCGGTGTTCGACCTGCTGAAGATCGTCAAGGAGACTTTCACCACCAACATCACGCGGGTGGGGCTGATGATCATGACAATCGGCGGCTACGTGGCCTACATGAAGCACATCAAGGCCAGCGACGCGCTGGTGTACGTCTCCATGCAGCCCCTCTCGCTGCTGCGCAACTACCCCTACCTGGCCGCGATCGCCATCATCCCCATTGGGCAGATGCTCTTTATCTGCATCCCGAGCGCGGCAGGGTTGGGTTTGCTGCTGGTCGCCTCGGTGTTGCCGGTGCTGGTCTCTTTGGGGGTCAGCCGGCTGACGGCCGTATCGGTCATCTCGGCCTGCACGGTCTTCGACATGGGCCCCTCTTCGGCCAACACCGCCAAGGCGGCCGAACTGGTGGGAATCAATAACATATCCTACTTCGTCGAGCACCAGTTGCCGCTGGCCATCCCGATGACCATCCTTTTGATGGTGTTGTACTACTTCTCCAACCGCTGGTTCGACAAACGCGACGTGGCCAAAGGCAAAAGCACGTTCGGAGGCGTAATCTCGCGCGAGGAGTTCAAGGTCGACGTGCCTTTGATCTACGCCGTGCTGCCCGTGCTGCCGCTGGCGCTTCTGATCGTCTTTTCGCGCTACCTGCACCTGTTCGACCCCATCATCGAGCTGGACACCACGACCGCCATGCTGATCTCCCTGCTGGTGGCCATGCTGTTCGAACTGCTCCGCAAACGCAACATTACCTACTTCCTGGACGGTTTGAAGAGCTTCTGGAACGGCATGGGCAAGGTCTTCGCCGACGTGGTCACGCTGATCGTCTGCGCCGAGGTCTTCGCCACGGGGCTGATCAACCTGGGCTTTATCAACGCCCTGGTTGAGGGCTCGATGGGACTGGGGTTCTCCGGGGTCATGGTGGGCATCCTGATCACGGTAATCATCTTTCTGGCCGCCATGCTCATGGGGAGCGGCAACGCCTCGTTCTTCTCCTTCGGCCCGCTTGTCCCCAACATCGCGGGGCAGTTCGGTTTGCCGGCCTCGGAGATCATCGTGCCCATGCAGCTCTCCTCCTCGATGGGCCGGGCCACAAGCCCGATCGCGGGGGTAATCATCGCTATCGCCGAGATCGCGGGCGTCCCCCCCATGGAGTTGGCCAAACGCAACCTGATCCCGCTGGGCGCGGCGCTGGTCTTTATGATCGCTTATAACTACATCGTGCTATGAAACTGGTAAAGAACGCCAAACTATACTCCGCCCCCAAGTTGCAGGATATCCTGCTCTGCGGCGAACGGATCGCCGCCGTGGGCGAAAATATCTCCCTCTCGGGGGTGGATGCAGAGGTAATCGACGCGGGGGGCCGGCTGGTCACGCCCGGGTTGATCGACCTGCACGTCCACACGATCGGGGGCGGGGGCCAGACGGGCTTTTCATCGCTGGCCCCGGAGGTAAAAGTCTCCTCTCTGGTAGCCTGCGGCACGACCACCGTGGTCGGCACGCTGGGCACGGACGGCTTTGTCAAGCAGCTGCCCCAACTCTACGCCAAGACCATGTCGCTGAGGGCCAACAAAATTTCCGCCTACATGCTGACGGGCTTCTACGGCCTTCCCACCCCGACCCTTACCGAGGGCGTCGCCGAGGACCTGATCTACATCGACCCGGTGATCGGCTGCAAGATCGCCCTTTCGGACGACCGCAGCAGCTTCCCCACCGAGCAGGATCTGCTCAGGATCATCAACCAGGTCCGCCTCGGGGGGTTTACCTCGGGCAAGGGCGGTGTGATGCACATCCACCTGGGCGCTTTCGCAGAGGGCATGGAGCCGCTGGTGGAGATCGCCCGCAAGTACCCCACGCTGATAAGCTACATCTCCCCGACCCACACCATCCGCACCGAAGAGCTCTTCAACCAGGCCATCGGCTTCGCTAAGATGGGCGGCATGATCGACGTGTCGACAGGGGGGACGAAGTTTACCGAGCCCTACAAAGCGATCCTCTACGCGCTGGAGAAGGGCGCTCCCGTCTCCTCGATGACCTTCTCGAGCGACGGCAACGGCGGCGTGCGCAAGATCGACCCCGCCAAGGGCATCGACACCTACACCCTGGCCCCGCTGCACCTCAACCTGGAGCAGACGGTCAAACTGATCTCCGAGGGCGGACTCGCACCCGTCGACGCATTCAAACTGCTGACCGAAAACCCGGCCCGGACGATGAAGCTGAAGACCAAGGGATTCATCAAAGAGGGCTTCGACGCCGACCTGTGCATCTTCAATGAGGGCTACAAGCTCTCCGGGGTAATCTCCCGGGGCGAGGCCATGATGCTGGACGGCGGGATGCTGCGCCACGGAAATTTTGAACAATAACAAAACAAGGATATGAAAGCCAAAATACTCACGGTTCTGACCTCCCTGATCCTGCTCAGCACATCCGCGCTCCACGCGCAGATGGACGACGATCTGGAGGCCACCGACCTTCCCCCCGAGGAGGTGATCTCCACCGACATCGGCCTCGGCTTGGGCAACTACCAGCTGGGCAACGGGGTCTCGTTCGTCTCCAAGACCGACAGCTACCGGATCAACCTGAGCGGTTACGTGCAGGCCTCGATGCAGAACACGGCTTACTCCCACGACGATGAGATCTATTCGCGTTTCCGCATCCGCCGGGCCCGCATCCGATTGAACGGCTACGCGCTGGGCAACAAGATCCGCTACCGCCTGGGCGTGGACCTGGTCCAGGGCAGCGAGACCGATGAGGAGGGCACGGGCAGTACGCTCTCCGACGCCTGGATCCAATACCGTCCCTTCACCAACTCCCGCCTGGCGATCACTTTCGGGCAACGTTCGACCCCCACCGACAACAAGGAGCTGCTGATCAGCACCTACTCCCTGCAACTGGCCGAGCGGAGCAAGCTCTCGTCGGTCTTCGGGACCGTGAGGGAGGTGGGCCTCTTCGTTGAGGACGTCTGGAAAGTGAGCCGCAACTCCTACCTCAAGCCCGCATTGGCGATCACCGACGGCAGCGGGGCGATCACCCCGGGCGCCCGTTTGAGCGGCATGAAGTACGGCGCGCGAATGACCTACCTGCCTTTCGGGTTGATGAGGCTCTCGGGCGAGACCCGCGAGGGCGACCTGGTCTACGAGATCCAGCCCAAACTGGCCCTGAGCGCGGCGTACAGCTACGCCAACAAGACCAGCGACAGGCGCGGGGGGCGCGACAACGGCACCATACTCTACAAAGCCCTGGACAGCAAACCCAACGGCTACGATCTGCCCAGTATGGGCAAACTGACCGCCGATTTCATGTTCAAATACCGGGGTTTCAGCTTGTTGGGCGAGTTTGCCAAGACGTGGGCCTACGTACCCTCCTCGATCGCCGTAAGGGTCAGGGCCGACGGCACCACGACGACCACCTTCCCCGTCGACCCCGCCACGGGCGAGAACGGCACGGGCCCCGACGACATGGACGCCTACGTGCGCAACCGCATGATGCTCGGCACGGGGTACAACCTGCAAGGGGGCTACATGCTGCGCAGCCTCTGGTCGATCGACGCCCGCTACTCCCATTTCGACCCGGACAAGTACTCCTACATGCGCAACAATATGTACTACATGCGCAACGACATCTACGACCTGGGCGTGACCAAGTACCTGACCAAGTCCTACGCCGCCAAGATCCAGGCGACCTTCCAACTCGCCAAGACCGACGGCGTGTGCCGCGAGTGGAACGGGACCACCTTCAAGGGCTGGGAGAAGAATTTTTACCTCCTGTTCCAACTTGCCTTCTAAACCATGAAGCGCATTTTATTATATAGCGTAATGCTCCTGCTCCCCGCCCTGTGCCGGGCCCAACAGCCCGGCAAGGTAACCGAGAAGTGGTTCCCCGATCCCGACGTGAAGATCGACCTTCCGGTCTTCAGCAAGAAATCGGGCTACACCACCCACAAGGAGATGCTGGAGTACATCGACCGGCAGGCGGCAGCGCATCCCGGCCTGATCGCGGTCGAGTCGGCTGGCAAGACCCAGAAAGGCAGGGATATCCCCCTGGTGACGGTCAAACGCGACGACGGAAAGCAGAATCGTCTCCGCGTCCTCTACTTCGCCCGCATCCACGGCGACGAGCCCGCGGGTACCGAAGCCCTGCTGTGGCTGATCGACCGCCTGGCCAACGACCCGGACGCCAACAGGTTGCTCGACAGGATCGAGTTCTACATCATGCCCATGGTCAACGCCGACGGAACGGACAAGGACGAGCGCGTGACAGCCAACGGGATCGACCTGAACCGCGACCAGAGCAAGCTGGACACTCCCGAAGCCATGGCCCTGCACGCCGTGGCCAACCGGATCAAGCAGGATATTTCGCTCGACATCCACGAGTACCAGCCCGTCAAGAGCCTCTACTCGGATATGGCGCGCAACATCATCAGCGTGCCCTGGGACGTGATGTTCCTATACAGCAGCAACCCCAATACGCCCAAGGCCATCCGCACGGCGGTCGACCAGGTGTTCCTGCCCCGCCTCGAGAAGGCGATGGACGGCAACGGCCTTACCCACCACACCTATTACACCCCGAGGGAGGACTCCGAAGGCCCGATCTTCAACCTGGGGGGCTCCTCGCCCCGCTCGACGAGCAACGCGATGGCCCTGAGGAGTTCGATCTCCCTGTTGCTGGAGGTCCGGGGCATCAAGCTGGGCCGCACCTCGATCCTGCGCCGCACCTGGACCGCCTACCTGGCCGCCCTGGAGGTCGCGCAAACGGCTTTCGACAACGAGGATGCCGTGCGCAAAGCCATTGCCGACGCACAGGCCGACCGGAGCGACATCGCCGTGAGGTTCAGTTCGAAAAAGAACGACGCCTACCCGTTGGAGTTCCTGGACTACATGAAAAACGCGATGGTTACCCTCAACGTCCGGGCCTCGCTGGGCACCGATCCGGCCCCGACCCAGACCCGGCCGCTGCCCGATTTTTACTACGTCCTGCCCTCCGAGGCCAAGGCGGCGGAGGTGCTCGCCAAAATGGGGATCGAATTCACGCCCCTTTTGGAGCCGGTGATCCGCACGGCCGAGGCTTATACCGTTACCAAACAGGGTACGGAGCGCGAAGCCGTGGGCGGCGTGTTGCCCGTGACGGTCAGCGTGAAGGTCGAGGCTGCGGAGGTCGACTTCCCCGCCGGGACCCTGGTGGTCCCCACTTCACAGCGTAACTTCCGCTCCGCAACGGTCCTTCTGGAGCCCGAATCGAGCTGCGGATTCGTCAATTTCCGGGTGATCGCCTCCGAAGAGGGGAAGACGCTCCCCGTTTACCGTGTCAATGAATAAAAAAACATACCAACCATGAAAAGAGTTCTATTTACCGCCGTTTTCGCCTTGTGCACCCTTTCGGTCCTGGCCCAGGGCAAGAGTAGCGAGATCCGGTTCGAATTGGGCAAGGGACTGAACGTCAGGTTCAACAACGGCCAGCACGTCGTCAGGCTGGGAGGGTACCTCCAGAGTGACGCCCTGTACGAGTCCGTCAAAGACCTCGATCCCGAGTTCGGTTTCGGCATAAAACGGGCCTACCTCTCCTTCGGGGGCGACTTCTACAATGAGAAGCTGAGCTTCCTTTTGCAGATGAATTACACCGACGCCTATCCCTTGCTGGACGCCTGGATCGCCTACCGCCCCGCCAAGTGGCTCAAACTGTCGGTCGGGCAGAAACAGACCTTTACCGGAACCCGCTCGATGATGATGTACGACCAGACCCTGGCCCTGGGCAACCGGGGGCTCTCCGACCGCACGTTCTACGCCTCGGGGCGCGAGTTCGGTATCTTCGCCGAGAGCAGGATCCCCCTTTGCACCACGGGCTTCGATGTGGGCGTGGCCGTGACGAGCGGAGACGGGCGCAACTCCTTCGGGATCAACTCGGCCGACACCGACCTGGGCGGACTGAAGTACGGCGGCCGGGTGACTTTCTATCCGCTTGGTTTCTTCCGCAAGGACAACGAACTGACCGGAAGCGACTTCGCCCATGAACAAAAGGTAAAGATCGCCCTGGGCGGCGCCATCAGCTACAACGTCGGAGCCAGCAACCAGATCGGCGAAGGCCACGGCGAGTTCCACCTCTACGATGCTGACGGCGGGATCGCCTATCCCGACTACCAGAAGATCGCCTTCGATGTGTTGATGAAGTACCGCGGCTTTACCTTCCTGGCCGAGTACACCAACGCGTCGGGCAACGGGATTCAGGGCCTCTATTCGTCGCCTTCCCCGCTGGGCGGGCTCAAACCGCGCGAGATCGCCGACTACCTGACCCTGGGCGACGGCTACAACGTCCAGGCGGGCTACCTGTTCAACGGCAAATGGGCTGTGGACCTGCGTTACAGCACCGTCAGACCCGAATGGAGCGACCACCAGCAGAAGATCCAGAACACAACGGCCTATACGGCCGGCGTGGCGAGGTATTTCATCGACAACCGCCTGAAAGTCCAACTGATCGGCGCTTACCAGGACTGGCCCGATGCGACGACCTACAACAAAAAGGTAAGCATCCAGGCCCTGGCGCATATCGTTTTCTAATCCGGAAACGTTTAAACCAGTATGAGAAAACTGCTTATACTCCTCCTTCTTCCGGCACTCCTTTCGGGGTGCTGGAAGGACGACGAGGGGGTGGATGCCGATACGGTCCATTTCACGGCCGTATCCGGCGTGGCGAACTTCACCTACGCCCCGACGGGCAAGACCCTGAAAATCCACTACAACATCCCCGCCTCGGGCAGCCGCAAGAACATGCCCGTTTTGCTGGTCATGCACGGCACGGACCGCGACGCCGACAACTACCTGCTGGCCTGGAAGGAGCTCTCCGACGCGAAGGGTTTCATGGTCTTCGCCCCGGAGTTCGGCACGGCTGATTTTCCCGCCGACGCGGACTACACCCAGGGCGATATGTTCCAGGGGTCGACGCTCAAGGATGAGGAGCAATGGGGCTTTTCGATCATCGAAGCATTGTTCGACTTTATCGTCAAAGACCTTTCCGGCAACCAGAAAACCTACGATATGTGGGGCCACTCGGCCGGGGCGCAGTTCACCCACCGCTACGTGATGTTCAAGCCCTACGCCCGGCTCAACCGGGCCGTATCGGCCAACGCGGGATGGTACACGCTTCCCGATCCGACCGTCGATTTTCCCTACGGGTTGAAAAACTCCCCCGTCACCTCCCAGACGCTCGGATACTCGTTCGGGCAACGCCTGACGATCCAGTTGGGCACCGCCGACACCAACCGCGACAGCAACCTGAACACCTCCGCCGGAGCAGAGGCGCAGGGAACAAACCGCTACGAGCGCGGAAAGTACTTCTTTAATGTAGCCAACCAGAAAAAAACTTCTTATTCCGCCTTCGCCTGGGAAAAACGGGAAGTCGCCGGCGTCGCCCACAAGTACAGGGAAATGGCCGCCGATGCGGCGTCATGGCTTTATTGAACGAAAACCCGTGTAGCTGACACAGCCGCAGTTTGACAACGCTTCGACCATAGCTTTTTTGGTTTCATTACCAATGCATAAAGAGGACAAAGAAAAGCCCCGGAAAATCGTCATATATTTGGAATTGCTGACGATACCTTGCCTCGTTTGTCTCCGAATGTCATTTCGAGCGTGATATACCCAGCCGGAGCAAGAGCCATCGGGGTCGTCGATCTTCAGTCTCCTGCCGGGGTAATAAACAGCGTGGCGATTTATAACTAGGGTAAGGTAGGTACATCATTCAACATAGAAATATCCCTTCTGTTGGAGGAATACTGGAAGTTCATAGAGCAGGGGAGGAAACCGGGGGTGTTTCCTCCAGTTGACAAAATAAGGGATTGGATAAGGATTAAACCGATTCTTCCAAAACCCTATAATGGGAAGCTAATCCTTTAAGATTCTTGTTTATAATTTTATTTAATTCAACCTCTGTAAGGTATTCTACATCCTTTTGTTTCTTACTTATCTTGATACTACCAAATGGATTGCGGGTTATATATCCATTATTCAAGGCATATATAAAAACACTTTTGCATTTGGTCAGCATACCCGAAATAGTGGTGTCGGTTAGTTGTTTATATACCTGTAAAAATTGTATAAATCCTTGAATAACACCAGTATTAATTTTATTTATATCATCATTAGAAGTGTAGAACTCCTTGAATAATAATAAAACTCTATTGCATTTATAGTGGTGTCTTTCAGTTATATTTATACCAATACCCTTGCCGATGTGGGTTAGATATTCATCCCATACATCATATATACCCATGACCCTTGAATCATCATCAGTCCCCAGATAGATAGCTTTAATCAAATCAATAGATAATTCCCTGCCGGATTGGATGATTTGGGATTGAATTTGATATATATTATTCTTCTGAATATCAAGATATTCCTTTAACTCATTCTGCTTTTTGGATGCGGTTAGTACATCAAATTCTCTGGGCTTGATCCTCCGGGGAAGGGCTACATAAGTTCTATTCCCATTCAGAATAATTGACATTTCAATAGGCGATTCCCCCGCTTTATTGACCTTTGAGGGTCTGCAATAAAAGGAAATTTCAAACCTTTGACGCTTTACGAGTGTTGGGGCCCAGGGTTCGGGTTTTTTGGCTTGGTCTAACACGTTGGTTTTCATGACTGTAAATTTAATTAGTTTAACAGACTCATTTACAGTTCTTTGTAGTGTTATCTGCGACCAAAAATGCTGGGGTCAAGGATAAGGTCGCATATATGCGA
Source organism: Rikenellaceae bacterium (assembly GCA_031551275.1). Lineage (GTDB taxonomy): Bacteria > Bacteroidota > Bacteroidia > Bacteroidales > Rikenellaceae > JAVBMJ01. The sequence continues at coordinate 149,148 of JAVBNX010000009.1, forward strand.
CCGTAAAAATCAACTATCCAACGGACTTAATTTTCATTAAAAATATATAACTAATTGAATATTAATAAGGTTAGCGAGGATAGAAATAAAAAAAATCCTTGAAAAAATCAAGGATTTGGTCAGAAAGTGGTCCCTCAGGGGCTCGAACCCTGGACCCCAACATTAAGAGTGTCGTGCTCTACCAACTGAGCTAAGGAACCTTTTGGGCCCGCAAAGATAAGCAGAGCGTGCGAAAAAACAAATTATTCTTAATGAAATTGCGTGTTAAAGCCCACAAAAATCTGGATTTTCTGCTGTCCGGTCCCGTGCGCGAGGACTGAGTACTGCGGCTCCATAAAGATATTGAATATCTTGTTGCCTGCCTTCAGCACCTTGCCGATGCCCAATCCGACAGGTACGTTGTAGCCGCCGCCTTCCAGGTCGAAGGTCCATATTCCCGTGCTGCGCAGGTAGGTCCCGCCGCCGAGTTGCCACATGGCGAAGATCTGCGGGGTCAGCATATTCACGTCAGGCCTGTTCTCTTTGCCTGCGAAGGACATCTGCCAGGTTACCAGCGTGCCCAACTGGACGACCGGGTTGCTTTTGAAGAACGCGATGGCCGAGACCCCTGCCTGCCATTTGCCCGACCCGAGCCCGTCCGTCCCGGTGGGGAAAGTGAGGGCGGGACCGATGCCGATATCGTTCTTCCCGCTCTTCGTGTTGAATTTGTAGATCAAAAATGCGTTCGCGTCATAGAGCCCCGAACTGGTCCCCGCGGGCGAGGAGAGGGTCATAACGGGCAGCGACGCCCTGAGGATAAAGTTCCCCATAGGTTGCGCGTACCTCAGCCACGCGACATTTGAGGTCACATCGGGGCTCTCCAGCAACACGGGCGAATAATAGTTGTGCAGGTTGACAGTCTTTATGCTTGCCAACGGGTTGTTCGCCTGCTTGATGGCCTCTTCGTCCATGGCTCCCTGGCCCATCGTGTTGAGGCTTGCGCCGCAAAGAAGTACAATAGCGGTAATTCCAACGATTCTTTTCATAACGATTCGATAGTTAGTATAGATTCATGTTCAGTTCGCCCAACATGAATGCAAATACCCCGCCACAACCACCGGCGAATCATTTTTATGTTTTTTTGCAGAATTCAAATCTATCCGCTATATTTGCAATCCCAAGCAAGCGGAAATAGCTCAGTCGGTAGAGCATCAGCTTCCCAAGCTGAGGGTCGCGAGTTCGAACCTCGTTTTCCGCTCAAAAACAAGAGGTCTAAGAAATTAGGCCTCTTTTCTTTTGTCTGTTAGTAACTTATAGAGGCCGGAGCGGTAACAGGAATTTTACAGGTAACGATTTAGCGAAAGTGCGCTTTCATTCGTTTGCATCATCTTTCTTGATGATTGACTCTATTTCAAAGATACTACATTTTTTTGATTTTCATTCAGAACCGGCAATCTTCCGGCTTTCTCTCTATCTTTAATGTGGTATTATCGACTATTCAATTTCCCCAAGCGCATCACGATTGAAGTCTGGCTCCTGCCCATTTTCGCCGCAATATACTTGACGCTCTTTCCCTCCCTGTGGAGTTTGAGTAAGAACTGATCTGCGTTGTGCGTCCATCTTTTACCGGAATTGCGGTGTTGTTGATAGCTCTCCTCTGTGACTTGTTCAGGATGCAGGAACTCATCGACAAAAACAGACGGAAACCGATTGTCGTAAAGCACCACAGTCTTTATTTTAGCTCTCGTGATAGCCACATAAAACAGCCTGCGTTCTTCGCCATATGGAAATTGGTCGCTTCCCGTCAGCACATAGTCAAGCACTGGATCATCGCTGACAAGCGAGGGGAATCCATAAGTATCTTTATTGCATTGGAGTATAATTACATAGTCG
>JAVBNX010000018.1:0-83341 GCA_031551275.1 Rikenellaceae bacterium
ACCCCCGAACAGATGCACCGCCAACGAGCCCTGACAAGGGCTACCTACAAAACAAAGTTACCCGGTGGCGCATGCGCCACCGGGTAACTCAAAGCGTTCTTTTTAATGTCTAATCCTGTAAACTTTTTTTAGGACGGGACAGTGCAAAGGATTAATCCTCCGTGGAAACCTTTTCGGTCTTCTTGCCGAAACGTTTCTCCTTGATGCGGGCTTTCTTGCCGGTCAGATCGCGCAGGTAGTAGATCCTCGCGCGGCGGACGACACCCACCTTGTTCACTTCGATCGAGTCGATGTGGGGGGAGTGGAGCGGAAAAATACGCTCGACGCCTACGCCGTTCGATACCTTGCGGATCGTGAACATCTTGGTCAGGCCGCTGCCTTTGATCTGGATTACAACGCCGCGGAAGCTCTGCAAGCGCTCCTTGTTACCCTCGACGATCTTGTAGGTAACGGTAATCGTGTCGCCGCTCTTGAAGGAGGGAACCTCCTTGTCGGGCCACATGCTGGCCTGGGCGATTTTGATAAGGTTGTCTTTGTTCATTTTGACAAATTTTATGACGTGCGGAATATTACGGACACCCACGTTCTCATAAGAGATTCCTGCACCGGGCTGCAAAGGTAAGACAAATTCCTTAATAGCCAAATGCCATAGAGTGAAAAATTTTGTACCTTTGCAGCTAAACACCGTTTTTGTGAAAGAGAAACCGCTGATATTCGTGACCAACGACGACGGGGTAAACGCCCGGGGGTTGGGATTCGCCATAGAGATCGCCCGCAAGTTCGGGCGCGTGGTCGCCGTAGCCCCCGAGGAGTCCCAGTCGGGCAAGGCCCACGCCATAACCATGTTCAACCCGTTGTTCCTCAGAAAGGTGCAAGAGGAGGACGATCTGACCCTCTACGCCTGCTCGGGTACGCCGGTCGACTGCGTGAAGATGGCTTTCGACTACCTCTTCCAGGGGGCGCTGCCCGCGCTCTCCATCTCGGGGATCAACCACGGGTCGAACTCGGCGATCAGCGTGATCTACTCCGGGACGATGGGCGCGGCCATCGAGGCGAGCTTCTACGGGATCCCCTCGATCGGCCTTTCGTTGACCGACCACAGCGCGGAGGCGGACTTTACCGCCGCAGCCGCCTACGGCGAGGAGGTGGTCCGCCAGGTAATGTACAACAGGCCCGGATTGCCCCTCTGCCTGAACGTGAACATCCCCGATATGCCTTTGGAGAAGATCAAAGGCATGAAGGTCTGCCGCCAGAACAAAGGGTACTGGCAGGAGACCTTCGAGGTAAGGAGGGACCCCCGGGGACGGGAGTACTACTGGCTGTCGGGCGATTTCTACAACGAGGAACCCTCCTCGACCGACACCGACGAGTGGGCCCTAAAGAACGGGTACGTCTCGATCGTGCCGATAAAGATCGATCTGACCGACTACACCCAGGTCAAATCGCTTACCGAACAGTTGAACCTCGATCCTTTGTCTTATGAATAGTGTGCAGGTAAAAAGAGTACAAACCGTTGTGCTGTGCGCGCTGCTGTGCGGTTGCGCGGGCAAGCAGGTCCGCATCGAAGGCCGCTTCGCAGGGGCAGTGGACGCCAAAATGCCGTTGGAAATGCTCGGGCCGGGCCACCGCTCGGTGGTCGACACGATCTCCACCGACGACCAGGGGCACTTCTCGGCCAAGGTCAAGCTCTCCTCGCCCGAGGCCATGATCTACAATTTGCAGGTCCCCGGCGGGCTGATCCCCCTGGTGCTGAGCGGCGGGGAGCGCATCAAGCTCAATTCGGCGGGCAACCTGGCGAGGAATTACACGGTAAGCGGAAGCCCCGAATCGGAGTTGATCTGCGAGTTGAACGCAGTGATGACCGCTGGGGCCGAAGAGTTGGATTCGCTGACCACCCTGTTTTTGAAGACACCCGGCGAGGAGGCGCGCAAAGAGATTACTTCACAATACCTGAAGGCCTATTACCGCATCAAGCAGGACCAAGTGCGCTTTATCGTGACCTATCCGGGCTCGCTGGCCGCCGTCTACGCGCTGTACCAGAGGCTCCCCAACGACAACGTGCTGTTCAACGGCGAGGGGGACGTGGTCTACTACCGCGTGGTGGCCGATTCGTTGGCGTCGGTCCATCCCAAGTCGCCCTACCTGACCCCCCTGAAGGGGCAGATCTCCCGCATGGAGGGCCAACGGGCGTTGGCCGACAAGATAACGGGGGAGCTGACCCAGATCAGCTTTCCCGAGTTGGATATGCCCGATATGTACGGGCGCAAGCAGAAGCTCTCTGCCCTGGAGGGGAACGTAATCCTAATCGACTTCTGGACGGCGGCAGACCCCCGGGCGCGGATCAACAACGCCGAACTCAAGCAGTTGTACGACCAATACAAGGATCGCGGCTTTGTGATCTACCAGGTCAGCGTGGACGAGTCCAAATCGCTGTGGGTAACCACCATCCAGAGCCAACGCATCCCCTGGATCTCGGTCTGCGATTTGCGCGGGACCGACAGCCCCTCGCTTAGGCTCTACGGCGTGAAGGCCCTGCCTGCCAACATCATCATCGACAAGCAAAGCAACATCGTGGCCCGGGATCTCTACGGCGAAAAACTGGAGGTGAAGATCCGGGAGCTGACCAAATAATTAGGATATGGAATCTCCGGGGGCCGTCGTGATGGGCAGTACCGGGAGCCACTACCGGCTCCGGGACGAGGCCTCGGGAGAGGAGTTTACCGCCCGGCTCTCGGGCAAGCTCAGGCTGCAAGGCTCCCGGGCGACCAATCCGGTCGTGGTCGGCGATGTGGTCCAATACCAGCGGGACGACGCGGGCGAGGCGACCATCTCGGGGATAGACCCCCGCAAGAATTACATCATCCGCCGCGCCTCCAACCTCTCGCGCGAGAGCCACATCCTGGCGGCCAACATCGACCAGGCGCTGGTGGTGGCCACCATCGACAGGCCGCGGACGAGCTTCGAATTCATCGACCGCTTCCTGGTAACCTGCGAGGCCTACTCGATCCCCGTGCGGATCGTGCTCAACAAGGTGGACCTGGCGCGGGAGGATGCGGATTCGCTGGAGAATTTTTTAGAGATATATAAATTGGCCGGGTATGAAGTCCTTCCGGTGTGCGCGCTCTCGGGCGAGGGGATCGAGGGGTTGCGGGAGAGCCTGAAGGGGCAGACCACGCTGGTCGCCGGCCACTCCGGGGTGGGCAAGTCGACCCTGATCTCGGCGATCGAGCCCACGGCGGAGGCCCGCACGGGGGAGATCTCCAAAGCCCACCGCAAAGGGGTGCACACCACCACCTTTTCGCGGATGTACCCGCTCACGACGGGGGGATATATCATCGACACGCCGGGGATCAAGGGCTTCGGGCTGATCGACTTCGAGGACCGGGAGGTTGCGCGCTACTTCCCCGATTTGATGGCTGCCGCCGCGGGGTGCCAGTACTACAACTGCACCCATTCGCACGAGCCGGGGTGCGCGGTGATCGCGGCGGTCGAAGAGGGGCGCATCAGCGAGCAGCGCTACATCAGCTATCTGAAGATCGTGGCGCAGGACGATACCAAATACAGGTAATGGAGGATTCAAAACCGATAAAAAAGGCGTCGCGCTGGCCCAGGCCCCCCGAAGGGGCCGGTCCGGAGTGGTACACCGAGCGCATCGGCTACATGGCGGGCTTTATGCTCGAGGGGCGCGAGGCCGTTTTCCGCTCGGTGCTGGACGATAGGACGCGCTACATCACGATCTGCACCGAGAACACCTTCCACCCCCAGAACGCCAGCGCGCTGGTCAGGACCTGCGAGGCCTTCGGGTTGCAGGATATCCACACCGTGGAGGACCTGTGCAAGTTCAAGCCCCACGAGAACATCGTGCGCGGGACCGACAAATGGGTCGATATCCACCGGCACGCCTCGGCTGCGGAAGCCCTGGACGTTTTGCGCGGGAAAGGCTACCGCATCATCGCCACCACGCCCCACACGGACGACTCGCTGCCCGAGGATTTCGATATCCAGGCCGGGCCCTTCGCGCTGGTCTTCGGGACGGAGCACGCCGGGATCAGCCCCGAGGTGGGGGCGGCGGCCGACGGCTTTATCAAGATCCCCATGTGCGGCTTCGTGGAGAGCCTCAACGTGTCGGCCAGCGCCTCGATCCTGCTCTACATCCTCACGCGCAGACTGCGGGAGAGCGGCATCGACTGGGCTTTGGGCGAGGATGAGCGCGAAAAGATCCTTTTCCGTTGGATGATGTCCTCAGTCAAGGACAGCAGAAACATACTGAAACGCTTTGAGCAGACCAAATTATGAATAAGACCCTCAGAGAGTTGTTTAAGGAGCATGTGGCCTGGACCTCGCCCGAGCCTTTGGCTTTGGAGGCGGCTTCGGCCTCGGGCGTGAAGATCTTTACCCCCGACGGGCGGGCGATCTTCGACCTGGTGTCGGGGGTCTCGGTCAGCAACGTGGGGCACGGGCACCCCAAAGTGGTCGCCGCCGTGCAGGAGCAGGCGGCCAGGTATATGCACCTGATGGTCTACGGCGAATTGGTCGAGCGCCCGCAGGTAAAATATGCGGAGAGGCTCTGCTCGCTCTTGCCTAAGAAGTTGCAGAGCGTCTATTTCGTCAATTCGGGGGCGGAGGCGATCGAGGGGGCGCTCAAGCTGGCCAAACGCTATACCGGGCGGATGGAGGTGCTGTCATTTCACAACGCCTACCACGGCTCGACGATGGGTGCGATGAGCATCCTGGGCGGTGAGGAGTTCAAAAATTCCTTCCGGCCGTTGATTCCCGGGTGCGAGCAGATCCCCTACGGCGATTTCGGCGCGTTGGAGCGGATCGGGAAGAACACGGCATGCGTGGTCGCCGAGGTCGTGCAGGGCGAGGCCGGTATCAGGCTCGCCCCGGAAGGGTTTTTAAAGGCGCTGCGGGAGCGGTGTGACCGGACGGGGACGCTGCTCGTCTTCGACGAGATCCAGACCGGGATGGGCCGCACGGGCACGATGTTCGGCTTCGAGCACTACGGCGTGGTCCCCGATATTCTGTGCCTGGCCAAGGCGTTGGGGGGCGGTATGCCCCTGGGGGCGTTCATATCCTCGAAAGGGATCATGGCAAGTTTGCAGACCCATCCCGTTTTGGGCCACATCACCACCTTCGGCGGCCACCCGGTCTGCTGTGCGGCGGGGCTGGCGGCCCTGGAGGTAATCCTGGACGAGAACCTGCTGCCCAATGCGGACCAGCGCGGACAGCAATTCGAAAACGTATTGAAGGGCCATCCCGCGGTCGTGGAGATCCGGCGCAAAGGCTTGCTGGCCGCCGTCGAGTTGGGGAGCCCCGAGCGCCTGTTCGCCGTCATGAAAGCCCTGATGCGGGAGGGCGTGATGAGCGACTGGTTTTTGTTCTGCGATACCGCTTTCCGTATCTCGCCCCCGCTGAACATTACCGAAGCGGAGGTGGAAGAGTGCTGCGCGGCGATTCGGCGGGCGTTGGATTGTGAGCGGAAAGAACTTTAGAACAGATCGGGATCAGTTTTCATCTCTTTTCGTTTCATCATACCTTTTATACATATCTTCAATAAATCGGTCTGTAACGTTTAGTTTTTCAGAGGAATATTCCGCGCGATTCTTCTGCATACTACTTTTTATTTCCTCAATTCCTTTTTGGGGCTCGCCATCGGACTCAATAAGCATTTCATTGACAATGTATTCCGCCCAAAGTTCAAGGTCGGATGAAGTCAATACGGGCTCTGTCGCAAAATAGGTCAGGAATTGTTGGGTGTTGGATTCCACATATTCTTTCATCGCCATCCCCAACGGTTCTGAGAAAGCGCCATCCGACCACCATGCCGCCCGCGTGGCCAATACGAAATAAAATGGATGCCTGCTCCTATCGGTGCTTGATAGACTGTCGATAAGCGCGGATGTTTTCCCGTCATCATAAAGACCTCTTTTTTGTTGAAAAACGTCTTTGAAAATTTGAGGGATCTGCGGGTCGGATAAATATTCGCTTAATGTTTTATCCCCTATCTTTTCGCCTAAACCAATCTGTCTGAGGCGTTTGTCATCTTTGACTGCGCCCGAGTCCGCAATCATAATTTCATAAACTTCGGCTTTCTCGATTGTTTCAGCAGCAATGCTGTCAGCAGGTTTGTCTGCTTTCCTGCTATTATGGCATGAGCTTATCAAAACAAGGGAGAGGATGATAATTCTGTTTCTCATATTGTATCGACTCATTTTTTACTCTAAGACAAAGGTATAAAATAAAGGAAACGAAAAACCCTCCGGAAACTTTCGTCTCCGGAGGGTTTCTTTGAATTATACAGTACCTTAGTTTTTCACGCGCTCGTAGTACTCCCTGCTGCGGGTGTCGACGCGGATCTTCTCGCCCGTGGCGATGAACAGCGGGACGCGGACCGTGGCCCCGGTGTCGACCGTGGCGGGTTTCAACGAGTTCGAGGAGGCGGTGTCGCCTTTGATGCCGGGCTCGGTGTAGGTGACTTCCATCTCGATGATCGGGGGGAGTTCGGCGGAGAGGACCTGCTCCTTTTCGGTGTGGAACAGTACCTCGATTACCTGGCCCTCGCGCATCAGGTCGTTGTTCTCGATCATGTTGCGGTCAATCGTGATCTGCTCGAAGGTCTCCGTGTGCATGAAGTTGGAGCCCATGTCGTCGTCGTAGAGGTATTGGTAGGGACGGCGCTCGATGCGGACCTGCTCGATGCTCACGCCTGCCGTGAAGGTGTTTTCCAGGATGCGGCCGTTCTCCAGGTTCTTCATTTTCGTCCGTACGAAAGCGGGGCCTTTGCCCGGTTTGACGTGCTGGAACTCAACGATGATATAGGTCTTGCCGTTGTATTCCAGGCACATGCCGTTCTTAAAGTCTGCTGTTGTAGCCATTTTGTTTTTTGTTTAGGGTGCGAAGGTAATACTTTTCCTTCAAAAATCAATGGAACAGACTACTCCGCATCCTTCTCGAACTGCTTGCGGTAGGCGGACGGCGATAAATCGAAGTAGTTCTTGAAGTATTTCCCGAAGTAGTTCAACGAGCTGAAACCCAAATGATAGGTAATGTCGCTGATGTTCATTTCGGGGTGCTCCCTGAGCATGCGGGCGGCCACCTTGAGCTTGATGTTCTGGATAAATTCGTGGGGGGTCTGGCCCAGGATGCCCTTCATCTTCAAAAAGAGTTTCGTGCGGCTGATGCCCATCTCGGCGCACAAAAGGCCCACATCCACGCTGCCCGCGCCGATGTTCTGTTCGACGATGCGCACGGCCTTCTCGATGAACTCCTTATCCAGGTTGTTGGTGGTAACGGCTTCGGCGGGGCTTTGCTCCTCGCGGGAGAATTTCTCCTGCAAGAGGCGCCGGTTGTTCAGCAGGGTCACGCACCGGGCCACCAGAAGCCTGACGTTGAACGGTTTGGTTATATAGTCGTCCGCCCCGCAGTTCAGTCCCTCGAGGTGGTGTTCCAGCGAACCCAGGGCCGTGAGCAGCACCACGGGGATGTGGCAGGTGTCGAAATCGGTCTTCAGCCTTACGCAGAGTTCGTTGCCGGGCATCCCGGGCATCATGATGTCGGAGATTACCAGGTCGGGGGAGAGTTCCCGGGCGATGCGCAGCCCCTCCTCGCCGCCGGTCGCCTCCAGGATGCGGAACATGGGGTCGAAGATGCGCACCAGAAGGTCCCGGAGCTTGGCGTCGTCCTCGACCACCAAAAGGGTGCTGTCGTTGGCGAACAGGGCGGTGTGCTGTTCGGTAATCTGGTCGATGAACTTGCGGTCCTCGATGTCGGAGAAGGGGATCTCGCCCGCGCCCGGCTCCTCGTCGGGGGCGATCTCCACGGCGGGGTTGTCCTGTATGACCCGGTCGTCGGCGGGAAGCTCGGCGATGAACAAACTGCCCAACCCCGGACTGCTCTGCACCCGCAGCGTGCCCCGGTGGGACTCCACGATGTTGCGGGTCAGCGACAGGCCGATGCCCGTGCCGGTCTGGTCGAAGGCGGAGTTGACCTGGTTGTCGGCCTGGTAGAAACGCTCGAAGATCTTCTCCTGCATCGGGAGGGGGATGCCGATGCCGTTGTCACCGACCGTGATGGTAACGGTTTCGGGCGTGATCTCGATGCGGATGGAGATCTTGCCTCCCTCGGGGGTGTATTTGAAGGCATTGGACAGCAGGTTGTTGAGCACCTTGAGCATCTGGGCCGGGTCGAACCAGACCATCGCCTGGGGTTGGTCGCTCTCCATCCCAAAGTCGATGCGCTTGAGCTCGGCGAAGCTCGTAAAGGCGAGGTAGGTCTCCCGGACGAAGGCGACCAGGTCGCCCTTTTTGACCTTGAGGCGGAACATCCCCTGGTCGTACTTCATAAAGTCGAGCAACTCGTTGATCAGGCGGCTCATCTTGATCCCGCCCTTGTGTATCTCCGAGAGGCTCTTGTGAACGCCCGATGTAATGCCGCTCGAGAGCAGCAGCATCTCGATCTGGCCGATGATAAGGGTCAACGGGGTCTTCAGTTCGTGGGATACGTTGGCAAAGAACCTCAGCTTGGCCTGGTTGACCTCCTCGCGCAGGAGTTTGTCCTGGCGTTCCAGCTCCAGCGAGTTGCGCAACAGAAGCCGCGAGCGGTAGAAGTGGATTACCCAGGCGGCGGCCGAAAGGGTCAGAAGTGCGTAGAGCAAATAGGCCCACCACCGGGCGTACAGGGGGGCGAGCACCTCGATCCCCAGCGTCGTGACGGCGGCCTGCCTTCCGCCCGCCCCCAAGGCGCGGACATTCAGGGTGTAATCGCCGTAGGGGAGGTTCATGTAACGGATCGCCGCGCCCTTGCGCAGGGGGATCCACTCGGTGTCGAAGCCCGACAGGCGGTATTCGTACTCGACCTGGCCCAGGTGGGCGAAGTTGTCGTCGCCGACCTCCACGGCGATGTTGTTCTCGCTGCTGTTCAGCCTCACGCTCCGGGTCAGGGGCAGGCTGCGGGAGAGGATGGCGCTGTTGTCGCCCGTTTTGATGACGCGGTTGTTGACCATCAGCGAACTCAGCCACATCCTGAAATCGAGGTCCCCCGCACTGAGCTGTTTGGGGTCGAGCGTGGCGATGCCGTCCATCCCGCCCATCACGATGCGCCCGTCGGCCAGTTGGAGGATGCATCCCGGGAGCATGGACTGGAGCGGGAAGCCCCCCGAGGCCTCGTAGTTGCGGCACGCGCCGGTTTGCAGGTCCAGCCACAGAAGGCCCATGCTGCTGCCCGCCAGTAGGTTGCCTTCGGGATCCTGGCAGATGCTGCCCAGGTAGTCGTTCTTTAGGCTCGAATTGTCGGAGTTGTAGCAGGTAAACTCGTCCGAGCGGGGATCGTAGAGGATGATTCCGAAGCCCGCCGTGGCGATGGCGATCCGTCCGTCGGAGGTCTCGGCCAGGGCCGTGGCGGTAATGTCGTCCGCGGAGGTAACCTCAGCCAGCTCCCGCTTGAAGTCCCTCACGTAGTTGGTCTGCGGGTCGTAACAGCACAGGCTGTTGCCCGCGATCCAGAGCTTGCCCTCCCGGTCGATGATCATCGCGTCGACCGAGAAGATGCTGTTCTCCAGCACGTAGGTCTTTTTGACCTCGTAGTTTTTCAGGTCCATGTAGTAGACCCCGGCCAGCGTGCCGATGAAAAGGATGCCGTTCTTCTCGACCAGGGCGATCACAGACTCCGAGCGCCAGTTGTTCGAGTCGATCTTGAAGTATCGGAAGCGGCCCGTGTGCGTGTCGTAGCGGCATACCCCGCCCAGGTGGGTCCCGATCCACAGGATGCCGTCGTCGTTGAAGTATAGCGACTTGATGTTGTAGTGCAGCTCGGGACCGGCGTCCATCGGGAAGACCTTCTTTTGGCCCGAGGCAGGGTCCAGCCTGACCAGGCCGCTCCCCTCGGTGGCGAGGTAGAGCTCGCCCTGGCCCCCCTCCACGATCTTGCTTACCACCGGGTAGCGCCCCAACCCCAGGTCGGTAAAGCGGAAGATGTTGGCCTTTGGGTTGCAGTAGTCCACACCCCCGTAATAGGTACCCACCCACATCGTCCCCTGCTCGTCCCGCATGATTACCCATACAGAGGAGTGGCTCAATCCGCTTGCGCCGGCCTCTTTGAGGCCCACGTGGGAGATCCCGCCTTCGGGGGAGAGGATGTCCACGCCGTTCATCGTCCCGATCCAGATGTTGCCTTCGGTGTCCTCGCACACGGCGCGGATGTAGTTGCCCGAGAGTTCGCCGTGGCGGTAGTTGCGCACCTCTCCCCCGGGGCCGATCCGGTAGAGGCCCTGGCTGAAGGTCCCCACCCACACGCAGCCCCGGCTGTCGCTCGCAATGGCGATTACCTCGCTGCACGGGGGCAGCACCGGGCGGCTGCGGGACGCTGAGTCGAAGGCCCACAGGCCGTGCGCCTTGGTGCCCACGTAGAGCGGACCCCCGGCGGGCTTGTGCAGGGAGGTTATGGTCGCGGCTGGGTTCTCCAGAAGGGCGTAGCGTTCGACCTTCTGCTCCTTATAAGTAAATAAGGTATCCATCAGCCCCATCCACAGCGCGTCGTCGGCGTAAGTAAAGGCGATCGAGGGGGCGGAGATGGTGTTGTGCTGGCGGAAGATGGGACGCTTCCGGTCGGTGGCCAGGTCGTACTCGATGATCACGAAGTCGGTGTTGATAAAGACGTGGCCCCGCTTATCGCCGCAGATGGTGGGGACCAGGCTCGAATTGATCCAGTTGTTCACACCCAGGGGCGAGACCGGCTCCACGCTGTTGCCGTTGTAGATCTTTACCCCGTCGCGCGCGCCGATCCACAACCGGCCGAACTCGTCCTGGAAAAGGCCGTTGATGTTGGTCTGCGCCAGGCCCGACTCGGCCCCCAAATGGCGGAACGATCCTGTCTCCAGCGCGGTGGCGGCTGGCGGCAGGAGCAGAAAACACAAAAGGGTCAGAAGCGAACAGCGGCTCATGGTCACAAATCCACAACCAAATTACATATTTCGTCCGGGTTTGCAAAACCAAACGGGATATTTTCTTTCCCGGATACAAAAGTGTGGAATGTTCGGTACGAATTTATCCAGTCCGGCCCGGGGCAATGGGCTAATTTTGATTTCAGAATGGCCAGGGTGTCAAATAGCGTTTTCTTGTGCGGGATTTTCGTGATCGCCGCAGTCTTTTTTTGCGGCTGCAAAAACACGGAACCCCCCATGGATAAACTCGTCCAGAAGGCGCTGGACCGCTCGGTGGTCCAGTGCGAGGGGATGTACAAAAGCCTGGCCGCCACCCCCGGCCAATACCCCTACTCGGTCGACGGGAAGGGGCAATTGCGCACCAGCGACCCGTGGTTCTGGTCGGGAGCCTTCTTCCCCGGCACGCTCTGGTACCTTTACGAATACACCGGCCAGCAGCGCATGGGCGAGATGGCCGAAACGATGTCCCGGGGCCTCGAAAGCCAGAAGCTCAACCGCAACAGCCACGAAATAGGCTACTCGATCGGGTGCACGTTCTCCAATTCATTGCGCATCCTCGGGGATGAACACTCCAGGCAGACGGTGCTGACCGCCGCCTCCTCGCTGGCCTCGCAGTTCAACCCCACGGTGGGGTGCATCCGATCGTGGAACCACCCCTTCGCCTGCCGGTGGGAGTATCCGGTAATCATCGACAACGTCGTGTCGCTCAAATTGCTTCTGGACGCTTGGAAGCTGGACGGCAACCGGGAGTATTACCAAATGGCCCTCTCCCACGCCGACAGGACGATCCAGAACCACTTCCGTCCCGATTACAGCTCCTGCCACGTGGTAAGCTACGATACCCTGAGCGGCAAGCCCCTGCTCAGGGAGACCTACCAGGGCCAGAGCGACAACTCGGCCTGGGCCAGGGGCCAGGCGTGGGGATTGTACGGCTTTACCATGCTTTACGCCGAAACCGGCCTGGACCGCTACCTGGAGCAGGCGTGCGGGATTGCCGATTTTCTGATCTCCCACCCCCGCCTGCCGCAGGACGGGATACCTTATTGGGACTTCGACGACCCGCAGATCCCCAACGCCCCCCGCGACGCCTCGGCAGGGGCGATCATGGCCTCGGCGATGGTACAACTGAGTACGCTGGCGCAGGGGCAGAGGGCGGAACGCTACAAGGCGATGGCCGAGCGGCAGATCCGCACGCTCTGTTCGGACGAGTACATGGCTCCCGCGGGGGAGAATTGCAACTACATCCTGCGCCACGGCGTAGGCTTCAAGCCTGCGGGCAGCGAGGTCGACGTGCCGCTCTGTTACGCCGATTACTACTTTGTCGAGGCGCTGGTACGCTACCGCACCCTCCACGGGAAGGACGATTCGAGAAACAGCCAACTTGCAATCAAAAAATAATCCAAACTCAACCCTTTATGAAAGACAACGACCTGACTAAAAAAAGGCCATCGAGGTGGATGCCTCTGGTGATGCTCCTGGGAGCGTTGATGCTCTCCCTGGGTGCAGCCGCCCAGCAGGTAGCTTCCGGCGTGGTGGTCGGAGGAGATCAGAAACCTTTGATCGGTGCCACAGTGATCGAGAAAGGGACCACCAACGGGATGACCACCGGCCTGGACGGTAAATTCTCCCTGAAAGTGGCCCCCGGTGCGACCATCCTGGTATCCTACATCGGGTATGAAACTCGGGAAATACCGGCGGCCAACGCCGTGAGTGCGACCATCGTCCTGTCGGAAGAATCCACGATGATGGAGAACCTGGTCGTCGTGGGATACGGCGCCCAGAAAAAAGAGAACCTGACCGGAGCGGTCGCATCGATCAATATCGCCGATATGGTCGACGGGCGTCCGGTAACCAGTGTCTCCTCCGCGTTGTCGGGGCTCAGCCCCGGCCTTTACGTCCAGCAGGCTACCGGACGGCCCAACGCCGACGGCTCCAACCTGCTGTTGCGCGGCCAGGGAACGCTCAGCGAGGATGTGAACAGCGCGAGCATGAGCAAGGCCGCCCCGATGATCGTCATCGACGGGATGGTCTCCACGATGAGCGATATGAACGCCCTCAACCCGATGGATATCGAGCAGATCTCGCTGCTGAAGGATGCGGCTTCCTCGTCGATCTACGGTTCGCGCGCGGCCAACGGCGTGATCCTGGTCAAGACCCGCCAGGGTGCCGAAAGCCGGTTTACCATCAACTACGCGGGCTATTGGGCCATGGCGCAGCCCTCCAACACGATCGAGACCGTGTCGAACTACGCCGACTACATGACCTATTACAACGAGGCGCAACAAAACTCCTCCCCGGGAGCCTCGCCCCAATACAAGGATGCGACCATCCGCGCCTGGCTGGCCAACGACGATCCTTTGCGCTACCCCAATACCGACTGGCGGGACGAGATCTTCCAGAACGGGGTAATCAACAACCACTCGCTTTCGTTCAGCGGGGGAAGCAAGGAGATCAGGGCCTTCGGGTCGTTCGGTTACCTGCACAATCCGGGCATCATCGAGAACTCGACCTATGAGCAATACAACGGACGGATCAACGTGAGCGCCGACGTGAGGAAGTGGCTTACCCTGGGTGTCAACGCGCGCGGTTCGGTGGGCGACGCCGAGATGGGTTCCAAGGCGATGTCCAACCTGTTCGGCGGCATCGGCTCGCCGGGTATCGTCTACCGCCATCCCGACGGGCGCTACGGCGGCGCGGAAGCGACCGACGAGAGCCAGCAGATCCAGAGCCCGTTGTACGCCTTCAACAGCCGCCAGGGCAACATCGTGAGCCGGGCGGTCCAATCGCGCTTCTTCGGAACGATCAGGCCCATGAAAGGCCTGACCGTCGAGGGTGCGTTCAACTACTCCTATACCGATATCACGGAGCGCGAAACGCCGCTACTGGCCGAGATATGGAGCTTCCAGCGCAACGTGGTCATCAAAGAGAAGGCCGAGCACGACTATGCGCGCAACCGCCTCAACGAGAGCGTACACGTACAGGGCGAGGTAATCGCACGCTACTCGACCACCTTTGCCGCCAAGCGCCTCAGCTTCGACGCCATGGCCGGTGCAAGCCAGGAGAAGACCAACGCGGGCTGGTTCGAAGCCCAGCGTTACGACCTGATAGACCCCAACCTGACCTCGATCAACGCGGCCACCGGCGAACAGATCGCCTCGGGGGTTGATCTGGGGGAAGGCTACGCCATGCGCTCCTATTTCGGGCGGGTCAACCTGGCCTGGGAGAACAAATACCTTCTGGAGGCCAACCTGCGGGTGGACCAGTCGTCGAAATTCGCACCCGACTACCGCACCGGTTGGTTCCCCTCGGTATCGGCAGGGTGGAGGATCGACCAGGAGAAATTCTTCGAGCCCCTCAAAAAGGTGGTCTCCAGCCTCAAGCTGAGGGCCTCCTACGGTTCGCTGGGTAATGAGAACATCGGCAACTACCAGTACCAGTCCAACTACACCAAAGATCCCTACGTGCTCAACTATGCGTTGGCCAACGGGATGACCTATACGCTCTCCAACGCCGCTATCCAATGGGAATCGACCTACCTGGCCAACCTAGGGATCGACGTGGGCTTGTTCAACAACCGCCTGGAGGGGACCTTCGAGGTCTTCGACAAGATGTCCAAGAACGTTCTGGCCGTCTATCCCGCTCCCCTGCTGGTGGGTACGGCAAAGATCCCGGCCAGCAACGGGGCGCACATCAACAACCGGGGGCTCGAGTTGAGCCTCAAATGGAGGGACAGGATCGGCAAGGACTTCAACTATTACGTGAGCGGCAACTTCAGCTACATCCGCAACGAAGTGACCAAATACAAAGGGGACGAAAGGACCGTTTCCGGGGCCAACCTGGTCCAGGAGGGCCACCCGATCAACGTGCAGTATGTCTACCGCGTCAGCAAGATCGTCAAAGACAGCGAGGATGTGGCCTATGTGCAGCAGATGATCGACAACGCCCCGTACGGCGGGGACGGTAAGAAACTCGACCCGTTCGCCGCGGTGGGAGGACGCCCCGGTTTGGGAGATTTCCTTTATACCGACATCAACGGCGACGGGGTTATCAACGACGACGACAAGGTGCTGGTCGGATTCGGGCAGGTTCCCCCCATTACCTACGGTGCGCAGCTCGGGTGTTCCTGGAAAGGGATCGACTTCTCGGTCATGCTTCAGGGCATCAAGGGGTATAAATGGCTCTGGCAGGACAACTTCAACATGGGCTACCTGAACTACGGCGGACCCATCAACAAGGAGTGGGCGGAAAACGCCTGGAGGCCATCCAACCCCGAGGCCACCATGCCCAGGCTCAACATCCGCGGAACTGAGCAGAACAACGTGGAGAGCGACTACTGGGTGGCCGACAAATCGTACATGAGGATCAAGAACATCCAGCTCGGCTACCAGTTCCCCAAAAAATGGACCGAAAAGATCCAGGTGTCCAGCGCAAGGATCTACGTGAGCCTGGAAAATTTCTTTACCTTTACTAACTACAAGGGTATCGACCCCGAGGTAAGCGGAACCAACTATCCCACCCTCAAGCAGACCGTCTTCGGTGTGAACATCAATTTTTAACGAGTCGCGACGATGAAAACATACAAAAAATACATAGGCATTTTGGCCGCGCTCGCGGCGATGCAGGGGTGCTACGACCTGGATATGTATCCCACCACCCAGATCTCGTCCGGAACCTTCTGGTTGGATGAGGAGGACGCCAAGGAGGGGATCATGTCGGTCTACGCGAACATGAACGAGGAGGGTTCTTATGGCTATTGCGTGCTGCAGGATACCTATACCGACGTGGCTCAGGGCCCCGGAAGCGCCCGCGAGATCGGTACGCTGACCGGAGCGGACGCCCACCTGGTCAACAACTGGCAGCACACCTGGGAGGGCGTGCAAAGGGCCAACCACGTGATCGCCATGGTCTCCCCGATGGGGGAGGAGAAGATCAACCCCCTCTCCAAAGCCCGTATCCTGGGCGAGGCCTACTTCATGCGGGCGTTGTACTACTTCCACCTAACCGACCTGTTCGGGGACCTGCCCATCTACGACGAAAGCTGGGAGGTAACGGAGAATTTTACCCGGATGTACCTGCCCCGCAGCCCCCAATCCGATGTGTGGGACTTTATCATCTCCTCCCTGGACAAGGCCGTGGAGAGCCTGCCGGTGGCGTGGCCCGCGAGCGATTACGGCCGGGCGACCAAAGGGGCCGCCTACGCCCTGAGGGGGAAGGCCAAACTCTGGAAAAAAGACTACAAGGGAGCCATTGCGGACTTCGAGGAGATCGTTTACAACAAGACCTACGAATTCGGCTACACCCTCTACCCCAATCTGATGACGCTGTTCCTGACCGCGGGACCCGTTCCCGGCGACAAGGAGACGATCTTCGCCATCCAGGCC
Organism: Rikenellaceae bacterium; assembly: GCA_031551275.1. Taxonomy (GTDB): domain Bacteria; phylum Bacteroidota; class Bacteroidia; order Bacteroidales; family Rikenellaceae; genus JAVBMJ01. The sequence continues at coordinate 16,321 of JAVBNX010000018.1, forward strand.
AGCGGGATGTTGAACAACAACCTCGGGACGAGGGTAAACGTGCTGTTCGGCAACCGGGGAACCTACCTCAACGCCCAGGCGACCTGTACGCCCTCGGTCGATCTGGCCGATATGTACGAGTACAAGGACGGCAAGCCTTTCAGTTGGACGGAGATCTATCCCGACTGGGACGACTACGACCCCGTTACCAAGACCTATCCCCGCAAGGAGGAGGTATTCCGCGGGGCGATCTCGGGGGTTACCCTTACCAAGATGCCCGACACCACCGCGCTGGGTAAGCTCTACCGCAGCCGCGACCCGAGGCTCTGCCAGACCATCATCGTGCCCTGGTCGACCTACCTGGGCTGGTCGGGCTCGGCGGCTAAGAACTTGCTGTTGGCCGTGGCCGACGGGGGCTCGGTGGCCAACGGGTTCATCCCCCAGGACCGGGGCTACTGGACCCACTACTACCGCAAGTTCGTCTACACGGGCGATTTGAACGGTACGGTTCCCAACAACCGCTACAACTGTCCCATCAACGTGCCCCTGATCCGGCTTGCGGACGTGCTGCTGATGCTCTCCGAGGCCTACAACGAGGACAACCAGCTCGACAAGGCCATCATTGAACTCAACAAGGTCAGGGCCAGGTTCTCGACCGGTATGCCGGGGCTGAACAGCGGCCCGGCGTGGCTGGCGGTCGGTAACAAACAGCAGATGCAGCAGAGGATCATCAAGGAGCGCGCCCTCGAACTCCACGGCGAAGGCCACCGCTTCGGCGATCTGAGGCGTTGGGGTGTGGCTGAGGATCTGCTCGACCAGAGCAAGGTCAGGGCCGTGGACGGGATGCACCAGTTTACCCGCTCGTTCAAGGAGCGCAACTATCTGTGGCCCCTGCCGACCGAGGAGTTGATCAACTGTCCCAATCTTTTACCCAATAACAACGGCTGGTAATACTTTTATGCGAAATTACATTCTTTTAGCCTTCCTGCCCCTGGCAATTTTCTCCTGCAAGCAGGCCCCTCAACAGGCTTACTCAGACAGCATGGATCCGGCAGCCATACGCCGGGTGGTCAACGATGCGATCGTATGGCAGACGCAGAACATGCCCCAGGCGGGCCGCCACGAGTGGAATCCCCAATACACCGGCTGGGCCGACGGGGTCTTCCTGAGCGCGGTCTCCGACTGGGCCGAATACGATAACGAGCGGAGCCTCAGGGAGTGGTACCAGGGGGTCGCCGAAAAGGTGCGTTGGGAACCTGCCTGGCGCACGATCAACCCCGCCAACGACGTGGCCGTGAGCCTGGCTTACGCGAAGATCTGGCAGAACGCCGAGATCAAGGAGCGCTTCCCTCTCTCCGAGATCGGGGAGTGGAACACCGACAAGGTACGCGAGTTGTTCGGCGGCTGGGGGCCTCTGATCCCCACCATCGAGAGGCTGGACTACCAGATGAAGTACTGCCCGCAGACCGACGACAGCCTTCGTTTCGAGAACCCGCTCAACCACGAGCGCTGGTGCTGGTGCGACGCGCTGTACATGGCCGCGCCGACCTACGTGGCGTTCGCCAACATTACAGGCAACCAAGCGTACCTCGACTTCATGGAGAAGGAGTTCTGGCTTACCTTCGATGTGCTCTACTCCCCCCAGGACAGCCTGATCTACCGCGACACCCGCTTTATCGGGCAAAAGGAGAAAAACGGTGCCAAAGTCTTCTGGGGCCGGGGCAACGGCTGGGTGTTGGGCGCGCTGGCGCGTGTGATCGATCTGCTGCCGGCGGACTATCCCACCCGGGACCGCTACGTGGAGATGTACCAGCAGATGATGGCCCGGGTCGCCTCCCTGCAGGATGAGAACGGCTACTGGCATACCAGCATGCTCGATACGGAGAACTACACCTCCCCAGAGACCAGCGCGACGGGCTTCTTTACCTACGCGCTCTGGTGGGGGATCAACCGGGGGCTGATGGGCGAGGAGTATGTGCCGAAGGCCGAAAAAGCGTGGAAAGCGATGGTCGCGGCGGTCCATCCCGGCGGCAAACTGGGCTATGTGCAGCCCATCGGCGACGCGCCCGAGAACATATCCTTTGAAAAAAACGAGGTGTACGGCACGGCCGCCTTCGCCCTGGCGGGGCTTGAGGCTGCCCGGTACGCCGAAACGATCGATTGACCATGACATCCAGAGAGAGAATTCAATTAGCCGTCGACCACAAAGAGGCCGATAGGGTACCCTATGACCTGGCCGGGACGACCGTGACCGGGATCTGCGTCGGGGCATTCAAAAACGCCATGCGCGAGAGGGGACTCTCCACCGAATTCCAGAAGGAGGTGGATCCCATTTCGCAGATCGTAACCCCCGTCGAGGAGACGCTCGAGGTGTTGAAATCCGACACGCGCCGCATCGGTGCGCGCCGGGTAATCGACTACGAGGATATCCGCACCAAGCAGGGGACGGAGTGGTCGCTGGTCGACCATTGGGACTGCCTGTGGAAACTGGACGAGACCAAGGACCTCTACTACAACCAGTTTACACACCCGTTGGAGAGCTACGACTCGATTACCGAGGGGTTGCAGAAATGGCACGTGCCAGACTGGAGCAAATACGTGCCCCAGATGGAGAAGGACATCGCCGAGCAGGCTCCCTTCCTGGACGGATACGCCGGGATCGCCGACAGGAATTGCGCGGGGCTGACCGAGATGTCGCTCCGCATCCGGGGCTACACCAAGTGGTACATGGACCTGTTCCTCGATCCCGAGGGGGTGGACGCGCTTCTGGAACAGATTACCCAACACAAGCTCGACTACTGGAAGTCGCTGTTCGACTGGATGGATAAAAACGGGGTAACCCAGAAGATCGACGTGGTCAGCGAGTGCGACGATCTGGGAACCCAGTCCTCGACGCTGATCGACCCCGACCAGTTGCGCGAGCTGGTCATCCCGCGTTTCAAGCGGATCTGGGCTTATACCAAGCAGCGCGCTCCCCACGCCAAAAACTTCATGCACACCTGCGGGGCGGTCAGGCCCCTGCTGCCCGATCTGATCGAGGCGGGGCTGGATATCTACAACCCGGTGCAGTTTACCGCCAAGGACATGGACCTGGCGGGATTGAAGCGCGACTTCGGGAAAGACCTGGTCTTCTGGGGCGGGGGGATCGACACCCAGTCGACCCTGTGCAAGGGTACCCCCCAGCAGGTCTCGGACGAGATCAAGCGCATACTCGACATCATGGCCCCGGGCGGAGGCTTCGTCTTCGCCCCGGTGCACAACATTCAGGACGACGTTTCGGCCGCCAACTTCTGGGCCATGTGGGACACGTTGCAGGAGTACGGAAAATATTAGGATACCATGAAAAACTACCGCTGGACGATCTGCGCCCTGTTGTTCTTCGCCACCACGATCAACTACCTCGACAGGGCGGTGATCGGCCTGTTGAAAGAGACCTTGACCGGGGAGTTCAACTGGAGCGAGAGCGACTACGGCAACATCATCATCTGTTTCCAGGTCGCCTACGCCGTTTCGCTGCTGGGCGTGGGCTGGATCATCGACAAGGTGGGGACCAAACTGGGTTACACCCTTTCGATGATCGTCTGGAGCGTGGCCGCCGTCTTCCACGCCTTCGCGCGCGGGACTGTGGGCTTCGGCGCGGCAAGGGCCATGCTGGGCGCGGGCGAGGCGGGTAACTTCCCCGCCGCCAACAAGACCGTGGCCGAGTGGTTCCCCTTGAAGGAGCGCGCCCTGGCCACCGGGATCTACAACTCGGGATCGACCATCGGGGCCATCGTCGCGCCGATCGCCGTGCCGTTCATCGCCATCCAGTGGGGATGGAAATGGGCCTTTATCGCCACGGGTCTGATCGGGTTTATCTGGCTGGTCTTCTGGTTGCTTTGCTACCGCGCGCCGGACAAGGCGCAGGTGGAAGCCATGCAGGCCGAGCAACCCGAACCGGAGGAGTCCACCGCCAAGGTAAGCTGGTTCAGGCTGTTGGGTTACAAGCAGACCTGGGCTTTCGTGGTGGGGAAATTCTTCTCCGACCCCGTCTGGTGGTTCTTTTTGTTCTGGCTTCCCGCCTTCCTTAAATCGGAGTACGGGCTGACCGGGATGCAGGTCTCGCTGCCCTTGATCGTGGTCTACGCCATCTCCTCGGTGGGGAGCGTGTTCGGCGGCTGGCTGCCCAAACGGATGATCGAGGCGGGCAGAAGCGAGTCGGGCTCACGCAAGACCTCGATGCTGGTCTACGCGTTGATCCCGCTCCTGGTGCTGGTGGCCCAATGGGCGGGACGGTTCAATATGTGGTACGCGATCATTATCATCGCGCTGGCTTGCGCGGCGCACTGCGCGTGGATGGCCAATTTGTTCGCCACGGTCTCTGATATGTTCCCCAAGAAGGCCGTCGCCTCGGTAACGGGCATCGGCGGGATGGCCGGATCGGTGGGCGGGATCCTGATCGCCTGGGCCGCCGGTCTGCTCTTCGACCACTACAAGGCGATGGGCGATATCCGCGTGGGCTACGGGATCATGTTCATGGTCTGCGCAGTGGCCTACCTGATCGCCTGGCTGATCATGCATTTCCTGGTCCCGAAATACAAGCGCCTCGATATATGAAAAAGCTGATCTTTGCGGCGGTCGGTTTGTTGGCGGCCGCCTGCTGCCGGGTTGCTGAACCGAAGCCCGAACCGGGCGCGTTTTGCGTGAACATCCCCGCGGAGCATCCCCGGATGGTTTTGAACAAGGCTGAGTTGGAAGCCCTTAAAGCGCATGTCGCCTCGGCGGAACAGCCCTGGAAAGGCGCGTGGGAAAACCTGCAGGCCACGGTCGAAAAGTACGCTTCCGACGAGTGGCAGCCCGATGTGTACATGGGCGACAACACGATGGATTACTACAAAGCCCTGATGCGGGACGGGGACGCGGCACGCGATCTGGCGATCGCCTACTGGGTCTCCGGCGAGGAGAGGTACGCCCGAAAAGGGGCGGCGATCCTCGCGGCCTGGCTGCCCAAAGAGGGTGCGCTGCCCGGCACGGCCTTCGATATGGAGGTCAACTACCCCAACCTGGGGATGCTGACCGGGCGGAGTATTTTTCCGTACCTCTACGCCTACGATCTGTTGAAAGGGGCGGGTAAGATCCCCGCCGGGGCGGATGCCAGGCTCGAGGAGTGGCTGCGCAGCCGCGTGGAGTACGTCAAGCAAGGCTCCCTGCGTTGGCGCGACAGCAACTACTTTGACCGCCAATGGTACCAGAACCACCTGGTGGCCGACGCGATGGGCCTGATGGCGATCGCCGTGACCCTGAGGGACAGCGCGCTGATGCAGTATGCGGTCGACTCGCCCATCAACGAAAGGGACGTTAAGGAGTTGGTCTCCGGAATAATCCTGATGGAGGGCCAGCCAAAATACTACCGCGAGCCGGGCGACTGGCCCACCCAAACGGGCGAGATCGCCGACCGCTACCGCCATTTCGCCATAGGCGGACATTACAAAGATTATGTAACTTTGCCCGACCGGGGACTGCAATACTGCGGGCTTTCGTCGAGCCTGCTGCTCTCCATCGCCGAGATGGGACGGCACAACGGGATCGACGTCTACCAATACGTCGCGCCCGAGGGGGAGAACCTCAAGCTGCCGATGCTGTTCTATTCGGAGTTCTACATCACGCACGATTCGTCGGTCAACGGCGGGTTCTATGCCGGGGAGGACGACTGGATCAACGCTGGGGACGCCGACACGTGGGAGATGTGGGAGGTGGCCAATAAACGGTGGCCCGGCGAGGAAAAATTCCGCGAAGTGTTGCGCGTCAACCGGGGGAATTACCTTTCGATGCACCAACTGGGGCCGGTTTCGCTGACCCATGCGGAAAAAATAGATTAAAATGAAAAAAATCCTTTTGCTGTTGTGCCTTTTGGCCGGGATGAAGGCCTTCGGGGCCTTTCCGGAGCGTCCACGGTTGGTCCTTTCGGCCTCGGACCTGGTGGAGTTGAGAGAGCATGTGGAGTCGGAGAAGCAGCCCTGGAAATGGGCCTGGGAGAACCTGCAAAAGGATGCCGAGCGGTATATGGCGGAGAAATTCCAGCCCATGCCCTACTTCGGGCCCGACAGCAAAAAGTGCTACGACGTTTTGATGCGGGACGCCTACGCGGCCCGCGACCTGGCCATCGCCTATTACGCCTCGGGCGAGAAGCGCTACGCCGAAAAGGCCGCCATGATCCTGGCCGCGTGGCTGCCCAGGGAGGGCCCCCTGCCCGGGACGGCGTTCGATCCCGAGTTGAACTACTCGAGCCTGGGGATGCTTGCCGCCCGCTCGATCTTCCCCTACCTCTACGCCTACGACCTGTTGAAAGGGGGCGGCATGATCCCCGAGGGGGCCGATGCGAGGCTGGAGGAGTGGTTGAGAAGCCGTGCGGAGCAAATCCGCGAGGGAGCCCGCCGGTGGAAGGATAACGACTACTTCGATAAGCAGTATTACCAGAACCACATCGTCGCCGACGCGATGGGCCTGATGGCGATCGGGATCACTTTGGGCGACGAACAGATGGTCCGGTACGCGGTCGACTCGCCCGGGAACGAGCGCGATCTGAAAGATTTGATCGCCGGGATCATCCTGATGGAGGGCGAGAAACCCTACTACCGCGAGCCGGGCGACTGGCCCGTGCAGACGGGCGAGATCGCCGACCGCTACCGCCACTTCGAGATCGGGGGGCACTACAAGGACTATGTGACCAAGCCCAACCGGGGGCTGCAGTACTGCGGGCTCTCGACCACGCTGTTGATGATCGCCGCCGAGATGGGGCGTTTGAACGGGATCGACCTGTGGGGCTATGTCGCCCCGGGGGGCGAAACGCTGCGCCTGCCGTTGGAGTTCTACTCGGGATTCTATTACCTGAAAAGCGATACGATCCAGGGCGGGTTCTACACCGGGGAGAAACCCTGGATCAACGGCAACGAGTCGTGCACCTGGACGATGTGGGAGGTGGGCAACAAGCGCCTGCCCGGCGAAAAGAAATTCGAGGCGGTCCTGGAGGCCAACCGGGGCGGGAAGTATATGCCCCTGCATTTGCTGGGCCCCGTGGCGTTGACCCACGCCGTGGCCCTGACTCCGGAGCAGGAGATGGCTGCCCTCAAATTGCTTCCCTGGAAGACAACCTTTGAGGACGGTATGAGAGGCGATTGGCAGGAGAAATGGCATCTGGATGGCGAGGTCGGGACGGTAAAAACCTCGCCCAAAGGGCTGGAAATGAAGGCCGGGCCCCAGGAGAAGAACAACGCCGACCACATGGTTTTGTGGGCCAAACCGGAGTTCAAGGGCCCCGTCAGGATCGAATACGACTTTACCCGGTTGGATAAATCGAAGGCCGGGACGGTCAATATCATCTACCTGATGGCCACCGGAAGCGGCCAGGGCCCCTACAAGGAGGATATTTTCGAATGGAACGACCTGCGCAAAGTCCCCGCGATGGCTACCTATTTCGACCACATGAACGCCTACCACATCAGCTACGCGACCGTGGACCCGGAGGGCAGCTACGTACGTGCGCGCAGATATATGCCCCTGCTGAACAAGGGATTGAACGGCACGGCTTTAACGCCCGAGTACATCCATGCCGATATGTTCAAGCCCGGCGTGAAGTACCACATCACAGTCATCCAACACGGCGACAGGCTCTTTCTGGAGGCGACCGGCAAGGGGAAGACCGAGCTCTTCTGGTTCGATACCTCGACCCTGCCGCCTTTGGACCGCGGGCGCGTAGGCCTGCGGTTGATGTGGACGCGCAACTCGCTCTTCTCGGATTTCTCGGTCGGAACGCTGGAATAAAATAAAGAAGGGAGCCTCAAAGGCTCCCTTCCCGGTTACAGTTTCCTGCCTATGTAGAACACATAGCCGTAAAACTCCTTGTATTTGTGGTAGAGTCCCATTTCATGGCGTTGGCTGGCGATCAGCGACTCGGCGGTGGGATTTCCTGCGTATTTCTTCAGGAAGATCTCCTGCGCGGCCGCCTGCGGGGCGTAGAAATCCTCGGTCCAGCAGCTCTCCGGCAGGATAAAGTGCGCGACCGGGACATACCCCGCCCGTTGCATCTGGGCGACGTTGTCGGGGATCGTCGTGATCAGGGGGTAGGAGTCCATCCAGAACTTTTCGATCTCGGCGGGACGCTCGGCCGTAAACCACGACGCCTCGGTCACGGCGACGTAGCCGCCGGGTTTGAGCATGCGCCGCCACTCGGTCAGGCCCCTCTCGAAGCCGATGTTGTAGATCGCGCCCTCCGACCAGATCAGGTCCAGCTCTTCATCCCCGAAGGAGAGGTCGTCCATCGAGCCGACCACGCCCTGCACCCTGTCTTGGAGGCCCAGGGCGGCGGCGTTCGCGTTGAACCGGTCGATAAAGGCGGGGAACAGGTCGATGCCGGTAATATGTCCCTGGACGTGCTGCGCCAGGGTCATGGTCTGGCCGCCCGTGCCGCAGCCGATATCGGCGATGCGGGATTGGGGAGTCAGGTTATCGATGTATTCCAGCGCCCTGAGGGTCATTTCGGGGCTTCCCGGGCCTTGGCGTTCAACGCCTGAGAAGTATTCGCAGATCAGGTTGAAGTCGAAATCGTGAACGGTTTTATATTCGTTTTCCATTGTTGTTTTTCGTTGAAAATCAATAATAAAAAGAGTGCCCGGAAAGAGAATTCCGGGAAAAACGAAAGGGACAATCCGAAAGTTTAATGCTTCACGGATTGTTTACAACACCGAATCCGAATATAGGAAGAGGGTAAACATCCAAGGGTTTTAGTACTGCAAAGGTAAGCAAAGTTTCTGGTTACAGCATCGGTCTGAGGTTTTCCCACTTCACATCCCAGTTGCCGTCCTGCGGGAAGCCGGGGTTGGGGATGGCCGGCGCACCCGTCCATCCGGCGCACATCATCGCCACCGTGGCCAGGGTCCCGCCGTTGCCCGAGATGGAGATACGCATGGCAGGACTGTTGTAGTTGTGCCCGTTGGGCTTGTACTGGTTGGCGGACTCCTCTTTCAGCAGGGCCTCGAGGGCCGTTTCGGGCTGGTTCAACCGTATGGCGCACATGGCGGTCATCGGATAGTCCCATCCCCAGGTCGAGGGCCAGTTCCAGTTTTGCATGACCCAGCCCAACGTGTTGCGCATCACGGCGGTGTCCACCAAAGGGGTCTGGGGCAGCACGCCGAAGGCGGACAGTACGCTCATGTGGTCCGAGGTAAAACGCTCGTCCTGGTAGGTCTGGGGGACCGACTCGGCGGCGAGGTAGAGCCCGTCCTTTTGGGCCAGGGGGGAGAGTTTGGATAGGACCTCGTCCCATTTCTTCTCGCGGGGCAGGCCCATCCTTTCACGCCATTGCTGCGCGAGGTCCAGCGCGTAATGCCAGTAGGCCAGCTCGTAGGGCGGGTTGACGGTCTCCTCGGGGGTCAGGCTCTCCTGCGCGGGGATCACGCCCTTGAGGATATAGCGGTCGGCTTGGGGATCGTAATCGGCAAAATCGGCCATGAATGCCGCCGTTTCAAAGACGATGTCCTTGTATTTTTCAAGCGTCTCGGGGGTCGGGTCGGCGCGGTACAACAACTCGGCGAAGTACAAGGGATGCGGCTGCTGCCAGATCAGGAACGAGGAGATGTAGGAGGGCGACTCGCCCGCCCAGGGATCGGTCATCTTCATCCACCTGACCCCTTCGAAGCCCTGCCTTCGGGCGATCTCCCGCGCTGCGGGCATGGCAGACCCGTACCAGGGCATGATTCCGGCCAAACGTTCGGGACGGTTCCACAGCGCGTAGTGGATGCCGTGCCACCACGTCATCTCGAGGTGGAACTTGCCGAACCAGGAGTTGTAGCACAAGGCGGTCTCCTGGGGCGGCATCGACCCGGAATTCATCGCGGCGGTAATGTATTGCGAGAGCACGACGCGCCGCTCCAGTTCTTTGGCCCTCGGATCCTTGCAGGCGGAAAAGTCGACCGCCCCGCCGCTCTTCCAGAAAGTTTCCCAGCTTTTGGCGCAGGCCTTTTGATCCGCGTTGAAACCGGCGGGAGAGGCTGTCGCGGCCGGGGGTTCGGGTGCGAATTCGCACGTAAAGGCGATCACATCGCCCGAGAGGGCCGAGAGGCGGAATTTGTGGAGCTCGGGCTGCGTAAGCTCGCAGTCGCCCTGCCAGCAGATCCGGATATAGTAGGCCGTCGTGTCGAGGGTGTGCTCGATCAGGGCTTGCCCTTTGTCCTGTTTTACGACGCGGGAGGTGTGCTTTTCAGGGCTGTCCCAGTCGCACGCGTCGTCGGAGTGCAGGCCCGTGGGGTAGGGCAGGCTCAGATCGACGGACATCGCCCCTTCCGATACCCTTTGGGAGCGGACCCGCGCGGCGATCCGGTCGTTGTCGGGACTGCACAGGGTGGTTACCTCGGTGGGTACGCCGCAAACCTGATAGCTGCTCGTGATCTCCCCGCGCCACATATCCAGCGTCTGGTCGATATCGGTAACCTGCTCCGGGGTAACTTTCGCCCCGTTGTCGGCGACCATATGCAGCCCGACAAGCCCTAAGTGAAGCCTGTGGGGGTTGGTGCGGAACCACCGCCCCGCGCCCTGCCCGCCTGTGGGATCGGCTGCGTCGAACTCGGGAGCCAAACGGAAATCGAAGTAGGCGTAAGGCTCCTCGCGTCCCCGGAAATTGTAGTTTTTAAGGTACTGGTCGGGCGTGTAGTGCATCACGTCAGGGAAGGAGTGCCAGCCCCACTCCGACATCGTGCCCAGGCAAACGCCCTGTTGGTAGAGCTCAGGGAAAGTCTGTAGCCCCGTGGCGTCGACCGTCATGGCGAAGGCCCCGTTGCCCACCGTGAGCGACGAGTAAGGCTCGAATCCGGTTATGTGGGGGTTATTGCGCGTGACCAGGGCATGGCGGTCGATCTTCCCGCTGCCGCACGCCGCTAAAAAGAGCGTCAAGGCGAAAAGGACTATTTTTTTCATAGGTCCGGATTGTAAAAAGGGAAGGCTTTTGGGCCTTCCCCGTTGTTTTTATGCGTTGAAAAGCCTATTGCCAGTCGAGCTTGGGATAGGTCGGATTCCCGCCGTTCCAGCTTCCGTAGTTGCCCCAATAGGAGCTCCATCCCGTGGTGGACGAGTTTGGCCATGCCGTGGCGGAGAAAGCGGTCCCTTTGACGTCGGTCAGGAGGGTCTTAGAGGCGTCGTAGTAGCACGAAATGCCCTCTCCGCCCTGGTAATACCGTCCGGCCACCGCGCCTGTGGTTGCCGAGGCTTCGGCGTAGACCGCGCCCGAAGTCCAGCAGGCAGTGATCGTCGCGCCGGTGTAACGGCAGTATCCGCACACGCCGCCCGCGTTGGTCGTGGTGGGGTTGGTCACGCTGCCGGTGTTCCAGCAGGCGGTCATCAGGCCCGCCACGCCGTTGTAGCCGACCACGCCGCCTATGTTACCCACAGCGTCGCTGCTGCCCGTGCCGTTCACGCCCTCGATAGCCGCCGAGTTGTAGCAGGAGACCACGGTGGGAGTCCCTTCCGGAGCGGTCGCACCGTTGATGCTGTTCGCACCGGCGACCCCGCCCACGAAGGTACGTCCCTTGACGGCGGCCGTGTTGCCGCACTCCTTGACCAGGCCTACGGTTTGTCCGGCGATCCCGCCGATGTAGGAACTCGAGGTGGTCCCCCCGCCGTCCACGACCGCGTTGTTCATGCAGCGCTCGATGGTCGAGGAAATCCCGTTGTAGGCCGCGATGCCTGCGCAGAATTGGCCTGCGGTGGACACAGCGCCCGAGTTGGTGCAGCGTGCGATCGTCCCCGCGTCGTTGCGGGCGCAGACCCCGCCGATGTAGGCGAGAGAGATGGCCGGTACGCTTACCTTGCCCTTGTTCTGGCATCCGGTAATTGAACCGTTGTCCTGGTTGACGGCGCAGATACCCGCCGCAACGCTCTTCCCGGCCAGATCGACCTCGTTGACGCAGTCGGAGATCGTCCCGCCCACGTTGAAGACGCAGAGTACCGCGACGGTGTCCTTGCCGGCCACGCTGCCCGAAGCGATGTGGATCTTATTGAGCGTACCCCGGTTGTAGGCGAACATGGCGACCTTGTCGTTGCTGCCCGGAATATTCAGTTCGTTGATCTTGAATCCATTGCCGTTGTATGTCCCGGAGAAGGGCTTAGCCGGGGTCCCCACGGGGGCCCATGTGATGCCGGTCAAATCGATGTCGTTCTCCTGCTTGTAGCTCTTGGCGGGGTTGTCCTTGATGACCATCAACTCCTCGATGATCGAGACCAGCGCCACGCCGTTGTCTTCGCGGGGGATGACCTTGCCTGCGCCGTCGACGCTGAAGCGGATCATCGTGGTGGCAGGAAGCCCCACCCGGATGGCGGGATCGGTGCCTTTTTGGATCGATGTGATCGCGCCGCCCGCCTGGGCGAAGTCGGTAAAGGGCATCGAGCCTTTGCCGTCGTCGTCGAGGGTAACCTGCCCGGTCGCGCCGTTCGAGAAGGCGACGTCGAGAACGGTCCCGGCGGGATAGCCTGTGATCTCGAAGTTGCTTACCAGGGCCTGGCCGCTGCCCGCGCCCGCGCCGCCCTCGTTCCAGTCGTCGATCGCCACGGGGGTTATGACCAGCTTGCCGGCCAGAAGCATCATGTTGAACTTGTAGCGCGTGCCCGCCGCGAAGGTCGTTTGGGGAGCCTCCACGGTGCACCAGTAGGTCTTGCCCTGGTAGGTCAGCGAAACGTCGGTCGAGGCCACCTCATCGGGGGGCAGGATCGCCTGGAAGCGGGTCTGGCCCGGGATGTTGTAGGCGGTCAGCAGGTCGTCGGCCGTCTCCAGGGTAACCACCGAGGTAGCCATCGCTTCGGTGGGCAGACCCTGCACGGTAATGTCCATCAGCGTGTTGGCGTGCCCCATCGCCACCCCGGCAAGGTTCTTGACCGGATCGTGGGCCGCGAGTTTGGTCTTCAATACGTCGGCGTCCAGCAGGCCTTTCAGGGTACCGTCCTGCGCGGAAGGCGTGCCTGCGGGTTGCAGGGTCAGCCAGATATCGTACTTGCCCAGGGTGGGGTAGGCGATCGCCGTGGTCTTGGGAAGCCACTTGGCCTGGGTAGCGTTGTAGGCGTAGAGGGCCGTGTTGTCCTCGGTGCTGACCGCTACGGTCAGTTCGTGGCCGATGGCCGCCGCCCCGCGTCCCGACAAGGGGTCCATGGTCGGATCGTCGCCCAACGCTTTGGTAGCGTAGGCCTGCGGGATGTAAAGGTTTACCGATTCGAGTGAGGCGGCTCCCTGGCCGGGCATTTGTTCCTGCTTGGCGCAGCCGACCGCCGCGGCGCAGCCGAGGATCAGAAGGGCGATATGGTTTATCTTTTTCATCGTTCGCTCGAAATTACTGGATGGTAAGGGTAATCGTGTTGTTGCTGCCGGCAGCCAGCGCGGGGGCCGTGGAGAGGGTAAATTCGACGACACCGCCGTTTACCATGGCCCAACCCTTGTCGGTCGTGTTCAAAAGCGTGGCCTGGGCCGTCGCATCGAGGATCAGTTGCGCCTCCTTGATCGAGCCGTCGGCGTCGCAGTAGGCATCGAATCCCTTGTAAGTCAGTGCGGTAATTTTATCCCCGGAAGCGGTCGCGAAGGAGACCTTGCTGCGCTGGTGGGAGAGCGTGACCGCCAGTGAGGCCTGCGCCGAGACGTTGGTCAGGGTGGCCGAGAGCCAGTCCGCCGAGAGGAAGTCGACCTTTTCGGTCTGGTCCGTGGGAACAGCCGCCCCGATCGCCGTGCGCACCGCCGTCGAGGGCCAGAGCACCTCGACCCGGATCGGGCCCACCGGATAGTAGAGCATGGTGGCCGAGGAGGCCGCCTTCAGCGTCCCCGCGTCGTACACATAATCTGCCGCGCGGTTGTAGTTGTCGCCCGTGCACTTGACCGAAGCGAGGGAGAAGTCCAGCTCGGCGTCCGCAAGGCCGAAGTAGTCCGCGGGGGCGTAGTTCTGCGCCGCTTTGGTAATCCCCTCCACGCGGATCACGAGGGCTTGCTCCCCGGCCTGTTGGGGCTCGCTCTTCGAGCAGGCTGCCATCGCCGTTAAGGCGGGTATCAGCACGATATATTTGATATATCTTTTCATTTCTGTCAAGGATTAGAAAGATTGGAACAGGACCACATCAGGCCATTTGGTTTTCAGGGCGGCTTCCCAGCCCAGGGTCGGGTAGACCGTGGTGGCTCCACCGAAATTCCATCCCCCGAGGGAAGACCAGTTGGTGTCCCACCCGTTTCCGGAAGCGGCCACGGGCCAGCCCGAAGCATCGCCCGAAAATTCGGTCGCATTGGCGTCGGCGATCATATCGGAGGCCCGGAACAAACCCGACGCGGTTCCCGCCTGGTTTCCTATGACCCCGTTTATGGTCGTTGCCGTGCTCGAGGTAACGGTTGTGCCTACGGCGTAAACGGCTTTGGTTGTGTAGGCGGTAAAGTTGGTTCCGGCGACGCCCCCGATCTGGGCCGCACTGGCTCCCTGACCCGTTACGCTGCCTCCCTTGCTGTAACACGAGATCACAAAGGATTGGTTTACGCCCATAACGCCGCCGATGCCCGCCGAACCTGAGGCACTTCCGCCCAGGTTGGCGCATCCGATTATTTCGCTTGAGTACCCGTTGCGTGTTGCCCCGGCGGCAGAATAGGAACCGGTGTTGGACCCGGCGATCCCGCCGATGTTGTTTTTGCCTTCAATGCTTCCCGAATTGCCGCAATTAAGGATCAGCGTGCCGTTCTGGTTCTTGCCTACGATACCCCCGACCGAGTTGCCGTTGCTGGAACCGGTCCAGGCAAGGCTGTATGATCCTACTGAAACGTTGCCTGTATTGAAACACTCCTTGATCGTGGAACCGTTGTTAGTGGCCCCCACGATCCCTCCCGTGTCGCGCGCGGTCAAAGCGGATGTGGGATTGCTCAGGTTGCCGGTATTCAGGCAGCCGATTACCTCGACGCCCTGGTTGGCCGTCCCGACGATGCCGCCCACGTTGTTGGCCGTGGCGGTAATGTTGCCGTTGTTGCGGCAGTTGACGATCTTGGCATAGGGAGGGGTAGCCGCGGCACTCTGGGAAGATCCGGCGATGCCCCCGATGTTGGCATTCCCGTTGATTGATGCGTTGTTGACGCAGTTTTCGATAACCCCATTGTTGACAGCCGCAATGGAGCCGCAACCGTTACCGGCGTTCGAGGAGATGTTACCGGATGCAATTACCACGTTTTTCACTTTCCCTGTGGCACTGACAGTGGCAAACAGCCCGGCATTGCTCGTCGGCGTAACGTTCAGCGAGATGGTCAGGTTAGAGAGGCTGTTGCCGCCCCCGTCGTAGCTTCCGGTCAGGGCCCCCAGGGGAGTCCAGTTCGAACCGCTTAGACTGATATCGCAGATCTGGCCATAGTGCAGGGCCAGGCCTGTGCCGACCGCTTCCAGTTCGGTGCGGTTGGCGACGAACTTGGGCTTGGCGGCCGTGCCGTCGCCTTTGTTGAGTTCGGCGGCGGTCTCGGTAATGGTCAGGTAGCCGTAGTCGGGGAGTTTGTAGATGTTCGCGCCTACGGTAACCTTCACTTTGGTCAGCTCCCCGGCCGGCAGGCGGGAGAGGGTAATGTTGCCCTCGCTGACCGGGGCGGTAAATTTCGCCGCTTCGGCGTCCTCGAATTCGATCTGGGTAATCCCTGTGAAGTAGTCCGAGGTAATGGGGATGGTAATCTTCTCCACGCCGCCGTTCTCGTCGGCCATGATGTCGCCCAGGTCCGATTCGGTCCACTCGCCGGGGGTCATCGTGACCGAGGCCACGGTGGGCTGGTCGATATTAACGGTAACGGTGTAGCTCTCGCCCGCCTCGAGGGTAATGTCGGAGCCGCCCGCCGGGGGCGCGATGGGCATATCCTCGCCGATCAGGTAGGTGTCGACCGTCACGCTGGCGATCGAGGTCAGGGTCGTCCCGTCGGGGATAAGGTAGAAGATCTTTTCGGTGTCGTCAGCGCCCCCGTTGGCCGTGGTAACCGAGTAGGAGGCGGTGTAGGCCGTCGCTGAGGCCGAGGAGACCGTTTTTACGGTCGGGGCGGCCAGCGCGTTGAACACCCCGGTCGTCTTGCCCGCCTTCAGCCCGATGGTCACGTCGTGGTCGCCCGGGAAGGTGGATTTGACGTTGACCTTGACCTTGAGCTGGCACATCAGGTGGCGGAATTCCATGGTCCTGTCGGTGGAGTTCTTGCCGGTGACCAGGTTGTTGCTCAACAGGTAGTCGCCCGCGGCGCCTTCCGCGGCCGCGAGGGCGATGTTGCCGTCGTTGGTGGTCACGCTCGGGGTCGATACGTCGCCCGCGTTGGCCAGGGCCACGAAGTGGAGCGTGCTGCCGTCCTGGGGCCAGAAGAAGGTGTTGGCCGTGGTCATTACCGCGCTCCCGTCGAAGGTGGCGGGGGCTCCCGAGACCACCAGGTTGGACCAGGTCGTGCTCTGGCCTTTTAAGGCGTACAGGTTGATGGGCAGCTCCGACGGCGTGCGGGTCGAACCTGCGATCCGGGCATCGAAGATGACTGAATCCTGCCCGGTCGTGGCCGGGACCTCTTTGGCGCAGCCCGCGAAGAGCATCGCGGCCAGGGAGAGGATCAGGTAGAGGTTAAATCGCTTCATATCTCCTTTTGTTATTATTCGACAACGTAGCCCTCATGGACGTTCCATCCCGTGACCTGTCCGGTAATGTCGAACGAGTCGAGGGTAATGGTTATGTTCTTCGGGGTGCTCTTGTTTGTGTTGAAATCCGCGAGCACGGAGTCCAAATCGAAGGCGATGGCCTGGGTGGAGGTCCCGTCCTTGAGTTTGATGTTCAAAACCAGGTCGTGGCGGATGCCGGGGATGATTCCGAACAGTCTGGCCGTGGCCACGCAGCCCGAGGGGCCCATCTCGAAGACAGGCGCCAGGTTCAGGCGCGGGGATTCCAGCACCGAGTAGCCGTCCAGTTCGACCCCGGAGGAGACGCCCGTCAGCGATGCGGATACGACCGAGTTGATCGCGTTCTGGATCCCCCCCGCGGCTTGCAGGGAGATGTTCAGCTCGCGGACCTGCTGGACCATCGGGGCGTTGATCACACCGCCGTCGGCACCTACCTGTACTTCGCCCGCGTAGGCAAACAGCCAGCCCGGCTCGTTGATGGCGACCAGCGTGGTGGTGTTGTAGCTTACCACGGCGGTCTTGGTCGCGTCGGTGTGGGTAATGGTCATCCCCGCGGGCTGGTTGTAGATGTAGACGCGTTGCGTCCCGGTCAGCACCTCCACGGGGAAGGTCACGCCCGTTCCCGAAAGAGTGAACCGGTGGCTGCCTACCGCCACAAGGTAGTTGGCCGGAACGGCCGCCGAGGAGGTGCGCGCACTCCAGTCGGGGTTGACCGTTACGGCACCCTTCCGGTACGGGGTTACTCCGTCGTCCTCTTGGAGGCAGGAGGTCATCACGCAACAGAGTGCAGCGGCGGCGATGAAGAGTCTCTTTGCTTTCATATTTGAGTTTTAGGTTGTCGTTGGTTTGTGTCGGTGCCGATTTTCGATAAAGCAAATTTAGGAGTAATCAACGCGGGGGATTGTATAATATTATTCATTTTACCCATTAAAAACGTACAGGCCCCCAAAGGCCAAAATCAATATTGTTGAATTTTGTGTACGAAAATGGTGGGCCTATATTATAGGGTGTTGTATTTTTGTGTAAAGCTAAACCAGAATTATGAAACCAATGTATGCAACCGCCGCCGTTTTGCTGACCGCCTGCTCCCTGCTGGGAGCCTGCAAAGAGAAGGACGGCAAATCTTCCCGCCCCTACACCGACCTGACGGTAACCTCCCCCTATCCCTACCAGGTGAGGTTCGAGGGCAGCACCGAAACCGTGGAGTTTACCTGCTCCTTTACCACCTCCTGGGAGGCCTCCGTCAGGGCGTTGGACGGGGGGAGTTGGATCTCGATCTCTTCGCCCGCGCGGGGCGAGGGTGACGGAACGGTCCGCCTCGCGGTCGATCCCAACCCCGACGGCGCGGTCCGCCTGGCCGAGCTGACTTTCAGCTCCAACGGGGCGACGGTCAAGCACGAGATCATGCAGGAGGCCAAGGGGACCACCCTGACCTTCCCCGGGACGACCATCCACTCCTGCATCCAATTTACCGAGGACCACCTCAACCGGTTGAAGTCCGCATACACCACCGCGCCCGCGGGCTCGACCCTGCGTTCGGCCTTCGACGCGCTGACCACGCGGTGCAACAATTACAGTGCGTCGTTCAACGCCTCGGCCGGTGTGCAGCCCGCCGCCGGCATAGCGGAGAACAACTCCGACGACTACTACACGCGCATCCTCAACCGGGCGGCGATCGCACGCGACTACGCCTTGCTGTACCACCTGACCGGAACGACCTCCTACGCAACCAATTCGGTGGCCATCATGATGGCCTGGGCCAACTTCTCGACGGATATCGACTTTACCCAGTACCGCAGCGCGGACGATGAGGACGGCGGCGCCTCGTCGGATTACAGCCCCAACATGGGCATGAAACTGGCGCGCTCGATCTACCCCATCTTCTCGGCCTACGATATGCTGCAGGAAACGGGTGTGATGACCGACGACCAGAAAGCGGTCATCGCAAGGTGGTTCAGGGCGACCTATCCCCAGATCATGGTCTGCCAGGAGCGGTGGCGCAACAACAACTACCACAACATGCAGCTCTGGCAAAACCACCTGGTCGCCGCCAGCATGGGCGTGATGGCCGCCGGCGCGGCGTTGCGCGACCCGCGCATCGTAAGGCTCGGGCTCAACTCCCAAGACAACACCCGCAACCTGGTCCGCTGCATCCAGGGGACGATCTTCGTGGAGGCGGACGGCAACCTCTCCAACGACGGCAGCCTGGACTGGATGGGCCCCTGCCACCGCGAAGTACTTACCTCGGCCTACTACCAGAAGGTGCAGACCGGCGAGATCTACGACCGCTACCGCCACGACACGGGACGCCAGAAAGGCTTCCAGTACTCGGGCCTCTCGACCACCTTGCTGGTTACCGCCGCGCAGATGGCCAACCACCTCTCGGCGAAGATCAACGGGCAGGATATTTTCGACTACGTGGCCCCCACGGGCGAGAACCTGCTCATGCCGCTGGAGTACTACGTGGACTTCTACAACGTGCCCACCACCAACCCCGGGACCAACCCCGTGGAGGGATCATACGCCCTTTCGGGCTACCGCAAGGCCCAGATCAGGGATGTGATCCCCGGCAAGACGACCTATTACGGCGATGAGGACGAGAAAGACGGCGCGGAAACCAAGATGAACCGCATCGGCATCGCGGGCGACTACGCAGGCATCTTCGAGTTGGGCTGGAGCTACTACCCCAACAGCGTGCGACTCAAGACGTTCGTGATGGCCAACAACTACGGCCGCGGGGGCAAGGCCTTTAAGTACGACGATCCCGACCCCGCCAAGGTAAGGAACAACTTCGATCCCTACTCGTCCCTGAACGGTTACTTCCGCTTCTTCTCGGTCCGCAACGGGCTGGATGTGACCAACTAAAACCAGAAAATACGAAGGCCCGCCGGAATTTTCGGCGGGCCTTCATTGTTTTTCGGCGGTCGCTTAGAAGCGGTATGCCAGCGAAACGCCCAGGCGGGTCAAGCCGAAGACGGTCTCCGTCTTGCCTTGCTCGAGCAGCAGGGTGGGGTCGTTCTTGCAGTAAACGTCTGCGTCGAAACACCATACACCAGCGCCGATAAAGGCGTCCAGGGACCAGCGGTGGTTGAACCTCCAAGTGTAACCGTAATCCAGGCCGCCGCCGTAAGCGACGCCTTCGCGGATATTTTTCTTCTTGGTTATCTGCAACTTGTCGAAGTCGCCGTAGTTGCCGTGCAGACCCAGGTAGTGGCCGTTGAATTTCTCGCAGAAGTAGTAGCGCAGTTCAGCCGTAGCCCACCAGCCTTTCAGGCTCATGCCTTCGTCTTCCCAGTAGGGCGAGTAGTAGCCTTCGGCCAACAGGGTAAAGTGTTTGGAGAGGCCGAATTCGAACCCGAGGTTGGGCACGAGGACTGCATCTCCCAACAGGTTGGTACGGATGGTAACCTGCGCATTCGCGCGATAACCCGATGCGCACAGCACGAGGGCCAGGATGGCTGCCGAAACAAGTTTTTTCATAATCGTTATCATTTTTTATTTAGGGTTTTCTTTCTTACGCAGCATCAGGTTATAATACTGCATAATAATACGAGTACAAAATTATTCAAATTATTTTGATTTGCGAACTGTTTGGACTAATTTTACCCTCATGTCTACCAAAAACCGGACCATAATCGTCACAGCCATTGCACTGTGCGTAGTTATAGCAGCCATATTAACATATTTTAAAGTATTTCGCCGGACACCCGCCGGGGAGCAGGAGGTGTGCGTGGCCGAGGAGATCGAGCTCAAGTACGGCCTGCCCTGTCGGGACTATACCATAGAATACGGGACCGTGCAGAGCGGGCAGACGCTCTCTTCGATCCTCAACAACTACGGCATAGGCCCGGGGACGATCGATCGCGTCGCCAAAACGGTCGAGCCGGTCTTTTCGCTGCGCAACATCAAAGCCGGCAACCACTACGCCGTCTTTCTGGCCGCCGACTCCTTGTCGGCCGACTCGCTGGCAACGCTCCGGCACTTTGTCTACGAGTCCTCGCTGACCGACTACCTGGTCATCTCCCTGGAGGGGGACTCCGTGTCGGCCGTCCTGGGCCGCAAGGATGTGCAGACCGAGCGTTGCAGGGCGCGGGGGACAATCGAGTCCTCGCTCTGGAACGCGATGGTCGGACAGGGGTTGCCCCCCTCTCTCGCCATGGAGCTCTCGGAGATCTACGCCTGGAGCGTCGACTTCTTCGGGTTGCAGCAGGGCGACCAGTTCAACGTGATCTACGACCGTTTGAGCGTCGATTCGCTCATGGTGGGCGTGGGGACGATCTGGGGCGCCGAGTTCCTTCACGCCGGAAAGACCTACTACGCCATACCTTTTATGCAGGGCGAGAAGGTAACCTATTGGGATGAGAACGGAGCCTCGCTGCGCAAGACGCTGCTGAAGGCGCCCTTGCGCTTCTCGCGCATCTCGTCGAGGTTTACCGCCTCGCGGATGCACCCCGTGCTCAAGGTCCGCCGGGCCCACTACGCGGTCGATTACGCCGCCCCCTCGGGCACGCCCGTCCACTCGGTCGCCGACGGGGTGATCCTGAGCGCAGGCTGGTCGGGCGGCGGCGGGAACACCGTCAAGATCCGCCACGCCAACAATTTGCAGTCGGCCTACCTCCACCTGAAAGGCTACGCGTCCGGCATCAAAGCCGGCAAGCGGGTCAGCCAGGGCGATCTGATCGGCTACGTCGGCTCGACGGGGCTGTCCACCGGTCCCCACCTCGACTTCAGGCTCTGGCGGGGCAACCAGCCGATCGACCCGTTGAAGGCCCCCTCCGATCCGGTGGAGCCGATCTCCGAGCAGAACAAGGCCGCCTTCGGGGAGGTAAAATCCCGCATCCTGGGCGAGCTGGCCGATACGTTGCCCGACAGTTTGAGGATTACCTCCCTAACCATGCTGTCATGCAGCCCGACAGAAGAATAACCGCTTTCATACGCCGCCACCACGTGATGACGCTGGCCACCGGCTCGGGCGACCGTCCCTGGTGCTCGAATGCGTTCTATGCCTATATGGAGGCCCAAAACGCCTTTGTGATCACAGCCAACCCCAACACCCGGCACGGGGCCGAGATGGAGGCCAACCCCATGGTCGCCGGCTCGATCGTGCTCGAAAGCCGGATCGTCGGCAACCTGCAGGGCGTCCAGTTCGAAGCCCTCGTCTATCCCGCCCCCGAACACCCCTTGAAAGAGGAGGCCCGCGCGGCCTACCTCAAACGATTCCCATACGCGGTATTCGCCGACCTCGACCTGTGGATCGTTGCGCCCACTCACTTGAAGCTCACGGACAATAGGCTGGGCTTCGGCAAGAAATTAATATGGAAAGAGTAGAGATCGTCATAGTCGCCGCCGGAAAGGGGGCGCGCTTCGGTCAGGAGCTGCCCAAGCAGTTCCAACTGCTGGACGGCATCCCCATCCTGGCCCGCTCCATCGACGCCATGCACCGGGCCCTGCCCGACGCCGGGATCACGGTCGCCCTCTCCCCCGAGGGCAAGACGGTGTGGAACGAGCTGTGCGCCCGGTACGACGTGCCCGCGCACAGGCGCTGCAACGGAGGCCCGACCCGGTTCCACACCGTGCAGAACGCGCTGGAAGCGTTGCCCGATTGCGACATCATCCTGGTGCACGACGCAGCCCGGCCTTTAGTGACCCAAAGGGTGGTCGACGAGGTAATGGCCATCGTCCGCCGCGGCCGCGCCTCGGTCCCGGTCATCCCCTGCGTCAATTCGCTGCGCTTTATCGTGGGCAACGAGTCCGTGCCGATGGACCGCGTCAACATCCGCATGGTCCAAACCCCCCAGGCCTTCCCCGCCGTCCAACTCCGGGAGGCCTACAAGCAACTCTACCACTCCACCTTTACCGACGACGCCACGGTGGTCGAGAACATCGGCTTCAAGGTCTCGGTCTGCCAGGGCGACGACGACAACATCAAGATTACCTGCCCGATGGACCTCCGCCTGGCCGAATACATCCTCGAGCAGCGCAAGTAGCCATGAACAGCGAGTACAAATACGTGGCCGACCGCCGCAGCAGACTGATTACCCTGGGGGTCGGGCTGGCCGTCCTGGCCGGGCTCGGGCTCTTCACGATCCTGGGCGACGGCAGCTACCTGCCCGCCTCGATCATGGCCACACTGCTGGGCATTACCTTATTATATGTGTTGTCCATCCCGGTCAAGATGCGCATCACGGATACCCACCTGGAGATCCTCTGCATTCTGGAGATGACCCGGATCCACGTCGGGGACATCAAGCGCGTGGAGGCGCTCGAACCCGCCCGCATGAGGGCCACCATCCCCATCCTGGGCAGCTACGGATTTTTCGGCTACTACGGCTATTACCTCAATTTGAAGAGCTGGGAGATGGTCAAGGTCTACGCTTCCAGGTGGAGCAACTTCGTGGAGATCGAGGACATCTACGAGCAGAAATACATCGTCAGCGCGGACGATCCCGCCCAATTCATCGAGAGCCTGAACAAAGCCATCCGCCGCCACACCGAGCAGCTCTACGACGGGATGGAGAACCGGTAGGGATCAGGCGCGGGTGTAGGGCGCAACGTCCATCGCGCAGGGCTCGGCCCCGTCCAGCATACTGAAATACCCCGCAGCCGCGATCATGGCCGCGTTGTCGGTCGTGAATTTAAATTCGGGTAGGTAAGCCTTCCAACCCCTGCGCCGGCACGCCTCTTCGACCGCATTCCTCAGCCCCGAGTTGGCCGAGACGCCTCCGGCGATGGCGATCTCTTTGATATTTAAATCCTTCGCCGCCCGGATCAGGTTCTTCATCAAAATCTCGATGATGGTGTGCTGCAACGAGGCGCACAGATCGGCGGTATTTTGCTCGATAAAGGCCGGGTCGAGGGCCAGTCGGTCCCTCAGAAAATAGAGGAAAGAGGTCTTCAGCCCGCTGAAGCTGTAATCGTAGCCGCCGACCACGGGCCTTGCGAAGCGGAACCGCAACGGATCGCCCTGCCTGGCGTAACGGTCGATGACCGGGCCTCCGGGGTAGGGCAGCCCCATTACCTTGGCGCACTTGTCGAAGGCCTCGCCCGCAGCGTCGTCGATGGTCGTGCCGATGATCGTCATCCGGGTATAATCCTCCACCAGAATGATCTGCGTATGCCCGCCCGAGACCAGCAGCGTCAGAAACGGGAACGAGGGGTGGGGCGTCTCTTTGTCCGGCACGTCGATAAAGTGGGAGAGGATGTGGCCGTTGAGGTGGTTGACCTCGAACATGGGGATGTTGCGCGCGATGGCCAGCCCTTTGGCGAAGGATAGCCCCACCAGCAGCGAACCCATCAGCCCGGGTCCCCGCGTGAAGGCGATCATATCGATCCCTTCGGGGGTAAGGCCCGCCTGTTTGAGGGCCGTGTCGATTACCGGGATGATGTTTTGCTGGTGCGCGCGCGAGGCCAGCTCGGGGATCACGCCCCCGTATTTTTGGTGGACGTCCTGGCTGGCGATCACGTTGGAGAGCAACTCCGTGCCCCGCAAAACGGCCGCCGAGGTGTCGTCGCACGACGATTCGATGCCCAGGGTAACGATCTGATCCTTGTTTTTGAGGAATTCCACGATTTTGATTAGCTTTGTAGGTTAAATAAACCGTGCGCAAAGTTATAAAAATATCGGTAAAAGTGGTGCTGGGCGTCGTCCTGGTATCCGTACTATTGCCCGTGGTCCTGGGGGGGGCTCTGCTGATCCCGTGGGTCCAGAACCTGGCCGTGGACGCCGCCGCGCGGTGGGCCTCCAAGAAGTTGGAGACCAAAGTCGAGGTCGGGCACATCCGCATCCATCCCCGGGGCACGGTTACCCTTTCGGGCTTCTACGTCGAGGATTTCCGCGGCGACACGCTGTTGTACGCCCCGAAGCTCGACGCCGCACTCGCCCCCATGGGGATCGGCGGCGGCGGTATCCGCTTCCGGGAGATCGGCCTGGACAGCGCGAAACTCTACCTGTTCAGCCCCGATGAGGGGGAGATGAATATGGTCCGGATCATTAGGCGTATCAGCGGGAAGAAAGAGAAGAAGGACAAACCGTTTGCCATTGCCGCCAAAAAGGTCGACATATCCCGGATGACCTTCCGTATGCAGAAGCAGACGATCAGGGAGCGCGCGGGCTTCAACGCCGAGGACATCGAGTTTACAGATATAGACCTCGATGTGGAGGATTTCGGGGTGGTGGGAGACAGTATTTTCATGCAGATCAAGGGTGTAACGGCCAAAGAGAAAGGCGGTTTGGACGTGCAATCCTTCCGCGCGCGCCACTTCTCGATCGCGAGCCGCTCGATGCGTTTCAACTCCGTGGAGTTTACCTCGCCCGGTACGGCGGTCTCTCTGCCCCGGCTGGACTTTCTGTACGAGTCGTGGAAGAGCTACGCCGAATTCCTGACCGACGTGAGGATGGAGGCCGAGAGCGACCTCTCGAAGGTCGATTTCTCCACGATCGCCCTTTTCGCCCCCGCCATGCAGGGCAATAAGCTGGTCGTCGACCGCTTCACCGGCTCCGTGCAGGGCCCCGTGGCCGCCCTCTCGGGCCAGATCGCGGAGTGCGTCGCGGGGGAGACCAGCCTGAAAGGCTCTTTCACGAGCCGGGGCCTTCCCGACATCGCCCGGACCCGTTTCCACATCGATATCGCGCAGTTGCAGACCACGGCCCAAGACGCGAAACGCATCGCCGGGGAGTTTACCCGGGGCAAGGCCGCGGAGTGGAACCTGCCCGATCCGGGGCCTCTGGCTTTGACGGGTATGTTCGACGGTACATTGGCCGACTTCTCGTCCGAGCTGTTGGCCGCCTCCCCGCGCGGGGACCTCGACGCGCAGGTGGCTTCCCGGATGGAGAACGGTTCGCGGATCCTCTCGGGGCGCGCTACCGCCACGGATCTCGATCTGAGGATGCTCTTCGACAACCCCAGGATGGGCCGCGCCACCCTGTCCGCCTCGGGCGAGGCCGCTTTGAGCCAGGGCAGGTTCGCCGCCAAAGGCAAGGCCGAGGTCGCCCGCCTGCGCTACAACAACTACACCTACCACAGCCTGATCGCCGCGGGAACCTACGCCGAAGGGCGTTTCAAGGGCGATGTCAGCTCCTCGGACCCCAACCTCGACTTCGACGGCTACGCCGAGCTGGAGCTGGGCGCGGCCACGCCCGATTACCTGTTGGACCTGCGGCTTCACAACGCCGACCTGGCCAAACTGCACCTCAACAAGCGCGACTCGATCTCGCTCTTGTCCTGCCGGTTGCACGGCCATGCCTCGGGGCATGACCTGAACGATCTGAACGGGGAGATCTTTATCGACGACCTGCTATACGTCAACCCGGTCGATTCGGTCAGGGCGGGCGAGATCCGGTTCGACGCGGTAAACAACGAGCAGATCAAGTCGCTGGTCATGGACGCCCCCTTCGCCCGGGCTGAGTACCACAGCACGGCGGATTACAGCTACATGAGCGAATTTTTTAGGCGCACCGTCGCCTCCTACCTGCCCGCTTTGCAGAATGGCGGCAGGAAGGCTCAGCGCGCCGCGCCCCTGCCGCAGAACGCCCCCGACAGCTATACGCTCTTGAAAGTCAACGTACTGGAGGCCAACAACGTGGCAGGTATCTTTATGCCGGGTTTGGAGGTGGCCAGAAACAGCAATTTAACCCTGCTGTTCAACCCGAGATCCGACAAATTTTCGGTCTCCCTGCAATCCGACTACCTCGAGCAGGGCCCCTTCCTCGCCTCGGGCATCCAGTTGGACAGCCGCAACGAGGGCGACTCGATCTCGTTGTACCTTCGCACGGACGACCTCTACGCGATGGGGATGCACACGCCGGAATTCTCGCTGCTGGGCGGATTGAAATACAACCGGATCGACCTGGGGGCGAGGTTCCGCAACACGCCCACGTCCAGCCCCTCGCTGATCTCGGTCGGGGCGGAGTTCGAGCGCGACACGGTCACGGGCGCGCCCCGGGCGCGTATCCGGGTGGCCCCCTCGACGGTCTACACCGGGGAGCGGAGCTGGCGCATACTCTCCCGCGAGATCGTTTGCGATACCTCGCGGGTGGAGGTCCAGAGTTTCCGGGTGATCTCCCAGGGCCAGGAGCTCTCCGTAAACGGGGTCGCCTCGCGCAGCAAGGCCGACACGCTGCACATCAAGCTCAACCACTTCGATATCTCCCCCTTCGGGCGCTTTACCGAGCGGATGGGCTACACGCTCAACGGCTACACGGGGGGCTACGCGGATATCGTTTCGCTCTTCGGGGGCGCGTCGTTGTACGCGGAGGTCAACCTCGACGAGGTGGCGGTCAATCAGGTCAAGGCCCCGCCCATGCTCTTCCGCAGCACGTGGGACTTCGCCAACGAGCGCGCGCGGATGACCCTGACGGGTCGTGAGCGGGGCGACACGATCATCCGGGGCTACTACCGCCCCGCCGAGCGGAGGCTGCTGGCCTACGCAACCCTGAAAAACATCGACCTCGCGTTGCTGGACCCCCTGCTGGAGGATGTGACCGGCCGGACCACGGGGCGCGCCGACGCCGACCTGACCGCACGGGGCAGCTTCTCCAACCTCGACGTGGACGGCACGATCCAGGTAAGGGACCTGCTCACGAGGGTTGACTTCACGGGGGTCGACTACACCGTGCCCCGGGCGACGGTCAACGTGGCCTCGGGAGTGCTGAAACTCCCGCCCACGGCCTTCCAGGACAAGAACGGCAACAAGGGCACGCTGGAGATGAACCTCAATTTGCAGCGCCTCAAAAACATAACCTACTCGGTAACCGCCCGCCCGCAGAATATGCTGGTGCTCAACACCACCCAACGCGACAACGACCTGTTCTACGGGGAAGTCTACGGCTCGGGTACGATGAACATCGAGGGCAACAAGCGGGGGGTCAGTATGAAAATCAACGCCACCACGGGCGAGAACTCGCGCTTTTTCATGCCTTTGACGGGCAAGAGCGACATCTCGGAGGCGGACTTCATTACCTTCCGGGTCCCCGAGGTAAAGGTCGACCCCGACGACGAGGTCCTGCGCCGCAAGCTCGCCTTCGAACGCAAGGCCCGGCGGGTGGAGAGCGGGCAGGGGGTGGCGATGGATATTGCTATGGCTTTGAACGTCAGGCCCAACACCGACTTCCAACTGGTCATCGATCCCAAGGTGGGGGACATCATCCGGGGGAGGGGCAACGGCACGATCAATCTGCACCTCAACCCGAGGAACGGCGAGCTGAGCATGTACGGCGACTACCAGATTACCGAGGGGAACTACCTTTTTACCTTGCAGAACATCATCAACAAACGCTTCGTGATCGAGCCGGGCAGCGTGATCCGGTGGATGGGCGAGGCGACCGACCCGATGTTGGATATCGAGGCCGTCTACAACGTGAAGACCTCGCTCACGCCTTTGGCCCCGCAGCTCTCGCAGAGTTCGCGCCGCAGCGCGACGGTCGAGTGCGTCATCAATCTGGAAGACAGGCTCTCCCACCCGGCGATCACCTTCGACGTGAGGGTCCCCGGCGCCGATCCCGAGACGCAGAGCATCGTGGCCAACGCGCTGAACACCCAGGAGATGAAGGCCACCCAATTCTTCTGGCTGCTGGCCGCCAACAGTTTTTACATGGAGACCTCCTCTTCGATGTCGGGCATGGCCGCGACGGGGGCTTCGGCCACGGGGCTGGAATTTTTATCCAACCAATTGAGCAACTGGATGTCGTCGGATAAATACAGTTTCGATTTGCGCTACCGCCCCAAGAGCGAGTTGACCCCCGACGAGATCGACTTTTACTTCTCGAGCGAACTGATCCGCAACCGCTTGATCATCGAGGTGGAGGGCAACTACGACCTGGGCGACGACCCCTCCAAGGTCTCCTCCCACGCGGTCAACTCCATTCCCGGCGACTTTACCGCTACCTGGCTGATCGACCGCCAGGGCAACCTGCGCGCCAAGGGTTTTACCCGCACCATCGAGAGCTTCGACGAAAACCAGGGATTGCGGGAAAGCGGCGTGGGCTTGTATTATAAAGAGGATTTTAATACCTTTGGCGACATTATTACCAACTTTAAAGAGCGATTCAAAAGCAAGAAACGCAAGGCCGCAGAGGCCGCGGTCCGGCAGGCCGAGAGTGAGAAACCGGAAAAATCAGAAAAATAATACGTTAAGAAAATGAGCATGCTTCTTCAGGCAATCGAGACGGGGGCTGAGGCGCCCGAAAAAGTAATGGGTTTAGGCGAACTGGTCGTAGCGGGCGGATGGTTGATGATCCCTTTGATCCTGCTGGCCGGAGCCACGGTCTGGATCTTTGTGGAGCGCTACCTGGCCATCCGCCGCGCCTCTGTGGTCGACATGAACTTTATGAACCGCATCCGGGACTACATCTCCGAGGGCAGGGTGGAAGCCGCCCTGGACCTGTGCCGGAGCACCGACACGCCCATCTCGCGCATGATAACCAAGGGGATCGAGCGGATCGGCAGGCCCATGACCGACGTGCAGCACGCCATCGAGAACGTGGCCAACCTGGAGGTCTCCCGCCTGGAGAGCGGCCTTCCCTTTCTGGCGACCATCGCCGGGGGCGCGCCCATGATCGGCTTTTTGGGTACGGTCGTGGGGATGGTCCAGGCCTTTATGGACCTCTCGCTGGCTGAGGGCGGGATCAACATGGCGCTGCTCTCCAAGGGGATGTACGTGGCCATGATCACCACCGTAGGCGGTCTTCTGGTGGGTATCCCCGCCTACTTCGGTTACAACTACCTGGTGGCGCGGATCGAAAAGCTGGTCTTCCAGATGGAGGCCAACTCGATCGCCTTTATGGATATCCTGAACCAACCCGCACAAAAGTAGACGGCTATGGCAATCAAACGCGGATCGAAAGTCGAGGTGTCGTTCAGCGCGGCATCGATGACGGACATGATCTTCCTGCTTTTGCTCTTCCTGATGATCGCCACCACGATGATCGGCCCCAACAACGCCCTGAAGCTGTTGTTGCCCAAGAGCGCGAACCAACTCAAGGACAAGCCCTACACCACCGTCTCGATCACCGAGGAGTTGCAATACTACGTCGAACTGACCCCCGTGCCGTTCTCCCAGCTGGAGAGCGCCCTGAAGGCGAAACTTACCGACGCCGAGGACCCCACCGTCTCGCTGCACTGCGACAAGACCGTCCCGGTCGACGAGGTGGTCAAGGTGATGAACATCGCCAAGGACAACCACTACAAGTTGATACTGGCCACCACGCCGAATTAATCTGCGGACTCCCTGGCGGGACGGGCGGGAGCACCTTATAAAAACTCCCTCCCCTACGGTCAGGGGAGGGACGGGGAGGGGTAATCGAGAGACAATGTTCCGGCCGACACGACAAAACAACGTAGATGTACTTATATAAGGAACAGGAAGGGAAGAAAGACAAGTGGATCGCCTCGGCGGCGACCCTCGCCTACGTTTTGCTGTGGGTCGTGCTGATCCTGACCGTGAGTTTTACCTTTCCCGAGCAGCAGGAGCCCGACCAGGGCATCATGATCAACTTCGGGGACACCGATTCCGCCTCGGGGGATATGGACCCCAACGTGGCGGAGAATGCCGGGGCGCCCTCCCAGCCCGACGCCTCCTCTGGCGAGCAGGATATCCTCACGCAGGAGCATGAGCCTGCGCCCGTTGTGGCCCCCGCCGTTCGCCCCGCGCAGAACAACACGCAGCAGCGCCCCTCGCAAAATACCACGGCGACCACCCCGGCGCAACCTACCCAACAGGTCAACCCGGCCGCCCTTTTCCCCGGCGCGACCCAGGGCAGTACCTCGGCTTCAGAGGGGACGGGAACAGGTGCCGGCAACCAGGGCAACCTGGCAGGCAGCCCCACGGGCAGCCACGCCGGCACGGGAACGGGCGATTCGGGCGTGAGTTTCAATTTGAGTGGCCGCCAGCCCGTCGGGACGCTCCAACGCCCCGTCTATACCGAAAACCAGCGGGGTACCTATAAAGTGATCGTCAGAATTATCGTCAACCCTGACGGAAAGGTCACTTCGGCCTCCTACCAGCCGACCGGCTCGACCACCAACGACTCCGCGTTTGTCAACGCCGCGCTCAGTGCGGCACGAAAATCGCAGTTCAGCGTCTCGGAGGCCGCCAACGACCAGACGGGGACTATCACATACGTTTTCAATATACGCTAATGCGTTTCTTACTGACCATACTGTTGCTCCTCTCCGGAGCCGTTTACGCCGCACCCGGCATCGAACTCTCCGAGCGCACCTGGGATTTCGGCCGGATCAGCGCCAAGGGCGGTAAGGTCAAGAAGGAGATTACCGTGACCAACACGGGCGACTCGCCGCTTTTGATCCAGTCGGTCGAGGTGGCCTGCACCTGCACCAAAGTGGAGTATCCCAAACAACCCATCCTGCCCGGAGCGAGCGCGACGATCTTGATCACGGTCAACCCGAGGGGACAGCAGGGCAGCTTTATCCGGACGGTCAATATATTCAATAACTCCGGGGATTTCAGGCAGATCGTGGTAATAAAGGGCACAATAACAGTACGATGATGGATATCCTGTTGCAAAATATAACGGTGCTCCCGATGACCGCCTCGATGGGAGGCCCGCAATTCTTTACCGGAAGCGTGGGCATCTCCGGCGGTAAGATCGCCTTCGCCTCCCCGGATCGGGAGGCCGCCGACGACTTTCTGACCACCCGCCCCGCCGCCCGGGTAATCGACGGCCGCGGCAAGATCGTCATGCCGGGCCTGATCAACACCCATTGCCATACCCCGATGGTTTTGATGCGGGGCTACGCCGACGACATCTCGCTGATGAGCTGGTTGAACGACCGGGTGTGGCCCTTCGAGGCGAAACTCACGGGCGACGACATCGCCCTGGGCACCGAGCTGGGCATCAGCGAAATGCTGCTGGGCGGGACGACCTGCTTCGTGGATATGTACTGGAAGGAGAACCTGAGCGCGCAGGTGGCCGCCCGCCGGGGCATCCGCGCCCTGCCCGGGGCCACGTTCTTCGACTCCTATTTCGACCAATTTTTGACCGAACTGGACGAGTTGGTAAAATTTTCCCGCACGCCCGAGTCCAAGGGCCTGATTACCCCCATGATAGCGCCCCACGCGCCGTACAGCTGCTCGGCCGAACACATCCGCCGCGCGATGGAGTTGTGCGACGAGTACGGTTTGGGTGCAATGGTCCACCTGGCCGAGACCCTGGACGAGGCCGTGCAGATGAAGGAGCGTTACAACTGCACCCCGGCCGAGTATCTGGAGAGCGCGGGGATGTTCGACCGCAAGACGCTGGCCGTGCATTGCGTCCATCTGAGCGACGGGGATATGGATATCCTGGCGCGCAACGACATCCCGGTCGCCCACAACCCGCAGAGCAACATGAAGCTGGCGAGCGGCATAGCCCCCGTGGCCCGGATGATGGAAAAGGGGATCAAAGTCTGCATCGGGACCGACGGAGCCTGCTCGAACAACGACTTGGACATGTGGGACGAGATGCGCACCGCATCCTTCCTGGCCAAGGTCTCGACCATGGACCCGTGCGCGTTGCCCGCCTACAAGGTCCTCGAGATGGCGACCTGCGACGCCGCCCACGCCATCGGCCTGGGGGACAAGGTCGGCAGGATCAAACCCGGCATGAGGGCCGACGTGATCGTGATCGACGCCGACAAACCCCACCTCACCCCCCAGCACGACCCGATCGCCAACCTGGTCTACGCGGGCCACGCCTCGGACGTGCACACGGTAATCGTCGACGGCAGGATCCTGGTCGAGAACGGCCGCCTTTTGAACGACCAGACCCCGGTCATTATGGAATCCGTGCGCCGCAGGGCCGCGAAATTGGCCCGGAGTTAACCCCGCTTGCCGATGGAACTCTCCCTTGTCATCGTAACCTACAACCGGGCTGACAGCCTGAAAAACGCCCTGGAAAGCATCGCCGGGGTCTCTACGCCGCGTGATCAATTCGAGGTGGTAGTCGTCGACAACCGTTGCACCGACCATACGCAGCAGGTTTGTGAAGAGTTCGCCCGAAGCCATCCCGAAATCGCCTTCCGCTGCGTGACCGAGCCGCAGCAGGGGGTCTCCCACGCCCGCAATAGGGGGGTGGCTGAGGCCCGCGGGGCGATCATCTCGATGGTCGACGACGACGAGACCGTCCCCGTGGATTTTATCGAAGTCTACCTCGACTTTTTCGCCTCCCACCCCGACGCGCTGGCCGCAGGCGGCAAAATGTTGCCCGTCTACGCCGTGGAGAGGCTTCCGAGGTGGTTCTCGCCCCTTTTCGACCGCTCGATAGGCAGTAAGGTCGATCTGGGCGACAGGGACAGGCTCTTCCCCCAGTCGAGGTACCCGATGGGCGGGAATTACGCCGTCCGCAGGGAGGTTTTCGAGCGTTTCGGCACCTTCAGCCCCGACCTCGGCCGCAACGCCAAAAAAGTCATGGGGGGCGAGGAGAAAGATTTTTTCGACCGCATCCGCCGCGGGGGCGTACCGGTGTATTACCTGGCCGCCTCCTACGTGTGGCACCATATCCCCGCGTCGCGCGTCTCGAAAGAGTACACCCGCAGGCTCTTCCCTTTGATGGGCCAGAGCGAAAGGGTGCGCACCCTGAGCGTGTCGAAAGCAGCTTACGTGAAGCGCTGCCTGGCTGAAATATTCAAGTGGGGGGCTACGTGCGTATTGATGCTCTGGTATTTGCTGACCCTGCGTCCCGCCAAGGGATGGGCCATCGTCGAGATGCGAACCGGGATCACGAAGGGTTTGCTTGGGCTTTCCGCTTACCTTTTTGTAAAAAATTGATTACCAGAGAGTTGCAAAATATTTTGCAATACTCTTTTATTTTCATAAATATCGCTGAATCAGCTATTTGCGATTACGGGGCGGCAAGAACAGTATTATTCAAGTAACCAAATCGTGACCATTTTTGGTTATTTAATGTTTGGACAGAGGAAAAGATTCTAGTTCCACCTCCTAAAGATTCTATCGCATTTTCTGGTCTGAAAGGCCAAATGAACAATTACATATTAAAGTTTTCGGATTCTCCGGTGGGCATAGGAAGCTAAGGGGGTTTTTGATAAAATATCTTCAAATCAACCGTTAGAGGGGCCAATCATGACGATAAGTACACTTTTAGTACACCTTGATAAACGGATAACGCCTGATAATCGACAGATTATCAGGCGTTATCCGTACTCGGAACGGGAATCGAACCCGTACGGCCGCTATGGCCACAGGATTTTAAGTCCGGCGTGTCTACCAATTCCACCATCCGAGCAATCCGGGGGCAAAGATAGTGAAAGCAGCGCGCAATCCTATCTTCGCGGGACGCAAAGATACAAAAAAGCCAAGCGCAATTTCCAAGTTCGGCGGGGAAATCGCCCGGGATTTCAAACCGCTTTGTAATAAGGTGCGAATAAAAAAGCCACTTTCTTGAAAATTTTTGCGGATATTTTTGCGGATTAAGAATTAATACGTATTTTTGCCAACCCAAAATGAGGGGAAAACTGACAGCGAATGCCGATGTAGCTCAGTTGGCCAGAGCAGCTGATTTGTAATCAGCTGGTCGGGGGTTCGAATCCCTCCATCGGCTCGGGAAAGTAACAAAGTGTTCTGAAATAAGTTTAGGGAGAGTTCCAGAGTGGCCAAATGGGGCAGACTGTAAATCTGTTAGCGTAGCTTTCGGTGGTTCGAATCCATCCTCTCCCACGCATTGAAAAACGCAGGCAGGCGGAAGTAGCTCAGTTGGTAGAGCATTAGCCTTCCAAGCTAAGGGTCGCGAGTTCGAACCTCGTCTTCCGCTCAAAACCCCCTGCAAGAGCAACACAAGAGAAGTACGCCCTGTGGCGAACGACTATAAGTTAGTGAAAATCAGGGAGTTCCCTATATAAAGGGGGCTTCATTTTTGCGTTGAACAGAAACAAAACCGGAAAGCGACAACAAACTTAAATAACTTTTACTCATGGCAAAAGAAAAATTTGACAGGTCCAAACCGCACGTGAACATCGGTACCATCGGTCACGTTGACCACGGCAAAACCACCCTGACCGCAGCCATTACCACCGTACTGGCCAAGAAAGGTCTCTCCGAGTTGCGCTCGTTCGACTCGATCGACAACGCTCCCGAGGAGAAAGAGCGTGGTATTACCATCAACACCTCGCACGTCGAGTATTCGACCGCCAACCGCCACTACGCGCACGTTGACTGCCCGGGTCACGCCGACTACGTGAAGAACATGGTTACGGGTGCCGCCCAGATGGACGGTGCGATCATCGTGGTTGCCGCCACCGACGGTCCCATGCCCCAAACCCGTGAGCACATCCTGCTCGCACGCCAGGTAAACGTTCCCCGTATCGTCGTGTTCCTCAACAAGGTCGACATGGTGGATGACGAGGAGATGTTGGAACTGGTTGAGATGGAAGTTCGCGAGCTCTTGAGCTTCTACAACTTCGACGGCGACAACACCCCCGTTATCCGCGGTTCCGCACTCGGTGCGCTGAACGGCGAAGCCAAGTGGGAAGACAAGGTGATGGAGCTGATGGACGCTGTTGACAGCTACATCCCCATTCCTCCCCGCGAAAACGAAAAACCCTTCCTGATGCCCGTCGAGGACGTATTCTCGATCACCGGCCGCGGTACCGTTCTGACGGGCCGTATCGAAACCGGTGTGATCAAAGTGGGCGAGCCCGTTGAGATCGTAGGTCTGCAGGAGAAAGGCGTTAAGCCCATGACCTCGACCTGTACCGGCGTCGAAATGTTCCGCAAGCTGCTCGATTCCGGCGAGGCCGGCGACAACGTAGGTCTGCTGATGCGCGGTATCGACAAGAAGGACGTGAAGCGTGGTATGGTCGTTGCCAAACCCGGCTCGATTACCCCGCACACTGTGTTCGAGGCTGAGGTCTACATCCTCAAAAAAGAGGAAGGCGGCCGCCACACCCCGTTCCACAACAAATACCGTCCGCAGTTCTACCTGCGTACGCTGGACGTAACCGGTGAGTGCGAATTGCCCGCAGGCGTGGATATGATCATGCCCGGCGACAACATCACCATTACCGTTACGCTGATCTACCCCGTAGCCCTGAACGTAGGTCTGCGCTTCGCGATCCGCGAAGGCGGCCGTACGGTAGGTGCAGGTCAGATCACCAAGATCGTCGAGTAGCAATACTCAAATCCCGCAACGGTCCCCGGACCGTGCGCGCGGGGGGGTCGGTTCAAAATAGGGTGTGAGTGCAACGCCCGACCCGATGTGGGACGAAGGAGCGTACTTATGTACGTGACTGAGTCACGCGAGGGGAGAAGGCAGCAATCGCGCCATATTTTGAATCGACAAAAAGGAGTGTAGTTCAAGGGCAGAATAGCGGTCTCCAAAACCGTTGATGGGGGTTCGAATCCCTCCACTCCTGCAAAAATAAAAACGAAAGACTATGAAAGTCGTCGAATACGCAAAAGAATCCTACTCGGAGCTGGTCGAAAAGGTATCCTGGCCCTCCTGGTCGCAGTTGCAGAGTTCTGCCGTCGTCGTGATGGTTGCTTCCCTAATCTTTGCAATCGTGGTCATGGCCATGGACATCAGCTTCGAAACCATAATGAAGACCATTTACGGTTTCCTTTATCCTTACAAGTAAGATGAGCGATAAGGAGCTTAAACAATGGTATGTCGTACGTGCCATCGGCGGAAAGGAGAAGAAGGTAAAGGAGTACATCGAGGCTGAAATACGCCACTCCCACCTCGAAGACTTCATTTCGCAGGTGCTGATCCCCACCGAAAAGGTCTACACGATCCGCAACGGCAAGAAGGTCAGCAAGGAGAAGGTTTCCTATCCTGGTTACGTGTTGGTTGAGGCAGCCCTGGTAGGTGAAATCCCGTTCATTCTTCGCAACACCCCCAATGTACTCGGCTTCCTCGGAGATTCCAAGGAGTCCAGCTCCAAAATGGAGGCTACGCCGCTTCGTCCACACGAGGTCGCGCGTATTCTGGGCAGGGTCGACGAAATGAGTGCAAGCGAGGAGGAAAACGAAGTTCCGTTCTTTGTCGGCGAGACGGTCAAGGTTACCGACGGTCCTTTTGCAAGTTTCGAAGGAACCATTGAGGCCGTGGACAACGACAGGAAGAAACTTCGCGTGAGTGTGAAGATCTTCGGGAGAAAGACTCCGATGGAGTTAAGTTTCATGCAAGTTGAGAAAGAGTAAAAAGTAAAATTATGGCAAAAGAGGTTGCTGCGTTTATCAAACTGCAGATCAAAGGCGGAGCCGCCAACCCTTCTCCTCCCGTAGGACCCGCGTTGGGTTCGAAGGGTGTGAACATCATGGACTTCTGTAAGCAGTTCAATGCCCGCACCCAAGACAAGGCAGGAAAGGTTCTCCCGGTGGTCATTACCGTCTACGGCGATAAGTCGTTCGACTTTATCGTCAAGCAACCCCCCGTAGCCGTTCAACTCAAGGAGATGGCAAACGCCAAGTCCGGATCGCCCGAGCCCAACCGTAAAAAGGTAGGATCGGTCACCTGGGACCAGGTAAAGGCTATCGCCGAGGATAAAGCGTCAGACCTGAACAGCTTTACCTTAGAGTCGGCTATGAAGATGGTTGCCGGAACTGCCAGAAGCATGGGTATTACCGTAACCGGCGAATTTCCTAAAATGTAATTAAGAATGGGTAAGCTGACAAAAAATCAAAAAACTGTCCTGGCCAAAATAGAGCCCGATAAGCTCTACAAGCTCCAGGAAGCGGCCGCTCTTCTGAAGGACATTACCTTTACGAAGTTCGACGCGTCGGTCGATATCGACGTGCGTCTGGGAGTTGACCCGCGCAAGGCAAACCAAATGGTCCGCGGCGTTGTTACCCTCCCCCACGGGACGGGTAAGGAGGTGCGCGTACTGGTCCTGTGTACTCCCGACAAGGAGGCAGAGGCCACGGCCGCCGGTGCGGACTATGTGGGACTGGACGAATACATCGACAAGATCAAAGCAGGTTGGACCGATGTGGACGTGATCATTACCATGCCCAGCGTAATGGCAAAAGTGGGCGCCCTGGGTCGTATCCTGGGTCCCCGCGGGCTGATGCCCAACCCCAAGACGGGTACCGTCACGATGGAGGTTGGCAAGGCCGTCGAAGAGGTAAAAGCCGGTAAGATCGACTTCAAAGTCGACAAATTCGGTATCGTACACACTTCGATCGGCAAAGTATCTTTCACACCCGAAATGATCGTCGACAACGCGCGTGAGTTCATGGCTACCATCATGAAACTCAAGCCGAGCGCCGCCAAGGGAACCTACGTGTTGAGCCTGTACCTTTCAACCACGATGAGCCCCGGTTTGCCGGTCGACACCCGTTCGGTGGATGTTAAAGCATAAGGAGGATAGAAGATGACAAGAGCAGAAAAAACCATTGTAATCGACTCCCTGGTACAAAAACTCCAGGAGTATCCTCACTTCTATCTGACCGACCTGACCGGTTTGAACGCTGAGAAGACCGCTGCCCTGCGCAAGATGTGCTTCGAGAAGGACGTCAAACTGGAGGTGGTCAAGAACACCCTGCTCGGCAAGGCTTTGGAGAAGGTGGAGAAGAACGACGCGGAACTGGTCTCGGTATTGAGCGGTTCGACTGCCGTTATGTTCACCCACTCGGCCAAAGTTCCCGCCGTCCTGATCAAGGATTTCCGCAAAAAGAACGCCATCCCGGCGCTCAAAGCCGCCTACGCGCAGGAATGCGTCTACCTGGGCGAGCAATCGCTGGAGTCGCTGGTCAACATCAAGAGCCGCGAAGAGCTGATCGGCGAAGTGATCGGTCTGCTGCAATCGCCCGCTCAAAACCTTATCTCCGCACTCCAGGGCGCTGCCGGACAAAAAGTCGCAGGCATCGTGAAGGCTATCGAGGAGAAGAAGGGTGCTTAATGAAGTGAGCAAAGCAAAAAAGTAAAAAACAAAAACGAATAAAAATTCTACAAAAATGGCAGATGTAAAGAAATTAGCTGAAGAGTTGGTAAACCTGACAGTTAAGGAAGTAACCGAATTGGCAGCCATCCTCAAGGATGAGTACGGCATTGAGCCCGCAGCCGCAGCCGTTGCAGTTGCAGCTCCCGCAGCAGCCGGTGCAGCAGCCGACGCTCCTGCAGAGAAGAGCACCTTCGACGTAGTTTTGACCTCCGCTGGCCAAGCCAAACTGCAGGTCGTCAAAGTCGTTAAGGACATCACCGGCCTGGGCCTCAAAGAAGCCAAGGACCTGGTTGACGGCGCTCCCAAGGCTGTTAAAGAGGGTGTTTCCAAAGAGGAAGCCGAATCGGTTAAAGCTCAACTCGAAGAGGCCGGCGCTGACGTCGAACTCAAATAGTCAGACCGCTTTTCAAAGCGAAACAGGTATGGGGCTTAGGTTTCTAAGCTCCGTACCTTTTCCAATTTAGTAACACAATTGTCGCCCGTGGGGGGCAGAGGGGCTAAAGAGAGAGCCCGAAACACCACATCCACAACAGCTTGCTTGTTCAAGCGACACGACATCACATAAGCAGGAAATTCTCCCTTCCTGTTTTTCCGGTCCAGGGCCGGTCATTAACTTTACGCTCGGTGCAGTTTCCCGGCGGACAAAGCGGTAACACACGTTGTTACATAAAATTTTAATGATGTCAAGCAACCAAAGAATCAACTTCTCCTCGGTCCGGAACCGCATGGCGTACCCGGATTTCCTGGAGATTCAGCTCAAGTCGTTCCAGGATTTCTTCCAGTTGGACACTACGGCCGAGAACCGTAAGAACGAGGGCCTGTACAAGGTCTTCATGGAGAACTTCCCGATTACCGACACACGCAACAACTTCGTCCTCGAATTCCTGGACTACTACATCGACCCGCCCCGCTACTCGATCGACGAGTGCCTGGAGAGGGGTTTGACTTACAGCGTGCCGCTCAAAGCCAAGCTCAAACTCTACTGCACCGACACCGAGCACGAGGATTTCGACACGGTGGTGCAGGACGTCTATTTCGGGGCGATCCCCTACATGACCCCGAGGGGCACCTTCGTCATCAACGGCGCCGAGCGGGTCATCGTCTCCCAGTTGCACCGCTCGCCGGGCGTATTCTTCGGCCAGAGCCTGCACACCAACGGGACCAAACTCTACTCCGCACGGATCATCCCCTTCAAGGGCTCCTGGATCGAGTTTGCAACGGACATCAACAACGTGATGTACGCCTACATCGACCGCAAGAAGAAGTTACCCGTAACGACTTTGCTGCGTGCGATCGGTTTTGAAAGCGACCGCCAGATCCTGGAGATCTTCGATTTGGCGGAAGAGATAAAAGTTACCAAACCCAACCTCAAGAAGGCTTTGGGCCAGCGTTTGGCCGCCCGCGTGCTCAAAACGTGGATCGAGGACTTTGTGGACGAGGACACGGGCGAGGTGGTCTCCATCGAGCGGAACGAGATCGTCATCGACCGCGAAACCATTTTGGAGGAGAAGCACATCGACATCATCGCCGAGTCGGGCGCCAAGTCGATCCTGGTCAACAAGGAGAACCAGTCGGGCGTCGACTTCTCGATCGTCTACAACACCCTGCAAAAAGACCCCTGCAACTCCGAAAAGGAGGCAGTCGTTTATATCTACCGGCAACTGCGCAACTCCGAGCCGCCCGATGAGGCGACCGCGAGGGACGTGATCGAAAAGCTGTTCTTCTCCGACAAGCGCTACGACCTGGGGCAGGTCGGCCGCTTCAGGATCAATACCAAGCTGGGCCTCGACATCGACCCGGCTGTGAGGATACTGACCAAGGAGGACATGATCGCCATCATCCGGTACCTGATCCAGCTGATCAACTCGAAGACCGACGTGGACGACATCGACCACCTGGGCAACCGCCGTGTCCGCACGGTGGGCGAGCAGTTGGCCAACCAGTTCAGCATCGGCTTCGTGAGGATGGCGCGTACCATCCGCGAGCGGATGAACGTGAGGGACAACGAGGTATTTACCCCGGTGGACCTGATCAACGCCAAGACGCTGTCGAGCGTGATCAACTCCTTCTTCGGGACCAACCAGTTGTCCCAGTTCATGGACCAGACCAACCCCCTGGCCGAAATGACCCACAAACGCCGCATGTCGGCCCTCGGCCCGGGCGGTCTGTCGCGTGAGCGCGCAGGCTTCGAGGTCAGGGACGTACACTACACCCACTACGGCCGCCTCTGCCCGATCGAGACCCCCGAGGGTCCCAACATCGGATTGATCTCCTCGCTGTGCGTCTACGCGAAGATCTCCGACATGGGCTTTATCGAGACACCCTACCGCAAAGTGTCTGAGGGTAAGGTCGATATGACCGACTCTGGCGTGATCTACATGAGCGCGGAGGATGAGGAGGACCTGT
Organism: Rikenellaceae bacterium; assembly: GCA_031551275.1. Taxonomy (GTDB): domain Bacteria; phylum Bacteroidota; class Bacteroidia; order Bacteroidales; family Rikenellaceae; genus JAVBMJ01. The sequence continues at coordinate 57,251 of JAVBNX010000018.1, forward strand.
ACATCGCACAGGCCAACGCGCCCGTCGACGAGAAGGGTTTTTATGTTGACCCGGCTCGCATAAAATCACGTTATCAGAGTGACTTCCCGGTCATCACGGCCGACGAGGTCGACTACATGGACGTGGCGCCGAACCAGATCGCCTCGATCGCGGCCAGCCTGATCCCCTTCCTCGAGCACGACGACGCCAACCGCGCGCTGATGGGCTCGAACATGATGCGCCAGGCCGTGCCCCTGATCACGGCCGAGGCCCCCATCGTGGGTACGGGCCTGGAGCGGGAGATGATCTCCGACAGCCGCATCCAGATCGTGGCCGAGGGCGGCGGCGAGGTCGTATTCTCCGACGCCAGCCAGGTACAGGTCAAGTACGACCGCACCGAGGAGGAGAAGCTCATCAGCTTCGATCCCGAAGTGACCGTGCACACCCTCCCGCGTTACAGGAAGACCAACCAGAACACCTCGATCACCCTCAAGCCCCGCGTAATGACGGGCGACAAGGTGACCAAGGGACAGATAATGACCGACGGCTATTCGACCGACAAGGGCGAACTGGCCATAGGCCGCAACCTGAAGGTGGCGTTCATGCCCTGGAAAGGTTACAACTTCGAGGACGCCATCGTGATCTCCGAGCGCATCATGCGCGAGGATTTGTTCACTTCGGTGCACGTCGACGAATATATAATGGAGGTGCGCGACACCAAGCGCGGTGTCGAGGAGCTTACCTCGGATATCCCCAACGTCAGCGAGGACGCAACGCGCGACCTCGATGAAAACGGTATCATCCGCATCGGCGCCAACGTCAAGCCCGGAGATATACTTATAGGTAAGATCACCCCGAAGGGGGAGAGCGATCCCAGCCCCGAGGAAAAACTGCTGCGTGCGATCTTCGGCGATAAGGCCGGCGACGTGAAAGACGCTTCGCTCAAGGCACAGCCCTCGCTTTACGGCGTTGTGGTCGACAAGAAACTGTTCAGCCGCGCCCAGAAGGACAACAAGAAGGGCAAGCAGAGCGAAAAGGCGCAACTCGAAAAGATAGACGCCGTGTTCGCCAAGGACACCGCCGAGTTGAAGAACCGCCTGGTCGAGAAACTCTGGACGCTGCTTTCGGGCAAGACCACCCAGGGCATCCGCGACTACTTCGGCGCCGAACTTTACGCCAAGGGCGCCAAGTTCAGCCAGAAGATGCTCTCGGAGATCGACTACCAGAACCTCTCGGCAGACAAGTGGACGGGCGACGCGCACGTCGACCAGCTGGTCGACACCGCCATCAACAACAACGTGCTCAAATTCAAGGAGTGCGACGCCGTCCTGAAGCGCGAGAAGTACAACATCACCAACGGCGACGAACTTCCCGCTGGTATCATACAGCTGGCCAAGGTCTACATCGCCAAGAAGCGCAAGCTCAAGGTGGGTGACAAGATGGCCGGTCGCCACGGTAACAAGGGTATCGTCGCACGTTGCGTAAGGGACGAGGATATGCCCTTCCTGGAGGACGGTTCGATCGTGGACATCGTGCTCAACCCGCTGGGTGTGCCTTCGCGTATGAACCTGGGCCAGATCTACGAAACCGTGCTCGGATGGGCCGGCAAGCAGCTCGGCCTGACCTTCGCAACGCCGATCTTCGACGGGGCTTCGCTGGAGCAGATCAACGATTATGCCGACAAGGCGTCGATTCCCCACTCGGGACGCACGTTCCTTTACGACGGCGGCACGGGTGAGCGTTTCGACCAGCCGGCGACGGTGGGCGTGATCTACATGCTCAAACTGGGCCACATGATCGACGACAAGATGCACGCCCGCTCGATAGGCCCCTACTCGCTTATCACCCAGCAGCCGCTGGGCGGTAAGGCGCAGTTCGGCGGACAGCGTTTCGGTGAGATGGAGGTGTGGGCGCTCGAGGCATTCGGCGCGGCCAACATCCTGCAGGAGATCCTCACGATCAAGTCCGACGACGTTATGGGCCGTGCGAAGGCTTACGAGGCCATCGTCAAGGGCGACAACCTGCCCCAGGCGGGTATCCCCGAGTCGCTCAACGTGCTGCTGCACGAGCTGCGCGGGTTGGCCATCAGCGTGAAACTGGAGTAATACTACGGTAAGAAGAAAAAAGCAAAAGATATGTCATTCAAGAAAGACAACAAACCGTCGACGAATTTCAGTAAAATCTCGGTCGGACTCGCTTCGCCCGAAGAGATACTCGAAAATTCGAGCGGCGAGGTGCTCAAGCCCGAAACGATCAACTACCGCACCTATAAACCGGAGCGCGACGGATTGTTCTGCGAGCGCATCTTCGGCCCGGTGAAGGACTTCGAGTGCCATTGCGGCAAGTATAAGCGTATCCGCTACAAGGGCATCGTATGCGACCGTTGCGGTGTGGAGGTGACCGAGAAAAAGGTGCGCCGCGAGCGCATGGGCCACATTTCGCTGGTCGTGCCGGTGGTGCACATCTGGTATTTCCGTTCGCTGCCTTCGAAGATCGGCTACCTGTTGGGGATACCCAGCAAAAAGCTCGAAGCGATAGTATATTATGAGCGTTACGTGGTGGTGAATGCCGGCGCGGCAGCGACCGCCGGGGTGCAGAACCTCGACCTGCTGGCCGAGAAGGAGTACCTGGACATCATCAACGCCCTGCCCAAAGGCAACCAGCAACTCGAAGACAACGACCCCGACAAGTTCATCGCCATGATGGGTGCAGAGGCTATCTACACGCTTCTGGAAAAGGTCGACCTCGACTCGCTGACCTACTCGCTGCGCCACAAGGCCAACACCGAAACCTCGCAGCAGCGTAAGAGCGAAGCCCTTAAACGTCTGCACGTTATCGAGGCTTTCCGCGAATCCAAAGAGGTTAACAAACCCGAGTGGATGGTGCTGAAGGTCGTTCCCGTGATCCCGCCCGAGCTGCGCCCCCTGGTGCCCCTGGACGGCGGACGTTTCGCGACCAGCGACCTTAACGACCTCTACCGCAGAGTTATCATACGCAACAACCGCCTCAAGCGCCTGATCGAGATCAAGGCCCCTGAGGTGATCCTGCGCAACGAAAAACGCATGTTGCAGGAGGCCGTCGACTCGCTTTTCGACAACTCGCGCAAGAGCAACGCCGTTAAGACCGAGAGCAACCGTCCCCTGAAGTCGCTCAGCGACAGCCTCAAAGGTAAACAGGGACGTTTCCGCCAGAACCTTCTGGGTAAGCGTGTCGACTATTCGGCGCGTTCGGTTATCGTCGTGGGCCCCGAACTGAAGATGCACGAGTGCGGCATTCCCAAGGATATGGCCGCCGAGCTCTACAAGCCGTTTATCATCCGCAAGCTCATCGAGCGCGGCATCGTGAAGACGGTCAAGAGCGCCAAGAAGATCATCGACCGCCGCGACCCGGTGGTTTGGGACATCCTCGAAAATGTGCTCAAGGGACACCCGGTGCTTTTGAACCGCGCCCCGACCCTGCACCGCCTCGGTATCCAGGCTTTCCAGCCCAAGCTGATCGAGGGTAAGGCTATCCAACTGCACCCGCTGTCGTGTACCGCTTTCAACGCCGACTTCGACGGTGACCAGATGGCCGTGCACCTGCCCCTGGGCAACGCGGCGATCCTTGAGGCGCAGATACTGATGCTGGGCTCGCACAACATCCTCAATCCCGCCAACGGCGCACCTATCACCGTTCCTTCGCAGGACATGGTCTTGGGCCTGTACTATATCACCAAGCCCCGTAAAGGCGCTAAGGGTGAGGGCCTTGTGTTCTATGGAGCCGAGGAGGCCATCATCGCCTACAACGAGGGCGCTGCCGACCTGCACGCAAAGATCAAGGTTTTGGTCGACACGATCGACTCCGAGGGCAACCCCAAGCGCGAACTGATCGAAACGACCATAGGCCGCGTGCTGTTCAACCAGGTCGTCCCCGCCGAGGTGGGTTACATCAACGAACTGCTCACCAAGCGTTCGCTGCGTGACATTATCGGCGTGGTGATGAAAAAGGCCGGGGCGGACAAAGCCGCCAACTTCCTGGACGACATCAAGAACCTCGGTTACCAGATGGCATTCCGCGGGGGCCTGTCGTTCAACCTCGACGCCGTGCTGATCCCAAAGGAGAAGAACGCCCTGGTCAACGAAGGTTACGAGAGGGTCGACGAGGTGATGGAGAGCTACAACGCCGGTCTTATCACCAATAACGAACGTTACAACCAGATCATCGACATCTGGACAAATATCAACTCGAAGCTCACCAAGACGGTGCTCGACCACCTGATCTCGGACCAGGACGGTTTCAACCCCGTTTACATGATGCTCGACTCCGGCGCCCGTGGCTCGAAAGAGCAGATCCGCCAGCTCTCGGGTATGCGCGGTCTTATGGCCAAACCCCAGAAGTCCGGCAGCGAAGGTGGCCAGGTCATCGAGAACCCGATCCTTTCGAACTTTAAAGAAGGCCTCTCGGTACTCGAGTACTTCATATCGACCCACGGCGCCCGTAAGGGTCTTGCCGACACCGCCCTTAAGACGGCCGACGCAGGTTACCTGACGCGCCGTCTGGTGGACGTGGCGCAGGACGTTATCATCAACGAGGAGGACTGCGGCACGCTGCGCGGACTCTCGGCGACTGCCGTGAAGCGCAACGAAGACGTGGTGCAAACCCTCTACGAGCGCATCCTGGGACGCACCGCCGTGCAGGACGTACGCCACCCGATGACCGGTGAGTTGCTCTGCCCCGCGGGCGAGGAGATCACCGAGGAGATCGCATCCGTTATCGAGGCGTCGCCTGTCGAGCAGGTGGAGATCCGCTCGGTGCTGACCTGCGAATCGCGTCGCGGCGTGTGCGCCAAGTGTTATGGCCGCAACCTGGCAACGGGTCGTCCCGTACAGAGGGGCGAAGTGGTCGGCGTTATCGCCGCCCAGTCTATCGGTGAGCCGGGCACGCAGCTGACCCTGCGTACGTTCCACGTCGGCGGTGTGGCCGGTTCGGTGGCTGTCGACAACAACATCACCGCACGCTACAACGGTAAATTGGAGATCGACGACCTGCGTACCGTGTCGACCAAAACCGCCGAAGGCACCCCTGCCGAGATCGTGATAAGCCGCCTCTCGGAGGTGCGCATCATCGACGAGAACACCGGCATCACGCTCTATACCCACAACCTGCCCTACGGCGCCACCCTCTACATGAAGGACGGCGCCACGGTGAAAAAGGGCGATCTGGTCTGCGAATGGGACCCCTACAACGCCGTTATCATTTCGGAATTCGAGGGTCGCATCGGCTTTGAGAACCTCATCGAGGGCGGTACGTTCCGCGAAGAGTTCGACGAGCAGACCGGTCTGCGCGAGAAGGTGATAACCGAATCCAGGGACAAGACCAAGAACCCCGTGATCCGCATCCTCGACAAGAGCGGTGAGGAGCAAAAGCAATACAACTTGCCCGTGGGCGCGCACATCGTGGTTAAGGAGAACGCCAAGATCAAGGCCGGCGACATCCTTATCAAGAGACCGCGCGCGGTGGGTAAGGCCGGCGACATCACCGGGGGTCTGCCCCGCGTTACGGAGCTTTTCGAGGCCCGCAACCCGTCCAACCCCGCAATCGTGTCGGAGATCGACGGTGAAGTGTCTTTCGGCAAGATCAAGCGCGGTAACCGCGAGATCGTCATCACCTCCAAGGCCGGTGACATCAAGCGCTACCTGGTGCCCCTTTCGCGCCAGATCCTCGTGCAGGAGAACGACTACGTGCGTGCCGGCATGCCCCTCTCGGACGGCGCCATCACCCCGGGCGACATCCTTGCGATACAGGGCCCGACCAAAGTGCAAGAGTACATCGTCAACGAGATACAGGAGGTATACCGCATGCAGGGCGTGAAGATCAACGACAAGCACTTCGAGGTTATCGTCCGCCAGATGATGAACAAGGTGCAGATCGAAGATCCGGGCGACACCCGCTTCCTCGAAGAGCAGGTGGTCGACAAATGGGAATTCATGGAGGTCAACGACGAGCTTTACGACAAAGTGGTGGTCACCGACGCCGGCGATTCGCCAAATGTGCAGCCCGGTATGATAATCTCCGTGCGCAAGCTGCGCGACGAGAACTCGGTGCTCAAACGCAAAGACCAGACCCTGGTCAAAGTGCGCGACATCATCCCCGCCACTTCCGACCAGGTGCTGCAGGGTATCACCCGCGCCGCGTTGCAGACCAGCAGCTTCATGTCGGCGGCATCGTTCCAGGAGACCACCAAGGTGCTCAACGAAGCAGCCATCATGGGCAAGACCGACCCGCTCGAAAAGCTCAAGGAGAACGTTATTTGCGGTCACCTCATACCTGCAGGTACGGGCGTGCGCGAGTACCAGAGCATCATAGTGGGTTCGCAGGAAGACTACAACAACATGGTCGCCGAGCGCTAAGGACCTTATATAAAAAGAAATCCCCTCATTCAACGGTGAGGGGATTTCTTTTTATATAAGGTCCTTGGCGCTCTCCTTTGCAGCTTTTTGTAAAAAGCTGCACCAAAAACTTTTCTGATATTACTTTGCTCGGATTAACCTGCCACCCACACAAGTGACGATGCGCCGAGGACTGCGGCGTTTTTATCCATCAGGGCGGAGGGCAGGATGTCGATCTTGCCTTTGTAGTTGGCCAGAAGGTTCTCCTCCATAGCTTTCTTCGCGGGCTCGAAGAGCAACTTTCCGGCACGGGCCACGCCGCCGAAGACGAAGATCGCCTGTGGACGGGTGATCGTTATCGCGGTGGCTAACGCCGCGCCCAGGGTCTCCCCGGTGCGGGTCAGCGTTTCGAGGGCGACGGCGTCGCCGCTTTGGGCGGCCTCGGTCACCATCTTGGCGGTCAGGTTATTATAGGAGACCTCGCGCAACGCGCTCGGCATGCGGCGCAGCGCCATCACGTCGAAAGCCGTGCGCACGATGCCGGATGCCGAAACATAGGTTTCAAGGCAGCCCTTCAGTCCGCAGCCGCACTCGCGTCCGCCGGGCGTGACGATGCAGTGGCCGAATTCGCCCGCGAAACTGTCGTGGCCGTAGATGATGCGACCGTTGGCCACAAAACCGCTGCCCAGGCCCGTGCCGAGGGTTATGAGGATGAAATTGGTCATGCCCTGCGCCGCGCCGTAGACCATCTCGCCTACCGCCGCCGCCTTGGCGTCATTGGTCAGGATCACCGGGATGCCCGGGAAGAATGCGCGTATCTTGTCGGCGAAAGGGATCACCATGCCCTTCCAGGGAAGGTTGGCCGCATATTCGATCGTGCCGTCATAGTAGTTGGCGTTAGGCGCGCCCACGCCGATGCCCGCCAGGCGGTAGTCGAAGCCCACGCCGTTGCGCAGCGCAGAGATGCCCTCGCACAGCGCGGCGACATAGGCGTCTATGTCCTTGCCGAAGCCGTCGGTCGGGATGTGCCCCTCGGCTACGATATTGCCCTGGCGGTCTACAAGGCCGAAAACTGTGTTGGTTCCGCCGACGTCGACGCCTACGGCAAGCTCTTTTTGTTCACTCATGGTATCTGGTAGTGTTTAGGTTTTTTAAATAAGAATTTAAAAATAGTTATTATTTATTAATTTGCGATATTTGCACTTGACAATATTTCAACACGTTACTATGCACTCCCGACAAGAGTTATCGCAAATGATTGAGCAGCATATCGTTGAGCTGCATTTCCCGGATTCGCCGTCAGGGCTTTACGATCCCATACGCTACTCTTTGGAGGGCGGCGGCAAGCGTCTGCGCCCGTTGGTACTGCTGCTTGCGTGCGAAATTTTCGGGGGCGACCCGCGCCGCGCGCTACCCCTGGCCGCCGCCGTGGAGGTCTTTCACAATTTCACGCTGCTGCACGACGATATAATGGACAATGCGGGCGTGCGCCGCGGCAAACCCTCCGTGCATGTCTGTTGGGACGCCAACACGGCCATCCTCTCGGGCGATGTGATGATGATTTGGGCTTACCGTCTGCTTGCCGGGGGGTTGAACGGCGACGGGCGTCTGCTCGACCAATTCAGCCTTATGGCCACCGAGGTATGCGAGGGGCAGCAGTATGACATGGATTTCGAATCGCGCGAACAGGTGTCGCACGGACAATATATGGATATGATCGCCCTGAAAACCGCCGCGCTGATAGCCCGCTCGGCGCGCATGGGGGCGATGGCCGCCGGTGCCGACGAGGCCGACTGCGAGGCGCTTTACCGTTTCGGTTACCAGCTCGGGCTGGCGTTCCAGCTCCAGGACGACCTGCTGGACAGCTACGGCGACAACGTGGCTTTCGGCAAGAAACCCGGCGGTGACATTATCGAGGGCAAGAAGAGTTTCCTGACTGTAGAGGCCATGCACCGCGCCACGCCGCAAACGCGCGGCGAACTCTCCGCGCTGCTTTCGGACACGGCGCTGCCCGACGAGCAGAAGGTCGCCCGCGTGAGGGCGATCTACGACTCGCTCGACGTGATGGCCTCCACACAGGCCGAAATACGCCGCCACACCGCCCTGGCGCTCGAAGCCCTCGACGCCGTAGCCGCGCCCGCCGCCCGCCTTAAGCACCTGCGCGAGTTGGCCCGGGAGCTCACCGACCGTAAAAAATAACCCTATGCAGCGCAAGGATATAGAGATAATGGCCCCCGTGGGGTCGTGGGAGTCGCTCCACGCCGCGATCCAGGGTGGGGCGGACGCCATATATTTCGGTGCCGGGGGACTGAATATGCGCTCACGCTCGTCGGCCAATTTTTCGCTCGACGACCTGGCCCGCATAGTTAGGACAACGCGCGAACACGGTGTCAAAAACTACCTGACCCTCAATACGATCCTTTATGACGAGGACCTGGGGCAGATGCGCGCTATCGTCGACCGTGCCGCCGCGGAAGGTATAGACGCCGTGATAACGGCCGACCAGGCTGCGATCCTCTACGCCCGCAGCCGCGGAGTGGAGGTGCATATTTCGACCCAGCTCAACCTCTCGAACGCCGAGGCCGTGCGCTTCTACTCCCAATGGGCTGACGTGGTGGTGCTGGCGCGCGAACTGAGCCTCGACCAGGTGGAGGCGATACACCGCACCATCGTCGCGGAAAATATCTGCGGCCCCGCCGGAAAACCCGTGCGCATCGAGATGTTCGCCCACGGCGCGCTCTGCATGGCCGTTTCGGGCAAGTGCTACCTGAGTCTGCATGAGAACGGTTGCTCGGCCAACCGGGGCGCATGCCGCCAGCTTTGCCGTCGCTCGTATGAGTTGCGCGACCGTGACACGGGAGAGCAGATCGCCATCGAGGGCCAATACCTGCTCTCGCCAAAGGACCTCTGCACGGTGGGCTTCCTCGACCGCTTTATCGGTGCAGGAGTGCGCGTTCTGAAGATCGAGGGGCGAGCCCGGGCCCCGGAGTACGTAAAACGCACGGTAGAGATTTATAACCAGGCTGTTAACGCTATCATCGACAAAACATACACCAAGGAGTGTATCTCTCAATGGGAAAGTGAGTTAAATGAAGTTTTCAACCGCGGCTTCTGGGGCGGATACTACCTTGGCGGCCAGGTGGTCGAACTGAGCGGGAGCTACGGCTCGTCCGCCAGCCACCGCAAGGAATACGTAGGCAAGGTGACCAACTATTTCCGCCGCCATGGCGTCGCCGAGATCACCCCAGAGGCCTCGCCCCTCTGTAAAGGCGACCGCTATATCATTCTGGGCGAAACCACCGGCATGGTCGAGGGCACGGCGGATGAGGTGCGCATCGACGACCTGCCGGTCGACACGGCCCCGCAGGGCGTCCCCTGCTCTATACTCACCCCCACGGAGGTGCGCCGCGGGGATAAACTCTACAAAATAGTCGAGGCATGAGACCTTTCAAGAAAATAGTGACGGACCTGGGCGTTATCATCCTTGTGGCGATGGCGCTCGGCAGCGTCGCCGGGTATCTGATGGGCCCCTCTGCCGCCATCTTCGATCCCCCGGGCGAACTGTTCATACGTCTTATCAAGATGCTGGTGGTGCCGCTGGTGTTCGTGTCGATCCTTTCGGGCGCGGTGTCGCTCGGCGCGACGCGCAAGGCGGGCAAAGTGGCGGCGTGGACGCTCGGTTTCATCGGGGTCACTTCGCTGCTGGCGGGAGTCGTTGCCGCCCTTGCCGGCGCATGGCTGCGTCCGGGCGAGGGTATCGACCCCGCGCTGGTGGCCGCATACCGAGGCGGCGCACAGGCCGTCGCACAGGCGCCTCACGTCGGATTCTGGGACCTTATACTGTCGCTCGTGCCCGCGAATCCCGTGGGCGCACTGACCGAGGGCAATATCCTTCAGATCATATTCTTCGCCATGCTGCTCGGCTTCGGCATAAGTACGTTGCAGGGTGAGCGCAAAACGGCACTTGTAAATATGGTCGACGGGGCGCTCGATGCGCTGATATGGTGCATCCGCGTGGTAATGTGGACCGCTCCGGTGGGCGTGTTCGCACTTATGGCCTCGGCGGTCGGCACGATGGGTTTCGACATCTTCGCGCACCTTGCGCGTTTGCTGGCCATAGACCTGGGCGTGGTACTGCTTTTCGGGTTGCTGTTCTATCCGGCGTGCGTGGCGCTGCTCTCGAACGTCCCGGTGTGGCTGTATATGCGCTCGATGCTCAAACCCCAGGGCGTGGCTTTCTCGACGGCCTCGTCTTTGGCCACCCTGGCGTCCAATATGCAGACCTGTGAGCAGGATATGCACCTGAGCAAAGAGACCTGCGCCTTCGTGCTGCCGCTCGGGGCCACTGTCAATATGACCGGCAACGTGATCTTCTACACTCTTTCGGCGCTATTCTTCGCACAGTTCTACGGCATCGCGCTGCCCATGGCCTCGTACGTGGCCATCGTGGCTTCGGCGGTATTGAGCGCCGTGGGACAGGCGGGCGTGCCGGGGCCCACCTTCACCCTTTTCGCGGTCTTCATCGCCGGGGGCATCCCGCTGGAGGGCATAGGTCTGCTGTTCGCCGTGGACCGCCTTTTCGACATGATCCGCACGGTGCTCAACATCACCGGCGACGCCGCATGCGCCGCCGTGGTAGACAGGCAGGCGGCATAAACAGCTAAAATAATAAAAATGGCGTGCACCCGCGAAAAACCGGAGGTGCACGCCCTTTTTATGTAAAAAACCGCCTGTTTGCGGCAAATTAATAGTTTCGTTAATGGTGGATTAATGGGTTTGTTTACCCCACACGCCTACTTTTATAATTGCAAGAGGCAAAAAATAACCTGAAAAAACCATACTTCTATGAAATTCACTTTACGCTGCGCCATTGCAGCAATCTTTGCCGCGACACTATTTACGGGATGCACGACCGACGACGTGGGCCCCAACCACGGGAAGATCGACCCCGCCGACCTGTATGAGATCACGGACGAGGCCTTCGCCGACTACCTTATCTATAACTGCAACCGCACGGACGACTACCAGCTGCCCTTCGGCACCGCCCTGGTGCAGGACGGCAGGAAGTATATCAATAAAAAGGTGGCCTCCAGGGCGACGATCCTCTACCTGGTCAAGGACGCCACCCGCATCACCGACCTCACCAACGCGGGAGTGCCCACGGCAGCCACCAAGATAGTGAGCCTTGACGGTATCCAGTACTTCACCGGCCTGGATGAGATCCGCCTCACCTCTAACCTCGTCGCGGGCGAGTTGGACCTGCGCGCACTGACACGTCTGACCACCCTTGAGATGAACACCAACGTGGTCAACTCGCTGCTGTTGCCCGCCACGATGGTGCGTCTGCGCTACAACGCCAGCTCGACCAATTCGGACGTCACCAAAAAGATCGCCGCCATCGACCTGTCCGGGTGCGCCAACATAAACCATATCTCGCTTACCAACCAGAATATCGCCGCCGCAGGATTCACCCTGCCCGCGACCTACGCCAACCTCCACGAGATCGACCTGACGGGCAATCCCGGCGCGCCGTTCGCCGTTCCCGCGGCGCTCTACGACCAGCTGACCACCAGCGGCGGGGTGATGCCAGCCGGCGCCAACCCGACCACCTATCCCGCGCTTTTCTTCCAGGTGCCCGATGCCGCCTTCGCAGATTACATTTTCTACCGCGCCACCGACGCGTCTGCTTCTGATAAACTTCCCGCCGGTTCTGTAATGAAACACACAGACAACAAGATTTATATATGCAAGCCGCTCGCCGCGACGGCCACCGTGCTCAACGTCGCCAAGACTTCGGCGGCGATCACCACCCTTACCGGCGCCTCGGTGCCCACCGCCTCGACCAAGATCGCCGATGCCGACGGACTGCAGTTCTTCACCGGGTTGAAGGAGTTCACGGCCACCTCAAACACGTTCACCGCCGCGCTTAAACTCTCCGCACTTACTGCCCTCGAAACGCTGCAGATCAACACGGCGTACGTGTCGACGCTCGACGTGAGCGCCAACACTAAACTCAAAACGCTCAATTGCGCGGGCTCGACCGCCAGCGGAGCAACCAAGCTCTCGTCGATCAACCTCTCGACCAACACCAAGATCGAAACACTCAACCTGAAGAACAACGCCATCCCCGCTGGCGGCATCACCGGCCTGGACGGCCTGACCTCGATGACGAGTGTCGATCTGTCTGGCAATACGGGCGCGCCGTTCACCATCCCGGCGGCTATCTACGACCAGTGCACCACCAAGGTGGGTGTGCAGAAGTAATCCGGTATGATCTACATTGGTGCACTTATAGCGGTCCAGTTCATCGCCCTTGTGGCGTGGTGGCTGCTGCGTAAATACAACCCCCAGGGGGTGCTTCTGCTGGCCGGCATCGCGATGATGCTCTTGGGCTCGTGGATGGGGCTTGCCGGGGCGATGGCGCAGGAGCCCACGGGCGCACTGGCTTTCGACCTTTTCAAGGCCGTCAAGGAGACCTTCACGGCCAATATGCTGCGCGTGGGGCTTATGATAATGACCATCGGCGGTTATGTGGCCTACATGAAGCAGATCAAGGCAAGCGACGCGCTGGTCTATGTTTCGATGCAGCCGCTCTCGATATTCCGAAAATACCCCTACGTAGCCGCATCGCTGGTGATCCCTATCGGGCAGGTGCTTTTCATCTGCACCCCCAGCGCCGCCGGATTGGGCCTGTTGCTGGTGGCCTCGATCTTCCCGGTGCTGGTGGGCCTCGGCGTGAGCCGCCTGACGGCGGTGTCGGTGATCTCGGCGTGCACGGTCTTCGACATGGGGCCCGGCTCGGCCAACACAGCCCGCGCCTCGGAGTTGATCGAAGCGAACAACGTGCTCTATTTCGTCGAGCACCAGCTTCCGCTGGCTATTCCGATGACAATACTTCTGGTGGTTATATACTTCTTCACCAACCGCTGGTACGACCGTAAGGACGCCCTGGCGGGTAAGGTCGACACCGCACCAGTTGAAAAGGGTGAGATGAAGGTCGACGTACCACTCGTGTATGCGATCCTTCCCGTGCTGCCGCTGGCGCTGCTTATCGTATTTTCGAAATATGTGCAGCTCTTCAATCCCCCCATCGAGCTGGACACCACCACGGCGATGCTCGTGTCGCTGTTCGTGGCTATGGGTTTCGAAGCCGTGCGCAAACGCTCTGTGAAGGATGTGTTCGCGGGAATGAAAGCCTTCTGGAACGGCATGGGTAACGTATTCACCACAGTGGTGACGCTCATCGTGGCCGCCGAGATATTCTCGAAAGGGCTTATCAGCCTCGGCTTTATCGACGCGCTGGTCGACGGATCGTCGGCGATAGGTTTTTCGGGCGTGGGCATAGCTATCCTGATAACGATACTGATCTTCCTGGCCGCCATGCTCATGGGCAGCGGCAACGCCTCGTTCTTCTCTTTCGGGCCCCTCGTGCCGGGCATAGCCGGTAAACTGGGCATGCAGCCTGTGGATATGATACTTCCCATGCAGCTTTCGGCCAGCATGGGACGCGCCACCTCGCCCATCGCGGGCATCATAATCGCCATCGCGGAGGTGGCCGGCGTGTCGCCGATGGATCTGGCTAAACGCAACCTTATCCCGCTGCTGGTGACGCTGGTGTTCATGATCGCGGTACACTTTTTTATAATGTAGGCCATGTTCACGCTTGTAAAGAACGCAGATATATACGCCCCCGCGCACCTCGGTCGCGGCGACGTGCTGCTGTGCGGCGAAAAGGTCGTGGCAGTGGGCGGTTCGCTCGACGCGGGCGGACTCGGCGCACGGGTTATCGACGCCGGGGGGATGATCCTCACCCCGGGGCTGATAGACCAGCACGTGCACATCATCGGCGGCGGCGGACAGACGGGATTCTTCTCGCTGGCCCCGGAAGTGAAGGTCGCGGATCTGGTAAAATGCGGCACGACCACCGTGGTGGGCATGCTGGGCACGGACGGCTTCGTCAAGCAGCTCCCCGCGCTCTACGCCAAGGCCAAATCACTTGAGCAGAACGGCCTTTCGGCATGGATGCTCACGGGTTTCTACGGTCTGCCGACCCCCACGATCACCGGATCGGTCGCCGAAGATCTGATCTATGTGGACAAGGTGATAGGCTGTAAGATAGCCATCGCCGACGACCGCAGCTCATTCCCCACAGAGCAGGACCTGCTGCGCATAATCCAGCAGGTGCGCCTGGGTGGATTCACCTCGGCCAAGGGCGGGGTGATGCACGTCCACCTGGGCCCGCTGGAGGACGGTATGTCGCTGTTGCTGGATATAGCCCGCAAATACCCCTCGCTGACCGGCTATATCTCGCCGACCCACGTGGGGCGCACCAAAGCGCTGTTCGACCAGGCGCGCGAGTTTGCAAAAATGGGCGGGATGATCGACATCTCGACCGGCGGCACAAAGTACGCGCAGCCCTGGGAAACGGTCATGGACGGCCTCGCAGACGGCGTTTCTATCGACCGCATGACCCTGAGCAGCGACGGCAACGCCGGGGTGAGGCGCGTGGACCCCGCCACGGGCGAGGAGAGCTACCGCCTGGCGCCGCTGCACCTTAACCTGGAGCAGGTCGTAAAACTGGTCACCGAGGGCGGGGTAAATCCCGCCGAGGCATTCAAACTGCTGACCGTCAATCCGGCGCGCACGATGAAACTGCGCGGCAAAGGAGAGGTGGCGCCCGGAATGGACGCCGACCTGTGCCTGTTCGACAGCTCATGGCAGCTGCACACCGTGGTTGCCCGCGGGTGTGTGATGATGAGCGAGGGCGAAGTGGTACGCAAAGGAAATTTCGAATAAATCCAACATTATGAAGAATAAATATTTTCTCTTTTCCCTTCTCGCGCTGCTGCCTTGCATGGCGATAGCCCAGATCGACGACGATTTCGATTTAGAGCAGCTCGACGCGGTGCAGGGCGCCCCGATCAAATTGGGCGACGCGACCATAAGCAGCTACCGCCTGGGCGACGGCATAAACGTCATCTCGTCCAACGGCGCCGCGCTCGCGCTCGACGGTTACTTCCAGGCGGCGAGTTACATGCGCATGTACAGCGGCGACGAGGATACATACAACCGTTTCCGCATCCGCCGTGCCCGTCTTCGCCTTAACGGTAAACTGATGGGCGACAAGGTGCGTTACCGCCTGGGCCTGGACATGACCGCCGGCGGGGCCTCCGAGAGCGAAGTGGGCACCATGCTCTTCGACGCGTGGGTCGCCTACCGCCCCTGGGGCAACAAAATGATCTTCACCATCGGCCAGAGGAGCACGCCCACCGACAACCGCGAGTTGCAGATGAGCTCCTACTCCATGCAGTTGCCCGACCGCAGCCGCCTTTCGTCTGTCTTCGGCACGGTGCGCGAAGCCGGCCTGTTCGCGGAAGGGACCTATAAGGTGGGTCAGAAATCCTACCTGCGCCCCAGCCTGGCGATCACCGACGGCGACGGCCCGATGAACGGCAAGCAACGCTACGGGGGACTGAAGTACGGCGGACGTATCAATTACCTGCCTTTCGGCCTGTTCCGCATCTCGGGCGAAACACGCCAGAGCGACATGGTCTATGAAATGACCCCGAAACTGAGCCTCGGCGCGGCATACAGCTATTGCGTGGGCACTATCGACCGCCGCGGCGGCGAAGGTGGCGAACCGATCCTCTACCTGAACGACATGGGCGAGGTGGACCTTCCCGACTACCGGAAATTCACCGCCGACGCGGTGTTCAAATACCGCGGTTTCTCAGCCGTGGCCGAATATGCCTGGGGCGATGTGGTGGTCCCCTCGTCGATCACCCAGAGGGTGCGCAACGACGGCACGACCTCGACCACGTTCGATGTGGACGGACGGCAGGACGTGACCGATTATATCGCCAACCGCATGATGTGCGGTCGCGCATATAACATCCAGGCCGGCTACCTGATGCGTAACTTCTGGTCCGTCGACGCGCGTTACACCCGCCTGATGCCGTTCAAATATTCATACATGAACAACGACCTTTACTACAACCGCAACCATATCTACGAAGCGGGCGTTTCGAAATACCTCTCGCGCTCTTACGCCTCGCGCATCCAGGCGTCATATATCCTTTATAAAAGCAATGGGATCTCGCGCAAGGTCAACGACGAAACTTTCACCGGCTGGGAGAAACTCCTGACCGTCAACTTCCAACTCATGTTCTGATGCGCCTGACGCTTACCATACTGTTAGCCCTTTGGGCTGCGATGGCTGCGGCACAGCAACCCCGCAAGGTGACGGAGAGGTATTTCCCCGATCCTGTTGTGGAGATCGCGACCCCTTCGCTGGCCAAGGCCAAGGGTTTTGCGTCCCACGGCGAGGTGCTCTCGTTCTTTGAGGCGCTGGGCACGGCGCATCCCGACCGCGTGAGCGTCGAGGTCGCGGGACTCACGCAGAAAAAGCGCGAAATACCCCTGGTGAAGATCTCCTCCGGGGGCGGTGGCAAGCTTCGGATGCTGCTTTTCGCACGCGTCCACGGCGACGAGCCTTCGGGCACAGAGGCGCTGATGTGGTTGGCAGACAGGCTTGTTAACGATCCAGCCTCGGCGCAGATGCTCGAAAGTATCGACTTCTACCTTATGCCGGTGGTCAACGCCGACGGCATGGAGAGTTTCCAGCGCATGACGGCCAACGGAATAGATCTCAACCGCGACCAGAGCAAGCTCGACTCGCCCGAGGCGCAGGTGCTGCACGCCACAGCTGCACGCATCGCGCCCCACGTGACGGTCGATCTGCACGAGTACCAGCCCGTGCGCAGCGACTTCGAAACGGTGGCCCAGGGACGCATCATCTCGACCCCGTGGGACGTGATGCTGCTGTGGAGCGGCAATCTGAACGTGCCCGCCCCGCTGCGCGCCACGGTCGAGGAGGTTATGCTGCCACCCGCCTACAAACTCCTCGATGCGAACGGCCTCACGCACCACACCTACTACACCTCGCACATGGAACACGGCGTGTTGTCGATGACCGTCGGTGGATCTTCCGCGCGCTCCACGAGCAACGCCATGGCGCTGCGTAACAGCGTTTCGCTGTTGGTCGAAACGCGCGGCATAAAGCTCGACCGCACCTCCTTCAAACGCCGCGTGTGGTCGGCATACCTGCTCTGCGACCAGTTCGCCCGCACGGCTTACGACAACGCCGCACAGATCATGGCTACTGTTGAGGAGGCCGCGAAGAGCAGCGCCGACATCGCCGTACGGTTCGCCGGCGAGCGCAAAAAGGGCGTGCCTTTCACCTTCATCGACCTGATCTCGGGCGGCAAGGTGTCCATTGCTCTCAATGCGCAGTACTCTCTCCGCTCGACCGCCACGCTCACGCGCGTACGCCCCTCGGCATATTACATACTGCCGGGCGAGAAGCGCGCTGCGGAAAAACTCGACCTGCTGGGCATCGCCTACACGCGCCTTGCCGAGCCCGCGACGCTCGATGTGGAGGCCTACACGGTCGAAACCGTGACCCCAGAGACCGTTGAGGTGGGCGGCGTGCTGCCCGTGGCCGTGCGTACGGCGGTGCAGACCCGCAGCGTCTCCTTCCCCGAAGGTACGGTCGTGGTCGGCACCGGCCAACCCATGAGCCACTTCGCGGTGAGCGTGCTCGAACCCGAGTGCACCAACTCCTTCGCCTATTTCCGCATAATAGAAACAACCCCGGGCGCTGAATACCCGGTCTACCGATACATGACAAAATAAAAAACCCACGATATGAAAAAGTTAGCTATTCTGACGACCCTCGTGCTGGCCTCGGCCTCACTCCACTCTCAGACCCTCGAAAACGGCACGCTCAACGCCCGCGACAAGGGGCTTTTCGCCCTGAGCTTCAATGACGGGCAGCAGCAATTCCGCATGGGCGGATACCTGCAGCTCAACGCGCTGTACGACCACACCGAAGACCAGCAGGACAGGCAGTCCATGGGTCTGGGCCGCGCCTACTTCAACCTCGAAGGCGTGCTGGCCAAGGAAAAACTCAGTTTTCTGCTGCAGATGGACTTCGCGCAGAACTCACCCCTTCTGGATGCATGGCTGGCCTACCACCCCTGGGAATTCCTGAAGATCTCGGTCGGCCAGAAGCAGACCTTTACCAACGGCAGGGAGATGTCGCTGCTCGACCAATCCCTGCGCTTCGGCAAGCGCAGCCTGGCCAGCCGCTCTTTCTGCAACACGGGCCGCGAATTCGGCCTGTTCGTCGAGAGCCGTCTGCCTGTGGGCATGATGGGCCTCGACCTGGGCGCCGCGGTGACCAGCGGCGACGGTCGCAATTCATTCGGCTCCTCGTCGCTGGACGTGGACAAGGGCGGGTTGAAATACGGCGCCGCCGCGACGCTCTACCCCCTGGGCTTCTTCACCCCGGGCAACGAGGTGCTGGGCGTGGATCTGGCGCGCGAAAATTGCCCCAAACTGGCCCTGGGCATCGCCTACAGCTATAACGTGGGCGCAAGCGACCCCGTAGGCGAAGGGCACGGCACGTTTATCATGTACGATAAGAATGGTGAGGAAAACTATCCCGACTACCGCAAGATGTCTGCGGATCTGACCTTCAAGTTCAAAGGTTTCTCGCTGCTTGCCCAATGGATCAACGGCAATGCCACTTCGCTGGTGGGCATCTACACCGAGGCGGTGTCGAGCTCGGCGCTCAAGCCCCGCCAGATCGCCGATTACCTGGCCCTGGGCAACGGCTACGCCCTTCAGGCGGGTTACCTGACCCGTAACGGCTGGAGCGTGGACGCCGGCGCGTCGATGGTGGAGCCCGAGTGGGAGGAAACCGCGACCTCGGTGCTGCGCAAAGAGTACAGCGGCACCTTCGCGGTGGGCAAATACTTCAAAGGCAACACCCTGCGCGTACAGGCGCTGTGCAGCTATTCGAAGTATGCCGAGCAGCCCAACAACGAAAACCTCGTTATAGGTGCGGCAGCCCACGTAATGTTCTGATGCATAAGTTTTTCATAATATTGGTCGCCGTGCTGGCGGGGCTCTCCTGCTCGAAGAACGAGCCGGGAGTGCCCGACCACGGCCTGACCGAAACTTTCGAGCAGGGTAAGGGCATCGTGGAGTTTACGGGTTATCAGCCCCTATCCTCACGCCCTATATATATACACTATTATATACCCCCCGCAAACGACCGGCACACGATGCCCATCCTGCTCGTTTTTCCCGGCACGAACCGCAACGCCGACGAATACCTAAATGCCTGGGTTGCAAAGGCCGCCTCGAAAGGGGTGATGGTCTTTTCCCTCGAATTCCCGCTTAAGGACTATCCCAACTCGTCCGATTATATCGAGGGGTGGATGTTCAGCGGATCTACCCCGCGCGACCGTTCGCTCTGGTCTTTTTCGGCCATAGCGCCGATCTTCGACTTTATCAGGGACGAGATACAGAGCACCCGCACCACATACGATATATGGGGGCACTCGGCAGGGGCGCAGTTCGTCCAGCGGTTCATGCTCTTCTGTCCCGATTCGCGCGTGGGACGCGCCGTTGCCGCCAACCCGGGATGGTATACGATGCCGGATACGGACGTGGCATACCCCTACGGGCTCAAAAACAGCGGCCAGGCCACCGTGGCGGTGCAGCAAGCCTATTTCGCCTGTCCGCTGACCGTGCAGTTGGGCACCTCGGACGTCAACGTCGATTCCAACCTGCGGGTGACCGCGCAGGCGAACGCGCAGGGTGCCAACCGCCTTGAACGAGGCAGGTATTTTTACAGCCGCTCCCATCAGATAACCGCGGCGAGGGGGTGGGCAGCCCCGGTTTGGCAGAAGGTCGAAACCCCCGGCGTGGCGCACGAATATCAAAAAATGGCAGCCGCGGCGGCGGAATTTTTATATTGACGTTAAAAAATCACTACCTTAGCCTAAATTTGCGCTGAGTGTAATGATCTTAAAAGTGCGAAAAGTATCGGCAGCAAGCCGTCCGGTGACCGGATGGCTGTTGCTCGTTTTGTTTATGCTCTGCTGCGGGAAGTGCCCTGCGGTGCGGCCCCCTGCGGTTTACGCGGAGATCCCGGCGGAAGAGCTGCTGGGCGGTGGCCGTTTCAGCTTTTTCGACGAGCCCCTCACGCTGCGCTTTACGCTCGTCCCCGACCCCTACGCCCATGAATTCACCGGCGTGGTGCTGCGCGCGCAATCGAGCGGAGTCCGCGAGGACCGCATAATCCTCGACTGGCGCCGCGGAGGCGGGCAAAGCCTGTTGCTGACCAGCGGCGATAAGGTGCAAAGGCTCGACATAGAGGGCGATATATTCTCGCACGGCCCGGTCGAATTTATCGTCGGGATCAATTTCAAACGCTCCCTGACGACCATACAGGTCGCCGACACGACCTTCACCACCGGGGTGTTGGGCTTCAATATCAACGACGGTTACAAATTCTTCCTGCTGCCCGGCGCACCCGCCGACAGCAGGGGCAGGGCGGTGATCGAAGCCTCCGGATTTTCGGCGTCCACGCCGCGCCTCACTGCCGGCAAAACCCAGACGTGGCATTGGCTGGTGGCCGTTATCGTGGTCGACCTGCTGTTTTTCTGGGGTGTGCATATCGCCCGTAGCCGTCGTCGCCGCCGCCTGGCCCGGGAGCACTATGCGGCTATGAGCGCGGCCAACAGCGCCGCCGCCACTCCGGCCGAGGTCGAGTTGCCGCACAGGGGGGCGATCTACCTGCTGGGCGGTTTCCACGTCTATGACCGCGCGGGGGAGGACATCACGCGTAAATTCTCGCCCCTGGTGCGTGAACTGCTCGCGTTGCTTATCTTATATTCGTCGGGTAAGGGCATCTCTTCGGAAAAGATGCGCGAACTGCTCTGGTACGACAAGGACGAGGCCGCGGCCAGGAATAACCGCGCCGTCAACCTGGGCAAACTGCGCGCGCTGCTGGACACGGTGGGCGACTACGAAATATCCAACCAGACGGGTTACTGGCGCATCACCTTCCATTCGCTTTTCGTCGACTACCTGCAATGGCGGGCGGCGGTGGGGCGCGGCGAAAACGTCAACACCGTGATCGCGCTGGTGGGCGGCGGAGGGCTGCTCCCCGAGGAGGACCACCCGTGGCTGGACGATTTCAAATCCGACTTCGCGGATAAAACCATCGACCTGCTGCTGGGCCAGGCCTCGGCCTCGCAGGACCAGACGGCGACCGCGCGCATGGCCGACGCCGTGTTCACGCTCGATCCGGTCAACGAACAGGCGCTCTACCTGCGCTGCCGCGCCTATATGGCTGCCGGTAAGCATAATGCCGCCAAGGGCCTTTACGACCGCTTCGCCAAGCAATACGAAAGCCTCTACGGTGAGCCCTACTCGGGCTCGATACGCGAACTGACAGAGCATTAATCCGATAGTTGTCCAAAAACAGGCGGCCCCGACATGGCCGCCTTCTTTTTATACCAGATAACGAAAAAATTCTTACCTTTGTCTCAGTTGGAAAGATAATAACGACTGGATGCCTAAAAATTATGACAAGGTAACCGCACATAAAAAACCCGATTGGCTTAAAATAAGGCTGCACCGAAGCGAAGGATTCGCCGAGGTGTCGCGTCTGGCAAAGGAACATGGGCTGCACACAATTTGCAGCAGCGGCATGTGTCCCAATAAATCTGAATGTTGGAGCAACCGCACCGCCACATTCATGATCCTGGGCGAAGTATGCACCCGTTCATGCCGCTTCTGTGCCACAGCCACCGGGAAGCCGTTACCCGCAGATGAAGGTGAACCCGCCAGGGTCGCCCGCTCGGTCAGCCTGATGGGGCTGCGCCACGCAGTGATCACCTCGGTCACGCGCGACGATATGCCCGACGGGGGCGCGGCGCATTGGGCTGCGGTCGTTGAGGCCGTCCGCTGCGAAAATCCGCTTTCCACCATAGAACTTCTGATCCCCGACCTCGATGGCCGGGAGGATCTCGTGCGCGTTATCGCAGCCGCACGCCCCGACATCATAGGCCACAATATCGAAACAGTGGAAAGGCTCACCCCCGGGGTGCGCAGCCGCGCGGAGTATGCCACTTCGCTGGCCACTCTGCGACTTATCGCCGCCACCGGCGCGATAGCCAAGAGCGGACTTATGGTGGGCCTGGGCGAGACGGACGACGAGGTACTCGCCGCGATGGACGACCTGCTTAAAGCCGGGGTGCGCATACTCACGATAGGCCAATACTTGCGCCCTACCCTCGATCACCTTCCCGTGGCGGAGTACGTCACCCCTGAAAAATTCGACTGGTACCGCGACCGCGCCATCGAAAAGGGATTTTCATATGTGGCCTCCGGTCCTATGGTACGTTCATCGTATAAGGCGGTCGAAGCGCTCGAATTCTGCAAATTACAAAAATAAAGGAATGGTGCACGGCGTTCTATACAGGGATTTGGGGACGATGGACTATCCGCGTGCGCTTGATGTGCAACGCGGCTATTTCGATCCCCTGGTCGCCGGGACGCCCGATGCGCCGATGTGCCTCCTTACGGTCGAGCATCCCCACGTCTACACCCTGGGGCGAAGCGGACAGGAAGGCAACATGCTCGCGAGCGAAGATTTTTTGAAATCGATAGGGGCGAGTTATTACCATACCGACCGTGGCGGCGACGTGACCTACCACGGCCCCGGCCAGATCGTGGCCTACCCGATACTCGACCTGCAAAGGCTGGGCCTGGGGCTAAAGGAATATGTCAACCGCCTGGAGGAGGCGGTCATACGCACCCTGGACGGCATGGGAATTGCGTCAGGGCGCAGCGATGGGGCGACCGGCGTGTGGCTCGAAAGCCCCGCGCGCAAGATCTGCGCCATAGGCGTGCGCTCGTCGCGCTATGTGACCATGCACGGGCTGGCGCTGAACGTGAACACCCGCATGGAGTATTTTTCGTACATCAACCCGTGCGGTTTCACCGACCGGGGGGTCACCTCCATCGAGCGCGAAAAGGGCGCGCCGCAGGACATCGAAGCGGTGAAACGCGCGTTTGTCACCCATTTTGAGGATATTATGAATATTAAAACATACAATTATGCCGATAGCAAAGAAATGGGTACTCAAGCCCCAGGCTGATCGTGCGCTTGCCGAAGGGCTGGGCGATGAGCTCGGCCTCGCGCCCGTGCTGGCCAACCTGCTGATCCAGCGGGGGGTGACCACCCCCGGGGAGGCCCAGAGGTTCTTCTCGCCCGACCTGGCCGACCTGCACGATTCTTTCCTGATGAAGGATATGGACAAGGCCGTCGAAAGGGTGGAGCGTGCGCTGGCCGACAATGAAAAGATCATGGTCTATGGCGACTACGACGTGGACGGGACTACCGCCGTGGCGCTGGTCTACCTATACCTTTCCCGCCTGGGCCATGAGGAGTTGCGCTTTTACATCCCCGACCGTTATACCGAAGGCTACGGCGTGTCGCTCAAGGCGATAGACTATGCCGCGGCGAAAGGCATCACGCTGATAATCACGCTCGACTGCGGCATCAAGGCGGTAGAGAAAGTGGCCTACGCAAAAAGCAAGGGCATCGACTTCATCATCTGCGACCACCACCTGCCGGGCGATCAGATCCCCGACGCGGTCGCCGTGCTCGACCCCAAGAGGGTCGACTGCGACTACCCTTTCACCGAGCTTTCGGGCTGCGGGGTGGGCTTTAAGCTCGTACAGGCGATCTGCCAGAAGCGGCGTATGCCCTTCTCGGAGGTAGAGCGGCTGTTGGACCTGGTGGTGGTGAGCATCGCCTCGGATATCGTGCCGCTGGTGGGCGAGAACCGCATCCTGGCGCACTACGGGCTGCGCCGCCTGAATGAAAAACCGGGCAGGGGGCTCGAATCGATCATCCGCATCTGCGGGCTGGACGGCCACCAGATCACCATCGACGACATAGTGTTCAAGATCGGGCCCCGCATCAACGCCGCGGGACGCATGGCCGTGGACGCCGACGACGAGAACGCCGCGCCCTCGGGTGGCCACTCGGCGGTCAACCTGCTGGTCGAGAAGGACGAACAGGCCGCGGAGACCTTCGGCAGCCAGATCGACAACTTCAACCAGGACCGCAAGAACATCGACCGCACCATAACCCAACAGGCCCACGACTACATCGAGTCCCACCCCGAGCTCAAGGCACTCAAGAGCACGGTGATATATAACCCGAGTTGGATGAAGGGCATCGTGGGCATCGTCGCCTCGCGCCTGATCGAGACCTATTACCGCCCCACGGTGGTGCTCACGATGAGCAACGGCCTTGCGACAGGCTCGGCGCGCTCGGTGCCCGGCTTCGACCTCTACCAGGCAGTGGAATCGTGTGCCGACCTGCTGGAAAACTTCGGCGGGCACATGTACGCCGCCGGCCTGACGATGAAACCCGAACGCGTGCCTGAATTCACCCGCCGCTTCCACGCCTACGTCGAGGAGCACATCGACCCACAGATGCTCGTGCCGCAGGTCGAGATAGACGCCGAGTTGCTGCTCAGCGACATAACGCCGGACTTCCGCGCCGCATTGTGCCGTTTCCAGCCTTTCGGCCCCGGCAACACCGCGCCCGTGTTCCTCACGCGCGGGGTGAGCAACCGCGGCGACGCCAAGCTGGTAGGCGCCGAGCTCGACCACCTGCGCATGGACCTCACCCAGAGGGAAAAACCGAACACCACTATCGCGGCCATAGCCTTCCAGCAGCCCACCCACTACGAATGGATACGCGGCGGAAGGCCTATCGACGTCTGCTACACGATAGTCGAGAACCACTACCGCGGCGTGACCACGCCCCAACTGCGCATCAAGGATATTAAAATAGAACTTCCACAGCGATGAAACGCCTTTTGCTAATAGTTGCCGCAGCCCTTGCGCTCGGCTCGTGCGTGAATGCCGACGACGTGAAATTCACCGGTCTGAAAAGCGTGCGGTTGCAGGAGAACAACCCTCCGCGCGGCGACGTTTCGCCCCTCTCTTCGCCCATCGTGTGCATGACGGTCGGGGTCGAGAACCGTTCGTCGGGCAAATTGCAACTGCTCTCGTCCGATATGACCGTATACCTTAACGGTCGCCGCATACTCTCGGCCAAACTGGCCGAGCCGGTAGTCGTCGCTAAACGTTTCTCGGGCGAAGTGCCCCTTACGCTGCGCCTGAGGGTCAACGACCCGTTGTCCCTGCTCACGCTTATGGGCGGCAGGGGCCTGGCCTCGGACGGGCTGACCGTTTCGGGCGAAATGGTGGCCAGGGCCGGGTGGAAGGGCAAAAAAATTAAATTCGAAAACCGCCCCCTTTCCCAGATTATGGCTACCTTTGGGGTCGATGTGAATCAAATCCCGCTCAGATGATACGGATACTTTTTATAGCCCTGGCGCTTTGCGCGGGGTGCACGGCGCTCTCCGCACAAAATCTGGATGCATTCAAGGCCCGCCTGTCGCGCTTCTACTACGAGCAGCGCATCCAGCCCGTCACCCCTGCCGAGTACGAGGAATCCAAGCACGCTCACCACTGATCGGTGGAGTCGGGCCGGAATGCCCTGCGCTTTGGCGAGGTTGGCAACTACGTCCGGCCTAGCGCTCGGTTAGGCTCGGAGAGTCCCCTGAACAACCACGGAGGAATTATGGCCACCTACAGCCTTCCCGACCTTGACTACGACTACGGCGCGCTCGACCCGCACATCGCTGGCGAGATCATGGAGCTTCACCACTCGAAGCACCACGCCGCCTACGTCGCCGGCGCCAACACCGCGCTAGACCAGCTTGCCGAGGCACGCGACAACGACGCCTTTGGCCCCGTAGCAGGCATCGAGCGCGCGCTGGCCTTCCACTTGGGTGGC